>JAZQDC010000023.1:0-4422 GCA_045546575.1 Lachnospiraceae bacterium | reverse complement strand
CGGTTTAATCGCTTTTGTGTCACCAATATAATATCCTCCGTCGCCCGTAAATACTGCATATATATAACCATCATATTCTACAGGAAAGCAACGCACTGACAAATTCGTGCCGTTCTCTCTGATTTTTGCAATCTCCTCTTTCTGGCTTTCCTCGAATATTCTCGTCACCTCTCTTCTTCTATCATAATCCCCATTAATTGCATCTTCGTTTGGATAGGTTTCCTCTAACATTTCCTCTTCGGGGTAGTCTTCAATGGATATTTCACCATTTTTAATTACCATCACTTGGTATGGTTCTTCTTGATAAGAAAAAAATGTTCCCGTATTCGGTTGACCAAGAGGAATCCTCATCTCCCAATCTTCCAGTACTTCTTCATCCAACATGATCTCCGTAGAGTATTCTACAGGAATTGTTCGATTACCAGACAATGTACAGCCCACTAACGCAACCATCACCATCAAAGGCAACAAGAATAGAATTCGTTTCATTTCTTACCTCCGTTACTCCAACAATGCTAAGATTGCCTCAAGGCCGCACCAACACCGGCCAATCGTTATGAACAAACGAGTAATTATCCAATTGAATCATTTGAATATATACCGGTTGCTCCGTCTCAAGATTTACAACGAAGACCCAAAGATGAATTGGTTCATATTCCTCTGTTTCGTATTCTTCAGTGTCCCCAGTAATCGGAGGCGGCGAGTCTCGCAGTATCGTATATACAAATCCATCCTTTTCTTCCGGAAACCCCCTTACCGAGACCAAATAATACGCATCACGAAGGTTCTGTATAACTTCATGTTCGCTCTCTTCGACTATTGCTCTTATCTTTCTACTAAGATCATAATTCTCGTTTTGTTGGTCTTCGTTTGGATAAATATCAATTAATTTTTCTTCTTCCGAATACTGCTCAAACGAAATCTCACCGTTATTCATTACCATGGTCTGTGCACCATTTGTTCGTGGAAGAAGACCACTATTATTGTTGTCCGAACGACAAATAGCAATTCTCATCTCCCAATCTTCCAGTACTTCTTCATCAAGGATAACTTGTGTCGAATACTCTACAGGTGTCGCCACATCTCCAAAGAAGATTGAGCATCCCGTAATCGACACAAACAATATTACTAATACGCATAGAAATGTAAGTTTTCTCACAGTCCCCCGCCTTTCTACTCTAGCCAAGCAATAATTTTATCATATCCCTCTGTTACTAGTTTTACATGTGAATAAGCTAGTTGCGAAACATTACTTGCATCCGGATTCCCTAACGTAGCGCTCCAAAGAGGAACAATACTATCTCCGTTACTGGTATATTCGCACGTCCACCTTTCCGTACTCTCATTATAAGAATAATCATCCACTGTTTCTCTTCCTATTCCGGCTATATAATGACTGTTCACCGTCGTAGAGATATGTTTTCCATTCACGTATAACGGATTATGAAATAGGTCTGCCACATTACTCTTGGTCTCACTAAACCCATAAAGGTCTCTTACCCAATTTGCTTTCTCCGAGTCATGATATGTGCTCATATTCGGTTCCGTCGTATTCCCTTGATACACGCCACTCCATTCTGTTGGCAACAATTCATATACGCTGTTTAATTCTTTTACCACTCGGCCAAACAAATCTGGCATACCAACTACCACACCAAGTACATTCTGAAATGCATCCGCAAGCTCAATTGCAAATTGTGCTACACCTCCACTGTTTTCTCCGAAAAAGCGTTCGACATCTCCTGGCAAATCCATACCGGCAAATCTGGTAAAATCTCCACTCTCCCACATCTGCACCAAAGTAGGTGCACCTGCAAGCGGACATCCTACGAAGATCATCTGTTTTACCTTCTCCTGCGCTTTCGAATCTACCACAAGATAATACGAAGCCACCAATCCGCCCATACTATGAGCAATCACCGTTATACGTTCATACTCAGATGCCACTTCATCTCGCAATCGTATCGCTGCATCTGTATTACTCTTTGTCCAATCGTAAGGGAAGTAAATGATATCATATTTATCACTATATTGATCATTTAGTGCACTTAATAAGCCGCCATACGTCTCATCGATTCCCGTCGTACCTTCCGTTATGACTTGATATTTTTCCAGAGGGTTCTTTGCAACATGTATTGCCGACAATGCTATTTTTCCAATGTCCTTCACTTGTTCCGTCGTCCACAGATCGCTACCGTCTGCTTTCTTCAGCTCCGATGCCAAGATTCCTGGAACCACAACAATTGCAGACTTATACGTCCTTGCGGTAAATGTCTTCTTAAGTCCCGTCACTTTGTGCGTCGCAGTCACCGTCACCGTTCCGCAAGAGCAACTCACTACTGTACCGTTAACTGTCGCAATATCATCAGAAACCGTATACTCGAAATCCGATGGACTTGCCCACAAAATCTTTGTAGCATTACTGTTTGTAACGATATCCGCACTACTATCAATGTCCATCACAAGGTTGTTAAAGATCTCATCCGTACTTGTTAACTCTCTTCTCACATACGACGAACCACTTCCGTAGTAGCTCGTGGTCACCGTTCGCCAGACATCCTTGCTGCTTGCATTCACGGCTTTAACCCCACTGTCATCCGCAAGATAACGTCCGGTTCCGACATTCTTCAAGTAAGCCTTATATTGCCCCGCATACTCAATGTTCCATCGACAGTTCGTAGGAATGATTCCGTCTGTTATGGAACGCAGAGACACATCTTCAGAAGTTGTGCTTATAGAACAGAGATACAGCGAACTGTTGGTAGACGGTTGTATCACATAGTAGTCTCCCACCTCATGAATCGCCCACTTTACCTTGCTTCCCACGTTAGCTAATAAGCCTCTTGTCGGATATGTAGAACTTCCGTTATTAGCAAGGTATCGTCCTGTCTCTTCGTTGTTCAGATAGTACGTCCCCTCATAGGCTCCGCCGGTCATGTTATAAGTAATGGATAGCGACGGTTTGTACGATGCTCGATTATACGACGCGAAGGTTTTATACAACTGAGAAGAAGAACTCTCCGTAGAAGACGATGCCTTGAACAAGATTCCTTTATTGATGTTATAGTTGCCAAGTTTCCAACCGATTACGGCATCGGTGATATCAAAGGAGTATCGGTGTACCGTTGCTTGTTTCTTTCCATTGGCGTAGGAAATTGTGTTAGAGGACAACACCGTACTTTGATAACTGTTCGGAGAGGTATTGGACCAAGTAGCAGTCCCTTCTGCCCACGTATTGCCCGTGAACACGTGGCAGTTCACTACCATAGATGCACTTTCACACATCAAGTCTCGAATCTCCACCGTAGCACTTTGAATCTGCGAAGCAGAACGAATGCTCCCCATATCCAGTCCCGGAAAACGCATCAACGTACGTGCAATTCCACCGGAAGTACGCTTTCCAATGAAGATAGAACCCGAGGTTCCAAGAGACCCCATTCCACTGTTGATGGTAACATCTTCAATCGCTCCTGCACCGTCATTGTCATAGTTTACTTCAATGGTAGGATCGATGCGAATCGGATACTTTGTATCAGGCGAACGCAGGTACTCCTCATCGATTACTAACGTCATGCGATACAGTTCCCCGCGTGTAATCGTCTCTACATAGATTTCCCCAATCGTGTTATTCTGCTCATCCGCAGTGAAGATGATTAGGTCACCAATCGATGCCTGCACCACTCCTGTCCCGTCAACAAGAAACCATTCCTCCTGTATCCGTTGCAACTTCAGACCACCGGTATACAGAAGGAAATCATACTCCGTAACCCCATTGTATTCACTGACTACGATATCTTCCTTAAACCCAAGGTAAGTAAGGGAATACTCAATCTTTGTCACATCATCAATCTCATACGTAACGATTTCTCCAGTCGTATCAATCTGTGCGTCTGCCGACTCCACGAACTCAGGAACCAATCGGATATTTACCTCTTCATCCGACAGATGTACACCCTTTTCAAGCTGGTCGGAAAATGTAGTAACAATCGAATTCTCTGCAGTACGATATCCTTCGTTACACCGTGTAAGCTCCATCTTCACATCTCGAACATTTCCCTGCTTATCGGTATATTTGACGGGATAAGCGAAGTAATATTCCGTTCTCGTATCGTCGTCATTATCGAAAACGACCTTGTAAGGATTGGCGCCCTCTAGATCGTATCTACGCTCTCTGTGACCTCGCTCTTTGGCTTCCTCATACCCGATGGAAACCGGCACGTCACTCCTTGTGATTCGCTTGGTTTCATCGAAGTGGTGTGAGGATTCTGCATCAATCATCGTAGTTTCATTCCATAATGATACTTCCTCGCCACTCGCAGACTCTTCATTCCAAGCCAATTCCGTATCTTCTATGAAATTTGTCCACTCCTCAGAAAGATCACTTTCCTTCTCACCTACCGTGTCAAATGACACTTTGTCTTC
>JAZQDC010000022.1:0-176757 GCA_045546575.1 Lachnospiraceae bacterium | reverse complement strand
AATACTCCTTTAGAGGACCATATACATAAGAACCATCCTCAAGCTGCAGGTATACACGCAAATACAACTTGTCCGCATACTGTGCTGCCGCAAGTCCCTGGGTCGTCTGTCTGTACTCAGTGCCAACTGCAATCATACCTGCATTGATAATCTCTGCATTTGCATAGATTGCATCCTCTTCGTTTACTGCGCTGGTCCAGATCATCAAGCCACCGTTCTTAGTAACATCGATTCCTTCATATCCTTCTACCTTGATGTACTGATTGATGTAGATTACGCCATCGAGGTTCAATGTACGTCCGGTATCAGTAATCTTGTCAACTACCTCATCCTCTGCTTTCAACGTTTCTACAATACCGCTGATCTTATCAATGGCTGCCTGAAGCTCTGCGGTATCTTCTGCGGAGAGCTTATCATTATTCTCGGTCTGGAACTCTTCCAAACGATTTAACAAGTCACTCAGATCTCCCAAGTCACCGGTAGTCACCTTATCAACATCTACAGCTCCTGCTTCTGCAAGCAAGGATTCCAGTCCACTTACGACACCATTCAGTTCTTCAACAAGGTCTTTCACCTCATCAATGGCTTCCTGAAGGGTCGTCTGTCTGTACTCGTCGCCAACTGCAATCATACCTGCATTGATAATCTCAGCATTTGCATAGATTGCATCGTCTTCCGTTACTGCGCTGGTCCAAATCATCAAACCACCGTTCTTAGTAACATCGATTCCTTCATATCCTTCTACCTTGATGTACTGATTAATGTAGATGATACCATCCAAGTTCAAAGTACGTCCGGTATCAGTAATCTTATCAACTGCCGCATCAAGGATGTCAAGCAACTCCTCAAGACGTGCGATTTCATCTTCAACTTCCTTCTGCTCTTCGTCGGTCAAGTTCTGTACCGGCTCAGTTGCATAGTTGTCGATTACGTCATTCAAGTCTTCCAATGCTTCTTCGATGGTCTGTCTATCGTCCTCAGTCACATCCTCATCGGTAATGTCCTTAGCATCTGTGATCGGGTCGGTATTCATAGCATCTTCTACATCCTGAATTCTTCCGAGAAGCTCGTCAATCTCTGCAATCTTGTCTTCAACTGCCTGCTTCTCTTCGTCGGTCAGGTTCTCCTGAGTTCCATTTGCATAGTCCTCAAGGGCCTTCTCAAGATCAGCCTTAGCTTCTTCAAGTGCCGGCTTATCATCGGAAGTTACATTGTCAAGTGTGATATCTTCAATAGCATCAACGCTATCAGGATTAATTGCATCCTGTACATCCTGAATTCTTCCGAGAAGCTCTTCGATCTCTGCGATCTTATCTTCAACTGCCTTCTTCTCGTCCGGAGTCAGGTTCTCCTGAGTACCGTTGGAGTAATCATCAAGTGCCTTCTCAAGATCAGCCAGTGCTTCTTCAAGTGCCGGCTTATCATCGGAAGTTACATTGTCAAGTGTGATATCTTCAATAGCATCAACGCTATCAGGATTGATTGCATCCTGTACTTCGTCTACTCTATCAAGAAGATCGTTGCACTTATCAATGATTGCTTGAATCTCGGCCTTCTCAGCATCCGTTGCACCTGCTTCTGCATTTGCATCTGCAAGAGCTTCTTCTGCGTTAGCAAGAACTTCTTCAATTGCGGGAACATCGTCAGAAGTTACATTGTCAACCGTAAGGTCGGCAATGGGCTCTTCAATGCTCTCAATGGGCTTCATGGTTACAGTTACCTTTGTCTCATTTCCACCCTTATCCGTTACTACGATTTCGTAAGTAGCATCCTTGTCACCTTCCAGAACGAGAGGAAGATCGCCTGTGTACTCTTCGCCGTTGATTGTAATCTTATCGATGTTGTCATCTTCGATTTCAACTTCCTGAGATACATAGTATTCTTCGCCATCCTCAACACCGGAGATTACCGGAGGATTCAAATCTTCAGCACCGAGAACGGTTACTGTTGTGTTACCGGCAACATCATTGATGGTATATGAATTGTTCTCATCAAGAGTTACGGGTACACCACCGACAAGTACCATGAAACCGCTACCCTTAGAGAAGCCATCATCAAAATTAACGGTAATCGTTACATCATCACCATAAGTGATGTTATCAAGGTCATCATCGCTTTCTACGGTTGCACCGCCATTCGGTACAATGGTAGAAATCACAATAGGAGTTCCTTCTACAATAGTTCCTTCTACAGGTAACGATGCCTCATCACCTTCGGTTTCTGCATAACGCACCAGTACGTCACCGGCACCAAATGTCATAGACGAATCGGTTACCGGGATCCAAGTGTCACCACCATCAAGGCTATACTCCATAGCCGTAGTAAGTCCACCAATGGTTGCATCCGCCTTACCTGCTACAGATTCTTTACCGAACACCAAATCGCTAGGTGCCTCCTGCTGACGCTTATCAACAGTCACTTCGATATAAGCTTCTGCTACATCGTTGTAATTTTCATCACCTACGACCTTATACCAAATCTTGAAGGTCGTAGCTGCGATTCCCTTAGGAAGATACGTGTACCAACCATAGGTCTCGCCATTCATCTCCTTCTGATAGTACATGGTACCACCAGTAGTAGAACCTGCTGTAGCCAACTCCAACCAATCACCTGTGTATACAAGACCGGTAATTGCCTTGGGTGCTGTTACAGTAGGAGTTGCCTTCTTAATAGTCACAGTAATAGACTTCTCTGCTACCGCCAAGTAATTTGTATCGGTTACTACCTTGTAGTATACCGTATAGGTTCCTGCATTCGTTCCTGTAGGAAGTGTAGTTGCATACGAAGTTGTCGTTCCGTCAGGTGCCGTTACTTTGTACTGCAATGTACCACCTGTTGTGGTTGCTGCCTTGATCAATGTCTGAGCAGCTCCATTATAAGTGAGTGTCAATGCTGTAGGTGCCGTTACCGAAGGTGTCTTCTTAGCAATCGTTACAGTAATGGACTTTGCAGCCACATCGTTGTAATTGTCATCACCAACAACCTTGTAATATACCGTATAGGTACCTGCCTTTGTTCCTGTAGGAAGTGTAGTTCCGTAAGTTCCAATGGATCCGGTACCGTACTTCACTGCATACTGCAATGTTCCACCGGTGGTAGAACCTGCATTAATCAGTGTCTGTGCCTTGCCGTTATAAGTAAGGCCGGTAATTGCTGTAGGAGCTGTTACCGAAGGTGTTGCCTTAGCAATCGTTACCGTTCCCAGCTTGGTACTGTCTACACCCAAAAAGTTTGTTGTAGCCGTAACCTTATAGTAAATCGTATAATCACCTGCATTGGTTGCCGTTAAGGGCGTCGTATACCAGGTGGTTCCATCGAAACTGTATTCAATGTGACCTGTACCGGTAGTACCGTTTGTTGCCAACAACGCCTGTGAGGAACCATTGTAGGTCAATTGCGTATTCAATGTAGGTGCCGTTACGGTAGGTGCCTTCTTAGCAATCGTTACAGTAATGGACTTTGCAGTCACATCGTTGTAATTGTCACCACCAACAACCTTGTAATATACCGTATAGGTACCTGCATTTGTTCCTGTAGGAAGTGTAGTTCCGTAAGTTCCAATAGATCCGGTGCCGTACTTCACTGCATACTGCAATGTTCCACCGGTAGTAGAACCTGCCTTAATCAGTGTCTGTGCATTACCGCTATAGGTAAGGCCAGTAATTGCTGTAGGTGCGGTTACCGAAGGTGTTGCCTTAGCAATCGTTACTTCAATGTATGCTTCAGCAACATCGTTGTAATTGTCATCACCGACAACCTTATAATATAACTTGAAAGTTCCAGCAAGTCTTCCCTTATGAACCGCAGTAGTCCAGTCACCGTAACGCGTTCCATTGTATTCTCGCTGATAGTACAACGTACCACCGGTTGTAGAGCCTGCATTAGCCAAGGTCTGATACTCTCCGTTATAGGTAAGTCCAGTAATTGCTGTAGGAGCCGTTACCTTGGGTGTTGCTTTTGCAATCGTTACCGTAAGCGTCTTCTCTGCAACCGAATTGTAATAAGAGTCACCAACTACCTTATAAGCAATTGTATAGGTACCTGCCAACGTTCCCTTAGGCTTCGTTGTAGAATAAGACGTTGTCGTTCCATCCGGAGAAGACGTAATCTTATAGTACAATGTACCACCGCTGGTTGTGGCCGAAGCCAACAACTGCTGTGCAGCGCCGGTATATGTACGGCTTGCTGCTGTAACCCTTACCGTGGGATCCTGAGGACCAACGTATGCAGTAGCTCCGGAGGGTGCCCATGCATATAGATTGTAATCTGTCTCATCAGCAGCCAAATGATTTACCGGAGTCCACTTCGTCGTTCCGATACGAACAACTTCACTATCCTCATTCGGAATTGTCTGCAAAACAAGAGACGTACCTGCAGAGTTCACAGGAGTAATACCAACAGAATCTACCTTAACTGAGCCCTGATTAATAACAAAGTTTGTCATAGCATCAGTTGCACTATTGTAACCACCGATGTCGTGAGCGTTTGATCCACCACTGGCAGTTACGGTAGACTTAGTAATAGTCAATCCATCGAATGTACCTCCGCTAGTACAACCAATGCCGGCATATTTCGGAGAACTAGTCTCCGCAATAACAGTGGAACTTGTAATGGTAACACCATCAATGCTATTGCCACCAATTGCCATCCTACCATAATTTCCACCGCCACTTACCTTGAGGGTAGCGTTGGATATAGTCAGATTGCTCAGTAAAGTACTTGCATAGATACCTCCACCATAACTACCGAAATTTACAGTAGTTGTACCACCGGTAAACTTTAGATTCTCGATCGTCTCACCACTGATAGCACTAGTATATGTTCCACCCGTCACGGTTACTGTACCGCCGCTTATAGTCAGATTCGATATACTTTTACCGTAAATACCCGGGCCACTATTGACACCGGTTGCATTAAGCGTTCCACCACTAACCGTCATGTTGGTCAGTGCCACACTAGCCCCAATGCCTCTGGCTGAACCGGTGCCTTTTGCATTGAGCGTTCCGCCTTTAAGCTGTATATTATCTATGGTTGTTCCACCAATACCTGCAGTGAATCCGACCGCTGTTGTCGTTCCACTTGAGATATAAATATCCGACACTGCACCGCCACCGATACCGTAACCACTACCGGCTACTGCTTGCGCATTAATCGTACCAGTCTGTGAAAACAAAATGTTTCGTGTTCCTTCGCCATCATTCGATGCGCCAATACCGGCACCTGCATAGCCTTGTGCAGTTAACGGTCCGGCACCGTAGAATGTCAATCGTCCCACATCGTCACCGATACCATTCTTACAAATTGCCGCAACATTAGCGCCAGATGTAAGCGTATTCGTGGTATTCGCACGCAAACCGATTCTCACATCCCCGGTACTGTCATCCTCAATGAGAATAGGAACCAAGTTGTTCGGAACACCCGCAAGATTAAGTCCATCTTGTGTTGCGTACACCAAATCAATACCCACACCTGCGAGAACGATATCCGTATCAACATCCTTAGCTACCGTTACCGTGTAACGATCTGTAGTTCCATTAATAATAAATCTAGAACCTGCAACATAATCATACGTAGTTCCTGCATACCAAAATGTATCTTCATAGATAATCAAACTACCCGTGTACATATTAATCGGGATATCTTGTTCCGTTCCTTCAATGTCATCGAATTTCAACTCGCAGTGAGAAGGAATCCAAGCGTACAAATTACTATCATTCGAATCAAGAGGCAGGTGATTCTTCGTATTCCATACTCTTAAAGAAGTACCTGCTGCACCGTACAAGGACATTGCCTTGCTATCCGGGTTAGCATAGGTCTTCATTACAAGTGAATCGCCACTGTAATTCTTCGGTGTGCATCCAACCGTCTCCGCTAACACAGAACCACCACCGATAATGATGTTACTGGTCGTACCGGCACTGGCGCCGTGTCCGATATCGCAGGATGCACTGGCACCACCGATTGCGGTTACAACCCCTGCATCAATAGTGATTCCCGTTACTGCGTTTTCACTTCCGTAGCCACCACTACCGATTCCGGCACCGTAAGTTCCACCGGTTGCCTTAACCACGCCACCGCAAATCCGAATATTCTGTGCACCAGAGCCACCACCGATTCCGGCACCGCTACCGGAAGAGGCATTAATGTGTCCACCGGCAATGATGATGTTCTTGCCGACACCAAACGAGTCACCACCGATTCCGGCGCCCTCACTACCGATTGCATTCAACACACCTGTTCCGAGTTTTCCGCCCTTAATCACCAACGTACCCACATCGTCCGCGCTACCGTTCTTGTTGATACCGGCTATATATTTACCTGCTGACTTCAGTGTATTCGTTGTTCCATCAGCGACTTCAAGCGTAACATTACCCGTACTATCGTTATCGATAAAAAACGCATATCCCTGTGACGGCGAGATGTTAACCCCGTTTAACACAATATACGCGTCAGCACCGGCCGCAACACTGATATTGTATGTTGTGGCTGTACCCGAAACAACAAACTTCGTACTTGAATCATACGTAGCCGCTGTGGACGAACCATTCGCAGTATAAGTGCCATCAGCCTTAATCATTAAGTTGCCCTTGGAGATGTCAACCTCGACTTCCGTCGTTGTTGCACTTGCACCGCCCATGACTGCGAGCATCGCGATCATACATAGCATCAGAGCTGCCAATACTACTATGACTGATTTTTTCTTCGTCATACGTTTCCTCCTTACTTCATCTTTAGATGTTTTTGATAAATTGTTCCCCAACATTTTATCGTTTGCCCGCCGTTCCTATACCTTCTTATAGTAACTTTCCGCACCGCGCATCTCCGAAATTCACGAAACAGGTTCTTTACTGACACATCACATCACCCATGTTTCGTGTGCCTCTATTCCGTCGCTGCACAGTACTGCGACCAGACTATACAATAAGCCACAATATAGTCTTTATCATTGTACTTTATTTTCGTAAAAAAAGCAAGTCATTCGACAGTAATATTTGTACTTTTAGCACATTGCCCAAAAAAAGCCCCTGTAAAATGTCAAAAAGGTTGCAAAATGAAGCCCTTTGCAACCCTTTTGTTCGTCATTCTACTATCGTAGCATCCCAACCTGACTTTTATTCTACTTCTGTGGTCTCAACAACCACATTTCCCTCTACTGCTGTGGTTCGTCAGTTACCGCTTCCACAGCCTCTTCCACAACTGTCTCCGCGGCCTCCTTTGCCACCTTCACCGTATAGGTAATTGTAGTTCCGTTCTGTGCTTGAATGGTGATATTCAGAACATTTTCACCCTCGCTTAGGCTCATGCCCTCTCCGCCGCTGATAACCTTCGCAAGACTACTTACCGTCTTGGCACTGACATTGACCGAACCCACACCGGCAGGTACCGTCGCAGAATATTCCAGCGTACTGTAGCCAAATGTCTCATCAAGCGTCACGCGCTCTCCTGTATCTGTAGTCAGACTCAGGGATTTCAAATACGCGTTAGGGTTATAGACAAGCGCAGGCTCTTCGGTAGCCTTCTCCGGCATGTTGTCGTACACAGGGATGGAAAATGTGATCTTCATATCATCATAATCATCCATACTCTGATATGCCAGGTACACCTTGTAAGCCTCCGACTTCGGAGCCTCTACATTTGCCATATACTGATGTCCGTAAGTGGAGCGTCCGGATACGTTAAACTTCTGCAAGTATATCGTATTTTGTCCACGATTGATATAGCTGGAGCCAATGTAGTAACCACCGCCTACCAGCGCGTCGTACCGATTATTCCAAGGAATCAAGGAGCCTTTGTTCAACGTGGCATTGGTTCCTCCGTACTTAGCGAACTTCAAACCGTTCTTGATGGCACCCATGCTTGCAGTACTGTTATACGCGCCAATATTATAGAAATTATAATATCCTTCAAATCCCGCCACCTTACCGGTAGCACTGCTACTAAAGGTGGTAGAACTTGTTACCACTTCCTGCTTCACTCGGGATGCCAAATGATACGGACTCACGCCGGAATATTCCGCCGCCTCCATAAATGCCTGCGAATACAGAATCGTCCGCTCATTTCCCTCATCGTCCGTATAGGAAAATGAGGTCTTATACATGGGCGTCCCCTTCAATATGCTCTCCACACCTTCCAATGTCTGATTCTCACTGTCGTAAGATAATTCTTCGAACATGAAGATATACGATTCCGTCAGCCAATTTCGCGGGTCCATATAGTACCGCAGGCCGGCATTGGATACCGTCACCCATGTAGAACCATCATAAGGGATGAAGGAGTCCGTGCCCCAATTGTAAGCACCGCTTGCGAAGGACAACCACCGAATGGCTTTACTGTTCGAGATTAGATTGTATCCCACCTTGTCCTCTTCCGCAATGACTGTCTCCCAATCGAGCCCTGTCTGAAATGCGGTAAAGTTCCAGTTCGGATACTGCTTGTGCAGTTCCAGAAGATACGGCAGATAACTCTCTGGGAAGCCCTCGGCAAGCATGGCCGCTTCGAAGTCTGCATCACTGAGTACCGGATTGTAAGGAGCCTCTAAGCTCTCCGGCGCAAATGTCAGATTCGTCGCGGGAATATATCCGATGGCCGTGGTGTCGCCCACCGAAACGATAACCTTCATCCATTTGACTCCGCTTACCATCTGCTCTCCGGTAATATATACATATTGATTCTGCGTCAGCGTCACTTCTGCCTCCGCTACGATTACTGCGCTACTGTTACCGGATGGCGAACGCTTCAGTGCCAGTCCCTCGGTATTGTTGGTTGCCCACACACCATTTGCGGACGTATCCAGAGCAATGTACGTACTGGATACATAGCCGATCAGCTGTTGTCCGCCGATGTCGACAATCACATGATACCAAATGATACCGTCCGCATTCCAACTCTGACCGATGACCGTCACCTTCTGCTGCTCGGTAAGCTTCGTCAGGATTGCATAAGTCGTTGCCGGACCGGTACGCATATTTACCGAACTCCCCGTAAGTCGTCCGGAGTATCGGTAGAGAATCTCCGTGTCTTCAACATCAGGCACATTACCTTCATTATCCTCCAGCGGAAAATCCTCCGAAAGTTCCAGATACTGTCCCAGCATATATCCACGATAAAATACTTCGTCAATGGTAGTCGTTACCTCATACCACAGTGCACCGCTACTGTCATACGCATAAGAAATGACCGTAACCGCCTGGCCTCTGGTGAGGTTGACTATCTTCGAATATTCCGTGCCTGCGCCGCTTCGCATATTCAAGGACGAAGCGTTGACCGTGGCAGCAACCTCTTTCGGTGCCCCCGGCGTCGGCGTTATTGTCGGTGTTCCCACCGGAGTCACACTTTCGGAAGGGCTCGGCGTAACTGTACTCACCGGAGCCTCCGTTACTGTAGGTGTCGGCGTCGGTGTATTCGTTGCCGTAGGCTTCGGCGTCGGTGTGTTTGTTGCCGTAGGCTTCGGCGTCGGTGTATTCGTTGCTGTAGGCTTCGGCGTCGGTGTGTTTGTTGCCGTAGGCTTCGGCGTCGGTGTATTCGTTGCCGTAGGCTTCGGCGTCGGTGTGTTTGTTGCCGTAGGCTTCGGCGTCGGTGTGTTTGTTGCCGTAGGCTTCGGCGTCGCTGTAACTGTTCCAGTCACCTTAATATATTGTGCCAACATATAACCCGTAAGTGTGGAACCTTGATACGAAACCTTCACTTGATACCACAGAGCTCCGTTCCGATCTTTCTGTTCCTTCAGAATTGTAACCGAAGTATCCTTCGTCAAGGTGGCATATTTCGTGTATGTGGTTCCGGCTCCGCTACGAATATTCAGTTCATTTGCCGTAATGACACCCGTTCTGTATACAGCAGGGGTCGGTGTGGCAGTGGGCTTCTTTGTTACTGTAGGCGTCGCCGTCGGTTTCTTCGTGGGCGTAGAAGTCGGGGACGCCGTCGGCTTCTTCGTTACTGTGGGCGTTGCCGTCGGTGCCTTGGTTGGCGTTATCGTTCCCGTAATCTTAATGTACTGTGCCAACATGTAGCCGGTAATGGTCTTTCCCCCGGTAACAACCTGCACGCAGTACCATAGTGCTCCCGTGCTATCCTTCTGTTCCCCCAGCACAGTAAGCGCTGTGTTCTTCGTTAATGTTGCACATTTCGTATATGTGGTTCCCGCTCCGGCGCGAAGGTTCAGACTATTGGCCGTAACAATGCCCGTTCTGCTTCCGCCGGTGGAAGGAGTAGGCGTGGCGGTCGGTGCCTTCGTCACTGTTGCCGTAGGTTTCTTTGTCACCGTAGGTGTTGCCGTAGGCTTCTTTGTTGCTGTAGGTGTCGCCGTGGGCGCCTTTGTAGGTGTCACTGTCGGAATGTTTTGCGAAAGTTTCACATAGGTACTAAGCATGTATCCGGTAACCTGCTTTCCGGATATGGTAGTCTTCACTTGGTACCACAAACTCTTGCTGCTGTCATAGGCCTTTCCTATAACAGTCACATCTGCATTCTTATATACCGTTCCAACCTTCGAATACGAAGTTCCCGCTCCACTTCGGATATTCAATGTATTTGCGATAACCGTTGCCGCAATCGCATAGCTTTCTCCTGCATTCGCGGTAGGTGTGGGAGTCGCAGTGGCAACCTTCGTAGGTGTCGTTGTGGCTGTGGAACTGTTTGTCTTGATATAGGAGCCAAGACAATATCCCTGCACTGTCACACCTTTAAATTCCGTCTCGATTTTCTTCCAGTCACCGCTGGTTCCCAGAATTGTCACTTGATCGTTCTTAGAAAGAAACACTTTACTTCCCGATGCCGTCACAATCGCATAAGAAGTTCCCGGTCCTTTACGTACATTTAGATAATTGGCGGTGCAATACCCCGTCTGAGCCGCTTCCGCACGCATCAAAAAAGGAACCTCTCCCATTCCGGCAAGAAGCTGCATGACTAGCACTACAACTAGAAGTCGAATTATCCACTGGTTCCTCTGTCTCATACGTAAACTCCAAATCATTCGTAACAATTATGTAACAATCTTATTTTAATACTACAGCAGTAGAAATGCAAGCGTTTTTTGTCGTTTTGACCAAGGAAACTGCTGGTATTTCAGTGCAAATGCGTGAAAATGCCGAACAAAACAAAGAAAACCGCACAGTAGAGCCTCTCTGCCCTACCGTACGGTTCTGAAATCCACAATTATCAAGCCTCGTCGATGGCCTTGCCGATATCATTTCTCATATATTTGTTGTCAAAGGAAATCCACTTGGTAGCCTCGTAAGCATTTGCCCGAGCCTGCTTCAAGTTCTCACCCTTGGCCGTTACGCCGAGAACGCGTCCGCCGTTTGTGAGTATCTTGCCTTCCTCAGACAATTTCGTGCCCGCATGGAACACATAATATCCGTCCTTGTCCGCAAAGTTCTCAAAGCCGGTAATCTCATAGCCCTTCTCATAATGTTCCGGATAGCCCTTGGATGCCAATACAACGCATACTGCTGCATTGTCCTCGAACTCCAGATTAATCTCAGCCAACTTACCGTCGATACAAGCCTCCATCACCTCAATGATATCATTCTTCATACGAGGAAGCACTACCTGAGTCTCCGGATCGCCGAAACGAGCATTGTATTCAAGCACCTTGGGTCCATCTGCCGTCAGCATCAATCCACAGAACATAACGCCCACAAAAGGTCTCCCCTCTGCCTTCATGGCTGCCATAGTCGGCGCATAGATCTTATCCTTACAGAAAGCATCCACTTCTTCGGTATAGAAAGGACTGGGTGAAAATGTTCCCATACCGCCTGTATTCAGTCCGGTGTCGCCATCTCCGGCTCTCTTATGATCCTGAGCGCTGGTCATAGGACGAATGTCCGTACCGTCGCAGAATGCCAGTACCGAAACCTCGCGGCCCGTCATAAATTCCTCGATAACCATGGTCTTGCCGGCATCTCCGAAATGGCGATCCAACATAATCTCCTTGACGCCACTGATGGCATCCTCATAGGTATTGCAGATTAATACCCCTTTACCGAGAGCCAAACCATCGGCCTTCAATACGATAGGGAACTTGGCACCCTTCAGGTACTCCATGGCCGCATCTGCATCCGTAAATGTCTCATATGCCGCCGTAGGAATGTTATATTTCTTCATTAAATCCTTGGAAAATGCCTTGCTCCCCTCAAGAATCGCCGCATTTGCTCTAGGTCCGAATACCCGAAGCCCCGCTGCTTCAAACGCATCCACGATACCGCCAACAAGTGGATCGTCCGGTCCTACGATGGTAAGGTCAATGGCTTCTTCCTTCGCAAACGCCACCATCTTATCAAATTCCATAACGCCGATGGGCACACAGGTCGCAAGTTCCGCGATTCCCGCATTGCCCGGTGCGCAATAGAGCTTGGTCACCTTCTTGCTCTGTGCTACCTTATATGCAATGGCATGCTCTCTTCCGCCGCTACCGATAATCAGTACCTTCATGCACGTATCGTGCAAGTCCTCTCACTCGCACTTCCTCCTGTCTTATATTCGTATTCTATCGTTCTTTCAAGTAATAGGTGCCGTTCTCGTTCTGCGCCACCAAATCATTTGCCAACGCATCAATAACTCGGGGCAGTATCTGCCACTCGGCCTCTACCATAACGCGCTTCTGCAATACCTCCGGCGTATCTCCGGGCTCCACCGAAACCGCCTTCTGCAAGAGAATCGGTCCGGTATCCGTACCGTCATCTACATAGTGCACCGTAGCCCCCGTAACCTTCACGCCTCTGCGCAACACTTCCTCGTGAACGTGCAGTCCATAGAAACCGTCACCGCAAAAGGAAGGAATCAAGGAAGGGTGAATATTGATAATTCTCTGGGCGTAACGCTCCACCATCTTCTTCGGGATAATCACAAGGAATCCTGCCAAAACAACCAAATCCGGCGCAAAGGAATCCACCGCACCAAGCAGTGCCTCTTCAAACTCCTCACGGGTTGCATAGTTCTTACGGCTTACACATACGCCGGGAACACCGTATTGCTTCGCTCTCTCCAAGGCAAATGCATCCGCCTTATTGCTGATAACTCCACACAGTTCCGCATTGCGAATACCGCCGTCCTGCAAAGAATCCATAATTGCCTGCAGATTGGTACCGCCGCCGGATACCATAACCACAAATCTTAGCATATTGTAATTCCCTTCTCGCCGTCTCTGATGCTACCGACAACGTATGCATTCTCACCTGCAAGCTTCAAGGTCTGAAGTGCCTGATCTGCTACTGCACTGTCTACAACTACCATCATACCGATACCCATGTTGTATGTATTGTACATCATTGTCTCTTCGATATTGCCGGTCTTCGCAAGCAAATCGAAAATCGGAGGAATGGGATAGCTGTTCTTCAAAATCATAGCATGCTTGTCATCCGGAAGCATTCTGGGAATATTCTCGTAGAAACCACCACCGGTAATATGGCTGCATGCCTTCACGGTGATGCCCGCACTCTTCAAGGAAGAAAGCGCCTTTACATAAATCTTCGTAGGTGTCAAAAGTGCCTCACCAAGAGTAGTTCCAAGCTCATCATAATAACGGTTCAATGCAGTATCGCGCATCTCGAATACCTTACGAACCAAAGAATAACCGTTGCTGTGGATACCGGAGGAAGTAATACCGATAATTACATCTCCTGCCTTCATATCCTTACCACAGATCAACTCTTCCGCATCTACGATACCTACGGCAAAGCCTGCAAGGTCATACTCGTCAATGGGATAGAACCCGGGCATCTCCGCAGTCTCACCGCCGATCAATGCACAGCCGGCCTGCTTACAACCTTCTGCAACACCCTTTACGATAGTTGCAATCTTCTCGGGATAGTTCTTGCCGCATGCAATATAATCCAAGAAGAACAAGGGCTCGCCACCTGCACATGCGATATCATTCACACACATTGCCACGCAGTCAATACCGATGGTATCATGCTTGTCCAAGATAAATGCAAGCTTCAACTTCGTACCTACACCGTCCGTACCGGACACCAAGGTAGGGTGCTTCATTGTCATAAAACGATCTAAGGAAAATGCTCCGGAGAAACCGCCTAGTCCTCCGAGAACCTCGGGACGCATGGTCTCCTTTACATGCTTCTTCATTAACTCCACGGCCTTATATCCGGCCTCAATATCTACTCCGGCGTTCTTATAATCCATAAGAAAACTCCTTTCCGATGTGTATCACTGATTTATTTTGTTTCGTATCGGTGCAATACGTTATCTTGCACTGCACCCATTATAACATACCTTTTTGAAAAATGCCTGTCTTTTCTTGCGAATTATTCTTACTCCTAAGATAAGCAGGACTTATAATAGCGTTCCTTCAAGAGATGACGTACTATTTTGCACTATACTCCTTGTAACCAACGGTCTCAATGCGTTCCTTCTTCGCCATAACGCCATCCTTCAGCTCCGCCTTGTATTCATTGATCTTCTGAAGCAATTCGGGGTTACCGATAGCAAGCATCTTCGCTGCCAAAATACCGGCATTTGCCGCGCCGTCAATGGCAACGGTGGCCACCGGAATACCGGAAGGCATCTGAACGATAGAATACAGCGAATCCACGCCACTCAAGGTCTTGGTGTGAATCGGCACACCGATTACCGGAAGCGGGAAGATTGCCGCACACATACCGGGAAGATGGGCTGCACCGCCGGCTCCGGCAATAATCACATCGAATCCCTTCTCTACCGCACTGTTGGCATAATCAAAGAACACGTCCGGCATACGATGTGCGGAGATAATGGTCATCTCATATTCGATGCCGAACTTCTCTAACATCTGTGCCGCCTTACTCATTACCGGCAGATCGGAATCACTGCCCATTACAATACCTACTTTACTCATGTTTCTTGATCTCCTTTATCTTAAATTCTTTCTTACTGCTCTAATTCATCCAGGGAAATGTTCAGCTCCTCGGTTCCCTTCACAACAAAGCGTCCGTTCTCAATTACGGGTAACGCTTCTCCGCCGGCTGTGTGCACCGTAATCCGATCCAGTTCATTGTACGGGATGGTAATGTCCGTGTGGCAATTCCGATATGCCTTAGACCGGTCGGTCTTACGAAGCAATGACACCTCATTGTCTCTTGCGATAATCTCCTTGCCGTCGGGATTGTACACCGCGTGGTCTTCGGAGTGACTGTAACACGTATCCCCCACTGCAAAATGAGGTCCCGTCTTCTCCGCAATGAGAATCGGCAACTGCCTCTGAATCCCCTGTCGAATCCCCATGACATACGCCGTGGTATTGGTACCGATGGCGAACTCGCCCATAGGAAGGGTATCGTGATGATGCAAAATATTCTCCAGAATATAATATCGGTTCTCTTCCTCCGTAGCGAAATTCTCACAGGAATACTCCGTAATCATACCGTCTTCAAATCGAATCCGAAGATTCTTAAAGAAGTTACCCTCCAGATATACTTCGCTGACGTGCAACAGTCCGGTAGTTCCTTTCAAAACCGGTGAAGTAAATACCTCTCCCACAGGAATGTTCACATCTGCCGTACAATTCTCAAAGTTCGTCTGCTTCTCCGGGTCGGTCAACTGGTGCAAAGCAATGCGAAGCTCGGTTTCATTTGCACCTGCGCCACTGACGGTAACGTAACTTCCCTGATCCAACACGTCGATAATCTTCTGCTGGATTGCCTTGTACTTATTGTTATCCAAAGTGTTGACTTTCACCGTCTCTCGGAACACGGCCTCGAAATTCTCTCCGATGGATGGTACCGGATAAGCAATGATGGTAAATGAGGTCTCATCCAAGGGAACAAACTCCGACATAATCTCGCCGCCCTTAGTCCGCTTCTCGTTCAGGTACTTCTTCAGGCGGTCATTTGCGGTAGGTACCGATTCCTTGTTCTCCAAATCAACTTCCGCTTCACCGAAGGCTTCCTGACACGCGGGACCGGCATATACCTTGCACTCTTCCGCCACATTTTCGTAAGCATGCCGTAACCCCTTCAAATGCACGTCCAAATAGCGACGATTCAAGAACAACAGGCCGTCATTGCGATGGTCGTATTCGCATTGCAAATTCAAAGAAGAACCCGAAATCCCCACACTTCTGCCGAAGTTACGATGCATGAGGGTGTGACTATGCAAATACAGAAGCGGTTTCTTGCCCAGCGTTTGAAACTTGCGAATCGCCGCACGTGTAATACGTTCAAAGCCGATGCGACACCGAACTTCTACGGTCTCCTTCCGAGAAATGTCCAGTCCCATAGTGGTAAATCCGTTCACATAACCATTTACGAAAGTATCTGCCATGGCTTCAATCTCCTCTTCCGGAAGTTCCGCCAGAAATGCAAATACCCGTCTCTCATTGTCCGTTATAGGTTCCCCGTAACCATATAGCGTTGCTTCCGCAAAGGGTTCCCTCATAATCAAGTCATAGTAATATCCGCATGCTTCCGTGCATCGAGTCTCAAACAACCGCTTCTCCAACATCTCCCCGCAATAATCGTGGGCATAGTAAAACAAACTCTGACGCACATTTCTTCCGAGATGATGCTCTCCGAAATAATTGCTGATCTCCGCAAACAGCTCGCACACGTATAAGAACTGTCTTGCCTCGCCCTTGAATAGCGAAGGAATCAATGCCATGATCTCACTGTAGATGGCGCTGAGAGCCGCTCCCGCAAATGCTCCGTATGCTTCCGCAGCCACCTGCGGATTTAAGTAAGAGTTCGTATAGCCTTCCATGCTCTTGGGATAGTACAACTGTTCGTTTTGCGTACGAAGCTCCGAAAGCTCCAGCTGCTTCTGCTCTCCGCTCCGGACAAGCTCCAACAAGGAGTTCATAGACAGAATCTGTCCGGACACCTCATAACAATACGTCGGACGTCCCTTCTTCGCCTTCTTGCTTTCCTCTTCTCTGCGAATCTCCGCAATGCGATACATCACAAGCTCATACCGCTCCGACAACTCCTCGTCCCACGTCAATAACAACGGCAAATGTTTCATTTGCAACCTCCAAAAAAACGTTTTACTCGCAAACAGCTCTGCATTTTGCTATACCACGGCACCAATGAGGTAGAGACAGAACAGCGTCACTACCATGCCGGTATTGAGTAGCGTACCCACAAGGGCGGACCAATAATACACGTTACTTTCCCTCCAGCCTCGTCCCGCCAAAATCATGCCGCTGATGGCCAACAGAAAGTCCAGTATGCCCAACACCGCAATTCGGTTATAATCCACATCCGTGCCTCTGGAATCCCAAACCAGCACCCCAAATATTATCCAAACCAAGATTCCGAGAATCAACGACATTCTGCCGACTCCGGAACGATTTCTACCGCGATAACGGATTCGCTTCTCCTCCGTCAACGGGCGATCAAAGATCTCTTTCACCGCGCCCTCCTGCGTGTTCTATGATGTACACAAGGCATCCCAGTACACCACCTGCTGTATTTAAAATGATATCATCCAAATCAAATATTCCCACCAACGATATCAGCTGCATCAGCTCCACCGACAAACTGCACAGATACGTCATGGCAGTCACAAACAAAATACCTCTGGGTCTCCGAAATATCTTGGGAAGCAGATAACCAAATGGCACAAATGCCACCACATTTCCCACAATGTTCACCCAGAACAACCGAGAGTTCACTCCGGCACCGAACAGATATCTGCGTATCTCCTGAAAGGGAGTCAGATTGTACTGCATCTCCGGATACCGCTCCGTACGCCCGAAGGCTTCACTGAAGAACAGCAGATATAGCAGTAAGACAAAATAGAGAAAAAATACGCTCCGCCAAAACAGCAATCGTTCATTGCCACGTTTCATATCTTCCTTCTCTCCTCCTTACATAGCCAATCAGCCTATAATAGTATACACGAAAGCCACCGAGGATTCAAGTAAATATAAAAAAAACGAGTACACCGATAGCATCGCATCGACATTTTACGTATGATGCAATAAATTCTGCGTATACTCGTATGGAAAGGAAGATTGCTATGATTCGACTCACCGGCCCAGTACAACTTATAATTAGCTTCGCGCATAAGCTACGCGACGATAATGTATCTGCATTTTCCGCTGCAACGACACTGTTTATTGTGATATCCTTTTTTCCGTTTCTCATGTTTATGATAACGATTACGGAGTACCTTCCGATTACGGATACCGCTCTCTTTGCATTGATTGACACCCTACTTCCGGGGGCCATCAGCGATTATATCACCACTCTGTTGGCAGATCTGGTGAACAGCGCAGGGGGTACGCTGATTGCCACCACCGCCATTGCGTCCCTCTGGGCAGGTTCCAGAGGCTTTCTTGCCATTGAGCGTGGTTTAAACTGCATCTATGATGTAGAGGAGCAACGAAATTACTTCTATCGTCGTATGCTCTCTTTCATATACACTATGATTTTTGCGGTACTGATCTTGGTTGTACTATCCGTCTTTGTTTTTGGTAATCAAATTGCCGACAACCTGGTACAGGCATATCCGACATTGGATCACTTAGCAGGACTCATTAAGAGTATCCGCACTGTGGTTGGCCTGGTGATTATGGTATGCTTCTTCACCTTTATGTTTCGATTCATCCCCAGCCGTCGGGAGCAATCCAGCAGTTTCCTTACAGAGCTTCCGGGGGCCATTGTTGCGGCCCTTGGTTGGATCGGATTTTCCTTTTTGTACTCCCTCTACATTGACAACATGCCTCGGTTCGCCGCGGTGTATGGAAGCCTTACCGCCATTGTGTTGTGCATTCTATGGCTCTATATCTGCATGTACATTATGTTCGTGGGTGCGGAGCTCAACGGACTGTTGAAACTGTACGAGATTCGCGCCGATTTCTTGGCCGGAAAGGCAACTGGTTCGAAGCATGGCGTCACATCCCTCGGTGACTATGAGACTACCGACAAGTAACTACTTCCCATACACTCTGGTCTGCTCCGTCCCCCCGAAGTAGTGCTCCAGAATGTCTCGATACGTATTCCCCTCTTCTGCCATGGCATTGGCACCGTTCTGACTCATACCAACCCCATGACCGTATCCGCCGCCTTGCATTGTGATTCGGTCATTTTCCATGTCCACGTAGAAATACGCACTGGGCAATAGAGACATTCCGGTGATTTCTTTGCCATCCCCGCGTACAATGGTCTGCTCCTTAGGGGCAAATGCGTTTCGTATCACTGTCTGCTTCTTAAGAGTCACCGAACCCTCCGTTCCCGTCAGTACCAACTCTGTCACCACACCGCTTTTGCCCCGCTTCGTTACCGTAATCTCCGTCAATTCCCCCAGACTCTTATCCTCGTTGCTATACACCACATTGTTGGCCATGGAGGCACTAAGTCCCTTCAAGTTACTTAGAACCATCTTTGAAAACGCCTCCGCCTCTGTCTCCATACTCCAGCGATACCACGCATAGTCCGCGTCATACGTGTTCACAGTCTCCTCAATCGTAATGGACGCTAGGCTCATTCGCACACGACTCTCCGTTAAAAAATTGCGAAACACCTCCTCTTCCGACAGATCAATTCCCGCCAGAAGTTCCTCCCGATTGGTCGTTGTCAATAGGGACTTCACCACCTCCGAGGAATCCGAGAACCCGCTATGTAGCTTCGTAACCAAATACTCTCGCCCGGTGTCGTTCCAGATTTCTTCCGCTGCTGCACCGACACCGTAAGAGGTGGAATAATAGTATGTGGTTGCCGTTCGACCGTCCATGGTAAGGATGTACCCACAGGTTTCGTTTACTGCCCGTATCGCTTCTTCGGTAGGCACAGAAGCGTTGTACACTTGACAGTTGGTGGTGTCGTCCAGATGTGCTCGCACTTCCTCATAACGATAGCCTGTCAGTGCTCCGTAGGCATAGGTTCTGGCACACACCGCTTGAGCCTTCTGCGCCTCTTCCTCATAGCTTCCGGGAATCTCCCCGGGAAGAACCCCATACAAGTAATCTTCCAAAGAGAGTTCATTTACCACATACAAACCATCCTCCATCGCAAAGATTTCAAGACATCTCGGATACGTAACGCCACTATCCCCCTGTCCTCCCAGGATGGAAAATGCCCCGTCTGTCGTCAACGTCCAGACCTCGTCTACTGCCTTAGCATCCACCGCAAGAGAATAGCTTTCCCCCGCCGAAATGGTCTTCGTCTCTCCCTCCCGGTTCTTCACTTGATATTCTTCATCCGCAGTAACTGTGATCTTCTGTCTTATGGAGCTTCCCGCATCCCGTGTAATCAACACGCGAATCATGGGAACCACGGAAGTATCGGCAATGGCAGCACAGACTTCGCCCTCTGTAATATAAAACACCACATTTTTATAGGCATGCAACTGCTCCTTTGTGAGAAGTCGACCATCCGGTCCGTCGTATGCCACAAATGCTCTTGCAAGCGGGTATTCCGTCTGCTCTCCCAACTGCACACCATTTTCCGTGTACGACCATTCTTCTGCCACGATTCGCTGATTCTTAAGTACTAAGTCCGTCACCTGTCCATCTTCCACCGTTACGTCCGCAACGGTCCCCTTCCGGATGGACTCCTTTAATGCCTCGTACTCACCTTCCCCAAGCTTATATACGAACTCTCCTTCTCTGTGAGCCAATGCAAGCCCTTCTTCTCCATACGACAATAGATATGCATTTTCGAAGAATACGTGTTCTTCCTCCCCGGGGACACCTTCCTGCTCTGTTCCTTGTCCGCATACGTATACAACGAAAAACAAAAACAGCATTCCGAGGCTCCCCAGCCCCGTCACCATACATAACAACCACTGCTTCCCTCTGCGCATAATAATACCCCCTTGTCCGTCCTCTCTATAACTGTATGCAACCAGCATAGAAATATTCCGGACAAGAGGGGCTCTTATCATTTTGAAAATGTTGCACTCATGTATTCCACAAATTGCGTTACATCCCGACTATCTATGGTGAAATCGGAATATCCGTTCACCACCACCTTGTATAAGCCATCGCTATAAGGATAAAATTCCACAAGAGTATCCTGCATATCTTCCCGATTAACCTCACACTGTATGGTGAGCACCGGTGTCTCGTCCTCACTCACCTCGGTAACCAAGTACCCGCTGGTCTTCAACACCAACATCTGATTACGCCATTCGGCCAGGGCATCGTCGCTGACAGCCTTACCATTCACCGTATACTCGGGAAGTCCGGCCTCCGACAAAGTACCTTCATTTTTCACAAGGTACTGCTCCTCTCCCGCAGTAATCAACACTTGCGACAGATTGGGGGTTGCCGGATAAATGACCGTATGATACGACCACTCAAAGATATTGCTGGCGAACTTTCGCTCCACCTCGCTCTGCGAAATCGTAAAGATCCATTCGATGCCATCAAGACAAGCGAAATATGATCCGTTTTCCGACTGTGCACCAAGCTTTAGGCAGTATTCTTGCTCTAGGATTCCGTTGACGTCCGTATACGAAACCGTAAGAGTTCCGCAAGGCTTATCCAAGCCGTACTTGCTAAGATCTCCGGGACGATATGCCACCAGTTCTTCGTAGCGCACGCTACAATATGCTTCCATTTGGTTCAGCCATGCCCCATTTAACGTATCTGCCAAGCAGCTTCCCGTCAACGGTTCATAGAACACCCACGGAAATAGCATGGAACCGGAATAGTCCGCCGCATTTCCGGGTTCAAATACCGCATGGAAGCTTCGGAACGCCTCCCCTTCCACCTGAATCTCTCTGAGATAAGAGGTCTCATCAATGCCGGGAAGCTCCAAATCTTCCAAGAAGTCGTTGCTACTCATACACATGTATCTGGCGTAATTCGCCGACACGGTATACACCGCCTCATCTCCCGAGAACCGACAATAGTACTGTTCCTTCGTGGGAAGCTTATCCCCCAGATATATTACACATAGCAGTGTCTCGCCCTGATACACCGAAAGCTCTGCTGCCGGATTCGCCAAACCGTACTCCGAAAGTTCAGCAGGGGCGGAAATCTTCGAAAATGCATTGAGATTGCTCAACAGTACATGTTCAATGCCGGTCAGTGCCTGTTGCTTCACCGGGAAGAAATCGGTATCCGTACGTTTCCATACACCATCTACCTTGGCAAACTCAGCAGTGGTGGATGCATTTTTCACTGCAATACGATCCACCTTGCCCATATCCAAAGTCATTACCGCAAAATACTCCTGGGTACCGGAATTCCCTTTGTCCCCTTGGGATTCCTTTTGAATCAATACCAGGTACAAAATCAACATGGCAATCGCCAGAACGCTCAATGCCACCAGCGAAATGATTGTCTTTTTCTTCATCTCGTCTCCTTACCCCACTATGCTCTTCGTCGGAATACAACACCGATTCCAAGCAGCAAAAAGATTGCCGGTACCGCTACCGAGATTGCCAGCACCGTATTTTTCTCCTTAGTTGACATGGTGAGTCCTTCTTCAAAGGCCGAAGTATTGGGAATCGAGAGACTACTCTCCGTACCCGTGATCTCACCTAAAACAGAAAGGAACAGTTGGCGGTTGTTATAGGAAGACGTTCCACCAATGCATTTGTCTGCCAAGAAGAAACACGTGCTGAACACATACAGATTACCGGTGTTCCCTTGATACGTCTCTGTAGCCTTGGTAAGTAAGGAATACTGCCCCTTAGGGTCACCTTCCTTCCATTCTTGGCTCGTAATGTCTTCCTTCAAAAATGCTTGATCGGTGGTCTGGCACAGTGCCTGTACTGTGAGACTATCTCTGCTACTTCCCAGAACCGTAACACCGGAACACAATGCCCACTCTACGTTCTTCCCCTCATATTTCGTTAGGACATAGTTCTTGTTGCCCTGCTCGTTATAATCGGAATTGCCTTCATTTAAGAGTCCCACTTGGATCTCCATGCCGTAGTACTTCACTAGGTTTTGAATCTGCTCCAGCGGCGTTCCCGTATAATACAACAACAGAAGGACACTACCGCCATGGGTAATGTACTCACGGATAGTCTCCATCTCACCCTCGGTGAAATCTGTAGTGGCACCGCCAATACACAGCACATCACAATCCGCCGGAACCTTCTCCGTCTTGGCAAGGTCCACATACTTCACGGAGTAACTATTTAGGGACAGCAAATCCTTCATGGTCGATGTTACAGCGGGCGTTGCACTGTCCGGATTCGTCAGATACTCTCCGTGCCCGGTCGTAAAATATACATTGCTATTTCCACTGTCCGTAACCGAAACCATAGCCTTCACCAGCTCCATCTCGGCATCATAACCGGACAACACTTTCTTGGACAGGTCTTCGCCGTCCAAAGAATAGATGCACATCTCCTCCCGATCAATATATGCGTATCGATCAGGGTCCTCTCCGTTTACCACAACAATACTGTTGTTATTAATCTCGGACACTCCGTTGTACTTATACACAAACTGCGGATACTGCACCGGATCCTTATACGTAAGGGTAATGTTCTTACCATACTCCGCAAAAAGTTCTGCCGTCTGAGACAGCACTAAGCTCTCCTCTCCCGATTCAGAGATATAATACAATTCGATGGGCGTATCAATCTGCGCCAGATAATCCAAAGTCTCCTCTGCCAAGGAATAGGTCCCCGATTTCGTCAAATCGATTTCCTTCGAAACTCTTCCCGCCAGAAGATTAATTCCCAGCACAAGTGCCACTACAATCAGTGACAAAAATGTGGCATACGCACCGCCGCGAAACTTGCGACTGTTAAAATTCATTGTCTTCATGCTATGCCTCCCATCTTCTCTTATTGATCACCTGAATCGTCAGGAATACAAATAAGCCACTCATACTCAGATAGTACACATAAGCGGATGGATCAAAGATACCGAATCGGAAGTTCTCAAAACGGGAAATGAACGAAAACCATCCGAACACCTTCACCAAAGCTCCGTCAAAAAGCTCCGGTTTCAACACATACGCCACCATCAGACCTCCCATAGACAAGATGCCGAATCCAATCGTCACCAACCAATTCTTCATCATGGTGTAGGTCCATATCGTCACCAACAATAGACACACCAACAGCACCACAAAGGCAACCAAATGCGCCGTAGGAAGCATGGCAATCAACATATCCACAAGTAATGTCATGAGAATCACCACAAAGGTCAATACCGCAGCAAATATCTGACTCTCCGTCAGAGACGAAATCAACATACCGATGGCCATATACGTGCTTCCCAAAAGGAAAAATGCCAATAACGTGGAATAGGCAATACTAAGGCTTGTAGGCCCGTAATTCCGAAGAATCAAGGGATACAACGCCACAATTACCACCGCAATCGCAAACACCGTAAGGAGTGCCAAGTATTTGCCGATAATAATCCGCGAAATACTTACCGGCGACGTGAACAACAACTGATCCGTCTTCTGTCTCTTATCCTCGGCCACAATACGCATGGTCAGCATAGGTACAAGAAATAAGAAAAATGTAGTGGTTCCATTAATGGCATACGCAAAGTTGGCATAACCGATGTACAAGTTATAGATATATTGATATACCGCCACAAAGCCGAGGAAAAATGCAAGAAACATATATCCCACAAAGGAGGTGAAATAGGTGCGTATTTCTTTTTTATAAATCGCCAGCATCTGCAACCTCCTCTTCCACGGGCTTCGTCGTAGGGCTCTTGCCCTCTCCCGTCATCTCGATAAACACTTCCTCCAGAGACTTGCTGATTAAGTGCATCTCGTAAATCGGCACTTCCTGTTTCGCAAATACATCAAACAGACGCTCTCTAAGCTCCACTTCACTTCCGGCATACACCACAAGTTCCGTAAGACCTGCTCCATCCGTCTCTTTGGTCACCGCAATCTTCTGAATCTCCGGAATCCCATTCAAGATTTCTCTTGCCTGCGTCTCCGTACCTTTCACAAGAAGGCGTACGCCCTCGGTACCGCCAAGCTGACGAATCACATTCTCGGGAGTATCCAAGATAAGTTTCCGACCGCGATTGATAATCAGCACACGGTCACATACCGCATTGACCTCGAACAAAATGTGAGAACTGAGAATCACCGTATGCTCCTCTGCCAATCCCCGAATCAACTGACGCATCCAGTTAATCTGCATGGGGTCCAATCCAACCGTGGGCTCGTCCAAAATAATCACTTGAGGATTGCCAATCAACGCTTGGGCAAGCCCCACACGCTGTCGGTACCCCTTACTCAAATGCTTAATCAACTTGTTCTGCATATGAGTTACACGAACCTTCTCCATAACCTCTTCCACTTCCGCCTTACGACGTGCTTTGGGGATCTTCTTCAGCTCCGTTACGAACTGCAAATACTCCTTCACACGCATGTCCGGATATACCGGCGGAATCTCCGGAAGGTAGCCGATCTGTCGCTTCGCCAGCTCCGGTTCATCGTACACATTATGTCCGTCGATCCACACATTTCCCTCCGTGGCGGATATGTAGCCGGTAATCATATTCATAGTGGTGGACTTGCCTGCACCATTGGGTCCGAGAAAACCGAGGATCTCCCCCTTCTTCACCTCAAAGCTCAGCTGATCTACCGCACGAAAATTCCCGTATTGCTTCACAAGATTTTCTACAACAATCACTTTGCAAACCTCCTAATGTTCTGCTATTGAAAATGAGGGCTTTCTCCAAGCCCCCATATCATTCTCGTTATCAACCGATGACATCCTTCATGGAATACATGCCCGGTGCCTTGCCCGCAAGGAACTTGGCAGCACTCACAGCACCTTTACCGAAGATTGCTTTGGAATACGCCGTATGCTTAATCTCAATGACTTCGTCGATACCGGCAAACACAATCTCGTGCTCTCCCACAATGGTACCACCGCGAACTGCGGAAATGCCGATTTCGTTCTTCGGACGCTGTTCTCTTCTGTCCGAACGATCGTATACATACTCATAAGCCTCCGGCAACGCCTCATTAATGGCATCCGCAATGGCAAGTGCCGTTCCGCTGGGTGCATCCAGCTTCAAGCGATGATGCTTCTCCACAATATCAATATCAAAACCTTCCGTAGCCAAGGTCTCCGCTGCTTGCTTCACAAGACGAAGCAGTACATTTACTCCCAGAGACATATTGGCCGAACGAAGAATCGCCAGCTCCTTGGATGCTTCCGCAATCTCATCCACCTGTTCCTTGGTATATCCTGTAGAACACAGCACCAACGGAAGCTTACGCTCCTTAGCAGTAGTCAAAAGCTCTGTCAAAAACTTCGGTGTAGAGAAATCAATCAACACATCCGCCTCCACCGTTACCTCATCAAGAGATTCAAATACCGGAAATGCATTGCCTTGCTGTCCGGAAATATCAATACCGGCCACAACCTCTGCCTGAGGATCATCTGCAATCAAACCACAGATAACACGACCCATATGACCGTTGCAACCACGCATAATAACTCTAACCATACGTTCCTCCTACATAACGAAAGAATGTCTTTCCATAATTACAAAATGCCCAAACGCTCCATCTCTGCCTTAAGAACCGCTTCATTCTGGGGCTCCATCTCGGTAAGAGGCATACGAAGCGCTCCCTGACAATAACCCATAAGCTTCATGGCTGCCTTCACCGGAATCGGGTTCACTTCACAGAACAATGCTTTGCACAGATTGATGTAGCGAAGCTGCAACTCTCTTGCCTTCCCCACATTCCCTGCCATGTACTCCGCAACAATGTTGTGAGTGTCCTCGGGTACCACATGAGAAAGTACGGAGATCACGCCCTTACCACCAAGAGAAAGAAGAGGCACAATCTGATCGTCGTTACCGGAGTATACATCAATCTTACCTTCCGTAAGTGCCATCAATTCCGCAACGGAACTAATATCACCGGTAGCATCCTTCACTGCCACAATATTCTCAACATCATGATACAACTTCGCCACAGTCTGCGGAGTCATCTTGCAACCGGTACGTCCGGGAATGTTGTAGAGAATAATCGGCTTCGTCGTTGCATTCGCCACTGCCGTAAAATGAGCAATCAAACCGTTCTGAGTTGCCTTGTTGTAGTAAGGGGTTACTACAAGCATGGCATCCGCACCTACACGCTCTGCCTCCTTCGTAAGGTAGATGGCGGTCTCGGTGCAATTGGAACCGGTACCGGCAATCACGGGAACTCTTCCCGCAACCTTCTCTACACAATAACGAATACATTCAATATGCTCCTCGTGAGTCAATGTGGAAGCCTCACCGGTAGTTCCACAGACAACGATGGCATCGGTCTTATTCTCAATCTGAAAATCAATCAATCTCGCAAAACTCTCAAAATCTATCTTCCCGTTGGCATCAAAAGGGGTAATAATCGCAACTGCTGCTCCTGTAAACACTGACATCTCCATGTCCTCCAATCATCTTCCGGGCAAACGAATTGTCCTATTTAATCACTGTAATATTACCATTTCCGTCCCCGTATGTCAATAAAAAAGAATTCGGGAGCTTGCCGATACAAACTCCCGAAAGGGTTATTGCATGTATTGTTCTACGATTCGAACAATTTCACCGTCCTTGACGCACACACCGCATCGAAAACTTCCTTCAAAAGGTCCTTCGCTGTAATAATTCCATCTTGCGACATACAACAAGAAATCTTCTTTTGTCACCTGCTGATATCCCCATCTTCCATCTTCCAACTCATATCCGTAGACATAGATCCAAAACTCACACTGATCCAAAGTCGTGAAAAACACGTGGTCTTCATGGGATATCGGTTCTTCTTTTGGATCATTGCTTGTATATTCGTATGTACGAAAACTTACCGTATAATCCTCAACCGTCAGATTACAATCCCAGTACTTCTCATCATATGCTTCGCTCCAGTCCAGCTCTTCGCAGTAAATCACTTGAATCGCATTCTCTATTTTCAGCGGAATATCCCCGTGCAAAATCGGTCTGGGTGTCACGGTAGGAGTCGGCGTTCTCGTAGGAGCCTTGGTAGGCTTCTTCGTCGGCTTCTTCGTAGGTGTTAGACTGGGAGCTTCCGTGACTATTTCGCTGGCTTCTACTGAGACCGTAGGCACCGGCGAAGTGTCCTGTGGTGTCGGATTGTTCATATCATTTGCGCACGCCGTGAGCAATATACAGCTGAATACCAATATCATTAAATGCTTTGACTTCATCTTCTCCTCCTAATCGGTTTAGGAAACGCAAACAGAAGTTTTAAATATTCGATATACTCCAATGACTCCGCCAAAAACCATCCTCCATTTTTCGTTTCATTCCGAATAAATTTCTTGAATACAAACTATTTCGTCACCTTCTATCCATATGTCACATACAACACCGAGCCCTTGATCTCGATATTCCGAACTGAAATAATTGTAATGTTCTTCGTATATCAGAAAATCTTCTTTTGAAACTCGGTTCAGCGTGATTTCTCCGCCTCCGTCGTATCGCATATCTACATACAGCCAAAACTCACAATTGTCTAACGTTGTGAAGAACACATGAGTATCATATTGGTCATACAGTGTCTTCGGATCATTGCCTCCCTTATAATCTCGCACAAATACCATATAATCATCGATAAACAAACCACAACGTCCCAAACAATATGCATCCCTAAACCGCTTTCCCATTTCATAATCATATACCGACACTATCTCCAGCGAATTTTTAATAATCTCTTCTTTGACTCCCCCGTGCAGAATCGGTCTCGGTGTCACGGTAGGCGTTGGCGTTCTCGTAGGAGTCTTGATAGGCTTCTTCGTGGGTGCTAACGTAGGAGCTTTCGTGACCGCTTCACTCACTTCCACCGAGACCGTAGGCACCGGCGAAGTGTCCTGTGGTGCCGGATTGTTCATATCATTTGCGCACGCCGTGAGCAATATACAGCTGAATACCAATATCATTAAATGCCTGAATCTCATCTTTTGCCCCCTAACTGGTTCGGTAACCGCAATCCTTTTTTTCCACTTATATAATACATCTTCCTTCTATTTTCGTCAACCATTTTCTTGAAGTTCATTCTTGCCGTCTCGTTTTTTCTGACTATTATAATTCAATATACAAAAGAGCACCCACAACTCTCCGCCGCGGATGCTCTTTATACTCTATTCTTCTACTTCCAATTTGCTTACGGATACCTCGTACGCCACACGCTTCTCAAACTCAGTCTCCGAGAGCTTCTTCTGATACTCTCTGGACTGGATTCGACCCCAAATCTGAATATGGGCACCGACCTCAAAACCATCTGCAAACCGTGCATTTCTTCCCCAACAGATGCACGGGATGTAATCCGACTTGCCATACGGACGATTCACTGCCAACAAAATGTCCGCAATCTCTCTTCCCAGCGGCGTCTTGCGGTAAATGGGCTTCTTGCACACATACCCGTCCAAAAAAATGAAGTTCGGATTCTGATCCACGGGTTCCTCTTCTTCTACGCTAACCTCTCTGGCAAATACGGACAACACCAGACGATTTCGATTCTCCTCATGTCGGTTATAGGAGCGGAACTGACCGCTTACCACCACATACTTCCCTACAATGGATTCCGACGTGTTAATCAATCTCTCGGACACCATTACCGGAATTACATCGTAGGACTCGCTGAGTCTTCCTACCGATACATCCATGAGATAGAACCCTTCCCCAAATACGTCATGACTAAACGTAAATTCGCTGACCACTTCTCCGGCCAACATTACCTGATTGTTTTCAAAGACTTTATCCGTCATTTCTTCCTGTCTCCCTTCTTATGTCGTGACATTTTATGTCACTGCTCCTGTATTATAACTGGTGTTAATTGGGTTTTCAAGTACTTCTTATCGCAATCTTTCGACATCCTTCGACACAACCTCGACAAAAGCCAAGGAAAATGCGGAGCAATTCTTGTAACATCTGTCCCCTTGAAAAATACTATCGTTGTGATATAATATGTAATCGCGCATAGTGCTTGCGCATTTTCCTTATGACTCGTGGCAAAGAGCTGCGACTGACTCATATTTATGGAGGGCTATATGAAACGAAATGACATTCGTAACATTGCCATAATCGCACACGTCGATCATGGCAAGACAACTCTGGTAGATGAATTATTGAAGCAAAGCGGTGTCTTCCGTACCGGACAGGTGGTGGAGGACCGCGTTATGGATAGCAACGACATTGAGCGTGAGCGTGGAATTACCATTCTCTCCAAGAACACGGCCGTATACTATAAGGGTACGAAGATTAACATTATCGACACTCCCGGACATGCAGACTTCGGAGGCGAGGTAGAGCGTGTCCTGAAGATGGTAAATGGCGTAATTCTCGTGGTAGATGCATTTGAAGGCCCTATGCCCCAGACTAAGTTCGTATTGAAGAAGGCATTGGAGCTTCACTTGCCGGTAATCGTGTGTATTAACAAGATTGACCGTCCTGAGGCTCGTCCTTCGGAGGTCATTGACGAAGTACTGGAACTCTTTATTGATTTGGAAGCAGACGACGAGCAACTGGATTGCCCCTTCGTCTTTGCTTCTGCCAAGAGTGGTATTGCTATCTTGGAGCTAAATGATAAGCCCGTCAACATGGAGCCTCTCTTCGAGACGATTCTTGACTACATTCCGGCTCCCGAAGGTGACGAAGAAGGCGGCACTCAGGTTCTTATCAGTACCATCGATTACAACGAATACGTAGGGCGCATCGGTGTGGGCAAGGTAGACCGGGGAACCATCAAGGTCAATCAGGAATGCGTTATCGTAAATCACCACGATCCTGACAAGAAGCGTAAAGTTAAGATCAGCAAGCTCTATGAGTTTGATGGTCTGAAGAAGGTGGAAGTAACGGAAGCAAGCATCGGTTCCATCGTAGCCATTTCCGGTATTACGGACATTCACATCGGCGATACCCTATGCGCTCCGGAGACTCCGGAAGCCATTCCTTTTCAGAAGATTTCCGAGCCCACCATCTCCATGAACTTTCTGGTAAATGACAGCCCTCTGGCAGGTCAGGAAGGCAAGTTCGTCACCTCCCGTCATTTGCGTGATCGACTGTTCCGCGAGTTGAACACCGACGTATCACTGCGTGTGGAAGAAACCGAGACCACTGAGGCATTTAAGGTATCCGGGCGTGGCGAGCTTCATCTCTCCGTATTGATTGAAAATATGCGCCGCGAAGGCTTTGAATTCGCCGTAAGTAAGGCGGAGGTTATCTACCGCTACGATGAGAACGGCAATCGCCTGGAACCCATGGAGGAATGTGTTGTAGACGTTCCCGACGAATATTCCGGTTCCGTCATTGAGAAGCTCTCCGCTCGTAAGGGTGAACTTCAAGGCATGAGCGCTTTCGGTAGCGGCTCCACTCGTCTCACCTTCCAGATTCCGTCCCGTGGTCTTATCGGCTATCGTGGCGAGTTCATGACCGATACCAAGGGCGAAGGTATTATCAATACCATCTTCGCAGGCTATGCACCTTACAAGGGCGATATGTACTATCGTTCCCAGGGAAGTCTCATTGCATTTGAAAGCGGCGAGGCGGTTACCTATGGTTTGTTCAACGCACAGGAACGCGGTGCCCTGTTCATCAGTGCCGGAACGAAGGTATACGCCGGCATGGTTATCGGACAGAATGGCAAGGCGGAGGACGTTGAGGTAAATGTCTGCAAGAAGAAGCAGCTTACCAACACCCGCTCCTCTTCCGCCGACGAAGCACTTCGTCTTACGCCACCTCGCGTTATGAGCCTTGAGCAGTGTCTTGAGTTTATCGATAACGACGAGCTCTTGGAAGTCACCCCGAAGAGCTTACGAATCCGCAAGAAGATTTTGGACTCCTTGGAGAGAAAGCGTTCCAAGAGAAATTAGTTGCCTAATACTAAATAAGCCTTGGTTACCGACCCATCGGAAACCAAGGCTATTATTATCTCTATACCAAATGCTCATAAATCGCCTGCTTGATGGCGTTGTACTGCCACGGGCGATTGCCATTTACCTGCTGTACCATATACACAAATACGATCTGATTGGTAGGGTCCATCATTACATACGTACCTGCCCAGCCGTCCCAGCCGAATTCCCCGACAAATGCCGGTGCATATCCGCAGTCCTCCGGCTCCACAAGAACACGCATCAAGTTGCCGTAACTAAAGCCCTTCAAGGAATCCCAGTTGGCATAAGCGCGTTGCTCCGGCGTAAGCTCCGCCACACGCATAGCCTGTACAGTCTCAGGCTTCAGAATCGTCACTGACTCACCGCTCTTCGATGCACATGCCGGAAGCGTTCCGTCATTTACAAGCATACGGGCAAAGCGGGAATAGTCATCAATGGTACCCACAAGTCCCGCACCGCCGGACTGAAACTCCTGCACACGCAACCGATTGGTCATACCCAGGAAATTGGGCTCCATCTCAAGAAGCGTTCCGTCCTCTATGGGAATGTACATGGATGCAAACCGCTCCGCCTTCTCTGCCGGAACATGAAAATCGGTATCCTCCATCCCCAGTGGAAGCAATATATTCTCCCGCACATAATCCCGATATTTCTGTCCTGTCACAACCTCAACGATTCCCCCTAGAACATCCGCGGAAGTGCTGTAATTCCAACGTGCTCCCGGTTGATGCAACAGAGGAAACTGTCCCAAGCGATTGCATATACTCAAGGTATCTCGTGGCATATCGATATCAAGATTTTGAAGTTGATTGTAGTACTCTGAGAGCATCACTGCCACCGGATTACAGGGATTCGGATACTCAAGCCCGGAAGTCATATTCAATAGGTCGCCCACGGTCATGGCACGCTCTACGGGAACAAGCCCCTGCTCCGTCCACACCTTCTGATTCGCAAATCCGGGAAGATATTTCTCCACTGCATCCGTCTTGGCAAGACGTCCTTCTTCTATGAGCTTATGAACCGCCACGGAAGTCACCGGCTTTGTCATGGAATACAGACGGAAGATGGCGTCCTCATGCATAGGAGTCTGCTTCTCCAAACTATCCATGCCGAAACAACCGCGATACACTTCCTCCCCGTTCTTATAGACGCGAAGCAATGTGCCTACGGCACCCTTTGCATTGATCTCGCCCTGCATTACCGCATCCAAAGCCTGCTTCAAATTGCTCATCATTTGCCTACTCCTTCATAGTATCTTCAGTCTTCTTGGAAAAGATATAGATGGCAACACAACATACCGCACACAGTACCACTGCAACAAAAATCGCCGGTACGGAATGTTTCATCGAAAATACTCCGGTGTTGTACAACACACAGAAAGGCGAGGATGCCACCAATCCGAGAATCGCACAATATGTGGTTATGCAATATTTCTTCAGTAATATTTCAATTAATTTAGCAATAGCACCGATTCCCACAAGCACGCCAACTCCGAAGGGAATCAACAAGATGCACAGCGAGAACATCTCTCCAAAATCAAATGCACGAAGCGCATCGATAAAGGAATTCACAAGGTTCAAGACTCCATAATAATATCCGAGAATCATAAGCATCATAGAACCGCTGACACCCGGAATTACCATGGTTGCCGCTGCAATGATACCCACAAAGAACAAAATTACCGCATTACCGCCATTAACGGCAATTACTGCTGTCTCCGAACCGCTGCTCTTAATCAATGGCAAGGAAACTGCCAACGCCAGCAACAGTACAAATGCCAGCACATTGGGAATGGTCAATAATTTCTGTTCCCGCGCCTTCTGTTCCCTACGCATAACCTGTACAAGCATAGGAACTCCACCGAGAATCAAACCAATAAAAGCTCCTCCGGTCTGTAACGGATATTCTCCCAGTAAAAACTCCATGGCTCTTGCGAAACCGATAATTCCAATGGCCATACCGATACCAATAGGAAGGATGAATAAAACGCTCTTCTTGAAATTTTTAAAGAATCCTGTAATGCAACCAATTAATTGATCATATATCCCCAGCGACACCAGCATCGTTCCGCCGCTTACTCCCGGAATTACATTTGCGATTCCGATGATTATTCCACACACAACACTCCAAAGCTGCTTCATCGTCTCTTACCTTTCTTACTATCCTTATAGATTACAATCCGAGAATTGCACGAACTTTCTTCTGCATCTCCTCCGTCTCGCACACGGTATTGTGGCGAATAGGTGCTGTACGAATCTCTTCAATGGCATTGGGCACCTTCACATTAGCAACGGCCGACAACTCATCAATCAATGCGAAATCCTCTTCCTTGCATTCCTCGCCGCGAATGGCCTCCATAACACTTCTGGAGAACTTAAATGGACTTGCCGTAGAAGCAATGACCGTCTTAGTATTGTCCTTGGTCTCTGCCGCATAACGATTGTATACCCAAGCAGCCACACCGGTATGGGTATCAATCACATAACCGGTCTTCTCATAGAGACGACGAATGGCCTCACCGGTCTCTCTCTCAGAAGCATAACCGGATACAAAATCCGCAAGCTTCGCCTTCATCTCTTCGGTAATCTCATAACGTCCGGTTGCCGCAAGTTCCTGCATCAACGCCTTATTCTTCTCGGCATCATCTCCGGCAATGTGATAAATCAGCCGCTCCAAATTACTGGAGATCAGGATATCCATGGACGGAGAATTGGTCAGCACAAATGCACGATTTCTATCATAGCAACCGCTATTGAAGAAATCGAACAACACTTTATTTTCATTGGATGCACAGATCAACTTACCAACCGGCACGCCAATCTGCTTCGCATAATATGCCGCCAAGATGTTGCCGAAATTACCGGTGGGAACAACCACATTCATAGTCTCTCCCGCCGTCAAATGCCCTTCCTTCAGAAGCTTCGCATAAGAGTATACATAATATACAATCTGCGGTACCAAACGGCCGATATTAATAGAGTTTGCAGACGAAAAACAGAAGCCCTTCGCTGCCATCTCTGCCTTCAACGCCTCGTCTCCGAACATCTTCTTCACGCCGGTCTGGGCATCATCAAAATTACCGGTAATACCGATAACATAGGTATTATCCCCCTTCTGGGTAATCATCTGCTTCTCCTGCACCGCACTGACGCCGTTCTTGGGATAGAACACAATAATTCTTGTGCCCGGAACATCGGCAAAGCCCGCCAGTGCCGCTTTGCCGGTATCACCGGAGGTAGCCGTAAGAATAACAATCTCCTCGTTCTTCGCATTTTTCTTCGCAGAAGTAGTCATCAAGTGGGGCAAGATACTCAGCGCCATATCCTTAAATGCAATGGTTGCTCCGTGGAACAGTTCAAGATAGTACGCATTATCAGCTTGCACAAGGGTTGCAATCTCCTCGGTATCAAACTTGCTGTCGTAAGCCTTTGCAATACAAGCCTTCAGCTCTTCTTCCGTAAAATCGGTAAGGAACAGACGCATAACCTCATAGGCCAGCTCTTGATAATTCAGCTGTGACAGTTCCTCCATGGTACACTCCAGCTTTGGATACTCACTGGGCACAAACAAACCTCCGTCCGTTGCCAAGCCCTGCAAAATTGCCTGAGATGCCGTAATCCCGGTCTGCCCACCTCTTGTACTTCTATAAAATATACTCATAATCGTACCTTGCCTTTCTGTTCTCGGAACACTTGCCTTCATCATCCACGCCGTACGTCGCAAGCACATAGCCACATTAACCGCCGGGCGTGATTCCCATGCATTATACCATACACACAGTCAAGATACAACTAAAATTTCGGTAGTAAAATACACAAATGGTGGTTGCACGTAGGTACAACCACCACAAGTCATTTTCAGTGATACTACTTATAAAATTCGTGACAACCGAATTTCACAACCTTGGTAAGGCAAGTATCAAACCAACGAGCGTTGGCTTCGCTGGTCCATTTACGTGCGAAGAAATACATGGCTCCTTCCGAATAATCCTCACCTTCCAAAGCACGTCTTACGGCTTCTCTTGTCTCGTCGGTTACTTTGGCACGATAATAGGCACCGTCGCTAATGGGAGAAAACTGTTTCTTCTGAAATACCACACCGGTCACCGAATTCGGGAACTGCTTGGAGATTACACGATTCAGTACCACATTTGCCACAAGAATCTTGCCCTCAATAGGCTCATTGGGTGCCTCTGCCTGCACGATGCGAAGTAAGCACTCATATTCTTCCTCCGTAATTTCCATGCAGAACGCCGGATTTCTGCGGTACGTCAGTCCTTTCTCTGCCGCATTTGCCGCTAACGCCTCTTCTCTCTCCCTAGCTTCCTTCTCTGCCTTCCACTGTGTCATCAAAGTCGCATACCGCTCTCCGACCTCACGATCCATAGCTGCATCTCGCTCCTCATACTGTGCCGATATGGAGTTTGTCAGCCAAATGCGCTGAATCTCTCGTTCCGGAGCATTTGCCTCCAACCACTCTGCAGAATAGAGCATATGGCGCTCCTTTTCTAATGTAGATGTCAGTTTATCATCTCGGATAATGTCCAGTAACGTGTCCGCTTCTTCTATCTCTGCGGGAACCGTAAGTACCAATGACCAATTGGCTGACGGAACAAGCACAACGCGTTCTTCTTCCTTGGCATATGCACGATCCACGCGAAGTAAGGATTCCGCCACTGTATGGCCACATAGCAATACACCAAAGGCCAACATAATTGCCCCTACCACTCTAAGGGTTATCTTCGTTCTATTCATTCATACCTCCGAATAAATGTCAATCCGTTTCCTTGTTTTGCGTCCTGTGCATATTAGCCGATTTCGAGAACCAATGTCAATAAGCCTTTGTGAATTTCGTCATTCCGCTCCGGCACATCTCCACATATATCCAAGTCATTAGGCAACCTGCTCACTTTTCCTTCGGTTTCTTCATTTTCCTTTTATGTTTTTATGATTTCCCGTGAAATAGACTCGCGATGTTTTGTTCAAACTGTTCTCTTGCATTTTCCGCTCATACGCACAAAAACCGCGTTTTTTCTTGTCCAATCGGGCTTATTCTCTCCATTTTGCATGCATTTACATAGTTAAATGATGTCCTCGCCCACCACTTCGACATCTTTATAATGCAAAAAGAGCCCTGTCGCATTCACAACAAAGCTCTCATTGGTAACATAATAAGCCGGGTTCTGTACCTGGTGATCATCTATCTTGACTGCATGTTACCATGCAGTTCCTTTACCCCCTTCCGAGGATAAAACGCAACCTACCCGAAGACACGACGGGCCGCCGTATCGTCTTCTGTTTGGTTTTGCTATGAGTGGGGTTTACACAGCCTTCCTTGTTACCAAGCAAGCGGTAGTCTCTTACACTGCCATTCCACCCTTACCACATTGCTGTGGCGGTTTATTTTCTGTTGCACTAGCCTGGGAGTCACCTCCACCGGACGTTATCCGGCACCCTGCCCTATATAGCCCGGACTTTCCTCACCGACAAGTCGGCGCGACCACCTGTGTTACTGCGATATCATAGCACGCCATCCCATGAAAATGCAAGTACTTTTTATGCATGGAAACAGCTTCCGCCGATAAATTCGCGAAGAATAGCGTTCTTCGGAATACTTTCCGTCGGAATACCGAGAAAATAGTCCAAAAACTTCAGTAACCGATGAGCCTCCACATATTCCGGACAATCTTCCGGAATTCCGAAGAGTAGGGGCTCTGCATACTGCTTCAGTACCGCCAATTCATACACCAAAGCGGAATTGTACATCACATCAGCCTCCTCTTGGAAGGGGAAAATATTTCGCTCCTCTCCTCGACGAACCGACGGCCACATGGCAATGGTTTCTCTTGCTGTGGTGTTTCTCGTTCTGGCATCCCGTACCATGCGGCGCAACAAGCGTCCGTCCGTAGTAGGTATGCGATTATGAGCATCCACATTTAGCTCCGTTAGCGCACTAATATAAATCTTAAATTTGCTCTCCTTTGGCAAGGAATAAGACAGCGCATCATTTAAGCCATGGATACCTTCGATAACCAGAATGTCATCCTTACCAAGTTGCAACTTCTTACCTCGGAACTCGGACTTGCCGGTCTTAAAATTGAACTGAGGAAGCTCCACCTCTTCTCCCGCCAGTAGCTGCAACATCTGTCGATTGAACAGTTCGATATTGATGGCCTCCAAGCACTCAAAATCATACTCTCCATTTTCGTCCTTGGGCGTCAGTTCTCGATCAACGTAGTAATCGTCCAAGGCAATGGGATGGGGATGGTATCCCATAATCCGCAACTGTATGGACAAACGATGAGAAAATGTGGTCTTGCCCGAAGAAGACGGTCCGGCAATCATAATAAACTTCTTGTGGCCCGCCTGCTTAATCTTCTCTGCAATCTCCGCCAGCTTCTTCTCCTGAAGTGCCTCTTGAATCAGGATAATATCCTCGATTCCTCCGCGGGAAATACACTCATTTAAATCTCCTACGGTACGAATATCGATATGACTGCCCTGCTTGGTAGCCTCCTGCAATGTATTGTACAACTTAGGCAAATCCTTAGGCTTCGCCGCTTGCTCCGGATATTTCGAATCCGGCTGAAGAAGTACAAAACCATTCTTGTAGGGTTGCAAATCAAATACCGACAACACCCCCGTACCGGACGGCATATATCCGTAGAAATAATCGGTATACCCACTGAGCGAATACACATTTGTCTTGGATACTCTTCGGAAACGGAGCAGACGCTCCTTGTCATACATACCGGCCTCTCGGAACATGCGAATAGCATTTGCTGTATTCATAGACTTCTTCTCGATGGCGTAGTCACAATCCACCAGCCGGCGCATCTCCTGCTTCACCGGCTCCAAATACTCCTCTGTTATTGCCCCCTTCTTCCCTTCGCAGTAGATGCCGTCACCGAGACTATACTCAATTCGCAGAGAATTGCACGCCTCTATTCCATACACCTTATGAATCGCAGCCAACATAAGCAACGACAAGCCTCGCATGTAACATCGTCTTCCGTTCACACTGTTTCTGTGCACAAAACTTACCTTAGCATCACGATATACACCTTTGAACAACTCCTGCAATTTGCCGTCCACCAACGCCAATATGTATTCACCGTAACTCTCTCCATACACCTGCTCCGCGATTCTTCGCAGAGAGGTTCCTGCCTCATAAGAATAGGTCTTATCTTCTACCGTAATTGTAATCATAAACCCTCCATACCAATCTCACAGAATCACATCGGTGTAATCGTTTACACCGTTAGTTTCCCCATCTTGCAATGCCTGCACCAACAAAGCCTCCTCTTCCTTAGCCCACGCCAGACGTGCATTTGCCAGCGGCGTATCCGCTTGCAGCATTTGTTCAATCATGGCGCGTTTCTTGCCAAGCTCCATTCGAAGATACTCCAAATACACCGGATGACCGCTCATAATCAAATGCGTACCGTAACGATCTGCGTATGGCTTCTCCGACTTCGGTGCATCCCCATGCTCTGCACGCATTACTACGTAGTACTTGCCGTCTTCATAGCACGCATCTTCCGCCACAATGCGGTACCCATCCTTTCGAATCTGCTGTCTCACCAAATGAACATCCGACTGGGGCTGTAACACAAGACAATTGGCCTTCTGCACCTGCCGGTGACCTGCTGCCAGGATTCCGCTCATCAACTCGCCACCCATACCGGCAATGACAATCGTATCCGCCTCTCCGGGATGTAGCTTCTCCACACCATCGGACAGTCTCGTCTCAATCCGCTCCTGCTGATGAAAGAACCGAATATTTTCTCGAGCACGTGCCAACGGTCCCTTTCGCAAATCCATAGCAATGGCTCGTTCCACAATTCCTTCTCTTATGAGCCAAATGGACAGATATCCATGATCACATCCCACATCGGCAACACATCGGCTCTGTGGCACCATATCCGCCACCATATGCATACGCACCGACAAATGCATCCTATCTCACCTTACGAAGAAACATCGAAACTCTTCGCCTTTCTCCTAATCCAAATAATCTCTCAATTCACGACTTCGTCTGGGATGACGTAGCTTTCTCAATGCCTTGGCCTCAATCTGACGAATTCGCTCTCTGGTAACCTCGAACTCCTGTCCCACTTCTTCCAAGGTTCTGGGACGTCCGTCCTCCAAACCAAAGCGCAGGCATAACACTCGCTTCTCTCTGTCTGTTAAAGTATCAAGTACCTCAAAGATATGCTCCCGAAGCAAAGAATTTGCCGCAGCATCCGCCGGAAGCGGCATATTTTCATCGGGCAAAAAGTCCCCCAGGTGACTGTCTTCTTCCTCACCGATAGGGGTCTCCAAGGAAACCGGCTCCTGTGAAATCTTCTGAATCTCCAGTACACGCTCCACCGGAAGCTTCATCTTCGCCGCAATCTCTTCGATGCTGGGCTCTCTTCCAAACTCCTGCAACAACTGACGCTGGACACGAATCATACGATTAATGGTCTCCACCATATGCACCGGGATGCGAATGGTTCTGGCCTGATCCGCAATGGCGCGAGTAATCGCTTGGCGAATCCACCAAGTGGCATACGTAGAGAACTTATACCCCTTCTTGTAATCGAATTTCTCGACCGCCTTAATCAGACCCAGGTTGCCTTCTTGAATCAAGTCCAAAAACTGCATACCACGTCCCATATATCGCTTAGCAATACTTACCACCAGACGTAGATTGGCCTCTGCCAGGCGCTTCTTCGCTGCCTCGTCTCCTTGCTCCATCAAAATGGACAGCCTGGTTTCTTCTTCTGCCGTAAGCAGAGGTACCTTGCCAATCTCCTTAAGGTACATACGAACGGGGTCATCCATGTTAACACCGTCCATAAGGGTATCCTCATTTATCACTTCTTCGGTGTACGGAATCGTCTCCTCTTCTGGCCCCTCAAACTCTTCTTCCAGACTCGGAAGTTCTTCAAATGCCGCAAAAGAATCCTCCCGCAGAATATCCACGCCGTTCTTCTCCGCATAATCACAAATCCGCGAAATCCCTGCTTTGTCCATATTCAAATCCGCAAAAAAATCTGCGATTTCCTGATACTCCAATACATTTTTACGTTTCTTCGCATATTCCAAAAGCTCTTTCAAGCGTTCTTGAAACTTTGCAACCTCCTGCGTCTCCATACTACCCCTTCCTTTCCTGTAACATCCACAGAATCGTACTGTACAATCGGTCAATTACAGCAATAACTGCTGATGTAACTTCGTTAATTGCTTCTTCTCCAGCATAACGCGACTGAGCTCTTTGGCATCATTTGCCCCCAGTGCCCGAAGTCTCGCCTCTTCTAAGCTCTTCTGCTTCACCTTAATTACCGTATCCGCAAAGGCACGCTTTCGTTCCTCCGGACTCATAGTCTCTACCAATACCGTAGAACACATGTCAGCCACAAGATTCTGCTCTTCCTTGGATTCAAAGCGACTGATCATCTTGGCCGGTGACACACTGCCTTCTCGCCTATACTCTTCCATGCACATATCTGCTACCGTACGGTACGGTCCTTCATCGAAATCTTCCGGAGTCAACACTTTGAGCAACCGCTCCATATAAGCAGGATCCTCCGTGCTCCAACTAAGCAACAGCTTCTGTGCCAGGGTTGCACCACTTTCAATCTTACGCCGTTGCTCCCCACTTCGTGGCTTCTCTCTCTCTCCGGTATCGATGCTACTCCCGGCAAATGCCGCATTTGCCCCATATCGGTTCACCAGCTTGCGGAACTCTTCATAGGGCACATTATGCTCTCTGCAAAATGCATCAATGTAATTCTTACGCTCCAGCTCCTCCGTAAACTCCAGCATACGCTTGGCCGCCTCTTGATAGAAACGAGTCTTCTGCTCCGGATCTGTTTGGTCATAGGAAGCCGCCATCACCTTCATCTCAAAGGAAAAACTACCGGTAGCCTCTTCGATTCGCTTCTCGTACTCCTCTGCTCCCAAGTTCTTAATGAATTCGTCTGGGTCCTTATACGGATACATATTCAACACCTTAGTCCGAATCCCTGCTTCCTTCAAAATAGGAATTGCTCTAAGTGCCGCCTTCTGCCCGGCACCGTCACTATCATAAGTAATGACCACTTCCTTGGTGTATCTTACCAACAGGTTCGCCTGTAATCCCGTAAATGCAGTTCCAAGAGACGCAATGGCATTATCAAAGCCCGCCTGATGCAAAGCAATGACATCCATATAGCCTTCGCACAGAAGCATATACGGCCTTCTGGTACGTCTTGCAAGATGCAAGCCGTAGAGATTTCGGCTCTTATCGAAAATGTCCGTCTCCGGAGAATTCAGATACTTAGGCAGGGCATCGCCCATAACGCGACCGCCAAAGGCAATCACTCTTCCGTTGCTGTCCAAAATCGGGAACATAACACGATTGAAAAATTTATCGTGTACACCACCGGCCTCCTTATAGGTAAAGAGCCCGCATTTGTTCAAAAATTCATCTCCGTACCCGTCCTGTTTCAGATAGGAATACAGCCCGCCGTCACTATAACCGAGACCGAATCGTTGCACGGTCTCCCCGCTCAGACGACGATTGTTCAAATATTCTCTTGCATATTTTCCTTTATCACTGCGCAGGCAACGATAATAATAGGTGGCGCTCTTTTTGTACACTTCTAACATATTGGCACGCAAATCATGCTTCCGACGTTCCTGCTCGCTATACTCCACCTTCGGAAGTGCAATGCCCGCCCGGTCCGCCAGATTCTGCAACGCCTCCGGAAAACTGAAATTCTCATATTCCATGACAAAGGTAAATACATTTCCGGCTTTGCCACAGCCAAAGCATTTGTATATCTGTCTGGCGGGATTCACGGAAAATGACGGGGTCTTCTCGCTATGAAACGGACAAAGCCCCTGATAATTGCTGCCCGCCTTCTTCAACTTGACATAAGTCCCTACCACAGAGACAATGTCATTTCGACTGCGGACTTCATCGATAATCGTATCTGGATATCGCATTAATATACTCCCCAAGCTTTCGGTATCATAATCTCTTCGTATCGCATAACGGCAAACTTGTCCGTCATACCCGCCACATAGTCCGCCACAACCCGGTCCGGTGTCTCCCCGTTCTCCAGCATGGTGCGATACTCCTGCGGCAACAAATGAATATTCTTCTTGTAATGCACGAACAACTGCTCCAGCATATTCTCCGCTTTGTATTCCTGCCCTTTGGCCACGGGATTGGTATATACATTGCGGAACATATACGCCCGCAAGTCATTCATGGCTTGCATGGTTTCCTGAGACATAACAATCTCGGGACGATCAAAACTATGATTCACAATATCGTGCACCAATGTATTCAAGCGTTCCTTCAAGGAATGCCCCAACACATCGGTAAGTTCCTTCGGGATATCTTCTTCGCAAATGATATGCCCCCGAATGGCGTCGTCGATATCATGATTAATATATGCAATCTTGTCGGACAGGCGCACCACAGCACCCTCCAATGTAGCGGGGTTCCCTGCCGTCTGATGGTTTAAGATTCCGTCCAGTACTTCTTTCGTAAGGTTCAGTCCCTTTCCGTCCTTCTCCAACAGCTGTACCACACGAATACTCTGCTTATGATGTTCAAAGCCTCCTTCGCACACTCTGGCCAGCGCACGCTCTCCCGCATGACCAAAGGGGGTATGTCCGAGATCATGTCCCAAAGCAATGGCCTCGGTCAAGTCTTCATTTAACTGCAACGCCTTGGAGATGGACCTGGCAATCTGAGAAACCTCCAAGGTATGCGTCATACGTGTCCGATAATGGTCTCCTTCCGGAGTCAGAAAGACCTGCGTCTTGTCTTTCAAACGTCGAAAGGCTTTGGAATGGATAATACGATCTCTATCCCGCTGAAATACCGGCCGAATATCGCAAGGTTCTTCTTCTCGAAGTCGTCCCTTGGAGCAATCCGAAAATGTCGCATACGGGCTGAGCATTCGATGCTCACGTTCCTCCAGCATTGTTCGAACATTTATCATAACCATCCTCCTCGTTCTCTTTCGCACTTCTTTCAACGAAACGGTGATATTCTCGCTTACTCGTTAAAATCCTCTAACATACGCTTATACTTCTGCTTCTGCAGCTTGCGCAAGGCCTTGGCCTCAATCTGACGAATACGTTCTCTGGTAACGTCAAATTCCTTACCTACCTCCTCAAGAGTCCATATGCCGCCGTCATCAAAGCCCATACGTAACTGCAACACACGACGTTCGCGTTCCGTCAATACTGTCTCCATCAGCTCCATGAGAATCTCACGCTTATGATAATTCGCCGTTGCTTCTTCCGGAGACAAAGTACGGTCATCCTGTATAAAATCACCCAAATGACTATCGTCCTCTTCTCCCACCGGAGTCTCCAAAGAAACCGGCTCCTGAGCAATTCTTTGTACTTCCAGCACCTTCTCCACCGGCATCTTTAAATGCTTCGCCAGCTCCTCGATGCTTGGTTCTCTGCCAAGCTCCTGCAACAGATGGCGCTGTCCGCGTATCATACGATTGATAATCTCACTCATATGCACCGGAATACGAATGGTTCTGGCCTGATCCGCAATGGCGCGAGTAATGGCTTGGCGAATCCACCATGTGGCATATGTGGAGAACTTGTACCCCTTGGTATAATCGTATTTCTCTACGGCTTTTATCAAGCCGAGATTCCCTTCCTGAATCAAATCCAAAAGAGACATCTCTCGTCCCATATAACGCTTGGCAATGCTTACTACAAGACGAAGATTCGCTTCCGTCAAACGGGTTCTTGCTTCCACGTCTCCGTCAGCAATTCGTTTTGCCAGTGCAATCTCCTCTTCCGAAGTCAGCAAAGAAATCTTACCGATTTCCTTGAGATACATGCGCACCGGATCATCCACCCCTACCATATCGGAGGTGTCACTTTCGGAATACTCTGCTTCTCCCGATGCTTCCAACGCTTTCAGTTCCTCTTCTGCCGGAAATTCCTCCGCATCTTCTTGTACCGCCAGCAAATCTGCGTACGTCTCCAACACGTCCGGACGCAACACATCTACCCCATGCTTGTCGAGATAATCGAAGATATACTCCTTCTTCTCCTCCCAGTAAAGTGCACCGGCAAAGTAATCTGCGATCTCCTGTTCCTCCAAAACGTTCTTACGTTCCTTCGCAAACTCCATTAACGCCCCTAGTTTCTCTTTCCAATCCGCATATGACGTCTCTGTCATCTGATTATCTTTTCGTTCTTCCATACCATTCTCCCTTTGTAACTACGCAAAAATGCATTCTACTCTTTTTATTCAATAAAAAAAAGGGATTTCCTTTTTTCTTGACACAAAAAAATATTAATTTTTTGTGCCAAAGTTTACCTCGGTAATTTTCTGTGGTATACTATAGTTATTCATTATACGCAAATGCGTGGAAAGGAGGACACAATGTTTCTGATCATGACGGATTTCTATACGAATTTCAAATCTTTTTTAGATACTACTCCGGCATTTGCCGAAGCCATCGGTACCATTGTTCGTTACTTGTTTCCTCTCTTGTCTGTCTTTATCTTATCCGGTGCTTTTCTGTCCCTTCTTACGCTCCCCAAGCGTCCGGAAGCCTTTGCGAAGATACGCACCCAAGACGGCAAGTTTCACCGTATTACCGGTTGGGAATGTATCGTGGGACGTTCTCGTTCTACGGACATCACACTGCCGTACCCTACGGTTTCCCGCCTTCATGCCGTAATTTCTCGAAGAGAAACGGATCAGTGGACCATTTACGATTTGGACTCCAAACACGGAATCTTGGTAAATGGCGTAGAAATCGATGAGCAGGCTCCTCTGAATTACGGGGATAATTTCACCTTGGGTGCCGTCACGCTTGCGTTTCTCCCTATCAGTCAAGAAGAACAGAAACATACCGACACCAAGCGTCGTCAAGTGCGTCCCATTCCCCCTTGGAGTCTATTGCTCCTACTGACTATTATGCAGATTTTCCTCTGCGTACAACTGTGCATTGAGAAAAATGTCACTGCCACGGGCTATATTATTCCGGTATTCGCATTATACACACTTGTTATGTGGTTGTATTTTGTTCTGATGCGTCTTACGGGAGTTCGAGGGTTTGAGTTAGAGATCATCGCATTTTACTTAACCACCATTTCCCTGTCCGTTACCACTTCCTGCAACTATACCTTGCTTCCAAAGCAGCTCATTGCCGTGGTGCTTGGACTCCTCTTATTCCTGAGTCTCGGATTTTTGTTGCGGGACCTCTCTAAAGTCCAGAAACTCCGTTGGATTATGTCTGCCTTTGCGGTGATTCTCATGGCCTCCACCTTGATTCTCGGACAGATGCGCCATGGCGCCACCAACTGGATTCGTTTCGGTCCGTTGAGTTTCCAGCCTTCGGAGTTGGCAAAACTGTGCTTTATCTTCGCAGGCTCGGCTACTTTGGATCGTCTGTTTAAGAAACGTAATCTGGGATTGTTTATGTTGCTTTCCTTGTCACTTATGCTGTGTCTCGGTCTCATGAACGATTTTGGTACTGCTGCCATCTTCTTCGTCACATTCTTGGTCATTGCGTTTCTTCGTTCCGGAGATTTTGCTACCATTTTATTAATTTGCGGTGGTGCGGTTTCCGCCGGCTCTATGATTTTAATTGCCAAGCCTTATATTTGGGCACGTTTCTCCACTTGGGGTCATGCCTTCGAATATGCTTCCGGCGGCGGATATCAGCAGACGCGTACCCTAACCGCCATTGCAAATGGCGGACTGTTGGGTCTCGGCCCCGGGGCCGGTAGTTTGAAGCGTGTCGCGGCGGCGGATACCGATCTTGTGTTCGGTATGATTTGCGAGGAATGGGGGCTTCTTGTGGCATGTATGGCAGTACTGTGTATCATTGTGCTTGCCGCATTTGCCATCAAATCCTGCTCCATGAGCCGTTCCTCCTTCTATACCATTGCCGCATGCTCCGCCACCTCCATGCTGGTGTTCCAGATGGCATTGAATATCTTCGGCTCCGTGGATATTCTGCCTTTGACGGGAGTGACCTTCCCCTTCGTATCCAACGGCGGTTCTTCCATGCTACTGTCCTATGGTCTGTTGGCATACCTGAAGTCCACTGATACACGCCCCGGCGCCAGCTTCGTCAGTGCGATTACAAAGTCTGTGTGCAAGAAGCAACAGAACAAGAAAGGAGGTCATACCGTATGAGAAAGATTCACAAGCGTGCATTTTTCTGCACTGCCATTATTCTTGTATTTCTTGTCTTCCTGGGATATTTTCTGTGGAGCTACGGGACGGACTCCAAGGCTTGGTTTGTACAACGCTACAATCGTCAGTTGTATACCGATGATGGTCAACTGATGCAAGGTGTCCTTTTGGACCGTAACGGAACCGTACTTTCCTACGCAAAGGACGGCAAACGCTTGTATGCCGAAGATGCGTTGTTGCGTATGGCCACCCTTCATGTAGTTGGCGATGCCGAGAGCAAGATCGGTTCCGGAGCACTTATGACCCTGACCAATCATTTGGTTTCCTACTCTCCTATGGACGGGGCCGACGCCACGGCGACGGGCAACCTATGTTACCTAACCATTGACGGCGAGGCATGCAAAGTGGCGCTAAAGGCCATGAACGGCAAGACCGGTACGGTGGCCGTATATAATTATAAAACCGGAGAGATTATGTGCTTGGTATCCACTCCTACCTATGATCCCGCAGATATACCGGAGAATTTGGAGACTGCTCCGGAATACGAAGGTGCCTATGTGAATCGCTTCTTCTCCTCTGCATTTCGTCCCGGCTCGGTATTCAAAACCGTAACGCTTCACGCAGCACTGGAAAATCTTACAGGAGTATCCCATCGCATCTTTGAGTGTACCGGGTCGGTAACCATTGGTGATAATCAAGTGACCTGCCAGCGTGCTCACGGGAAAATGAATCTACAGACTGCCTATGCCTACTCCTGCAACTGCACCTTCGCGCAACTGGCCGTAGAAATCGGTGGAACCACACTTCTTGACTATGCACAATCAACCGGACTCACAAGTAGCTACAGCATCTGTGGCATTTCTACCGCTAGAGGGTCCTTTGAGATGGCAACCGTGGAGGATTATCAACTAGGCTACGCCGGAGTCGGGCTATATCATGACCTTGTGAACCCCTGTAGTTTACTGATTTACTATGGTGCCATTGCCGCCGGTGGTACATCGGCGCTTCCCACCTATTTGCGACAAGTTACAGATGAGGCAAGCACGGTTCTCTATACCCCGGAGACCGCCTATTCCCCTACTTTGATCACTCCGGAGACCGCCGAGCTTGTACGTACCTACATGATGAACAATGTGAACACCATGTACGGCACAGATCGCTTCCCCGATCTGCCCATGGGTGCCAAGTCGGGAACCATCGAAACAAAAACCGGCGATTCCGATTGCTGGTTCGCCGGCTTCCTTGCGGATGATAACTATCCGTATGCATTTGTGGTCTATTTGGAAGATGCGGGCTCAGGAAGCCGCGTTGCAGGTTCCGTTGCGGGTGCCGTGCTCAAGGCGCTGGTGAAGTAACCTCTCGACGCTTTTCTGCCTCCAGTTTGGAATAGATGCAACCGCAGTAGTTCTGACGGTATAAATCATACTCTTTCGAAAGCACGATGGACTGTTGGTAACCGCCCTTCTTCTTAAAGTCCGAGGGCAGATATGCTACACCTACCTCCCCTGCCACTTCTTCACCGATTTGGTTGAGAAGCGGTGCATTTTTCAGCGGACTGATGGACAAGGTGGTAGCAAAGAAGTCAAACCCTTCCTCTGCCGCCAATCGTCCCACGTACCCAAGACGTAACCGGAAACACGCCTCACAACGCTTACCACCCTCAGGCTCCTTTTCCAGCCCTTTTGCGACCTCATAGAACTCTTCGGGTCGATAATCGGGAACCATAAGACAAATGGGATATGTGGCAGGCATAGCCGCAATAAGTCTGGCTTGCTCCGCCGTTCGTTTTTCAAACTCCTCCATCACAGTAATGTTAGGGTTATAATAACATACGGTAATGCGAAAATACTGACTCAGATACCACAACACATAGCTACTGCAGGGCGCACAACAACTGTGTAATAAAAGGGACGGGACTATGCCCGCCCTTTTCTTTTGTTCAATAATCGCATCCAATTCTTTTTGATAATTTCTTATCTGCATCTTCTGCTCCTGTATCTAACACTATCAAATGTCCAGAATCTCTCGAAGTGCCGCGAACAAACACTCCATCTCCTCATCAGTACCTACAGTAATACGCAGGTAATTATCGATACGAGGCTTCTTAAAGTATCTCACGTAGATTCGGCGCTCTCGAAGTTTCTGAAAGATCTCCGCTGCCGGCACACTCTCATGGGTAGCAAATAAGAAATTCGTTCCCGAGTCCGGCATAGCAAAGCCCATGCTCTCCAGCTCCTTCTTTGCACGCTCTCGCGTTGCCATAATCTTCTGTGTCGTCTCTTGAAAATACGCCACATCCCCCATGGAAGCGGCTCCCGCTGCGATGGAAGGCATATTCATGGTGTAGGAGTTGTAGGAATACTTTACTGCCTGCATAGCCGCAATCAGCTTCTCATGTGCAAATGCATAACCGATACGCATCCCCGCCAAGGAACGAGACTTGGAATACGTCTGTACTACTACTAAGTTCTCATAACGATCAATCAGCGGCAGTGCACTCTCGCCACCAAAATCAATATACGCTTCGTCAACAATTACAACAGATTCTTGATTGTCTGCCACCAGACGCTCAATCTCCGATAGTCCCAAACAAAGAGACGTAGGTGCATTGGGATTCGCAAGAACGATACCGCCATTTTCACGACGATAATCTTCCACCGCCACCGTAAAATCCTCTCGAAGCGGAATCTGCTCATAAGGAATCTCTAAGAGATTCGCCCACACATCATAGAAGGAGTACGTTACGTCCGGAAACAGAATGGGCTTCTTACCGTGGAAGAAAGTCATAAATGCCATGCCCAGAACGTCGTCCGAACCGACACCTACAAATACCTCCGATTCCTTTCTGCCGTAGGTCTTTGCAATGGTGCTGACCAATTGGCCGGCCGTAGGGTCCGGGTATTTGCGTAGTTCTTCCACCGAAAGCTGTACCAAAGCCTCTGCCACTTTCGGCGACGGAGGATACGGGTTCTCATTTGTATTAAGTTTGATAACCTTACCTGCGGGTTGTTCTCCCGGAACGTAAGGCTCAACACGTCGAATATTTTGTTCCCAAAGTTTCATAGGGGTTCCTCCTGCACTCTCCCTACTGCAATCCAAACTCCTTCGCCAATGCAAGGAATCCCGGAAGCGAGCGAGTAATCATATCATAATCTACGCAATAAGCCATACGGAAGTAGCCGGGACCACCGAAGCCACTGCCGGCAACCACCAAGATACGGTGCTTCTTCGCTGCCTGTACAAATGCCTTATCATCTCCGCCCGGAGCCTTAACAAACAAGTAGAACGCACCCTGAGGCTTAATACAAGAATAACCATACTCCGTAAGCTTAGAATACAGAAGCTCACGGTTGCGGTTGTAAATCTCCACATCCACCGTAGCATCCTGGCAACGGCCAATAACCTTCTGAAGAAGGGACGGCGCATTTACAAAACCGAGAATACGATTGGCAACCGCAGCCCCCGGAATGATCTCATCCGCATCGTCCAGTGTATCCGGAAGTACCAGATAACCAATACGCTCACCGGGAAGAGACAGGGACTTACTGTAGGAATAGCCAACTACAGTATTGTGATAGTATTTCGTGAGATACGGTACGCTCACACCATCGTACGCCAACTCACGGTAAGGCTCATCTGCCACAAGATAAATGCTGGTGCCATACTCCTTCTCCTTAGCACGAAGCACATCAGCAATGGCAATGATAATCTCCTCGGAATACACCACGCCGGTAGGATTGTTGGGGTTATTAATCAGCACTGCCTTGGTCTTCTCGGTAATTACGGAAGCCAACACCTCCGGCACCGGAAGAAATGTCTCCGGATCGGTATGTGCAATCACCAGTTTACCGCCGTAATTGGCAACGTAGTTCTTGTATTCGCCGAAGAAAGGAGCAAAGGTAACCACCTCATCCCCTGCATTCAAAATTGTCTTAAGGATGACATTCAATCCACCTGCCGCACCTACGGTCATTAGAATATTACGTGCGGTAAATGCGGTGCCGTGCAACTCATTCAGGTGCTCTGCCACTGCCGTGCGTACATCCTCAAATCCTGCATTGTTCATATATCCGTGCAACGTAGTAGGGTCTTCCTTCTCTACAATATCCACAAATGCCTGGCGAATCTCAGCGGGAGGCTCCACACTGGGATTACCAAGGCTGTAATCATACACATTCTCCCTACCGAATTCCTTAGCCATCTTAGCACCTTCCTCAAACATAGCGCGAATGGCGGAACCGTTCTTGTTCAAATCCAAAATCATACTGTTAATCATAGTCATCTACCTGCCTTCTTACAAAGTGAAACGACTCTTCTTCTAAAATCGTTCCTCTTCAATATACCACCACCGCCAAAAGAAGTAAAGCATTTTTCAGCGGTTTTCCGCAATGGCACCGTACAAATTCAGTTTTCCATAGCCCCACTCTCGATTGGGATAGATTCTACCATCTCGCTCCGCTCCGTTAATAAAATACGCCGTAGCCTCTGTTCCTGTAAGAAACGGTCGTTCTTCTCGTGTAATCGCCCATTCAAATAGCAGTGCATTTGCCCCCACCGCAGCAGCCGCCGCCATGGACGTGCCAGCCATCACCGGACCATCCCCCACAATACTGCTTCCCCCCGGTTCATACGGTGCCGCCAGATCCGGCTTCACCGCACCGGTCTTAGTAAAACCGCGTCCCCCCGGAGGGTAGATACTATTTGCAAATGCGTCATACGCCGTAATGGTCATGCCTTCCGGTGCATTTCCCGGTGCCGTTACCGTCACGTCCGGGTTAGGTTTCAGAAACTCTGCATTTCCGCGAAGAAATGAGCGTACCGGCAACCACAAGTCAAAGGCATCCCTTGGTCCGATTATTCGCTCCGGATACACGCGAATCGTCCATATTCCTTCCGACATGTCAGTAAATCGAAGCATGACCAACGGATCCGAAGTGTGCAAACCAATGGTTTGATACGTAACCACCATATTACTGCCTTCGAGCACAAAATCCCTTACTTCATAACGTCCGGATATGGGCGCTATTCGGTCAATCACCTGACCTCCCGGCGATTCTACCCCGACCGCCAAAAGTGCCGGTGCCTGACACCATAGTTCTACCGTCATACTCTCTCCCCCCGTTACCCGCAGTTGTACCGTAGTGTAGTCTCGTCCGCTTCTCACTCCGGAAATTGCGGCATTTCGCTCTATAACGCCGGAAAAATGATGTCCCGCATTTCCCTCATTTCCTGCTGCAATCACTACTTGACGTCCTGCCAAACGGCACAAATCACCGATGTACTGCTCCAGATATCCATTTCCTCGGTGTCCCCCGGAGTTGGAGCCAAGCGCCAACAACATAACAATCGGCCGTCCCAACCGTGTAGCTTCCTGCTCCAAATACTGTAGTCCTAACATAATGTCGGTTTCACTATAGCATGGATTCGTAGTTTGAATACGATAATACTCCTTAAGTTCCTCCGGTGCTTGTCTAAGACGAACAATTATCAACTCTGCATTAGGAGCAATCCCCTCTGCTCCGTTCACGGGACTCCCCGCCGCCAATCGTGCTAAGGCCGTACCATGTCCCATGGTATCCGTAGTAGGTGCCGACCGATTCTGTAATTCATCACGTCCGTATCGTGCGCCAAATGGAATCTCCGACGACTCCCCCTGCTCCACCGTCTGATCCCATACGGAAGCAATGCGCACTTGCCCGTCCCGACTCCAAAATGCATCCTCCGTATATCGAATCCCCGTATCCACAATTCCGATTAACACGCCCTGTCCATATAAGTCCAGATTCGGCAATTCTCGTATGCGACTGACCCCCATAGCCTCCCCAATATCCTCTTGCATTAAGGCAAAACATCTCGGCAACGAACTATAGAAGAAATTGTCCTCCTGCAATTCCGGACGGTCACAATATTCCGCCACCGCATATCGCCCACCTACAACCAATACGCGGTCCGGTGGCGAAATACGCTCATATGCATTTCCAAGAGGAGAATAGGGCAATAAAAATGAAAAACAATTCGCCATAGAAACCTTTTTTCTTTCATTGTATCCACCGTTGCACAAAAAAAGAACCGTCGCATCCCGGCAACGGTTCTGATATTCTTTTATTTCTTCTTACCGGGCTTGGCTTCCGTACCATAGTAACTGCCATAATACTTGCCGTACTTACCGTACTTGCCGTATTTGCCATATTTGCCATAGCCACCACCCATATTGTCCACGCGGTTCAATACTACACCCAACGTGCGACACTTTGTCATCTGAAGCTGTGCCATAATCTTCTGTGCCAAGCGCATCTTAACACGTCCCGGAGACATGACATACAACGCACCGTCACAATACTGTGCCAATACTGCCGCATCAACTACGCTTCCAAGCGGCGGTGCATCCACAATAACATAATCATAATGATCACGAAGCACACCCATAAGCGTTTCAAAACGCTTCGTACTCATAAGCTCTACAGGGTTCGGAGGGAATGCACCGGAGAATAAAATGTGAAGATTCTTCACATTAGTCTCGCTGATGCAATTGTCTAAGGTCTGCATGCCCGTAAGAAAATGCGTCAAACCATACACACGCTGCTCCGAAGAAAACTGTGCCAGCAATACCGACTTTCTCAAGTCGCAGTCCAGTAAGAGTGTGGACTTACCCATCTCCGCAAAGGATGTAGCCAAACGAAGTGCTGTGGTTGACTTACCATCGTTGGGAAAGGTACTGGTCAACAAAATGGTCTTAATCTCTTGACCGCAAAACTGAATGTTGGTACGAAGATTCTTGAACGCCTCTGTGGTCTGGAAATCCAGTGTCACATTTTCGATAAATTCTACTTGCTGCATACTATCTTCCTCCCAACTCTTTCTCGTATTTCGCACTGCGTCTTGCACGACCGGAATTCTTCTCCGCACGTTCTTCCTCACTAATAGGGATTAACGCAAGTACGGGAAGCTGCAATGCACGCTCTACGTCGCCTTCAGTCTTAATCGTGTCATCCAAGAGGAAGACAACCACAATAACCGCGATAGCAAGTACTGCTCCAAGGAAACCGGCAATGATTGTATTCTTCATGGTTGCGGGACTGCTGGGGTGCGTGGGCAACTCGGCAGACTCAAACGCCTTAGCCTCTGCTTTCATAATGTCCGTGATATTCTCAATCATAACGTCTGCCAAAGCATCCGCAATCTGCTTCGCAAGATACGGATCCGCATCGGTTACGACAATCTTCAAAATTCGAGAATCCGTAGGTACGGAAACGGAAATCTCACTGCTCAACTTAGCGTAGGTATACTTATCCTGCAAATCCAACTGGTTAATTACCTGCTCTACGACACGACGGCTGGTTGCAAAGTACTGATAGTCACTGAGCAATGCATTACTGGAACTGATATCCGAGGTTGTCAATGTATCCTCATTGTTACGATTCAATACGAACAGCGTACTCTCTGCCTGATACATGGGGGTTGCAAAAAACTTGCAGTATACAAAGGTAATTCCGCCGAGCAAAGCGGCAACAAGAATTACCCAACCAATCTTACGCCATACTGCAAAAAACAGTTCCAACAAATCAATTTCATTTTCCTGTTGTGTTGTTACATTCGTTGTTTCCATCAAAACTCCTTATCTTGCGCTTATCGCCTCGCGCATCATACGATCTTTTTGTTCTTTACAATGGATTGCGGATTAAGAGAAAACAACTCCTCTGCATAATCCTCTCCACACCAATCGCAAATTGTGTAATAACACTCCCGAAGTTTCGGAGGGCGATGGTTTATTCCATGTGCATCCGACGCCACAAAAGAAATGAGCCTCTGCTTCAGTAGCTTCTTCACCAATCGCTTTGTAAAAAATCCGTACTCTCCCATGATGCTGTTCGCATTCACTTGAATGTACGCAATGGACGCCAATTCCTCTACATCTCGAACACTCTTCACTTGTTCATAACGCTCCACGTGGGCGAGAATCGGCCAAAAGCCCGTATTTGCCAACTCCCTGGTTCGACGGTGTATCTCCTTCACCGCAACGTCCATAGGGAATTCAATCAAAATATAGCGACTGTCCGCCATAGTTCCTGCACGCTTCTGATAAATGTGCTCTGCCATTCCGGAACCTGCCACAAAGATCTCACAACCTTCATACATCTGCATATCCGGATACACATCCCGAAGATAACCATTGACCTGTTCCACAAGCTCCACTCGCTTGCTCTTGTCCGCCATAAAACCATGACAACCGAAATGCGGAGTAACAATGATCTCTCTGATTCCATCCTCGTATGCTACGGCAAGCATCTCCTTGGTTCGCTCCCATTTGCCTGCGCCGTCGTCGATTCCGGGTAACATGTGACAATGCACATCCCACAAGGGAAGTAAATCTCCCCGATTCTTGTATGCCATAGATATCCTAACCTTCCTACAGCGAATTTGTCACAAAACAGTTTGATTCTACCAAAACTCTGCGACATTGTCAACCACTGTATCACTATCCTTCAAAAACATTCTTCTGGAAATTGCCCTCTTTCACTCGTCCGTCCGCATATACCATACGTCCTTGTCCGTGGCGCATATCCGCTTCCCATTCACCTTCGTAACAATCTCCGGTAGGCCAACTGAAGGTTCCGATTCCTTCACGGACGCCCTTCACAAATGTACCTTCATAGCGACTACCGTTGGCATATATGTATATACCGATACCATCAGGGCGATTGTCTTCATCCACTTCCCCTTCATAACGATTGCCACTCTTATAATTCAAACTCTTGAATTCATGCAAGGGTGCCACGGAAATCTTCTTGCCATCCTTCCATTCCTGCTTCTCCTTACGTCCACTGGCATAGGTCAGTACACCGGTTCCTTCTCTGTGACTTCCGCTCCACTCACCCTCATACACATTACCGTTGGAAAAATAGTAACTCCCGTGTCCGTGAAATGCTCCGTCACGGAACTCGCCTTCATAACGCTCCCCATTTGCGGAGACAAAGATTCCACGGCCGGACTTCTTGCTATTCTCCCAATTGCCGTCATACATACTACCTGCGGCATATTTCATAACACCTTGTCCCTGACGCTTACCGTCCACGTAGTTGCCTTCGTATACATCACCGTTGGGATATGTCATAACTCCTTTACCATGACGCACTCCGTCCAAAAATTCTCCTTCGTAATGCTCGCCGCCGGGATAATCTTCAGTAGAATATCCGTTCTTCACCGCGGGAAGCACTTCTTCCTGTTTTGTCTCCTTCACTCCGATAATCTCCTCTGTTGATTGATCGAATAACGTCTGGTGCTCCTGCTCAGCCAAAAACAGCGCAATCTGCTCCTCTCCGGGTCTTTCTTTGAATGCACAGACTCCGTTAATCCAAAAGCCTTCCTCCGCATGACCATCACGAAAATACATCTTCCCCATTCCATTGGGCATGTCCTCGCTCCACTCACCGTCGTACTCTCTTCCGTCACCGAAATATACACGACCGTTCACAAGGCGACCGGCCTCATAGTACCCCTCTAAAATATTTCCACCGGGCAGAGACTCTTCCCCGTAGCCGTCGTATTTGTCACACAACCACTGTCCGTCATAATATGCGCCGTTTTTAAAGAGCAACTTACCATTGCCTTGACGCATACCATTACGAAACTCCCCCTCGTAGCTTCTTCTGGAATCATGGTCATTATATACAATCTCGCCTCTTCCGTGAGGAATTCCGTTTCGTGTCTTACCGAAGAAACGCCCCTCCGGTAGAAGCAATTCCCGATCCGTACCCTCTTCCTGTTGCATTGTCTTAATCTTAAAACGACACTTCACACACAGCCCATCTCCACCGGCCTTGTTCTCGTTGCACATTACGCATATTAATTCTGCCATTGTAAACGCCTCCAATTCAGTAAAACCCCATATGGTTACACCATAAATCTATAATAACAACTTTCCTATGAAATTTCCATAGCAAAATGCGATTTTTCAAAAAGAATCTTAGGACGAACTTGCCCAGATAACAAAAAAGGCGTTGCTCGATATTCGAACAACGCCTCAGAGCTGTCTAGCGGATTTGAACCGCCGACCTCATCCTTACCAAGGATGCGCTCTACCGACTGAGCTAAGACAGCATCACGAGCGATATAATACCACACTAAAATCGATTTGGCAAGCCCTAATTTGCGATTTTTTTATTTTTTTCAAATCTTTTTTGTCCCATCGAAAAAAATGCATGGGTCATCTCTTTCGTTCTTCTTCCAGAATGAGCCTCATTTTTCCCCGGATTCGCTGAATCGCATTATCTATAGACTTCGCGTCCTTCCCAAGGATTTCGCTAATCTCCACGTAATTCATTCCAAAGATATAATGGTGGAACACCGTCTGCTCCAAGGAACTCAACCGTTCCAGCAAGCGTTCCTGAAGTCGTTTCGCTTCCTCTTCCGCAATGCAGACCTGCTCCGGATTACCGGAACCATAACCACCCACGGAGCCGGTTTCCTCACGAGTCAAGAATTCCGGCGAATCAAAGGAGACATATTCTTTCATAGGCAAGTTCTTCTTACGATTAGCCATAGTAATGGCATTGTACATCTGCGCCAAGATACAACGCTTGGCAAATGTGGAAAACTGTGCCCCTTCTTCCGCCCGATACGAACGAATGGCCCGGTACAACCCGATCATCCCTTCTTGAATCAAGTCCTCTCGGTCTCCCCAAGTAAGAAACAACGAGCGAGCCTCTCTGCGCACCATAGGCTTATATTTGATCAGCAAATGCTCTTCTGCCAGCCGATCCTGCTCCGCTAAGCGACACAGCTCTTCGTCTGTATATTGTTCGTACTCGCTCATACGCCCTCCGTTCCAAGCACTGCGTACCCCTCATCAATCACGCCACATGCCCCTTGCCCGTTTCGTCAACTCCGGCACATCATTTTCCCATACGCTGACGCAGAATCTCGTACGCCAAGACACCCATAGCCACCGATGCATTCAAGGAATCGATCTGTCCCTTCATGGGAATGGATGCGGTAAAATCACAGGTCTCACGCACAAGTCGACTGACACCGTTGCCCTCATTACCGATAACCAGACCGATAGGTCCCGTCAGATTGGTGCGATACATAACATCCCCATCCATGTCCGCACACACAAACCAAATGCCCCGCTTCTTCAAGTCCTCCATAGTCTGTGTCAGATTGGTCACCTTAGCCACCGGCGTATAATTCAAAGCTCCCGCAGAAGTCTTAGCTACTGTAGCAGTTAACCCCACGGCACGACGCTTCGGAATGATAACACCATGCGCTCCTACCTGATTGGCTGTACGAATCATAGCACCTAAGTTATGCGGGTCCTCGATCCCGTCCAGAAGAATAATAAAGGGGGCCTCACCTTTCTCTTCCGCCGCCTTCAGAATGTCCTCCACCTCGGCATACTCATACGCGGCCGCATGAGCAATAACACCTTGATGCTTGCCGCTTTCGCTCATCTGATCCAAGCGTTCCTTGGCAACAAAATTGACAATGGTGTCGCCCTTTCTTGCCTCCCTCAAAATGGACTGAATCGGACCATCCTTGCATCCTTCTTGAACAAATAGTTTGTCCACGGTTCTTCCCGCACGAAACGCCTCCAAAACCGCATTTCTGCCTTCAATGGTAAATTCCTCATATCTCATGCTGATAATTTCCCTTCTTCTCTTCTATTGCCCGACATCGGCACTTTCCTCACCCGGAAGGTAGCCCATATGCCGCAATCCGATACGCAACAACGTAAGTAACCGCTCCGTCCGGCCCATCAAGTACAGAAAGCCGCACAAGGCCTCCAGTCCCGTGGCCATTCGATAATCATTTACCGAAGCATTCTTTGCCACAGAGAAAGACTTTGCATTGCGCCCTCTGCGAAATACCGACATCTCTTCTTCCGTCAGTTCCCCTTGAATGTGTTGAAACAGCTCTCGCTGTGCTGATGCCTTTACCAGCTTGGTAGTCTTCTGATGCAAATGATTCACCGTCAGTTCCTTCTGTCCTAAAATTGCCGAACGAACCACCAGTTCATAAATAGCATCTCCTATGTAAGCCAGCGCCAAGGGAGCGTACATACGTACATCTCCTCCCGGCAACTGGAAATGATTCAAAATATCCTCATTTAGATGAGTTCCCATACAACGCCCTCTCTGGTGTCCTTAATCTGCACACCCTTTGCCAGCAACTCGCCACGAATCTCGTCTGCAAGTGCAAAATTCTTCTCCTTCTTAGCAGCGGCACGCTTCGCAATCATCTCTTCAATCCAAGCCGTCAGCTCGTCGGATACCTTTACTTCCTCTTCCGCCACAAGCAGGTCAAGGGAAAGCACCTGGTCAAAGCTCTGCGCCAATGCCACCTTAGTTGCATCGGAGATCTCTGCCTTCAGCATATCATAGAGCACCGTAAGTGCCGACGACGTATTCACATCGTTACACAGAGCATCTTCAAAGTTTCTGCGATACAGTGCAAATGCCTCCGCATCCACTTCTCCCTCTGCCTTCAACGAAAGAATTTTCTTCTTCAACTTCTCGTAAGCACTCTTCACCTGATCCATAACCTCATAGGAAAACTCCAGAGGCTTGCGATAGTGAGACTGCAAACAGAACATACGATATACAAGGGGCGAATAGCCCTTCTCCTCTAGGAGAGATACCGTCAGGAACTCACCCTTACTCTTGCTCATCTTGCCGGAGCGGTCATTTAGATGATGAATGTGGAACCAGTAATTGCACCATTTGTGTCCGAGATACGCCTCACTCTGTGCAATCTCGTTGGTATGATGCGGGAAAATGTTGTCCACACCGCCACAGTGAATGTCCATATACTCACCCAAATGCTTAATACTGATACCCGAACATTCAATATGCCAGCCCGGATAACCAACACCCCAAGGGCTGTTCCATTTGAGTGCTTGATCCTCGAACTTGGACTTAGTAAACCACAGTACGAAGTCGTTCTTGTTCTTCTTATTGGTGTCTACATCCACGTCGTCTCGAACACCCTCTAACAGAGAATCCTCGCTGTGGCTGGTGAGCACGTAGTAATCCTCCAACTTGGAAGTATCGAAATACACATTTTCACCGGCAATGTAGGCATAGCCCTTCTCTAAGAGTGCCTCTACCATGTGAATAAACTCTCCGATACAGTTGGTTGCCGGCTCTACCACGTCGGGACGCTTGATGTTCAGCTTCTGACAATCACTGAAAAATGCGTCGGTGTAGAACTGAGCAATCTCCATTACCGTCTTCTTCTCACGCTTCGCACCTTTGAGCATCTTATCTTCACCGGTATCCGCGTCACTGGAGAGATGTCCTACGTCTGTAATATTCATAACTCGGGTCACGTCATATCCAAGATAACGCAAGGTCTTCTCCAATACATCCTCGCAAATGTAGCTTCGCAGATTTCCGATATGGGCAAAATGATACACCGTAGGTCCGCAAGTGTACATTGCCACCTTTCCATCCACATTGGGAACAAATTTCTCTACCTTCTTGCTTAAAGTATTATACATCATCAAACGATCTTCCATGATAACCTCCTGAAAATGAATTATTGTCTTATTTATCGTGCTGCCCTCTGCTCCAAAGCCTCCAACCGTTTACGAAGCTCTGCGTTGGATTCCTGCAGATTGCGAATATCGTTCAATACCGGATCCGGAAGATTGACCTGATCCAGATCCTCTCTGGGCACCTTCACATTGTCTCGCTTCACCACTCGTCCGGGAACACCCACTACCGTGGAGTTAGGCGGAACTTCATGAAGCACCACCGAGCCCGCGCCGATCTTACTGTTCTCACCTACGGTAAAGGAACCGAGTACCTTAGCACCCGCACTGATCATAACGTTGTCACCAATGGTAGGATGACGCTTGCCGTGCTCTTTACCGGTACCTCCCAAGGTTACGCCCTGATACAGTGTAACGTTATCTCCGAGAATAGCCGTCTCTCCGATTACCACTCCGTGACCATGGTCAATAAACAGGCCTTTGCCGATGGTGGCACCGGGATGAATCTCAATCCCCGTATAATGCGCTACCACCTGCGAAATCAGACGTGCTGCAGTGTACCATTTATTCTTGTACAACGCATGTGCCGCTCTGTGCCACAGAATAGCATGAAAGCTGGGATACAGAAATACTTCCACATCCGACTTAATGGCGGCATCTCGCTCTCTTATGACTTGAATCTCATCTTTGATATACTGAATTAACACAGCAACCTCCCGAATCATAATAAAAAGCCCCGTCTCCGTAAAGAGACGAGGCTATCGTGGTTCCACTCTTCTTCATGTACGGCAATTCCGTACACCTCCATGCACATAACGGCTGCTACCGAATCGAAATACCGACACGTCTACTGTGTGTTCTTCCGATCTGCTCCCAGATGCACTTCGCCGTCTCCGCCTCAAGAACACTTCCAGCCAATGATGTTCTCTCTCTGGCAGGCTTTCCGCCGGTTACTCTCTCTGATCAACGCATTTACACTGCTCATTCTATTTTAAAATGTGCGACTTGTCAAGAGCATTTGCCCATTTACAATTTCATAGTAAGCTGAATTCGCTTCTTGTTCAAGTCTACGGACAGTACCTTCACTTCTACGATGTCACCTAACTGCACAACCTCCAGAGGATGCTTCACAAATCGATTGGAAAGTTCACTGATATGAACCAAACCATCCTGATGAACACCGATATCCACAAATGCACCGAAATCAATTACGTTGCGAACCGTGCCCTTAAGAATCATGCCCGGTTTCAAGTCCTTCATCTCCAGTACGTCGCTTCGCAAAATCGGTTGCGGCATACTCTCCCTAGGGTCTCTTGAAGGTTTCTCAAGTTCTGTTAAGATGTCCGTTAGCGTAATCTCACCGATGCCCAACTCGTCAGCCAATTTGCCTACATTGCCGGCCTTCTTACGAATACCCTTGGCACCGCCGTTCGATACCTCCTGCACCTCATAGCCCAGCTTCTGAAGCACTGCCTTAGCCGCAGCATAACTCTCCGGATGAACGCTGGTGTTATCAAGGAAATTCTCTCCACCACGAATGCGAAGGAAGCCTGCACACTGTTCAAATGCCTTGGGTCCCAACTTCGGAACCTTCAACAGGTCCCGACGATTGCGAAAACTACCGTTGGCTTCACGATATCCCACGATATTCTTGGCCAAGGTCTTATTGATACCGGAGATGTACTCAAGCAGAGATGCCGATGCGGTATTCAGATCCACGCCCACCTTGTTTACGCAGTCTTCCACTACACCACCAAGACTCTCTTCGAGCTTCTTCTGGTTCATATCGTGCTGATACTGACCGACACCGATGGCCTTAGGTTCAATCTTAACAAGCTCCGCCAGAGGATCCTGCAGACGACGGGCGATGGACACCGCACTACGCTGTCCCACGTCAAACTCAGGGAACTCTTCGGTAGCCAATTTGCTTGCCGAATATACACTGGCACCGGCCTCATTTACGATAACATATGCAACCTTCTGCGGAATCTCCTTCAACAGATCTACGATGATCATCTCCGACTCACGAGATGCGGTACCGTTTCCTACGGAAATCAATTCAATGTTATACTTCTCAATAAGACGCTTCAAAATGCGCTTGGACTCTTCCACCTTATTCTGCGGTGCCGTCGGGTAAATGACCACCGTATGAAGCACCTTGCCGGTAGCATCCACCACCGCCAACTTACAACCGGTACGGAAGGCCGGGTCCCAACCCAGAACCGTCTTCCCGGCAATGGGCGGTTGCATCAACAGCTGCTCTAAGTTCTTATCGAATACCTTAATGGCACCATCCTCGGCCTGCTCTGTCAACATGCTCCGAATCTCTCTCTCAATGGAAGGGGCAATCAAACGCTCATATCCGTCGCAAATAGCCTGCTCCAGATACGGTGCCGTAGGTGCCTGTTCCCGCACAATGATCATCTTCTTAAGATAGCGTACAATATCCTCTACGGGAGCTTCTACACGTACCGTAAGAATCTTCTCCGTCTCACCGCGATTTATCGCCAGCGTACGGTATCCCGCCATCTTGGCAACGGGCTGAGTAAAATGATAATACATCTCGTAGACCGATTCCACTTCCTTCTTGGCTTCGGAGGAAATGATACCATTCTTATACGTGTAATCACGTATGTACGTACGATATTCCGCGTTGTCGCTGACCGTCTCCGCCACAATATCCATAGCACCCTGCAATGCTTCGGCGGTGCTGTTCACACCCTTCTCCTCGGAGATATATGCTTCCGCCTCTTCCTCCATGGAACGATTGGTCATCTGCAACAATAAAATGTTGGCCAACCCCTCCAGTCCTTTTTCCTTGGCATCTGTGGCTCTGGTGCGACGCTTCGGACGATACGGACGATATAAGTCCTCCACTGCAACCATAGTAGTTGCGGCAATAATCTGTGCCTTCAACTCCTCTGTTAATTTGCCCTGCTCCTCAATAGAAGCCAGTACCTGCGTCTTCTTGTCTTCGAGATTCCGAAGGTACGTTAGCCGTTCCGAAAGCGTACGGAGTTGTTCGTCATTTAACTGTCCCGTAACCTCCTTACGATAACGGGCGATAAAGGGGATGGTATTGCCCTCATCAATCAATTTCACAGCGGCCTCTACCTGCCATACCGCCACCTGCAATTCCTGTGCAATCTGCTTACAAATCATCATATGCCTCACTTCTGTTCTTGCCCCACACGGAGCGTAATATTACTCTCTGTGACAACCGCCACATCCCATAGGATATGCCATTAGTTGTTCAATCAAACACACCGCTTGAGAAGAAATTCCCTCACCGGTACCGGTAAAGCCCAATCCTTCCTCCGTGGTGGCCTTCACATTGACCTGTTCAAGTTCCAGCCCCAGGTCCTCCGCGATGTTCCTTCGCATCTGTGGTATGTGCGGTGCCATCTTGGGTTTCTGTGCGATAATTGTTGCATCGATATTGGAAATCACATAAAGCTTCTCTTCCAATAACTCTCGTACTCTACGAAGAAGTACGCGACTGTCCGCTCCTTTGTACGCAGGGTCGGTATCCGGAAAATGCTTTCCGATGTCCCCAAGCGCCGCCGCACCCAGAAGTGCATCCATGATAGCATGCAACAACACATCCGCATCCGAATGTCCCAACAGTCCCTTCTCATAGGCAATCTCTACTCCACCGATAATCAACGGTCGTTCTTCCACAAGACGATGTACGTCATATCCCATTCCGACTCTCATACGGGTCCTCCAATCCGAATTTCATCACCGCTACGTTCTAGTGTTCCTGTATGTACTCCATCTGGCGTTGCTTGCTCTTAGTCAATATCGTATCATACACCGCCAGCACTGCATCCTCATAACCTTCTCCGGCTAATTTGCGTACCTTCTCTAAGAGAAGCTTCTCACGTTCGGAATCCAGCACAGGCAAACCATTCTCTTTCTTGTAAATGGCCACATCCAGTGCCACATACATGCGCTTCACAAGAAGCTCCACCAACTCACGGTCAATGGCATCAATTTCAATTCTGCATTCCTCTAAACTCTTCATAATCTACCTCCGTAACACTGCTTACTGTTCTAATAAGACAAAAAAAGCACTTCCGTCATTGGAAGTGCTCATAGAATAGCGAAGGGGGGATTCGAACCCTCGACACCACGGGTATGAACCGTGTGCTCTAGCCAACTGAGCTACTTCGCCACATGAATACCGCTCGTCCACAACGCGGTACCTTTGCTATTATATGCACGAAGAAGGCATTTGTCAAGCATTAAAATTATTTTTTTCACCTTTTCTTTCGAAATGCCGTTACGACAACGACGTGAAGGCGGCCGGTAACAGTTCCTTTAGAAAATACACTCGACTATTTTCATTGGAATTGGACAGGATAACGCAGAACTTCTCCGGATCGCAGAACTCTGCCATCACTTGCAAACAAATGCCGCAGGGCGGGCAATAATCCGTAACTTCTCCCTTGCCACCCACAACCGCAATGGCAACGAAGTCCTTCTTGCCCTGACTGACTGCCTTGAAAATAGCCGTTCGTTCCGCACAATTGGTTGCACCGAAGGACACATTTTCAATATTACAGCCGGTAATTACCTCTCCACTCTTCAGCAAAAGCGCAGCCCCTACTGAAAAACCGGAATACGGACAATAACTCTTCTGGCGCGCTTCTGCTGCTTTCGCAATCAAGTGCTTAATCATGTCCTTTGTAATCATATCCTTTGTCATAAGTGCCTCCTATCTATTTTCTCTCCTTCGCCGACAGGCTTATGCGGAAAAATTGCCGCCAGAGAGACTTTCCGTGCAACGGTTGCTTGGGATATAGGTAACTTCCTCCGGCAACGTTCTTATTTAACAAAATCAAAACCACAATTCCTACCGTACCGAGAATTAATCCCCACAGATCAAACAATGCTGCCAAGCTCAACAATGCGACTCTGATAAACTTAATGGCATATCCGAGTTCCAAACTGGATTGTGAATAATTCGCCAACGAAACAAATGCCATATACAGGATAATCTCCGAATTAAACCAGCCGCTGCTTACCGCAAATTCTCCCACCACAATACCCGCAATAACACTGAGTGGTGTACTGAGCATATTGGGCGTATTCAGTGTCGCTAATCGCAAACCGTCTATAGCGAATTCCAGCAAAATGAATTGCAGATAAATCGGAACGTGCTCCGTATCCTGCAATTGAATAAATTCTAACCACTCCGGCAACCACTCCGGATTACGAATCAATAACAGAAAGACAGGCGTAATAAATATGGCTGCCAAGGTTACAATCATTCGCGACAACCGAAGATACGTTCCCGTCACCGGCGGAAAATAATAATCATCCGTATCCTCCAACGCATCAAAAATCGTATTGGGCAGAATCATAACCGAAGGAGAATTGTCCACCAGAATCACAAGATTACCCTCTAGAAGCGACGCCGCCGCTGTATCCGGTCGCTCCGTATACTTAAACTTGGGCAAGGGATTCCACCATGAACCATGATAAATGCACTCTGCAAAGCTCTCCATATTCATGGTCAAGGAATCGGTGCGAATATTCTCAATTCGCTCCGTTACTGTCTGAAGGAAAGACTCGTCCGCCCGACCCTTCATATAGCAAACTACAATGTCCGTCTGAGATGTAGTCCCTACATGAAACTGTTTCAATACTAAATCGCTACTGCGAATACGCCGACGAATCAGCGCCGTATTAAAGACGATAGTCTCAACAAAACCGTCCTTAGAACCTCGCATTACCTTGTCCTTCTCCGGCTCCATAACAGGTCTTGCGGGGTACTCACGGCAGTCGATCAAAATTGCCTTGTTATATCCGTCCACCAACAGACAAGTCATACCCGAGAAGATCAGCAACAAGATCTTCTGCGGATCATTTGACGTGATGGACTCGTTAAATGGAATGCACTGTGCAAGCAATGTCTCGGTATCTCCGGGCAAGTCGCCCACCTTCAATCCAATCAAATATTGAATAATACGCTGTTGCACCGCACCGTCGGAAAATCCGTCGATACAGTACGTACATGCCTTGTGTCCCGCAAATTCCAAACGACGCACAATTACATCGTAATTATCCGGCACACACAATGCCTCATTCATCCATGCAATATTCTTCTCCAAGTCCCGTTCCATACCGATACTCCTTCCGTCCCCTTTGGAATATTAGTATGTCCCGTGACTCCATATCTATGCACTTACTTCTCCGTCGTCACCGTCAATTCCGAACCGTCCGTAAACATCACAATCGTTCCATTGCTGTCCGTTCGATACGTTGTTACGGAAAATGCGTCCAACCGCTTCAACACGTCCTCATCCGGTCCTTCCGGCGTAGCGGAATCTACAGACACACCGCAACAAATGACGGCATACTTCGGATTCACTTCCTGAAGAAACTTCTTCTTAGAAGCATCGTCCTTTCCGTGATGTCCTACCTTCAGCACATCCGATGCAAGTACATATTCGCTCTCTCTGAGTTCCTTCTCTGTGGTAGACAAAGCATCACCCATGAAGAGAAAACTCCGTTCTCCGTACACATAGCGCAGAACCAGGGACGCATCATTGTCCGAATCCTCCGCCAGCGCCGCCTCGCCGGGGGCCATAACAACAAAGCTACCCTTCCCCAGATTATATACCGAACCCAATTCCGGCACCGAATAAGAAATGTCCTTCTGCTCGATTACATTCTTCATGGCATTGTATTCTTCCGAGTTCTCGGTCTTCGGAGACAACAACAACTGCCCTACCTCAAATTCCGAAAGCACTGCTGCCATGCCGCCGGTGTGATCCTTATCGCCGTGAGTCAATACTACGTATTTCAGCTTCGTAACACCCTGTTGCTTCAGATAGTTCACCACCTGCTGAGCGTTCACCGTATAACCGGCATCAACCAACATGGCTTCCCCATCCGCCACCACCAAGATGGCGTCTGCCTTTCCCACGTCAATAAAATGAACCTCGCAGTTCTCGCTTCGTAACTCCGTGAAGGTGTCACCGCCCTTATCTTCACCGCAACCTACCAGCAACAACAGCGCTACCAGCAACAAAATGCTCCATTGAACCTTCATCATCTACTCCTCGATCTACTTCAAGAAACCATTGATAATCTGGGCTTCCGCTTCTTCCTCTGTAAGTCCCAATGTCATCAACTTAATAATCTGATCCCCGGCAATCTTACCAATGGCCGCCTCATGGATCAGTGCCGCATCCAAATGATTGGCCGTCAACATAGGAACCGCCGTCACCGCCCCCTGATCCATCAAAATCGCATCACACTCCGTATGACCATTGCAACGATTATTGCCGTGAATTGCAGATATAAATTCCTGTTTGGAACGATCTCTTGCCACGGAACGCGAGATAACGTCCGCACCGCAATCCTCTCCGTTAAGTTCCACAGAAAAATTAGTCTTTGCGTATTGATCTCCATGGGTCATCAGCTTCTCACGAATCAAAAGCTTAGCCCCGTCTCCCAGCACCGCCTTCGTATCACGATCGGTAGAATCCACACCCTTGATCTGCACAGTGTCCATCTCCATGGAACTGCCTTCCTCCATGTAAATCACCGTCTTAGGATTCATAATGCGCTGGCCGGTTCCTTCCCCGGAACCGTAGTGCTTCTCTACATACTTTACCTTAGCGTTCTTGCCGATGAAGAAGGTATGAATACCGCTGTGCTCCGATGCCTGATCACCGGCGTTGTGAATACCGCAACCGGCGATAATCGTTACGTCACAATCTTCACCGATGTGAAAATCGTTGTATACACTCTCCTTCAATCCTGCTTGACTGAGAACCACTGGAATGTGAACACTCTCCTTCTTGGTTCCCGGCTTAATAATAATATCAATTCCCGGCTTATCGGTCTTCGTAACAATATCAATATGCTCTGTGGTATTACGTCCCGCGCCTTCACCGTTTACTCGAAAATTGTATGCCCCCTGCGGCACCTCATGCAGATCCGCAATCTGCGCCAACAGTTCCTTCTGTATTGCATCCATAACTGCTCCTCATTTCTACTTCAAAATCCTATATCCTTAATTCCAATCGAAATTACACACGAACTCTACTTCTGAAAACGACACTCCATGGAACGATCCAAGAGTTTCGGCAGAATACGATCACGCTCTGCCTCTTCAAGAATATTGCCATCCGCCACTACGATAATACGATCCGCAATATTCAGAATACGTTCCTGGTGGGAAATAATCACGATAGAGCCTTGCAAATCCCGATGCAACTTATCGAAAATGCGAATCAAATTGCTAAAGCTCCACAAATCAATTCCCGCCTCCGGCTCGTCAAATACGGAAAGCTTCGTCTTTCTGGCAAGAATCGTAGCAATCTCGATACGCTTCAGCTCACCACCGGACAGACTGGCATTTACCTCACGATTGATATAATCACGAGCGCACAGGCCCACCTCCGACAAGAACTCACAAGCGGAAGTGGTACTGATCTTCTCCCCTGCTGCCAGAGTAATCAAATCCTTCACCGTAATCCCTTTAAAACGAACCGGTTGCTGGAACGCAAAACCGATACCCAGTTTGGCACGCTCCGTAATTCCCATCTCCGTAATATCCTGTCCGTCATATAGAATCTGACCCGAGGTGGGCTTCTCAATTCCCGCAATTATCTTCGCCAACGTAGACTTACCGCCACCGTTGGGGCCGGTAATGGCAACAAACTGACGATCCTCAATGGTAAGATTGATATTTTTCAAAATCTCCTTCGTACCGTTACCGTTCTCGGCAGGCACCTCAAAACATATATTTTTCAGTTCTAACATAGTGTCTCCAATCCAACCTCTGTACGCATATATCCGTACACTATTTTCTTCGCCTTGTCCATATTTTATGCAAATGCATAACTTCTCCCGACAATGCGCTAATAGTATAGCATATCGCTGTCATAATTTCTAGACCTTTTCAAGGATAACAGCAAAAAGGCAAGAGAAGTTTTTCCTCTCTTGCCCTTACACACATTATCGCTTCGCCACATACTCCGAATAGGTCATACCTACGTAACGCTTGAAACACTTGCCGAAGTAGTTAGGGTCCGGCATGCCGGTCTCGTTTGCCACTTGATACATTGGCTTATTGATGCTGGCTTCCCGCATGGCTCGCTCCATACGGCACTTCATCAGATAATCCGTGAAATTATATCCGGTGGTGCTTTTGAATTTTCTGCTGAGGTAGCTGGCATTGAATCCGAACTCCATAGCCACCTTAGGAAGGGTCAAATCCACCATGGCATAATTTTTATTGATGTATTGCATCACCCGATGCATGCCCTGCATTCCACATCGCCGGTCATTTTCCTCTGTATTCTCTTCCGTAGCGGACAACTCCTCTGTCACCTCTTTGGTTTCACTGTCCAATACCTGTTTCACCCGTTCCAACGTCTTCACAATCTCCGCCTTCTCCACCGGCTTCAGGCGATAATCAAACACCCCGATTTCCAGACACTCTCTGGCATAATCGAATTCATCGTATGCCGACAGCATGATAATCTTCATCTTCGGATATCGTTCCTTGGCAATCCGTGAAAATTCAATTCCGTCCATAAAGGGCATCTGAACATCCACAAAGCAAATGTGGGGCTTCAATTCTTCCACCACATGAATTGCCTCTACACCACTGGCTGCCGAACCCACCAGTTGCATTCCATACGCCGACCAATCAATCAGTCGGGACAACACCCGCAACACCGCAGGTTCATCATCAATTACTACTACCCGATACATAATACCTCACCCAATTCTTATGTATTTTCCTTCGACACCTTCTCCTGTAGTCGAAGGACAATCTTTGTATACGTTCCGACTTCGCTCTCAATACGATAGCTACCGGCTCCGTAATAATAACGAAAACGCTCCAGCGTTCCCTTTAATCCAAAATGACGTTCCTCCTCCATCACCTTGGCAATGGTCTCCTGACTCATACCGACTCCGTCGTCGTACACCTCCAGATAGATTCCGTCCCCTTCTCTCCATATACGAATCCGTATGGTTCCCAACTCCCCTTTCATCCGGATTCCATGGTAAAGGCTGTTCTCTACCAATGGTTGAATGGTCAATTTCGGCACGAGACATTGCAGACAAGCTTCGTCCACCTCATATGCATCATCAAAGATATCGCCGTACCGCAACTTCTGTAGTTTCAAGTACTTCCGAGTAATCTCCAATTCCGTCTCCAAGGATACCATATTACTTCCGTGACTCAAAAACTGCCGATAGAAACTCCCCAATGTCTCCAAGGCATCGTATACCCTGTCACGTTCTTCTTCCTCATCCACTGCAAGACTTGCAATCATTTCAATGGTATTGTAGAGAAAATGAGGCTTAATCTGCTGTTGAAGCACATCAATCTCCGCCTTTCGCATGTTCTGCTCTTTCTCCAGCAGTTCCTCAATCAATCGATTCATCTCCACCAGCATCTCATTGTAGCTGTCCTTCAACATACCGATTTCATCGTCGTAGGTTCGCAAAGATACCCGCCTTAGCCAACCATCCTTTACACTACTCATCGTCTGTGCCAGCTTCTTAATGGGTTCCGTTATGTAAATGGCCAGAACACGATCCAGCACCAACATCATCACAAGCATAATCGCCGCCAAGATTACCGCAATGGCAAGAATCTTGTAAGATATGTTATCCCAGAGCACGAACTGTTCCACGCACACAACGGACATATCCGAGCCGGGAATTTCATAACTGCATACCAACGTCTCCCGAACAAAGTTGCCCGTGGAAGTCAGTGCATTTTCCGGAGTCACTCCCGCATATCCTTCTTCCCCTTCTCCCACATGACAGAACACCTTACCGCCACTATCCAACAGGTAATAATCCCGGTGGGATTCGGAGACATTGCCGGACTCTTCCGTAGCCTCCGCAAACACACGCACATCAAAATTCACCGCCATCATCCCGATGTTTTGCAAAGTATCAATATCATTGATATTACGAATCAAACATATAATATCCCCGCTGGTCTTGGGAACAAACGCCCCGTCACCGTTCACCCTTAGCACATATGCTCCGTCTCGCAGGTCAATTTCTCTTCGCCACTCCTCCGACCGAATCAATTGCCGATCAAAGGAGATAATTCCTTGGATTACCGAAAGAAAATGATCGTCATTTCGTATTATGTACACGGAAGAAACCTCCGGATACGCATTCATGGTATCGTAAATGGTTCGCAACGCATTTCCATAGTCCGAACGTTCCTCCGACGGGTCACCGCACAGGTATGCTACAATATTTTTATTACTGAACAAAATACGGCTGAATCCATTGACCTTCTCCACCTGAACCGATAAAGTACTGGCCAATCCCTTCACATCGTAGCGAAGATTGTCCTCCGCCGTCTCCAGCATTTGATCACGATAAATCGCCGAAAATGCAACAAACAGGCACACGATATACGAGGCGGACATTAGGATGAAGATTGTCCGCACTTTCTGCTTTAACTGCATCGCCCGAAATCGTTTGCCTGTCTTCTTATTGTGTTGCATTGCTTTCCATACTCTCCCTCGACACACCCGAGAGAGCCTTTCATTTCACACGTAAACACCCAATCAATGTACTATATATCAGTACCAATCACATCACAGTTGTAGTATATATAAAATCACATCGCTCCGCAAATTCATTTTCCTTTATACTTCTTATAACGTTCCATTTATAATTTGTTTTTTGACGTTTTTCGCTAACCCTTAATTGCTCCGGCCGCCATACTCTTCTGAATCTTTTCACTGAACATTGCATAGATGATCAGTACCGGAAATGTAGCCAATACCAGCGCCGCACCGATGGGTCCCCACTCCGTAGTATAAGCACCGCACAGTTCCTTGATTCCCACCGTTATGGTCTTGAAGCGACTGTCACTGATAAAGATTACCGCAAACATCAATTCATTCCACGAATTCATAAATGTAAAAATCGCAATGGTTGCGATACAAGGCTTCATCATAGGCAAAATGATTCTCCATACAATTCGATAGACTCCACATCCGTCAATACAAGCCGCCTCCTCGAGTTCCACGGGAATGCTCTTCATAAAGCTGGATGCCACCATAATGGACATGGACAAACCAAATGCCGTGTATGGAATAATCAGTGCCTGATACGAATTGGTCATCCCAAGCTTACTCAACACTAAGAACACCGGCAGAATCGCCGAATGAATCGGAATCGTAATTCCCAGAAGTACAAGGCTATAGGCCCTCTTCTGTCCTCTCCACTTCATTCGCTCCATGGCATAGGTGGCGAGAATCGTAGCAACCACCGTCAAAAGAATCGTAATAACCGCTACAATCCCGCTATTGATGAAAAAACGACCGATATTGCCTACACTCAGTGCCTTGGTATAGTTCTCCCATTTCCACTCCTCCGGCAAGGACAGCATGAAGTTATTATAGATCTCCTTGTTAGATTTCAAGGAAAAGGTGAACATCCAATACACCGGTACCAGCTGAATCAATGCCCACAATGTCAAGATAACGTAGGTCCCGATATGTCTTTTCTTTTTTATACGAATCTGTTTCATCGTTTCATACTCCCCCACGCATTACTCAGTGTCATCGGTTCGGAACAACCTCTGTATGATCATAGCAAGCGCAAAGCACAATACAATGATACTAACTGCGATGGCACTTCCGAAACCATATTGATTTCTGGTAAACAGCTGCGTCACTAACAACGTACTGGGAACCTCCGTGGCATGAGCAGGATTTCCTCCGGTCAAGCTGTATATCAAGTCGAAGGATTTCAACGAACCCACTACCGCAAAGATGACACACACCTTCAACACCGGTTTTAATAACGGCAAAATGATATGTCTGGTGACCTGCCCCTCATTTGCACCATCAATCATAGCCGCCTCACGAACGTCCGGAGAAATCGCCTTGATTCCCGCGTACATCAGTAGCATATGATAGCCTACGTATTGCCAAATGATTGGAATAAATACAGCAATCAACGCCGTCTTACGATCCCCAAGCCAGGCGTGGGTCCAGTTTTCAAGACCGGTGCTGGTTAAGATTTGATTTACCAAACCGTAGAGTGGATTATATATTTTAAGCCACAACTGTCCTACAACAACACCGGAGATCAATACCGGTGCAAAGAAGATACCGACGTATAGTTTTTCGAACTTCACGCCTCTGGCCAGTGTATTGGCGAGCCAGAAAGATATGGGCAACTGAATGCCTACGGACAATACCGCTAATATCATAACATTCTTCAACGAGAGCATGAAATATGTAGACTCATCGGTAAACAAGCGAACGTAGTTGTCCAGGCCGATGAACTCTGCCTCGGTAAAGCCGTTCCAATCGTAGAAACTGTACTTTACAGACATTACAATAGGTGCGATTAATATCCCCACAAACAAAATGGTGGCAGGCAGCATAAAAAGAATAATCGCGGTTTTATTTCGCCATACTTTATTCATTTTTCAAGCTCCTTTCTGTCACTTCGATTTCGAATCCATGAGTCGCCTTCGGAAACTTTCAGAAGACCCCGCCGGAAGTGCTCCCGGGAGGTCTCCTGCGTTCCTAGTGGCTTATATTACATGTAAGGAGTTTTAGCTATTTTGCAATCTGATTCGCCATCTTCTCACAGAACTCTTCCGGAGTGATGTCTCCAATGTACATGCTCTGCAACAAAGAGAGGTACTCACCTGCATCATCCGCAGACATCAGAGTATCAAACCACAAAGTGAAGGAGGTTGCTTCCTTACACAGACCTGCAATCTTCTGTGTCATAGCATTGATTCCACTGGCATCATAATCCACGGTCCATGCCGGAATACCGACACCATCAAGGTATGCATACTTGGATACTCCTTTGGCAATTTCAAATGCAATCTCTGCCGCAAGATCCGGATTCTTCGTGGACTTTGCTACCATCAAAGTATCGGAAGCACCACCCATGTAATCGGTAATCTTTGCATTGCTTCCGTTTACAACGGGAATTGCAAAGCAGTCAAAATCGTCAGGATTGGAAACCGTCTCGCTGCTGTAAATGGAACCTGCCATCCAAGAACCGGTGATGTACATCGGAACGGTACCGGCGTAGAACATCTCGGAAGCCTCATCGTTGGAAATTGCAGATGCGCTCTCGAGAAATGCCCCCATCTTCACAAGCTTAACCAAGTCGCCGGAAGCAGTAATAAAATCGTTACTGTTATAACTTACGCCGCCACCGGTAATTGCAGATGCGGTATTCTGGGGTCCTGCGGACTTCAAGGTCAAACCGTCATGAATCATTGCAAGAACCCATGTCTCCTTGGCACAGTTTCCAATAGGCGTAATGTCCTTATCGATAAACTTCTGACATACATCCACGAACTCATCGTATGTAGTGGGAACACTTGCACCAACCTCATTAAACATTGCCTTATTATAGAATACCAAAGACACGGGAGTTACATATGCAACGCCGTACAACTTATCGTTGTAGGTTGCATTTCCGAGAGCCGCTTTACTGATACCGCTCTCATACTTGCTGTAGTAGTCATCCAGACACAAAACCTTATCGGATGCCACAAAGTCAGAAGAGAATCCGCCGCCCCAAGTAAAGAAAATGTCCGGCAACTCATTTGCCGCTACCGCAGCCTTAATCTTCTGCTTGTACGCTTCATTTTCGAATGTCTCCATTACAATATCAACATCCGGATGCGCTTTCTCATAATCGGCAATTGCCTTATTGTAAGCGCTATTAAAGGAATCGCTCTCCGTTGCAATGGACCAAAGTACAACCTTAGTCTTGCCGTCGGAATCGTCCTTGCCGCCGCAACCCACCAGCATTGCTGCGGTTACGACCAAAAGTACTGCAATCACAAACAGTTTCACTTTTCTCATCACATCTTACCTCCTAATACTTGAAAGGATATGTCGTGAACTATGTTTCACGCTATAATGAATTATATCGAAATCGAATGGTAAAAAGAACGGAATCTCTTGACTTGCGAAGGTATTTTTTTTACCTCTTATTCTTACGTTTTTCGCTTCTCCTCCCCACCCGAACTTTTTTTTGATATTCACATTGACATCTCATGGTTGGTTTCTGTATAATATGTTCTACGTGCAAATTCACGAAATATCTATTTATAAGGAGTGTGACAACATCTTGGACCCAGCCGCCCAGATACAAATTGTAGTTATTCTAATTTTACTTGTGCTTTCCGCATTTTTCTCTTCCGCAGAAACTGCGCTAACCTCTGTCAACAAGATGCGTATGCGTAGTTTGGTTGAAAATGGCGTGAAACGTGCTTCTCTTGTATTGAAGTTAGGAGACCAGAAGCCTAAGATGCTTTCTGCCATCCTAATCGGTAACAACATTGTAAATCTATCAGCTTCCGCCCTCGTCTCTGTATTGGCACATACTTTAGGGCTCGGTGCTTATTTGTCTCTGTTTACCGGTGTACTTACCTTTGTGGTTATCATCTTTGGTGAGATTCTTCCAAAGACCATTGCCACCATTTACGACGAGAAGATGTCCATGCTCTATGCCCCCATCATTTATTTTCTTATGATGCTTCTAACACCGGTGATTTGGCTTGTGAATACCATTTCCAATGGTCTAATGTTCCTTATGCGTATTGATTGTAAGCAAAAGGCCACCATTATCACCGAGGATGAGTTGCTAACTGTTGTGGAAGTCAGCCATGAAGAAGGGGTTATCGAAAGCGAAGAACGGGAGATGATTGCCAACGTAGTAGATTTCGGTGATTCCCTTGCCAAAGACATTATGGTTCCGAGAATTGATGTAGACTTTATAGATGTATCCCTGAATTATGAAGAGACGGTTGCCGCTTTCCTTGCCAACAACTACTCCCGTCTTCCTGTATACGAAGAGACACGCGACAATGTCGTTGGTATTCTATTTTTAAAGGATCTATTCCGATTCGAGGGAGATAAGACCGCATTCCGCATTTGCGATCATATGCGTAAGCCTCATTTCACTTACGAATTTAAGAAGACCTCCGATCTCCTTGCAGAGCTACGTAAGGATTCTGTTACCATTGCCGTCGTGTTGGACGAGTACGGTTCTACTGCCGGTATCATAACTCTAGAGGATTTGATTGAGGAGATTATCGGCGATATTCGTGATGAGTACGACTCTGACGAAGAAGATTTAATTAAGAAGATCAATGATAACGAATACTTGGCAGATGGATCCGCCAAATTAGAGGACATCAATGAGGCCATGGGGCTTTCCCTTGCTTCTGACGATTATGATTCCATCGCAGGACATATCATTCACCTCTTAGAGCATTTACCTGAGACCGGCGAGACCATCTCCGCCGAAAATGTAACATATATCGTTGAGAAAGTAGACAAAAAGCGAATCGATCGTGTCCGTATTATTATTCAAGAGGTCGTTTCCCAAGAAGAATAAACAACACAGCCGAGAATCTCGCCACAGAAGCATAACCGCTTCACGGCGAGATCCCCGGCTTTTTTAATCTCGAATCAAACTGTACCCAAACAGCACTACATTGATAATAATCGATGCAATCACGACAAAATTCTGCAATACAAACATTGCCATAAACATAAATACGCAGATTGATGCCAAAACTGCCCCTAAGATTTTCTCACGATTCTTTTTTACCCATAATACAAAATATCTCATTATTATATCCTCCAACGTTTCCTATATGCGGTACTCCTTAGCTACAAGAATATAATAACACATTATCTGTCCAATAAACCGTACTTATATCACAAAAATCGTTCCATTTTTGACATCATATCGTACTCACAAGAAATCAAGTCTTTCACCAACGCTCTGCACTCTTCGTCTGCTCGCTTATAATGATTTCGATACTCCGCTAGGGACTGAATCCCCATATTGCATCCGTCCATCATCAACTTAGCCACCTGTGAATCCACAGGACCCTGTAACAATTTCAAACTCATAGTCATGTTTGCCATTGCTCTTGCCATAACTCCCGGCTCTTTATCCGGATACCCTCTTCTGTTCAACATTTCGTGAAGACGCTCGCCTAAGCGCGTGTGTGTTTTTCGAAATGCTTTTAGCAACATCCTCAATTCCGGATCCTTTGCCGACTTCAATGCACGGTCAATACTACTGACTGCCATTTTGCTTCCTTCGTTGCTCTTAAGTAGCAACAGTTCCGTATCCGATCCTTTCATAAAAAAACCTCCGACACATACAAGACATTCTTGTCTCAGTATGCCCGGAGGTATTTCTCTCTATTCCGCCTAGCGGATAATCTTTATAAGATACGTTGTAAAACCATCTTCCGATTCCACTTGCTTTACTACTTCACCGAGACCGGTAAGTAGAGATATATTGGTGTCGATGGCTTTAAAATACGATCCTTCCACATTGCGCCAAGCAGCAGAATCATAGTTCTCACTCTGCTTGTCCGCATCACTTCTCTGGCGATATCCGTCTACCAACTCACATTCACCGATATAGATATAATCAATGTTGTACTTCTCAATCAGTTCCAACACACGCGCTCTATCGGTGGATGTGTAAATCTCGATAACATCATCGTGGCGCTCCGTTACAACCGCAGGGTATTCAAAGTTACCACTGCTTCTCCACAGCCACTCGTGAGTCTGCCAACCAAGCACCGTAGGCATACCGGTAAATACTGATACACGATTGAAGTACGTGTAACTCAGTCCCGGCATCTCCAGAATGACACTCTGTTCCGGAATATTCTCATTGATATAATCAATCATCTCCGCATCCGCAGCATTACAATCTTCTTCAATAAATGCACTGGCATCCAGCGAGGAATAAAATCCGTTGAACCAAGCGGTGTATGCCTCGTTGAAATATCCCAATGTAGAAGAAAACAGACACAGAGCAACCACGCCGAAACACTTCTGTCCCATAGTCCTGGGAATCGAAACAAAACGAACAATAATATAGGACATAGCCACACCGAACATAATAAATGACTGGTAGGTCAACTTAAACATGGTGTTGGCACGCTTATATGCACCACTGTAAATATCCACAACGTAGATAATCTCCGGCAATAATACCAGACCAATGGCACACAAACCTATGGTCAGTACAAACAAGTCCGTAATGGTCATACTCTCAAGGAAACGACGAAGCCAGTTTCGATTATCCTTCGCTCCTTTTGTACCAATACGGTTGCGCTGACGCTCTTCTCTCCACTTCGTATAGAAGAACACCGCCACGCAAATGGTGGGAAGTCCCCACAATACCATAAGCTGATACAAGGTGGTGTGTGTATCACACAGGTTAATACGACTGGAAATGCTGTCAAAACTCAAGGTAAACGGCAAGCTAACCAAAGTACCCACAACAACGAATACCGCCGCTTGATATGCCGTTAATATCCATGCTTCTTTCTTAAATGCATATACAATTAAGTTCGAGAACAAAATCACGGCACCGCACACCACAAAGTAAATGGGATAATCCCAGTAGTTCGTCATGTGGAACAGGCCTACAAGGAAACTGCACACCAGTACCGCTGGGTGAAATACTTCCGCAAGCATGGTAGGAGCCTCACACTCTCCGGTAAGGCGCACCGCATCCATTCGTGCCTTTCTAGACACCAACCATCCAACCAAAATGCCAAGAATGGTCAATACAAAGATGGTATTGATTACGTGAGCATGCAAGTCACCGATTACATAAGAATACACAGGAAACTCGTGAATTGTCTTATCATTTGTATCGGGTTGATAACCGATGAAACGAGTTGCATCCGGAAACCAATAGGAATACTGCTCTTCTGCCTTCGTAAGTCTCTGCAATTTCGGATACAAGAACTTATATATCGGATAATGCATGTTGCCTGCAAATGCCACCGCCAGACCGCTAAATAAACCGGTAAGTACAGGACGCCAATAAGGGGTTCCTTGCTCTCTTGTTACGCATCCGATCTGCTCCATCTCCGCAATGTCTTCCGGAGAATACGTCTCCTTCTTACGATCCTTAAGGCAGATACGCATAAGGTTCACACCGATGGAATACGGCAAACTAAAGCCCATAGCCGCCAAAGTCATCATAGCGAGATTATAACCGTACTCGACACCGATTCCCGCCACCTTGGTAACGTAGGTCATAAGATACTGTCCGACGTAGTAATAGTTGATACCGTTACCGGACAACCAAATGTCTTCCGCCGGCATATAATCCGTACGGGACAAAGTCATCATATAACCATAGTCCATGAATCGCTCGGTGCCGTATGCATCGGGATTGATACCCTTCAGATAACACCAGAAGATAAACACTGCAAAGAAAATCACCTCTGCACTGAACATGGAGCATACACGACTCGGTGTATAATAATCCATAAAACGCATGGTGCGATTTTTCTTCTTCTCTACGAAATAGAAAAATACCAGATTTAATACAAAGCAAAGTACCAATACAATAATACTGTTGACTCTGCTGAACTTCATAATATGGCAAGAAGATAAGAACCACATGAGCCAACCACTGATAGCAATACTCAGTGTCTTAGCGAACATCCAGCCGCCGTCATGAAAGCTACGAAACAGATATAATGTCAGCGGCTGAAATGCTATTCCCATCAATAATAGCGTAACCCACCAACCGAGAACATAGGAGAAATCCTCTGTGCCCAAAAATCGCATGCCCAAATAAAAGAACACACAGAAGAAAAACAGCGGACTCAATAACTGAGAGAATCCGAATTTGACATTACTCTTACTACTCATTCTTAAGCGTCCTTTCTCTCCGACTGCTTTATGCAACGGTTAATGGTTCGGAAATCCTTAATTGCCTGCTTGCCGATCTTGAAAATGCGCTTCATGTTGATGGAATTCACACCACCCTGACGCGGACGGAACGTAATCGGCAGATACAGCACCGGCTGCTTCTTCTTCGCATACAACACAGACAATATTACGTTAGGAAGGTTGTAGTTCTCGGGAATAATCTTCAAATGCTCCTCCAACTGAGGTGCCTGCATAAGACGGAACGGCGTATTTGCGTCTGTTACGTTCACATGGAAGCACAGCAAGCACACAAACTTCAGCGTCTTCGTTACAAACACACGAGACCATCCGTCCTGTCTCCCCTTTCTGTGACCGATAACCATGGCATATTCCTTGCGCTTTGCCCAAAACTCCGGAAACTCCTCCGGACGAGTCTGACCATCGGAGTCCGTCTGGAATACATACTCTGCCCCATTCTCCAATGCATAACGATAACCGTACAATACCGTAGCACCATGACCGCCATTGGGTTTTGTAAGCACAACCAGCTTCGGCATGTTCTCCGCCAGTTTCTTCATCATGGCATAGGTATTATCCTTACTACCATCATCAATGACAACCAAACGACTGTCTTCACTACGAGCCTCAATCACCGGATACCACTCCTTGATAACGGTATCGATATTAGCCTCTTCGTTATAAGCCGGAATTACAATATATAATCTCTCCATAACAACCTCCATACGTAATCTTTCTGACTGCAACATAGCGGAATCCGCACTTACCGTTGCAGTTTCGTATCGTAAATGTTCAAATTACCGTGCGTGAATACACACTCATAGGTATTTTGGATATTTTCTTCATTTACCACATACTCACCGGAGTTTCTTACCTCATCATCCACAATGATATATCGGATGGAATGCTCCTCCATCAATGCCTTCAATTCCTCGGGAGTGTTGGACTCATACATAATCCGAACATTCTCATCTCGGGTGAAGGTATCATAACCGGCAGACCATGCGTAATATGGCCAACCGTAATACAACATAGCACCTCCCAGAACAACATTACTAAGAGAATAATACGAACTTAGGAATATGTCTTGAGATGTAGCATTGTCCCGAATCCACAAAGTTACCGGATCTTCTTGATCAAATACCATGCAATAGCCCTTGCTGGCATCATTTTTCTTCATCACTACGGATAAATCGTAGATGCCGGTTATGGTAAGCATGAATACCAGTACAAGGCTAACCAAGCGAGGCCATACGCCATATCGGTGCCACAGCCATTCCACAAAGGCCGCGGCGGGAATGCACAGTAACATAATACTTATCATGATGTACTTGTGATTCACAGTAATATCCACGGTAAGGGACAACGTAAATGCCAAGATAAAAGGTGCGGAAAATGCAAACACAATCCACTTCTTCACGCCGCGTGCCAACAAGAATCCCCCCACCAGCACAATCGGCAACACGCCACATAAGGTCATAATGTAATCCAATGCACCGAAGAGAGTCTTATTTGCTGCCAGGAAGCCAAAGTAATACTTCGGAGACACTGCAGCGCCTTCCATAAAGAAACGCGTAGCCAGCAACGTCAAAATCGTGGTAACCAGTGCTACAATGGCATACTCCAATCGACGATCCGAAATAATCGCCATCACAAACAATACCGCCAGACAAGCAATGACGCATGCTCCGTTGAAGAAGCAACACATTCCCAGAAGAAGTGCCAGTCCCAAGGTCTCCCGAAGACTTCGAGGCAACCATCCGTCAGGAGCAAACAGCGACTGCTTCACTGCCACACCGTATCTCTCCGGAAGAAGCACTACGTAATTAGGGTCCTTCTCCGTCATATTCTCTTCTGCTTCTGCCATGCAGCGCTTTATTCGCGTTCCCGCCTCAAAAACATACGGCATAAGCATAATCACCAAAAACAACAATACACAAAGACCGATGGCAAGATGACGCTGGTTACAATACACATTTAGATTCCATAGGCCCCAGTTCTCATTTGCCGTAGTTCCAATAAACTCCATGTTGTCTCGCAAGGCCTTGATAATATCCGTATCCTTAGGAAGCGATGCAAGGTAATCAAAAAAAGCATCCGAACTGCGAAATGCAAATAACAAGCAGGCAATGTAACCCACAAAACGCTTTCCCGATAGTCTTACCGCCAAGGTATACAACAAGAAGAACGCCCCCATGAGACAAATGGCACTAGGCACATTAAAGGCGAAATCAATTCGCATACCCAAGTACTCCAAATTGCCCACCATAAATTGAAACAGGAAATGATACTTAATATCCTCTCCCGCAAAATGCGAATACTGGGTCGGGAAATTGTTACCGTAAGAGAACGAACGAATCATGCCCAAATGAGGTGCAAAATCGCTGAAAATCGAAAAACCCACGTACAACTTCCCATTTCTCACGAAGAAGCTCCACCACATAAGGAAAATGACCAGCGCGGCCACAAGTACAATAAAAATGCTCTCCTTCAAGGTAACCTTCGCAAATGCCTCCCCGATTCCTAAGTTCTTCTTGCGAAGACGCAAAAAAATGACGATTACCGACACAAAACACGCTACGGTCAGCACAATACAATTGGCCCACAAAAGCGGTTGCTCCGACTTCTGAAATGCATAGCCCAAGAAATACGTCGCCCAAGTCATAGGCAATGCACCGCATAGGAACCATACCGGCACCTGCAAGAACAACGGACACAACTGAATGTTCTGTCCTGCGTAGGACTTCTTCATGGAAGCCGCCATATTCGGAAACATGGCACTGCAAAATGCATATCCCGTTGTAAAACACAAAATCAAATACAAAACACCTAACATATGTACCTCATTATCCCCAATCTATCAAAGACTCATCCGCATGCGTATATAATATTAGTATACCACAGAAGTACCATCTCCCGCAACACTTCCATGAATAATCTGCAAATATTCTTCCTCCGTAAGGGTCTCTACCGCTTCTTTTGCACACCGCAACACCTGAGCATCTCGTATCAAATCCGCCACACGAAAATTCAAGTCGCCGCTCTGCCGTATTCCGAAGAAATCTCCGGGACCTCGCAAGCGTAGATCTTCCTCAGCAATTTGAAAACCATCTGCCGCCTCCAAAAGGACATTCAGACGCTGTCTGCTCTCCTCCTGCTCACTTCCCTGTACCAAAATGCAATAGGATTGCCATGCACCACGTCCCACTCGACCTCGCAACTGATGTAATCCCGCTAAGCCGAATCGCTCCGCATTTTCAATCATAATCACCGTAGCATTGGGCACATTAATTCCGACTTCAACCACCGTAGTGCTGACAAGAATATGAATCTCCTGCTTCGCAAAGGCCTCCATAACGCGGTTCTTCTCCGCCGCAGATAATTTGCCGTGAAGAATTCCCACACGGACGCCGGGCATGACCTCCCGCAAATGCTCTGCATAATCCAGTACATTTTCGCCGTCCATTCCTTCGCTCTCTTCAATCAACGGACAAATAACATAAGCTTGTCTCCCCTGTGCCAACTGATTCTGTAGAAAACGATACGCCGTAGGACGATATCCGGTGTCCACCACGCAAGTCTTAATGGGCAGACGATTCTTCGGAAGTTCATCTAGTACGGACAGGTCCATATCTCCGTACAGCATCATAGCCAAAGTTCTGGGAATGGGCGTTGCACTCATAATCAGCAAATGAGGCACTTCCCCCTTCTGCATCAACCGCTCCCTCTGCTTTACCCCAAACCGGTGTTGCTCGTCCACAACCACAAGGCCCAGACGTTCAAATGTCACATTTTCTTGGAATAATGCATGGGTTCCTATAACAATTGCAACCTCTCCTGCCTCCAATCCACGATAGACCGTCCGCTTCTCCGCCGCAGTTTGCGAACCTGTCAGAAGTCCTACTGTGATTCCGTATGGAGTCAGTACTCGCTGAAATTCTTCAAAGTGCTGTCTTGCCAGTACTTCCGTTGGTGCCATTAAGCACCCTTGGTAACCATTCTCCCCGCAAGTCGCCAGCGCAAGCAATGCAAGAATGGTCTTGCCGGAGCCTACATCCCCTTGCAGCAGTCGTTGCATCGGTACCTCTCCCCGCATATCCTGCAGCACTTCCGTATATGCTCTCTCCTGCGCCCCGGTGAGGGAATACGGCAAACTGCCCAAGATTCGCTCTGCCACCGATGTTGTCATCATCGGGTACGCATTGGGCTTGCTCTGACACACCTCCTTCAGGTGACGCAGAGACACCAAAAAATAAAAAAATTCATCAAAGGCAAATCTTCGAACCGCCTCCTTGGTGATGTTCTCTTCCTTCGGAAAATGCATCTCCTCATAGGCTGCTCCCAGCTTCATCAATCCATATCGCTTTCGAATGGCAAGAAGCATGGTATCCCCTATCTCTGCCGAATCCAGCGCCTGACGCATGGCCTTGGCTATGGCATTACCCGATAGTCCTTCCGTTAGGGGATAGACCGGTCGAAGACTCTTCATCAAAGGTCGATATGCATTTTGTGTGTAGATCTCCGGCTGAATCATGGCATATCCGCCCCCTTCTTTGGTGACGCGACCGCGAAACAGCAGATGCGTTCCCATAGGGAGTTTGTTTCTCAAGTACGGCTGATTGAACCATTTCAGCGTCAAAGTCCCCGACGGGTCCTTCACATGACACATCAACAATTTTCTTCGGCTTGTAGGAATCAAACGTGGCGAAGATACCAGCAATCCCTCCACGGTGCAAAGTTCGCCTTCTCTTACCTTGCCAATGGGCGTAGGCAGCTCAAACCGTTCGTAATCTCTGGGGAAATGCTGCAACAGTTGCTCTATAGTATGAATATTTAATTTTTCATATGCCTTGGCAGTCTTATCGCCAATGCCCTTCAGTTCCTTAACGGACGCAGACAACTTCATATGCAACCTCCCATATATGTAATAGACGCTTTCTTTGTTTCTGCAACGCAGAAACTCTTATGGCAATTCGCCGGCGAATTGCCTGCGACGAGCGCAGTCGCCTGCGACAATTCTCATTATGCGCTCGTGTGCATCACATAGACACTTTCTTTGTTTCTGCAACGCAGAAACAAAGAAAGTGTGCCCTCAACCTACGTTGAATGCACACTCCCTGATACTTACTCTACAGAAACGACATAGTAATAAATCGGCTGGCCACCGAAGTGTACCTCCACATCCACCATGGGATATTTCTCCGTAATACGCTCTGCCAATTCCTCTGCGGCCTCTTCTGAAGTGTCTGAACCATAATAGATGCTCACCAGTTCGGAATCCTCATCCAGAAGCTCCTCCATCATGGCAAAGGAAGTATCCGCAATATCTTGACCTACCGCAATGATTCCGTGATCACCGATACCCATGATATCACCTTCATGAATCTCTTTGCCCTCAAAGCTTGTATCACGAACCGCATAGGTTACCTGACCACTCTTCACAAGACCGATGGATTCTTTCATAACCTCCGCATTTTCCTCAGGAGACTTGTCAAATACATAATTAATAATCGCAGTGATACCCTGAGGAACCGTCTTGGTAGGAACAACGATGATGTTCTTATCCTCTACCAAACTCTTGGCCTGTTCTGCCGCCAATATAATATTCTTATTATTCGGAAGAATGAAAATGTTATCCGCATTCACCGAGTCAATCGCACAAAGCATATCTTCCGTGCTGGGGTTCATGGTCTGACCGCCCTCAATGATATAATCCACACCGAGGCCACGGAAGATCTCATTCATACCCTCACCAATGGAAACCGCAACAAACCCTACGGGCTTCTTAGGCTCCGCAGGCTTCTTCACAGGTGCCTGCTCTTCTGCCATCTTCTCAGCCCCCTGAATCACACGCTCATTGTGCTCCTCACGCATGTTATCAATCTTCATACGGGTCAAAGAACCGTACGTCAAGGCCCTCTGAATTGCCAAGCCGGGATCATTGGTATGAACATGAATCTTTACTACCTCATCGTCTGCCACACACACGATGGAGTCGCCAATGCTTGAAAGATATTCCTTAAATGCAACTTCTTCTTCGATAGGGAATTCCTTCTCAAGAAGAATAATAAACTCAGTACAATAGCCAAACTTAATGTCCGCAGTGGAAATGTTATCGGAGGCCGCACCCTTCTTCTCTACAGGAGCCGTAACCGGTGCCTCTACTACATAATCAATCTCTTTGCCAAGCAATGCGTCAAATGCACCGCGCATTACTTCCAAGAGTCCCTGTCCACCGGAATCTACAACACCTGCTTCTTTCAACACGGGTAACAATTCCGGAGTATAATCCAATGCTTCCTGCATGCGCTGCAACACTTTCTCGGCAAACTGCTCAAAATCATCTACATAATCGGCCAACTCCGCCGCACATTCCGCACCGGATCTGGCAACCGTCAAAATCGTGCCCTCCTTAGGCTTCATAACTGCCTTGTACGCAGTATCTACGGCCTTCCCAAAAGCTTCGGCCACAATCGGAACCGTTACTTCCTCATAGTTCTCAATACCTTTCGAAAATCCTCTCAACAACTGTGAAAGAATAACGCCGGAATTACCTCTGGCCCCCTTCAGGGAACCGGAGGACATCGCCTTCGCCAAAGTCTTCATATTCAGCTCCGCAAGATATGACACATCCTTCGCTGCTGACATGATTGTCAATGTCATATTCGTACCGGTGTCACCATCGGGAACCGGGAAAACGTTGAGTTCGTTGATGATCTCCTTCTGAGCCTCCAGGTTCTTAGCACCTGCCAAAAACATCTTTCTCATCAGGGAAGCATCGATTGTTACAATTGCCACTATCTATTCCTCCTTCTGCCGCACGAAAACGTACAGCCGCTCTGTAATGCATCAGATCGCTGACACTAAGCTTACTACTCATCTAGTCAATCACGCGAACACCTTCCACGTAGACATTAATCAGTTCCACCGGCATACCGGTAAATTCCTGAACACGATACTTCACACTATCGCACAGGTTCTGACATACCGCTTCCATACTTACGCCGTAAGAAACGATAATATGCAAATCGATAACCAACTTGTTATCGTGAACCTTCACTTTAACACCATGACTCAGGCTCTCCTTCCGAAGAAGCTTCGCTAAGCCGTCTTTCATACTTACTGCCGCCATACCGATGACACCAAAGCACTCTACTGCTGCAGAGCCGGCATACTTCGAAATGACGCTCAAATCAATATATACTTCTCCAACACTCGTTGTCAGATTACCATCCATTCTTCTACCTCCTGCTCTCATCGTACACTACGATGCAACACTATGCAGCGGGACACCCCTACGTCCCGACACCCGATACTATATCGGTTGCCTAACATTATACCCTGTTTTGTATAAAAAGAAAACCCTTTTTTTACGCAGTTCACGGTTTCCGTGTAAAAAGGGGGTTATTTTTCATCACTAAAATTCATAAAATCTACCATTCCCCTGATTATGAGGCTTCTCAAATGAAACGAATGCTAGGTTTTATTATGTTCTGGATTGCAATCGGAATGACCATCATGCTCTTCCTTCACGGAAGGCTATTGGCACTTCTTATCATACTGTTGTTCCTCACCTTGGGCTACCGCTTATTCTGCGAGGATTGAGCGACATCTTCTAAGAAAGAATAAAAAATGGGTGCCGAAACGACACCCACTCATGACTAAGCTCTTTCCACCTTACCGGATCTGAGGCATGAAGTGCAAACATGCATCTTCTTCGTTCCACCGTTCACCTTAACTTTAACTGACTTAACGTTGGATTTCCACATTTTATTAGCTCTTCCGGATACCTGACTTCTTGTAATACTAATCTGTCTGCCGAAAAGTGCGCCCTTATCACAAATATCGCATTTTGCCATGATACAAGCACCTCCTTTTAACTTGTAAATTGGGTACGCCATGACCCGAACATTGTTATAATAACAGACTTGCACACAAAATGCAAGAGCAAATTTATTTTTTTATTGACTATTTTCTTGCCCCGTCATCTTGTCTCAATCCATCATTTCGCAGACTTGTCAGTCTATTTGTCTGCTTCCTTCATAATTTCCTCTGCCAACTGATTGATCTGCTCGTCGCTCACTTCTACGGTTCCGTCTGCCTTCTTCTTCGCCAAAGTCTTCTTCAAGCGCTCGATAACATCCGGAAGCATCTCAAAGATACGGGAAAGGGTATCTTGATCCTTGATGGTAATCAAACGTGTATTACCATCACGAATGATCAATACAGCACACGGAGACATCTTGCCACCAACAGCACCTGCCGCCTTGTTCTTTACATCTTTGTTGAATACGCCGGCACCCACACCGAAACTCACATCCACTAAGGGAAGGATTACGGTTCCATCCTCCAGACGAATAGCATCTCCCACTACGCTCTTGGTGGATACGTAGCCTTCCATGCCGCTCAACAACCCGTTAATTGTCTCCTTAAAATTCACTTCTGCCATGTCTTCCTTCCTTTCTGCACCATGGTGCGGACATTCCTCTTATGTCCCAATGTATTATTTTCGCCCGATCTAGGCTGCCTTCTTAACAATTTCCTTAACCTCATCCGGAGTCTGCATCATCTCATCTTTGACGTGCATAGCTTCCTTCAGAACTCTTCTTAGATTCTTATTTAACAACAATTTAAGTGCCTGGAACACGATATTCCACAGACGTATACGCCCGGAGAAACTCCCTCGTGCATCAACCACCTTGTTCTCCATGTCCGGATACACCGCCAAATGAGGCTCATACACCGGATAGAACACCGCAGCGACGGCAAATATCTTGCCGGTCATCTCCGGATCTCCACTACCAAAGGTTACTTCGCCTTCGTACTTTCTCGGCAGAATGTGCTTGATAATCTTCCACAATGCCGTAAGCACCGCCTTGATAGCCGCCTGCGTATTCTCTTTCTTAATGTACGCTACCGCCAATCCCTTCTTGCGATTAAACAGTTCCAGCATACACATGGCCATATCCTTCAGCTCTTCCACCTTAGCTTTCAAACCGGCGATTTTATTCTTCATCTTCTGAACAAATCCAACCTTCTCCGTAGGTTCGTCGGCCTCTTCCGTACCGATTTGTTCCTCGGACTCAGGTTCCTGTCCTTCTGTATCTGCAGTAATACCGTCGCTCTCCGCCAGGGCACCCTCGTGGGCATCTTGAACCGATATATCCTCCGCAGTAACCGTCAAAACTTCCGCTTCTTCCTTGCTATCCGCACCGGATGTCTCCATAGCATCTACTGTGGCCTCCGAAACCACCTCTGCCATTTCTCCTTCCGTGGTCTCCGAGGTCTGCTCTGTAGTTTCCGAGACTACTGCATCGACACTTGCATCTTCCTTCGCAGCTTTCTTATCCAGAGATATAGGTATGAAGAAAATTCTCAGTTTCTTCTTTAAGCCTTCTGCTTTCGAGAACTCAATCTGCACACCAACCAACCGCAAAAGCCAATGAACTCGGGCCACCACGTCTATGACTTGCTCCTGACCGGTATCCTCCGGCGGAATCCGCACGTCCCCTTTCACATTGTATCGAAAAGGCACGAACAACACCAATGCCAGTATCAGCAAGACCAACCCGAGAATGGATAACAACAGGATTCCTATGATCTTTAAAATCAACAAAATAACCTGTAGCATAATCCTCCTCCAAATGATTTATTCTTATTCGGTATATACCGCACGTACATCAAAATCCCCCGTCTCCGTATATACTTCTAACATAATCTTCTGCAAAAGCTCCAGAGCAGCATCTCGCCCTTCGGCTATCCCCACTACGAAAATGTCCCGACTACCGGCCTCAATGGCTATGCTATGTAGTGGTTCTACCTCTGCAACTCCCAGTCTTGGTTCCGCACAGGTAATGCAATAGATGGGACTAAGGCCCGGCTTATGCTTCTTCACTGCCTTCAAAAGACGCAAGCACCTTGCCTTATCCTCATGCCCAAACTGCACGTTTCTACTTATGGTTACCATGGCAACTCCTCAAATAATCCTCTCACTTCATCAATCGCCAACTGTTTCTCGCCGTTACTCTTACAATTCTGCAACGCCTGTAATACGTAATTCATCACCTCGGTTCTGGAATCAAAGAACACCGGTAATTCTCGCAGTACAAAGGACATCACGCTACGAATGTATCGACGATGCTTATTTGCGAAGCCACGCTCAAATGCCTCTAAAATCTCCTTTGTGGCCTGCGCAAGTGCCTCCGGAGTCAATGCTTCTGCCGCCTCTTCTTCCTCCAGTTGTGCATAATCCGATGTGGACATCAAGCGAGAAATCTTGCCCATACGCTTTGCTTCTTCCGTAGCTGCCCACTGCGCATCCTTCTCTGCCAACGCTTGAAGCTTCGCTTCCGCAGCTTTCAGCTCCTCGCCAATCTGTTCCATACGTCCTTCCACAGTTGCATAGATGCTCTCAAGCACTTCATCGCTCTCCTGCACTTCCTCACCGGCAAGGAAGGATTGCAAACCCGCCAGCAATGCTTCTACTGCCGGTCGCATGGTCTTCTCCACTGCAATGCTCTCGTCGCTGAGTTCTCCCTGCTTCAAAAAGACAATGGCCAACAAATTGTTGACGCAACGTTGGAGATTCTCCAGGAAATCCTGCTCCTGTACCAATATATCTCCATAAGCCTCCAAACGGCTGAGACTGTCACTACACAGTACTTCATCCATGGTAGCCAAATCCACACCGCGGAACTCCCTGACACCCTCCGCAATCTCTGCATAGCATGCACTATTCTCTACAGAGCATAAACTTGCCGCAGAGAGAATACGATATCGGAAACTCTCCAATGCCTGTGTGTCGGCATCCTTATATAGCGCAAGATTCTGCGCCAGCAAATCGTAAAAACGACTCTTAGTCATACGAACCGGCAGACAGGATACCATGTATTGAATACGCATATTCGTTACTACCGGATCTTCACTGGAGAACACCCCCTGCAGGATTTCTCTTGCCGCAGCCTCTTCATCCACCGGAGCCACATCCGTACGGTAGCCACTCTGAATTCTCTTGAAAATGTCCTCATAGATGGCGAGCTCGCCTACATACGCCGTCAACTCCTCCACCTGTGCCATAATCCGTTGACGAAGAGCAACCAACGCTTCCTCTGTAGTCTCTTCATTCAGCACATGCTGAACCGCAGCCGCAAACTGATTCAACAGATGTCGGCCTCCCTCCGTCACACTCTTCATGGTGGACTCTACGAGATAAAACCCGTCCCCCGTATAATTTCCCATTAGGTAATCCATATCGGACGTCAAATTCATCCACGCCAGAGAGTAATATAAATTGCTTGCTTTCTTCACCGAAGAAGCCACCTTCACATTCTTATCCATATCAAACCTCGTAATCATTTATCATTGGTGGGACTCGGAAACCTTCTCACGCACCACATGGGTGTGAGTATACAAGTGATCCATACAATACTCGTAGTTACCCTCACATTTGGAACAGAAACGAAACTCCAGATCATCACCGTCCAACTCCGTTCTACCGCACACGGCACATTTGTGTCGTGTAATCACCTTAGTAGCGCCTGCTCTTGATACCGGTCCCTCTTGCTGTCCTCTGCGAACACTCTGCTGATATACCACACGCCTACGTATCTGCTGTGCGTTCATGGCACTGCGGTACTTCCTTGTGGCGAAATAGAATATCACAAAATTGAGAACTGCTACAAATGTGGCAACCGCTTTCCACTTCGCCACGGGATTGCCGTTGATAAATGCGTCCACAATAAAATATCCCTCCAAAATCGCATACGCGATACCGAGGTACTTCACCTTAATAGGAATCACAAAGAACAATAGCAGTTGCACTTCCGCAAATTCTACGGCAAATGCCAAAAACATAGACAGGTTGATGTACGTCAAGTCGATGGGGAACGAAACTCCCACACCCGCATAAATGTACGTCGCAATATAAATCACCACAATAGCTAATACATTAAAGAGCACACCGGAAAAATAAAACAAGTTGAAGCGAAAGCTTCCCCAGCGCATCTCCAAGCTGTTACCGATCATATAGTATAAGTACAGGGATAAGAGCAAATAAAACGGATTGGAATCCATAGGCTGAATCAAGAAGGTTACGATTCTCCATACCTGTCCGTGCAACAACTTATCCACGTCCAACATCAAATATTCATAATAAAAATTCGGGGACACCATGCTAATGACAAATCCCAGAACATACAGTATGATGACATACCGCATTAACCCCACAATGGCATACTTGCCAAATCTTCGTTCTAACTTTCTTAACATCTCATACTCCATTTCCGATCGAAAATGACCGATCCTATTTAATTATAAAGAATTGTAATAGCAATGTCAAATGAATTGTGTTATACTCTCCTTCGAATGGAGGTATTTTTTTATGGCTTTTGACGGAATTACCGTATCTTGTCTGGTACACGAGTGGAAACAGCTCTTAGTTGGAGGTCGGATTACCAAGATCAGTCAGCCCGAACCGGACGAGCTCTTACTTACGATAAAAAATTATGACACTTATCGCTTGCAGTTATCGGCCAGCGCATCCCTTCCCATGGCCTGCATTACCGATACCAACAAGACTGCACCCTTGACAGCTCCGAATTTCTGCATGCTCCTAAGAAAGCATTTGAACAGCGCGCGAATTTTGGAGATTTCTCAGCCGGACTTGGAGCGTGTTATTCGCATTAAGATTGAACATCTGGACGAGATGGGCGACCGTTGTATCAAATGGCTTATGGTTGAGTTGATGGGCAAGCATAGCAACCTCATCTTCTGTGACGAGGAGCTTCGCATCGTTGACAGCATTAAGCGCATTTCCGCCTTTGTGAGTTCTGTGCGTGAAGTATTGCCCGGTCGCACCTACTTTATACCCAAGACTACGGAAAAGCGTTCGGTGCTGACCACGCCCCCTGAGGAACTTCCGGAGATACTCTCCTCCTATCCCATGGAGGTCGGAAAGAGCCTATACCAGGCATTTTCCGGCATTAGTCCGGTCCTTGCAAATGAGCTGTGTCACCGGGCAGGTTGCGACGGAGGGATTCCTGCAGCAGACCAGTCCCCGGAAGCAATGACAGGCTTGGTTCGAGCATTTGCCGGTCTTCAAAAAATATTGATGAACAAGGACTATTCCCCTTGTATTATCACCAAGGGAGATGAGCCGGTGGAGTTCGCCGCATTTCCTTTGACTTGTTATACCGATTACCGGGAGTACGATTCTACGGAGTACCCGGATATGAGTACGGTGCTCCTTCGCTACTACCGTGAGAAGGATGCCAGAACCCGAATTCGGCAGAAGTCCTCGGAACTTCGCAGAACAGTACAGACCGCCATTGAGCGAACTGCCAAGAAACTGGACTTGCAGCAGAAGCAATTCGACGATACGAAGAAGAAGGATCGTTATCGCATTTACGGTGAACTACTAACCACCTACGGCTACTCTGCTCTGCCGGGGGATAAGGAACTGACCTGTACCAATTACTATGACGGTACCGAGATTACCATTCCTCTGGATGAAACTCTCTCCGCCATGGAAAATGCCAAGCGCTACTTCGACCGCTACAGCAAATTAAAGCGCACCGGGGAATCACTGGAAGTACATCTCACTGCCAGTAGTGAGGAGCTTGCACATCTGGAGTCCATTCGCGAGTCTTTGGAATATGCCGAGACGGAAGCAGACTTGCAAGACATTCGCAGAGAACTTACGGACTTCGGTTATCTGAAGTTCCACAAGGATTCCTCTGCGAGCAAGAAGAATCGTAAGGAAACCAGCCTTCCCTATCACTATCGCACCGCGGATGGATTTGACATCTACGTGGGCAAGAACAACTATCAAAACGACGAACTCACCTTTCACTTAGCCAATGGCGGCGATTGGTGGTTTCACGCCAAGGGCATTCCCGGTTCTCACGTGATCCTGCGAACCGGAGGCGCGGAGGTTTCGGATCGTGCATTTGAACTGGCCGGCTCCCTAGCCGCTTATTATTCTAAGAACCGAACCGCCGGCAAGGTGGAGGTGGATTATCTGGAACGCAAACATGTTAAGAAGCCCTCCGGTGCCAAGCCGGGCTTTGTCGTATATTATACCAACTACTCTCTCATGGCCACTCCGGAGATTTCCTCCGAGCTCACCTTAATTGAGTAGTCCCGAAAGGAGTACCTATGATACTTGCGGATTTTCATACACACACTTCATTTTCCACGGATTCCGAGGCAACGCCTACGTCCATGATTGAATCCGCCATTGCCAAAGGACTGAAGCACTACTGCATCACTGACCACATGGATGCATATTATCCCGGCGAAGAGGGTGAATTTGTCTTTGAGCCCACCCGTTATTTTGAGAACCTGCGGGAATTGCAGGAGCGTTACCGTGACCGCATTCAATTGCGAATCGGTGTAGAACTGGGGCTTCGTGACGAGACGGATTTGAAAGACAAGGTTCTTGCGGAATATAAGGCACTACTGGCGGCGTACCCCTTTGACTTTGTCATTGGGTCTACCCACTGTTTGCAACATATCGACCCTTACTATCCCCCCTATTGGGAAGCGAATTCTCCGGAAGATTGCGTCATGAATTACTTCGAAGCGTGTCTTACCAATGTCACGGATTATGATTGTTTTCAAGTATTCGGACATTTGGATTACATTTTGCGGTATCTACCTTCCGGTGCTTCCGTACCGGAATCCCGCTATACGGAGCTTGTACAAGAGATTCTTCGAATCTTGATTGCCCGTGGTAAGGGGATCGAGGTGAATACCACTTGTCTTGCCAAGGGGTTTCCGGCTCCTCATCCCGGAATTTTCGCACTGAAGGAGTATTTGGCACTGGGAGGCGAGATTCTCACCATCGGGTCCGATGCGCATGCCCCTGAATATGTGGCAGCAGGTTTCCAAAGAACCTGCGACCTGCTACAGTCTCTGGGCTATCGCTACTATACAACCTTCACCAGACAGATTCCCGAATTCCATCGACTATAAGCTGTCACCTTTCCTACGCCGATACTGTCGGTGTACATAGTAAGAGTTCATATGCCCTGCATAGCTTTCAAAATTTCCGTCAATACTATCGGAAAAACCGGAAGGTTTGCGGGGCTTTTCTCATGCCTCTTACCTTCAGAAAGCAGGTCACTCATGAATCAATCGGTATGGCAAACCGGCGTTGCCCTTCCTCATTTTCCTTCTCTTGAAGAATCCCTGTCCACAGAGGTACTGATTATCGGCGGGGGAATTGCGGGGATTCTCACCGCATATCTTCTGGAACAACAGGGCATTCCTTACGTACTCGTAGAAAAGGACAGCATTTGCAGTCACACAACAGCGCACACTACTGCCAAAATTACTGTTCAGCACGGACTCATATATCACAAGCTGGAACAAAGCAAGGGACTGGACACCGCCGCGGCTTATCTGCGTGCCAATACCGAGGCATGGGACATATATGCCAAGCTGTGCAAGGACATAGATTGTGATTACGAACTTCGGGATAACTATATATACTCCCGCACCAATCCCCGAAAGATAGAGAAGGAGTTGGCTACTTTAGAACGCCTTGGAGCATCTGCGGTCTTCCGAGACCATCTCCCCCTACCTCTGGACACCGTAGGCGCAGTGTGCTTCCCGAAACAGGCCCAGTTCCACCCACTGAAATTTCTTGCCTCCATTGCAAAGGGACTACACATATACGAGCATACCTTTGTCCGGGAGCTACGAGATCACATCGCCGTCACAGACCACGGAACCATCCGTGCCAATCACATCGTAATTGCCACTCATTTTCCTATGTTGAACAAACATGGCATGTACTTTCTCAAACTGTACCAACATCGTTCCTACGTTATTTCTCTGGAAAATGCACAGAAGCTTCCGGGCATGTACATGGATGAAAGTAATACCGGGCTTTCCTTTCGAAATTATCATGACTTGCTCCTCCTAGGTGGCGGGGCTCACCGTACCGGCAAGAAGGGAGGTTGTTGGGATGAGCTTCGGCATTTTGCCGCTCTGCATTATCCGAAGTCAACCATACACCACCTCTATGCCACCCAAGACTGCATGAGTCTCGACCATATGCCCTACATCGGTCGATATTCTCGCGGTACCACCGACCTGTACACTGCCACCGGTTTTGGCAAATGGGGAATGACCGGCTCCATGGTAGCCGCTATGCTCCTTCGAGACCTCATTATCGGTACACGCAACGAATATGCCGCCGTATTCAGCCCCTCACGGAATATGCTGAAGCCACAGCTGGCGGTAAATGCCTTCGAGTCCCTCACTAACCTTCTACGCATCTCGGAGAAACGCTGTCCCCATTTGGGCTGCGCACTTCATTGGAACTCCGCGGAACATTCCTGGGATTGTGCTTGCCACGGCTCCCGTTTCTCCAAGAACGGAAGACTCTTGGACAATCCCGCCAACGGCGATCTGCCACGGTAACAAAATGACAACCAATACGCAAAACAAGCGGGCGATTGTTTCAAAACCGCCCGCTTAATATCTGCTCAAATGTGATATTTCTAATTATTCGCCCTTTAGAACTGCCTCAATCAAAGCCAGTTCTTCAGCACTGAAATCCATATTGTCCACCACTGCTGCATTTTGTGCAATCTGCGACGGACGACTGGCACCTGCCAACACCGTAGTCACCATACCGTTTCGAAGCACCCACGCCAGCGCCATCTGCGCCAAGCTCTGACCGCGTTCCGTGGCGATGGCATTGAGCTTGCGAAGTTGCTCTACTCGTTCCTCCGTCAATTCATTTGCGATCCAAGTCTTGCCCATGCCGATACGAGAATCTGCCGGAACACCGTTCAGATAACGGTCGGTCAGAAGCCCTTGATACAGCGGTGAGAATACCGCCAAACCAATGCCCTCTTCCTTGGCATACGTATACAATCCGTCATCCTCAATCCAGCGATTCAACATGGAATACGAGGGTTGATTGATCACGAAGGGCGTCCGCAGTTCCTTGAAGATATGGTGCATCTTCTTCGTTAACTCTTTGTTGTAATTTGAAATGCCCACATACAAGGTCTTGCCTTGGCGTACAAGCAGATCCAATGCCTCTGCCGTCTCCTCCAGAGGCGTCTCTCCCGGATCCGGCACATGGTGATAGAAAATGTCCACATAGGGAATGCCCATACGTTTCAAGCTTTGGTCCAAGGAAGCCACCAGATACTTCTTAGAACCGTTCTTGCCACCGTAAGGCCCGGGCCACATCTCATACCCTGCCTTAGTGCTGATAATCATCTCATCGCGATACTTCATCATGCCACGCTTCAAAATCTCGCCGAAACACTCTTCAGCCGAACCGTTGTATGGATTACCGTAGTTATTTGCCAAGTCAAAATGCGTAATACCCAAATCAAATGCCGTGCGGCACATCTCCTCCGTATTGGAAAGCGGATTCTGATAGCCACAATTCTGCCACAACCCCATAGACACTGCCGGCAACAATAGTCCGGAGCGTCCGCATCGATTGTACTTCATCTTCTCATAACGATTTTCTTTTGCCAGATACATGTAGGTATACCTCCTGGTTATTTCTCTGTAATTGCATATATACTTTACTTACTCCAACCGCAGAAACCTCGATTTCTACGCTTATACTCGGGATTCATATCCCGAAGTTTTGCCACATTGCGCTTCAATGCTTCTGCCACTATATCCATCTCCTGCATGGTATTGTCCGCCGACAACGTAATACGAATAGTTCCCTTCACAAGTCCGTCCGGCAGGCCAATAGCCTCCAACACATGAGAAGGTTTGCTGGAAGCGGAAGTGCACGCCGAACCGCCGGAACAATGGATGCCCTCCATATCAAGGAATACCAAGAGTGAACTGGCTTCCACATAAGCAAAGCTAAAACTCAAATTGCCTCGAAGTCTTGCATTGGCATCCATAGAAAATCGATTCACTCCATTAATTCTTGCACAAGGAATCTCTTGCAGTACGCGATTTCGCAGATACTCCGCCAACTTCTGAAGATGCACTTCGGAAGCCTCACGACTTGCATACGCACATTCCATGGCCTTGGCAAGCCCTACGACTCCCGGTACATTTTCCGTCCCGGCACGCCACTGCTTCTCTTGGGCTCCTCCATGTAACAAGGGCTCCATACGGGTACCTTCCTGCACGTAGAGAAATCCAACACCCTTAGGTCCTCCGATCTTATGCCCGCTCATGCTAAGCATGGTAATCCCCAACTCTTTCGGCCGAATGTCACAATGTCCGATTGCCTGTACCGCGTCACAATGAAATGCGATACCATGTGCACCGGCGATTTCACCGATCTCTCTCACCGGCATAATTGTACCGATTTCATTATTGGCATACATAATACTGATTAACACCGTATCCGGTCGAATTGCCTGCCTAAGCTGTTGTAAGGAAATCACACCATTATCATCCACCGGAAGGTAAGTCACGGAATACCCGCGCTTCTCCAGGTACTGACACGTGTGAAGTATGGCATGATGCTCTACCGCCGAAGTAATAATGTGATGTCCCTTAGAGATGTTGGCCTCACAATAGCCTTTGATTGCCCAATTGTCCGCCTCCGTTCCGCCGGAAGTAAAATATATCTCGTGGTTATTGCATCCCAAAAGCTCCGCCACCTTCGTGCGGGCCTCCTGCAAGGCCTTCTTACTATGAAGTCCGTATTCATGCAGACTGGATGGGTTGCCATACTGTTCCGTAAAATACGGCAGCATGGCATCTACAACTTCCTTTCGGGTCTGCGTTGTCGCTCCGTTATCCAAATAAATCCCCATACTCTCGCTCCATTCCGATGTGATTGTTCACACGACATCCTCGGCCTTTCTATTATCTTATGCGGCATTCGAAAAACCGCATCACATTTTCCGCAATTTCCACCGATTCCCGCATATACTGTGACAAAATGTCCGGAAGGTTCTATGAAACACAGTATTATTCGCGGAACCCTAGTCCTGACACTGGCGGGCTTTCTCTCCCGTGTCTTGGGCTTTCTCTATAAAATATTTCTAGCCCACCATATGAGCCCCGATCGTCTGGGACTCTATCAGCTCCTGGCACCGGTGTACGGTATCTGTTTTACCGTCTACGCCTCCGGTATCCAAACTGCCATCAGTGGTCGAGTAGCCGAGGCTATGGCTCAAGAAAATGCCCTTCGAAAGGCACGTTCCGTTCTCTTTCACGGTATGATACTGTCCGTGAGCATTGCGCTTCTTCTTACACTTGCATTGTATGCATTTTCCGAGGAAATTGCAACTCATATTTTGTCTGCTCCGGACACCGCCGATTCCCTACGCATCGTATGTCGTATGTTTCCTTTCTGTGCCGTGACCGCCTGCTGCAACGGGTACTTCTATGGTTGCCGCAAGGCCGGCGTCCCTGCTGTCGCACAGCTCTTGGAGCAAATCAGCCGCATTTTCTTCGTCCTCATCAGCACCGGTACCATCTTTACCTCACTGGTACTTGCCCAAACAGTTAGTTGCGAACTGGCGGTATGGGGCATTGTAGTTGGCGAGATTGTCTCCGCATTCTCCACTCTGATGTTGTTCTTTGTTACTAATAAACGCAGCATCTCCGAGCCTGCACGTAACGTGCAGATGGCAAATGACCAAAGCTCAAGTGCTCTATTGCCGTCTGCGGAAGAAAACTCTCTGCGCCCTTTGCTTCGCCTTGCCATCCCCCTTACCGCCAATCATTTGGTGTTAAACCTTCTGCATAGTTACGAAACCATTTTACTCCCCGGATTGCTGATGCGAAATGGAATGTCCTACGATAATGCCTTAGGAACCTTGGGGATTCTCACAGGAATGGCCATGCCATTTCTCTTTTTTCCCATGGCACTAACCAGTGCACTGTCAATCTTGCTATTGCCTACCATTGCCGAAGCCAATGCTCGGGGAAATACTTACGTTATGCGCATCGCTACTCAACTTACCATCCGATACACCATGCTTATGGGATTCCTCTGCACCGGATTCTTCTTCCTGCTGGGTTCCGCCCTTTGCCAACTGGTATTTCGTAGCACAGAAGCCGGTGCGTACCTTAGGATTCTTGCTTTCTTCTGTCCTTTTCTCTACATGGGTCAGACCATTGCCAGCATCCTAAACGGACTATCAAAAACCGCAATCACGTTTCGCAATTCCGTTATCAGCTCTTCTCTCCGACTGGCGTTGATAGCATTTCTAATCCCTGCCTTAGGCGTCAAAGGATTCTTCATCGCACTGGCAACCGATATTTTGCTCTCGATCGTACTGAGTCTAACAGAGCTTCGTCGCTGCGGTCTCGTATGCAACGATTGGGCAAATGCGCTGTTCAAGCCTCTCTTTGCCACGGCATTATTGCTTCCGTTCTTCTACCGAGTGATGGAGTATACGTTGCACATTGGCACTACCTACGGGCTACTGCGCCTTTTTCTACTGGGCCTATTGTACCTCATTTGCTTTCTTACTGTTTTAATGCTACTAAAGGTTCCTTTTGCACATATTTCCGCCCCGGAAGTTTCTTGATTACTCATTTCCGCACAGAGAAGAAGCGAACAATGGAATCGTCTCCTTTCCATTGTTCGCCCCTTGTGTATTCACATCATATTATTGAAAAGTATCCACCTTCATCTCAAAAGGCATTAACGTTATAGGTTCATCCCCCATGGAGAAATGCTGTTCTTGGTCTGTATTGTTAAACACAAACCGCAACGACATCCCTTCTCCCGTACGTGTAGTTACTTCCACATTGTCCGGAAGGCCCTGGATATAGTTCACTTCAGCCTCCTCCAACATTGTCTTCACCAATCGATTGTACAATGCCTTATCCCCGACGGTTCCGACATAATAAACAATCCCCTTGCCATACACATTTCGAGTAATTGCAGGCTTTCCACGATAAAATTCACTATCGTAATAAGCAATCGTCTCTGCCGTCTCCGTACACAGTACATCGCACCATTGGCGACATCGGTATGTGCTTCCGTCTTCAAATCGAATATCCGCAGAGTCGTATCCAATAGGATCGTATTCCTCCACATAAGCCCCAACCAAATTGCGGTATAGGGTAGGCAGCGGTGCCATAATACAATTGTTATTATAATTTTTCACACCACTTCGATTCGTCATTAACAAAGAGCCACCTTGCTCCACAAAATCATAAAGATGGGTCACCACCTCTTCGTCGGTAATGTACATTTCCGGTGCCACCACCATCTTATACCCGGACAAATCCGCCTTTTCGTGAACAACGTCCACGTTGACACCGTATTTGGTCAGCGCCGAATGCAGCAACATAATTTGTTCAAGATAGTACATGCCGTTGGTCTGGGGTTGCAGTTTAAATGCGTATTCATTTTCCGGCGAATACAAAATCGCCACCTCTGCCTTTATCTCTGTCTGCGGAAGTTGGGATAGCTCATTTGCAATATTGCACAGTTCACCAAACTCTCGTAATCTTCTTCCGGGGACATTGGAATGATCGATCAAACCGTGCCAATGCATCTCCGCACCACTTACAGCCGTTCTCCACCGAAAATGTACCACCGTATCGGCTCCATGGGCAAATGCCTGAAGGGCGTATCCTTTCAGCATTCCGGGAGCTGTCGTCCTTGCCATGGGTGCCCAACATCCCAAACCGCCACTTAACTGTTCCATTACCCAGAAGTTCTTTCTCTTTACTCCACGCATCAAATCCAAATGAAATGCGTGAGAATAACACTCTTCCGAATTATCCGGAATTCGAGTTGTTGGATAATTATCGTAAGAGATGAAGTCCAAATTACGAAACTCATCATAGAAATTGGGCATATTGGTACAAAACCAAACATTAGTAGTGATAGGAAGTCCGGGACAGTTCCTACGAATTATGTCTGCTTGTCGCTCCACATATGCAATCATTCCATGGGAAGCATAACGATTGAAATCCAACATGTATGCAGGATTTAACCAAGCGTGCGGATAGTTTCCGTATGGAGGTTTCATCTGCTCCCAAGAGGAATACTCGCCACTCCACATAGTATTTCCATACGCCCGATTAACCGCCTCCGGTGTGCCATATCTCTCTTTCAGCCATCCTCTGTATTTGCCTACGCAATGCTCACAGAAACAAAAATTAGCTTCCAACTCGTTGTCAATCTGCCATGCAATTACATTGGAATTGCCGGCATAATGCTTTGTCATATATTCCACAATACGATCGGAATAACGTAACGCATCCGGGTTGTTCAAGCAACGATGCCCCCGAATTCCCGTAGCCGTTTTGTGCCCGTCCTTCTCCGTCTGCACCGCCTCGGGATATTTCTCATAAAACCACAATGGTGGGCAGTTAGTGGGGGTACACAGAACCACTTTGATTTCCCGTTTTTTCAAAATCCCAATCATGTCATCCAACCACTGAAAATCAAACTGCCCTTCCACAGGCTCCATTCTGCACCATGCGAATTCACCCATACGAACAACCTTTACTCCGGTCTGTTTCATCAAATCGGCATCTTCTTCCCATAACGCCCGTTCCCAATGTTCCGGATAATAATCTACACCTACAACCATTGTGACCTCCGAATTAGTTTTCTTGAAAAATCAAACGAAAGAAATTATACAAATGCGGTTTTACACTGGAATGATCATGTCCTGTTCCGGTGATTTCGTGCCAAAGATGCTCTGTCTCATTATTATTCAGCATATAGTGATACGAAGACGGATAGGTTCCCACAACACCATCATTTTTCGCAGCACTAATCAAAAATAAATATGGCGCATTTTCTTCAAATATCATCTCTGATTCCTGCATCTGTCCCGGGTGCGCCCACGAATTTTCTATAGGAGTCAATCCGGGTGCCGGACATACCGCACCGATATAGCCAAAGAGTTCCGGATGCTGAAAACCGATAAACATAGACTCCCTTCCCCCCATGGAGAAGCCGGTAATCGCAGTATTTTCCCTGCCCTTGGCCACCGAAAAGGTTTCCTCGATGAAAGGCATTAGATCTGTAATAAGATCATTAATAAAATTATCATAATTCAAGGAGTTGGTAAGATCCATTCCCGTGCAATACGGCATGTCCTTGCTACAGTAAATGTACGGAACTACAACAATCATTTCCTTGGCTGCACCATCCGCGTACAAGTTCGAAATCATATTGCTGATGCTTACCACCGGTCTTGCCATCCAATCTTCATTGTCATAATATCCATGTAGAACATACACTACCGGATATTCTTTTTCTTCGGTATATCCGGGAGGCAACAGCACATTTACTTTCGTATCTCTTTCTGTTGTTGAAGAGTAATAGGTATATTTCTTAAACTCCCCATAGGTAACGTCTTTTCGCACCACATAGGCACTTCTGTCCGGCTTCTCCACCAGCAATTCTGCATACTTCTCCATATACGTTTCCTCTCGCTCTTCCCCGTCATTTCCGGGCTTGGAGGTACCATCCCCCTCTTGAAAATCCGGCAATTCATCCAACGTAATTACCTTCTCACTGTTGTAAACCTTAATAAGGTTTGCCGCATTATTTCCTTTGATGTAATCGGTATGCCATATCATAAACCAAGACCACAGACATCCGTCCTTTTCAAAGGATTCCACAGAAGGAACATTTCCGCATTCGTGAAATGTCAGCGGTTTGCCACTGTCGGTTATTTTCTTCAACTTATTCCAAGCCCGAAGATGCGTAGAATTATCATATGTATCCGAACCGATAATATCACAATACGCATCGCCCGGATACCAGCCATTCTTTACTTCGCCGGAATATCCGAGAACCCAAATCAAATTTGTAAGGCCGAACTCATTCGTATAACGATCGTACATCATTTGCCACAATTTAATAAAGTTATCACTACCGCCTTTGCCCCACCAGAACCATCCGCCATCAAATTCGTGGAATGGTCTCCAAAGAACCGGAATGCCTGCATCACGCAACTGAACCAAAGCCTGTGCTGCCTTATCCCAATTTTGAATCATGGCTTCATGCTCCGGTGTTCCCGGTGTCAACAATTTTTCAAAATCCGGCACATCATCTTTCGATTCTTGATACCCCTTTCCGTTGATTCCGGTGTGCCAACAGATGGTCACCAAGCCGCCATCCTTCCACCATGCCTTTGCACGCGCCACAACTCCTCCGAAATCGCCGTTCATAAAATCCAAACCACGCATGGCCGGTAGTTTGCCGGTGGTATCAAAAATGTAATCCATTTCGTAATCCGGACTTCCCATCCATGTAGATTCCTGCTGACAGGAAATCATATACGTACCGAAGTTATCGCAGATATAATCATATACTCTCTGTGTCATCTCATCGGCTTGCTTGTTTGATAATTGATACTTTGCTACATACCCCGGCTCTGCCGTAGGTTCTACCGTAGGAGTTAGAGTCACAGTGGGGGTAACCTCTCCATTATCCTGCACATCCCCGGTATCTTTACATCCAATTACCGCCAGTGACGTAACCATACACAACATCCATATCACCAACCTTTTTCTCCATGCTCTCATTTTCCCTTCTCCTTTCGTATCCTTTATTCGGACATGTCCTGCAATAAGCATATCATTTCTCTCCACGTACTACAATCGAAAATTCTGAACCCTTATTTAATTTTTGAATCTCTAAAATATTAATTTTACAATATTTCATTTTGTCATTCTACTTCAAATAAGCATTTTAAAATATAGGACATGTTAATTTTTCAAATATCATTGACGTTCTTTCTTTCATGTTTTATAATGTTTTATACGAATTTTACGAGGTGCTTTATGAAGATTAATCAGAACATTTATCCGTATAATATTGAAGTCCGTAAACTTCCCATTCACCTTACCGGCATTGGAGGTTCGGAATATCAATACCATGTAGTGCGTAAAGAAGGATACCATTGGCATCAAATTTTGTTTAGTGCCGTCGGAAACGGGGTTTTATGCTTTGATAACCTAAGTGTCATAATTGATGAAGGTGACTATTTTTTTCTTCCGGCAGGCTATCCCCATGAATACTATTCCGAGAATAAGAAATGGGAAGTTTATTGGCTGGCCTTTGACGGATATGCCACGTCGCATATTCTCAGTCAATTAAACATGACTCGTCCGATGATTATCAAACCACAAGAGTCTTCTAACCTACAGAATTTGTACAACAAGATGTTCACAGCGCAAAAGACCGATCGTCTATACGGTGATTTTGCCTGCTCCGCTTACGTATACGAATGTCTCCTGGAATTTCATCGATTGCTAGATCGCAAAGGAAATCGTGCTGCCAGAGAACGTAGCAAATTATTGGCCACGCTTTTAGACTACATAGACGATAACTTCCGGACTGATTTTCCCCTTACAGCACTAGCAGAACATGCAGGAATCACTCCACAACATCTCTGTAGAATTTTCCGTAGTACGATGAATATTCGGCCAAACGAGTATCTAACCAAACGCAGACTTCAGGAAGCCAAGCGACTACTTCAACAGGACGGATTGCCTATTGCAGAAGTTGCTCTCCGATCCGGTTTTCCGGATGCAGGATATTTCAGTACTGTGTTCAAACGTTATGAAGGTCTCACTCCCATAGAATACAAAAAACATATTGGCCTATCCAAATAAACATGCATATAAAAAAGCAGTTCCGCTCCTCAGCGAAACTGCTTTCTTGTTATTTTAATCATTTCTTACACCGGATAAGCCTTATTTGCGGTATCTGCTGCCGCAACATCAACCTTCGTCTGCTGTGCCTGACGATACTTGAAGAAATCCGTTGCAACCTGCGGGAACAATGCATAGGACAATACATCCTCTTCCTGCTGGATCCATTCCTTACACTCCTCACGGAACTTATCAAGCTGCGGAGGAATCAAATCTGCGGGTCTGCAAGTAATCGGCTTCGTATCACCGATACACTTCTTTTGAACTTCCTTATCGAAGGGTTTAATGGTCTGACCGAACTCGCCGGAGAGAATCTTCTTAGATTCCTTGGTTACCATCTTGTAACGCTCACCCTGCAACACGTTCAATACAGCCTGTGTACCAACGATCTGCGAAGAAGGAGTAACAAGCGGGGGCTCACCGAAGTCCTTACGAACTCTCGGAATCTCTGCAAGTACATCCATGTACTTATCCTCTGCACCGGCTTCCTTGAGCTGGGATACCAAGTTACTCAACATACCACCAGGTACTTGATACAACAAAGTCTTAATATCAACACCGAGTACCTTCGGGTTCAACAAACCACTCTTGAGAACTTCCTCTCTGTAAGGACGGAAGTACTCAGCAATCTCTGCAAGAAGGTTCTGATCCAAACCGGTATCATAAGGAGTTCCCTTGAAAGTCTCAACCATAACTTCTGTCGCCGGCTGAGAAGTACCAAGGGCAAGGGGAGACATCGCACAGTCAACGATGTCACAGCCTGCCTCGATTGCCTTCAAATAGGTCATAGAACCAACACCGGAAGTGTAGTGCGTGTGCAACTGAATCGGAAGGGAAGAACCATTCTTCAATGCAGTTACCAACTGGCTTGCCTCGTACGGAACCAAGAGACCGGCCATATCTTTAATACAGATGGAATCTGCACCCATTTCCTCAATAGCCTTAGCGGTCTTCTCCCAGTACTCCAGCGTGTAAGCATCACCGAGAGTATAGCAGAGAGCAATCTGTGCATGACCGCCTTCCTTCTTGGTAGCATTTACTGCGGTCTTCAAGTTACGAAGATCATTCAAGCAGTCAAAGAGACGGATGATGTCCATACCGTTTGCAACACACTTCTGAACGAAATACTCTACTACGTCATCTGCATAGTGATTATATCCGAGAATGTTCTGACCACGGAACAACATCTGAAGTTTCGTGTTCTTGAAACCATCCTTCAACTTTCTAAGTCTCTCCCACGGATCTTCCTTCAAGAAACGAAGGCAAGAATCGAAGGTCGCACCACCCCAACACTCAACGGAGTGATAACCAACCTGGTCCATCTTCTCAACGATCGGAAGCATAAGTTCCGTAGGCATTCTTGTAGCAATCAAAGACTGATGCGCATCACGCAAAATAGTCTCTGTAATCTTAACCGGCTTCTTCACCTGTTCTGCCATTTGTTTACCTCATTTCTGCGCTGCTTTCTCAATATACGGCAGATGGGTGAGGACAGCGCGGACACCCACCGCCGAAAATGATATTCTAAGTCTTCAGTAACTTATGCTTATACTCCGAATACTGCCATGAATACACCGGCAGCAACGGCGGTACCGATAACACCTGCTACGTTAGGTCCCATAGCGTGCATAAGAAGGAAGTTAGTAGGATCCTCTTCCGCACCTACCTTCTGCGATACACGAGCTGCCATAGGAACTGCGGATACACCGGCGGAACCGATAAGAGGATTTACCTTACCACCGGTAGCCTTGCACATAATCTTACCAAAGAGAACACCGCCTGCAGTACCTACGGCAAATGCAATCAATCCAAGGGCAACAATCTTCAAGGTATCTACCTTCAAGAATGCCTCAGCACTGGTGGTTGCACCAACAGAGGTACCAAGAAGAATAACTACGATGTACATCATAGCATTGGATGCAGTCTCCATCAGCTGACGAACTACGCCGGACTCGCGGAACAAGTTACCGAGCATCAAACAACCTACCAAAGGTGCAGTATCCGGAAGTGCAACTACGCACACAACCGTAACAATGATTGGAAATAAAATCTTCTCAAGCTTTGATACCGGACGAAGCTGTTCCATCTTAATGGCACGCTCTTCCTTGGTGGTCAACAGTTTCATAATCGGAGGCTGAATGATCGGCACGAGAGACATATAGGAGTATGCCGCTACTGCAATCGCTCCCATGTACTCTGTCTGCCCCAGCTTACCCGCAAGGAAGATGGATGTCGGTCCGTCTGCACCACCGATAATAGAGATAGCCGCTGCTGCCTTGTCATTAAATCCAAGAACGATTGCCGACAAATATGCAAAGAAGATACCAAGCTGAGCAGCCGCGCCAAGCAAGAAACTCTTAGGGTTAGCGATCAAAGGACCGAAGTCGGTCATGGCACCTACACCCATGAAAATCAAACAAGGCAAAATGGCCCACTCGTCAAGAATAAAGAAGTAATAGAGCAAACCACCGGCTTGATGAGTCTCCTCCATCTCAACCATGTCTTTCACATAGAAGTCGGACTGTACGCCCTCCTTCGTATTGAACTGAAGCACTATCGTACCATCCGTTGTGGAATAAGTCGTAGTAATCGTGCTCGTCCAATTGGTCTCGCTCGGTGCTTCCGTTGCCGCTCCCTTGGAATCGGTATAGGCCACCGTCAAGTCCTCTTCGTTATAGTACTCAAAAGATACTTCACCATCACTGATTACAACCAGTTTCTCTCTGTCGGCATTGTAGAAGGTCTGAATACAGTCCACCGGCTCCGCCATAATGGGCGGATACAGATTTACCAACAACATACCGAAAGAAATCGGAACCAACAAGAGAGGTTCATAGTCCTTCGCAATGGCAAGATACAGGAAAACGAACGCCACGCAAATCATCAATAGATTGCCCCAGGAAAGGGATGCAAATGCAGTAGCTTTCGCCAAATTTCCTAATGTGTCAATAATATAATCCATTCTGCGTTTACCTCCCGGTTAAATTCGTATCATCCGCTACAAAATTAGTTCATCGTAGCAAGTACTTCACCGGGCTCAACGCTCTGTCCAACGGATACATTGATGCTTGCAACTGTTCCGTCCTGAGGAGCAACGATGTCGTTCTCCATCTTCATAGCCTCAAGAACTACAAGTACATCGCCCTTCTTCACTGCGGCGCCTGCAGCGGCTACAACCTTCAGAATCTTACCGGGCATGGGCGCAGTAACTTTTACACCACCTTGTGCACCTGCGGGTGCTGCTGCCTTGGGAGCTGCTTTCGGAGCCGCCTTGGGAGCTGCTACGGGAGTAGCCGCTACAACACCCTCGCCTGCTTCTTCTACACATACATCGTATACGTTTCCATTAACAGTAATCGTATAATTCTTCATAATAATCCTCCTATGATTTAGGCATTCTGCCACTTAGTTTTATTTACTTTACGAATGGAGCGAACCACCAGACCACCGGCCGGTACATCATTTCCCTGTTCTGCTTCATATGCATGAATTGCCGCAGTAATTACCGCTACAAGTTCCAAATCGTCGGAATCATCGACAGCCGTCTCAACAGGTGCGACGGGTGCGACAGGCTCTGCCTTCTTCTTACCGATGTTCTCAAGCTTGCCGATATATTTGAACAAGGAGATAATAAAGCTGATTGTCAACAGCATGATAAATACGATGCTGATACCCATGACCGTATTCAAGCATGCTCTTACCAGCACGTCTGACGAAACGCCAAAAAGAAATAAATTCATATCTGTCTCCATTTCTGCGCATATTGCGCGACTGTTTCGTTATCGATTAAATCGTTCCGTGCTTCTTGGCCGGACGGCACTCACGCTTGGTGCTAAGCATCTCGTATGCATAAATGAGTTGTGCACGTACCTCGTCACCAGAAAGAATTGCATCAACATAGCCTCTCTTAGCAGCGCTCTCTGCACTTAGACAAGCCTTCTTATACTCTGTTGCCTTCTCCTTACGTGCTTCCTCGCTCTCGCCTGCGTACATAATCTGTGCAGCCAAGTCAGCATCCATAGAACCGATTTCGGTATTCTCCAATGCGAATTCCATATCCGCACCGATGGACTTGGAGTTCATACTGATGTATGCGCTACCATATGCCTTGCCGACAACAACGTTAATCTTCGGAACGGTTGCATTGGCAAATGCGTATGTCATCTTGCCTGCAGCAATTGCAACACTCTTTGCCTCACAAATGCAGTTTGCGTAACCGGTAACATTGGTCAATGTAAGTACCGGAATACCGAAAGCATCACAGAACTCTACAAAGCTCTCTGCCTTGTAGCAACCCTTCGTAGAAAGTGCGGCATCATACTTAGCAACAGCTTTGCCGTTCTCGTCCACTTCTGTGGTACGATTGGCAACAGCACCAACGGTAATACCGTTCAAACGAACGAATCCGGTAACCATGTCCTTCGCATATGCAGCCTTAACCTCTACGAAAATATTATCATCGGACAGATCAGCCAACGCCTTCGCAGGATCGGCAATCTCAGAAGAAAATGCCGGAACTGCTCTGTTCAAATCATCACTACACTCTACTGCAGCATCATCCTCATTGTTGGAAGGAAGAATTGCAATCAAATCACGTACACCGCCAAGAACCTCTTCCTCACCTTCCATAACGAAATCTACAGTACCGGCTTCAGCCATAAAATCAGCACTTGCAGTGTCACACTTGCCTACATTGTTACCCGCTACCGCATTCGGGGTATTTACAAACAACTTTGCATTGTTCTTCTCCATAAATACAAAATCGCTCATGGAAGCCAATACGGCAAGTCCACCGCCACATGTACCGAAGATAGCGGTAATCTGCGGAATCACACCCGATGCCATGGTCTGAGCCTTATAAAGCTCACCAAAGCCCGCAAGCGCATCGGTTGCCTCCTGTAAACGTACACCTGCACAGTCTACAAGGCCAATCACCGGTGCTCCGGTCTTCATTGCCAAGCCATATAAATTGGCAATCTTCTTTGCGTGCATCTCACCCAAAGTGCCATTAATGGAAGCAACATCCTGGCTGTATACGTATACAAGTCGGCCGTCAATAACACCATAACCCGTTACTACACCATCGCCCGGAGCGTCCATCTGCTGCATATTGAAATCCGTGCTTCTCTTAGTAACCAACGCACCGATTTCAACAAAACTGTTGTCGTCGAGCAAAGTATAAATTCTATCCTTTGCCGACAATTTTGCTGTACTACTCATGTTCAGCCCTCCGTGTTATTATAATATAAATTTAATTTATACAAACCAATTTACACCGCTTATCATTATAGCCTTTTTACACAGAAAATGCAATGCTTATTTGAAGTTTTCTATGAAAAGAACCTTGTTTGCTCTCCTTTCTGCTCACATCCACGCACAAAACAACTATCAAGCCACAAACAAACCTCTCAACACACAAAAAAACGGTGATGGAACATCACCATCACCGTCCACATTACTTTTATCGCATTGTCCCGACTTCCATCCCGGTTATCACGATATTCCATGATCATTCTCAATTGGGACGCATCCTAATCCTCTTCAGAGGTTTCTTCGTACTCTCTCAACGCCTTCCGAATAGCGTCCCCGGAAAAGCCTCGTCTCGCCAACATCGCATATAGCTTGTTCCGCTCTTCACTTGTCACGGATGTTCGTCCCTTCAAACGCTTACGCAATAAATTCTCTGCTGCTTCTGTTTCTCGACTTCCGCACTCTTCGTCCTCGGCCATCTCGACATATTCCGCTTCGTATATTGCAAATGCTTCCTCTATTTCATTCTTGGAGAGTCCTCGTTGCATCAATGTCTGTTCCATCTGGCGTCTACTCTTGCTTCGCCCCATAGAAACAATATAATGCACACCGTATCGAACATCATCCAAATACGGAAACTGTTGTACATATAGCATAATCTCTTCAATCTGTGCTTCCGTATAATTCAGCATCGACAGTTTCGTCCGTAACTCAAACGTTGTCCTCTCTCGAACCAGTAGCAAATCCAATGCTTTCTTCTTACCGCTATGTACAATGCACTGTGATTCTATGTCTCGCCACTTCTCTTCTGTAATCTCCGCATCTTGCTCCAAGTTCCAAAAGATTACGTCACGATTCGATAGAAGTCCGGCGTAGACGCCATCTAAGTGTATCTCACTCTTGCTCTTCCCCTTAGGGTTAATCTTCGTTATAACCATCCGAACTTCTATGCTTCCTCTTCTTCTCCGCCAATACCATACTTAGTGCGAACTCTCAGTTCAATCTCCTGCATAATATCTGGGTTGTCCTTCAAGAACTGCTTAGCATTCTCGCGTCCTTGACCGATCTTCTCACCCTCGTATGCGAACCATGCGCCGCTCTTATTCACAACACCGGCGTTACATGCCAGATCCAAGATATCACCCTCGCGGGAAATGCCCTGTCCGAACATGATATCAAACTCAGCTTCCTTGAAAGGCGGGGCCACCTTATTCTTCACAACCTTCACACGGGTACGATTACCAATCACCTCTCCTGCGGCTTTCAACGACTCAATACGACGCACATCAAGACGCACGGAAGAATAGAACTTCAGAGCACGTCCACCGGTAGTAGTCTCCGGATTACCGAACATAACGCCAACCTTCTCGCGCAACTGGTTAATAAAGATAACAATACAATTGGAACGACTGATTACCGCCGTCAACTTACGCAATGCCTGTGACATCAAACGCGCCTGCAGACCTACATGAGAATCCCCCATATCACCATCAATCTCTGCCTTAGGTACCAGTGCTGCGACAGAGTCTACGATCACGATATCCACAGCTCCGGAACGTACCAAAGTCTCGGTAATCTCCAAGGCCTGTTCCCCGTTGTCCGGCTGAGAAATATACAAATTATCAATATCCACGCCGATACTTGCCGCATACACCGGATCAAGAGCGTGCTCCGCGTCAATAAATCCCGCAATACCTCCAAGCTTCTGTACTTCTGCCACCGCATGAAGGGCTACTGTAGTCTTACCACTGGACTCAGGACCGTAAATCTCAATAATTCTTCCCTTCGGAAATCCACCGATTCCCAGTGCCACGTCCAAACTCAAAGCACCGGAAGGAACCGCCTCCACACCCATAGTAGAGTTGGAATCTCCCAACTTCATAACCGAACCCTTACCGTAAGACTTCTCAATCTGTGCCAATGCGGACTCTAATGCTCTCTTCTTATCTTCACTACTTGCCATTTCTCTTCTCCTTTACTAGCGAACAAATGTTCTATTTGTATAATATACTGTTTTTCATGCTTTGTCAATACGTGATTTTGATTTCTTAAAAAAAGCTTGCACGGCCGTTGCAAGCCTACTTCCCGCCTGTGGGAACGTAATCTCTTCACCTTATTCACCCTGCAAGCACCGTATGTGTGCTCTGTGTACACAGTATAGCAGATTGGCATCTAATAATCCATTCGCATTCTGTACAAGACTTTGCCTCTCATTTCAGCACAATAACAAACCGTAGGAGCTTTGACACGGCGATGTTCTCACCGATTTGTCAAAAATCCTACGGTATTTTTGTTACTTATTCCTCATCGCCCTCACCTACCGGCACAAACAATGCTTCAATGAAAGCATCTGCGTCGAACTTCTGCATATCCTCCAGTTTCTCGCCTACACCGATGTATTTCACAGGTATACCGAGTTCCTTCTGAATGGCAATGGCGATACCACCCTTGGCTGTTCCGTCCAACTTCGTAATTACAATTCCGGTAATGTCCGCAATCTCATTGAACTGCTTAGCCTGTACCAACGCATTCTGCCCCGTGGTTCCGTCCAATACAACAAAGGTCTCACGCAATGCATCCGGATATTCACGGTCGATAACACGATTGATCTTCGAAAGCTCGTCCATAAGATTCTTCTTGTTGTGAAGTCGTCCCGCAGTATCGCAGATTAACACATCCGTTCCTCTTGCCTTAGCCGCGGTAACTGCATCGTACACAACGGCTGCCGGGTCTGCCCCTTCCTTGGCGGATACGATATCACATCCGGCACGGTGCGACCACTCAATCAACTGCTCCGTAGCCGCAGCACGGAACGTATCCGCTGCCGCCAAGAGCACTTTCTTACCATCCTGCTTCAGCGAACCGGCAATCTTACCTGCGGTGGTAGTCTTACCCACTCCGTTGACGCCCACCATCATAATTACGGACTTTCGGTCTTCGAATGCATAGGCATCCTCGGGAACCTTCATCTGCTCCTTCATGCTCTCCATAAGCAAAGCCTTGCATTCCATGGGGTCCTTGACATGGTTTTCTTTCACCTTGTCACGCAACTGGTCGAGAATGGCTTCTGTGGTATTCACACCAATATCCGCCATAATCAAAATCTCTTCCAACTCCTCATAGAACTCCTCATCAATCTTACTGAACCCATGGAAAATGGAATCCAATCCGCTGGCCAGACTGTTTCTTGTCTTGGCCATACCTTCTTTCAAACGCTTAAAAAAGCCTTTTTTCTCACCCATTCTATTGCTCCAAATCCTTTTCTATCAAATTCACGGATACCAATGTGGAGACGCCCTTCTCCTGCATGGTAATGCCGTACAACGCATCGGCCGCCGCCATGGTACCTCTACGGTGCGTAATGACGATGAACTGCGTATCCTTGGTCAGTTTGTGCAAATACTGCGCAAATCGACTGACATTGGAATCATCCAACGCCGCCTCAATCTCATCCAACAGACAGAATGGCGACGGTTTGAGGTCCAAGATAGCAAACAGCAGAGAAATGGCAGTCAATGCCTTCTCACCACCGGACAACTGCATCATATTCTGCAACTTCTTGCCCGGAGGCTGTGCAATCACGTGAATACCTGCCTCCAGTACATCCTCACCTTCGGTGAGAGATAACGTTCCCTTACCACCGCCAAACAGCTCTCGGAACACCTTATCAAAGCGATCCTGAATCTTCGCAAAGGTTTCATTGAACTGCTTTCTCATCTCCTCATCCAATGCGGAAATGATCTGACTCAGCGACTGCTCTGCATTTTGAATATCATTTCGCTGATTGTTCAAAAACTCGTAGCGTTCCTTCGTCTCTCTATAGTCCTCGATGGCATTGACATTGACATCACCGAGCCCACGAATCTTGCTCTTTAACTCATAAATCTGCTTACGATTCAGCGTCGGGTTATCAATCTCCGGAGAACGGTACTGCGTGGCGGATGTATAGGTCAGTTCATACTCATCCCACATATATTTGGTCTGAGCCTCCAATTGTTCCTCCATCTTCTCACGCTGACTCTGCAGACGATACACTTCCTTATCCAGCTGAGACATACGGCCGGACAAATGCTCTCTCTTCTCAAAGAAGCTCTTATTCTGTTTGGTAATGTCCTCTGCCATCTCGCACAGACCGGCAATTCCGGCCTCCAGCTCCTGACACGTCTTCTGAATATGGCAATACTGCTCCTCTAACTGAATGATGCGCCCCGTCTTCTCTTGCATCTCACCTTGGGAGTCCCGACGACCTTCGCGTAATTCTTCCATCTCCTTGCCCAGTTCCCCAATCTCTCGAAGCAAACGATTACCGTTGTCTTTCTGATATGCCACGCTCTGCTTCAAGCCGGAATACTCCGTAAGTACACGTACTGCCTCTGCACTGGCCTCGTCCTCGACACCTCGCATCTCCTCCATACGTGTACGCAGTTCCTCTGCACGTTTCTTATCCGCCACATTCTTCTCATCATTCTCTTGAATCAAAGCCTTCAGTTCTTCCATACGTGTGCGAATCTCCGTGCTATTTGCCTCTGCGCTATGTAATTCCTCTCGCAGTTGCTCACGGTTGCCTACGAGGTCTCGATTCTGTTCCGTAATGTGATTCAGATTCAACTTAGCGGTGTTCTGCTTCACATACAGCTCCTGAAGTTCTCTCTTGCGGAGTTCCAGACGTCCTCGGTATTCTTCTCGTTGTCCGCGCAAACTCTCCAGTTCTTCTTCCGCCGTCTTGGCCGCCTTACGGTCCGCCTCCAAGCGTTCCTCTAGTTCTTCTACTTCACGACGCTTACCAAGGAGGTTACTGCTATTCTTAAATGCACCACCGGAAATGGCACCACCGGGCTGGAACAACTCTCCGTCCAACGTAACAATCCGTAGGGCGTATTTGTACTGCTTCTCCAGATGAATTGCATTGTCAATAGTATCCACTACAAGGAACCGCCCCAAGAGATAACGTACTGCCTCGTCATAAATATCCTCTGCTTCCACAAGGGACGAAGCGATTCCTATGACACCCTTGGCGGTAAATACCTTGCTGTCGAAATCGTCTTTCTTGGCACGAATACCGGACAACGGTATAAATGTGGCACGACCGGCATGGTTGTCCTTCAAATACTGAATAAGACGTTTTGCCGTCTCCTGCGTATCGGTTACAACGTTCTGAATATTGCCTCCCAATGCCGTCTCAATAGCAACCTGATACTTAGGCTCCACCTGTATAATATCCGCAACGACACCATGAATACCCGGAATGCGATTCTTCTGCTCCATCACCTTGCGCACAGCGCTTCCGTAACCGTCGTATCGTTCCACCAAGTTTCTCAGAGTCTCCATGCGAGAAGCATTGTGAATGACCTGTGCTTGTTTCTTATCACACTGCTCTTTCTTCTCTGCAATATCCGTAGCCAAATGTGCCAATGCTTTCTCAATCTCCGCACACTCGTCTGCCACATCGGCAACCGCACCGGATGCTTCCTTCAGTGCATCATTTGCCTGAGAAATCTGCTTCTCCGCTGCGTCCGCATCCGTCTTGAAACGCAATAGCTTGGCATTCAATTCTGCCTTAACAATATTCTGTTGTTCCAGAAGAGTATTGTAACGCTCCAGTTCATTTTCCTGTTTGTTATTCTCTTGCAAGCGTTCAATATAGGCTTGATTGCATGCCTGTTCCTCCGAGAGCATGGTAGCCAACTCGGCCTTCATCTCCCCAAGATATGCTTCTGCTTTCTGCTGCTCTTCCAAGAGTTCCTGCAACTTAGCGTCGTATTCCTTCTGACGCTCTTCATATTGCTCCAAACTCTCGCGACGTTCCTCTATCTGTTGTTCCAGACGGTGCAAACGCTCCTCGTACTGTTGCTCATTTTGTCCCAGTACGGTTACCTGCTCCCTCAATAAATTGGTCTCACCCAGAATCTTCTCAGCCAAGACCTTCTGCTCGCTGTGCTGCTCTCTGGCAGTTTGCAACGCTGCCTGATGTTGCTCCAGTTCATTTAACAGACGATCGTATTCTTCCTTGGCCTGCTCATAGTCCTGCTTTGTCTGTTGCAAATCGTCAGAGGCGATGCGTAGCTTATCATCCAACTCTTGCTTCACCGTAGCACTCTTCTCGTATTCCAGCAAGAATTGGTTGACCTCCATAGTCTTCAACTCGTCCTTATAACGGAGATATACGCGAGCCTTCTCATACTGCTTCTCTAAGGGGCCCAGACGTCCCTCAATCTCCGTCAAAATGTCCGTAACACGGGACAGGTTCTGACGCTCAATCTCTAAGTTCTTCTCCGTCTGATGCTTTCTGCGCTTTACCTTGGTAATACCTGCCGCTTCATCAAATATCTCTCGACGCTCCTCGGGCTTACCGCTGAGGATCTTATCAATCTGCCCCTGACCGATAATCGAATATCCTTCCTTGCCGACACCGGTATCAAAGAATAACTCTTGCACATCCCGTAGACGGCACTCAGCACCGTTAATTAGGTACTCACTCTCACCGGAACGATACACACGGCGTCCTACGGTAACTTCATCATATTCAATGGGAAGCCAATGGTCGGAGTTGTCCAAAGTCAAGGCAACATAAGCAAAGCCCAGAGGCTTTCTTGTCTCTGTGCCTGCAAATATTACATCCTGCATACTACTTCCTCGTAACTGCTTGGCACTCTGCTCACCCAATACCCAACGTACGGCATCGGCGACGTTACTCTTACCACTGCCATTGGGGCCTACAATGCCCGTGATTCCCTTGTCAAATTCAAAGCGAATCTTGTTGGCAAATGCCTTAAATCCGTGTACCTCAATGCTCTTTAGATACATCTCCGACTCCTTCCTGTTCCCGAATCATTTGTATTGCGGAAAATGCTGCTTTCTGCTCTGCACTCTTCTTCGTATTACCATCACCAATGGCTACAACATGCTCCCCTGCCTGTACACTTACGGTAAAATGTTTGCAATGCGCCGGTCCATCTTCTTTTATCAAGGTATATACCGGGATACACTGATAATATTTCTGGGTCAGTTCCTGAAGTACCGTCTTGCCATCACGGAAGAGCTGATTTTCTTCCAACTTGTCCAGTACAAAGCGGTGAATGTGAATCTGGGCAGGTTTGATTCCCCCATCCAGATAAATCGCACCGATCAAAGCCTCAAAGGCATCGGACAAAATGGAATCTCGCTCTCTTCCTCCGGTACTGGCTTCGCCCTTACCGAGAAACAGGTACTTTCCCAGTTCCAAATTCCTTGCGCAGATTGCCAATGAGGGCTCGCATACAATACTGGCCCGAAGCTTTGAAAGCTTGCCCTCCGCCATAGTTTTCTTATCGTTATAAATAAACTCACTCGTCACAAGTTCCAATACAGCGTCACCCAGAAACTCCAGGCGTTCGTTGTTGGGAATCGTCATCCTGTTACGACTAAGTTCATTTGCATACGAGCTGTGAGTCATGGCATTTCGAAGCACATTCTTGTCCTTAAATGTATACCCAATTCGCTTCTCCAGCTCCGCCAATTTCACCATATCCGACATCTTTCTCATCCATCCTGTTATTAATTACGGTTGCATAATCAACCTGAGCTTCTCATAGAGTTCACCAACCGTAGACACGGTTATATCCTCCATAGTCTGTTCCACTTCTACGTCAAATGCCTCCTCCAGTGCCATAATCAATTGATACACATCCAAAGAATCCGCGCCCAAATCCTCGGAAAAAGAGGTCTCCTTCGTAAGCTCATCCACATTTACATGCAACACTTCGCTGATTACCGATAATAACTTCTGATACATACGTCCTCACTTTCTGCACCACGAACTTATGTGCGTCAGCACAATTGGTGCATGGGAAGGTAGCTCTCGCATAGCGAGAGATTACGTCCTCACTTTCCGCACCGGCAAAGCGGTTGCTCCGCCGCATGCGCAATCTTATCAAATCCTCTATTCTGCAATAGCGCCATCCACCTTCAGATTCGCTTGAATCTTCCCCTGAATATCTTGCTGTACGAAAGTAATACACTGCAAGATTGAATTCTTTACCTCTGCCGCCTTAGCATTACCGTGGGTTTTAACCACAAGACCGTTCAGTCCGATCATAGGTGCTCCGCCATAATGCACCGTATCAAAGGACGCCAACGTCTTCTTCAGCGCAGGCTTCACCATAAGGGCTCCCAGCTTACTTCGGAGCGTGCTCATCATACCGCCTTTAATCTTCTTAATCAAAGTTCCTGCCAAGCCCTCGTAAAGTTTAAGAATAACATTACCTACAAATGCATCGCAGACGATAACATCTGCTACACCCTTAGGAATCTCTCTGGCTTCTACACTTCCGATAAAATTAATTCCCGGAAGCTCCTTCAGAAGCGGGTATGCTTCCTTCACCAGCGCATTTCCCTTCTCTTCCTCTACGCCGATATTTACAATACCGACCCTGGGGTTCTTGATGCCCACCACGTGTTCCATGTAAATAGACCCCATCTGTGCATACTGTACCAACTGTTCTGCCTTGGCATCCACACTGGCACCACAGTCCACCAAAAGGGACACACCATGTTCCGTAGGAATCAAGGGTGCAAGAGGAGAACGAATGACTCCGCGAATACGCTTGATAATAATCTGTCCGCCCACAAGAATTGCTCCGGTGCTGCCTGCAGATACAAATGCGTCCGCCTCGCCGTTCTTGACCAAATTCATAGCAACCACAAGGGAGGAATCCTTCTTCTTACGAACAGCCAGCATCGGCGGTTCTTCGCAGGAAATCTCCTCCGTAGCATTCACGACAACCAGCTGCTCTTTGGGATAGGTATATGCCTCCAATTCCTTGGCTATTACCTCTTCTTTGCCTACCACAAAGACTTTCACTGCCGAATGTTCTTTTACAGCCTCTACGGCTCCCTTAATAATCTCGCCGGGAGCATTATCGCCACCCATGGCATCCAATGCCACACGTACCATCTGTTCCATAGTTCCACCCTTTCTGTATTACGTACCCGGATTCGGTGGAACGCTCTTGTCCGCACCGTGAAAAAAAGCACAATGGGAAATATCAGATCCCATTGTGCTTCTGTTCCCTGTTAACGTACGTCTTAGCTATAATTCTCTCAAAACCAAGCGCCAATATTACTCCGTTACTTCCTCTGCAGCATCTGCAACCTCTTCCTCTACCACCGGAGCTTCCTCCAATGCCTTCATGCTGAGGCTGATCTTCTTCTCTTCTGCACGGAAATCAACGATAATTGCTTCAATCTCCTGACCGATGCTCAATACATCTGCGGGCTTCTCAACGTGCTTGTGAGAAATCTGAGACACATGAAGAAGAGCGTCAACGCCCGGAAGAATCTCTACAAATGCGCCGAATGCGGTCATTCTTGCAACCTTACCGGTTACAATCGTGCCTGCTGCAAAACGTTCCTCTGCATTTGCCCAAGGATTCTGATCTGCAAACTTCATACTAAGGGCAATCTTATCACCCTTGATATCCTTAATGAATACAGTTACCGCATCTCCGGCCTTGAACTCCTTCTTAGGGTTCTGGATACGTCCCCAAGACATCTCGGAAATGTGCAACAAACCATCGATACCGCCAATGTCAACAAATACGCCGAAATCGGTTACATTCTTAACGGTTCCTTCGATGACATCATCTACCTTGATACGACCGAGAACTTCTTCCTGCATTGCCTTCTTCTTCTCAACAAGAAGCTGCTTGCGGTTACCGATAATTCTTCTTCTCTTAGGATTGTACTCGATAATCTGGAACTCAATCTCCTGATCCTGATACTTCGTCAAATCCTTCTCGTATACGTCAGATACGAGACTTGCGGGGATGAAAACTCTTGCCTCATCAACCACTACATTCAAACCACCGTCTACAACGTTGGTTACCTTAGCGGTAAGTACGGTTCCGTTCTCCATAGCGTCAGCAATCACCTGACTGGAACGCTCGCCCTGCAATTTCTTGCGGCTGAGAAGAACCTGACCCTCGCCATCATTTACCTTAAGAACCTTAGCGGACATAGTGTCGCCTTCCTTAACGACCTCGCGGAGATCGCCTACCGGCTGGTTCGAGTACTCACTCTTGTTGATAATACCGTCGGCCTTGTAACCGATATTCAGTACAATCTCGTCTTCCTTAACGCGGATGACCGTGCCTTCAACAACCTCTCCGTTCCGTATAGTTTTTAAAGATTCTTCCAATAATTGTTCAAAACTCATGTCTCCCATGTTAGCATGAACCTCCTCAATAATATTTCTTGGGGTGGAAGCCCCGGCTGTAATACCTACGCAACGAAAAGATTTCATAACGTCGAAATCCAGATGTTCCACTGACTGCACGTAATACGTATGCTCGCATTCCTGCTTGGAAATCTCATAGAGCTTCCGCGTGTTGGAACTGTTCTGACTGCCGATGATAATCATGGCATCACACTGGCGAGCCAAACTACGCGCTTCTGTCTGTCTTTCCTCCGTGGCATTGCAGATAGTATTCACCACACTATCAGTACTATCATAACCGATTTGTTCGAAAATTTCAACTATCTCTTTAAATTTGTTGTAGTTAAATGTCGTCTGCGCTACAATGCACAATTTCTCCGTACATCTTTCTGCAATCTTTCGTGCTTCTTCCGGGCTGTTCAGCACCGTTGCACCATCCGTGCACCACCCTACGATGCCTTGAACCTCAGGATGACTTTCGTCACCGCAAATAATAATTCGACGTCCACGTTCACTCTCCGCCGACACCGTTCGATGAATCTTCTTTACAAAGGGACAAGTGGCATCCACTACCTGAACACGTCCCTCCGTCAGCTCCCTCCGTCTCAGCATATGATCGTGGACACTCTTCGCAACTCCGTGAGAACGAATAACGATGGTCCCCTCCTCAATACTGTCCAGCTCTTCCTCCGTAGCAATGATACTGACACCTCGTTGCTCCAGAGACTTCACTACTTCTTCGTTGTGAATAATCGGCCCGAAGGTATATACCGCTTCGTGCTGGCCCTCCGTCAACCGATATACGGTATCTACCGCACGCTTCACACCAAAGCAAAAGCCCGCAGTCTGTGCCAATCTTACTTGCATGCCAACCTCCAGAGAGCATCTTCCACTTCCGGAATGCTCATATCCGAAGTATCTACCAACACCGCATCCTCTGCCTGTCTAAGGGGTGCATGCTCCCGGTTCATATCCCGGTAATCTCTTTCGGCAATGTCCTTCGCCACTTGTTCATAATCCGCGACGATTCCCTTGGCCTCATATTCCTTCACGCGACGTCTCGCACGCTCTTCAATGGATGCCGTAAGATAAATCTTCACGTCCGCTCCGGGAAGTACATTGGTTCCGATGTCTCTTCCATCCATCACTACGTCTTCTTTGCGTGCCAACTCCCTCTGAAGTTCCGTCATCTTCTCACGAACTCTCAGGTTCACAGAAGAAGCGCTGGCCATATTGCCAACCTCTTCGGTTCGAATCAACCCGCTGACGTCCTCACCGTTAAGAAGCACTCTCTGTTCGCCGTCCACATACGTCAGCGTTACCTCAGCATCCTCACAAGCCTCCGCAATGGTCTCTACGTCATCAGCGGCAATTCCTTTCCTGAGAAAATGCAACGCCATGGCACGGTACATCGCACCGGTATCCACATAAATATACCCAAGCCTCTTGGCCAAAGCCCTGGCAATGGTGCTCTTACCTGCTCCCGCAGGTCCGTCAATCGCAATATTTCTGCTCATACGCTTCGCTGTATGCCGCATCCCGCGACCTACATTCCTCCTTCATTCTTACGGAATATTTCGCCCACACAGATGCCCGGTAGACCAAGCAATCTGCAGATTATATCCTCCGGTAAATGCATCCACATCCAGCACTTCTCCGGCAAAATACAAGCCCTTTACCTTCTTGGATTCCATGGTGGATGGATTCACCTCATCCACACAGACACCTCCCTTGGTTACCACAGCCTCATTATAACCGCCCAGACCGGCAATGGTCAAAGGAAATGCTTTCAAGCACCTCAAAATGCTCTCCCGTTGCTCTCTCGTCAACGTCCCCGCCGTCTGCTCAGCCGACAATCCTGCCCGTGCAATCAACACTTCTCCCATGGACTGCGGAACCAGACATCCGATCCAATTCTTTAACTGCTTGGAGCGTCCTGCTTCAATCTCTCGAAGAAGTCTCGCATCCAACTGTTCCTCGGAAAGTGCCGGTTTCCAGTCAATATACAGCGTGGTACCTACCAGCCCGTCGGAAGCCTCCGCCGTGGCGGACAATACCACCGGTCCGCTGACGCCCCGATGAGTAAACAGCATCTCCCCGAATCCTTCGTACACAGTCTTTCCCTGGGCATCTGCAAATCGAAGTCCAACATTCTTCAACGAAAGCCCCATCAGTTCCCGGCAAAACTCCTCCTTGACTGTTAGCGAAACCAGCGATGGCATCAAACGTGTTACGCTATGTCCCAATTCTTTGGCCATCCGATACCCATCTCCGGTAGACCCGGTAGACGGATACGACAAACCACCCGTAGCAACCACCACAGCATCACAAGGCAAATGTTCTCCGGACGTCAACACAACCTCCGTCACCTTAGCTTCCCAAGTAGGTTTCTTTTTCTTCTTGCCGCCCTCTTCTGTGAAACTCCCCGTCAATTCCACCTTACCAATGCTTCGCACCTCCGTATGCAGGCGTACCTCTACGCCCGCCCGTTCCATCTCTCGCGCCAACGCACGAATAACATCGGAAGCACGATCGGACACCGGAAATACTCTTCCGCCTCGTTCAATCTTCGTAGGCATGGACATACCTTCGAAGAAATCAATAACATCATAATTGTTAAAACGATTAAATGCACTGTACAAGAAGCGCGGATGGCTGATTACGTTATCAATCAGCTGCTGCATATCACAGGCATTGGTTAGATTACATCTTCCCTTGCCCGTAATATATATCTTCTTGCCCAGCTTCTCATTTTTCTCAAGAAGGCAGACACTATGTCCGGCATGTGCTGCACTAATGGCAGCCATCATACCGGCGGCACCGCCTCCGATAACAATTACTCTACTCATTGTCCTTCAGCACCTGTCTATTGGTCCAAATGTACTCTACCAAGGATACTATCGTCAGCACCAGTGCCAGCCACATAAATATCTGTCCCGCCACATCAATGATGCGGAAGAAGAGATTATTATATGCCGGATCTGCCGTGAACATCAAGAAAATGCACATAAACATCTGGGCAACGGTCTTAAACTTTCCCAGATAACCTGCGGCGATAACTACACCCTTGTCCGAAGCAATCAAACGGAAACCGCTGATGATGAATTCTCTTGCCATGATAATTGCGGCAATCACCGCCGGAATCTTGTTGAGCTCAATCAACAAAATCATGGCCGTACACACCAGAATCTTATCCGCCAGAGGGTCCATAAACTTTCCGAAGGTGGTTACCAATCCCATCTTTCTGGCCAGATAACCATCCAGAAAGTCAGAGAAGCATGCTACGGAAAATACCGCCAAGGCAATAAAATTGTAATACGGAATCTCATCTACCATCAACAAAACCACGAATACCGGTATGAGAAATACACGGAACATAGTAATCTTATTCGGCAAATTCATATTATTGTCCTCCAAATGCAATGAAATTTATTGTTCAATGAGTTCTCCGATGAGATCGTACTCATTTGCTCCCACAATACGTACCGGAATGATCTCTCCGGACATGATGGCGGCATCGGAAGCCACAAATACCGAGCCATCCACAGAAGGAGCATCCATGTATGTACGGCAGACGTACACACCTTCTTCTGCTAAGTACCCGTCCACAATGACTTGCAGTTCCCGTCCGATCTGCTCCTGTCCATGCTCTGCACTAATGCGTTGTTGAAGCTTCATGATACGCTTTCTGCGACTCTCTTTCGTACGTTTCGGCACCTGTTCCTTCATACGAGCAGCCGGTGTGTCCTCTTCTTTGGAGTATGTAAATACACCCAGACGTTCAAAACGCATCTCCTCTACAAAGGAGAGCATGGATTCGAAGTCCTCTGCAGTCTCACCGGGAAACCCGGTAATCAACGTAGTACGTAACGCAATGTCGGGGATCTCCTTGCGAAGCTTCTCCGTAATCGCCACAATCTCCCCACGGGTCGTTCTTCTTCCCATACGCTTCAGCACCGGATCTGCTCCGTGCTGAATCGGCATATCTAGGTAATGGCATATCTTCGGTTCTTTCTTCATTACCGCAATTAGCGCATCATCAATCTCTTCGGGATAACAATACAGCAAACGAATCCACTGAAGCTCCGGAATCTCACACAACTTCTCAAGAAGCTCCGGCAAGGACTTCTTGCCGTACAGGTCTACACCGTACAGTGTCGTCTCCTGGGCAACCAGGATTAATTCCTTGGTACCACGAGCCGCCAGTTCTCTTGCTTCTTCCACAAGACGCTCCATGGGATAGGACCGATACTTACCGCGAATCTTCGGAATGATGCAATAAGTGCAGCATTTGTCGCAGCCTTCGGCAATCTTCAGATAAGACACATAACCGGTGGCCGCATCCATACGCTTCGTCTCCGGTTGGGGCAAATAATCCAACGGCTTCTTAACCGTATAGAGTTCTTCCGCGGAAATGGCCGCCACAATATCCTCGTACGCTGACGTTCCGAGAATTCCGTCCACCTCAGGAATCTGCTCCTGAATCTCCTCAAAATATCGCTCTGCCAGACAACCGGTTACGATGAGACGTCGAAGCACCCCTTCTTCCTTTAATTGTGCCATGGACAGAATCGTCTCGATACTCTCTTCCTTGGCATCGTGAATGAAACAACAGGTGTTGACTACAATGGCCTCTGCCTCCGTCTCGTCCTCCACCAGTACATGACCGGCATCCCGTAACAATCCCAGCATTACCTCGCTATCCACTAAGTTCTTATCGCAGCCCAGTGAAATCAAACAAACCTTCATCTAGCGAACACTCTCCACACAGTTATTCATCAACATTGCAATGGTCATCGGTCCTACACCGCCGGGTACCGGGGTAATGGCACTGCACAAGGGTGCTACTTCATCGTATGCCACGTCTCCGCACAGCTTGTTGTCCTCCATACGATGAATACCTACATCGATAACAACCGCACCTTCCTTTACGTACTCCTTGGTAATGAACTTGGGCTTACCAATAGCCACAACCAAAATGTCCGCTCTCTTCGTAACCTCTGCAAGATTCTTGGTTCTGGAATGGCAAACGGTCACCGTTCCGTTCTCGCGAAGCAACATAGCCGCCATGGGCTTGCCCACGATATTACTACGTCCTACAACTACGCACTCCTTACCGGAAATCTCTACACCGGAGCGCTTCAATAGCTGAATCACACCTGCCGGAGTACAAGACTCGAAACAACGCTGACCGATGTTCAGACGTCCCACATTTACCGGGTGAAAACCATCCACATCCTTATCCGGATCAATGGCCAGAAGAATCTTGTCCTCGCAAATGTGCTTCGGAAGAGGCAACTGAACCAAGATTCCGTTGACATCCGCACGGTCGTTTAACTGCTGCACAAGTGTAAGCAATTCTTCCTCGGTGGTCTCCTCAGGAAGCTCGTAAGACAAGGACTCCATGCCCACATATTCGCATGCCTTCTTCTTATTAGCAACGTATACCGAGGACGCCTTATCATTGCCTACCTGAATTACTGCCAGTGTAATGGAAATGCCCTGCTCCTTATATGCGGCAACCTTCTCCCGCAACTCGTCCTTAATCTCTGCCGATATCTTCTTACCGTCAATTATCATCATGTCGTATATCTCCTTCTACTCTATGCGACATTCCGTGGCCAAGGCCGACATACAAATGCCTACACCTCTCCACATTATCGCATACTATGAATTCATTATACTTCATCTCCCGCCGGAATACAAGAACTCATTTTGCAAATGCAGAGGTTTTCCATGGTATGCTTGTCGCTTTTTGCGCCGCACCTCATAAGCTTTCATAAGAAACGGTGCAACCGCCAAGCAGTTGCACCGTCACTATCATATTTAATCCTTATCTTACACCGAACACCAGGTATACCATCAAAATCAACAGACCGACACAGAATGCCAGCAATCCGTAGGAAAGACTTCGGGATACCAGCTGAATAGATTCACTGAATTCCTCTCGTACAAGATTGGTACTACGCACAAAGTCCTTACGTACCGGATGCTTGCGCCATACGGTTGCATTTAAAACCGACACAATACCGTTCAGCACATGACCGATTCCGTTGCAGATGGATTCCTCCAACGAAGTAGTCTTCTCCACATATACCGGACGTAAGAATATCTTCTTCACCAACCATGTCACCGCATCAACCAAATGATCTAAGATTCGGGACACCAACGTTCCGATGAATGGCAAGAAACCGAGCAGAATCGGACGATAAAACGAATTCTCCATATCAAGGAACTCCGGCCAACGATTCACATATTCCTCCGCACCGTTCTTCTTCGATATAATTGCAGGTCGTACAACTAGGAAATACAGCGCACAGCCAATAGTCAGCGAGATTAACGCCCCTTTGAGACACTCCCAGCCAAACAAGTGGATGTGCGAACTCTCTCCCACGCACTGAGCAATGTCTTGTGCATGCTCCGCAATCGGGAACATGGTTAGCTCAGGAAGCGCTCCCATGGCGAGAATCGCTACCGTAGGCACAGTAATCGCAATCTTGCCGGACAGGCTGAGATAACCGCCCTTCTTGCTCTTCTTCCCATGCTTTACAACCTCCTTAGAAGGTTCCGCTACAAAGAGTACCATAAAGAGCTTCAGCATATATGCCACGGTACATCCGCCCGCCACAAGGAACAGAATCTCAATACTCTTGTACATACCAAGTCCCGTCTCATGATAGCACTCCACAATTGCCTCGTGAAGCATAGACTTGGACACATATCCGGAGAACAACGGCACACCGCCGATACCGAGAGCACCAAGCAAATAACACACCAAGAACCAGGGCTTATTCCGTCCGAATCCGCGAATCACGTTAAAATCTCTGGATTCCAAGTTCATTACTACCACACCGGCCAACAAAAACAATACCAACTTGAACACGGAATGATTGCCCATGTGCAGAATTGCACCATGAACTGCCAGAGCATTTTCATGTTCGAGAATGCCCAAAGTACCCAGCCCCACAAGGATAAATCCGATCTGCGACACCGAGGAGCAAGCCAAAGTATGCTTCATGTCGATAGAGAAGAGCGCTACCAACGCTCCCACCAACATCGTAATTGTTCCGAGAACCATCACAAGGTTGCCCCAAGCCTTATCTCCAAGGAACATCTGCCCGGAGAGTAAGAAGATCCCCAAAATTCCGGCCTTTGTCAATATGCCGGACAACAGAGCCGATGCCGGTGCGGGTGCCACGGGATGCGCCTTGGGCAACCAAATATGCAATGGAAATCCACCGGCCTTCGCGCCAAAACCAAACAGTAGACAACCACCTGCCACATACAACAAAGTCTTATTGTTCGCCAGTGCCACAGCATCCTTTAATGTGGCAATCTCCAATGTTCCTACGGTGTATTGCAACAGGAACAGTCCCATCAGCATAACAAGTCCACCAATAACAGCCACAGCAAGATACGTCTTGGATGCTCGCACGGCATCCTCCGTCTCTTCTTCTACAACCCACGCATAAGATGTAAGAGACATAATCTCAAAGAACAAAAACAGCGTGTACAAATCGGCAGAAGCAAATACCCCCAGCGTCGCACCTAATGTCAGAAGCACAAAGAAATAATAACGTCCTACGCGCTTCTTGTGCTTCATATAGCTGAGTGAAAACACACCGCTGGCAAACCAAGCAAATGCTGCAATGGTACAATACAAGCCTCGAAAACCGTCCATTCGGAAATTGAGTCCCAGATAACAAAGATTCAACTTCAAACTTCCGCCATCCCCCTGCAGTGCCGGCAGACCGCACAGAAGAGACAAGATTAAGGTCACACCGAGCACCAATACATACGAGGCATCGTATACATTTCGCCCCGTAGCCTCTGATGCATACCGTTCCGTCAATGCACCACACATTACACACAGCAGACTTCCTACCAGAGGGAGCATCCACATCATCATAATTGTAATATCACCAGTCATAAACGACGCTCCTCTCTACATAATACCTGCCGCTATCTTTTCAAAAATCGAAATCAACACTTCAGAATACAAGGAAAATACAACAATGAGACAACACAGGAGAATCAACGGAATACGCATATATGTCCCGGGCACTTCCAAGTCCTTCACTGTTTCGAGGTCGAACTTGTGACTAGGAATCCACGCACGGACCACAATCTCCATAATGTATATAGCGGTCAAAAGTGCAGAGATAATCAACGCTCCGAATCCCAGTTTCGCCATAATAGAGCCTTCTGCAATGGCCGCCGTGGCAATGTACCATTTGCTAACGAACCCCGCCAAGGGAGGTACACCGATCAGCGCCAATCCAGCCAAGGTAAATGCGGTGAATACCAAAGGCATTCTTCTTCCCAGACCTTCCATCTCCCACAAGTATTTACGATGAGTTTTTACCATCACCGCACCGATGCAGTAAAAGAGCGTAATCTTCATCAAACCGTGGAAAATAATATGTACCATGCCACCAACCATTCCCGCGGGAGTCATAAGTGCCGCAGCGAACACGATATATGACAAATTACTTACCGTAGAATAAGCAAGCCTACGCTTGCAGTGTTGCTCCTTCAAGGCCTTGGCAGAACCGAATACGATGGTAAATGCCGCAAAGCCCAACACAATGTATTGTGCCCAAGTTCCACTGAGGAAATCCGTTCCGAAGGAATAATAGGTTACACGGATAATAGCAAATGCACCTGCCTTCACCACAGCCACCGCGTGCAACAACGCCGTTACCGGAGTCGGTGCCACAGATGCACTGGGAAGCCAACCATGGAACGGGAAGATCGCCGCCTTAACACCAAGACCGAGAACCATCATCACGTATACTGCCAAGAGAAGATTCTCCTTCTCCGCCATGGCAGTATCCGTTAATACGCCGCCAAAGGTAAAGTCCAACGTCGATCCAAAGGTAAAGATACTAATGAAACCGATAAACGCGAAAGCCGCACCACCGATGGAATATTTTACGTACTTTCTCGTGGCAACAATGGACTTGTGGTCCAACTCATGCATCACAAGCGGTACTGTTACGAGAGTAAGCATCTCATAGAACATGTACATGGTCATCAAGTTGCCGGAAAAGGCAATGCCAAGAGTAATGCCATAGGTCATGGTGTAAAATGCAAAAAACACATTTTCCTTGCCTTCCTTACGCATATACTCAAAGGCATACAATGCTGCCAAAGGCCACAACACCGATACCAAACCTGCAAATACACACGAAAAACCATCCATTTGGAACTTAATTGCCAGTTCACCCGCCATATTCAAAATCATGGCCTCGCCCTCCGGTCGTGAGAACAGCAAAACCCACACCATAATGGAGTTAATCAACGTACCGCAAAACACAACGATTTCTCGATGCTTACGCACATGCATATGGCGAAGCCCCACATATGCGCCCACCAAAATCGGAAAAATAATCGGAACCAATAAGAAATAAGCATTCATAGAGTCACCTCATCTGCACCGGTAAGAAGCCTATTGCAAGCATTCAAGCATCTTCATGAAAATGCCCCACTCCTCCACCGGCAGTATTCCAAAGAGCACCGCCAAGGCCGCTAAAACAACCAATGGTACAATCATCAACAGCCCAGGGTCTTTCGCCGTGGGATTCGGATTCGGTGCTTCCACCTCTTCCTCTCTCCTAGCAATGAAAAACGCATCCGCCGTAACGGTCAGCAAATAGCCTGCTGTTAATAACGCACTAATCAACAAAACCACCGGCACCACAAACTGATATCCGGTAATACCACTCTCAAGTGCACCGGTCGCCAACTTCCATTTGCTAACGAATGCACTACAAGGTGGAATACCTACCAACGCCAAACCCGCAATTGTAAAGCACCACATAGTAATGGGCATACGCTTGCCGATTCCTCGGAACTCTTCTACCCGCTGCTTGCCCGTTGCATAAATCATCGATCCTGCACTAAGGAAAAGCAAGTTCTTGATTACGGAATGAAATAATATATGCAACATGGCACCGCAGATTGCCACCGGATGCAATAGGTATAACCCTGCCAATGCGTAGGAAGTCTGACTGACAGTGGAATACGCCAAGCGCTTCTTCAGCAAGCGCTCCTTGTATGCCAACATAGAACCCAAAAATACCGTAACAATGGCCAATGTCAGCAACGCATACTGTACCCAACTATCACGCAGGAATTCCACGCCTACAGAGTGAAATACCACTCGAATAATAAACAAAATACCCATCTTGGTAATGTTACCGGACAACAATGCGGATGCCGGTGCCGGTGCCACGGGATGAGCCTTCGTAAGCCATCCGTGCAACGGGAACATGCCGACTTTAGAGCCGAGACCTACCAGCATTAAGAAAATTGCCACCAGCAATGCGGTACGATTTTCCGTAGCCAACGCAGGGTCCAAGAAGCCACCGTTCACATAAGCCAGACGCCCACCGCTTGCCACCGTATCCGCACTACTTTGGTACAGAAAGAAGATTCCCACCAAACCTAAGAACGCACCGCCGATGGAATAATACAGATACGTAAATGCGGCTGAGATTGCCTCCTTCGTACGCTCATGCAAAACAAGCGGAAACGTTGCCAACGTCATCATCTCATAGAACAAGTATGTTGTCATCAGATTGCCCGAAAAGCAAATACCCAAAAGAGCTCCCAATGACAGCAAAGAAAAGCAGGAATACCTCTCTTCTTCCTTCTGATGATTCATGTACTCAAAGGAAAACATGGTGGAGAACAACCACATTCCTACCGTAAGAATTGCAAAAAACTTTGCCAAGGCATCCGTACGAAAATAAATCGGCATCTCTGGCAAAAAACCAAGAACCAACAACTCGCTGTCTGCCTGTGCCACCACAATGCCCACAAGCAACGCCGTCAGAAGCACTGCGCCGCCGGTCACTCCTCGAAGGATGGCTTTATTCTGATTAAGTTTTCTGAACCGAAGTGCAAGCGCTCCGATAACCGGTACCAATACCGGCGCCAGTATCATCCAATTCGTATTCAAAACGACTCCTTCTGCGTCTACAACGCTATATATAATATTCTAAACTCTTACGCAAACAGCTTTAAGCCGTCACTCAGCCACCGGAAAATCGGATAACTTCCCATGCCGAGTACAAAATTTATAACAATGAACAGCACCATGGCAATGGACATGGACCACGCAGTATGATATCCCTTCACTTTATACTGTTCATTTTGCGGCGTATAGATACTGATAACCTGACGCAAGAAATACACCGCATTCAAAATTGTACTGATTGCCAGAGCAATCAACGTGATAACCATCTTGGCAGAGGTGGCATTCATGGCCGCTTCCGCAAAATATACCTTGGACGTAAAGCCCGCAAACAAAGGAATACCGACCATGGAAAACGCCCCCACTGTAAATCCGATACCCGCAACAACGTTACGGTATCCGGAACCACGCAAATCCGTATAATACATACTGTCCCCCGACACTTCCGAAAGTCCGGTTGCCGATACGAACAGCATAGACTTACTCGCCGCATGAGACAAGATATGAAATACCGAAGCAATCATACCTGCTTCTACACTAAGACCGAATCCCATATAGATGTACCCCACCTGTGCCACAGAAGAAAACGCAATCATACGTCCCAAGTCTGTTTGCTGAATTGCACTGATAGAACCGAAGATCATTCCGGCAATACCGAAGATAAACAATACATCATCTACCTTTGTCATTTCAATAACATCCATACCGATTACGCGAATGAAGAACTTAATCAGCAGGAAAATATATCCTTTGGACACCAAACTGGACAGAATGGCACTGGACGAACATGTAGAATATCCGTAAGCATCCGGCAACCACGCATGGAACGGGAACAGTGCCGACTTAATGGCAATACCGACACTAAACAATCCCACCGCTACCGTCAAAGGCCCTACGTAAGTCTGATTCTCCACGATAACAACCACAGACTCATGTAAATCTTCCATCAACAGATGCCCTGTAATTCCATACAGAATGGAAATGGACATCAGCACAAGACCGGAACCCAACAAAGACATAATCATATACTTTGTTGCCGCCAACAAATTTCGTCCCCAACCCCGAATCATAATAAGACCGCATGCGGAGATGGTGTTAATTTCAATGAATACATAAGCAGTAAACAGGTCATTTGTATAAATTAACGCCAGCAACGAACTGAGAAGCAGATTAATCATGATGTAGTACAAATTCTGCTTCTTCTCTTCCACGTCTATATCTGTGTGGTGCAAGCCTCCCCAAAGACACAACAACATAACAAGACAGAAGAAAAACGCCATAAATGCTTCCAACACACCCACGCGAATCTCGTTACCGAAAGGTGCCGGATATCGTCCCATCTGGTATATAAAAGGTGTATCCAACTGCAAAGTATAGACTAGCACAACACCCGACAAAATGCACGAAAGTGTCACCACCGCAAAACTGACACGCTTGGCCTTCTTGCCTCCGAGACAAGACGTTATCGGTCCTGAAACCATAGGGATCAAAATACTAAAGAAAGGGAAATTGCGTATAAAGTCCATTATTCCTCAATATGCTCCTTTCTTACCAACAAAGTAATCTTGTCGATATCCAGGGTATGATATCGCTTATAGAGACGAATGGTCAATGACAACATAATCGCCGTTACACTTACGGATACAACAATACCCGTAAGCACCAGACCACTGGGAATCGGATTTATGTAGCGTTCCGACTCCAAAACCCCATCCGAGGCGATGGGTGCCGTTCGCCCACTGATGTATCCCATAGAGGCAAGAAACAGATACACTGCCGTATCCATGACATTCAATCCGATAATCTTCTTAATCATGTTCTTCTGTAACAACAGATTCGAGAAACCGATACCGAAGAGAATCATGGCAACAACATCCAAGTAATTGCTCCACAACTGCTCCAGCATATCAAAAGCCTCCTTTTCGGAAAAATGCATAAAATGCGTACATCGTGCACGCTACTTCGAGACCAACCAAAATGTTAATAGGTAAGATAAGTCCCGCACTGATAATATTTCCGGGGATGCCCAAAGGTACAATAGACTCAATACCGTTGGCACCGGTAAATAGATAGTACGTAATAATCAATGCATAGAGGCACAAAGATCCCACCTTAATAATCTCATACACATGTTCATTGAAAAACTTCTGTGTATTGGCAAAACCAAATGCCGCACTGTGTAGAATCAATCCCGCACCCATAATGGCACCGCCGGAAAAACCTCCTCCGGGGGACAGATGTCCGTTAAGAAGAATGTAAAAACCAAATAAGAAAATGACCGGTATTACAACTCTGGCAACCGACTGCAAAATAATATCCTTCTTAGGCTCATAAGTGCGATCCGTATCCATACGAAGTTCGTCATTTCCCTTATCATCTCTTTTCATCATCAAAAGAATCATCACAGCACACGTAGCAATAAACAATACATTAGTCTCACCAAAGGTATCAAAAGCACGGTATTGCAAAATCATACCCGTAACCAAATTTACTACGCCGGTTTCTTCTTGTCCCTTCTCGAGATAACGCTCCATCACCTCATTATTGGTGGGAGACTCTGCCTCGCCGAAAGTAGGCATCATGCTGACATTGTAGATCAACAACGCAATAATCAAAACACACAGAAATCCTGCCAATACCTGATATATCTTTCGGAACCAACGAAAGCCGGACATCTCCGCAAACCTTCTTGCATCCTCTTGAGGGTCGTTGTCCTTCAGCACAATATATTGTCCTTGATGCTCCGTCACTTCCGTCTGCTCAACCAGTGCACTATCCGAGAGTATCGTATTCTCTTCCTCTTGCTTCTCCAAAGGTTCGCCGTCCATAAAACGCCAGAAACGATAACTTGCAGAGCGATTATAATCCTTCCGAATCTTGCTCATGGCTCTCCTCCTCTTCCTCCATGGAATCAATCTTTCGAAGTGTGATAAAGAACAAAACACTGGTTACTCCCGCACCTACGGCAGCCTCCGTAATTGCAAGATCCGGAGACTCAAGAAATATCCAGATGACAGACATAGCCAAACTGTAGGACATGAAAATAACAATAGAAACCAAGAGGTTCTTTGTAAAGCTAACACTAACGGCACATACGATTAAGAAAGCCGCAAGCAATAGCAAAATAATCTTTGTCATACCTGCTCCTCCTCTGCCTTAATGGCATCCTCGATCTCCTGCGTCATCTCACACTCATCTCTCAGATGATCGTTAATAATTATCTCCAGACGTGCCAACAAATGCCCGGATACCGGACTGGCAAACCAAAAGAAAATAATAATCATTAAAATCTTCAAAGACTCGAAAGACACGCCCCAGAGAACAATCAATCCGGTCAGAACCAAGAGCAAACTAAAGGTATCGCACAATGCAGCCGCATGCATACGATTCAAAACGAAATGAAACTTATGAATTCCATAAGCGGCAATGGCAGCAATAACTGCACCGGATAGCAAAAAAACTGCTGCAATGATAAACTGTAACCACTCCATTTATTTTGCCCCCTTTCCCTTTTTTCGCACATTTTCACGATGTACGCCCATGTAAACCTTGGTCAGTACGACAACGGAAATAAAACTGATCATGGCATAAATCAACGCCACATCCAGCAGATAATTCTCACCAATCCAAATGGATAGAATGCAGATAATCATAATCGTCAATGTCCCCAGCATATTGATGGCAACGATACGATCCGTAATCTCCGGTCCCTTAATGGCACGGGCAAGACAGAAGAACATAATAAGAATCAATAGAATAATAGTAGTGCCATATAGAATGTCATACGCTTGTGTAATACTCATCGTTTCTGTCCTTTCCGCTCATTTTCAAGGAGCATTTCTTCAAATATCGTTTGATCGATTCCTTCCAAAAACTCTTTATCCAAACCGTGTACAAGGAAGCGGTCATCCTCCAGTTCCACAGATATGGTTCCCGGAGTCAATGTAATGGAATTTGCAAGGGTCACCTTGCTGATATCGCTCTTTAATCTCGTACGAAATTCCGCCAAAGCAGGTTCTACCTCATACTTTGCAGACAGAATAAAGCGAATCACGGCAAAATTAGCCTTCACAATTTCGCATAGAAGCACAAAAACATAGCGCAATCCGAAACCGATGCGCAAGAAAAAACGTAATTCCTTCTTCGGACTGAAGTGCATATAGTAACAAAAGAATATGTAGACGGGTATGGCGATTACCAAACCCATAATTGCGATTTCCCATGTAAATCTACCGTTCAAAATAATCCATAGAAGAAAAAATAAAACTATCATATACATCCCTCCCTGGTACCAAATCATCGCCTACGTGCCATTCTGCTCGAAAGCCTCGAAAATAACCAAAAATCCTCCTAATTGTAGCACTCTGCTTTCAATAAGTCAATGGTCGCATTCCACGAACTCCATTTAAGATTTGGTAAAGGAATTCGTCACATTTTCCCCAAGTAGCTTCGCATACTTTTAATTGCTGACTTCTCCAACCGAGATACCTGTGCTTGTGAGATGTGAATCTCCTTGGCCACCTCCATCTGAGTCTTCCCTTGATAAAATCGCATATTAATAATAGAGTGTTCTCGTTCCGGCAAACGTTTTAGCGCATCCTGCAACGCCAGCTCCTCTACCCAGCAAGCTTCTTGGTCCTTCTGATCGGACACTTGATCCATAATATACAGGGTGTCCCCTCCTTCGTTATATACCGGCTCGAACAAAGAAACCGGTGTTTGTATGGCATCCAACGCTCCCACCACATCCTCTACCGGAAGTCCCACCGCCTTTGCCACTTCCTCTATCGTAGGCTCGGAATTATGCTCTTTTCTCAGAATCTCTCTGGTGTAAATGGCTTTGTATGCAATATCACGTAGCGAGCGGGATACGCGGATTGCATTATTATCTCGAAGAAACCGACGAATCTCACCCAGAATCATCGGAACGGCATAAGTCGAGAATTTAACACCCAAACTAATATCAAAATTATCAATGGCCTTAATCAGTCCGATGCACCCGATTTGAAACAAATCATCCACATTTTCATTGCTGGAGGAAAATCGCTGTACAAGGCTCAATACCAACCTCAGATTCCCATGTATATATTGTTCTCGCGCCACCTTGTCACCTTGCTTTACTCTTCGTAACAGACAATCCTTCTCCTCTTCCGATAGTAGCGGCAGTTTACTCGTGTTAACGCCGCAGATTTCCACCTTATACCCTGACATAAAAAAAGAAACCTCCAGATACGTTGATATCTAAAGGATTCACATTTTTCCTGTATTTTATACGATTGCAAGCCGCGGACGAGCGGAAAAGGCTGAGTGAACAGCCTCCAAAATACGTTTTAAAACGCAAAAAGGGCAACGCTTACGCGTCGCCCTTCATGTTCTTAATTGTTAATTAAGCGTTAGCCTTCTTGGAAGCTACAACTGCTACAAGTGCAAGAGCAGCAACACCAGCAAGAATTGCGATGTTGGTCATGTCACCGGTCTCAACGGAATCATCAGCACCGCCGCCAAGAACGATAGCTTCACCGTTGGTATCAAGAACCTTAGCACCAACTACAGTTGTGTTGCCACCCCACCAGTGCTGAAGAGCAACCTTGCCGTAAGCACCTTCGGAAGCCGGATCAACAAATGCGCCGGTTGCGTAAAGAGCAAGGCTGTAAGTACCATCGCCATTGTCAACGATAGTGATGGGCTTGCTAGCGCCATCATTGCCCCACTCAGTGGAAGCCCAACCATAATCAGGTGCTGCAGTATTGAATACAATACCACCACCAACGCCACCGCTAAGGTCATCAACCTTAATGGTGTACTCTACACCACCAACCTGAGTATAATCATACTCGTTAGCAGCAATCCATGCATTAACATCGTAGCTTACAAACGTAGAACCGTCAGAACCGGTCTCCTCGAGAATGTACTCGTCAGAGCTGTCGATTGCAATGCTGCCTGCAAATGCAGAACCAAGTACCATAACAGCTGTAAGAGATACAGCAAGTACCATAGACAATAACTTCTTCATAGAAAAGTTACCTCCTTATAATATTTTGTGAATTCACCACGCATCTATTTTAACAAATTCGTCACAATTATTCTACTAGCAAAATGCACAATATAGTCCATTTCTTTTTGTACAATATGACATCTCTCTTTACTAGATATAGTGGTTCATTCGTATGTCCTCTCTACAAAGTGCCCAACGCCTCTTATCTCCATTGGCAACATACCACTCGATTCATACAAAAAAGGGCAATGCTTATGCATTACCCTCTGTTTGTCTAATTGAAAGAAAATTAAGCGTTAGCCTTCTTAGAAGCTACAACTGCAACAAGTGCAAGACCTGCAACACCTGCAAGGATTGCAATGTTGGTCATGTCACCGGTCTGAACGGAATCATCAACGTCTCCGCCACCACCTTCAACAGTTGCAGAGGTGTCAACGATTTCGATCTTAACTACGCTACCATAGTCACCCCAGTCATTGATAATAACGCCTGCAGTCGGATCAGAACCAAAAGCAGCAAATGCATCACCAATCTCCTTCAAAGTAAGAGTCATAACACTCTCACCTGCAGTCTCAGCTGCGAGGAGCTCAAGACCGGTTACGTTAGCCCATGCACTGTCGTTAATGCAACCAAAGCCCCATGCATGATGCTCATTGTCAGCAGTAGAGATAGTGAGACGAAGTTCAATATTCTCCTCTGTGAATGTGTAACCACTCAAAGCAGTAATCGTTCCGGTAAAACCGTCTGCATTGCTCTCAGAATAAACAACTTCCTCAGCCATTGCAGTTCCGAGTACCATAACTGCAGCAAGTGCTACAACAAGTACCATAGAAAACAACTTCTTCATAATAGATTTACCTCCATCAATATTTTTTGTGAATTCACCACGTATACATTTTAACAAAACAACTACGATTATTCTACTAGCATCTTGTACAATTGATACTGCTATTTTTTGTGCGATTTGCACATCATTCCATGAGCAACATCTCTTTTTTTAATCGCTTGATAATCTTCTTCTCCAGGCGAGATATGTACGATTGTGAGATCCCCAACATATCCGCCACTTCCTTCTGTGTCTTCTCCTCTCCCTGCTCCGTTCCAAGACCGTAGCGGAGACTGATAATCATTTTCTCACGGTCCGTCAGTTTCTTCAGCGCTTTCTTCAGAAGCATAAGATCCACCGCGTCTTCCATCGGCTTTAGGATGCCATCCTCTTCCGTTCCCAGCACGTCCGAGAGAAGCAGTTCATTTCCGTCCCAGTCGACGTTCAGAGGTTCATCAATGGACACTTCCGCCCGCAATTTGTTGGTTCTGCGAAGATACATGAGAATCTCATTTTCGATGCATCTGGACGCATAGGTTGCAAGTTTTATATTCTTGTCGGTCTGATATGTATTGATAGCCTTCATCAGCCCGATGGTTCCGATGGAAATGAGATCCTCCACTCCAATCCCGGTATTGTCGAATTTCTTCGCAATATACACTACCAAGCGAAGATTGTGTTCCACCAAATAATTTCGTGCACTCTTCTGTTCTTCCGTCCCTAATTTCGCTGTCCACTCTTGCTCCTCTTCCGGCGTAAGGGGTGCCGGTAACACATCCGTTCCTCCGATGTAATATAACTCGCCAACCTCACACTCAAAGAAGTGCCGCATACTTCCGCGAAACATCGCAATGCATTTTCTCCAAAAATACGTCATATTGACCTCCATCACACATAGACTCCGTGTGGACATGCGATACGTAGGTACGCCTTACACACGAATTTCCCTGCCGGGCATTTTCTATATCATAACGCAAAGGTTCTAAGAAATATGTCAAACCGTGATACAGCATAAAAATTCTTCGCCATCGTCGTTACTCCCATTCCGGAAGAAGCATGTCATACCCCTTGCAAAATGCTCTGCCCCCCTTTGCCACAGTCACATCGGTTTGTATTTGGATTGCTTGACGTTGATTATAATTCTGCTCCATTCGTTCCTGCTCCGAGAGAATTTCCAACCGTTCCACCTTCATGGAAGGCATAGTGGCCACCACACCATTTGCTCCGAAATAAGCAATACAACCTTCCTCCATCTCTGACAGACTTCGCAATTCCTCATATACTTCGTCTCGCAATACACACACGCGCTCCCCCTGCGGACCTCGAAGCAGATTCCCCGTGTCCACGAATCCGTGTACTTGCAGTTTCATTTTATCGTGACTGATATATACCATGCATCGCCTATATCGTCGCCTACTCTTGACCCACCTAGGAATATTCTTTACACACCCTCCCGCCAGACACAACGACAGACATCCACCGAGATAATTCTCCCCAAGTACCGGCATCAGCAATTGCATACCACTCATCAAGCACCCCAGCAATGCATTTCCACACAGAAACCAACAAACATTCTTGCCCACCCAAATAACACGTTCCAAGCAGGTGCGATAGCGAAGCATCTTCCGCGCAGTAAGGCAACAATAACAGGAATACAATACGATATAGCTCCCCAGCAACAGCCCCCACAGCGCATTCTGCCCACCGCATTCCTTAGCATGCTTATTCACAACTGCGCAAAAACACCACACAAATAAAACCGCACCGAGAATACTTGCAACAAGATCCCGTCTGCACCTTCGTCTACCTCCGCTCATGCCATCCGCAAAGCGCATTGCACAATATGTACTCAGCATCGCATATAAAAACAGTCGGTCTATGTAGATAATCATGTTACACCTCCCGTATAAAAAAAGAGGGCAACGATTCTCATCATTGTCCTCTGTAAATCCAATATTCAGCTCATTTATTGCGGAACAAGGGGGCCCCAGTCCAAATCATCCAAGGGCGCTCTTCCACTGTCAAGCCCTTCGTCCTCCACAGGTGTCACCGTAGGCGTTGCAGGAGCTTCTGTAGGTGTTGCCACAGGCTCCTCAGTAGGCGTGGGGGGTGCAGTATTCTCAGGCACGTCCGTCGGCGTCGTTGTGGGCGTATTATCCGGAGCGTTCGTAGGTTCCGGTGTCGGTGTATAGTCCGGAGTGTCCGTAGGTTCCGGTGCCAGTGTACTGTCCGGAGTGTCCGTAGGTTCCGGTGTCGGTGTATCTGTCACTCCGTTATCCCCTTCGGGCGTTGTAGCCGGTGTATCAGTAGGAACCGGTGTTCCCGTAGCGTCACCCATAAGATCACCAAAATCTATAACATTATCATCTCCGAATTTACCACCGTTCTGCAATCCTCCGGACTGCGTAGGAGTGGGCGAAGTCTTCTCGGCATCTCCACCATCACATGCCACAAGACACAACATCAACAATAAGTACAGCAGTAATAACGTCTTCTTCATCTTCTTCCTCCATCATGAAAGCACTTGTATAAAGTCATCCCTTTGTCCTCACAAGTATAACATTTCATCTCGCCTATGTCAAATAGAATGCAAGTCCGAAAACATAGTAAAAAGAGGCAAGCCTTTCGACTTGCCTCGATTCTTAGCGTAATCAATTACCACTCGCTACCATCAATAATGTTATTGTTATTGGAATCCATCTCATCCAACAGGTTATCCCAAAGAGACTCACCACTGGTAGTAATAATATCTTCGGTTTCAAAAGAAACAATCTTAAGTTCCGGGTTCAAATATTCAAACTTCATGAAATCCACCTCCATCAATTACTGTTCAATCTCGGTAAAGGAGATCTCACAAGTTACCAAAGAAACATCCGGCACATTGGTTACAACGCATGCTACAAAAACATAGCCTTCAGGAGCAGTAAGAGTCTCACCTGCAACAGATACTGCGGAATAGCACTCATTGGAAGTCAAAGTAGCCTTAACTGCACCATTATAACTTACAGTATAATTAACTTCACTGCAATTCTTAGCATACTCTTCGCTAATCAGCTGAACGAAACGAACATTGTTATCAGCAGTCTGCTTATAGGTTACGTTGGGTTCAAGTTCCTCGGCTGCAATAACTGTGAAACTCGGAATATCCGGATACAAATAAATCGTATTGGTGAAACTATAAGCATCCTTCACAGAACCATCTGTGCAAAACTCAGCCTTAATTGTCAGCAAAGAATATCCACAACTTGCAGTATCCTTCTCGCATTTAAACGTAAATGTAGTAACATCACCTACTGTGGATACTGTAGCACTTAATCCTACACTCTCCAATTCAGCAGCATCTAACGTAGCACTTCCGGACTCCAAATAAATATTCTTCCATGCCGTTCCTTCATCACTGTCTGCCTTAATCTTAAGATTAACAAGGTTATTCTCAAGATTCATATCGGTACGATCTATCGACACGGTAAAGGTATCGCCAACACTCATCTCGTCCGCAATTCCGGAGTTAGAAAAGGAACTAGCCGCAAGAGTCTTCTCACTAACAATTCTCTCACCATCTGCATTCAAAAAATACACTGCTTCGATTGCAATCTCTACCGTGGAATCACCCCAACAATCAACATACAAAAAGTTGCCGCCATCTACGCCTGCAAAAAGCGCAGACTCACCAACGTACTTAACTGTATATGTACCGTCGCCATTGTCCGTCCAATCAATATCCGCCCCCCATCCTGCCGGGCCGAAACTCTTGGAAGCATCTGCATTACCACTCCATCCACTCTGAACGTTAATCTTTCCGTTTGTAGCAACTGCAGGGTTAATAATAACCTCCCAACCCACTGCAGTCGTATAATTTGAAGAGTTGAGACCATCAGATGCCATGCATACATATTTGCCATCCAACCAGCTCTGTCCTTCATATCCATTTGCATTGGTAATTACACCGGCACTTGCAACACTAAACATCGACATAATCATAGTCAATGTCAAAAGCATTACAACTAACTTCTTCATCTTCTTCATCTTTGTTCCTCCTTCAAGGCATAAAAACATAAAAACTTATCAAAATAATATCACATTTTCGTCCCGCATACCATATACAACTTGTACAATATAAAGTATGTTTTTTTGTAGAAAATGCACAATTTCAATTCATCAGCCATTTCCGGGCCAAACGACAATGTTACCATCGCTGTTCTCACCGTCCGGATCGTAAATCAATCCACTGGTTGCAATTACATCCATGGCTTCGAAATCCACAACTTCCATCTTGGGATATATATATTCCATCTTCATCTCATATACCTCCGTCTGCATTAGGACTCGCTAATGGGTGTCAATGTAATCTCACATCTGAGTTTCAGCGTTCCCGCCTCATACTCATCCTTAAGATCATTGGGAATACCCGTTACTGCATATGCCAAGAAACCGTATCCCTCCGGTGCCTCAATCGGGTCGCCTCCGATGGAAATCTTACCGTAATAGTACACACTGTTCGTATCCGCCAGCAAGGTTTCTTCCGTTGCATCCGGCATCGTTACGTAAACCTTATAATTCACGTTAATGTGCGTATCTGCGGTTTCATCAGTGATAACCTCTACAAAACGAAGACTCCAAGTCTCACTATTCTCATCTTCTGCCGTCTGGGTATATACATCCTCAATCTCCAAGGTAGTAGTCGCAACGAGTTCAATCTTTGTAATCGTTGCATACATATACGTTTCGGAAGATGATGCATCTTCATTCCATCCCCAAACATTGAAGTACAGTCCGTTATTGGCATCTCCGCCGGCAGCCGTAAACTGCGCGCCGATATCTGCAAGCGTCCACTCCTGTGTTCTGGTACTTCCATTATCTCCGGACGGAACCGCGTAATACAAACTCTGAGTCCATACCGAACTGGTACTATCGTTAATCGCTCCGAAGTTGTGGCCATCTCGACTACTGTAATCCACAATCTTCGTGGTAGTGATTCGCAGTTTCACATCTTCTTCGGTAAAGTCATAATCCGCAAACCAGTCCAACAATCCGCTAAATCCGGTAGCGGAATCGTAAGTTTCCACTTTCAATACATTTTCGAGATCAACGGAAGTATCCTCGCTGGTAAAAAGAACCGTACCGTCTGCGCCCAATGCATCTACCTTCGTAATGGTAAATGAGGAGTTGTTCTCCGAAGTCAACCACACACTGTTATAGCTTGCCGAACTGCTGAATATTGCCGCATCCGCAGTACGAGTAATGGTATACTCTCCCTCCGTTCCGGTGCTTACCGCATCAATGGAATAATCCGTGTCCGTGGTATCCAACCCCCAGGTAACATAATCCCAATTGTATCCGTCAACACCGGAGTTCCATATGTACGAACCTCCGAATCCGCTGCTCACATCGTCTACTTGAATGGTGAACGTAACCCCACGTACCTCAGACAAATCCGCACCGCGCTTCTTCGCCAAACCGGTCATATCATACTGTAATGAAGTTCCGCCATTTTGGATTGTACCATTGCTGTCTTTGATCCCGTCTGTTACCGTGCCGGCAGCATTCGCCATTCCAAACATGGACATCAGCATAACCAGTGTTAAGACACATGCTAACAGTTTTCTCGTCTTTCTCATAATGTATTCCTCCTAAAAAGATACCTGCGCCGCATATCAGGGCGCAGGTACTGAGTTTCCTTATCTGCACTCGGCACCCCGTAGAATACCAACATGCTGTTTCTTACTTCCGATTCTTCTGCAAGAAATCCGGAATCTTAATTCCGCTTCCGCCATCAGATGCTGTAGGCTTATTGTAGTTCGGTTCGGAAGCCGTGTTCTGTACCGGAGTCGTATATGTCGTCTTAGGTGCAACAGTGCTTGCTCCCGCATTGGTCACTGTAGAACGATTCACATAACCGAGACCGGTGTAACCGGCAGGGGAAGTCTGAGGCTTCTTCTGTACGGTATTGCCGTAATATCCGGGGCGAGTTGCGCCACTGCTCTGCGTATTCTGGGGAGCCTCCTCAAGACCGGTAGCAATTACCGTGATACGACACTGATCCGGTGCAGTCTCATCGTACATAGCACCGAAAATGATGTTCGCTTCTTCGCCTGCAAGCTCCTGTACGTAAGTTGCTGCCTCATTTACCTCAATCAAGCTGACAGCGCCTGCAATGTGAAGAATAATGTGACTTGCACCTTCAATACTGGTCTCAAGAAGCGGAGATGTGGTAGCCTGCTTAACAGCTTCCATACACTTATCATCACCACTACCATAGCCGATACCGATATGAGCAACACCCTTGTCCTTCATAACCGTCTGAACGTCTGCGAAGTCAAGGTTAATCAATGCGGACTCGTTAATCAAGTCGGTAATACCCTGAACACCCTGCTGAAGAACTTCGTCTGCCTTGCGCAATGCCTCGGGCATGGTAGTGCGACGATCAACGATCTCCAAGAGACGATCATTAGGGATAACGATTAGAGTGTCTACAGCCTCACGGAGACGCTCAACGCCTGCAATGGCATTGGCCATACGCTGCTTTGCCTCGAAGCGGAAAGGCTTCGTAACAATACCTACGGTAAGTACTCCGAGATCCTTCGCAATCTGTGCTACTACAGGAGCCGCACCGGTACCGGTACCGCCGCCCATACCACAAGTTACAAATACCATATCGCAACCCTTAATCATCTGGGTCAATTCTTCTTTATTCTCTTCCGCTGCCTTCTCACCAACCTCAGGCTGTGCTCCCGCACCAAGACCCTTAGTAAGCTTCTCGCCAATCTGAACGCACTGAGGTGCCTTACAGTTTTTCAAATGTTGCTTGTCCGTATTCACACATACGAAATCAACACCGACGATACCTTCCTCAATCATTCGATTAACCGCGTTGTTACCGGCACCACCGACACCAATGACAAGAATCTTAGCAGCTGCTTCATTTTCATCCAATTTAATCTCTAACAAAGTTCCTTCCTCCTTTGACAAATTCAAACTTGTTGAGGTTCTCCTCAAGTCTTGCTCTGCATCCTATTTTTTCTTATCCGCAGGCAAATCACAAATTCTAATCTACCTACCTTATATCATATATTCTAATGTAAAATTAATCAAGTGGAAATTTCGATTTATCGCAATTTTCTCTTCATTTTTTTCACACAAATATATCATTCTTGCGCCCCATCCAGGACGGTTGCATAAAATTGGTCGCCGGACTCGTATACATTTTCCATATTAATGTTATACTTTACGTCCGCATTCTCCGGATTGCTTTCCGCATCCTCTGCCAACTTATCTAAGATCCCTCGAATCATACTGAGTTGTACATCGTACACATCCCGTTGTCCCAGGGAAATGCGATGCCCATCGCACCATAGAACCACAGAGGAATCTTTATTAAAATGAATCTCTTCCACCGAAAGCTCGTGCTTCTCCATCTGCCGTACCAGACTCATTACTACCTCGTACATATCGGCTTTCTTGGTTTCAAACACCTGATATAATGCTACGCTTTCATATTCCAACCCGGTGATCACCGGAAGCTTTTCTACATTTTCTTTTTTTGACGAAACGATGACTCCGTCCGCATCAAAATACAAATAGTTCTCCATCTCAAAGATACATCCGATGGGCAACTTCTCATATGCGGTAAGCTGCACCTTCCCTTCCACTACCTCCACCTGAATCTTCTCAAGGTAAGGCAATGGCTCTACCTCGCGATATTTGTAATACCAATCGATGAGCAAATAATACTCTTCGAACCAAGAATCCAACACATAGTCTCGAATTTCTTCTTTTGTATATCGCTGACCGTTTCCGATAATGGTAACCGTTACGTCATGTTCACGATCAATCCGGTATTTGTCTCGAAACCAAATACCGAATACCAGAAGTATCACGAATACAATTCCCAAGCCAATGGCCAGTCGTATCCAAAACTTCGTTTTCCTCTCCAGACGAATTAACGCCATGGTCACTCACTCCTCTTCCTCGCATTTTGCCCCGAGACACTGCAAATCCCCGACAAAATCCACATATCCACGTCGGATATATTCTACGCCTTCTACAATACTCTCCCCCCGGGCTCCCAATGCCAACACTGCCAAAGCCGCGCTACCGCGGAGATCCTTTCCGCACACATGTGCCCCGCACAGTCTCGCATTTCCCATTGTGAATATACAAGGCGGCACAATTCGCAAACCCGCTCCCATCCGATTCATCTCTTCCATAGCCTGAAATCGATGTTCGAATATGGTCTCCTGTAATATACTACGCCCATCCGCCACCGCCAGTAACGCCACGGCAAATGGCTGCATATCCGTAGGAAATCCCGGATAAGGCTCTGTTCGTAATCGCTGTCCTCCAATCAATCGATAGGGGGCCTCCATATAGATTCGGTCTCGATCCGTCACAATTCCGCAACCCAGTCCGGCCAAAAACATAAGAATACTCTTCATATGTGCCACCGGAGCATTGTGAAGCTCACAACTCCCCTTAGTAATAGCTACAGCCGTCAGATATGTTCCGGCCACAATTCGATCCGACGCAATGCGATAGCACAAGCCGTGCAAATGCTTGACACCCTCTACCACCAACTCCGTCTCACCGACTTTGGCAATCCTTGCTCCGGCGCTTCGAAGGAAATCACACAGCCCTTCCACTTCCGGCTCCACCGCCGCTCCGCAGATACGGGTTGTTCCTTCTGCCAATGTTGCACATAGCAACGCATTTTCCGTAGCTCCTACGCTACAACGTTCAAACACTACGGTAGCTCCTTGTAATCCCGTGGTCACTCCGCGTAGCGTTTCTCCTTCTCTCGTTAACTTCGCCCCCAAGGTTCGAAACATAGTCTCATGCATATCAATAGGACGGCTACCGATATTACAACCGCCCGGATACTCCATGCGCCCCTGATGGCATCTGGCCAGTGTCGCCCCGAACAGAAGTACCGACATCCGACTCTTCCCCGTCAATTCTCCACATATGTCCGTAGAACATACATTTCGGCAATTGCATACCAGTGCGTCCCCTTGCCAAGTCACGGAAGCCCCCAAGCCTCGCATTAACTCTGCCGTTTCCTCTACATCGGAAATGCGGGGACAACCGTAAAGCACAACCTCCTCGGGTATTAGCAGACAGGCACACAGAATCGGAAGTGCCATGTTTTTCGAGCCTTGAACCGTGATACTGCCTGCAAGAGGCAGGCCACCTTGAATACGCAATTTGCCCATACGAAGTAACGCTCCAATGAAAATTACTTCATACTATTCCGCAAAAGAAAAATCGTGCGTATCCACATTTCTCGAAATTGTTTTTATTTCTTTTCGTATTCGATTCGATTTGCCACATTCAGTACCAAACCGATTTCCGCCATCATAAAGATCAACGAACTTCCGCCATAGCTGATAAAGGGAAGCGGTATACCCGTAGACGGCATGGTGTTGGTTACTACGGCAATGTTCATAATCACCTGCACCGCCACCTGAATCATTACACCACATGCCAGCAAACCGCTCATAAGATCCGGCGAATTTACCGCAATAAGAAAGATTCTCCACAACAGCAAAGCGAATAATGCAATCAGACAAATCGCCCCGAAGATACCGAGTTCTTCGCAGATACATGTGAAGATCATATCCGTATGCACCTCGGGAATGTAGCCCAGCTTCTGAATACTGTTACCTAATCCCTTGCCAAACCAACCGCCGGAAGCAATGGCGTACAAGCCCTGCAATATCTGATATCCACCGTCGGCATTTTCGATGTCCAACCAGCTCTGCACGCGGTTAGCACGAAATCCAACTAAGAAAATGCCTGCAAATACGGCAACCACTCCGATAATAAATACAACAAGATAATGTTTGCGCTTACGACTGGCAATCAAACAAATACCGCATACAATACAAGCCATAATAATGGCCGTACTCATATTTTCCATAGCTACCAGTGCAATCAGCGGTAATGCACGAATTGCAACGGCAAAAAATCCAACGAAGGTGTTTCCGATTCGCGGAAACTTATTCACCAGGAAGGCCACATACCATATCAATGCAATCTTACTGATCTCCGATGGTTGCAGTTTGAACGGTCCGATTTCGATCCATCGGCTGGCGCCATTGGTGGCATTGCCCATTACGATAACTATGATCTGTAGCAAAACACAGACAAATACCGCAAGAAATGCCAAGGAACATTTACGACCGCGAAAAATGGTCTTAAACTCGCACGTAAGTACACAATAAGGAATTTTAGACACTGCAATCATAAGAGCAAATCCCAATACCGCAAACAATGCCTGACGTTTTACAAACAACGTAGCGTCACTATAGTATTTGGTTGCGTTATAGGCACTAATGCTTGCAATCATTACAAGACCGAAGCACACAAGGAATACCACGAGGAATAACAGAGTATAGTCGTAGTATTTCTTCGGTTTCTTTATAACGCCACGATTCATCTCATCCCTGTTCATATTCCCTCCTGATATATTCCACACTGCCCTCCCGATTATTCAGGAAGGCTTCTCACTAACTTCTTAAAGATTTCCCCGCGTTCCTCGTAATTCTTAAACATGCCCCAGCTGGCGCAACAAGGAGACAACAATACCGCTTCTCCGGGCACTGCATTTGCATATGCATACTGCACCGCTTCTTCCATGGAATTCACACGCACAACAGCGTCAAATCCCATATCTCTGGCAGTTTTCTCGATTTTGTCCGCCGTCTGCCCCATAAGCACGAGACTGCGAATCTTTCCGTCAAATTCGCGAATCCATTCTTCGTAGGAAGACCCCTTGTCATATCCGCCACCGATAAGAATCGTGGGACGGTCCATAGCGCGTACCGCTTGAATGGATGCATCGGGATTGGTTCCTTTGGAATCGTTGTAGTATACCACTCCGTTCTTGGTTGCCGTATACTCAATACGATGCTCTACCGCCACAAAATTGCGGAGTGCTTCTCTGATTCGCTCCATAGGAATGGACATTGCAATGCCGGCCGCAATGGCAGCCATGGCATTTTCATAATTATGCTTACCGATAATGTTCAATTCATGTACGTTGATAACGACGGTTTCCTGTGCACCATCGTTATAAATAATATCGTTCCCCTTCAAATACAAGCCGCGCTTTAATGCTCTTCCGCTACTAAACCAAAATACTTTCGTCTGCAAGCTCTCCCCGATAGCACGCAGACGGTCATCCTCATAATTCAGCACGCATACCTCTCCGGGCGTCTGATTTCTGGCGATGTTGCATTTCGCCTCCGTGTATGCTTCCATGGTATGATGACGATTCAAATGATCCGGAGTAATGTTTAAGATCATGCTGACATTGGGATGGAACTCCTCAATGGACTCTAGCTGAAAACTACTCATCTCCGCCACCGTTACACTCTTTTCCGTAGTTTCACGTACCATCTCTGTGTACGGCGTTCCGATGTTGCCCACAACAAATACACTATGAAAATACTGCTTCATAATCTCGCCGGTCAAGGCTGTGGTAGTGGTCTTACCGTTGGTTCCGGTAATAGCCACCAGCTTACCGCTACTATACCGATATGCCAGCTCTACTTCTCCCCAAATCGGCACATTACGCTCTTTGAGCTTCTGTACAAAGGGAAGGTCTGTAGGTACTCCGGGGCTGATTACCACCAGTTCCGTCTTGGACAACAACTCCTGACTCATCTCTCCCAACGCAATATCTCCGGCAAATGCCGCACAAAGTTTCCCCTTTAGTTGCTCCTTATCAAGCTCCGCATTTCCGTCATACAACGTAATGTGTACATTTTCCGAACTCAGCAGATTGCAAGCGGCAATTCCACTCTTTCCTGCTCCGATAACCAGTACTTCTTGACCTCTCCATTCCATAACGTCAACCTTCTTTCTATTCCACACCCTTAAGGGCATTTTCTTCTATTATTGTTCTTGCGACACCTAGGTACGGCAGTGCATTTTCAAATACTTCCGCAACGACCGGTGCGGCAATGGTTCCTCCATAATACACCCCAACCGGTTCATCAATCAATACCAAAGCAAGAATTTCCGGATCATTTGCAGGTGCAAATCCGATAAATGATGCGATATATTGATTCGCACTTCTGGGCAACTTCTCACTGGTTGCTGTCTTGCCGCCGATTCGGTACCCTTCTAGATAAGCCTTGTTACCGGTACCCTCTGCTACCACGGCCTCCAACAGTTCCTTCACCGTCTCTGTTGTAGTCTCGGACACTACGCCCTCCGCAGTAGGATACATCAGTTCTTCCACATTGTCTTCTTCAGATACCACCGACACACCCAGATGAGGAGTAACCATCGTGCCACCGTTAATCACACAACTGACCGCACGAAGAAGTTGCAAAGGCGATATTTGAAAGGATTGGCCAAATGACATGGTGGCCAATTCTACACCGCCCACATTTTCAAGTTTATGAAAGATAGAACCCGCCTCTCCCGGCAAGTCAATTCCGGTCTTGCTCATCAAACCAAGCTTTTGATAATAGGCATACATCTTCGTGGCTCCCACCCGTTCTCCCAACTCCATAAACACGGGGTTGCAAGAGTTCATAATGCCCTCCTTGAAGGATTCCGCACCATGTCCCACTACCTTGTGACAGTGAATGGTGCGATCCTCAACGATACGGTGTCCCGGGCAATAAAACCGATCTGCCAAGGATACCTTGCCCTCTTCAAGGGCTGCGGTAGTTGTTATTATTTTAAATGTGGACCCCGGCTCATAAGTATCTGAAATCAGTGGGTTTCTCCACATTTTATTTAGCAATGCATTCTTCTCTTCGGCACTCAAAGTGTCATAATCCAACGTGACCGTTCCTTCCTCCGTCTTCTTCACCAACATAGAAGGAATCATCTCATAAGGATTGTTGGCGTCAAATTCCGGCCAAGTAGTCATGGCAAGGATTTCTCCGTTCTTCGGATTCATCACCACAATGCTGGCGGTCTTGGCGCCGGTAGTTTCCAAGCATTTTGCCGCCGCTTGCTGACAATACTCCTGCAGATTACTATCAAGGCTAATGTACAAGTCCTTTCCCGGAACAGGTTCTATTCGATGTTCTGCCGCTCCGTCCAAGTTGTACCCATGGGCAGTGGTTGTGGTTAATATCGTTCCTCCCGTGCCTTGCAGAACATCATCGTAAGTAACCTCCAGACCGATAATCCCTTGATTGTCCGAACCTGTGAAGCCCAACACTCTGGCCGCCAAGGTTCCGTTGGGGTAATATCGCTTATAGTCCTCGTCAACGACAACGCCGTCCAGTTCCAAACTCTTTATGTAGTCCCCGGTTTCCTTCGGGACATTTGCCTTAATGCGTTCCATGGAGGAATACTTCTCTACTCGCTTTCGAACCGCCTCCTCCGTGAGATTCAGAATCTCCGACAGTTCTGCGATAACCTTCTCAGGATCAGTAATCTGGTTGTGAATCACAGATACCGTGCATACCGATTGGTTCGTGGCCAACACCACGCCGTTGCGGTCAAATATCTGACCCCGCGCCGCTTTGATAGGACGCTCCCGTTGCCAGACATCCTGTGCTTTCACACCGTAATCCTGGGATTTTATAATCATTAGATACGCCAACCGCCCACACAGAGCGGAAATCATGAAAATGATGAGTATTACACCGAGAAGCAGAAATCGTTTTTGGTGAGCCAGCATATGCGCTCCCTTGTCTTGCTCCTTTTATCTTATGTGAATATGACGTACTTATGCCTTCGGTCTCATAATCCTTTGCTTACTCCTCTTCGCCGGAGGTATTGCCTTCGGTAATGTTTCCGTCATTTACTTCGTCACCTTCTATAACGTCACCTTCATACTCAACGCCGTAATCAATTTCTCCATCCGGATATACGCCCAAGTATGGAAGCGCATCCTTCAGAATTGTGCTGGTGAGCATGGTTGCGGGCTTACTGCTGTTATACAATTTTTCGTCGTCGATTTCATCGATAACTACATAGATTACTACCTCGGGATCGTCTGCCGGTACACTTCCTACAAAAGAAACAACGTATTTGCCGTCGGCACGAATTCCCTTCTGTGCAGTTCCGGTTTTGCCTCCCACCAAGTAACCCTCCACCTGTGCGGGAGTTGCGGTGCCGGACTCTACAGTAAAGTATGTGGCATCCTTCATAAACTCGGAGGTGGACTTCGTCACCGTATTTCTTACGAGACAATCCTCAGCCTCATATACCGTTGCTCCATTGGAATCTACGATTTCCTTCACAACATGAGGACGATAATAGTACCCGCCGTTCACCAAAGAGCTATATGCCGCAGCCATCTGCACCATAGTCACATTGAAGCCCTGTCCGAAACTACTGGTTGCCAACTCAGTAATATTCAACTTACTTTCGTCAATCAAAATGCCTGCTGCTTCACCGGGAAGGTCTAGCCCCGTCTTACTTCCCAGACCGAAATGCTCCTGATAATAACGGAACATCGTACGTCCTTCCGCTTCGGCGATATCCATCAATGCCATGTTGCAGGAGAACATCAAGGACTGGGTTAAGGACAAGTTCCCGTGACCCGTCTTCTTATTACAGTGAATTGACCACTCATCAATGTCTGCATGACCCGCGCAGTAGAAGGAATCACCGGTCTCGATTACGTCCTCTTCCAAGCCCGCTGCCACCGTGAGACATTTGAAGGTGGAACCCGGTTCAAACGTATCATTTACACAGAAGTTACGCCACATCTTGTTCAAAGCATTGATTTGCTCCTGATCCGTCATGGCATCAATTGCCTCCTGCGAATAAATGCCGGTAATATCTCTGGGGTTATTCAAATCATACCCCTTATTGGATGCCATAGCATATATCTCACCGCTATTGGGATTCATGACAATAACGCCGATATTTTCACACCGATACGTGTCCAAAAATTCCGCAATCTTCTCTTCCACTACACTCTGTACATACACGTCAATAGTGGATACTACAGTATCTCCCGGCGTTGCTTCCCATACCTTCTTAATGAGGTTCAGTTCGGAATCGTAATAACCGGATTCCCTGCCGTCGGTTCCGTTCAAATATTCGTTATAGTACTGCTCAATCCCATAGGTCCCCACATTGCCCTTGTTAGTAAATCCGATCACATGAGACGCCAAGGAATTGTACGGATAGTTTCTTTCGTACTCCGTTTCAAACCATACACCCTTCACAACCTTGTGATTCTTCTTCTGCAACTCATTGAAGGTGGCAATCTTCTCGTAGGGCTGGTTCTTCAGTAATACATAATACGAGCTCTCTTCGTTGCTCTCCAGAATTTTGCGAAGCTCCGCCTCATCATAATCAAATGCTTCTACAATGGCGTCAATGGTAGGCTCCACAAAGCCGTCGTTGGACAGTACGACCTTAGGGTCCAAAATGACATGATATATCTTCGTACTTACCGCCAGTTCTACGCCGTTTCGATCGGTAATCGTACCTCTTTGGAACGGTACCACTGCACTGACATAACTCTGATGACTCAGCACATTGTTACTGTATTCCGTTCCTTTTGCGATTCGCAAATATACAATTCGGCCGATCAAAAACAGAAACACTACCATAATCCCAAGCAAAACAAGTAGCGTTGCCTTCTGCATATTCCTCGTAAAGTATTTTTTCTTCTTCTCATTGGACGGTTCTCTTCTCTTAACCATACCCGAAACTCCATTCCTCCACCGCCGAATACCACATTCGGTCTATCCATTTGGTCCGCTCTTTATTACGACAACAAGGGGCTTGACGCCCCGTTGATTATCGCAATATGCGGTTTAAGATTTCTTGTACTGCACTGACCTGTTCTGCTTCCGTTCCCGGTATGCTTGCATATTGTCTCACATAACCGGTGTCCGCATAAGTAAATTCAATAATCTGATTGTTGTTAGGGTATACCATACCCATCTGACCTACTGCCACTTGATATACCTCGTTAAGATCTACATCATTTGCAATGGTAGCCAGCATGGAATCGTTGGCCTGAGACATCACCTGAAGTTCATCCTCCAGATTGCTGATGGCCTTGTCCACCTCGGTAATCTCCGCTGCTACCGATAAGTACTGAACCGCCAATACGCAAATGATTGCCAACGCAATTCCCAACATAGCAACCGTAAGAAAATCAATGTTTCTACGGAAGCCAACCAGGGGCTGCTCCTCTATTTTGTACTGTCTCTCAGCGTACCACTGCTGTTCCTTCTTCGGATCTCTCGCGGGCGCGGCGGCAAGCTTTCTTGCAGCAGTACCTTCGATGTAGGTCTGATTACGAAGTCTTCTGTTATTCTCTTGTTCTGCTTTTGAATACTTGCTATTCGCTCCCATAAGTCTCTTCCTTTCTACGCTCGTTCAAAGATACGCAACTTTGCGCTCCTTGCTCGGCTATTTTCTTCCATCTCCTGCTCCGATGGTGCAATGGGCTTTCGCGTCACATTGCGCCCCATAGATTTCTTTCCGCATACGCATACCGGAAAGTTCTTCGGGCATTCGCACGGATCTTCATTTTTTCGAAAACAATTCTTGACGATTCTGTCTTCCAACGAGTGAAATGTAATGACACACAATCGTCCCCCCGGTGCCAACATACGAATCATCCCGTCCAAGGAATCTTCCAACACCTTCAACTCACGATTCAATTCAATACGAATCGCCTGAAACGTCTTCTTCGCCGGGTGCCCTCCTGCCATGCGCACTCGCATAGGAATGGCTCCCTTTATAATCTCTACCAATTCCCCCGTGGTAGCAATGGGCTTGTCCTGTCTTGCGGCGACAATATGTTTCGCAATGTTTTTTGCGAAGGAATCCTCACCGTAATCTCGGATTATATGAAACAGTTCTCTCTCACTGTATTCATTCACAATGTCTGCCGCCGTTTGCTCCATGCGGTTATCCATTCGCATATCCAGCGGTGCATCCTCCATATAAGAAAATCCCCGTTCCGGTGTATCCAACTGGTATGAAGATACGCCAAGGTCCAGCAAAATGCCGTCCACCTGCGTAATCCCCAGCTCTTCTAACACCTGGATCATGTTCTCATAATTGCTTCGAACGATTGTTACCTTGTCCGCATATGGTGCCAACCGCTCCGATGCCGCCCGAATTGCATCCTCGTCTTGGTCTATTCCGACAAAGCGTCCCGTTGTAAGTTTACTAACCACGTGGGAAGCATGTCCGGCTCCTCCCAAGGTTCCATCCACATAGGTTCCTTCCGGTTTCACCGCCAACCCGTCGATTGTTTCTTCCAAGAGTACGGAAATGTGTCGAAATTCACTCATTTGAAACTCCCCCGTAATGTTAGAAGCTGATACCATACTCAGACAAATGCTCTGCCACTTCATCCATGGAACCGTAATTGGTCGTCTCTTCCCAACGCTCCTTGCTCCAAATCTCAACCTTGTTCAAGTTACCCACCGAAACAACGTCTTTCACTAATCCGGCAGCTTCCCTAAGTTCCGTAGGAATCAACACACGTCCTTGCTTGTCCACTTCACAGTCTTCTGCACTTGCCATGAAGAATCTCTTCAACTGTCTGGCTTCTCTGGTGCCGGGAAGCTTCTTCAATTCTTCCAAGAACAAATCCCACTCATCGTTGGAGTACATGCAGAGGCAACCGTCAAGTCCAAGCGTAACTATAAAGCTCTCCCCAAGATTCTCGCGAAACTTGGCGGGAACAATAATACGCCCCTTGGCGTCAATGCTATGGCTGTGTTTTCCGGTAAACTTCGAGCCCATTGACCTTAAAATCCTCCACTTCACTCCACTAGATGTGTTTTTCGCACCACTTCCCTCCACTTAAGAGCCATTTTACACGCCTTTTCATGAAATTGCAATAGGCAAATCGCATTTTCGTAAACTTTTTTATGAATTTTTTCATAGGTTCGACGTATTACTTTTCACCACCGGGCTCCACATTCACCACTTGGCACCACAAAAGTTCGAAAACCACTGCCCTTATATCACAAAAAGGGCACGCATTTGTATAAATGCATGCCCCAAACAAAAAAGCATAAAAAAAACGGAGACGTGGTATCACGCCTCCATTATTCTCTCATTGTATTAAGCAATCGTAGCCTTTGCCTTCCGATTCTTCTTCCATAGCAGGATATAACCCGCTGCACTCAGTACCATAAGCACTGCACTGAGCAGCTGAGATACCGCGATAGGTGTCCCCCACAGGAACAACTGATCGGTTCTCAAACCTTCAATCCACAGACGTCCCGCACCGTAGCCAAACAAGTACAGCAAGAAGATCTCTCCGTGAAATTTCTTATGTTTCGTATAAATCAGCAAGAAAATCAATAACACCAAATTCCACACCGATTCGTACAGAAACGTAGGATGTACTTGGATGTACGTGGCACCGTCAATTACCATAGCGTTGTTGCGAATCTCCAAGATATTGGCCAGAGCATCCGGCTTGTCTGCATAGGCATTTTCTACGATCTTCTGACTGACTGCGGGATTAAAATAACTGCTGACATTTCGCACATCTACCTGCATTGCCAACAGACTGTCCGTGTACGTTCCAAAAGCTTCTCGGTTGAAGAAATTGCCCCACCGTCCGATAATCTGACCGGTAAGAAGACCCACAATTGCTGTATCGAAAAACTGTCCCCATACAATCTTGTGAATGCGGGAATACACAAATGCCGTGGAGATTCCTCCGATAACACCGCCGTAAATCGCCAGACCGCCGGTTCGCAGATTAAAAACCGACAACGGTCGATCCGAAAATGCGTCCCAGTTGAATATCACATAATACAACCTTGCACAAATTACCGAGATGATAATTGCCCAAATGGCAAAGTCCAGATAAATGTCCGGATTCTGTCCGGTACGCTTGGCTGTCCATTCAGAAATGAGATACCCGCATATCATACCTATCGCAATGGCAATGCCATAATAAGCAATGTCCACACCGAACACCGTAAACTTGTCGCCGATTTCCTTCAAGTAGATGCCTATGTTCGGGAAATTGATATTCGTCTGCTCCGTAAGAAACGGAAGCATCGATAAATTGTTCATGCGTTACTCCTCCGTGTTATACATTGAAACGGAACAATACAACGTCACCGTCCTGTACCACATACTCCTTACCTTCCGAACGTACTAAGCCCTTCTCCTTGGCTCCATTGAAGCTACCGCAGGACACAAGCGCATCATAGCTTACAATCTCCGCACGAATGAATCCACGCTCGAAGTCGCTGTGAATCTTACCTGCTGCCTGAGGTGCTTTCATTCCTCTGGTAATGGTCCATGCCTTAGTCTCCTTAGGTCCTGCCGTCAAGTAACTGATTAATCCAAGCAGATGGTAACTGGCGCGGATCAACTTCTCAAGGCCGGATTCCGTCAATCCCAGTTCCTCTAAGAACTCCTTCTTCTCATCCTCTTCCAACTCGGAGATCTCCTGTTCAATCTGCGCGCAGATAACGAACACTTCGGAGCCTTCCTCTGCGGCCATCTCACGTACACGCTGTACATTTTCATTGGATGCGCCGTCGTCCATCAAATCATCGTCCTTAACATTTGCCGCATAGATTACCGGCTTCGCCGTCAACAGGGAATAGCTCTTCATCCAACCATCCTCTTCCTCGTCTTCGGGGGCAAATGTGCTTGCCTTCTTACCGTTCTCCAGAAGTTCCTTCAGACGATTCAACATAGCAAGTTCTTTTGCCTGCGTCTTATCGTTCTTCGCACCCTTGGACACACGGGCAATTCTACGCTCCACCATCTCAAGGTCAGAGAAGATTAACTCCAAATTAATGGTCTCCACGTCACGCAACGGGTCAATGGAACCATCCACATGAATAATGTTGGAATCCTCAAAGCAACGAACCACATGTACAATGGCATCCGTCTCACGAATGTGAGAAAGAAACTGATTGCCCAAACCCTCGCCTTGGGACGCACCCTTTACAAGACCTGCAATGTCCACAAACTCGATGGTTGCCGGAACTACACGCTCCGACTGATACAAATCGCCGAGCACTTGCAGACGCGCATCCGGCACACATACAATACCCACGTTAGGGTCAATGGTACAGAACGGGTAGTTCGCCGACTCCGCACCTGCCTTCGTCAAAGAATTAAATAATGTACTCTTTCCTACATTGGGAAGTCCCACAATGCCGAGCTTCATGATATATTACCTCCATTTTCAAGCGTTCGCTTCTGTATATACACACGTTGAAAGAATCTGTTTAAATGCTTTCACGTTTTCGGGAATGTTACCGCCAAATACCGCACTACCTGCTACAATAGTGTCTGCTCCTGCCTCCAATATGGATGCCACATTGTCTATGGTAATTCCACCGTCCACTTCTACTCTGGGTTTGCAATTCAGTTCCTTCATGAGACTTCGCAACTCACCCAGTCGCGCGTATGTCTCCGGCAACAATTTCTGTCCGCCGAATCCCGGAGAGACCGACATAATCAGCACCATATCTACCATGGGAAGCACCCGACGTAATACTTGAACCGGTGTATCCGGTCGAATTGTAACACCACATCTGCACCCGGTAGCCTTAATGGCTTCCAGTGTAGCCACAACATCACTGCATGCTTCATAATGCACCGTAATCAAATCTGCTCCACACTGCGCAAAAGTCTCCACATAACGAATGGGCTCTTCGATCATCAAATGTACATCAAAGAACATGTCCGTCTTCTTGCGAATAGACTGAATCACCGGCATTCCAAAGCTAATACTGGGAACAAAGCTCCCATCCATTACATCCACATGCAATGCGTCGGCACCTGCGTCCCGCACTTGCGCAATCTGCCGCCCCAAAATATTAAAATCCGCAGCTAAGATTGATGGTGATAGCCAGTTCATATATCCTCCAATTCCGAAACACGACAGAGATGTTCCATGCCATCCTATCCACGTCGCATTCATTTCATAACATTGCTTTATCTCCGCTTGTTCCCTGTGAGCTCCGTATGTAGCATCACATAACTCTCATAGCGTTCTGTAGGAATACAACCGGTAGTCACTGCTTCCTTTATTGCACACTCCGGTTCCTTCCGATGCTGACAATTCGGGAAACGGCACTCACCGTTATAAGGTCCGAATTCCTCATAATACATGCCCAAATCCTCCGGCATAATCCCCGTTAAATATAGAGAACTGAATCCCGGAGTATCTACTAGGTACGTATCCTTCTCCACATAGAACAATTGTGAATGTCTTGTGGTATGCTTACCTCTACGTATCTTCTCACTAATGCAGCCGGTCTCCATCTGAGCATCCGGCTGCATTGCATTCATAATCGTTGATTTGCCTACTCCCGAGGGTCCTGCCAAAACCGTGGTCTTCCCCCGAAGCTTCCGTCGTATTTCTTCGAGAGAATCCTCTGCTAATGCCTCTACAAAATGCAATTCCGCACCGCATCCCGCATAAATCCTCCGAAGCTGTTCTTCCTGTCCCACCTCTGCACAATCGGTCTTATTAAAACATATAATGACCGGCACATCCTGTTGTTGCATCAATATCAAGAATCGATCCAACAAGTTCAAATGTGGCTCAGGATCCTTCATGGCAAATACTATCATGGCTTGGTCTACATTGGCAACAGCGGGACGAATCAGCATATTATGCCTCTCCTTCACTGCCACCAAGTTTCCTCGCTTCCGTTCTTCTTCCGTAAACTGAAACTCTACGTTATCTCCGATTAACGGACGCACATTGTTGTAACGCAAGATTCCCTTGGCGCTACAAGTGACAACTCCGTATTCTTCGGAATATACTTCGAAAAGTCCGCCCACTCCTTTGATAATCTTTCCGACATACGTGTTACCCATGAAGCTCCGTCCTTATTCCGTAGTCGCAGACTCTTGTGTCTCCGGCGTCGGGGTCGGCTCCGGGGTCGGCTCCGGGGTTGCCGTGGGTTCCGGTGTCGGGGTTGCTTCCTGCGTCGGTTCCGGCGTCGGGGTTGCTTCCTGCGTCGGTTCCGGCGTCGGGGTCGGTGCAGGTCCTAAACTGATAACCAATGCCACCTCACTGTCAACTTCCAGCTCGCCTTCCGGCGGAGTCTGAGAGATAACCAAGCCCGCCGCTACTGTATCGCTATACTCCGAAGTCACGCTATACTTCAACTCCGCTGCCAAAATCTCAGCTTTCGCATCCGATTCTGTCTTGCCTACAACGTTGGGAACTTCTACAACCTTGTTGCCACCGAGACTCAAATATACCGTAATGGTGCTACCTGCCGGTACCTTCGTCCCCTTCTCGGGCTCTGTACGAATAACACAATCTTCGTCCACTTCTTCGTTCTGTTCGTACTTATACTTTAATGTCAAGCTTTCACCCAGTACGTTATTAATCTGTGCCTTCGTATAACCCTTGTAGTCTTCGATCAGAATATTTTCCTTACCGATACTGATGATTAAATAAACGGGATCTCCTACACCAAGCTCCGCTCCATAGGAAGGTGTCTGATCAATGACAACACCCGCCGGGTAATCTTCGGAATACTCCGTTGCTTCATCAAAATCAATAACCAACTGCAGATCCAATGCTTCCAGCTTCTGCATTGCAACCTCATAATCCTGTCCGATAAGGTTCAACATACCTGCGGTTTTAGGCGGCAATGTTACCTCTACCGTAGGTGTCGGCGTATTGGTAGTATTAACAATCGGTCCCTCATTTTGCTGTCCCAACAGTCCCGCAAAATGCAATACCAGCCATATAATACCCGCCATCAACAGGAGTACCAAAATGATACTACCTACAAGCAGAACTTTCTCCCACTTAGAATTGATGGAATCCAAATCATCATCGTCATCATCAAAGTCCACCTTACGGCTACGACTTACCGGTGCACGATACTCTTCTTCCTCATCATCAAAATACTTATTGGCCTTGGAAGCACTCTTAATCTGATGAATCTCTTCCTGTGTCATATTTCTGGTAGGCGAATCTGTGACAATAACCGAAGCTACTTTTACAAAATCACCGGTAGGATTCATAATGGCAGCCTTCAGATCATGAATCAATTCCGCCGCAGACATATAACGACGCTCCGGCTTCTTCTGCATACACTTCTGGACGATCTTCTCTACACTGGGCGTCACTCCGGGGTTCACCTCGGAAAGTGGAGTTGCTTCTGCCTGAATATGTAGAAGCGCTACAGACACGGAGTTATCACCCGAAAAAGGTACCGCACCGGCCAGCATCTCATACATACTGATACCTAGAGAATATATGTCGCTTCGCTCATCACTATAACCACCACGTGCCTGCTCGGGAGACAGATAATGTACCGAGCCTACCGCGCTCTGATTAATGGTATTGGTGGTAGCCGCCTTGGCAATACCAAAATCCGCAACCTTCACCTTACCCTCACGGGAAATGATGATGTTCTGGGGTTTGATATCTCTGTGAATCACATGATTCTGGTGTGCCACGTCGAGACCCTGCGCAATCTGAATTGCAATACCCACTGCCTCTTTCACATCCAACTGGCCTTTACGCTCAATAAAACGCTTCAAAGTAATACCTTCTACCAGTTCCATAACAATGTAATGCAGGTCGCCGTCATCACCTACATCGAAAACACCCACAATATTAGGATGGGTTAATCCTGCACAGGACTGTGCTTCGCCACGGAATTTCGTAACAAAATTCTTGTCGCTGGAATACTCCGGTTTCAAAATCTTGATGGCCACAAAGCGATTCAGTCGATGACATTTTGCCTTGTATACGTCTGCCATGCCACCGGAACCGATATGCTCAATGATTTCGTAGCGTTCACCGATAAACATTCCGGGTTTAATCATACTCATCTGTGTTACCTAACCTTTCCGGCATCTCTGCCTTACTGCTTATATTTTCACCAATACTAAGGTAATATTATCTCTGCCACCGTTTTCATTTGCAAGGACCACCATCTTCCCGGCAATATCCTCTACTTCATCGTACTCACTGACCAGCTTAAAGAGTTCCGATTCTTCCAGCATATCAGAAAGTCCGTCAGAACACAAGAGCACATAATCTCCGGGCTTCACCTTAACCTTGTAGAAATCAGGATTCACCACGTTCTGAGTAGTCAAAGCACGCAATACCACATTTTTGTTGGGATGGTATCTGGCTTCTTCCTTTCGGATGTCGCCATTACGAACCATCTCCGCAACCAAGGAATGGTCTTGCGTAATCTGACGTATCTGATCATTGATTAGATACAGGCGACTGTCACCGATGTTGGCCACCAACAAGTAACCATCGTCCTGTAGCGTTGCCATAACAAAGGTAGTACCCATGCCCTCCAATTCTTTCTGTCCTTTGGCCTTGGCAATCAATTCTTCATTGGTAACCTTCAGTGCCGCCTCAATGGTCTGAATCCGCGTGCGCTCTTTGCTGTTTCGCACCAATTCCGTAAATCGTTCCACACAAAAACGAGATGCGTAATCTCCCGCATTATGCCCACCCATACCATCAGCAACTATGTATAGGTTCGGCAAATTTCCCACAGGAGCATCACTACAAAAGTAAAAGTCCTGATTCATGGTTCGTTTGGAACCGATATCCGTAATTGCACAGCTCTTCATGTTCTGCCTCCCCTCACATACGAGTGCCTACCGGCTCTCTGACTGCTCCTCATAATGACGCCGCAACTGCCCGCAGGCCGCATCAATATCGGAGCCCATCTCTCTTCTTATAGTAGCATTTGCGCCGTTATTTTCAAGTACTTTTTGAAATCTTAACACATTTGTAATATGTGATCGCTCGTATTCACGCTCTTTCACCGGGTTCACCGGAATCAAATTCACATGGCAATTTCGACCACGCAACAACCGACTCAGCTCCAGTGCCTGCTCCGGTGCATCATTTACCCCATGTATCAAACTGTATTCAAATGTCATACGGCGTCCGGTCTTCTCGATATAGTAATTTGCCGCCTCCATCAATTCTGCGATGGAATAACTGTTTGCCACCGGCATTAACCGACGACGAAGGTCATCATTGGGCGCATGCAGGGAAATAGCCGGTGTAATGGCAAGTCCTTCGTCTGCCAGACGCTTCAACTTCTCCACCAATCCACAGGTAGACACCGTAACATTTCGCTGACTAATATGCAATCCGTCTTCATCCGTAAGCATATGAATGAATTTGAGCAATTCCTCGTAATTGTCTAGGGGCTCTCCGGTTCCCATAACCACCACATTGGACACCCGCTCTCCAATATCACGGGAAATGGCATATATCTGCTCCAGCATCTCTGCCGCCGATAGATTTCGTACCAATCCACCTAAGGTAGACGCGCAAAAACTACAACCCATACGACAACCGACTTGCGAGGAAATGCACACCGAATTGCCGTGGTGATATTTCATAAGAACGCTCTCAATAACGTTCCCGTCATATAGGCGAAATAAATATTTTCTCGTCCCGTCATGCTTGGATTCCAGAACCACCACCTTCTCCAGTGTGGTATAATGGAACTCTTGCTTCAGACGTTCTCGGAATGCCACCGAGAGATTGGTCATCTCCTCATAACCGATTGCCAGTTTCTGATGCATCCACTCATACAACTGCTTCGCCCGAAATGCCTTCTCACCCAATCCCATAACAACCTCGGTCAATTCGGACTTCGTAAGGCATTTTATATCAATCCCGTTCATAAATCCACTCTCTTTTTGCTCTATTCTCTGCGAAACAAAGCTACAAAGAAGCCGTCGGTACCGCCCCCTCCCGGGAACAACTGTACCGCACCGTCTGCGGATATCTCTGCATCCATGCCGTCCACCACCTTGTCTTCCAAGGAAATCGGCTTCAAGCCCAGCTTCTTAATGTACTCGCACATGTCAGTATTTTCTTCCTTTGTTATAGTACAGGTGGAATAACACAAATATCCGCCCGACTTCACATACGTCACTGCCTGCTTAAGAATCTTCTTCTGAATCTCTGCCAGCGACAAAATATCTTCATAACTGGTCTTCCACTTAATATCCGGTTTGCGTCCAATGACTCCCAGTCCGGAACACGGCAGATCCGCCAATACCACATCTGCCCATTCCTTCTTGCCGGGATCAAACTGAGTCGCATCCTTGACAACACAAGTCACGTTGGTAATACCCGTGATCTTCAAATTCTCCGCAATCTTGGCAATCTTCTGCTCCCGTAGGTCTCTTGCCTCAACTTCGCCACCGCCGAGAATCGTCAGTTCATCCGCCACATGAATTGTCTTTCCTCCCGGAGCCGCACATACATCCAACACCTTCATATCCTTCTGTAATGGCAACACATTACCGGCAAATGCGGAACTCTCGTCTTGTATGCTGAATCGTCCCTCTCGGTACGCCTGTAATTCCGCCAGATTTCTTCCGTGCTGAATTCGCAAGGTATTCGGCAGAATACCGGCGGTACATGCTATACCCTCCTGTTCCAGAGAAGCTTTCAACGCCTCCAAACTTCCGCGACTCTTGTTTCGTCGGAGACTAACGCCACCCTCTTCTAGGAACGCTTGCAACATGGGTTCCAAACTACGTTTCGGATATGCATTTTGCCAATAGGACACCAACCACACCGGCATGGAATACAAGAAGCACAGTCGCTCCGTCTTCGTCATCTCTTGGGCAAATGCATGGATATATGCCTTCTGTCCTCCGGCTTGCTCAACCTCTCTGGCCAAACCTCTCAAAACACCGTTCACAAATCCCGACAAACCGGCCAAACCGCAACGTTTCGTAAGCTTCACCGCCTCATTGCACACAGCCGATGCCGGCACCTGCTGTAAAAACAGTAGCTGATATGCCGATACGCGAAGCAAATTACGAATCTTCGGCTTCACCTTACACATGGGGCGTTTTGCCTGATGTTCCAAGATCCAATCCAAAGTCAACTGACGCTCTAGGGTTCCGTGAAACAGACGGGTAGCAAAGCCACGCTCCACGTCAGACAATTCATGCTCCTGCAATGCCTTGTTCAGCACGTGATGACTTAGCTCCTCTTGCTCATTTACCTGTATCAACATTCGAAACGCCAGTTCTCTTCCAGTCATAGAACCTCCATAATAGCCCGTTTAATATATTCTTCGTCGGCCAAATGCCGGGTTATACGCCCAAGCTCGTCCCAACGGTCACTTCCTTGCCACACAAGAAGGCATCCGTGGTCATACGGCGTTTGCCTTCCGGCTGAAGTTCCAAGATACGCAACACACCGTCTCCGGTCTGCACGTCAAAATAGTCCTTTGTAACGCAGACAACCTGACCCGGCTCGTATTGTCCCTGAACCTGCGCCTCCACGGCCTGTGCCCACCATATTTTCAAATTCAAGCCTTGATACGAAGTATATGCACTGGGCCAAGGATTTAGTCCGCGAACGTATCTCTCCAGTTTCGCCGCAGGCCATGTGAAATCCAAATTGCCCATCTTCTTGTCCAATTGCTTCGCATATTCCGTGGTTGTCTCCCCTTGAGGAATCGGCAGTAGCGTTCCGTCGATAATCTTCGGTATCGCTTCCATCAACGCCTCTCCACCCAATATCGCCAGCTTATCATGTAGGGAACCGCCGGTTTCGTCTGCCGCAATCTCCACAGACTTTCGCAATAAAATATCCCCCGTATCCAGTCCCTCATTCATATACATTATCGTGACACCGGTTTCGCTCTCCCCATTCAGAATTGCCCACTGTATAGGGGCCGCGCCGCGATATGCAGGCAACAGGGATGCATGCACATTGATGCACCCGTACTTCGGCATATCCAACACAGACTTAGGCAGCAACTGTCCAAAGGCTGCAACAACAATCATATCCGGTGCCGCTTCTTCTAACACGCGCACATTCTCCGGATTTCGCAGACGCTCCGGCTGAAATACCGGAATCCCTCGCTCCACTGCCAATGCCTTCACCGGAGAACAGGTCATCTTGCCACCTCTTCCCTTGGGACGATCCGGTTGCGTTACAACCATAACCACCTCATGGGGGGTCTCCAGCAGACGCTCCAAAATTGTCGCCGCAATCTCCGGCGTTCCCATATATATAATCCGCATATCAATCCTCCCGGTACGCCCTTCCCGCTACCTTACTTCTTTCCTTATGACCAACACACAACAACTTACTCTTCTTCCTCTTCCATGAGTTCCTCGTTGTCATAGAGTCTTCCTTCTACCTTCTCTACATAGAGATGTCCATCCAAATGATCCAACTCATGACACACTGCTCTCGCTAAGAACTCGGTGGCTTCAAATTCATATTCATTTAGCTCCAAGTCCTGCGCACGTACCTTCACATAATTAGGTCTTGTAACGACACCGCTCTTGCCGGGTACACTCAAGCATCCCTCGTATCCGGTCTGACTTCCGTCAGATTCCAAGATCACCGGATTCAACAAAATCATGGGCTGATTTCGTTCTTCGCTGATATCGATAACTACAATTCGTTTTAAGATTCCCACCTGAGGAGCCGCAAGACCAACACCCTCCGCATCGTACATGGTGTCCAACATATCCTCCGCCAACTCCAACAGACGCGGGGTAACTTCCGTAATCTCCTTAGAAATCTTACCGAGTACTCGGTCCCCCTTTGTTCGAATCTTTCTCAATGCCATATTACAAAACCTCTCTTCTCTACGTAGTCATTACTCTTCATTGTACCGCATTTACGGGTTAAAGTCAAATTGAACGCTAATTCCGCCACTATATTCTTGTTGCAACCACTGCTCCACGCGGTTCTTCACCGCCACCAAAGCACCATAATCCTCATGCTTCACATAGAGCACTCTGCGGTAAATGTCCTTTGCTTTCTTAAGTGCCGCGTCGGTGGGACCGAGAATCACGCCGCCCGGCCACTCCGTCAAGACCTCTTCCACTAGGGTCGCCACCTTCTGTCCCATAGTTTCCAAAGTCTCTTCTCTTACATGTCCCATCTGAATCATCAGAAGACTCTTCACCGGAGGATACGAAAGCATCTTACGATACCGCAGCTCCTGCCGATAAAATGAACTGTAATTCTGCTGAGCCGCGGCCACAATGGCGTAGTGCTCCGGTTGATACGTCTGAATCACCACTTCCCCGGGCAAGGAATCCCTTCCCGCTCTGCCTGCTGCCTGTGCCAACAGATCAAAGGTTCGCTCGGCACTGCGATAGTCCTCCGCTCCCAAGGAAAGGTCTGCCGCCAAAACTCCCACCAGAGTCACTCTCGGAAAATCATGCCCCTTGACGATCATTTGCGTTCCAATCAATATATCCGCTTTCCCTTCGGAAAATGCGGTCAATATCTCTTCGTGTCCGTTCTTGCCCTTAGTTGTATCGGCATCCATACGAAGTACCACCGCACCAGGAAACACTTTCTTCACCTGTTCTTCAATCTTCTGTGTACCGGTGCCAAATGCCCCGATGTAGCCGGAACCACACTTAGGACACGCCTTCATGCCACGGGTAGTGTATCCACAATAGTGACAGTGAAGATTGCCACCTCGATGAAGCGTCAAGGAGATATCGCAATGCGGACACCGGAGCACCGTACCGCAATTTCTGCAAGAAACAAAACCGGAATATCCTCTTCGGTTAAGGAACAGAAGAATCTGTTCCCCTCTTGCCAGTCGCTCCTCCATCTTTTCCTTCAAGGATCTGCTAAACACCGAGCGGTTGCCCTCGCGCAACTCTTGTCGCAAGTCTACAATCTCCGCTTTCGGAAGACATGCTTCCTTCTTCGCACGCCTTGTCAACTCCAATAAGTGATAGTTCCCCTGTTGTGCTTGATAATAACTATCCACAGACGGCGTAGCCGAACCCAGCAATACCGTAGCACCGCACATTTGCCCTCTGGCAATAGCCACGTCTACGGCATGATATTTGGGCGTTGTCTCGCTCTTATAGGACGTCTCATGCTCTTCATCTACAATAATCAAGCCCAGATTCGGGAACGGAGTAAACAGTGCAGAACGAGGTCCGATCATCACAGACAACTCCCCCTGCTTCGCTCTCTGGCTCTGCAAATATCGCTCACCTGCTGCCATCTTCGAGTGAAGAAACGCCACCCGGTCACCGAAGCACCGGTAGAACCTCAATACCGTCTGATACGTCAATGCAATTTCGGGAATCAATACAATGGCTTGCTGTCCTCTTGCTATCACTTCGGAAATGATCTGCATATATACTTCTGTCTTACCACTGCCGGTAATTCCATGAAGCAAAAATACTTCCGTAGTACCTAGGGCCTCCGTAACCGCATCCGCCGCAACCTGCTGTGCTTCATTTAGCGTAACACCGATACCACCCCCGAGACTCTGACTCTCCTGTACCTCACATACCTCCAGCAGTCCTTCCTTCTCCAAAGCTTCCAAAGTGCTCTTACCGATCTGAAGACGCCCCGCCACGAGCTCGTAAGGAAGTTCCGGCTCCTCAATTAAAGCCTGTAGTAATCGAGCCTTTGCCCTGTGGCTCTTGCTAAATGACGTCTGCCAAGCCGCATGCATTACCGCCGCATCTCGAAGACGACGTATCACACGTTTCGGCGTCTTCTCCACCTTCTGCCTCGTTGGTAATACCGTGCGAAGGGCATCGTAGAGACTACCACCGTAATTCTCTTTAATCCAATACGCAAGTCGCACCAAGGAATCTTCAATGGTCAATTCCTTCTCGCATACTTCCGCAATATCTTTGATCTTGGCGGGATCCAGTTTCGGTACATATCCAACACTGATTACATATCCCTTACGCAAACTCTTGCCATTACCGAAAGGAATCTTCACCGGCGCTCCCGGCACCGCTTTCTCCGCCAATTCCGGAGGAATTCGATACTGAAATGACTTGTCTAGGGTCGGTGCCGTAATGTCAATGATAATATCCGCATAACTTGCCATCTCTTCTCCTCCGTGTTATTTTACATAATGTACATCCGTGTCATCCACCAATGGCGGACGCTACTTACTTCTCCGTGATCCGCTCTCGCATAGCAGAAGCAATACGATCAAGCCCCATACCTCTAGAGCCCTTCAACAGCACTGCATCCCCTTCACTTAATATGGACATCAAGAACTCCTGTCCCTGCTCTCTAGTGCCAAAAGAGTGAATCGTAAGCGTTTCCTTCCCCGACGCTCCCGTAGCAATCTCCTTTGCTTCCTTTCCGATGGTAATCAGTATGTCCACCGGACGTTCCGCTACGTAGCCACCCACCAAACGGTGACACTCTGCACTCTGTTCCCCCAACTCTAATATATCCGCCAACACCGCAATGCGGCGCTTTGCTTCTACACCCGCCAAGATATCCAAGCCACTTCGCATGGAGTCCGGACTGGCATTGTATGTATCGTCAATCATGCAGATACCGCCATCCAAGCGTTCCATAGCACCTCGCATAGCCATGGGACGATATTGCCGCAACGCCTCTATGGAAGCTTCCACAGGAAGATTCAACGCATGTGCAACAGCCAAGGCAGCCACTGCATTTGACACGTTATGAATCCCCGGCACCGGCAAGGCTACCGAATATCGTTCCTCATCAAAACAGAAGGCAAATGAAGATGCCTCCGGCATAAGTTCCACTGCTTCGCACCGATAATCACACCACTGTGCTTGCCCATAAGATACCACCGTTACTCGCCGGAGTGCCTGACGAGTCTCCGGATACAGCGCCATATTCTCATACCCTTGATAACCGGGAGCCTTAGGACACAAATCCGCCAGCAACGGATCGTCACCATTAACGAATATCACCGCCGGACTCTGCATGTGATTCAGCATGCACAGTTTTTCCTTACGGATATTCTCCTGTGAATGCAGGTTTCCGATATGGGACACACCGATGTTCGTAAGAATTCCGTAGTTCGGTGCTGCCACCGGAGCAATTCGCCCCATCTCTCCGAACAGACTCATCCCCATCTCAATGACTGCCACATCCGGCTGTTCCGAAAGCATCAGCATCATCTGTGGAACACCCAGCTGACCATTTTTGTTACCCACTGTCTTCAAAACTCTTCCCGCCGGCGACAATGCCGTAGCCACCAATTCTTTGGTGGTGGTCTTACCGACACTTCCGGTGATGCTCACCATGGGGATATTATCGTATTCTCGTCTCACCGCGGCCCCAAGTCTCTGCCATGCGTCCATAGTCTTCTCTACCGCCAGATAACTCATTTCTTCAGTTCCGGGAACCACTGTTCCCCGTTCCGTTAGAGTCACCCGCATGCCGTGGGCATATGCATCTCCGATAAAATCATGCGCATCTACACGTTCTCCTACCATGGGCAGGAACACCGTGGTTTCATCCCCCTCTTTGGAGGAAAAAGAAAATGCCTGCACCTCTCTCCCCGCATCACCTTGTATCAGCGTGGCACCCATCAACGTTGCCAACTCACCTACCGTATATGTTCTCATGCTTCGCCTCCCACGGGAATGGAAAGTCCCAGCTTCTGTGCTTCTTCCAGGATCATAGTACGATCGTCCATGGGATATTTCACTCCTCGAATTTCTTGATAGTCCTCATGTCCCTTGCCGGCAATTACAATGCAATCTCCGGGCTGAGCATGCTCCAGTGCATAGCGAATCGCCTCACGACGATCGATAATGGCAACATATTGCCCTTGTGCCTTCTGAATACCGGTAATAATATCATCCAAAATGTCCTGCGGCTCCTCAAAACGTGGATTATCCGAGGTGGCAATGGTAAGATCCGCAAGTCGGGATGAAATCTCTCCCATCTCAAAGCGACGATCTCTGGAACGATTTCCGCCACAGCCGAAGACACAGACTAAACGTTTCGGGGCATATTCTCGTAGCGTATTCAACAAGCTACGAAGCGCCATTCCGTTGTGGGCATAATCAAGCATCACCGTGAATTCCTGCGAAACCGGTACAAGCTCCACACGACCTCGCACCTGAACGGTGCGAAGACAACGAAGAATCACCTCTTCCGCTACGCCGATTTCCTTACACACGCTAAGAGCAGTTAGGCTATTTGCAATATTAAAGCTCCCCGGAATGTCTACCCGTACTTCCATGTCTGCCTTGCCGCTGACACGATACTCCACACCCATGGTTCCCAAGGTATTGTGTAACCTTCCGTCACTAACACGATAATCACAGTCCGCTCCGCTTCCAAAGCGAATCACCTTGCACGTGCTGCCCTGAATCATCTCCTCCACATGCTCCGCATCCGCATGGAACAAGCCTGTGCGACACTGACGGAACAAACACTTCTTACACTCCATGTAATCCTGAAAATCCGTATGCTCCCCGGGTCCGATGTGATCCGGCTCCAAATTTGTAAAGATGCCGTAATCAAACGTAATTCCCTCTACACGGCTCATCTTAAATGCTTGGGAGGACACCTCCATCACAACAGCCTTACAACCATTCTCCACCATGCGTGCAAAGTACTTCTGCACCAAATAAGACTCCGGTGTGGAATGGGATGAGGGAATCGTCTCTCCATTTCCCAGGCGATTCTCCACGGTCCCGATAAGACCGCAGGAAATCCCCGCCTCATTTAACATGTGATATATCATAAATGCGGTAGTTGTCTTACCTTTCGTACCGGTAATACCGACGGTAAGCAGCTTCTTCGCCGGATCTCCGAACCAAGCACAACTCATAGCTGCCAATGCCTTACGAGCATCTTCTACCCTTACAACTGCAATCCCCGCAGGCACTTCTACTTCCGCGGTCACGATCAATGCCGCCGCTCCCATCTCCAGCGCTTTTGGAATGTAACGATGTCCGTCCTCCACCGTTCCGGAGATGCAGACAAACACTTCTCCACCCTGCATCTTTCTTGTATCGTAGGCCACGCCTGTTACCTCGGTCTGCAAGTCTCCCTGCACACACCGGTAGGACATCTTTGCTAACAGTTGCTCAAGTTTCATGATAACCCTCCTATAATTCCCTCAAAAAAACTCCCGTTCACGAAGTCAAAGAAAATGCAAATTCCCACAACATACCTATGCTGTGGGAAAGCACCTTATAACAGGGCACACTCCGATGAAATGCACTTCTTGCATCCACCGGAGAATGCCCTTACTTTTTACATACTACGATACAATTCTTCGTATTGCTTTGCGGAGTTCGTCCAAGAGTAATCCTTGGCCATTCCGCGGTCTACAATCTTGTTCCACTCGCGTTTATGGTTGTAATATACATCCTTAGCGTAACGAATGGCATTTAACATCTCGTGAGCATTGTAGTTGCGGAAACTAAAGCCCGTTCCGGTACCTTCGTACTCGTTGTAAGGCTCAACCGTATCGCGAAGACCACCGGTCTCACGGACAATCGGCACGGTACCATAACGCAAGCTCATCAATTGACTCAATCCGCAAGGCTCAAACAAGGACGGCATCAAAAATGCATCACAAGCCGCGTAAATGCGGTGAGAACGTTCGTTGGAATAGAAAATATTTGCCGACACTCTATCCTTGTACTTCCACTCAAAATGACGGAACAAGTTCTCGTACTTCGGATCACCGGTACCCAAAATAACAAACTGCGTATCCGGCTCACAAATCTCCTCAATCACGTAGTCCACAAGATCCAGACCCTTCTGGTCCGTAAGACGGGATACAATACCCATCATAAATACCTTGTCATTAACCTCAAGACCAAGTTCCTTCTGCAATGCCTTTTTATTCTTCGCCTTCTCCTTACGGAAATTCGACGCATTATAATTGGCAACAATCAACGGATCCGTCTCGGGATCATACTCTGCGTAATCGATACCATTTACAATGCCGGACAAACACTCGCTACGAGCGTTCATCAGTCCATCCAAACCTTCGCCATAGAACGAAGTCTTAATCTCTTCTGCGTAGGTATCACTTACAGTGGTAATGCGATCCGCATACACCAAACCACCCTTCAGGTAGTTGGAATCGCCGTACGCTTCCATCTTGTCCGAGGTGAAATAATAATCCGAAAGTCCGGTAATATCCATAACCGACTTCTTGTCCCATACGCCCTGGAACTTCAAGTTGTGAATCGTCATAATAGTTTTGATTCCCTGGTAGAACGGGTTCGACTGGAAGTTGGCATGCAACATAACGGGAATCAAACCGGTCTGCCAATCGTGGCAATGGATAATATCCGGGCGAAAATCAATCACCGGCAAAACCGCCAATGCCGCCTTGCTGAAAAATGCGAATTTTTCAATATCCTCATGAATATATCCATAAGGACGATCTCCTGCGAAATAAAATTCATTATCAATAAAATAAAATGTAATGCCATCCAGCTCCATAGTCATAATACCGACATACTGGCTTCTCCATGCCAAGTCTACTTGAAAGCTGGTAATGTACTGCATCTTCTCCTTGTACTTCTGAGGGATTGCCATATACTTCGGCACAATGACACGAATGTCGAACTCCTCCTTGTTAATGTACTTCGGCAAAGAACCGACTACATCTGCCAAGCCACCCGTCTTAATAAACGGCACACACTCCGATGCGACAAATAAAACCTTCTTCATGACTTCCTCCTACATTATTCGTATGAATACACGCTTCGCAGATATTATAGCATATTTCAGCAATTTAGGAAAGTACAAACCTTTATTTTTTCACGAAAATGAGCAAAAAAATTTACGGCATGCGAAACTTGTATTCCAAGCGGATTTTGTCGGCAATCAAGGCAACAAACTCGGAATTTGTAGGTTTTCCTTTGCCACCGTTCACTGTGTAACCGAACAATTCATCAATGGTGTCCATTTTGCCTCGACTCCATGCCACCTCAATGGCGTGACGAATGGCTCTCTCTACACGGCTGGGTGTCGTCTTGTGACGCTTTGCGATGCTGGGATACAACTGTTTTGTAATAGAGTTCAGCATCTCCGTATCGTCCACCGACATCATAATAGCATCTCTGAGATACTGATATCCTTTGATATGGGCCGGCACACCGATTTCGTGAATAATATTAGTTACATCGGACTCCAAATTATGTTCCCGATTCTCGTGACGACAATGCACCCCCTCCTCTCTTCGACCATAAGAACCCCGAATCGAAAATTCTCCGCGTACACGACGCACACGATTTAACAACGTGTCCGCATCAAAGGGCTTCAATATGTAGTAGCTTGCCCCCAATTCGAATGCATTTTCCATAACTCGTTCTTGGCTGATGGCACTTACCACAATAACGTTAGGAACTTTCATGGCTTGTCCACTCTCCTCTGCGTCAGTTTCTTCTTTGCGCAGGCGTTCCATAACGCCGAGCCCGTCCAACTTCGGCATAATCAGATCCAAAAGCACAACATTCGGAGCCTTCTCGTGTATTAATTTCAGGCCCTCCAGTCCGTCTTCCGCCGTACCTACAATTTCAATATTGGGATCTCCCTTCAGTGCTTCTTGCATCGCATGTATCATTCTCGCATTGTCATCAATGATGCCCACAGTTATTTTCCCCATGGTTACCTCCTGTTTTACTTTAATTTACATGTGCAACATCAATATACTACAATCGCTTTTGAATTTCAAGATATTTTTTAGAAATATTTTTGTAACAGTTCTAAATTGAGTAGGAGGCGGTGACTAACCGCCGTCCTCTCACACCACCGTGCGTACCGTTCGGTACACGGCGATTTCAATAGTTGACGTGCACAGACTGATAGGCTATGGCTAAATCATAGAAGCCACTGCTTCCGCATACACCTTTACCATCTGTATCGCATCCTTTGCACTTCTGTTTGGACGATATCCGTAGCTGGTTTCTATGAACAACGGCTCATAGATAGGAATTAACCGCTGTGCGATTGCCTGTTGAATGGTTCTGTCTATCACAGTAGGTATGCCGAGTTTACGCACACCTCCATCGGGCTTCGGGATTTCCACTTTCCTCGTATTATAAAGTAGTAGTTTTTATAGTCCCTCTCCAAGGACTGTATGCTATACTATTGGAGATACTGTGGATTGTTTTCACTCTCCTACCACTCGATGGTTTGCGAAAGGCTACAGCCACAGTCTCTTTGTACATTTGTTAATCAGTTAGATACCGCATGACGGTTTATTTAGAACGAGGTTACAATCGCAAGGAGTAACGGTGGTTCCAAACAGTATCAAAATACATTCAAAGGAGTATCTTTATGATCTACGTAGGAATTGATGTTGCCAAGGATAAGCACGACTGCTTTATCACGAACTCGGATGGCGAGGTGCTCTTCAAAGCGTTTACCATCCCTAACAATCGTGAAGGTTTCGATACCTTGTTTCAAAGAATTAAGTCTGTATCCGATGATTTCACCAAAGTAAAAGTAGGACTGGAAGCTACCGGACACTACAGTTACAATCTTCTGGGCTTTCTTCTTGATAAAGGTCTGACCACCTTCGTTATCAATCCGTTACATACCAATCTTTTTAGAAAAAGTCTAAGCCTTAAAAAAACGAAAACGGATAAAGTCAATGCTCGCACGATTGCTTCTATGGGACTTCGGCTTGTTAGGCAGTCTTGCCCTCATGCATAACCTCGTATGTGATTTCTGTTCGTCAGACTAGAGATTTGCCCATAGGTTCGTATGTTCCCCATATCCGGCTTCCTTCAGATTCCACCTCACGGTGGACACCCTTGCCTTCGGCTATATCCTTCCCACTACCGGGCGGATTCGGGACTTGCACCCGTTAGAAACGTGCACCGCCAGGCGCACCAACAATAGAGACCCGGCGCGAATTCGCACCGGGTCTCAAAAAGCATGTCGTTTTTTGATTTTCCACTTTATTTAATTGTTCTAATTCTTTTACTGCGCCTCAAAATAGATTCTCGCGTACTCGCCATAGATTACCATACGCTTCATTGCCTCAACAAGGTTCGCGTTGGAACTATTGTTGATACGTCCTTCTGCATAAGCCTCCGGACTGTAAGCGATAACATCACTATAGTGTACATTGCCATCGGTATCTACA
>JAZQDC010000021.1:0-181459 GCA_045546575.1 Lachnospiraceae bacterium | reverse complement strand
ATAGCGAAGCTCCCGAATGGATATTCCCAGAACCATCTCCAGAAACGGCTTACAGAACTCTGCCTTACGCATCACAGTGCAGAACATAAAGTCATTCTTAAGTCCGATGTTGTCAAATGAAGTTGCTTGTCTATTCATTGTCACTACCTCCATTGTAGAATATTTTAGATACTCTGTCAACAAGTTTCTTACAGAAATGACATCCCGTCATTGTCGTCCGGACCAATAAGAAAACCCTTGACAGGGTGATAGAAAAATCTTAAGACCTTAGATGAGTTCCTCTACATGGTAGCACAGATAGTGCCCACATTTCCATTGACGAAACCAACGAAATCTCGCCCCCTGAAACAGCACGTCGCACAAGGAAAATGCCATGAAAGCAGTGGCTCCCATGGCATTCTCTACAAAAGGCACATAAGAAAATTGTGCATTATTATTAATATAAAAATCGCAAGAGACCATCCAATGCTTATTCCCCGATATCCAGCACCGTTCCAAGGAACACCGGTAAGCCGGTTTCATTGTGAACAATCATATAGACAAAGGGACGGTCAAGAATCACCCGCTTTATTTCCTGTGGCGGCAGAGCTGACATGGTATCCATGGCGACTGACGTTGCCGCACCCGCCTCCGTTCCGCGCTCGTGTACCGAGATGTAGGTCTTGTGCACCACCGAGCTGATATACAGACTCTCTCCTGCATAGGTCGCCATGTTCTTAAAGTCCGGTTCGGCACTTCCATGGCCGAATGCCGTAGGCATCCCCATCTGCTGCAATGCATTATTTAGCGTAATATCGTACTCCACCTCAAACTTCGGAATGCCGGTCTCTACGGTGTCTCGGGTCTCATTTGCAAGTAGTTGAATCAACGCATCTGCCGTCAGTTCCCGCACATACTTATTCACATCTCCATCCATGGGCAGAAGTGCAACGAAGCTGTACTCGCCACCCTTATATGGCTTGCGAACACCGATGACCGAATCGTCCACAAGATAATAATGCTCATCCGAGTACATCATCTCCACCTTCTTCTCCTCACCGGATTCCGTGGTAAACGTGCGATTACTCACCTGGTGCTCCATGTACTCATCAACCCACTCCCCGTCAAAAGTCAAGGCATTGATCAGATACATCATGGTATCATCGTTAATCTCGTTCACAATCTTCTCAATACGTTCCTTAGTGTTCTCCTTCACCCAATTGTTAATGTCATTCACAGTGCTATTGTCAAATGCGGCGCGATACGCATCCGCACCGTAGTAGTTAGCATTGTTCTGCAGAAACCCCTGCTGCACCTCCAACCGCTCATCGTTTCGAATCCAAATGGAGTTCGCGATGCTGAACTTCGCCTCCTGACTGCTCGTCAGCATCTGTGCATATCGGTAGAGATACTCATTTAGATCGGCAATGGACATTCCGTCGCCAAGCACCTGTTCCATCTCCTGCAACGTCTGCCCACCGGCACCGTTAGCCGTCATTGCCAATGCCAGCATCACGGACGTGGGGGACACCAGTACATTTGCCCCCGGTGTTCCCGACATACTCTGCTGCAACAGTTCCACGGCAAATTTCATCTGTCCGGACACAAAAGCTTCGTCGGGCTCTATACCCTCCACCGCGGCTGCTGTCACATCAGCCATCAAATCCTTTGCTTGCGCCGTCATTCCGGTTATTAAGTCTCCTGCTTGATCGTCACTGCACCCTGTCAAGTTGACAAGCAAGATACCAACCAACACCATACATAGGAATGCATTCCATCCTCGCTTCATACCTTGTCACACTCCTCTCAAAACCTCTGCCTAGTAGTCTTCGTCACTACGCCTCTTCACCTTACTGCTCTGCTCCGCTCATCCACATAACCAAATACTCTCGCAACATTTCCGCCTCTGAGGTCTTCAACGAGATCCACCCTCCCGGCTTCGTTCCCTGCTTAGGAATTAACCACAAGCCATTGGCGTACAACTCAATGTGAACTTGTTCCTCTGTCACTTCATCTCGCATCTGAATCACGAAACTGCTGCCACCATACGTAACACAGGGGCCTTCGGTTGCCTCAGAAAAAAGAGCCACCCCCGACAAGTCCTCGCTGTCCGTCTCCGGCAATAACTCCTTGTCTCCCTCTTGCTTCAGACACTCCTCTATCGCGTCCGCAAAGAGCCGCTGACCCTCTTCTCCACCCGTAGTGTAGGTCACCTGTAGGAGTGCACTCTTATTAACCGTCACTGAAACAATGTATAGGCTCTGCCCCTCATCCATCTCATCCGTAACACTGCCGGATACTTCTGTGGTGGGTTTCTTTGCCCCCTCTGTGTCCGCAGTATTATCGAGAAAATCATTCTGCATACCGCCCGAATTGCTCATCAAGTCGTCGGCACTCTCCGGTAAAATCGAATCATTTACTTTGTCGTCAGATTTCATCAGCGGTACATTCCCCGAAAGGATTACCGGCACCAACACCACCGCACACAAGAGCACAATTGTCCCCACCGTAATCAGGCGTTTTCGCAGCTTTCGCCTCTTTCGCAGATACGTGTCGCCCCTGCGATACACTTCTGCACCGAATTCTTCATCCGTTCTCCTCATACCATCACTCCATCCTTCTCCAGAATCGTCCGAAGCTCCTTCTTAGCACGATACAAAAGATTATCCACCTGCTTTCGCTTCTTGCCCATGACTTTGGCGGCTTCCTCATAGGACAGTTCCTCAAAGTACACCAGATGCACCGCAAGGCGCAACTCCTCCGGCAACTTATCAAGCGCCTCATTTACCATACGCTTTTGCTCATCCCTAAGCACTGCCTCTTCCACAGAGCTTCGCCACTCCCCGTTATCTTCTGCCGGGAGCTCCTCGGTCTCCTCCGACTCCAACGAAATCATGGTCAAACGCTTCCGATGCTTCAGATAATCCAGCGCACGACTTCTTCCAATCATGAACAAGTACGTCTTCAGCGATGTCTTGAAATTGTACCGCTTCGGGTGCACCAGCAATTCCATGAAGGCATCAATGGCAAGATCCTCGGCCGTGGCCATGTCATGCACATAGCGTTCCAAGAACAACGTCAGGCTATTTCGATATTCTTTTATAATCTCGTCAAAGGCTTCCCGGTCCCCATCCAGAAAACGGCGGTAGCTACTTGCACCGTTATCCATGACGTACCTCCCGACTTGCGTCTTATGTGAATCCTTCTACTACTTATACGACCGAACGGCCGAAATTCCTTATTGTGATTTCAAAGTAATCCAGTACCGTTGTTCCACCACACCGTCAACTTCAATTTCAGTTTCCTGCGTTCGGAGGGACGAATCCCATCACCGATATGTCCGCCTCATTCTCTTTCTGCATTTACACATTTTCATCATAGCATCAATGCCCAATCAAGTCAATGTAATGAAAAAGGGTATCGAAACATCTCCGATACCCTTCAAACTATATTTTCTTCCTAATCACATCCACCAAATATCTCGTATATTCCGTCTCTTCTTCCGTAGCCACAGCGCCATCCCCGGTGAATAACATCTCCGCCGGATGCTCTTTCGTGTAAGGCTTCCATTCCGGCATAGGAGTACCATCCGCATCCACACCGTTGGGATCACCGGTCTTGATGAAATTCGCCCAGTAGTTACACATCTGACGCGCAAGATCATAGTGACGCCCCTTGAACGGTCGCCAACATTTTGCCAATGTCTCAAAGAAGAACCAAAGGTCTACCGAATGAAACGTTCCGGGATTATCCCAGCCGGGAATGTCCGGTTCAAAACGATAAGCGTAATAGTTCTGCTTGCTACCATTCTTCTTACAGCCACCAAATATCGCTCTAACAGTGCAATCGATACCGTTTGCCTTGGCATAATGCCCTTCATAGACTTCCTGTGCTTCATCTAGTTTCATAAAATATTCCGCATCGGCACCGAATATCTTCTCGACCTTTTGTTTGTATTCATCCGTGGATTCCGCTTCCAAGAAACTCGGGAATTCGTCCCCCGTACAACCGGCCATCACCGAAACATCCGCACATTTTCCTTCCATCAATAATCTCAGCGGATCTCCTACACAGAATCGATGATCCAGCACTGAGAACATCCGCGGATGAGTCTGTGCGTACTCACTATACTTCCACAATAACGGAAGGGCTTCTATAGCTCTGGCTTCCTCAAGACTTGAGACACCCAGGAACTTAAAGAACTCTTCTCCGTTCTTCTCCGCACTCTCCAGTGGTTCCGGCATTCCCACCGACGGACCATCATAGGGACTTCGTATCATGGCGCTCATAATCACTGCCTTCTGAAACAATCCCTGATTCGCCGGACAGGCCACCTGGCTTAGAACGCTGCCTCCACCGGCCGACTGTCCCGCTATGGTAATATTCTTCGGATCACCGCCAAATGCGGCTATATTTCGAATCACCCACTTAATTGCCGCCTGCTGGTCCAGATATCCGAAATTCGTCGGTGCCTCCGGCTGCTCCGCCGTCAACTGCGGATGTGCCAAGAATCCAAATACATTGATTCGATAATTCACCGTTACAACCACAACTCCTCGGCGCGCCAGGCGCTCCCCATCGAATTCCATCTCCGCAGGATAGCCCCACTGCAAGCCTCCACCGAAGAACCATACCAATACCGGCTGCTTGTCTTCGGTACTCTTCGCACTTGTCCACACATTTAGGTATAAGCAATCTTCACTCATGGGAATCTCCGGATCCACATGCCACTCTCTACAGTAAATGTCGGTCCCCAGTCCCGGCGTATCCTGTACCGAAATCGGGGCAAAACGATACGCTTCTCGCACTCCTTCCCAGTGTTCACAGGGCTGTGGCGCACGCCAACGATTCTTCCCCACCGGCGGTGCCGCATAGGGAATCCCCTTAAATGCCGTAATTCTCGGATCAGCAGCTTCTATCCCCCGTACCATACCATTTTCAGTCTTTGCTACTCGAATCATAACACACCTCCCGTTTACTCCTCTAGCACATATACTGTCCCGCTTGTACTCTCCACATCTCCGCATATTTGCCACCGAAGCCGAGCAACTCCGCATGACTTCCCTCTTCAATGATTCTGCCATTCTCAAGCATATAGATTCGGTCTGCAATTCGGGTTGTAGAGAGACGATGCGAAATGAATACCACAGACTTATGTTCTGCTGCCGTAAGCATGGAATGATTGAGGTGATACTCTGCAATCGGATCCAGCGCACTGGACGGTTCATCAAGAATAATCAAGTTTGCGTCCTTATAGAAGACTCTCGCCACTGCCAGCTTCTGTCCTTCACCGCCGGAGAGATTCACACCGTCTTCTTCGAATTCAGTGGTCAGATTGGTTTCAAGCCCATCGGAAAGCGTTTCAATCCGCTCGCGAAATCCACTCTTTTCAATGGCATTCTTCACTGCCTCGTCAGTGCCGTTCTCTGCGAAGTCCAACAGCACATTTTCCTTCACCGTTGCAGCGAATATCTTAAAGTCTTGGAATACCGTTCCGATCTTTCTACGATATTCCTCCACATCGTATTCTTTGATATTTACACCGTCAAGGAGAATCTCACCCTCATTCGGGTCATAAAGTCGCATAATCAGTTTAATAAGCGTGGTTTTACCCGCACCGTTATAACCCACAATTGCGATCTTGCTATAGGGTTTGATTGTCATACTAACATTATTGAGAATATAACCATTCTTTTCGTTATACCCGAAAGACACGTTTCGCAACTCGATTTCCGTAGGTTTCTCAGGAAGTACACGCCTTTTTGTACTGATAATCTTCGGTTCAATGCCGAGGAATCTCTGCATTTCATCAATATAGAGACTGATTTCCTGCATTCTCGGAAATACATCGGAGAACTGTCTCATACGATTCTTCATACGATTTGCCGTACTTCTCATTACCGCAACATTGCTATACGAGATTGTATGAAGTACCGCGGCACTGTACACTAGATATACCATGTAGATTACGTCAATAAGAAAATTGTTGCACACATAATCCTTGAAGAAGCTTAGCCCAAAACGCTTCACAGCGTTTTTCTTGTCAATTGCAAGTACCTTATCGTTGGTCTCATCGAAGTCCTTCAACAGCTCCTCCGAAACCTCTGTGTTGAGTCGAACTTCTTTCGCGTAATCATTCAAATAAAACACACGATTCACATAACCTAGCTTTCGTTCCTGCGGATTTTTCTCATTGCGAATCTCAAAATTCAGTTTATTGAGTGCCTTACCGGAAACCAAAGAAGCCACAAAGGATACCGCAATAAATATGAACGAAACCGGGTCATTTCCGATAAAGAAAGCACCGGACAACAATATAGACGTCAATCCGGTCAGCACGCAAGACAACATTCCAAACATACGATTTACTTGGTTCTCCGCTTCGGATACGGCAAGCACATAGTTGTTGTAGAACTCCGGATCGTCATAACATGCGAGGTCAATCTCTTTCGCTTTGCGATACATCATTTCCTTGATTGCTTGCTTTATCTTCGGCTCTTCCTTCTGCTGAATCTTCTGATAGAGATAGGCGTTGAACAGCAGACCAAGCACAACAAAAGTCAACAGACCGATAAGAAACATTGCCGCTTCTCGAAAGGGTCTGCCGAATTCGGCACACTCCAAGACATAATTCAAGCCGAAGGTAAATTCCAAAAATACAACCAACTCGTTGCGTACAATCTCAATCAACGTAAGAATTACATACATCGGCGAAGCTTTGAAGCAGAGTCTGAATAGAAAATGATTATCGCGGAGTGTTTTTCCGAATCCCTTTTTCTCAGTGTTCATACCATCGCCTCCTCTCCGTAATTCTCGTCGGCAAGATAGTTCTGCGCCTGCTTGGTGAACATTTCGCAGTATTTGCCCTTCTGAGCCATTAGGGACTTATGGTCTCCTTGCTCAATCACTGCACCATTTTCCAGCATATATACCGTATCTGCATCTTTCACGGACGAGAGACGATGAGAAATGAATAGGGTAATGTGCCCTTTGCTCTCATTCATAATCCCACGATAAAGTTCATATTCGGCAATGGGATCCAGCGCTGAGGAAGGTTCATCAAATACCTTCACGGAAGCTTTCTGAGCAAATGCTCTGGCAACAACGATCTTCTGTTGTTCACCGCCGGAAAGTACTGCTCCATCACTGTCAAACTCCCGTGTCATCATGGTGTTCATTCCTTGGGGAAGGGTCTGAACTTTCTCCCATACACCTGCACACCGAAGCGCACGCTCTGCGGTTTCGTCGGGTTGTTCAAACTTGGCGCCCATAAGTACATTATCCTTAACCGACATTGCCATAACCTTGTAATCCTGAAATGCCGCCGAGAACAATCTACGATATGCTTTCAGATTATACTCTTTGATATTAATTCCGTTTACAAGAACTTCACCGCCGGTAGGGTCATACAAACGAAACAACAACTTGATTATGGTGGACTTTCCTGCGCCGTTGTGACCTACCAAAGCGCACACCTTGTCTCCCTCGATTTTGAAGGAGAGATTGTTTATGACGGGTTCATTTTCCTTGTACGCAAAACATACGTTCCTAAACTCAATAGAACGAACCTTCTCCTCGGGAATCAAACCGTCCTGATCTTCGGGGATCTTCTCCTCGTACTCCATAAATGTATGGAAGTACTCAAGGAACTGTCCGTTCTTCATAGCCTCCACAATATTATTGAACATACCGATTAGTATCCACGACGAGGTTGACATGGCGGTAAACATAATCGCAAGCTCCGCAAGTCCCATAGTCTTGGACACAATGGTACGGTACGCCGCATAGATCATAATACCTTCAAAAACCAGTGCAAAGGTAGTCACATTCTGTGCCCACGTGTAGATGGTTGCACGCTTTGCATACTTGTCCGCAACGGCGCGATTTCCTTCCACTGATTCCGCATAACGCTTCATCATAAGTTCATGGATGCTGGAATAGCGAATCTCCTTGGCATACTCCGCAAGATGCATGACACGATTCACATACTCTGCCCTACGGTTATTCTTCACGGTATCCACATAACGTCCGCCCCATATCTTGTTCATCAATCCACCGAAGACAAAATTACCGATAATGGGGGAGATAACAAACAGCACCGAATACGGATCAATGGAGAACATCGACCAGAATGCAGCGGCGGCGGCCATAACTCCGAAGATTACCTGAAAGAAAATTTCCACCGATTTGGTCATCTTCTGTGCGGATCCATCCAACGCCATCGTGTACCTGTTATAAAACTCCGCGTCCTCAAAACAACGCAATTCCACGTTTCTCGCCTTTGCATATAATTTTCTATACAAGCAACGGTAAATCTTGTTGTCGGTGTACGGAATAAGTACCGCATTCAGATAGCTGGAGTACATGGAAAGTGACGCAAATACTGCAAAACAGATGCCGATAAACACCATTATAGTTGCGAACGGTGCTTCTGTCTCAATGGCATGTATCACAAAACGCAGAAAGAATATACTCATAAATATCCATTCTGCGTAACCGATAATTGAGTTCAGTGCCGTATGTATTACGCGCTTCTTACTACTTTCCCACACCGTCCTTACGGCATAGGTATTATTCGCAAAGATACGAACTTTGCTGCTCTCATTGTCCTTCATTATTTCCCACCTTTGTATATCATCATTCAACAACTACATCCTCAGGTTGCAACTCCTCATATTTTTCTCTGCTTCCCTTGCGTGTCAACACCCATATTCCCAGCGGAACAAATAGCAGATTCGTCCCTTGCAGAATCCAAAACCACGGGGAGTGTACATCCCTAAGCCAACCTGCCACCGTAACACACAACATACCCGGTGCTACCCCCATTAACGATGGCCATATGTATTCCGAATACGATGTACGCATCAACCCATACACGATTCCGGTAGCTTCCGCAGAGATTCCGGCCATTCTAAGCGAAAAGCACACCAACTGCTTTCCCGTTCCATTGCCCCTTATATACTTTGCAAGCTTCGGATGGCGATGAAACATCTCTTCGAGACGCTCATTTTCCATACGACGTCCCAACAGATAAGAAATCGAGAAGCAAATGATTGTCCCCACAACATTCACCACAATCGCCCAAGGAAGCGGCAACATCAACCCCGTCGCAAACACCAACACGCTGTATAACAACAGTCCGGAGCAGCCCTTCACCACAAAGAGTGCCAACAGAATTGTTACGATTATACTACGGTTATCTTCCGCATAGGAAAGCAAGGCTCCCACCAGAAACTTCCCGTTCCATAACACAATTACAAACAGGGCGGCAACGAACAGTACCGCTACCGCCCCGATAAATTTCTTCATTTTCCCACGCATATTTGTCATTTCCTCGATTGTTACTAAGAGTCCCCCGACTCCTTATTCCTGCGGTAGCAACCCGTCCTTATACGTACTATACGCCCCTGCAGCATTCCACAGCAACCATCCGGTATATCCGGCATCATACGTCGCATCAATCTGCAAACGAAGTTCTTTCGGACCGTAATCAATATGCCCCCTTACCCATGTTGCGGTAAATGCCTGCAACCACGGGCGTACATCTGCACATCGTCCCTTCGCTACATTCAGACTTAACGAATCCTTGGAGTCTAACATAGCGTTGTAGATCAATTCATACGGTGCCGCATCCGGTACCGGAAGATTGTAATACCCTCTGCCATAATGAGACGGATATACCATAGGGCAAATGTAATCCAAATAGCTTGACATGGTCGCATAGTCTTGTCCAACGGCAGCAGCATCGATTTCACTGCTGAGTACAACGCCGAATACATCTACGGATACAAAGGCACCTAGAGGTTTCAAATGCTCACATGCGTATTTTACGAAACCGGTTATGGCATTGTACTTAATCTCCGTAGTCAGCTCCTCTACACCAAAATCGGCTTCCTTTACTTTGCTGTCCGTAGAGAATCGACAGTAGTCAAAGTTCACCTCATCAAATCCCATGGCAACACACTGTCTTCCCACTTCGGTCAGGTATTCCCACGTTTCTTCATTGAGGGGATTCATCCACGTATAACCGCTGCTGTCTTTCATCAAGGTGCCGTCTTTCATCTTCACGCCGTAGCTTTCGTTGCTTCGCACAGAGCGAATATCTCGGAAACACACTACGCGAGCAATCAGGTATACATCATGCTCCTTGAACGTCTTGATAACCTTCTCAGCATTATTCAACAATACGTTGGTATTGGTCATGCTGTTCAACAATTCCGAATCCGTCTGTACCGTAATGAACCCATCATCGTTCTTGATATCGATAACTACAGCATTCAGTTCCGTGGTATCCAACAACTCCAGAACATAATCAAACTTTCGATTGATCACATCCGTGGTCAGATACATGGCCTTCACGTCTGTACGTTCTCTCGTATCCTCGAAGTCTTCCATCCAGATATCATCCTCGGAGAGCCCTTCCCGATACGCATCGGTATATAAGTTATGGAGGGTCGCCTGAGAGTTGGCCTCTTGCCCCGGCAAATTCGCCTCCACCGTGGGAGTTGCCTGCACTCCGGGGTTCTTCTCTTCGGAATCTCTGGACGCCAGCGCATAATATCCTATGCTCACCAGACCGCACACTACCAGTGCCGCCAGGGCACAGATCAACTGCTGTCGTCTCTTCGCCCGTCTTGTTCCCGAACGGTAACGGGTGGTCATCCGATTGTCATAACGCATCTGCCTCTTCATTGCGCCTCCATAACTCCTTACAACTGCTTATGCCTTCTTACCACAACAGAACTTATACTTCTTACCACTACCGCATATGCACGGATCATTACGTCCTACTTTCTTCTCATTTACGATAGTTCCCGACTTTCTCTGGGCAAGGAACAATTCCTTTCTCTTGGCGTCATCCAAGATGTTCTTCCATGCCGGAAGCTCATACAACCAGTCCGCACGTGCTTCAACCATGTTGTAGTACAACTTCTCCTTGTCAAATGCAAGGCTTACCACGGTATCCTCCGTCATCTCCTCAATGGGATTGGGGGTTACCAAGCTGTCATTGATACCATCAAGGAAACCGGTAAACAGAGAAATGCTCATGTCATACTTCTCCGCAAGCTCCTTAACGGTACCGCATACTTCTACATCCGGCTCTGCCAAGAGCTGTTCATACACGCCCTTCTCAACTGCGAAATAATTCCCCCAGAAGAGCTGCCCCTCCTGCGTGTTCATGTCCTTCTTGTACGCCTCATCTCTCCACTGTTCCAACAAACTCATAATCGTATCTTCCTTTCTCTTTGCCGCCATACGCGACACTTTTCTTAATGTGTAAGCTTAATATATTATCTCCGGACATTCAAGAAATATCCGACAAAGCTTCGAAATATAATGTTACGACGTTACTCCTGCTCACTCTCTAAGAGTTTCTCATTTGCTTCGGCATCCTTATGTACCCACTTGAATACAGCAATCAAAATCCAACCGAAAATAGCAAATGCCACAAAGCAGAATATTCCTGCGAACAAAAGTGCTTGTCCCAGTTCCCCATCCATAAATGCTCCCACAAAGGTAATCACTACAGATATAAGAATCAATACCAATGTAACAATGGCAACAATCTGCGGAAATCGCTTCTTCATAATCTTACCTCCAACTCAATTCTATATCTACTTTCGAATATACTCCATCCATTCCTTCATCTTCTTCTCATACCCCAAGTCTCCGGGCTCGTAGAATCTCGTACCTTTCAGTTCATCCGGCAGGTACTGCTGATCCACATAATGATTCGGGAAAATGTGCGCATATTGATACCCGATTCCATGCCCCAGCTTCGCCGCACCGCCATAGTGAGCGTCTTGCAAATGCACCGGCACCGGCGGAGTCTTGGTTCTCTCCACAGTCTCCATAGCCGCTCCGATGGCCTCCACCGCCGCATTGCTCTTAGGCGCACACGCCACATACGCCACCGCCTGTGACAGGATAATCTGTGCTTCCGGCATACCGACTCTCTCTACCGCCAAGGACGCCGCAACGGCAACCTGCAACGCCTGGGGATCCGCATTTCCCACATCCTCCGCGGCACATATCATAATACGCCTTGCAATAAAGGTTACTTCCTCTCCGGCATACAACATCCGGGCCAAATAATAAATGGCCGCATCCGGATCGGAACCTCTCATACTCTTAATAAACGCGGAAATCGTATCGTAGTGGTTATCTCCGGTCTTATCGTATCGAAGCACTCGCTTCTGTATACACTCTCCCGCCACCGTCAAATCAATGCGAATCCTGCCGTCCGCACCGGGATCCGTCGTCAGGACACCCAACTCCAGCGCATTCAATGCCCTTCTGGCATCTCCGTTGGCTACATCCGCAATAAACAGCAATGCCTCTTCGGAAATCTCCGCATTGTAATTTCCGAGTCCTCGTTCCTTATCGGTCATGGCGCGCCGAAGCAGTCCCATAATATCATCCCTGGTAATGGGCTTCAGCTCAAATACAATGGAACGGGAAATCAAAGCACCATTTACTTCAAAGTACGGATTCTCTGTGGTGGCACCTACCAAAATGACCGTCCCGTCTTCCACATGAGGCAACAAATAATCCTGCTGACTCTTATTAAATCGATGAATCTCGTCAATGAACAAAATGGTCTTGGTTCCACCCATAGCCTGCACCTGCTTGGCCTCGGTAATGACCTCCTCCAAGTCCTTCTTGCCGGCACTTGTGGCGTTCACCTGTCGAAACTCACCCTTGGTAGTCCCTGCAATCACCTTGGCCAAAGTAGTCTTACCGGTTCCGGGCGGTCCGTAGAAGATAACGGAGCGTAGCTGGTCTGCCTTAATGGCACGGTACAACAGCTTATCCCTGCCGATGATATGCTCCTGTCCCACCACCTCCTCCAAGGTGCGGGGACGCATACGCGACGCCAGGGGTGCGTCCTTCTCCTTCGTATGTTCTCTCATATAGTCAAATAGGTCCATGAATATCCCTCATACAACGCATTTGTATTTTTCAAAAAAGTATGCTACAATAGCCCGTACAGAAAAAACAGAAATGAGGTGTACCTATGGCACTGCCTTCCGATCCCTTTATTCTTCTGAGTTACGTGAATACCAAACTCAGAGACCAATACGCTTCTCTGGAGCAATTCTGCGATGCAGAAAATGCAGACCGCGAAACCGTATGCCGCAAGCTGGCAACCATCAACTACGTGTACAACAAAGAAACCAATTCATTTCAATGAATCTGCCGTAACAATAAGACGGCACACGCACACATAGTAAGTTTATCATAAGTAGCAAATTTGTCAAGATACACGGAGGATTTATGGCTTCACCTACACGATTTATTTTTCAGGGCGGTCAGGGAGAGATTGTGGAAAAACGCTCCCGTTTTATCGCAACTGTGGCTCCTGTCTCTACCGAAGAAGAGGCCCAGGCATTTATCGAGCGCGTCAAGAAGCAATATTGGGACGCCAGACACAACTGCTCTGCCATGATTGTAGGCGAACATGGAGAGATTACCCGTTGTAGCGATGACGGGGAACCGCCTCACACGGCCGGTCGTCCCATGCTGGATATCTTACTGGGGCAAGGACTCCAAGGGGTCTGTGTCGTGGTAACCCGCTATTTCGGCGGTATTTTGCTTGGTACCGGCGGACTGGTTCGGGCATATCAAGCAGCCGTAACCGAAGGACTCCGCCACTGTCAGATTGCCGAACAGAAGTCTGCCGTTCCCGTAAAAGTACAGACGGACTACACCGGTGTTGGCAAGCTTCTGTACTTGGCAGGCTCCGGTAGTTACCCGGTGCTCTCTACGGACTATACCGATATTGTTACAGCAGAACTTCTGCTTCCTCCGGAAGAACTGCCTTCCTTCGAAGCCGCCATGCAAGAGGCTACCGCAGGCAAAGCAATTATCGAGAAGAATGATCCCGTACTCTACGCCATTATCGATGGGGAAGTTATGTTGTTGTAGCACATGCGAATACCATTTTTCGACGATTACACAGAAAGTTCAAAACTTTATTACAAAATCGGCGGAAAACTTAACATTTGACTGAGCCCCCGCAGGTTTACAAAGCCACGGAAAGATGTTATACTGTATTTATATTATGGAGAATTGGGTTCAATTTTTAATTCTGCGAATTCGCCGGATTATATTATGTGAGTAAACCTTGAAATTTTGGAGGGGAATCATGAATTACGGACGTTACAATATAGTTAAGAAACAAAAAGAGATTCGGTCGTCTACCCGAAGGATTCGTTCCTTCCTACGAGTGCTTCTGTATCGTATTGCCTTGGTGTCTCTGGCATTCTGCATGGTTGTAGGTTGCTTTGCGGCTTATGGTGCATACTTGGGAATCATCGAGACATCTCCCAGCATCGACTCCATCAATGTGGTACCTGACAGTTACCCGTCAACCATTTATTATGCAGACGGTACCGAATGTATCGAATTGGCCGGTGCCGGTTCCAACCGCGAATACGTAAGTATTGACGAGATTCCCGAGGGCGTAGCAAACTGCTTCGTTGCCTTGGAAGATGAGCGTTACTATCAGCATAGCGGTATCGATATTCGCGGTATCTTCCGTGCTGCATTTTCCGTTGTCAAAGAACAGAGTTTGGACTACGGTGCCAGTACCATTACCCAGCAGCTGTTGAAGAATCAGGTCTTCTCCGGTGGTAATGAATCCAGTAACATTGATAAGGTCGTTCGTAAGCTTCAAGAGCAGTACCTTGCCATTCAGTTGGAGGGTCGTCTGTCCAAGGGTACGATTTTGGAGTATTATTTGAATACAATTAATCTCGGAAACGGTGCTTATGGTATTCAGAAGGCAGCCATGTCCTACTTCGGTAAGACCGTTGGGGAGCTGACCATTTCCGAGGCGGCGGTTCTTGCGCCCATCGCCTATTCCCCGGTATATATGAATCCCTTGAAATATCCCGAGGACAATGCCCGTCGTCGTTTGGACTGTTTGAACAACCTCTACAACAACGGTTTCTGTACTAAGGAAGAGTACGATGCTGCCATTGCGGATTCCGAGGATGTCTACGTTCGTATCGAGATGCAGGATCAGATCGTTCAAGAGACCACCAGTACCGAGTATTCTTACTTTGTGGATGAATTGATTGAACAGGTTCTTACGGACCTTCAAGAGATGGGGTACTCTTCTTATGATGCCAACCGTATGCTCTATAGCGGCGGTCTACAGATTTACTCCACACAAGACCCTGCAATCCAAGAGATTGTGGATGGATATTTTACCAACGAAGAGAATTTCCCTGCGGTTGGTAAAGGATCTTATTATGAACTTTCCAAGGGTTATGCACTTTCCATAGTAGGAACCACCGGCGATGCGTTACACTACCACTTGGCGGATTTTCTCTCCTACTATGCGGACTACAAGGATTCTGATAAGATTTACTACCACGAATCCGGCAACAAGGGGATTAGCGTATACTCTAAGAGTGCTGAGGATTTGAATAACAAACTGGATGCTTTCATCGCTGCAAAGCAGAAGGATTTTGAAGCTCGCTATCCGGGCGTAAAATATACCACGCAGGAATCTCGTACCATTACGCTTCAACCCCAAGCTGCCATGGTTATTATGGACCCCGACAACGGAAATGTCATTGCACAATACGGCGGTCGTGGTGAGAAGACCGGTAAACGTGTCTTGAATCGTGCCAGCGGTATTTACCGTCAGGCCGGTTCTACCTTCAAGGTATTGGCTGCTTTCCTTCCCGCCATCGATACTTGCGGTTTTACCTTAGCCAGTCCATTTGACGATTCCTATTACTTGTATCCGGATACCGATGCCAAGGTTACCAACTGGTACAAGACCGGCTTCGAAGGTCTACAGTCCATTCGTAGAGGTATCTACCACTCCATGAATATCGTTGCAGTTCGATGCATGGAAGCAGTAACCCCTAAGACGGCCATTTCCTATCTGAAGAAGCTTGGCTTCTCTCAGTTGGATACGGACGCCAGCGACGGAATCTCCGACTACAACATTTCCTTGGCACTTGGTGGTCTGTCTACCGGTTGTTCGGTACTGGAGATGACCGCAGCTTACTCTGCCATCGCAAATGAAGGTGTATATAATAAACCTCGCTACTACACCATGATTAAGACCATTGACGGTCAGATTTTGATTAATAATAAGACGAAGTCCACGCAGGTTATGAAGTCTTCTACTGCATACTTGCTTACGGATGCCATGGTCGATACCACAAAGATCGGTACCGGTACCAAGTGTCGTTTCACCGATTTGGATATCCCTGTTGCCGGCAAGACCGGTACGGCTCACGACAACTTCGACCTGTGGTTCGCAGGCTACACACCGTACTACTGTGCTGCTATTTGGTCCGGCTTCGATAACAACTTCTCGCAGACCGACTCCAACTACTACCGCTATCTGTGGCGTAACATCATGGAGGACGTGCACAAGTTGATGGGTTGCGAAGAATCCGGTTTCACAATGCCGGCATCCATTGTTACCGCTACGGTATGTTCTAAGTGTGGTAATCTGGCTGTTCCCGGTCTCTGTGATCAGTACGAAGCCGAAGATTGTGTAGTGGACGAAATCTTCGCCAAGGGTACTGCTCCCTATCAAAATTGTACATGTCATAAGAAAGTAGTTCTGTGTACCGAATCCGGTGCACTTGCTACCACAAGTTGCTTGCAAGTAGAAACCAAGGTATTCCTGTTGAAGACCGAAAGCGAACTGGCACTCAATAATGGCGGAACTAAGGACACGAAACATATCCTGCCCGCCGACCTGAATGTCAACTGTCCGCTTCATCCCGGCCTTCTGCTGGAAGTAGAGGATGATTAGAACATGAAAACTATTGCAAATTGCGATTATTGCATGTATTATGAATACGATGACGATTATGAGTGCTATACATGTGGCAAAGATCTCGACGAGGACGAGATGGCTCATTTTATGAGCGGACGTACTTGGGAGTGCCCGTACTTTCGCTACGGAGATGAATATTCCATTGTGAAGAAGCAGATGTAATCGGCATACATGTTGTTCTCCCAGACACTCTTGACATATCATAAGCCGATGCTTATAATATGTATATGATAAAACGTACTTCCCTTATTGTATTTTATCTGCTATACTGACACTGTAGGAAGTACTTGAACAGAAACAGTTCTTGTTTCTATTTAAGAAAGGATACAATTATGAAGAAGTCAACTAAGATGTCCTATTTCGTATTATTACTTTTGTTATGTTTATTGTTGGTTGGTTGTTCTGAAGAGAAGAAGGATACTTCTGCTTCTCCCACACCGACTCCTACCGAAGCAGCAACTCCTACGCCTACCAGCACTCCGGAGCCTACTGCTACTTCCACACCGGAACCCACTCCTACCGAGGCATTGATGGTTCCGTGGGATACTTCCAATGTAGATACTTCCTGGATTGACCCGAATAAGAAATTGGTTGCATTCACTTTCGATGACGGTCCGACCCAGTATTATGATGAGCTTCTTGATATTTTGAAGGAGAATGGTGCACATGCAACATTCTTCGTATGGGGCAACAATTACAAGTCCACATACGAATCCGTAGTTAAGCGTGTTGTTGAAGAAGGCTCTGAGCTTGGTAACCATACTTGGTCTCATCCTTACCTTACAAAGCTTGATGAAGATGGTATTCGCAACGAGATTGAGAAGACTCGTGCTTTGTTGGAGTCCATTACCGGTGTCGAAAGATACTTGGTAAGACCGCCTTACGGCAGCTCCAATATGACCGTACAGTTCACTGTAAAGACTCCATTGATTAACTGGAGCGTTGATAGTGCAGACTGGAACGGCGGAACTTATGACAGCGTATACAACAAGGTTATGAGCAATCTGAAGGACGGCGACATCGTATTGATGCATGCCAACTACTCCTTCACCGTAGAAGCAGTTCGTGATATGATTCCCGAACTTATGGCTGATGGTTACCAGATTGTCTCTGTATCCGAACTGTTAGCTGTACGCGGAAAAGAGCTGATGTCCGGCACTGCTCCGCTGACTTCCGTTCGCTGATTTTCTTTTTCCTCTTTATATTACGCGCAGGGGACTGCTAGCAAAGGGCTTTCACTGAGAGTGTTTTGCTAGCAGTTCCCTATATACAGACCTTTTTATCCCCAGATTGGAGGCCCCTATGACATCACAACAGATTCTCTATGTAAAAACTTTGGCAGAGGAGCGCAATTTCAGCAAAGCTGCCACACGATTGTATGTTTCACAACCCGCACTCAGCCAGTTTATCAAACACTTAGAGGATCAACTGGGTGTAATCCTCTTCGACCGAAGTACAACACCCTTTGGCATCACCCAGGCCGGCGAGGCGTTCCTTCGGGCGGCCAATCGTATCCAGACGGCAACGGATGATTTGAATGCGGAACTGGCGGACATGCACAACCTTCGTTCCGGTACCCTTACTATCGGCACTTCTCCTTTCTGTGCCTCCTGCCTGCTGGCCAGAAGTCTGGCAGAGTTCCGTAAGACATACCCCGGAATCGAACTTCGTCTGGTCACCGGATCTTTGGCAATGCTGACAGACCAATTGCAGAACGGTTTGATTGATTTTATTATCGACACTGCCGATTTTGACATTCAGACGTGTACGAAGACACGCTTGGCACCGGAGACTTATTATTTGGCAGTATCACGACAGTCTGCCTTCTACGAGGCCAACAAGGAAGCCAGTCTCACGGCAGAAGACATCCTAAATGAAACCGATACCTTTTTCGACGCACCGGCAATTCCTCCTCAGGAAGTGTCGACCCTGGATTTCATTACCTTGTCTCCTACCCAGACCATTCATGCCATTACAAATGAACTGTGCAAGAGCAGTGGTGCCACCCTACATACCGTACTCTATGCAGATCAGATTGAAACCGCATTTCACTGGGTACTGGCAGGCCTCGGTTCCACACTGATTCCGGACACCCTTATGAAATTCGGCAATTATGCGAAACATCCGGCGTATTTTAAGTTGGATTCGGATCTAGCCACCCAGTCCATTACCGTGGCATTCAAAAGAAACCGCTACGTTTCCGCAGCGGCCAAAGAATATATTCTGTTGTTAAAGCAACTCATCGGTCAAGGCACTTGGAGTTCTCGCACCGAGCCGATTGCATAGACAATGACTTTCTCCGACTTCTGCCGTTGCACGTACGTTAACGTCAAACGGTGGAGGTCGGTTGTTTCTTCTTCTCTACTCCCCTGTCCTCCCGCATAGAAAAACTCTACCACGGAATTCCCCCAAGCAGTAAAATCAAAGGTATCAATCATATCTACATATTTTCCGTCAATCCGCACTTCCAACATACCGGTCCAAGCTTCCTTAGTACGTTCGTAGGACAGAAGAAGTTCATTTCCCCGGAACATAATCTCGTAAGTAGGCGATGCTTCCGTAAGTTCTGCGCCCTTTACGGTATAGAACTTCTCATATCTCTTAGAGAACATAGGCTCATTATCCAGCAGCGAAGCTACATTGGGCATCTCATATGCAATCAACGCATCTCGACAGCAACGGAAGATAAACTCTTGCCCCCAGAAGTTCGGATGTATGTAGTCGGAAGAATACTGCTGCCAGCTGTATCTCCCCTCTCCGATTCCCTGCAGAAGCTGAATCCCAGCATCAACTACCGGAACTCCATAACGATTTCCGATTTTGGTCATATGACTGCGACAAGAATAATCATACTGGGATACCAAAATGAGCACCAACGGCAACGCCCCTGCCGCCAATATACGACGCACCAAGCCTTCAAATGCTTCGCGATGCTTGGAATCCTTGTAATCGTTGACACTGTACTCCAACACTACCAGTTGCGGCCGTCTCACCAGAATCTCTTCCAAACAGAACATTCCCCAGAGAGACGTACACCCCGCACTACCCATGCGTTGGTGCGTGGCAAGCTTAATCCCGCGCTTCTGGCGTTCCGCATTCAGCTCGGCAATAAACACTTCGCCGTATGGCCTGCTACACAGGATACCCTTCGTAATAGAACCTCCCAAAAACGCCACGTGAACATCCTCTTGGCTACACAACAACTCCCATACTTTTGCCATACCTTCTCTCCTCTCTTCTGTAACTTACTCGCAATTATTTCTTCATCTTCGGTTTAAATACAAGACTGGCCAAGTAACCGAATATCAATGCTGCGGAGATTCCCGTGGCCCCTGCTTTCAGACCGCCTTGAAACAACCCCAGCACACCATTTTCATCAATGGCAGACTTGACACCCTGATACAAAGTATCGCCAAATCCAAGCAGCGGAACCCCCGCACCTGCACCTGCAAAGCTTCTCATATCGTCATACCAGCCCAAGGCACTGATCAACGCTCCGGTAATCACCACACATACCATAATTCGCCCCGGCTGTAATTTCGTCTTGTCCATAAAGATCTGCACAACTGCGCAGATTCCCCCTCCAACCAAAAAAGCAAGCAAATAGTCCATCATTTCCCCCATACTAACACTCCTGCGTCTCCAACACAATTCCATAAGCGATCCCCGGAATGTTGCAATCTTCATGAAAACTTACCGGAGACAACAACGCTCCCGTCGGTACAAAGAGAATCCGATGATACACGCCCTCTCGCATCTTCCGCAACAAGTAACCGGTAAGCGTAATGGCACTGCAACCGCAACCACTTCCTCCGGCATGCACATCTTGCCGTGCCGGATCAAAAAGTTCCACTCCGCAATCAAAATGCTTCTTCTGTATGGGCAAATCCCAAGTCTCCATGATGTCCCACAAGATTCGACTTCCCACGGAACCCAGGTCTCCTGTAACAATCAAATCATAATCCTTCGCACTTCTCCGGAAGTCCCGAAAATTAGCCGCAATTAACGCAGCCGCCGCAGGTGCCATACACGCCCCCATATTCATGGAATCCTGAACACCATAATCAATAATCTTACCGATGGTAGCTCCGGTAATTCGAACTTTGACACCGGGCGTTCCGGAATGCTTCTGCACTGCTTCTTCTCCCGCGACAATCACAGCACCACTTCCCGTCACCGTCCAAGTGGAAGATGCCGGTCTCTGGGTACCATATGCCAGTGGAAATCGAAACTGCTTCTCTGCGCCGGCAAAATGCGAGGACGTCACTGCCATTACATACTCGGCAAACTCTCCGTCCACCATCATAGCCGCCAACGTCAACGACTCTCCCATAGTGGAACAAGCCCCATACACACCGAAGAAGGGACGATTCATCTCCTCCACTCCGAAAGAAGTTGCCATAAGTTGCGCCAGCAAATCACCGCCCACAATCATATCCAAACTGCTTCTGTCAAGCCCCGCATTTATGAGGGCCAGCTGTGTAGACTTGCCGATGAGCTTGCTCTCCGCCTCTTCCCAAGTATCTCCCCCGACCATAGGGTCCTGACACACCTCATGAAAATACGATCCCAGCGGTCCCTCACCTTCCAGTTTCCCTGCTACTGCAGCTTCCCCGATAATATAAGGCGCCTTCGGAAACTCAATACTCTGTGTTCCTCTCTTCTTCATATGCCCCTCCACTGATGTCTTATAGGAGTAGCATGTGCAAAATAATCAAATCTATGCGAAGAACGCAATCATTTATTCAAATGGAACAAAGGGCAACTCAATAACTCCCGTAGTAGGTGTGACAACCGGAGCTTCCGTGGGAGTCGTTACAGGTTCTTCCGTGGGAGTGGCTATAGGTTCTTGCGTGGGCACCCATGTAGGCGTACCTGTAGGCTCCATATCCACTGCCTCTGTGGGCACCGGCTGCGTAGGAACCAAGATTTCTTCCCCGGGGGTAACATCCGGCGTCACTTCCGTGGTGGGAAGTGCCCCCGGAGTCAGATTCTCTTCCGGAAATGTAGTAACCACCGGAGTCGGCGTAACCTGTACTTCAACACTTGTGGGCGTCGGTGTACTCTCCACCGATTCGGTTGGCGTAGGCGTCTCTACCGCAGGTGTAACCTTCGTTTCTTCTCCGTCTCCGCCGTCACAGCCCATCATCGCACATACAAATGCCAATAGCAATATATAACAAATCGTCTTCTTCATAATCTCTCCCAATAAAAAAAGAATATTCGTACATTTCATAATACTATGTTTTTGCAAAAGTTGCAAGTCAAACAAAGGTATTACACCATGGAAAATCATACAAAAGGCATTTACAAAAGGACGAAAAAAAGGTATGATAGAAGGGACGACTTTTAAAATGACCTTTGGAGGAAATGCATGAGTTCTTTTTTCCGACCATTTAAAATATCAGCAATCAAGCCCGAGGAACCTGTAGAACCCGTAGAAAGCAATGATTCTACTCTTGTAGAACCCCCTTCTTCCCCGGAGGCTGCTCCTTCGGTGGCCACAGAAGTTCCGGAGCCCGAGTCCATTTCCGAGACAGACTCCACCGAAGAATTACCGGACGAAGACGAGGAGGCCTTTCTCCACGGAGAACGACATGGTTACAAGATTCTATTGTTGGGTGCTCTGAAGCTTCTGTGGAACCTGCTATTTGTATACTTGTTCTACGACCGCATCAAAGCCACCGGCATTTACAAAGATATTCCTGCATTGTACCTCTCCTTGAAGCCGTATTTGGGAGAGATGACATACCGTACCTTCATGTTGGCGGGTGCCGGTGTATCTGCGTTGCTATATCTACTGATTCTTTCGCAAGTAAAAGTACGAAACAGAATCGCCTATGCCGCCTTTGCTTTATTGTTCCTACTGGACGGCATTGTACTGCTACAACCCACCAAGGAACTATTCACGGTTCTGTTCTGCGGATTGTTGCTAATGTTATTGCGCCTGCGTACCGGTTGGCGTTATCTGTTCAGCGGTCTGTTGGTAATTATGTATGCTTTGATTATGAACCACTTCGTAATCTTGCTGATTCCTGCGTATTGCGTTGTTCGACTTTGGCAGAAGAGCCCTACCTGGGGTGTACGTCTGGCAGTGGCTCTGTTGTTGGGGTTCTGTATATTGTACCAGACCGGTAATTTGATGTCCTTGATTGATTATCGCACCGAAGCCACAATCCCCTATATGTTTAAGAAATTATTTGCTCCCGAGAATTACCCCGGCCACGTGGCCTACTATCTCGTGGATTACTTGGCAGTCTTCGGACGTCTCCTAGTGCCTTATGAACTAGTCACTCAGGGAATTACTTGGACAAGTATATACGCGCCTATTATATTGGCCCTTACTATATTCCTGGGCTATACCCTGTATTACGTAATCACTTTGGACTGGAAGAAACCGATTTCCCATGATAACCGCATTCTGGCGGACGTCACTGCGGTTTTTGTGATTCTAATTGCGGTACAGGCATTTTACGAACCCGGGTATGTGTCGGCGTATCGTCATATGGCAGCTTATTATCCGCTGTACTTGTACTTATTCTTCGGAGCAAATCGGCGTGCGCCTCGTCCGGAGATACAGCGAGATTTTGCCGGAGCACGTCCGGTAATCTTCTTCCATAAGGGCGATGATGCCTATGTATACGATGTCTTGCAACACGCAAGCAAGGTATGCGGTCACAAAAATGTAATTCTCCTAGGCGACGAAAGCAATCAGGGCTTCGTCAGCAATTGGTATGCATTTTCCGACTACTGCACCGAAGAGGCTGCGGAATTTGCCAAAGTATACAATCACATTTCCGATGCTCCTTATGAATTCGAATTGACTTGCTTCCAGCGTCATTTTGCACTGTATGCATTTATGCAGGAGAAGGGTATCGAGGAATGCTTTATGTGCGACAGCGATGTCCTCATCTACGAAGATTTATCCACTATGGACTTGGGCAATATCGATTTCGGTTGTTCCAATGCCAACTACTCTGTGTGCATGGGCGAGTGTGCTTCCCCTCACTGTACTTATTGGAAGTTACCGCGCCTGCGTCAGTTCTTAGATTTTGTACTACATGTATATCGTTCTAAGGTTGACTGGCTTATGGAGGTCAACCGACGCCAAAAGGAAGCTCCGGAGATAGCTGACAGGAACATTACCGATATGATTCTTCTAACAGCATGGCGTAAGATTGTAGACGATTACGATCCTCGCTTCCGCTACCGAAACTTCGACCGCATTGAGGAAGGCAAAGTATTTGACCACTGCTTGTCCTCTGCCGATAATTTGGTTCCGAAGGAATACACCTTCCGACGCCTACTGGGTATTAAGAAGATTCATTTCCGAGGCAAACAGCCAATACTGCTTACCGCAGAGAAGGAAACCGTGCAGGCCGGCATTCTGCACTGTCAAGATTGCAAGGAATACATTGCTCTTCTGTCTCGTAGAAGCAATTGTACATTTCTCTACTGGCTGGCCAGAGTACTGTACTAAGTATTACGAAAGATATACCAAGCGAAAACGCACGACATTCTACTGTAGTAGAATCAAGCAAATACCCCGGTTGTTCACACCTGATGAACTTCCGGGGTATTTTGAATCATTATTCGATTTCGATATGTTGGCGACCACATCCGTCACCGCTTCTTGCGGCTCCGTTACGCCTTTGCAATCCAAAGTGCCACTGCGCCGTGAGGCTCCATAGTTACCGTCACCTGACCATCCACTACAGCCAGCTTCTGTCCGGTAAGCACCTCCGTCGCTTCGTACGCTACACCCACTTCTACTCCGGGAAGTGCTACGGTCTTCGTAACGGCTTCTGTCTCGAAGTTAAATACCGCAACATAGCGTCGATCCACTTCCTCATCGGTGGATGTCCAAGCCGCACCGGCAGCATCTCTCCACAACTGTCTGGGATTCTCACCGTACTGCTGCATACGAAGCAGTCCCTCGTTTGTCAGAAGCCTCAGCGTCCAATTGTCCAACTTCACAGGGCAAGCTCCCAACATCAACGGAGAACGGAAGATGCACCACAGGGTCATCAACGTCTCCTGCTCTGTCTTGGTGAGATTGCAGGTCCACTCGTGACCGAAGCCCTTACCAAGCTGACCAAAGGGAAGCATATCGCAATCCGGCCAACAACCGGGCTTCACATGACTCTGCCATACCTCACAACGCTCGAACATGGCATGCACCAACTCCCACTTGTCCCACAGATCGTCGGTGATGCGCCACATGTTGGCATGCTCCTCGTACCACCACGCCTCATTGATAATGGCAGGTCCGGGGGAGAGACTCAGTACCATAGGGCGACCGCATCTCTCAATGGCCTCCTTCAGCATACGAATCTCCTCACGTGCCGTGGGCATATCCATACGGCAAATATCATCACATTTGATAAAGTCCACGCCCCACTCCGCATACAATGCAAAGATGGAATCATAATAGGCCTGTGCTCCCGGTTCGTTAGGACGCAAGCCGTACATATCCGGATTCCAGAAGCAGATGTTAGAAGGGTCTGCAATCTGATTGGCAGTCTGCTCCGTACCGAGCACCGGTAGATGCAAATGCGCTGCCATACGGGGAATACCGCGCATAATGTGAATACCGAACTTCAAGCCGAGGCTATGCACATACTCTGCCAACGGTGCCAAACCTTTGCCACCTGCGGAAGAAGGGAACTTGTCGTGGCACGGAAGCAAACGTCCGTACTCGTCCATCTCCACCTTGCCAAAGGGTATGTACTGATACTTCGGATGCTGTGTTCCGGTGTCATAGGAATACCACTCAATATCAATAACAACGTAGTCCCAACCATAGGACTTCATATTCTTCGCCACATACTCTGCATTCTCACGGAACTCCGCTTCCGTTACCGTGGTATCGTAGTAATCGTAGCTGTTCCAGCCCATAGGCGGTCTCATGCAAAACTCATTTTTGTTCATCTTCATCCTCTTTCCGCCGGACGCCCCCGACATGAATCTTCTCTTCGCTGTCGTGTATCACATCGTCACAACAACAAGTTTATTATCCTACACTTTCTCAGAACTATCAATAGAGAATCTAAAATATTTTTGCATAATCTTTTCCCTGTGTTGTTCGCATCCTCCACCCCTGCCCGGTTCCACCACCTGCCACTGCAATCGACCATCGCAGAAGCTTTCGAGCATGTCGTATTCAGTGGCAGGTGGTGGAACCGGGCAGGGGTGGAGGATGCGAACAACGGCGAATACACAAATATTACTTCCCTTTTCGCATTACGTGGGGTATAATACTCTAAATAGATTTATATACTCTAGAAAAGGACGGAGCCTCTATGAAGCTGAACTACGGAAGAACCATACTCATCGGACTTGCATTTATGTCCATTACTGCCTTATGGCAAATGTACGACAACATCATCCCCTTGATTCTCACCAATACCTTCGAACTGGGTGATACCGTTACCGGCGGTATTATGGCAGCGGACAACGTACTGGCTTTGTTCCTTCTTCCGCTGTTCGGCGGACTGTCCGACAAGCTAAATACCCCTATTGGTAAGCGAATGCCCTTTATTCTCGGTGGAACCACGCTGGCAGTGGTATTCTTGATGATTCTGCCCCATGCGGATCAGAGCCGGAACTTGCCGTTGTTCGTCATTGTTCTCGGCTTACTGCTAATCTCCATGGGTCTCTATCGCTCTCCTGCCGTGGCGCTGATGCCCGACCTGACACCGAAGCCCCTGCGTAGCAAGGGAAATGCGGTAATTAACCTTATGGGTGCCGTAGGTGGTGTGTATGCCTTGGCCATGATTAGTTTCTTGGTGGGTGACGGGGATCGTCCCAACTACTTTCCGCTATTCCTGTCCATCGGCATATTTATGGTGGCAACGGTTCTTATCCTCTTCGCAACCATTCGCGAAAATAAGCTTCGTGCCTTGATGCCTCCGGAGGAAGCAGACACCGAGGTTACCGAGAACGCCGCTACGGAAACCGTACGAACCAAATTAGCTCCGGATGTTAAGCGAAGTCTTATCTTCCTACTCTTATCCGTGGCTCTGTGGTACATCGCTTACAACGCAGTTACCACTGCATTTTCCCGCTATGCCACAGAGGTATGGGAGTTGAAGAACGGCGGATATGCCAATTGCCTTATGGTAGCTACCGTGGCTGCGATTATCAGTTACATTCCCATCGGTTTCCTCACCGGCAAGCTGGGACGTAAGAAGACGGTTCTGCTTGGTGTTGCACTGCTGGGACTCAGTTACTTGGTGGCTGCATGCTACAACGAATATCACGTGTCCATGGTATTTTTCTTCTGCATCATCGGATTTGCGTGGGCGGCCATTAACGTCAACTCCTTCCCCATGGTTGTGGAGATGTGTACCGGTAGCGACATCGGACGTTACACCGGTTACTATTACACCTTCTCCATGGCGGCACAGGTTATTACCCCGATTCTGTCCGGTGCTCTGCTGGAGCATGTGTCCTATCGGACGTTGTTCCCGTATGCGGTATTCTTCAGTGCACTTGCATTTGTCACCATGAGCCTTGTAAAGCACGGAGATACTCGCCCCGAGAAGAAGGCAAGCCTCTTAGAGAATTTTGATATAGACGATTGATGATGATTCGCAGGACTCTGCGTAGCATTTCAGAAAGAAGACCGTTATGACCATTGTATATTGTATTCTCGGTACAGCAGCATTTCTACTGCTGCTGTACTTATGTTTCATTGCTCCCCGAATGTTTGGTAAACCGGAGCGAAATGCATTTGTCGGAAGACACTACGCCCATCGTGGGCTCTTTGATAACGACGGCGGCATTCCGGAGAATTCCATTGCCGCATTTCGCCGCGCTGTAGATGCGGGATACGGAATCGAACTGGACGTTCAGCTCAGCAAGGACGGCGTTCCTGTGGTGTTCCACGACGCCTCCCTGAGGCGTATGTGCGGCGTAGAGGGAAATGTGTGGGAGTACACCTTATCGGAGCTACAGAGCATGCGCCTCCTCCACTCCGTTGAAACCATTCCCACCTTCGCAGAGGTTCTGAGGACGGTGAACGGCAAGGTGCCGTTGATCATCGAGTACAAGCTGGACGTTCCGCAGACTCGCGTGTGCGAGCTGGGAGATGAACTGCTTCGTAACTACGTCGGACCGTATTGCATCGAGTCCTTTCATCCCATGGCACTCACATGGTACCGCAAGCATCGTCCGGAGGTTATGCGCGGTCAACTCAGCGAGAACTACCAGCGCAATCCGAAGCATCGAGGGAACTACTCTCTTCTGGCAATGCGCTTCTTAATCAGCAATGTGTTGACACGACCGGATTTCATCGCGTACAATCATATTGACAGGAACAACCTATCCCGCAGACTCTGCCACATCATGGGTGCGCTGTCCGTGGCATATACCATCAAGTCGCAGGAACAGTATGAAGCGGCGAAGGGGGATTTTGATCTGTTTATCTTTGATGGGTGTAGGTTGTGAATTGTAGCGGAGAATGGGCGGTTGTAGGACGTCGGTTATGGAGTACAAGGGGTAGTAGGTATACGACGAGGTGAAAATGGAGTATTGTTTGACTCAACCACCGCCGTCTGAAAGTAATTTGAGGGTATCTGCCTAGCAATGCGCAGGCCGGCCAGCAAAAAAGGGAGCGCAGACATTGGTATGTTGCACTCCCTTCGGTTCATGTTTCAAAGCGGCGGTGGGTGGGACCCGGGACGCCGATGCAATATTCATTTATCGTTAGTAACAGCGTTTACAAGGTGTATATCCGTTATCCTCTGCAGTCTCTATGGATACTTGAATCGGGTCTTCCATGTTACTGCAACCGGATTGACAGTGGTACTTCTTCCCACCATTGGTGGGTACCCAGACAAGATTGCCTTCGGATTCACTCTTCACGGGAACAGTCACCTTGGCTTCATCCCCAGGGCTATTACCGGAAGAGACAGGATTACGGGTAGCGGAGCTGCCATCCTCAGAACTGTCGTTACCGGCAGACGATTCATCAGAAATTTCTCCATTCCCTTCAACATCAAACAATGAGACGCGCAAAGCTATTTTCTTTAGATATTCGGATTGTGAATGATCGATTTTACCTACAACCGTCACATTACATCCCTCTGAATAACCCCCTTGCTTAAAGCCATCATAAAACTTGTCGGCCATATCCACTGTGTCAAAATCAATATTAAATTCGACAACACCCTTCGTATCGGAATTATTATCACCACCACAGACATCCAGCACGCAGCTGGTCGCGGAATTCATATAGTAGGATAGGTATACAATATGAGCATCAAACTTAACAAGCTTTTTATCGTATTTGCGAGCAAATAGTTCGTAGTCAATCTCTTCCCCACCCACGACCTTGGCAAGATCTTCGCAATTCTCAACGGTCAGGATGTCATTAAAATCGAAGTATGTGATTTCGATCTTCTCGGACGGAGAAAAGGATTCACCCTTGTTAAACCCGGTTAGCTTTTCAGACATAAATGCGTCAACATCAACCATGGAAATCTCGTCCGGCTCATAGGAGTCAATATCAACCTTACGGGTTTCGATATTCGTAAATCCGAGTTCCTTAAAATGAGCAACCAAGTCGTCCTTCGTCCAACCATCAGTAGCATATTGGTCGCTGGAATAGGGCATAGTGATATCCGTCCCTTCTGCCGAGCAACCACTAAGCGAGAGAACGACCAACACTAACAGTACCAAATGTTTCAGCTGTAGTTTCATATGTCTTCCTCTTATGTTCCGTATAATTCAATACTTATTACAAATTCCCTTTGCAAAATACTCTTTTGAGGGTTCTTCAAAATACAGCATTACGTTCAAAAACACTCGTATACCTTCGCACCGTGTTAAAAACAAGACCGTCGAGGCTATACGGCAAAAAGGAAAAAGTACATTGACCTTCGCCCCCATGTTAAACACGAGACCTCCGAAGCTCAGGTTTGAGGAAATCAGGCTTATCAGGACCTTCGCACCCATGTTAAACACGAGACCTCCGAAGCCGTCCTGTGGGCATCTCTTGCACGATTCGTCCTTCGCACCCATGTTAAACACGAGACCTCCGAAGCGCCAGCTGTGCAGAGCTACACAGCTCGTCTCCTTCGCACCCATGTTAAACACGAGACCTCCGAAGCCTTGCTGCCTCTAAGTGACTTCGTCGTTGCCCTTCGCACCCATGTTAAACACGAGACCTCCGAAGCTGAGTTCTTCGCCGAAGAGGTCGATCTCTACCTTCGCACCCATGTTAAACACGAGACCTCCGAAGCCTCAAATCACATGTCCGATATGTAGACGGTTTCCTCCATAGGACGAATCCACATGACCCTGTGCCGTGTTCCGTATCGGTTTTTGACGATCTATTGACCGTCGGAGTGGCGAATCACTCCATATGCATATTATACCAAACCGCAATCCCCCTGTCAACTCCACGAAAAAAGCACCCTGCATTACTGCAAAGTGCTTTTATAACTTATTTCTTCAAGCCAGAGTGGAAAGATGAACTGAAAAGGCCGGCTTTTGTTCAAAGTATGTTTGGGGAGTATGATGGAATACTGTAGTTTTATCATCAAAAGGCGGCGGCATCCACCTTGACCTAAGGGACTCGTTCCCCCCTTAACCACCCGTTAATTATTTATCTCATCATTTAAACCGATATTCAATAGTAACTCTCCCATCTTTTTGATATAATATATCCAGACAGCAAGGAGGTCTTGATATGCAGATTGGTGATATGATAAGAGAATACCGAACAGCGAAGAAGATGACACAGGAGGAAATGGCACAACACCTCGGGGTAACCGCACCGGCGGTTAACAAATGGGAAAATGGCAAGACACTTCCCGATATCGCTCTGTTGGCGCCCATTGCCAGATTGTTAGGCACCAACATTGATACGTTACTTTCCTTTCACGAAACACTCACCCCGGAGGAGATCACTGCCTATGTTCAAGAGCTGGAGCAACGACTCAAGCAGAGCAGTTATGATAAGAGCTTCGCATTTGGCGAGGCGTTGATCCGGCGGTACCCCAACTGCGATATGCTGAAATGGCAGATTGCCAGCGTATTGGAGGGTCACTATATTCTCAAGCAGATTGCAGACGAACAATACGAACAACACCTGCACGGGTGGCTTGTCAGTGTTTTGGACAGTCCGGATGAACAGATTCGCAACTATGCTGCCGACTTATTGTTTGCGCATCATGTAAGAAAAGGCGAATATGATAAGGCAGAGGAGATGCTAACGTATTATTCGGAGCAAAATCCCGAACGGAAGCGCAAGCAGGCAGAACTCTGCCAAAAGAGCGGCAATACCAAGGAAGCCTACAAGCTCTATGAAGAACTGCTCTTCTCCCATTATCATATGTGCAGCATGGTATTTCACAGCCTAAGCCTTCTGGCCATGGAGGAGAACAACGTCGAAGACGCTCAGTACTATATGGACAAACAAGAGGCCCTTGCGAAGCTTTTCGAGATGGGCAGATACCATGAGATTAGCGGAAAGCTAGATGTAGTCTCCCCGGAGGACAAAAGTGCCTTAGAGGAAATATCCAAGCAACTGATGGAATGCATGGATACCATTACCGCATTCCGAAATGCTCCTCTGTATCGACATATGACATTTAAGGAGATGGACTCCGAATTAATGGAGGAAATGAAAGAGGATATTGCGAGAGGACTGAAAGATGAAGGATATCTATAACTTGTACCGTTTTACTATATGACCAAATTGCCACATCAGATTATACCGATTGCACATGAGTGCTACTACATTCTCTCGGCAACCTGCTGAATTTCAATACTGAAATTTGTGCACTTTCTTGCACACCATAAAAAAACCACGACCAATACGCCGTGGTTTTCGTCATACATCCTCTCTACGCCAGTCCCAACCATTTGCCAACAATGTAGATCACACCGAGACACCAAGTTGCGAAGACACCGTATAGAATCACCGGTCCCGCAATCTTGAAGATGGAGCAGCCGATGCCGTACACCTGACCTTCCGAGCGATACTCAATGGCACAGGACGCCACGGAATTGGCGAATCCCGTAATGGGCACAATGGTTCCGGCTCCCGCATAGCGTGCCAACCAGCCATACCAACCGAAGCCCGTGGTTGTAATAGACAGAGCAATCAGCGTCAACATGGACCACAGCTGCGCATTTTCCCCGGAGCTTCCCATGGCCTTATATACGGCGTACAGCACTTGTCCCAACAGGCAGATGGCCCCGCCGATGAAGAAAGCCCGCACCATATTCATAATCCACGAAAATGACGGCGTCACCTGTTTCACATACTCTCCGTATAACCGATCCCTCTCTTTGGAATCCTTCTGCTCCAATACTTGCTTAATTGTAACCTTATCCATGGTCTTCTCTCCTCTCTATATCATTTGCCCATTACTAAGGTAAGCCAGGAAAATGCGAATTTCCCAAGGGACATGGCCACCACTAATATGGGTAACCCTTTCTTCAACTTTGCCCGCCTTGCGAAGATGGGAAATGCACTGACCACCTCCGCCAAAGCAAGAGCCAGACATCCGGTGAAGCAACCGAAGAACAGCCCCATAGGAAGCGTGAACCACGCCCCTCCCGGCAACGGTAGGTCGAAGATAGAATACAGGCATCCGCCGATGGCTCCGAGAACAACAACATCCTCATACCATCCAAGATCCACTGCCGTCTTGGTACGTGCCACCATTCGACTGATGACACCAACCTTCACAATCAGCGAGAATACCCCTGCTGCCACCAGACCACTTCCTACCACACCCAGAAGCCCCAAGGCTATCAACCACAACCACTCAGGCATTGTCCTGCTCCCTTCCTTCTCTGGCCGCATTGGCAATAATGGCGGAATTCACTTCATTTTCATAGGAGCGCATCTGCACCTTCAGCGGAGTAGGGTCCGCATCCAATCGCAGTTTGCTGAAATGATTGAAGAACACGATAATCCCCAAGGGAAGCCCGATGGAATACCCAATCTCCAACGCCGGAAAGGAAGGCTCGGTAATCCCCGCAAAACCGTAGATGCGGGTGAACACCGCCTCCAGATCAATGTCATAATGAAAGGTCAATATGGAGAATCCGGCACCAAAGAATATAGCCAGGCTCACAAAGGCAACCTTCAACCACTGCACCCACGCAGGTGCCGGCTTCTTCGGCATGTATTCAAGGATAAATGCGGAGTCTCCCATGTTATTTACGGTAGCCTCGGGCTCCACTCGAAGAATTGCCGCCACCAAAGCAGTGGTGCCGAACACGTTCTTTTCCGCCTTTCCCTCTGTAAACTCATAGAAGGGCGTATTTTTGATTTTCTCAACCACTTGCGCATTGTTTCCCACCACCGTCGTGATGTCGCAAATACAAGCCACCCGGTGCGTAATCTTGGTACTCTGCGGCACATTAATTGTAATCTCCATCAGATCAGCACTCCTTGCATCACCTCCGGCTCGCCGGTAGCAAAATAAAAGATACACACTCCCACCGCTACCAGAAGAAGCAACACCAAGCCTGCCCACACAACCTTTGCCTTCATACTCATTCCTGCCTTTCTCGCCAAGCATATTCCCGTTGTCCGACAGCTCCCTTCCTGCTGTGGAGCAACGCGTCTAAGCAACTATCCATAGAGTGTCCGAAAACCCTTCCGTTTATTCCGACAATTGAAGGCGCAGATCATTTAGTGTTTTCTTCAATATACGGGAGATTTGCACTTGCGAAACTCCCATCGCCTGTGCGATTTGTGTTTGATTTTCATCACAAAAAAATCTGCGGTAAATGATCTTCCTCTCCCGTTCCCCCAGCTTCCCAAGCACCTCACGAAGTGCCATGTGATTCACTGCCGTTTCCTCCATTGACTCCTTATCCTCCAATCGATCCATCAGCGCAATGCTGCTGCCGTCTCCCTCATAAATGTTTTTATAAATGGACTCCACCTCCGAGCATGCTGCCACGGCTACCGTTACTTCTTCTCGGGACATATGTAGGCGCTCTGCCAGCTCATTTAGGGAAGGTTCACGTCCTTCCGCGTTTTCGATTTCCTCCTTCAGACGATATATCTGCCGTGCCTGTTCCTTTACGGAACGACTGACCTTCACAATTCCGTCGTCTCTTAAGAAGCGCTTAATTTCTCCGCTGATCATAGGCACCGCATACGTTGAAAACTGTACCTCGTACCCCACATCAAAACGGTCGATGGCCTTTAACAACCCTATGACGCCGATTTGAAACAGGTCCTCCGCCTCTTGCCCTCGCCCGAGGAAACGGCGCACTACGCTCCACACCAGTCCCGTATTTTCTTGAACCAACCGGTCTCGTGCCTGTGGGTCGCCCTGGGCCATGCGTAAAATCAGGTTCTCATTTTCCACCTCTCGCCCTCTCTTCTACGCCGAAATTTTCTTCATCATACGCACGGTTGTTCCCTTGCCTACTGCAGATTCCACCTCAAGGTTATCTGTAAATGCTTCCATAAAGGAAAATCCCATGCCGGATCGTTCCCCGTCAGAGCTGGTGGTAAACATAGGTTCCCGAGCCTTTGCAACGTCTGCAATTCCTACACCTGCATCTGCCACTTCCACATAGATACTCTGCTCCCATACCCCCAAGTGCATGCGAATCTCGCCTTCCCCGCCCTTGTAGCCATGAATAATAGCATTGGTCACCGCCTCCGAAACCGCGGTCTTTAAGTCTGCCAATTCTTCCAGGGTGGGGTCCAGTCCCGCGGCAAATGCCGCCACGATCATTCTGGCAAAGCTTTCGTTTCGGCTATTGCTGGCGAATGTCACTCTCACTTCATTTTCAAAATGCTCTTGAACACTTACCATCACTCTACCCCCCTAATAATTTGATACAAGCCGGAATATTGAAAAATACGATGTACCGACGGATGTATTCCCACCGCCCGAACACTACCGCCGCTCAGTCGCATTCGTCGATATCTTCCGAGAATCATACCGATTCCCGAGCTATCCATAAAGTCCACCTTAGAGAAATCAAACACCAACTCCATAATGTCGCATTCCGCCACCAGCGCATCCACGCGCTCCCTAATGCGATCTACGTTATGCTGGTCCAAATCCTCCACAGGTTGTATCCATAAGCTTCGATTCTTCACACAATACTGTGCCGGGTGCTTGTCTTTCATAGTCACAACCTCCATTCATTTCTGCACCGTTCGCCCTTTTTCGCACATACAAAAAGAAGAGAAATGCAATTGCATCTCTCTTCCTTCGTGTCTCATATTCATGTTCTCTATTGTAAGCCGGAAGCAAATCGGTTGGCGGTATCGTAATATTCGCCCTCCGGGAATCGCTCCATATACTCATTGTAGTACTTCACCGCTTTCTCTGTGTCCTTCAGCAAATGATAGGTTCTAGCCAGATAGTACAGGTTCTTCTCATTGTCCGCAGACTTCTCATAAGAGAATTCGAAGAATTCAAGGGCTTGAGAATATTTCTCTGCCGCGTACAATTCCGCTCCTTCCTGATACAATTCCGTACTGGTCATAGTTACCGTTAGCGCATCGGGATAATCGTCTACTACGCGGTCATAGATCTCTTGTGCCGCCTTATTGCTTAACTCCTCCTCAGACACTGCCTTCAAACGCTTCTGGAGCACATACAGTTCTACCTTAGAAGCACTTTTGCCGGACTTCAGTTTCAAATAGTAGGACACCATGTTAAACATATTAACACCACCCACCTTACCGGCCAGCTCTTCCACTTCTTCATTCAGTGCATCCAAGTCAATCTCCTGCAACTCAAGCTTAGACTGCAAGGACTGATTCTCTTTCTCCAGTGCGTCGATGTCTGCCAAATACTGCGACAGTTCTTCGCCATGCTCTGCCTGCTTCGTCTTGAATTCCTCTTGCATACCGGACTTCACACCCGGCACCACCATGAAGAACACTACCATAATTCCCAGAAACAGACCCACAACCAAACTGATAAATACTTTGTAATCCGGCTTGTCCTCCTCATATTGAAAATGAGGAAGAATTCCCGTCTTACTCTTGCCCTTCAGTTCTTCCGCATCCTCTTGCTCCGCACCGGGCTCGGGTATCGTAATCTGCAACTGACGATCCATACGGTTCATCAATCGAATCTCCTTCAGATAGCGAATGGAATCGGTATTGGCAATATCGATACTTAAGGTTCGCTTCAGACAACGTCTTGCTCGGTCATTTTCCCCTGCACGCATATAGAGAAGTGCCAGTAGCTGCCAAGCTCGGATGAACTTCGGGTTCAACTGCACCGCCTTCTTCAACTGAATCAATGCCAAATCGTCACCACCACGGTTTGCAAGCTCCAAGGCGGCATTGTACTTGCGAATGGCCACATTGAGGTTGTCCAGTTTCGCCGGATTGGCCTGCAATATGCTGAGATACCGCTCCGCCGGATTGCCACCTTCTAAGTAGCTCTTACTGATAATCCACTCGTGAATCGCCTGTACCGTCTCGCCCATCTCAAAATACACAAGACCCAACAGATTTCTGGCATCCACGTTCTTCTTACTAATCTTCAACGCCCGATTCAACATCTCAACCGCACCGGACAAATCGCGAATCTTCGCCTTGGCAAGTCCCTGATTGTAAAAATAGCAGGACATCTTCCGAGTCTTCTGATTCACTTCAATATCAAAGCCGCATTTGGTGCAGGAACCCTTCCGCAGGGTCATGTTGGCACCGCACTTAGGACAAATCATAACATACCCTCGTTTCTAGAGTTCCTTCTTCTCCTGAAGAATTCTCTCAATAATATCCGCCACGTCAACAATCTCGCGACTCAATATCGCTTCCTCCGCCTGACTGATCTCCAGACTGGGACTGAAGCGCGCAATCTCTTCATCAAAATTAATCATATCCACATCTCCGATCTTATTATGAAAATGCATACGTTTATCATACCGAGAACTGCTATAAAAATCAAGTGGCATTTTCGGTTCGGGAACACATTCCGACCAAGAATTGTCGAGTAAGCAACGCATTTGGCGAATCCGAGTAATGTAAGATGCGTGTCTACTCAATTACGTTTCCTGCGGGATCGTAATTGATTTCTTCTTCAATCTCACCATTCTCATCATAACGAACCTCTCGGGAAATGTAGGTACACCCATCCTCATCCACTGCAAAATGCAATTCATAATCCAGTACACTGTCCACATAGATGGATGTACGGACATTGTTGCCCTCCTCATCGCACTCATACTCGTAGATCTCCGTAGTGACCGCATTGCCTTCCGCATCATACGACACTTTCTTTAACGTATCTCCATCCTCATCCCATTCCGTCCGGTCGTAGTTACCATTCGGGTAATAACTGTAGCCCTCTGCTTCATACGCTACCAAAACACCCTCTTGCTCCGTCAACGCGTAAATGCTCTTAAAAAACAATATGCCGTCACAATACCGATGTACAGTCTTCAGATATCCGTCTTCGTCATATTCATTCTCAAAACGTTCATCACTAATAACCTCTCCATTCTCATCATAACATGCTATATACACCGGATTACGTCTCTCATCATACAAGTAAACTGCCCCTGTACCGTCATCATATGAGTAAGACCAAGCATTACACACAGAACAATTGTATCCACCATTCGTATCATGCTCTTCCATGCCTGCCTTCTCTCCACACTCGCATACATACCAGTGGTTCTTGTGATTCACTTCCCATGCGGTAAATGCATGCTCATGCTTGGGTGCCTCCGTGGGAGTGGGAGTTGACGTCTCATCTGCCCCCTGCGTCGCCGTAGGTGCCTTCGTAGACTCAGACTCCTGGTTACAACCCACAAGCATAAGGACAAAAATCATACACATAACCGTCCGTTTAGCAAACAACCCTATCCTCTTCATGTTCTTCTTCCTCTCGGTTTCTCATCTGCTCATCAATCCTTCGCTCGACGATTTCGCGAAGTTCACAGCACCACTGCTGGGTCTTCCGAATATTCTTGCAATACGCCTTCTTGACACGCTTACATTCCGCCAGTGCTTCCTTGTATTGTTCCTTAGACAACTCACCGGAAGCATATGCGGCATCCAGTTCATCTCGATCATCAATCCCCACATCTCCCCGGGGTGAGAAAATGACATCCAAGTACTTGTCCACAAACATAGCAACTCCGTCATCGTCATACCGAATCTCTTCGATAATATCCGCGTACCAGAGAGCAATCGGGTGTTCATATCGCACACCCTCCACCTCGCCACTCGCCGGAAGAAACTTGGCCGTAAGTACATGCTTGCAACCATCGGGAATCAACTGTAACCACATCATCCCTTCTCCACACACCGGGGTCTTACCGGCCTTCCCGAGTTCCCAGTAACAATAGTCTCCGGATAATATCCGAATCACACAAGCAAGTCCGTGAAATGACTCTTCATCAATTCGTAACTGATAATACGGAAAACCTTGAAAACCCCATTTATCTCGGTTCAATCGTTTTACTTTCATCTTGCCCTCCCATTTTCGAGTGCAATACAACAATTCAATCATCAAGTCCATCTTATCATACTATATCAAAAAATCAATAGAATCCGATGAATTAGAATCCGTGGTTTCTACGACAAAATGCGCAATTCTACATCAGTAGAACTGCGCATTTCCAGTGTTTTTGTCGTTTCTAAAGGTTATTTAATATATAGAATCATTTCTCCGGCCTTCAAGTAAACCTCCGATGCCCCGTCATAATCAATACTATCAAACTCAGGATGCACATAGCATCGATTCTTCGTACCGGCTTCTGCTTCTTCATCCAACCACACATAGCCGAATTTTTCAGGATTGGGCTTGTACTCTACACCGTCCACAACAAGAGTAAGCGTCTTCACAACTTCCGCCCACTTCACATTTTGGTTGAGTTCCTCCGCCATATGGTCAGCCTCTACAGATTTATTTTCTTCTTCCGACAAATCATACCAGAACGATATCTGTGTACGGTAGGGTCCGCTCTCTACCTTGCTCAAGTGATACTGAGTACCCTCATACGTAAATGAAACCTGCTCATAATATCCATAATCCACCGGATGAAACAGCTCCTGCGGAACCGTCAAACGGTATTCAATGTTCGGTTCATAGGTAGTCCAAATGTCTTCATCGATGTCCAGATTAATCTGGCAGATAGACACCACGAACTCCTCCCCGCGAGTCATCCATACGGGTGCCCCCACCATACTAAAATGGTACAAGTTATCGATTTCTTCATCCTTCACACCATATGCCTCATTGGGTCCGTACTTCTCCAGTTCATGCTCAAACTGCTCTACGCCCAAGGTGTATGCCAACATGCGGATTCGGTCATTTTCCGCTGCCAGCTTCTTGTCGTTGACATACACATCAAAGACAATCACGGGCGTCTCCGCGTCACCGGTGATTGCCACCAGCTCCACCGTGAAGATATCCTTGGTCTGGGTCTGATGTACCTCGTAGAGATATCCCTTATCCACAATATCCGCCGTGGTATCGTCTCCGAAAATGTTCCGAAACATCTCGCCAAACTTCCCTGTCGCCGCCAACACTGTCGTCATCATCAGCACCAGGCACGCCGCCAAAATCATTAATCTCTGTACGGATTTCTTCCTTGTCTTCTTGCTAAATACAATGGCTTTACTCTCCCCATTCGGTTGGTTTTCTTGTGTCTGTCGTTGCTGCACTCTTCGTAAAATGTCATCCGCAGTCACGGTACAGGTTGCATCGCAAAATGCATTAACTTGTTTCTTATATTCTTCTTTTGCACTCATTAAAACCAATCCTCCTTCCGTAAAATCTTCTGTAATTTCTCCCGTCCACGCTTCAGGCGCACCTTCACAGTGGCCTCCGGCATGTCCAACACCTCCGCAATCTGCTTCACGGAATAATCCTCGTAGTAGAACAAATGAATGGGAATCCGGTACTTCTCCGGCAAGCTAAGCACCACCTTCAGAAGTTCACCGTCCTCCGTCATGGAATCGCAGGGAATGTCCTCCGGAAGCGGTCCATCCGACAGGTGGCTTCTGCTTCTGAGATGATTCTTGCACATATTCGCCGCCACTCGAATCAACCACGCCTTAAGGTGCTCCTCATTTTCATATTCTACTTCGCTACTTAATAGCTTAATGAAGACCTCTTGCTGGAGGTCTGTAGCATCATCCACATTTCTAACATAATTAAATATAACCGAATACACTGTATTCCTATACTTATCGTATGTCTCTAAGAACAATGCCTCTGTCATCTTCATTGTTGCGTAACTCCTTCACTTTAGTCTGAAACGTTTCGATCTTGTGATTTGTCCTTTACATCTGTAACACACTCTAGCATACGAAAAAGTTTCAAAAAAATCTACCGATTCACGAAAATTTGTTGGTATACCGGCAAGTCACCGAGAAAAAGAACAACAAAACGTCCGCTCCTTTCGGAACGGACGCTCTGCAAGTTAACTTCTTAGAAGCGATCTGCATTTTCAGCAAGCCACTGCACAAAGCCGGCAAATACATTGGCATCGGTGTTCTGTACCACAATATCCTTAATTGCCGCAGGATTCGGATACGGGTCGTACTCCATAATGACCGTATCTTGAGCCGCCGCCACAATATTCGTAAATGTATCCGCACCGTAGGTCTCGTACAGATAGGTCACAAAACACTCACCATAACCATCCGGGTCAGAAATCGTTTCACATATGGTATCAAACTTCGTCTCCGCCTCTTCTGCAGTCATGGAGCACAGGTTCTCGTATACTACTTGGGAACCGAACTTCTCTTCGATCTCGTGCTTCTTCATAATCTCTTCGGCGATGTATCTGCAATATCCCTTTTCCAATCCCTGTCCGGGTCCAACACCGTTGGTATGTGTAATCACGGATACCATGGCAGCAAAGATGCCTTTTGACTGGCCATTTGCCATCTCCATCTCAAATGGATTGATATAGATTGTTCGAAATCCGGCACGTGTCTTCCCGTAATCGGTCACGAAAATTTGAATCTTCTCTCGGCCGGGATCCTGAGGCATTCCCGGAAATGCGCCATAACCAAAAGCATACTCCAACATTCTCACATCACGATACTCGGAATACATACTGTCGTTGTTAAGCTTCAATCCCATAGCTTCTTCCGTCCATGCAACCACTTGATTCAAACGCTCTACAATATCCTTCGGAATTGTCACATCCTTATCCAGATACACTACAAAGAAATCACCCTCCATGTATTCCAGTTTCTCAGTCGTGTAATATTCCTCCGTCCAATCCGATAGATCCAGTGGCTCCTGGGGCTTCGGTTTCTCTACTACCTTCAGAGTAATCTTGTCCTCTGCCACGTTCGTCATATGTATGTCGTACGCTGTCTCCGGATCCTGTCCAAGCACCGTAGCACTTCCGGTCCATGTAGCGCTACAGTAACTCTCTTCCCCGTCTACTACCAGCCGGCAACCGATACTTACAGAACCGTACTCCTCGTATTTCCGGATATACGACAGGGACAATTCCACACCGTCCGAACCTACTGCAACTCGCTCATTTTCTTCAATAACAAATTCCGTACCCAACACCACTTCACGAAGCGGAACCGGGGTTGCCGTGGGAGTTGCCGTAGGAGTGGTTATCTCCGTAGCTGGAACCTTTACCCCTGATGTAGCTGCACCGGCATCCGAATCTTCTTTGTTCGGATTGTCACCACAAGCAACACACAATAACATCATCCCCAACACAAGCGCGATCATAACTTTGCTTTTCATCTTCTTCATCATCCCTTAGTCCTTTCTGTATACACATACCATTTTCTCGAACCACTTCGAGTAATGGGAACATCATAACACGCTCGTTTCAAAATGTCAATCACATTTACCACATTATTTTCTTAGATCGTCGTGTCATTTTGTTCTTACACCCGTAATACACACGAGAAAACCAAAAGGTTTCACTTTCAAAAAAATATTTTTTATTTCTTCGGGATATTTTTTTGCTAAGACAGCAAAACGCCCGACTCTCTCTGGGTCGGACGCTTCGATGCTATAGTTGGAAGAAGAGACACTATGTTTATACCAAACTCGTTTTTCTTAATATTTTTGTACTGATGGCACCAAGTCCAATGCTGAACATTGCTCCGCCTGCAAGACACAACAAAACATTCATCACTGTAGAGCCCAGAGGCGTTATCAAAGAAACCATCATAAAGAGTAGCATCCCTGCACCCAAGGAACCGCAGATTGCCAACCACGCCTTCTGCTTTGCCGCTACACTGACAATAACGAATATCGAAATGAACACAAGCATAAGAAGGATTTTGGCCAGTATACACATCACGATATTTCCCGCATTCAGAGTTCCGAGGTCAAAGGACAGCCCGGAGATGGCACCCCCTAACATCGCTCCGATAAAATAAGCAATCAGCATGAGAGCACCACACACAAAGCCCGCCACCGTTTTTGAGATAACGTAATCCCCCTTCTTCGCTCGGACGGTAAAGAGGTTCTTCGCATACCCGCTTCTGAAATCCTCCGAGATAAACAAGCAAATAAATACGGCAGACAGCATAAACATCATATTGATGTTACACATACTCATAACATCCATCCCCCCCATTGCCGCTACCTCACCGCCTTCGGCATTGGTTTCATCTGTAGGTAAGGTACCGATGGACTGCCAAGCATTTTCCGGACCCTCCATAACGGTTTCCTCCCCTGTCTGAGGATTGACGGAAACCGAACCGTCCATCATAGTCATCATCACAGTAATGAGAATCGGTATTACGAGAGCACAAGCAATCAAAATGTAAAAGAGCTTTGATTTTGCCATTCTTCTGAAATCCACCTTCAACATACTACGTAGTTGCCTTCCGAAATGAATCGGCTGAAACTCGACTGCTGTCCTCATGCTTTCGTCCCTCCATTCATCAAATCGATATAATATTCTTCCAAACCAATTTTGTCCGTCTTAATCTCCGTGACACAGATACCGTTTTCATAGAGATACGTCACAATATCTTCCGGGGTAGTCAAGTCATAAACCCGAAGATATCCCGCTTCGTCTTCTTCCACACGAGAATACTTACAACCAAGCAGCATCTTGCTTCGGCTCATATCACCGGTCTGAAGCGCAACATACGTACGACAACTTGCATCCAGCTCTTCTGCGGTCATTTCCCGCATCATCTTGCCATGACGGATGATTCCGTAGTGTGTTGCAACCTTCTGGAGTTCCCCGAGGAGATGTGAGGATACCACAATGCTACGCGTTCCATCCTTGATAATATCGGTGAACACCTCTCGCATAATTCTCATACCGTCGGCATCTAGACCGTTCAAGGGTTCATCCAATACTAACAACGTCGGGTCTCCCAGAAGTGCCATGGCGATACCGACTCTCTGCTTCATGCCCAAGGAGCAGTTCTTGTATTTATTGCCCGCAGCACCTTCCATTCGAACCATCTTCAGAACCTTGATCACTTCCTGCTCTGCATTGGAAATGCTTAGATTCGCCGCCTGTAACATCATATTATCCCATACGGAAAGTCCGGGGAAGCATCCGGGAGATTCGATCAACACACCGATCTTCGCTCGTACCGCTCCGTCCATATAATCCTTACCGTACAGTTTGATGGAACCACCGCTTGTGGGAATGAGTCCGCAGATCATTTTCTCCGTGGTGGACTTACCGGAACCGTTTTCGCCGATAAATCCATAGATTGCCCCCATGGGTACCGTCATATTAAGACCGCATACCGCCTGCTTGGGTCCGAAATTTTTCGAAAGATTTCTTATCTCAACTGCATTCATTCTGCCACCCCCTTAATATACATCACTCTTGGAGAGAATCCGAGTCCCCAACACGTTATAGAAAATCGCCCATGCTACAGACACGACGATACAGATAATCAACGTTCCAATATTGCTTACCAGACAAGCGTTGACCGATGAGCCGTACAGGAAGATATTCAGGAAGGACGTAGGGAGCGACAGATTCTCCACAATGGCAGCTACACCGATGATAAGAATACCGGTCCCGAAGAAGAAGCTGGACGCAATGGATACGCCGAAATATCTTCTGAAAATGATGTTAAGGAAGGTATACCGGCTTGCCCAACCGAGACTCATCATCATTTTACCCAGAATAGCAAGAATCAGTGAGCCGACATTCACCTCAAGGGAATAACCTGCCAACATTCCACCAACCGTACCGCCAATCAGATATGTAACGCACATACAAGCCATGGCAAATGCACATACAATACTCTTGGACATCATATAATCCTGCTTCTTAGCATGGGTAGTAAAGAGCTGCTTCACATACCCGCTCTTGTAGTCATGCCCAATAAAGATGGATACCATAATACCGCCGAAGATAAACACCATATTCATGTTGGCATAATCCGCAATCGTATTGATCACGTAGAGAGGTTTGGAAGCCGCAATAATCTGCCACACATTGGAGTACAGGGGCTCCATGGCATTGCCGTTTTGATCCGGCATCATTGTCATAGCCGATACCATGGCAGGAATGATTGCAGCAATGCATAAGAATATATAAAACATGGGAGTATGGAACAGACGATAGAAGTCCACACCGAGCATACCCTTCAGACGTTTTGAAAAGCTGGGGGATTCAAATTTCAGTTCTCGTTTTGCTTCCATCTTACGCTTCCTCCTTCTTCGACATCAGCTCAATGTAATATTCCTCAAGGCCGATCTTGTTCTTCTTGATTTCATTCACAACATGACCGTTCTTCATCAGGTAATCCACGATGGTTGCTGTATCGTCCACATCGTACACGCGAATGTATCCGTCTTCTTCACGGACATCCGCAAACTTCCCGACCAACAACGCCTTTGTACCTTGCATATCCTTGGTTTTAAGAGATACAAATACCTGAGCTCTGCTGTCCATCTCCGTAGCGGACAGTTCCATAATCATCTTACCCTGACGGATGATTCCGTAGTGCGTTGCAATCTTCTCAAGCTCGCCCAAAATGTGAGAAGAGATAAGAACGGTACACCCGTATTTCTGCGTAATATCCACAAGAATCTCCCGCATAATTCTCATGCCGTCGGTATCCAGACCGTTAATAGGCTCGTCCAAGATAAGAAGAGCCGGATCACCAAGAAGCGCCATGGCAATACCGATTCGCTGTTTCATCCCTAACGAACAGTTCTTGAACTTGATGCCGGCGGAGTCCTCCATACGGACAATCTCCAGTACACGACGAATCTCCCGGTCACGGTTTTCGATCCCCAGGTTAATGGCCTGCATCATCAGATTCTGATACACACTGGAACCGGGAAAACAACCGGGATTCTCAATCAGTGCACCGATTCTTACTCTTACTCCGGCATCCGTGTAGTCCCTACCGAACAGTTTGATCTCCCCTCCTTCCGGTACAAGGTGACCGCAGATCAATTTCTCCGTTGTGGACTTTCCACTTCCATTTTCACCGATAAAACCGTATATTGCCCCCACAGGAACGGTCATATTCAAATGATCAACTGCGTACATTCCGCGAAAACTTTTTGATAGATTTCTAATCTCAATAGCATTCATTTGGGTGTCTCCTTATGGTTATAATCTCTGATAATACCGAGAACATTTGCATTTTACGATTGAATTATATCTTCCGGATGTTTCAATGGTTTTTAATAATTGTTTCTGAAATGTTAAAGTAGACTTCACACAAAGAAAACCCCGCACCTTTATGCGGGGTTTTTTTCTTTCTATCGAATTTCTTACTTCTGCAAATGTGCCAAGCGTTCTTCTACCTGTGCCATCATTGCGGTGTACTTCTCAAGCTTCGCCTTCTCTTCCGCAAGCTTTGCTTCCGGAGCCTTCTTAACGAAGTTCTCATTTGCAAGCATGCCCTGTACACGTTTCAACTCACCGGTCAGACGATTCTTCTCCTTGGTGAGACGCTCGATCTCCTTCTCAATATCCACAAGATCGGCAAAAGGAATGTAAATGGTAGCTCCCGGAATCACTACGGATACCGCATCGGGATCGATGCCGTCCTTGTTCTCCTGAATCTCTACTTCACTTGCACTTCCCAGTGCCATAAAGAATACCTTGCTTCCCTCGAACATTCCTCGGATATTCTCCGACTCGGATACTACGTATGCCTTGGCCTTTCTGGACGGGGGTACGTTCATCTCCGTACGAAGTGCACGCATGGCGGTTACTGCGGTCTTAATCATCTCAACCGCTTCCTCCTCACGAGCAAATGCCCACTCTTCCTTGTACTCCGGCCAATCGGAAATCATAATGGACGTATCCTCGGTGCAGGTTCCCTCCGCATCCTTCAAAGTACGATAAATCTCCTCGGTAATGAAGGGCATGTACGGATGCAACAGCTTCAATGCCTCAGTAAGAACCGTGCGAAGCGTCCAAATTGCCGCCTTCTTCGTCTCCATGTCATCGCCGTAGAGACGAGGCTTCACCATCTCAATATACCAGTCACAGAACTCTTCCCAGATGAAATCGTAAATCTTTCCTGCGGCAATACCGAGGTCGAAGTTCTCCATATTCTCGGTAACTGCCTTCGCCAGTGCATTTACACGAGAGAGAATCCACTTGTCGGCATCTGCCAAGGTAGTCATGTCTACGGCTGCTACCGCACCGTCTGCGCCCATCTGCTCCATGTTCATCATAATGAAACGGCTGGCATTCCATACCTTGTTGGCAAAGTTTCTGCTTGCCTCAACACGCTCCCAGTAGAAACGCATATCATTTCCCGGTGCATTACCGGTAATGAGGGTGAAACGAAGAGCATCTGCGCCGTACTTATCGATTACTTCCAGCGGATCGATACCATTTCCGAGGGACTTACTCATCTTACGACCCTGGGAGTCGCGAACGAGACCGTGAATCAAAATGTTCTCAAAAGGAATCTTGCCGCAATGCTCAAGGCCACTGAACATCATACGAATTACCCAGAAGAAAATGATATCATAGCCCGTTACCAGCGTACTGGTGGGATAGAAATAGTCAAGCTCCGGGGTCTTCTCCGGCCAACCGAGGGTAGAGAAGGGCCACAATGCAGAGCTGAACCACGTATCCAGCGTATCCGGGTCCTGACGCATAGGCTTGCCACACTTCGGACAAACCGCGGAATCCTCCTTGGTTACTACCATCTCACCACAGCAATCGCAGTAAAATGCGGGAATTCTGTGTCCCCACCACAACTGACGGCTGATACACCAGTCGCGAATATTTTCAAGCCAGTGGAAATACGTCTTATCAAAATGCTCGGGAATGAACTTGGTATCGCCGTTCTTAACTGCATCAATCGCAGGACCTGCAAGGGGCTCCATCTTAACGAACCACTGCATGGATACGCGAGGCTCTACGGTAGTGCCGCAACGGTAGCAAGTACCTACGTTATGACTGTGATCTTCAATCTCGGTCAATGCACCGCACTCCTGAAGATCCTTTACGATTGCCTCTCTCGCCTCGTAGCGGTCCATTCCGGCGTACTTGGGATAATCGTCTACAATCTTAGCATCCTCAGTCAAAACATTGATTACAGGAAGGTTATGACGCAGACCAACCTCGAAGTCATTAGGATCATGTGCCGGCGTAATCTTAACAACACCGGTACCGAATTCCATGTCAACGTAAGAGTCCGCAATAACGGGAATCTCACGACCAACCAAGGGAAGAATTACATTCTTACCGATGCAATCCTTGTAACGCTCGTCCTCAGGATTCACCGCTACCGCAGTATCACCCAGCATAGTCTCGGGACGGGTAGTTGCCATCTCAATATAACCGCTTCCATCCGCATACGGATAACGAAGATGCCAGAAGTGTCCTGCCTGATCTTCGTATTCTACCTCCGCATCGGAAATGGTCGTCAAGCAATGCGGGCACCAGTTTACGATACGATTTCCACGGTAAATGAGTCCCTTCTTGTACAAGTTTACGAATACTTCTTTTACTGCCTTATTGCAGCCCTCGTCCATGGTGAAACGCTCTCTGTCCCAGTCACAAGAAGAGCCCAGCTTCTTCAACTGAGATACGATTCTTCCGCCGTACTGACGCTTCCACTCCCATGCACGCTCCAAGAAACCGTCACGTCCCAGATCTTCCTTGGTAACGCCTTCCTTCTGCATGGCCTCTACAATCTTGGCCTCAGTAGCAATAGATGCATGATCCGTTCCGGGAAGCCACAGTGCTTCATAGCCCTGCATACGCTTCTGGCGAATCAAAATGTCCTGCAACGTGTTATCCAATGCATGACCCATGTGCAACTGACCCGTGATATTCGGGGGCGGGATAACGATGGTGTAGGGTTTCTTCTCCGGATTTACTTCAGCATGGAAATACTTCTTGTCCTGCCACATCTGGTAAAGCCGTTCTTCAATGTCTTTCGGGTTGTAGGTCTTAGCCAGTTCTTTCATAGGAACCTCCTAAAAAATCTCCGCAAATGCGGGCAAATATGTGTTCTTGATGTTCGTAGCTGATAGATAGTGGCACAGTGTGCATCCTCGCGGAGCGTTTTTTGATTCATAGGCAAATGCCTATGAAATCAAAAAAGGCTTCCGCCCTTACTAAGGACGAAAGCCGTGGTACCACCTTAATTCACAGGCAAATGCCTGCCTCTTACGTAACTCAGACAAGTTACTCGTCTGTAACGGGACTTCCCGGAGACTCCTACGCAATGTGATTCACCCACATATTCAGAATCTCTGCTCCGAAGCTACCTTCCACAATGCTCTCCCAACGAACCTTCCAGCCTAGGGTTCGTCTCTCTGTGGGACAACCGACTTGTGTACTCCTCTTCATCAACACATGTCACTTATGTTAGAACTAATGTAGCCTAGAAGCGCGGATTTGTCAAGAGGGAATTTTTTTATTCCTTCCTACGCCTCTCGATATGCCTTCTTCAACCGACTAATGGTCTCGTCCAACATCCACCAGAAGTCCTCGTCATTTTCACCGGTCTTATCCTTAATCTCCATGAGACGCAGTACGTTGACATACTCCGGCGAATATTCGCGATTTTCTTCGATGAAATAGAATTGATTCTCCACTCGACGCATCACGTCGGACTCGTGGAAATACTCATTCAAGGCACGGTTGAACTCCTCGTCCATACCGCCCAGTTTCAGTGCGTAGAGGTACTGACACAGGCTCTCTTTGTCCTTCCCCTTCTGATACGCCTGCAAGAAGTACTTCGAAGCATTGCGGAAGCGTCCGTTCTTCGCCAAAAGCACTGCCATGTTGTGAAATGCCATACCCTGTTCCGCATCGTCCAACTGTCCGAAATCCTTGTCGTCCAAGAGATTTCGATACTCAAGTGTGGCCTCTCGGGTCTTACCGTATCGTAGAAATGCATCCGCATGTCGCTTCTTTCGTTCAATGGGCAACAGGTCAAAATACACGTCAATCTGCCCGATCAAATGATTGATTTCCTCTTGCGTGTAGTAGTCCGTACTACAGAAGATCGACACAACAATATCTTTAATTCCCGCACGGTGCTCCATAAGCTGTGCAAGAAATTCCGCACGCTCCTCCATACCCAGTTCGTTTCGAATCCACGGCACCAACTGTCGCTCCGCCAAGTCCTCCTCCATGGTCTCGATGTTGTGATACAGATAGTAACACAGCTCCTCCATGGTATACACCTGCGCACCGGTAGACTGAAAATAAAACGGCACCTTGGCCTTATTACCAATGCAATAAATCAAACGTCCCATACCAGTTCCCTTCTATCCTCTGTTCCTGCAATCTCCGGAACACTGATTTGCCCCGTACTTCGCAGTCTCCTTAAATCGAAATGACCTTCTCCCACACACGATATGTATTGGGGTAAAATTGTCCGAAGCCCAGATCCTTCACCGTCAACACCGCCGTATCTCTATCGATACAAGTGACAGCGATGGACACTCGTGTTGTCTTATTTTCACGACGGTAGAGATTTCGAAGACTCATAACCACATGCTTCGTCTCTTTCTTCACTGCATTGAACACCGTAAAGAATACTTCGTCCGTGTCGTCCAAGATACCAACGGTCTTGGCGTTGACTTCCGACCATTTGGCTCCGGCACGTACCATAGGATAATCGGCAATACGATTGTCCTTAAACATACGAATGGAAATGGTGGAGCGAATCATATCGTCCGTCAAGAACAAGAAATCCTGCATCTGCTCACTATCGCCGTATAATGCACGATACGCAGCACCCTTAGCGTAGAGATTCTGTCCTTTGAACACGCGACGTCCGGTACACAGGGACTTCAATACATCATCAGACCAGCTACCCTCGAAGCCCTTGCCTGTTACATAGATTGTGGACAGGATCTGTCGGTGAATTACCTTGTCCGTTACGGTACGAAAGCAATATGACAGCTGATTGTCCGGCATGGTCTCCAACATTCCCGCATCCATAAGATCACTGAGATCGGCGGTCTGCGAAGATACGGTGATGGGTGCATACTTTCGGCTTGTGGACAGCTGATGATAAAACAAACCATTCTCGTTGAAATCAAACAGCGCTACATCGTTGGTCCACAACTCTTTCTTCTGACACACGGAGTAGTACATAAAACTAATAATATACGGTTGGAAATGCACACGCTCCTGCTTAATGCCGATGGCCTCCAAGGCCGCCAACACCGCACGTTCCACACTCGCATCCTCTTCTCGTGTGGTAACAACAATCTTCTGAATATTATCTTGAAGGTAACGCTGTCTCAGAGCAGTAAATGTCTTGCGAATAAATCTCTCCAGAAGTGCTTGTGCGGTGAATCTGGTATCATAGATAACTACTTCTTCTCCTCTTCGCACCTTGCCCACAAGGTCATCCACAAATACTCCGGCTCCTCGGTTGGCACAGCGCACCGCCTCCTCACCGAACAACCAATCCTTAGTATCATTTCGCACACACAGCACCGTGGGCACTAGGTAGTGCCCATTGGCGGGAGTAATGCTGACAGACTCCGGCTCTTCCATTCCGCGACTGACACTAATCTGGGTCGCTTCCTGTCCGAGATCATATCCGATTACAATCGATTTTGACTCCATCATAACTTACTCCTTTCCTACTCCTCCGGCCATTTGGCATGGAAGAGCTGTGTAATTGCAAACTCGTTCTTAATGTACTGATTGAGGAGTTCCATGGCCTTGTCCTTCTCTTCATTCTTTCTTGCCGTAATAATGGCATTAATCTGCGAGAACCGACTCTTGGAGTCGCCCATAGTCTGGCTTCCTCCTTGCAACATGGTCTTCTCCGTAGTCAAAGTCTCGGTACCGCTCTCCTCACAGATTACATACTCCGTAGTCTCCCCTACGAAGAGAATCAATTCCTTCACGAAGATTCCGTAGCAAATGTCCCGCATAGGAACCTCCTTGACCTGACGCATCCCCGCCTTGCGGTAAGAATAACGTAAGGTTACTCGATGCTGAGGATTCGTTCGATACTCAATCAAATGCTTATCTTCCAAGCTCTCCGGCAACTTAAAGTACTTCGCAAAGCGCAAAAATGCCGGAAGTACCTTACCACGGGATTCCATACGTGTCAACCAATACTCGGCAAAATCTCTGTCCTCCTTGGACAGTTCCTCCATGCCGGAATATAGCTTCAAAAGTGCCAAAACGCACACGTCATTTTCCTCATGATATACATGCTTACGCATGATTGCCACGGTAGTCTCACCCATAGCCACGTCGGACACTAAATATTTGTACGCCACATACGTGATAAATGCCCTTACCAATCGAGGATTCCCACCCGGACGATCCAGCCGCTTCAAGGCCTGCTCCGCATAAGGAAGATACGACTCCGTGAATAGAATCTGCGCCAACAACCGTTCGTCCAATTCTCTGGTCTCCAGCTGCTGTGCCGTTGCTTCCTTCCACAGACGATAGAGATCCTCCGTAGTTCCTCGGTAATGATTAATGAGATACGTTACGATTCGCTCATGGCGACGTCCCTGACGGAACACGTACTGCATCAAATTGGTGAGACGCGCCTCTCCGTTCTTCTCATATTCCTTGGCAATATTTACGCATAGCTTCTCCAACAGGCGAAGCTCTACCTCCTCATAACCGTAATCCGCCAAAAGATCCAAGGCACGACCATACTGTCCACGTAAAATGAGCAGCCCGATCATCTTGCCCCTCTGCTTATCGGGAATACCACCGAAGTTCAAGTCTCTGACGAACTCCTCCAGACGTTCCTCCTGAAGGTTGTCGTAATAATATAACACCAGCGTACGAATCAGCGCCTCGCGAAACTCCTCCCGAAGTCCCGGAAGACGACATGCCTGTTTACGCCAGTTAATCGTCTCTTCCTCGTAACGCTTTTCCTTCTGCGCCTTACCTGCCAAATGCAGAAGCAACATACTGTTGTCCGTATTGTGTACAGCCGCTTCACGGAACATCCGCTCCGCATGCATTAGTTTACGATCCTCATAGGAAATTCCGCTGAGGAAACGATTCTGCTTTCCATCCAACAACGAGATTACCGCATCCTCCGAGAAAATGTCCACCTGCGCCACTCCGCCGATTAACGGCACAACCACCTCATCCTGCAATTCTCTGTGAGACACGCACACATAGAGAATTCCCGGCTCCTGACACCGAATCTCATGGCGGAATGCCACCTCCGGAAGAAGGGACAGAGCTTCTTGCTTGGTGGACTCATGGATGAGACAATCGCTGTACAAAATGGCCAGCAGATCGTCATTTTTCTTATTGCGCATCTGCGCCAGGGCATACTCGTGAATCTTCTCACGGTAATTATCATATACCGTGGGATTGCTCTTCTTGTGACTCACAATATTGGCGTACAGATAGGAAAGTTTCTTGTCATTTAACTTACTATTGTACGAGAAATATGTATAGATATTCGGGTCCAGGGTTTCGTCTACATCCGGGGTCTTGGTGTACATATAGTACTCATACAGTTCCGGAATCCGCAACTGCTCCTCCACGCCTCGTTCATACCATTCCGCATAGCGACTGTCTTTCATATGATTACGAATCAGCAACTGGCAAATGGCCGACAAAGTCTCCGTCAAGCGGAACTGACGATAAATGCCCGTCAACACCCGATAGTGTATACTACGGAATTCACGGAAGCGTTCTGCCAAATAGGAATACTGTACTGCCACTTCACGCTCCAAGTATTCATGCTTCAGTGCAAAGAGCAACGTCTGCACCTCAAATTCTCCTACCTCATGAAGCAAGGTAGGTTCTTCGTTGAGTACACGAGCCGCCTCCAAATACAATAACGGCGAATGATTGCCATTGTCGTAGATTCCGCGCAACTCATCAAAGCGGAGGCGTCGATTCTTGCCGTAACGCTCATCCAATCGCAACAGAAGAAGGGCGGGAAGCGTCTTACGCTGCCCTTCGTTGCACATAACATACAACTGTTCCATCATCTCAGCTTTATTGCCTGCCACACGCTCTGCTTTCAGGTACAGATATGCCGCCTTACACTCCACCGAAGCAGTCCGCCACTCCTCCTCGGTGATGGAACGGAGCATAGCATTTGCCGGACTCTCCTTGCCTGCCAAACGACATAGGTGGATTCGATATAACTTCTTCTCAATGGAATTCGCCGGAGAATACGCATCGGACTTATCCATCAGTCCCTCTGCTTCCGCCACATAGCGTCCTACGGGAAGTTTATTCATCTGGTACTCCAGAAAATTCTCATACATACGGGCAATCAGCTGTTTTCTTCGCATCCGCTGCTCTCTCTCCTGAGGCATCGGATGTGGCTTGCGACACGTCACCGGAATCTCCAGACGCTGATTGCCTCCCTCAATCACAATACTACCGTAATTGTTGCCGTACCCCATCCGTTCCGGTGCCATCACATAGCGCAAGTCAAATGCGTTGCTTCGGAACTGATCCATAGTAACGTCCGTATGCTCCAAAGTCAAGAACGATGCCGTACTGGAAATAATCAAATGCAAATATCCGAAGTTGCTCTTCACCAAAGTAAGACGGTCGGAAAATGCCGATGTCCCCACCTCATACTCCAACTCATCTCTGTCGCTCTGCACATACACTCCGGTCTTCTTACCGGTTGCCACCAAGAACTCCTCCAGCGCTCCGTCCGGAGATGCACTCTTCATCATTACCTCGTATAAAAATTCGCTCTCCGGCTCGTGGAAATGCAGGAACTGACGAAACTCCGGCTCCATAAACAGACGCACTGCTTCCGACCACTGTCTTCTTGCAAGAATGGCAAACTGCTTCATATTGACTACCAAGCCCTCACTTGATGCCAACGAAGGCGCAGTCACCCGAATGCGATAAGGTAATTTCTCTTCACCGCAATCCGTTACGAAAGTAATCTCCCCGTCCAACTCTGTCTTGTCCGCAAGAAGCTCCGCATGCACCACCAGAGAAATCGTATTCTCCACACCTACAAACTGTGGCGTCATAACTTCTACCAAGCGGCTGTCTGCACAGACCAAGCCCTTCATAGCCTTACCGGCACTGTTGCTGATAACCACTTGACCGCTCCAACGCTTGCCTGCCTCTACGGATATGTTCAACCGTTCTTCACTCAGCAAAATGCGGGGCAATTCGTATTCTATATTTCCATTTGCAATTCTGCCTATCTTATCCTTCACGGCAACCTCCAAATACAATGTTCACTGCTTCTCTACTCTGAAATGACTTCCAGCTCCTCGTCCTCATTCATACGATATACCACACTGCCGTCCACCGCCACATAATACATCCCCAACAAATATCCGTCCGGATGCAATACGTTGACACAATAACAATCGGTGGCCATAATCATGCTTGTCCAAGAATCCACTTCCAACTTGCACTGGCTAATGTCCATAGGCAGCGCCAAACGATCCGCGGAAATATTCTTCAGATACTCTACAGCCTCTGTCTCCGTCAGATTCTTAGGACCTTCCGGTGTCGGTTCCGGCGTGGCTTCCGGCGTCACCGTAGGCGTTACTTCCGTAGTAGGTGCCGTCGTAGGTGTGGGTGCGTCGGTAGGTACCTTGGTAGGTGCCGTCGTAGGTACGGGCGTCTCCGTTGCCTCTATGGTAGGCTTCACTCCACCGGTGGGCGTGGGGCTGATATAGGTCTTATCATCTCCCAAAGAATCAATGGCACAGCTGGCAACTCCGAATACCATAGCCGCTGCCAATACAACAATTACAATTCGAACATTCGTCTTCATATATCCTCCATCAAATATCAAACGGAATACTCACAATTATTCTCCGCGTTAACACGCAATACCCCAAAATGATTCTACCACATTTTCGACACTTTGTATAATGTTTTTTTCTACGTAGGAGCAACTTCCTGTACTTTGAATAAATCTAAAATATTTTAGTTGATTCCATATCTTTGTTTGATGTATAATGTACGCATGTAATAATGTAATATACGGAGGTTTCCTAATGAAGAATCGTCATTCCCTGCGTCGAATCATTTCCGTGTGCGCCGTGTGTTCCTTGGCACTATGCGCTTGTGGAAGCAAATCCGATTCCCACGCACCTACCCCCACCCCTACGTCCGCACCCGGTCAGAATCCTGTTCTGAGTGATACGATTCAAGATTTCGAATTGGGCTCGGTAACCATGCTGGATGAATACTGTACCAATGCATTTTCCAAAGAGATTGCATATCTGCTCTCCTTCGATAATGACAAGCTGTTGGCCGGCTTCCGCGACAATGCAGGACTGGACACCAAAGGGGCGACTCGCTACAGCGGTTGGGAGAATTCCCTCATCGGCGGTCATAGTGTGGGCCATTATTTGTCGGCCGTAGCACAGGCCTACACGAACCCCACCTTATCCGAAACAGAAAAGCACGAGTTGTACAACAAGGTCACCACTTTGATTGACGAACTGAAGATTTGCCAAGACAATTCCAAAGGAAAGCCCGGCTTTCTCTGGGCGGCTTCGAAGCTCAATGCCGCAAATGTGGAGTTCCAGTTTGACAACGTTGAACTTCGCAAGACCAACATTTCCACAGAGGCTTGGGTTCCGTGGTACACTATGCACAAACTGGTTGCCGGCTTGGTGGATGTGTACAAGTACACCGATTACGCACCTGCCAAGGACGTGGCTTCTGCCCTGGGCGACTGGGTATACAACCGTTGCTTGACATGGAATACTCCTACACACAACACCGTTCTGTCCATCGAATACGGCGGAATGAACGATTGTATGTATGACCTGTACACCATTACCGGCAATGAAAATCACGCCATTGCGGCTCATTACTTCGACGAGACAGGCTTGTTCCAGACGGTACAAGACGGCGACGAAGATGCACTGAACAATCGTCATGCCAATACTACCATTCCCAAGTTCATGGGCGGTTTGAAGCGCTATATGACATTGAACGGCAAGACCATTGCCGGAGAAGTTGTGGACGCTTCCGCATACCTCGAATATGCCAAGGCATTTTGGGAGATGGTTACCACCCGCCACACCTACATCACCGGCGGTAACAGTGAGTGGGAGCATTTTGGTCAGGATTATGTATTGGATTCCGAACGTACCAACTGCAACTGCGAGACCTGTAATTCCTACAACATGCTGAAACTGAGCCGTGAGTTGTATAAGATTACCGGGGACAGCAAGTACATTGATTTCTATGAGACTACCTATTATAACTCCATCCTGTCCTCTCAGAATCCGGAGACCGGTATGACCACCTACTTCCAGCCTATGGCCACAGGCTACTTCAAGGTATACAGCTCGGAATTCGGTCATTTCTGGTGCTGTACCGGTAGCGGTATGGAGAGTTTTACGAAGCTCGGGGATACCATTTACATGTACAACGGTAATATCCTGTACGTAAACTTGTATCAGAGTTCTCAGTTGAATTGGGAGGCCATGGGTGTGAAGGTAACACAGACCAGTACCATCCCCGGCGGAAATACTGCAAGCTTCACCATCGACGGCAACGCTTCCTTGGATCTGCGCCTCCGTCTTCCCGATTGGGTGACCGGTGATGCAACCATCACCGTAAATGGTACCGCCTACACCTACAAGACCGTAGACGGCTACGCACAGGTTACCGGCGATTTCAAGACCGGCGACATTGTAGCAATTACTCTGCCCATGGAGGTTGTTGCATATACCCTGCCCGATGCAGACAATGTATATGCATTCAAATACGGTCCCGTGGTACTCAGCGCCGAGCTTGGAACCAAGGATATGATTAAGGGGGTTACCGGCGTATCCGTATCCATTCCACAAGCACCCATTGTGGACTCAGAAAACATCAGCCTTACCGACGAGAACATTTCCGTGAAGGACTTTATGGCTAATATCAATACTTATCTGGTGAAGGATGCGAACTCCTTGAAGTTCACCTTGACGGGAACTGACACGGAGCTGACCTTCTCGCCTCATTACCTACAGTACCAACAGCGCTACGGCATCTACTGGTATTTCTATGACTGCGGTACCATCATCGACGGTGAGGTTCAGAGAGCAGAAACCGTAATTGTGGATACCGTTCAGCCGGGCTATGGTCAGTATGAAAATGATGAGCTTCACGCCATGGTAGAAGAAAGTACCGTAGGCGTTACCGATGACAGTACGTATCGCTATGCCGAGGCCGGCGGTTATTTCCGTTATCGTATGGCAGTGGATGAAACCGCACCGTACACGGTATTGGACGTAACCTTCCGTAAGGCCGACAACGGTAAGACCATTCGCATCTCTATCGGAGATACGGTTCTCTATGCGGACACCTTGAATTATGAAGGTGACGAAGATACTTACTCTGTGATGCTTCGTGTTCCCGCCGAAGTAATCAGCGAAAATGTTGCCCACGTAGAAGCCAACGGAACCTCCTATCGTGTGGTAGATGTGACCTTCTCCGCAAATGACGACGGCGAGTCCGCTAAGGTCTGCGATTTCATTTACATGACCGCCGTGACCCCGCTGTATGAGTATGATGATAAGATTGCTTATTTCGTAGATTGTGGTGACCATGACCCCACAACTACCACCGGAAGCGACAAGCGCGGTATCTTTAACAGTTTGACGGAGCAGTTGTACGGCTTCGATACAGTAACCGGTATGCGCTGGGGATTGATTGACGATCCCACGGACAAGTACGGCGGTGCTCACTTGAGTGATGCCCTCTACACGGCAAATACTTGGGCAAATGAGTACGACAAGACCGACGGTCAGAACAAGGCAGCCAGCTTCCGTTATACCAAGAACCAGTTTGAGAGCGGCATTGATCGTCATCTGGATTACGGTTTCGATCTCCCCAACGGTACCTACACCGTAGAGATCGGTTTCAACAACCCTTGGAACTGCTCTGAGTCTCCTTCCGTCTATGCCAATTACGGCTCGGACAACCAGCAGACCGTAGCTGAGAACATCCGCGTAGGAACCGGCACTACCGTAACCGGTACGGTAACGGTAACCGACGGAACCTTGACGTTACATTTCAGTTCCGATTCCGCAGCAATCAACGTAACTTACATTACAATCTCGTTTGCCGAGTAATCAAGGGCGTAGCCCCTTAGACATACCCCAAGGTCCCCCGTGCACCGGGGAAAGGTGCACGGGGGACCTTGGATTATACCATGCTTCTATTGATCTCTCAATACAATTTAATGGCCTTATAGTTACATCCAACTCGTATTTCTTACACAGGAGTTTCTTGAATGACACCATCCGACATTGTGACAATTCGCTTTGCATAGGCTGCCACTTCATAATCATGCGTAATAAGAAGTATCGTCTTGCCGTTCTCATTGAGCTTCTTCAAGCACTTCATTATCTCTATACCGGTTGCCTTATCAAGCGCTCCCGTAGGCTCATCTGCTAGAATCAGCGGATTTTCCGAAACCAGTGCCCGCGCAATGGCACAGCGTTGTTGTTCGCCGCCGGATATGTGGGTTACTTTCTTATTCTTCAGATGCAGGATTCCCATTTCACTCAGCACCGCTTCAATACGTTTCTTACGTTCCGATTTCTTAATACGCTTTGCCAGTAACGGCATCTCCACATTTTCATATACGGAGTAATATTTCATTAACGCAAACTGTTGAAATACAAAGCTCACATGCTCTTTGCGAAACTTATGCAGTGCCTCTCCACGTAACTTATGTACCTCGATATCATCGAAATAATACTCTCCCTCCGTTCCTTCATCCATTCCACCGAGAATATGCAGTAACGTGGATTTGCCGGAACCGGAAGCACCAACGATAGCCAGAAACTCACCTTCCTCCACATGAAGGTTTACTCCCTTCAACGCTTGTGTTTGACACCCATCATTTTTATATATCTTGGTCAAATTCTTGACAGTTATCATATTGTCCTCCTCATGGATTTTACATCCGTTAGCGATTGCCGTCCAGCATCTCTACCGGTGTCTTTCTGTGTAGTGTCAGAACCGGAATTACTGATGCCACTACAGTCAGTACTGCCCCAATGATAAGAATCCCCGGCAACAAGACCTTGACGTACAGAAGTTCGCCCTCATATTCAGTCATAAGGTTTGCATTTGTCCATACTGTAAGCCCTATGTACAGTAGAAACGCCGCCAAGACCTCCGACATTATAAAGCGCACCATGTTTTGAATCACCAATACCCATTCCATATCTCGCTTCGTGGCACCGCAAGCATACCAAATGCCGAATTCCTCACTTCTCGTATACAACTGCACCAGCTGCGTCAACAACACCAAGAATACCGATGTCAAGCCAAGCAATAGCACGATAGACCATAACTGTTCTACCATTCGTGCACTTTTGCGCATTTCACTATCAATCAATCCGTCAATCGAGTGGATTGTCGCTTCTCCCCCATAGTCTTCCACGACTTCCACCACCGCTTGCATTGCTTTCGTTACGCCAACACCATTCGCCGCAGTAAAATAATAGTTTGCTGATGACAATGGTTCTATCACAAGTGCCATATGATCCAAACTAACATTGCCATTACACGAATCATAGTTTCCAGAGTACGCCAACACGTCAAACATACGGCTTCCCTTCTCCAGAATTCCCGCAACACAATAACGTCTAGTGTCATTCTTTCCCCAAGGTTGTTCTATCACATCCCCGACAGAATAGAAACTTCGTAATTCATACCCGAGATATATCGGAATCACATCACTCTCCACATCTGTCTTCGGCGCACTTCCTTCTTCCAGTGCTATGTTCGCCATGGAAAATATACCTTCTGACATCAAATAACACTCAAAGCCATATTCGCATCTATGTCCATATTGCATTTGAAATTCCACCAAGGGTTGTGTCCACTGCGCCGATATCGAGTATTCCTCAACATCGCCAAACGTGTCCACCTCAGGAAGCTCTGCTATCTGCTTTGTCACCTGTACTTCCCGCTCATATTCAAACTCAAAACCACTGAGCCACATATGACACAAGCGGTCCACATCCACACTCAATCCTTCCGAAAGGCTAAGACGATAGAAGTATTCTGTTCCCATGCTGAATAAGAGCACACCACTTAGTACAAGCAAAAAAATATACGCCAATAATCCTCCTAGCATCCGACCGGACTTTTGCAACCCCATGTCCAGTACAATTCGAAAACGTCCACGAAAATTCATCCTCTGTCTACCGGCCTTTCTTACATCATTCAAACCGCAATGCATCTAACAAGCGCCCCCGCATCTGTCTGTCAAATGCCACGCAAGCAATCAGACTAACGACAACCAACACACTTAACCACGCCATAAGCAAGCAATACATCGTGGATAACATCTCATATCCCCCAAAAGCAATGAGGACAACCCATTCCAAGACAATACAGGCGAACCCGCTTATCGCCACCAACGATAATATGTCAAAATATACACGACCGAATATCTGCCCGCGAGACATGCCATAAGCTCGCAGCACTGCGATTTCTCCACGACGGCGGCTCATCCACAGGCACGTCAACTGAAAGATGCTAACAATCGCCACGCACAGCACTACTGCATTCAATGCCTCTTCAATAACCACATATATCTTATCTGTAGAAACTTCCTCGCTAGGAATCTCACCTGTATCATTGATCTTTGCTACGCTTAACTCCGAGTATTGCTGTATCATCGCTTCCATTTGCGCAACCGCATCAAAAGGATCCTCCTCGTTACTGCCTATACATATGGTTATGTAGCGATTAGCTGATCCATAGGCAATCATTCGTTCTCGTAGCCACGAAGACTTCGTCTCGCTATTCATTGCACTCAAATAGGTATATATAATCTCATCTGATAAAATCCCTTTTGTTCGAAACCGCCCCAAAACCGGTAAAAGATATTTATCATAATAAACATATTCATTTCCATCCTCTTCTTCAATCAGATGTTCATATCCCTTTCCGACATAGATTCCCTCAGCACTTGAATCATAATTCCCCTCCCGCAATTTCTGGGGTGGCTCCCCATTGGAAAGCATAATACCAACAGTGCAGAACGAAGTTTCCTTTCCCATCGTCATTATATCATAAAAAATAACTTCCGAAGCCACCTCGTCACATCGAAGAAATAACTCTAACATCTGGTCTACCGCTTCCATTGGAACATCTTCCCCCCGATTCTCGTCAAACAGGAAAGGATACTTAATCGTTATCCATTTTTGATATCGGTATGGTGGAAATACCTCTTCACTATTTGCCAGTATGCGGTATCGTTCTGCAAGTAGAAACGTATTGCTTAATAGAGTCAATGCTAAAGCTGTTCCTAAGACCAGCAAAATTGCCATCTTGCGGTCATTTATCTTAAACTTCATTTTATTCCCTCCGTAACATTCCTATCTCCAATCTACCGAAAGTGTGTCGTATGATATATCCATTAACACCTATTCGTACAAATAAAAAATTTTTGTAATACCGTCAAATGAATATTCCACATAAATGCGTTCATGTGTCTCACAATTGTACTGTGTCGTATTAATTACATGCCCATAATATATTTTCTTATCGACCACGATCACCTTCTCTGTTGCGTTTTTATATCGATAAATCTTAAGCGTGGCCGCATCATCATCTGTAATCAAATAAGCATCGCTTCCGCTTATATGTGCGTAATATGTAATCGTGTCATCAAATATTGCATAGTCTGTGTAGTCTACTCGCCCATAAAACGTAGCATCTACATCCCCATGCTCCAATTCAAAATCCTTCGAACTTGCCATCGCTATTCCAAGCATGAAAATGTATGCAACTACACATACAATTAGAAAACCAACTCTTTTTTTCTTCACGCCTACTCCTTTCTACATCATACGACATTTTATATTATAATTCATTCCTTACGCTGTTGTCAATGCTTTTCACCCGATATCTGTATTTTTTCATATATACTATCCTCTTAGCGACAGACTGTAGGTATTTCAACGAAATATGCGCCTCTTAATTTCATGCTCCTGTTTCGGCATCCGTCTCCACAGCATAGCATTTTGTACAAAAACTTTGCACGAAAAATGACCATGACATCGTGGTACCGATATCATGGTCATCTGTAATATGACATATTAACTTCAAAACTCGATTATGCCAACTTAGCCTTAGCTGCCTCGCAAAGCTTTGCAAAGCCTTCTGCATCGTTGATTGCCATCTCGGAAAGCATCTTTCTGTTGATGGTGATCTCAGCAAGCTTCAAACCATACATGAACTTGCTGTAAGACAAACCGTTCATTCTGCATGCAGCGTTGATACGAGCGATCCAGAGACTTCTCATCTGTCTCTTTCTCTCCTTACGACCTGCAAATGCGGATGTAAGTGCGCGCATTACGGACTGCTTAGCTACTCTGTACTGCTTAGATCTAGCGCCTCTGTAGCCCTTTGCCAACTTCAATACTCTATTGTGCTTCTTCTTAGCGTTCAAGCCGCCTTTAATTCTTGCCATTTTTCTAGTCCTCCTTCAAGACGATAATTCTTACAGATACGGTAAGATCTTCTTAATATTCTTTTCGCTGGTAGCGTCGGTCATCGTAGCTTTTCTAAGATTTCTCTTCGTCTTAGCAGACTTCTTCGTCAAGATGTGCTGCTTGCCGGCCTTCATTCTCTTAAGCTTGCCGGTACCGGTCTTGGTAAAACGCTTTGCAGCTGCGCTGCTTGTCTTCATTTTAGGCATAATCATGTCCTCCTTAAAATAACATTTCTTAATTTACTTCTTCTCAGTCAAAATAACCACCAGATTACGGCCTTCCATCTTCGCGGGCTTGTCAACCACTGCAACGTCACTAAGTTTTTCGCAAAATGCATTGATGATCTCCATACCTGCCTGCTGATGTGCCATCTCTCTTCCGCGGAAGCGAAGGGCTACTTTCACCTTATTTCCCTTAGTGATAAATTTACGAGCATGACCTGCCTTCGTATTCAAGTCATTGTCTGCAATGTTCGGGGAAAGCTGAATCTCCTTCGTTTCGGTAGTCTTCTGCTTCTTCTTATTCTCTTTTTCTCTGCGCACCTGTTCATAGCGGAACTTGCTGTAATCCACAATTCTGCATACCGGGGGCTGCGCCGTGGGAGCAATCTTCACCAAATCAAGGCCTGCTTCCTGTGCCATCTTGTAGGCTTCCTTGGAAGACATAATGCCAACCTGTTCCCCATGCTCTCCAATCAGACGAATCTCTTTGTCTCTGATCTGCTCGTTAATCATGTAATCGTTGCTAATAGTTTTGCACCTCCTAAAGGAAAACCGAACTCCGTTCGGAAAATAAAAAAGTAGATAATACAATTATCCACTCACAAATTACTGCCGCAATGAATCTACACGGTAATATAAATTTGTTGACCTCTTCACGTAAATGCTGGAGGTGAGAGTGGATACTCTTCTTCGGCTGTCACTTAGACAGCATGAGTATGATAACATAGTTTTGTATTGTTGTCAATAGTAGAAAATTATTTTTTTATGCTTAGCATCGCCCTTATTCCCATACCTCTACCCGGTTCGCCATACGTTCCATCACTTGGCGATCATGGGTAATAAACAGGTATGTCAGACCGAATCGATCGTGAAAATCCGAGAGTAGCGCAAGTATCTGCTCTTGCACCGTAGGGTCCAAAGCCGATACCGGCTCATCCAATATCAATATCTCAGGTCTCGACATCATGGCAATACCGATGGCCACGCGCTGACGCTGTCCGCCGGACAACTCCGATATCTTACGTTCTGCAAACTCCGGCGGAAGATCAATGGCAGAAAGCATCTCCGTCGCCTGCTTCTTCTGCTCTTCCACCAAGACACCTTGATTACGCAGAGGCTCCCTAAGCAACCATTCCACGGTCTTGGCAGGATTCAGACTACCGTAGGGATCTTGGAACACCATGCCGATACGTGCCCCTGTAACGATACGTCCCACTTGGGGCGTTAACATACCGGTTAAGCATTTGGCCAAGGTAGACTTGCCGGAACCGCTTCGTCCCACAATACCCAGAATATCTCCGCGATACATAGTAGTTGAGTAATTGTCCAATACCTTCGTGGCGTAGGAGAAGGGCTTTCTGCTACGTCGCTTGCCATAATATACGTGCAAATGCTGCACTTGCAAAATCACTTCCGGCTTCTCCGGAAATGCCATGCGCTCCTTGAAGCACTCGCCGTTCATTGCCTTCAGCAGTTCCTTGGTGTATGCCTCCTTGGGATTTCGGAACACCTCCAAAACTTCGCCCTGCTCTACAACACGACCTTCATTTAACACTAACACACGCTGACAGAACCGCTCCACAATCTCAAGTTCATGGGAAATGAACAAAAGTGCCATGCCGTACTTCTCCTGCAATCTCCGAAGAAGCACAAGGACCTGCTCTCTGGTCTCGGCGTCCAGTGCCGTGGTAAGTTCGTCCGCAATCAGCAATCGCGGCTGATTCAGCATTGCCATGGCAATCATCACACGCTGACGCTGTCCGCCGGACAACTGCTTCGGCAAACTCTTCATAATGCGCTCCGTCTCGTCAAGCTCCACTTCCACCAACGCATCCGCAATTCGTGCTCTGCGCTGTTCCTTCGGCAAATCCTCCGGTCCGTGGGTCAACATCTCATCCATCTGTCGTTCAATGGTCATAGAAGGATTCAAGGAAGACATGGGTTCCTGAAAAACCATAGCCACCTCAGTTCCGCGAAGTTCGGACAACGCTTCATTATCAATGGCTGCCAAATCCACAACGCCCGACGGCAAATGTAACAACACCCGACCGCAGTAGCCCGCAGCCTCCGGCAACAAACGCATCACGGACAGTGCCGACATGCTCTTACCGCTTCCCGACTCACCCACAATACCGAGACACTCTCCTGCCGCCACGCGGAAGCTCACGCCGCGCACAACTTCTTTGTACCCAACCTTCTCATCCTCGAAGGCCACATGCAGGTCAGACACCTCTAACACACAGGTGTCCACACACTTCTCAACTTCCTTATTCCCGACAATCGCTGAGTCCTCATCCACACAGGACGCTCGGTATTTCTCGCGAAGCAACCGACTCAGTCGCTTCCGCTTCCATACCGGATTGCCATTGTCCCCTTGATTGCCCGAAAATGCATCACTCAGAAGCGAAACGCCCAACACCGCCAAAACCAACGCCACGCCGGGGAAAATCACGCTCCACGGTGCCAAACGGATGTAACTCTGCCCGTCAGACAACATACGTCCCAAACTAGCGTGGGGCGGTTGCACACCAAGGCCGAGATAACTCAACCCCGCCTCAGCCAATACTGCATTGTTAAAACCCACCGCCATGGTCACCAACAACGTAGCTCGTATATTCGGAAGCACGTGCACGAAGATGACTCGGAGCTTAGAAGCCCCCATCAGTCGTGCATTTGCCACATAATCCATCTGCAACTGTTTCAGCATCTCGCTACGCACCACCCGGGCAATACTGGGAACAAAAAGAATTCCCAATGCCAGAATCACATTGCGCTGTCCCGTACCGAAGATACCCACAAATACCAGCGCCAACAGAATGCTTGGAAATGCTAGTAAACTGTCGCACACACGCATCACTATAATATCAAACCAACCGCCGAAATACGCAGTCAACGCACCCAGCACCGTACCTACGATGCCACCGAAAATGATGGTGGCCGCACCAATCAAGAAAGTAGTCTTGGCTCCCACCATAACACGACTGAGAATGTCCCTGCCGTAATTGTCCGTTCCGAACAAGTGTGACAGAGACGGCGCCATATTCTTCTCCGCAACCGACATGGCGTTAGGGTCCATAGGGGTATGAATCAGACCGCACAGCACCAACACCACGGTGATCCCCAAGAACACCATGCCGCATATAAAATTGAAATTGCGATACCGTTTCATACCGGACTCCTTTCCTCTCTAAGTTCGAGATTGTTCTACTCCCGGGAGCGTCCCATCTCCTCAATAATTCCGTTTATCACAATAACTGCGATGCCCACGTACAGGACAATGGCCTGCACTACATTATAATCACGATTTGCAATGGAGCTTACCAGCAGACGTCCCAAGCCATTGACACTGAACACCTGCTCCACCACAACACTTCCCGCCAGAATCTCCGCCGCAATCACACCTAGGAAGGTTACTACCGCCGGCAGAGCATTTGGCAACAAGTGTCGGAACATTACCTCTCGTTCCTCCAGCCCCTTGCTTCTGGCCGTCCGCACGTAGTCCTTCTGCTTCTCCGCCAAGAGTGCGCTTCGCAGGAACCGCACCGTCATAGCAATCTTCGGTATCGCCACCGCAATGGCGGGGAACACAAGGTAGGACAGGCATGCTCCCAAGTCCTCATCGTATGGAACAAAGGCTCCCGGAATGAACAGTTTCATCACGATCCCCAGCCCAATGGATATCAAGATGCCCAAGAAAAATGCCGGAACCGCCATAAAGGTCTGATTGCAAAAGGCGCCGATTCGGTCAACGACTCCACCGGGGTATCTGGCGAAAATGATACCCAGAGGGAAGGAGCATACTACAATGAACACCGCCGACACTGCTGCCAGCAGAAGTGTATTGGGCAACACCTGTAGCAACAATTCCGACACCGGCATACGATAACGCTCCGAACGTCCGAAATCGCCGGTGAATGCTCCCGCCAGCCAACGACCGTAACGGACAAGCACCGGATCATTTAACCCCAGTTCTTCACGAAGTGCTTCCACTGCCTCAGGTGTGGCGTTGGTTCCCAGCTTCGCCACCGCTGCATCTCCGGGCAATATCTGAAATGCCAAAAACGTCAAAAAGGAGAGCACCAGTACCGCTGCAAACATAGGAATTATCTTCTTCAGTGCCCGCATGACTGTCACTCTCCTTTCTCATTTTACTTGTAATAAACCGTGGACATATCCTGCACGTATACCGGGTAGAAAGTGTACCCGCCCAGCTTCGGGTTCACTGCCACCATAAGAGCAGGACTCTGCAAGAATACCGAAGCCGCATCCTCTGTCAAGTACTTCTGCAACTGCTTGTAATACTCAACCTTCAGCTCCGTATCCGCTGTGGCTGCAGCCTTCATGTAGACTTCATCAAAGTCAGCATTGTAATAATTGATAAAGTTCTTCGGCCGATTGCCTACATAATACTTCAGTATATCGCCGGGTACCAGCTGTGAATCCAAACCGATAATGGTCGCTTCAAAGGTGTGGTCCGCATATACATCGGACAACCACGTTGCCCATTCAATCAACTGAATGTTCATGGTAATGCCCACCTTCTTCAGTTGCTCCACCAATACTTCCGCAGTGCTGACATGATAATCGTAATTGGAGGGTACCTTCACGGTAAATGCGAATCCGTCAGGATATCCCGCTTCCTTCAACAACTCCTTGGCCTTCTCTACATTGTATTCGTAGGTATTCGCCAAGGTTTCATCGTAGTACAGAGAAAATCCCGCGTAGATTCCGCTACCGATAATGCTTCCGTAACCGCCTGCCACCATATCCAGCAAGCCTTGTCTGTCAATGGCGTGGCACATTGCCATGCGCACCTTAGGATCATCGAAAGGTTCTACGGCATTGTTCAGGAACAGCGCCTGTACAAGGCTCATATCGCCAACTTCAATGTTAAACTGCCCTTTCAACTGCTCCGCTTGATCCGATGTCAGATACGGAAAAATATCAATATGCCCGGCCTGCAACTCAAGGAAGGCAGCGTCTGTACTCTCCGAAATGGAGAATGTCACCTTCTCAAGAAATGCTTTTGTACCGTAATAATTATCATTTCGCTCAATCACAACACTATCCATAGGCGTATAAGACACAAAGCAGAAAGGACCGGTGCCCACCGGTTTGGTGTTCTGCTCCTTATAATCCTTAGGAATAATACTGCACGTAAAATACCCAATCAACTCCGTATTGGGCTCCTTTAAAGTTACTGTAATAACGTGGGCTCCCGCTTCATCGGTGGAAGCTGTAATGTCGGAAATAACAGAAAAAGCGGCAACAACCTGAACTTCCGGATCGGATTCGTCCAAGCGTCCCGCGCATCGATTCAACGAATATAATACGTCCTCAGCAGTGACTTCCTGTCCGTTGTGGAACTTCACACCCTCTCTCAATACGAAGGTGTATTCCTTTCCGTCCTCGGAAATCTTGTAGCTCTGTGCTACCGCAGGGACCAAATCACCGTCTTTGCTGGGCTTCACCAAGCCCTCAAACATGTTGTATAAGACTTCTTTCGTTCCTGCCGCAACTGCTTTGTGTGGGTCAAGACTATCCAAATCCTGTGTTATTCCAACTACAACCTGTCCACCATTCGAAGTATCCTGATTGTCATCCTTCGTACCGCCTCCGCATGCCGTGAGTGCAGTCAAACTCAGAACAACCAAGAGAGCCATGCTTATGAATCGTTTCATAGGCATACTCCTTTCCAATGATTTGACACTGATATCATATCACGTTACGCCGAAAATGCAAGATTTTTTTTTCAGAAGAGCAAACCGCATCAAATGATTTGCGGATTGCAACACCGCTCCCTGCATGGTATAATTGCGGTGTATGTATACTATTATCCTATCTAAAATGCAGTCGGAGATACTATCTTTATGAAAGTTTTTCGTTATATACAATGGATTCTACTGGCAATGTTACTGGTTGGCTGTACTCAGGTTCCGTCCAAACAATGGACAACACCTACCCCTACCACCTCAGAAGGAGCTGCGGATAATTTTTCTGAAACGCCCACCCCTTCTTCCACTGACAGCCAGAACTCACAAACAACCCCAAGCCCTTCCGAAGCCCCCTTGGACTCCTATGCTCCCGGAGTGGACAGCAAGGGCTATTCTTCCGAAGAGATCATAAAGTATTTCGGTGACGTAGCATTACAGACCGAATTTGCCGGAAGCACAAACAACTCCGACTTACTGCGTCGTTGGGGCGAACCCATACGCTGCTTCATTTACGGTGAACCCACCTCAGAAGATCTACTGCTGATAGATTCTTTGTTTGAAGAATTGAACAGCATCTCCGGATTCGTAGGCATTGGCATTACCGACAAAGCGGAGGATGCAAATGTACGAGTGCATTTTGTTGCGGGCGAAGAATATGATACCTTGGCTTCTCAGTATGTCAGAGGTTCTTCCGACGGCTTTGCCACCTGTTGGTATTATACCGACTCCAATCTGTATTACGAGGCCGAAGTCGGCATCTGCATGGACGTTACGCAGACCACCCGCAATTCCGTGATTCTCGAGGAATTGGTGCAGATGTTAGGTTTGCTCAACGATTCCTATCTCTATGCAGACAGTATTTTTTACCAGAGTTTCAACGAACCTCAATGGCCGTCTGACCTAGACTGGATCATGGTGCAATTATTGTACCATCCGTCCATCAAACCCGGAATCACTTACGAAGAGTGTGCGGAACTTTTGCCGCATATATTGTATACCCCGGAAACAGAGGATTCATAATTATTTAAGAATCCCACGCTTTTCTTCTTTTATTATCTGTGCTAAACTAACCAAGAACAGCGCACTTTGTTACACACAGGGTAGGAGACACTACGTTCCATATCCTTTACACAAATATTTTGAAAGGCAATACAACAAACTATGCAAGACATTGATCAGAAAAAAACCATGTTGGAGGACGATGCCTCCATTTATCAAAAACGCGAAGAACGAGAGGAAAGTAAGTCGGTAAAAGAAAAATGGTCTCAGCTGGATGCCAAGGGCAAATGGCATTTCTTTGTGGACTATTACCTGCTGAAACTGCTTCTTGTACTATTCTTCGGCGGAATTATCATTTCCTTGTTGTATACCACGTTCAAACATAAGCCCGAGGAATTGTCTTATATTGCTCTGCTGGATAGCAAATTAAATTCCGTGGCGGTGGAAGAATTCTTCGAAACCGCAGTGGTTGACATGGGACTGGACCCAAAGGACTACACAATCTTTTGTAACAGTTCTCTCGCCTCGGGAACTGCAGGAGACGGAACTACCATATCTACGTACATGTTTGCGGGAACCATCGATTTCTTTATTGCTCCCGCAGATGCTTTAGCCACCTACTACAACGCCAAGACTTTGTTAGCACTGGATTTGGAATTGCCGGCGGACATTAAAGCATCCCTAACGGAGGAAGATTATTTCTACGCTGTCTCCCCCGTGGACAATCAGAGTCATATCTTCGGAATTTGCCTGGACGGAACGCCCTTTATGGAGAAGACCAATCTGTACGAATCTACCACAACATACTATTTGGCGGTTACCGTCAATGGTGCCAATGTATTGGACGGTGACTGTTGGCGGGTTATTCGCTACATCCTAGGATTGCCTCAGGTAGCACCGACACCCACAGTAGCGAAGTAAATCAATCAAAAAGGACTTTTGCAACGGGATGCAAAAGTCCTTTTTTAATGCAATGTGTATTTCTAAGATTACTTCTTCTCAATATACTTCTGTGCTACCAAGAGTTCTGCGGAGAGTACCGCACCACCTGCCGCACCACGCTTAGTGTTGTGAGAAAGACCTACAAACTTGTAATCGTATACGGTGTCCTCACGAAGACGACCTGCACATACACCCATACCATTTTCGGTATCGCGATCGAGGTGTGCCTGAGGACGATTATCCTCTTCGAAGTAAGTGATGAACTGCTTCGGTGCACTGGGAAGCTCCAGCTCCTGAGGAAGTCCCTTGAACTCCTTCCATGCCTTCAAGATCTGCTCCTTGGTAGGCTTCTTCTTGAAGCTTACGAATACCGCTGCGGTATGTCCGTCTGCTACCGGAACACGGATACACTGGGTTGTAATTACCGGTGCTTCTGCCTTAACAATCACACCATTTTCGATATGACCCCAGATACGAAGCGGCTCCTGCTCACTCTTTTCTTCCTCGCCACCGATATACGGGATAACGTTATCAATCATCTCCGGCCAATCCTTGAAGGTCTTGCCCGCACCGGAGATTGCCTGATACGTGGTAGCCACAACTGTGGTAGGCTCGTACTCACGAAGTGCATGAAGCATAGGAGTGTAGCTCTGGATAGAGCAATTCGGCTTAACTGCTACGAAACCACGAGTCGTTCCGAGACGCTTCTTCTGCTCTGCAATAATAGCAAAATGCTCCGGGTTCAATTCCGGCACTACCATAGGAACGTCAGGAGTCCAACGATGTGCGCTGTTGTTGGATACAACGGGAGTCTCGGTCTTTGCATATGCATCCTCAATGGCACGAATCTCGTCCTTGGACATATCAACTGCGGAAAATACAAAGTCTACGCTTGCTGCAACTTCTTCTACTTCATTTACATTCTTAACAACCAACTTCTTCACTGCTTCCGGCATGGGAGTTACCATCTTCCAACGATCGCCCACTGCCTCTTCATAAGTCTTACCGGCACTTCTGGGGCTTGCAGCCACCGTCACCACCTCAAACCAAGGATGATTCTCAAGAAGGGAGATGAATCTCTGACCCACCATACCGGTAGCTCCGAGAATACCAACCTTCAACTTCTCATTCAATACAAACTTCTCTGCCATGATCTATACCTCCAAAATATTAGTATCACATTCTTTCGCACTCACGAGATTTCCAAGTGTCTTTCTCTCGCGGACAAATGTCCGTCCCAATGCTTTTGACATTGTACTCTATCTTTTCAGATTTTGCAACCCCTTTTTTTAAAAAAGATTATTTTTTTATTTTCCTATGGCAAACGATGCTCCAAATAGCAATTCATCAAGTCCTCTAACTCCGCATAGGTGCTGATTCCGTTGGACAACTGACGCAGTCTGGCGGACGCAGGATATCCCGCAAAATACCATGCTACGTGGCTACGCATCTCCCGAAGAGCCATCTTCTCGCCCTTCCATTCCACCATCATGCGAGCATGGCGAAGCACCATGGCAATGACTTCCTCTGCCGAGGGTTTCGGCAGCAAAATGCCCTGCTCCATGTAAGCCTTACAACGGGAAAATATCCACGGGTTTCCTCTGGCAGCTCTGGCAATCATGACGCAATCGCATCCGGTCTGCTTCTTCATAGCCACCGCATCCTCAGGACACGTAACGTCGCCACTTCCGATGACCGGCACCGACACCGCTTCCTTCACTTGTCGGATGCAGTCCCAGTCCGCCTCGCCACTGTAATATTGTCCTCTGGTTCGACCGTGCACCGCAATGGCTGCCGCTCCTGCGGATTCCGCCGCCTTGGAGACTTCTACCGCATTTGGCTCCTCAAAGCCCTTGCGAATCTTCACCATGACAGGCTTGGACTGTGCATTTACCATGGATGCTACAATATCGTAAACCTTCCGTGGGTCCTTCATAAGTGCCGAACCCTCGCCATTATTCACTACCTTGGGCACCGGACACCCCATATTGATATCAAAAAAATCAAAGGGCTGTTCCTCCAACACCTTGGCCTGCTCTCCCATAATCTTTGGGTCTTCTCCGAAGAGTTGTAAGGCGATAGGGCGTTCCTGCGGAAGTGTCTCGATAAGCTCGCCGGTATTCTTATTGTGGTACATAACGCCCTTGGCACTGACCATCTCACTGTAGAGAAGCCCTACCCCTTGTTCTTTGCACAACAGACGAAATGGCAGGTTCGTTACACCTGCCATAGGGCCCAATGCCAATTCGGTTTCTATTGTGACATCTCCGATTCGAAAACTCATGCGTTTCTTCCTCTTCCTTGCTTACTGTAGATAATCTGTAACCCCTTCAAGGTCAGCTCCGGATCGTAGTAATCAATGGCGTCCGTCTCCGCGGAAATGATGCGTCCGAGACCACCTGTTGCAACCACAACCATGTCCTCAAGACCCGCTTCCTCCTTGACCTTGCGAATCATATATTCGGTCTGACCGATACACCCATAGACAAGTCCCGCCTGCATACTGGTAACGGTATCCTTGGCCAAAATGGTAGACGGCATCTCGATACCGATCTCCGGAAGCTTCGCCGCTTCGTTCCACAATGCATTTGCGCAAATGCGAATACCGGGGCTGGTAATACCACACTCCAGTGTACCATTTGCCAGCACAAGGTCATACGTGGTGGCAGTACCGAAATCAATGACCATCAGTGGCTTGTTCATAGGCTTGCCGTACAATTCATAACCGGCTACCGCATCCACCACACGGTCTGCACCCATCTCGTGAGGATTGGCCATATTCAGCCGAATGCCTGTCTTCGTACCGGCGCCTACCACGATAGGTGTCTTATCGAGATACTTAATGATACCCGAATTCAAAGAATGCATAATGCCGGGAACTACCGACGCTATAATTACGCCCGTAAGATCATGATAATCCACACCCTTGGCCTCTAACAAGTCTCGAATCCAAATGCCGAACTCATCAGAGGTTCTTGGGAGCTTCGTAGTCATACGAAAGCTTCCGATAATGTCCGCGCCTCGAAATATACCAAAGGTGAGATTGGTATTACCAACGTCCACCGCCAACAACAAATCCTTCTTCTCTTCACTCATAACTTACTTTCCTACTACTTTCTAAATGCTACGTTTGCAGCCTACTGCAAAAAGAACACTTGATAATACATCTCCAATGCCTCCAAGAGTTCCCTCTTCTCCTGCTGTAGCTTCTTTACTTCCAACACGCTTCCGATCTCATCGTACAACAAATCCCCTTCGTCACAGTGGGTCTGAAATTCCAGACACCCTTCCTCGTCGAAGGACAACGTCAACACGCCCCCCACCTTCTCGGTAAACAGGACGCACATAATCTGCAACTCCTGCTTAATCTGGGTCGGCAACGACTGAAAGTTCTCATTCAAATAAAACTTCTGCTCATAAGCACTGCTGCCACAGAGCACCAGCTTGTCCTCTTGATACATAATCCGCTCCTATCAGTTGAGCTTACCGGTCAAGGTTGCATACATTACCGCCTTGATGGTGTGGAGACGATTCTCAGCCTCATCAAATACACGGCTATGACGAGACTCAAACACTTCGTCCGTAACTTCCATCTCCTTGATGCCGAACTTCTCGCTAATGACTCTGCCCATCTCCGTATCCAAGTCGTGGAACGCCGGAAGACAATGCAGGAAGATGCAATCCACCGATGCATTTGCAAGGCACTTAGCGTTCACCTGGTAAGGAAGCAAGTCGTTGATACGCTCCTCCCAGATCTCATCCGGCTCACCCATGGATACCCACACGTCAGTGTAGATAACGTCTGCCTTCTTCGTACCTTCCTCAACACTCTCTGTAAAACGCAACTGCGCTCCGGACGTAGCGGCATAGCCCTGACACTCATCAATCAGCCACTGCTCCGGCCAGTACTTCTTGGGCGCACATACCGTGAAGTTTAAGCCCATCTTGGAGCACAATACCATCAAGGAGTTACCGGTGTTGTATCTGGCATCTCCCATGTAGGTCAAATTCACACCTTTAATGTAATGATAAGTATCGCGAATGGTCAACAGATCCGCCAGCATCTGCGTGGGATGGAACTCATTTGTGAGGCCGTTCCAGATAGGCACGCCCGCATGCTTCGCCAGTTCCTCTACAATCTCTTGTCCATAACCACGGTACTCAATGGCATCGTACATTCTACCAAGCACTCTTGCAGTATCCTTGATGCTCTCCTTCTTACCAATCTGGGATGCAGCAGGGTTCAAGTACGTACAATTCATACCCAGTTCGTGGGCTGCCACCTCAAAGGCACAACGAGTTCTCGTACTTGTCTTCTCGAAAATGAGTGCAATGTTCTTGCCCTCGCATCCTTTCACCGGTACACCGTTGCGTCTTCTCTTGCGAAGCTCCTCGGCCAGATTCACCAGTCCGATAATCTCCTCCGGGGTATAATCACGCAACGTCAAAAAGGAACGTCCGTAAAAGGGACTGTTCTTGTCAATTGCGGTGTTCTGCTGATTGGTACGGTTAACTGCTAATGCCATATTTTCCTCCGTTCACGGCTCTGTGGCACATTCCGGCCACTGCCAATATAAAAATTCTCGATTCTTATTGTCAACTTCTATGCTTCTATTACAGAGCATACACCTGTATCATATTCTATTATTCAAAAAAATGCAAGCCACCCTTTCGGATAACTTGCATTTTTCTTAATGTTCTTGTATCTTCATACGCTTATCCGTGTCCTAGCACGGCATCTTCGACACATTACTTCTCCTTAGCTACCTCTACAATACCGGTTGCTAGACCTGCCGCACCCTGGATCTCAGAAGGAATGATAATCTTGGTAGCCTGACCGTCAGCTGCCTTCGCAAATGCCTCCAAACTCTTCAAGCGAATAACCGCATCGGTAGGCGCTGCCTCGTTCAAGTAACGAAGACCCTCAGCATTTGCCATCTGCACTGCCTTGATAGCCTCTGCCTGACCTTCCGCCTCACGAATGGTCGCTTCCTTCTTGGCCTCTGCACGAAGAATTGCTGCTGCCTTCTCAGCCTCAGCCTCCAAAATTGCAGACTCCTTCTTACCCTCTGCTACGAGAATAGTGGACTTCTTCTCACCTTCTGCAATAAGAATTGCCTCACGACGTTCACGCTCTGCCTTCATCTGCTTCTCCATGGCATCACGAATTGCTGCCGGAGGAATGATGTTCTTCAACTCTACGCGGTTTACCTTGATACCCCAAGGGTCGGTTGCTACGTCAAGGGACACGCGCATCTTCTGATTAATGATCTCACGAGAAGTCAGCGTCTCATCCAACTCCAAGTCACCGATGATGTTACGAAGAGTAGTTGCGGTGAGGTTCTCGATTGCCATAATCGGACGCTCTACACCGTAAGCATACAGCTTCGCATCGGTAATCTGGAAGAACACAACGGTGTCAATCTGCATGGTTACGTTATCCTTGGTAATTACGGGCTGAGGAGCAAAATCCACAACCTGCTCCTTCAACGGAACCTTCTTGGCAATTCGATCAATAAAGGGCAATTTGAAATGAATACCTACATCCCAAGTAGCCTGATAACCGCCAACTCGCTCCAAAATATATGCATACGCCTGGGGAACGAACTTAATACAGGTGCTGGCAATGATAACAACAATCGCCAATAAAACTAATAAAATTACAACAGGATCATCCATACTCTACTCCTTCTGCTCGTATCGAGCTTACATAATCTCCACCGGCATTGCCGGCATCCACTTGTCAATGCGAATTTCATCGCACCGCCTACCACATGATACAAAAAGTACTACGCCTTCTAGCGCTCCGCGGAAAACTCTTCAACAATCAATTTGACACCGCGAATCTCCAGAATCTTTACACGTTGCCCTTCCGCAATAATCACCTCATTGCGTGCACTTCGTGCAGTCCATTCCTTACCGTCAGCAAATACCTCACCGGTACCTGCCGCATTGTCAATGGTTACGGTTACTCGTCCTACGGATTCGATAATGCTGTCCAAGTTCGTCTTAGTTCTCTGTGCATTAAACTTGTCAATAAATAATGGACGAAGAGCTACCAACGCAATGGTAGAACCCACAAGAAAAATAGTCCACTCCACAAGAGAATTGTCCGTAAAAATGGATACGATGCATGTCACCAATGCGCCGGCAGCATACCATACCGTGGTCAAACCAAGCGTTGCAACTTCCAATGCTAACATAATGCATAGGACAACCAACCAAAATATCGGGTTCATAGAAACCTACCTTTCCGGAGCATGTTCTTCTATACCAACTGCTTACCCTGCAAACACGACTCCTGTTGAACACATTATAACGCATCAATATCAAAATTGCAATAGAAAAGTAAAAATAATTTACCCTTTCTTTATCCACAACATGTACACTTACTTCTTCCAGCTTTCCACCGGTCCCAAATAACTCTTCGGCCGTTCGGTTCCGTTCTTAATCACCATGATACGCTGAATTACCATGGCGCTGTCAATGGCCTTAATGCGAATGGTATTCACACCGGCGTCCAGAGCAATCTCCGAAGTACTATAGTGTATGTTCTCCAATACTCCCTTGCTCCACTGCCAGTTGAAACAATCACCGCCCACAAATCCCTCGGGAATGGATTCGATAATATCCAACATACCGTCGCCTACCTGCACACCATAGCGTACATTTCCGCCGATGGTGGACGGATTGCCGGGGGCTAAGAACAAGATCAGCTTATAATCTCCGCTCTCCGGAACACACACACGATACACAAGGGAAGGACTCTCCTCATCGGGACTATATGTTACAGTAACGGGGAATGCTTTCACGGAACTGAGTCCTCTTCCGTAATTGTCAAGCACTCGGTACTCCGCACCCTCTACGGTAACCTGCTCTGCAAAATGCTCCGCCTCCATAACCAGCACTCCTCCGTTCATAACGAAGGTGCCATCCGGAAGCTCTGCCACTTGCTCCGGGCTAAGCCAAGCGGGACGCTGTGCACATTCCGTCTCGCCCGATACGTACAGCATGCTCTCGTCAAATGCCGGAGTAAGATATGCCCACTCCTGCGGTGTATACGTTCCTTCCAGCACTTCTTCCAATCGATGTACGGTAGGAGGTGCCGAACCTTCATCGTTCCAATTGCAGAAACCGATATGCTTCGATGACATCATATGCTCCCAGGCACCATTTGCCACCGAATGGTACTCCCTAATCAATTCCGCATCCTTCTCAATGCACTCCTCCACCATCCACGCATAACGATTTGCCGTGGGATCCTGCTGTGCCAGAAGCACTTCATTTACCGCAGCGAATATCTGCATACGAATCAGGTTCATGGATGCCACTACCGGATAATATACCAACTGCACAAAGCTGTCGAAGCCCTCTTCCGACACCCATCTGCGAAGCTCCTCCGCAATGTTCAGTGCTTCTTCGGTCTGAGCCAGTACTCTTCCGGCTTCCCGATCCTCTACCAAATGATAAATCTGAGCATTTAACGTCTCCGGTCTGCGGGTATTATTTAATTTCGTATAAATATCCAGCACACGCTCGATCTTCGTCATAAATTCTTCCGACACGGTCTTCGGAAAATGGGGCTCGAACTGCTCCTTTGCCCAAGCCAGACGGTACTCTTTCAATTTGTTAGGATTATCGATACCGTAGGTCTCATAATCATACGCCAAATCCATAAAATACGTGAGCGGAAGCTCCTGAGGCTTCAGATCCCCCACATTTACAATCCACAGCTCACGTACGCCGGACTCATAGGCCTGGGTCATCTGCTCCCATACCTTCTCTAACTGCGTACTATTCACCCACTCGTAAGAAATGGGACCACCATGGTAATCAAAATGATAGTACATACCGTAACCGCCACGATGGGATCGCATCTCCTCCGTAGGCAAGGTACGCATATTTCCGTAGTTATCTTCACAGAGCAGAAGGATTACGTCCTCAAGCTCGTCCCAGCCGATGAGCCCCGGAGTATCGGCATCTCCGTAGAAATATGCCTCCACTTCCTTGTACAGTGCCAAGAGCTGCGGCACCTTGGACACATCAGGATTCACATGCTCCGCAATCAGCATACGCTGTTGACGAATAATATCCCGAAGAAGCTCGATATTCTGGCGAAGTGTCGCATCCGGTCCAAGCATAGAAGTATCCCGCTCTCCGCGCATACCGATGGTAATGATGGACTCCAGATGGCCTCCGCGCTTTAACCCGTCTCTCCAGAAGTTCAGAAGTCCTTCTCGGTTCGTATAGAAGTTCCACTCATTGCCGTAGATAGAAGCCTCACCCTTCACATGGTCGAACTCCTCACCGGCACGCAGACAAGGCTCATGGTGAGAATTGCCCATTACAACACCCATCTCATCCGCCAATTCGGCACTCAGAAGCCCCGGACCGTCCTCCGCAAATGTAGAAGACCACATGGCAGGCCACATATAGTTACCGTTCAGACGCAGAAGCAACGTGAAGACACGCTCGTACATCTCCGCCGTAAATCCTCCGTGATGAGAGACCGTCCAATTACCGAAAGAGGGCCACTCATCATTAATAAAGAAACCACGATAACGAACGGAAGGCTCCTTGGAAGTATGACAGATATCCTCCGACAACTCCACCGTCTCCTGCTTCGCAGGCATAACATTTGCAAAATCCACCCACGGGGACACACCCAGCAGACGGCTTATGTAAAACATACCGTATATGGTACCGCGCTTATCACTACCGCAGATTACAAGAGCCTGCTCCACGCCAGGCAACAAGTCACGCTCCATGGAAATGCGGAACACCTCCCGCTTTCCCGCCAACTCCTTGTCCGCTACCTTACGTGCCACATCACCGTGCCCCACCGTTGTCACAACAATGGCCGTAGTTCCCAGCTCTTCTGCATTTCTAACAAGACGCGGGCATTTGCCGGTCACCAATTCAATATCTCCCGCAAATGTCCCTGCCAGACGTACCACGCCTGCCAATGCCTGCTCTTCCACATATATATCCGCAACCGTATCTCTCGTCGCCAATACAAAACTCATATTCGTTCCTCCATTTCTCCTTCGACCGGAACCTTGTCTTCCGCCGACATTCACTAATACACAACCTCCCAAAGGGTCAATCCGTGAGCAGGTGCCGTAGCCCCTGCCGCTTCACGATTCTTCGCCGCAAGAATCTTCGGCATCTCCTCCGCCTTGCGACTACCTTCTCCAACCTCCAACAAGGTTCCTACCATAATTCGAACCATGTTCTGTAGGAATCCTTCACCGGTAAATGAGAACACCAGCTCCGGATACTCCGCCAAACCGTGACACACCGTAGTCTCCTCAATCGATATTCCGAACACCTTTCGCACCGTGGATTTCTTCATATGACGATTCCCACAGAAGCTACGAAAATCATGCTCTCCCACCAGATGCTCCGCCGCCTTCCGCATAGCTTCTACATCCAGTTCTTCGGGATGCCACAGCACGTATTGTCTGCCGAACACCGGACGATTGTCTCCGATACACACGCGGTAACGGTACGTCTTCTCTCTGGCATTTAGCCGTGCATGGAATCTAGTGTCCACAATCTTCGCATCCGTTACCACAATATCCTTGGGCAAATACCGATTCATCAGTTCCACAATCTTACCGGGACCGTAGTTGGTATTCACCTGAAAGTTCGCCACCTGCATCACCGCATGCACTCCCGCATCGGTTCTGCCGGAGCCGTGAACCTCAATCTCTTGTTCAAATTGCTTGGAAAGCATCTGCTCCAGACGACCCTGCACGGTATTCTCCGTGTTTCCTTGCTTCTGCCAGCCATCATAGCGACTGCCGTCGTACTGAAGATAAATGCATACATTTTTATTCATTGGTCTCCTCCGTTGTCACATCGGGATTCGCCACCGGTACCTCTGTAGGGGTAGGAACCGGCGTATCCGTGGGTACAAGCTCCGGTGTGGGAGTCGGTGTGGCAACCTCCGGGGTCGCCGTCGGAATCAAAACATCCGGGGTCGGCGTTGCCTCGAGAGTCACCTCCGGGGACGGGGTGGCTTCGGGACTGACGCTAATGTCCGGTGTCACGCTAATCTCAGGGGTCACCTCAGGACTGATACTAACCTCCGGCGTAATACTCAATTCCGGCTTGGGCGTCGGGGTCTTTGTTGCAATGGGTCGGTTCGGATTTTTGGTAGGCTCCGTATATCCGGGTATTACCGTAATTCCGGGTCTCGGCGTAGGTGTGGCCGTAGTACCGTCCGCGTGCGTAATCAAAGGCTCCGGCGTATTGGTGGCTTGGGGCATCGGCGTACCGGTTGCCACCGGCTTCGGTTCTTCGCCCGGCTCCGTCTTATCGGGTCGATCCGACAACTTCAATATCAAGAGCATACCCACAAAGACCAATGCAATAAATACAATACCATACAAGATTACAAAAGGCTTCTTCAACAGACGAGGCACCGGACGTTCTCGCCTACTTCCTCTTGCACGTTCCGAAAGGGACGCTTCGCTACCGGTAGCCAGAAGCTCCTCCTGCCCTTCCTCGGGCATTTCTTCAAGAATATCATCAATGGATGTCATAAATCTTCCTCCCGGGCAATCGTCTAATTCCTTGTATCGGCCTTTTTGAAACTGCCGATACACACAGATTGCCATCCTCTACACAAATGTGCATACCACGTATATATTACCATATCTTTTCTTCAGAAACAAGGCACATAGCATTTTTTTCGCAGGTTCGCGGACAGGTCCTCGACATTTTCCTCAAAATGCGACATCCATAATGAGCAAGCCAAATGAATTGTGCGCGATTCAAGAAAAAATTACGAAAAAACTGCGAACGAACTTTACTTATTTTTTATTTCCGTTTATAATGGAACCTGTGACTGTGTGGTCTGTGAACAATATTAGTTTGAAAGGAGTGAGCCCGTGCTACAACGATATAAGAACCCCTTCGCGGATATGCCGAAGCGGCACGAGATCAAGGTGCTCCTCTCGTATCATCAGTATGTGGAACTTCGTGCTCGTGTAGCGGGAATTATGACTCCCGATCCGCATATGCCGGGACCGGAAGGTTATCGGATTCAAAGCGTCTATATGGATGACATTTTCGATTCCGCTTATCACGAGAAAGGCAGTGGTGTGCAACATCGTAACAAGTTTCGTGTGCGCTCCTACAACGGCGATTCCTCCTATCTTGTATTGGAGAACAAGGAGAAGATTGACGATTACATTTCAAAGTCTTCCGCCGTCATATCCAAGGAGACCTACGACGGCATGTTGCGAGGCGATTTCAGCGGCTTGTTGCAATACGACAATCCGTTGTGCCACAAAGTTTTATCCCTGCACAACACTCGAGGCCTGCATCCGGTAGTTATGGTGGAATACATGCGAGAAGCTTTTGTGCATCCGCTATCCATGGTGCGAGTTACATTTGACCGCGAGGTCAGCGCCGGCATCAATACCCCCGATATGTTTGCGGAGAATTTGATTACCCGACCGGTATACGACCGCGGCCAGGTTGTACTGGAGATTAAGTACGGCAAGTACTTTCCCATGTACTTGAAGCAGTTGCTTCAGAACAATGGTACGCGCATGGCAATTTCCAAGTTTGTCATGGGCTGTGACCTACTCAAAAATAATTATATTACACTACAAGGAGTTTGCGATGTCTGAATACATAACCGAAATCAAAAATCTTATGGGCCAGGCCGATTCCCTCAGTGCCACTACTCCGGCACAGATTGTTGCCTGCCTCACCTTCACCGTATTGTGTGCTGCCATGATTTATCTGGTGTACCGCTTCTTCTATCGCGGTGCATGCTATAGCGAGAACTTTGCGGTGCTTCTGGTTCTGGTAAGCGTAATCACCGCCATGATTATTCTCACCATTTCCTCCAGTGTGGCACTTTCCCTCGGAACCATCGGTGCACTGAGTATCATTCGTTTCCGTTCCGCCATTAAGGACCCCCTGGATGTAGGCTTTCTGTTCTGGTCCGTTGTTGTAGGTCTTACAACCGGCGCGGGTATGGTTCCCTTCGCTGTCATCGGTTCCATCTTCATCGCAGTGCTCTATATTGCACTTACATTGCTTCGTACCGCAAATGGTACCTTCCTCTTGGTAGTTCGCTACAGCGACGGGGCTGCAGAAGAAGTCGGCAAGGTAATTACCTCTCTAGGCGGTCGTCTGAAGAACAAGACCCGTTACCGTGACACCACGGAATTGACGGTACAGATTCGTTTCAAGGGCACGGACACCCCGTTTCTCGACGAGCTCAACGGCATTGAAGGGGTAAACAACGCAGTGTTGGTTGAATTTACGGGCGAATAAGTAGTATTTTCATATACATTCTCCTTTTAGGAGAAACCATCTCCTTTCGACCGGTGCGGTACGCTGTGACTGCACCGGTTTCCTTTTTCCCTTCCCATAGAAAAAGCCATTGTGAAAACATCAATGATATGATAAAATAGTAAAACTAGCGAAAATGCAGTGCATTTTCAAATTGATGTATTGGAGGTACTCATGATTCAAAACAAAAAAACCACCGGCATCGTGCTGGCCGTCATCGCCGTAATCGGTGTGTTGGCACTAGTGATCAGCGGATTGGTTTCGAAGGACAAGCCTTCTTCCGCAGAAGTGACACCTACGAGCTCTCCTACCCCTACCTTGGTCGGGGAGGCCGATCCGGATGCAGATGATATCACCCCTACCGTACCGGCTGTAGATTACTCCGACGAAACCATTACCTTTACGGAAGAGATGCCGGACGTTGTATTTTCCAACAACGGTTACTTCTATTCCGAAAGCATTGATGTGCGAGTATACACACGCTACGATGCCAAGATTTATTATACTTTGGACGGCAGTGCACCCACCAAGGACTCTCTGGAATATAAGCCCGAGAGAGGCATTTCCCTTATGGCAGGTATGGGCAGTACCCCTAAGGTATATAACTTGAAGGTACTGGCAGTCTACGAGGACGGCACCGACTCCGGAGTATTCTCTCACGGATATTTCTTGGGTGCCAAGGTAACCAGCCGATACGATACTTTGATCTTCAACATCAGCGGAGATGCCGCAGACCTTACCAAGGGGCCCGACGGTATCTTCTACGGTAAGAACTACAGTCTCCGCGGTCGCAGTAGCGAGCGCCCGGTGTATCTGGAGGTTATCAGCAGCGACGGTGAGCTGATGTCTTCACAGCCTCTGGGTGTGCGTATCTATGGTGGAGCATCCCGTGAGAGTTCCCAGAAGTCTATGAAGTTCTTCGCCAGAAAGTCCTACGGTTCCGAAACCGGAAGTTTCTATCTCAACTGCTTCGATTGTCCGGCATTGGACGGAACCAACGTAGTACGCTTTGACAAGTTTGTGCTTCGCAACAGTGGAAATGACTTTCGCTTCGCATTTATCCGCGACGAGTTGAACCAGACGTTAGCCGTAGAGGCAGGCTTCGAGGATTACCATTCCGTTGTTCCGGTCATTGCCTACATGAACGGACAGTATTTTGGCTTCTACTGGTTACATACGACCTACTGCGACGAGTTCTTCAAGGACCGCTACGGTGAGAGCCCCGCAGAACAAGCGGCAGGCGACGGCGCAGCATTTCTCGAAGGGGAATTCGTAGTTCTCGAAGGTGGCGATACCTTCAAAAGCGAAAGCGAGGACGACGAAGTAACCACGGCCATCGGCGAAGAATATCAGCAGCAATATTGGGTCTACGCCGAGAGTGATCTGACCGACGATGACGTGTTTGCCGAGGTTGCGGAATGGATGGATGTCACGAACTACTTGGATTACATGGCATTTAATATCTACCTGTGCAATAAGGACTGGCCGCACAACAATTACAAGTGTTATCGTTACTTCCCTGCCGATGGTGAGAACTTAGGGGAGGGCGTATACGACGGACGTTGGCGTTATCTCCTTCACGACATGGACTATACCATGGGTATGTACGGACAGACTGAAGTTCTCGCAAACTACAACACACTGAAGCAGATCTTGAACCCGTACAGCGATCGCTACTCTCCTCTTCTGGCAGCACTGTTGGAACGCGAGGATTGCAAGGAATATTTCGTGAAGAAGTCTCTGGACTACGGCAATGGTGCCCTGTCTGAGGATCGCATCTGCTCCATGCTGGAGATCATGCATAATGAGCGTGCCGATGAGATGACCCCGTACTACAACTACTTGCTCTCCTTAGGTGGTGAGGACGTTTCCTGGATTGCGGAATCCCAGCTCCCGGATCGTCTTCAAGAGATTCGCGATTTCGCAAGACAACGCCCGGCCCGTGCGGCATCCAACCTTCAGAGCCAGTTTGCTCTTGGCGGAACCTACAAGCTGAGCATCGCCGCTACAGATAATGCGAAGTATCAGGTGAACAGCTATCTGACCCAGGAAAATGTAGCATTTGACGGTACTTACTTTGCTTGCTATTCCACGGAGATTACTCCGGTTCTCGAGAACGGCACCGCATTTGACTATTGGGAAGTAAATGGCGAGAGGATCACCACAGAGAAGCTGGTGCTGACAGAGGAGCATATCGTAGACGACAAGATCAGCGTGAAGCTTCACACCAAGAGTGCCGACGTACAGCCTCTGCACATCGCCGGTGTCAGCGCAAATGATAAGGACTTCGTGATTCTTACTAACCGCAGCACCTCCGAAGTTGACCTGAACGGCTTCGTTCTTACGGACGGCAGCTACGATTACAATTTCCCCGCAGGCACAGTACTTGCCACAGGTGAGAGCTTGACGGTATATTGTAACAATTACGCAGAAGAGCTTCCCGATGGTGCTCACGTATGTATCTACAACCTGTCGGAAGGTGAAACCGTTGTCCTGAAGGACGCTTCCGGTAAGACCATCGATTCCGTAACCCTTCCGGGACTTCACGCAGGATTTGTATACACCAGAGACTGGTTCGATATGAAGTTCTATGAAGAGAAAGCAGAATAACTATTTTTCATAACAAAACAGACTCCGACCATTTGGTCGGAGTCTGTTATTTCTTTGCTCTATTATTGTGTAAGCCTTGGGGCTCCCCTTCACCGATTAGATATCATACTTCGCCAAAATCTCGCTGGGCGTCTTACGCAACAACATAAGCACCGGCAAGGTTCCGCAGAAGAGGCATACCGCATACAGGAATGCCAATACCAAAAGGGCATACCAGATTGGATAGTAGAAGAACTGCTTCGTGAAGTTGGAAGCGTTCGTGAGGAACGCAATTACCGCACTGGAACCGAGATAGCCCAAGAATACCGTCAGGGTGGTTAGTACCGCAGATTCTACGGTAAACTTAAATGCCAGGTTCTTCTTGGACACACCGATAGCACGGTAGATACCAACTTCCTTGATACGACTCATAAGGGACGAGCGCATGATGAAGAACATACATACACTCATAATTGCCACAAATACCACCATAGTGATGAGATTTGACACAATGCCTGCCTTCTGCATCTCCGTGATATTATCAAAGATAACATCCGGTGTTACCAGAGCGGGAATGTACTCATTTCCCGTATCAAGATCCCCGAAGTTCTCCTTCAAGAAAGCTTCGGTCTTCTCCGGGTCAGAGGAGTGTACCAGGGTAAATACCTGATTTTCCTCCGTTACCCATACATAAGAATCCGTATCCGGATCATACACCTGATACTCGCTGTAATACCCGTTGGAAGCAGTATCATGAGTCTCACCGTATCGACCGGAAAGTTCGATATAATCCGCCTCGCTGACTGCATAAGCACCATCCGAGAATGAAACTTGATTGTAGTCAACTTGCGCTTCAAATTCCTGATAGTACAGGTCGTAATCAATCTCATCATAACAATACGGAAGGTTATCCCGTTCTTCTTCCAATGTCGATAGACTGATGTACTCGCCTGTCTTCCCCTTATAGCGGGTTGCCTTGAAGTAATCCTCGTCTAAGAAGAGACACTTTGCCGCAAAGAGATCCTTCTCCACTGCCATCCACAAATCCATATTGTAGTTATCGAAGAAATAATAGTCTTCCAAGAAGGCATCGCCGTAAGAATAATAATATTCCAAATACTCTCCGTACCGCTCTCGGGTAGCCGCTTCCACATATGACATGTAGTCAGGGTCCGAAACAAGCTCCGGTCGCTCCTCTGCCATCTTCTTATCAAAGTATGTGTAGGAATCATCCATCGCAATGTCATTGGAACTCAACCACTCTTCATACTTGGTCACATATTTCATCACGCGAGATACGACAAATTCCTTGCCGTGAATCTTCACGGTAGCACCTTCTTTGATGGATGCTCCATTCCAGCCACCATCAAAGTACACCGTTTCTCCGGACTTCACATCTAAGCCTGCTTCCGATGCCGGTACCACATTCGTGTATGCCATCTGAATGGCCGATTTGGCGATGGCTAGGTCAGACATGTACATAACGTGCTCCTCCGACTCTACGATACCGCCGATTCTCAGGTTCTTGTTATCCACCTTCACCGAGGTTGTAATCAAGCCAAGCAGATCACGATACTCGGTAATGTAGCCCACCGGAGAACGCTCCAACAATTTGTCTGCTACAGCTGTGGTAATTACGATTTCCTCCGGTCGCAAATTATCCACCTTGCCTTCTACCACCGGAAGCTCCTTAGCCAGCTTCAAACCAAGCTTCACAACATTTGCATAGAAATCCGCAGAATAATTGCGAGTCTGGAAAGTCTCGAAGAATCCAAGTTCAAATACTGCGCTATCGGACTCATACGTCTGTACCCCATCCGGAGCTAAGGTTAAATAATCGATTCCGCTGTCGGAGTCGCCCATAGCTGCCCACAAGGTATCGGACACGTTTCCATCCGGAGTGTATACGAAGAACACATTGTCGCTGAACTTCTCCTTGGCGTCCATAACGTCGGAAATGGCCGTACCGAACAGAGCACTCATAAACACAAGCACCGCTGCAAACATACACATACAACGGCGTAGCACTTTCTTGCCCTTCTTGCCCTTTCGGAAGTTCGACACATAACCGCTCTTCACGGAAGACTTCCAGCGGAACAACCGCCCGAATTCCTTGCCTTCTACCGGCGGAAGCTTGGACATATCAATGCCGGTGCTTACGGAATTCGGTCCGCTCTCCTGCTCATATACACCTTCCTTCAGCTTCACCTCGCTGAAATCATCCAACACCTGAACCTTGGGGGTGTCAATACGCAGGTACAACTTGCCACCGCTGTTAACAACCATAAGCTTCAACGGCTCCTGCAAAGCATCGCCGTAATACTCAATCTCAGCATTTTCGTTGGCCAGGTGCACATGCTCCAGCTCGCCCAGGTAAATGTGGTTCTTATTCTTAGCCGCATACCCGCCGGCGCCGGCATTTTCCCGAATACCCACAACCTGACCATCACTAAGCTCAATTACCATATCACAATAGTAATCCACCAAATGAGCCTCATGGGTTACCAGAAGAACCAAATGATCCTGAGCAATCTGCTTCAGCAGATCCATAATCATAACGGTATTTGCCTCATCCAAATTACCGGTGGGCTCATCCGCCAAAATGATTCTCGGATTCTTTACAATGGCACGGGCAATAGCGATTCTCTGCTGCTGACCGCCGGACAGAGTATCCGGGGTACGCTTGGCGAACTTCTCCATTCCCACGTTGGCCAATGCCGCCATAACGCGTTCGTTGATCTCCTCTTGGTCGGTAATTCCGCAGAGACGCAGTGCATTTGCCACATTATCAAAATTACTCTCCGCAGGCTGCAAATTGTAGTTCTGGAATATGTAGCCCGTGTATTTGTTACGAATGTCATCGGTATTCTTACCGATGTCCTGATTCTCAATGGTCAAACTACCGGAAGCATAACCATCCAGACCACCGATAACATTCAGGAGTGTGGTCTTACCGCAACCACTCTTACCGAAGATGGCCACCATGCCCTTCTCCGGAAGTTCAAGATTAACGTTGTTAATAACGTGAATCTCATTTTGACGACCCTTGTTAAAATATTTGTGTAAGGAGTTTATACGAATCATTCTGCATCTCCTCCCTTCAACGACTTCTTCACACTCTCACCGAACAGCTTCTGAATCTGCTTTCTCGTCACGCGCACCATAAGGAACAGCATACCTGCGAAAATCACCGCATACTGCCACGGCTGCAGATATATGAAGTAAGGATTCAGCTTCGGACTTGTGTAAATGAGATACGCCACAACCGTCACAATGATATATGCGGGAATCAATGCGAAAAGCATACGCACATACATACCGATGCGAATTACTTTCACCGGAATACCCATGGAACGCATAATCGCCATATCACCCTTGAAGGCACCCACCGTACGACTGGAACAGAGGTTGATGAAAAATGCAAGGAACACAATTCCCATCACCCACATAAATGCCATCATCAAGCACCCCACCAAGATACCGATTAACTCGAACATATCCGGCGAATATGTGGTATTCGAGGGAACCGCCACGTAGCCGGCATCACGAAGTTCTAGTGCTGCTGTCTCTGCCGCTTTGTCGTCCTCAAAGAACAAGGATACCTGGCGATAGGACTGACTCAGCACGCCCTGAGCGATAGTGCACACCAAGTCCGGACTCAATGCAATGTAATTGTTACCGAAGTTCATCTCATTTCTATAAGCCATGGAGAACACCGGCTCCGTATCCGTCAAGGAATCGTCCTTGATACTATGTTCGAAAACATAACTCTTCACCGTAACATCTCCGTCGTAATAATCGTAGTTACGATATAAGGAGGAAATCATAATCTCCGTAGAGACCTCATCCTTGTCGAAATTCTTCATGAAATCCTTATAACTCGGGGATGTAACATACGCCTTACCTTCTTCGATATCAAAAGCAAGCATAAAGGAAGAAAAACTGTCGGTCATACCGACCTCCCCGTAAGGGTCTTTCACGGATAATTTGATACTTACATTACTTCGTGCAGTCAAGTAATACATGGCCGTGTACAAATCAAAGCCTTCTTCCGTCAGAAGGATCTCACCGGGTAACATATTGTCGTAAAAATATTTAATACCGGTGATATTGTACTCCGTGTGATTCAAGATAATGGTGTCTACCTTCAGCTCACTCTCACCGAAATACGGCTGCAATGCAATGGGCATGTAGAGGAATATTTCATCCACCTTCTCCGGATAACGCCCGATAATACTCTTACCGTAATCCTTACCGAAGATAGGTCTCAACACGGTTCCTGTCCACAGTTCATCGCAGAAGAAATAATTATAATCGTACTCATCCAGTAACATATCGTAGCGCAAGTACGACTCCACTCCGTACTCCTTCACCATCTTCTCAATCTCTTCCTGGGACATAACCTCGCCATTTTGCGTTGTGACCACCACTCGCCCTTCAATGGGCTCGAACATATAATGCTTATCAAACAGCATGGATGCCTCACCGCAAAATGCGGTAATCAAGAAGATACCCAACGTACCTACCAGCATCAACAGGCACAAGAAAATGGACAGCTTCGGCTTGGACGTGAAGATGGTACGCCCCAACTCAAACCCGTTCTTAATCTGCTTCTTAATCGCGGAAGTCTCTTGCTTCGGTTCCTGTGTCGCCGTCCCCTCTGCCGATGCCTCGGAATGCGCAATAACATGGTCCGACTCCACCGCACCGTCGAAGATACGCACATGGCGCGTAGCATGGTCCTCCACCTGCTCAAAATTATGAGTTACCACAATCAGCAACTTGTCCTTGGAGACTTCCTTCAACAAGTTAATAATCTCCGCCGAAGTTACCGAATCCAGATTCCCCGTAGGCTCATCCGCCAGAATGATGGGACTATCCTTGGCCAAAGCTCTGGCAATCACCGTTCTCTGCTTCTGACCACCGGAGAGCTTACTGCCCTTCTGACGCATACGGTCACCAAGCCCCACGCGCTTCAGAAGCTCCACCGCTCTTGCACGGCGCTCCTTCTTGTCTTCGATGTGCATCAGGGCCAACTCAACATTTTGAAGTACCGTAAAGCTCTCAATAATGTTGTAGTCCTGAAAAATGAAGGAAATATACTTCTCTCGATATTCCTCCCAATCCGGTTGCAAATAATGAGATGTGGACTGTCCTTCAATGTACAGCTCACCCTCTTCGTACGAATCCATACCGCTGATTACATTCAGAAGCGTGGATTTACCGGAACCGGACATACCGGTAATCGCAACGAATTCGCCGCGGTCAAATGAGAGGTTCACCCCTCGAATACCTACGGCAACACTTCCCTCGGACACGTATATCTTACCGATGTCCTGCAACTGCAATAGTGCCATGTGTTTCTCCCCTTCCGTATCATTTATATGAATCGGCTATGCCGAACATATACTATTCCGCCACCGCATGCTCCATGATAAAATCAATGGCCTTGTCGTACAGCATGCTCTCACGTAATTTCTTCACGGTATATACCTCTTCGAACTCCTTCTGTTCGGTATATCCGTACTGCTCCATGTACTCCCGAATCATCTTGTCGTAATCTTCATCGGAGAGCTTAATTCCCTCCGCCTCGATAATAGCGTCCAGCACCAACTGCTCCCGCACAGTATCATCCGCCACCTTGCGAATCTCTGCGTAGAACTCTTCCATGGATTTGCCGTAATAGTAGGACACGTACGTCTCCAGATCAAGCGACATGTACTCCGCAATGGTCTTGTAGTACTCTACCATGCTGTTGTAGTAGTCCTCAACGGCCTCCTCGCTAACCTTTACAAATGTAGTTCCGTCGATAACTTTCTGAAGCACCGCCTGACTCTTAGCCGTTCTCGCATCTTCTTCCTTCTGCATCTGCAAATACTCGCGACAATACTCACGGTAAGACTCAACGGTGGTATGGGCATTTTCCGTATATTCCGCAATGAGCTGATCCGTCAAGGCAGGAATAATGGTCTCCAAAACATGATGAATCTTCACCGTGAAGATAGCCGCCTTGCCCGCCAATGCAGGAGATACTTCATAATCCTCCGGAAATGTCACTTCGATGTCATAGGTCTCACCAACGTTCTTCCCAATCAACTGCTCCTCAAAGCCTTCGATGAACTTGCCGGAACCGATCTCCAGGTGCTGCTCCTTAGCCGTACCGCCACTAAATGCCTCTCCGGTCTCCTTCAGCTTACCGCTGTAATCAATAAGCAACAAATCACCGTCCGCAACTACCGTACCGTCACGGTCTGTCATAGGCTCATACGTAGTCATCTTCTGTACTACATTATTCAGCGCCGCCTCCAGTTCCGCGTCCAACACCTCCGTGGACATGGGCTTGTATGTAATTCCTTTGTACTCTCCCAATTCAATCTTGCTCTTGTCCCCGCAACCGGTAAGACTCAACATAAGACATACCAGCATGCACACACTTGTCAGCTTCTTAAACATACGAATCACTGCTCCAATCCAAATAATACTTTGAGATGCACACCACCGCGCACATTCCATTTGATTATACCAAGCCTTCAGCGGTCAGTCAAGAAAAAGGGGAGTTGCAGGTGCAACTCCCCAAGAAGGTCACGTTAGTATGTCCATTCGTCCGCAAGGTTCGCCAAAATATACATCCATAGGTTCTCGTAATCCACATCATTAGGAACACCGTCTGCAAGTGCCTCCACTTTCCCTTCAACATTCATCTCCGAATACGAAACCACTCCGGTCAAATCAAGTTTCATGCCTTTAAACCCAATCTCCTCAAAGATTGGATTTGCCTCGGTCCCAATGTATACAAAGTTGTATCGCTTATCTGTAGCAACAAGATTCTTTATCATCCTCAACTGTTCTTCCGTCACATTTAATGCTCCATTTCGATCGCTCAAAACAATGTAGGCATGTTCAAACCCCTCACGAACTCTAAGTGTTTCTTCAGTAAGTTCATATTCATAACGTATATTCACCTCATAACCAAAAGGATATGTAGTACCAAACCAAATAATATCCGTAGGATACTCTTCGGTCAACGTGTATGCCTCTTGTTCACCTGGCCACCAAGCACGTTCTTCTTCCTCAGCCTCTCGCTGCTTCTTCATGCCATGCATAACCACTCCCACCAAAGCACATATGGCCAAACTCCCTACCAAGACGAAAAATACAATTACTTTTCTCTTTTCCATCCTTGCATACTCCTTATTAGTCTGTCCACGTATCCGCAAGATTGTAGAACACATAGGTACTCACATTTTTACCCGTTACGTCGTCTGGTACCCCATCAATTATAGCAACCAGTTCATCACCATCGTTTATTTCTGAATACGATACAAATTCAGACAAGTCAAGGTCTCTTCCTCGAAATCCAAGCTCCTCAAATATCGGCATAGCCTCTGCTCCGAAATATACAAAGCTATATCTCTTGTCCTTAATCACCAGTTCCTTAAGCATCCGTATCTGCTCTTCCGTAACATCGAGATTACCATTTCGATCACTAAGAACAATATAGGCATGCTCAAATCCTTCCCGAACCTTAAGGGTTTCCTCGGTAAGTTCCTGTTCATATCGAATGGAAACCTCGTATTCCACCGGATATGAAGTGCCGAACCATATGATATCCGTGGGATACATGGTTTGGAGAACATATGCCGGTCGCTCTCCGGGTTCCCAAGCACGCTCTTCATCCTCTGCTTTTAGTTGCTTGTGAATACGCCCCAAACAAAGAACTAATACCACCACGATTACAAGCAATACTACTAATCCGATTATCAACCATTTCTTATGTTTTGTCATCATCGTCATCCTTATCTTATTTCATGTAATATGGTACATATATATTTCTTTCGAAAGTTGCATAACTATCTACAAAGGTCTTACCACCGCATAGTGCAACGTTCTCATGTTCATCCTCCTTGTGTGTATATGACATAGCCTCTCATTACACAGACCGACTATACACTCGCTATTTCCCATATTAACACAAGTTTCCCATGACGTCAACTCTTTTCCATTGTATTTCTCCTTTATTTTTCATTTCTCGCCACCCACGCCAGAAACTCCTCCAGATACCGAAGCGGCACAGTCCGTCCATCCTTCCACATCTGCAACAGCTCCTCTGCCGTCACGTACGCCGCATCACAGGTCTCGCCCTCCTGCAATACCACTTCCTCAAGGGCAAAGTCCTGTCGGAACAGCCAAATGTCGTGAAAGTCCCGCTCTCTCCGCTCAGTCTTCCAGAGCTGTCCGCATTCAGGATCTGCCTGCAAACCGGTCTCCTCTCGAAGCTCACGCAGTGCCGCCGTCAGACTATTGTCCCCCGCCAGTGCCGAACCGCCGGAACACTCCCACAGATTCGGAAATCCCTTATTTGACGAGCGTTTCGTGACGAGAAATTCCCCATTTGCATTTCGCACCCACACATCCACAACCAAGTGATAATCCCCTGCTGCCAGAGGCTCTCCTCTTCGGTGGGTTCTTCCCGTCAGTACCCGATTCTCATCGTATATATCCCACAGCTCCCCTGCATTGCTCTGCAAGTTCAACCACGCCTGCACACGCTCATGCAAATGCGGCTGAATGGCCGGATACGTCAACTCTTTCGGAAGTTTCTCTTCCAAGATAATCTCACCGATCTCCGACTCCTCCGGCAACTGATCAAGCTTGCGAATCTCCGCAAAGCACAACATTCCATAAGTAACTACTCCGCCGCGTTCCACCCCGTAGACCTCCACCGGTCGAATATCCGCCTCCGTTGCCCCGGTCTCCTCATAGAGCTCCCGCTTTGCCGTATCAAGAATCTTCTCCCCCGGCTCCCGGTGTCCCCCGGGAATCTCCCATGTGCTACGCTCCTTGTGCCGGCAAAATACCCATTTGCCTTCGTAACGCGCCGCAATCACCGCATATCGTAACGTCTCGTCATCCCTCATGGGATTGCCGTAAAAATGTACTGTAAGCATTGCCATCCTCCCTCTCGTTTTACTGCGGAACGTATTATAATACGCCACACTGTGCTGATTTTATCCCCTGTCCCCATATAGTACCATACGTCCCACACATCCGCAACTCATTTTCCGCTCCCCACCTTCGAGAAAATTTCCCTGCACCACATTGACAACCCTCTCATTTTTCGGTACAATAAGTCCCGTTTGCAAATGATAGTCTGCGAACTCAGATTGGAGAACATTATGAGTAATATTGAAGAAAACAAGATGGGCACCATGCCCGTCAACAAACTGCTGATTTCCATGTCCACACCTATGATCCTGTCCATGCTGGTGCAGGCTCTGTACAACATTGTGGACAGTTACTTTGTGGCACAGTACAGCGACAACGCTTTGACCGCCGTTACTATGGCATTTCCCGCACAGACGCTGATGATTGCTCTTGCAGGCGGTACCGGTGTGGGTGTTAATGCACTACTGTCCTACAACCTAGGAAGAAAGGACCATGAAAATGCCAGCAAAGTGGCGAAGCATGGTGTATTTTTGGCACTCCTGGCTGCCGCACTGTTCCTGGTGCTTGGGCTGTGCTTCAGTGAATTTTTCTACTCGGTACAATTTAGCGAAGCAACCAGAGCGAAGAATCCGGAGCAGGTAGCGGAAGTTATTAAGTTCGGTAAGGAGTACCTGGGTATCGTTACGATATTCGGTCTCGGTATCTATATGCAGATGATGATGGAGCGTCTGCTTCAAGCAACGGGACGCACCTTATATACCATGTTCACTCAGGGTACCGGTGCCGTACTTAACATTATCCTTGACTATATCCTCGTATTCGGCAAATTCGGTCTGCCCGCCATGGGTGCCGCAGGTGCCGCTCTTGCCACCGTTATCGGTCAGTGGGTTGCCATGGGTCTTGCCATCTACTTCAACCTCGCTAAGAACAAGGAGATTTCTCTGAATTTCCGCGGTTTCCGTCCCGAGGGTAGTATGATTAAGAGCATTTACCGCATCGGTCTGCCCAGTATCATCATGCAGTCCATCGCTTCGGTGGTAACCTTTATTATGAACAACATTTTGCTGGGCTTCAGCAAGATTGCCGTGGACGTCTTCGGCGTGTACTTCAAGCTTCAGAGTTTCATCTTCATGCCGGTCTTCGGTCTGAACAACGGTATGGTTCCCATTGTAGCATACAACTACGGTGCCGGACGCAAGAAACGTATTATGGATACTTTGAAGTTGAGTTATGCCATTGCCATTGCCATTATGACCATTGGAACCATTGTATTTGAATTATTTCCGGAACCCCTGCTTCGCATCTTCACCAAGGACGAGGCAGTTGCACAGCAAATGATTGAATACGGCGTTCCTGCCTTCCGCATCATTGCGGTTCATTTCCCTTTAGCGGCTTTTTGTATTATTACAACCTCCGCTTTTCAGGCTCTCGGCAACGGTCTGTACAGTATGATTGCCTCTCTCTGCCGCCAGTTGCTGGCTCTATTACCTGTAGCTTGGATTATGGGAAAAGTGATTGGTAAACTGGAACTTGTGTGGCTCAGCTACCCCATTGCAGAGATTGTCTCCGCTATACTGTGTACGATTTTCTTGATTCGAATCTATAAGAAACAACTACAGCGATTGCCGGATTAATTTTCTCGAAAAAAGCGTGAAACTTCCACCACTTTTGATTGACACTTACCTATGTAAAAGGTATAATATTTCTTAGTGGTGGAGTGTGTCCACCAGAATATATTGTGAAAGGTTTGGTACATAGTTATGAACAATATGCCCAAAGTTAAAATTGGTATTGTGGCTGTGAGCCGTGACTGTTTCCCGGAAGCACTTTCCGTAAACAGAAGAAAAGCTGTCATCGATGCTTATAAGGCTAAGTATGACGAATCCGAAATCTATGAATGTCCGATCTGTATCGTTGAGAGTGAGATTCAGATGCTCGAAGCAGTCGAGGATCTTAAGAAGAACGGATGTAACGCATTGTGCGTATACCTCGGTAACTTCGGTCCCGAGATTGCTGAGACCTTGCTTGTAAAGCATTTCGATGGTCCCGCAATGGTTATCGCTGCTGCTGAGGAGTCCAAGAGTGACCTTCTCGACGGCCGTGGTGATGCTTACTGTGGTATGCTTAACGCAAGCTACAACTTGAAGCTTCGCAACTTGAAGGCGTACATTCCGGAATATCCGGTTGGCACCGCTTCCGAGTGTGCAGATATGATCAACGAGTTCGTTCCCATTGCTAAGGCAATCATCGGTGTTCGCAACCTGAAGATCATCAGCTTCGGTCCGAGACCGCTGAACTTCCTTGCTTGTAACGCTCCGATTAAGCAGCTTTACAACCTTGGCGTTGAGATTGAGGAGAACTCCGAGCTTGACCTCTTCGAGGCATTTAACAAGCACGAGAATGACCCTCGTATCCCTGAAGTAGTTGCTGATATGGAAGCAGAACTTGGCGAAGGCAACAAGAAGCCCGAAGTTCTTGCTAAGCTTGCTCAGTACGAGCTTACTCTCCTTGACTGGGTTGAGGCTCACAAGGGTAGCCGCGAGTACGTATGTATCGCAGGTAAGTGCTGGCCGGCATTCCAGACACAGTTCAAGTTCGTTCCTTGCTACGTTAACAGCCGTCTGACCGCTAAGGGTATTCCGGTATCTTGTGAGGTTGATATCTATGGTGCACTTTCCGAGTTCATCGGTACTCTGGTAAGTAACGACGCTGTTACTCTCCTTGACATCAACAACTCCGTTCCGGAGGATATGTACAAGGCTTCCATCGAGGGCAAGTTCCCTTACACCCACAAGGATACCTTCATGGGCTTCCACTGTGGTAACACCGCTTCTTCCAAGCTTGCATTCTGCGAGATGAAGTATCAGAAGATTATGGCTAGAAGCCTTCCGATCGAGTGCACCAACGGTACTCTCGAGGGTGACATCGCTCCCGGCAAGATTACCTTCTTCCGTCTGCAGTCTACCGCTGATGCTCAGATTCGTGCTTACATCGCTCACGGCGAAGTTCTTGAGGTTCCTACCTGCTCCTTCGGTGCAATCGGTGTATTCGCAATTCCCGAGATGGGACGTTTCTACCGTCACGTATTGATTGAGAGAAATTATCCTCATCATGGTGCAGTTGCATTTGGTCACTTCGGCAAGGCTCTCTTCGAAGTATTCAAGTACCTCGGTGTTGAAGAAGTTAAGTTCAACCAGCCGAAGGGTATGATGTATCCGACTGAGAATCCTTTTGCATAAGTAATATGCACATACAATAAAAAATCCGCCCGAGCGTTCCGATGAACGCTTGGGCGTTTTTTACGACTCTTAATATTGCTCACCCTGCTTACCAATTCTCCCTAAGCAGAAAATCCGCTACATGAACAATCTCAATCCCATTATGGTTGCCGATTGCCAGTGGATCACGGCAGACGACATACTTGTGGTAATGATCTTTGATGTTCATAAGATTATCCGTCTCACGGGTAGACTGTGACGGAAGATCAACACATACCTGCACATATACTCTTTCTTCTCTGCGAACACCGACGAAATCAATTTCCTTCGTAGTATTCTTGCCGATATATACGTCGTATCCTCTGCGCCTCATCTCAAGATAAACCACATTTTCAAGCATGGCTGAAAGCATCTTCCCATCAAAGCCCGTCTGACAATATCGGAAGGAAATATCGGAGAGATAGTACTTCTCCTGTGTCTTTAAAATCGCCTTCCCCTGTAAGTCATATCGCTGACACGGATAAATGATAAATGCCTCCGTCAACCACTTGAGATAATTATATATAGCCTCAACCGAAAGAGTACGATTTTCGCTCTTCAGGAATTTCACAATGGAAGATGCCGAAAATGTCATGCCCACATTTTCAACAATAAATCTTACAACACGATCAAACAACTCTTTGTTTCTAATCTGATGCCGTTTGGATATATCCCTTGTAATGACCGAAGCATAAATCCCCTCAACAATCTGGTACGCGGTACGAGTATCAAAATTACCGATACCGACAAGGGGGAAACCACCATATTGAATGTATTCATCCAAAACAGTTCTCGCTTTAGATACATCCTTCCCCTTGAAATTCAAGTATTCTTTGAAGGAAAGCGTATAGACAGGAATGGATACATCACAGCATTCCAACAGATTATTAACAGCCCGCTCCCAACCATCGACCTCTTGCAACTCATCAAGGAATAGATAGCACCTACCCTTCCCTTCAATGGCAGATTTCAAATCGTTGAACATATCCTTCGCCGTGAAGTTGTCATCGATAGCCATTTCATTGTATCTACGTTCGATAATACGTTCTCCATCGCCTCCTCATCCTTATGATGAGCCAAAAAACTCGATTTAGTCAAGAAGTTTTTTCGGTTATACTAGTAAAAACTCCTGATTTTATCACAGTTTTTCGATGTCAGTGCACCTCAAGTACCGTTTCGAATCTCCCGAGGTAAAAATAATTCAACTTTTTTCATACTCCCTATTGACAAATGCAAACGAGGTGTTATAATGAATTCAAGTTGATATCACAATGATATCACACCAAGTTGAACATTTTGCAGCTTGTGTCCCGGGGTGGGAAGATTACATTTGCCTTGGCGTTGTGGGCAGATGTACTGCATGAAATCAACGCAGAAAGAGGTTACATATGCAAGAGAAGATTCTCAACAACAAAAAACATGGTATGGCAACATTGATTGGAGTACTGGTGGCGTACATACTGGCCGGAGTACTTATGGCCTTTGTAGTTCTGTCAGGTGACGAAACACTTATGAATATCGGCATGCCGATTTCGCTGGTCATTTTCGTTCTCGGTTGGATTCCGCTTCTTGGTCTCCGTATCCTGAAGCCTCAGGAGGCTTTGGTTTTGACTCTCTTCGGTCGTTACGTAGGTACGATTAAGGGTGATGGTTTCTACGCAGTGAATCCCTTCTGTACCAGCATCAATCCCGGTGCGAAGACGAAGCTCAATCAGAGTGGGGACGTTCGTACTTCTCAGCCTGCCATTAACGAGGCCACCGGTCTTCCGGAAGTTCCGAACAAGAAGCTCTCCCTGAAGATTATGACCCTGAACAATAACCGCCAGAAGATAAACGACTGCTTAGGTACTCCGGTGGAGATCGGTATCGCAGTTACTTGGCGCATCAAGGACACGGCAAAGGCCGTATTTAACGTAGAGAATTACAAGGAGTTCCTGTCCTTACAGTGTGACAGCGCACTTCGTAACATCGTACGCATTTACCCGTACGACATCGCTCCCGGCGTAGATACTACCGGCGACGGTATTGCCGATGAAGGCAGCCTCCGCGGTTCCAGCGAAGTAGTTGCGGGACGTATTCGCGACGAGATTCAGGAACGCGTAGAGCAAGCCGGTCTTGAAATAATCGAAGCACGTATCACCTATCTTGCATACGCTCCGGAGATTGCCGCAGCTATGCTTCAGCGTCAGCAGGCTTCCGCCATCATCGATGCTCGTAAGATGATTGTAGACGGTGCCGTAGGTATGGTTGAGATGGCCCTTGAGCGTCTCAGTGAGAATAACGTTGTAGAACTGGACGAGGAGCGCAAGGCCGCTATGGTATCCAACCTCTTGGTTGTCCTCTGCGGCAATCACGACGCTCAGCCCGTTGTGAATTCAGGGAGTTTGTACTAATGAGTAATGAAAATGGCAAGAAGCAGGTGCCGCTTCGCCTCTCCGCCAAGTTATACGATGCCATTGCCGCATGGGCAGAGGACGATTTTCGCTCCGTCAACGGTCAGATTGAATACCTTCTGACAGAGTGCGTGCGCCAACGTAAGAAAAACGGCCGGTACGTATCCGACCAATTGGATGTTCCGCCGGAACTGGATATCAAATGACCTCCGGTTCTCAGTTGACATCCACGCAAAAGAACAATCCTAGAACGTGACGTCTCGGAGAATCGTGCAATACGACTCTCCGAGCGCTTTGCGTTTCATTTACGAGAGGAAGATAAGCAATGAATAATAGAGCATTTTCTCATAAAGAGAGCCCTTATAAGGGCTTGTCACCGGAGCTTCAAGAGCGAATCCTTGCGGATCGTGCTGCCGGTGTCACGAATCCTCACCGTGCCGACGACGCAAATGTACTGCGCCGTAACATGGCCCACGACCGCGCCAACCTGTGGCGCCCCGCTTACGTGCGCGACGTAGAGAAGATACTGCACCTCCCCTACTACAATCGCTATGCGGACAAGACTCAGGTATTTTCCTTCTACCACAACGACGACATTACCCGCCGAGGATTGCATGTACAACTGGTGTCTCGCATTGCCCGTAATATCGGTGCGGTTCTGGGGTTGAACCTAGATCTGATTGAGGCCATTTCCCTGGGACACGACATCGGACATACCCCCTTCGGCCACGCCGGAGAACGATTTCTGGATGAGTTTTTGTATGCAGAGACAGGGATGCACTTCAACCACAATATTCAGAGTGCTCGGGTGTTGGACGTGCTCTTCGCCCGAAATATCAGTTTTCAGACGCTGGACGGTATCATTTGCCACAACGGCGAGTTCGAGCAACAGGAGTACAAGCCTACCGGCATTATGAGTTTCCAAGTGTTCGATGAAAATGTTGCTGCGTGCTATGCAGACTCTGCAGCAAATAAGAGCTTGCAGCCCGCCACTCTGGAGGCCTGCGTGATGCGTATTAGTGATATTATTGCGTATCTGGGCAAGGACCGACAGGATGCAGTGATTGCCAAGATTATTCCGGAGGACTATGCATTTTCTTCGGCTTATATCGGCCCCCACAATGCCGCCATTATCAACAACCTGATTGTGGACATTATCGAACACAGCTACGGCAAGAATGCCATCTGTATGAGCAAAGAGGCTTACAACGACCTGAAGGAAGCCAAGAGCGAGAACTATCGCGTCATCTATCAAAATGAGGCGGTAGACCGCGAATATCGCGATGTCATACGCCCCATGTTTCAAGAATTATATTATCGTCTGTTAACCGATGTGAAGAGCGGCGACAAGAATTCCTTAATCTACAAGCATCACATTGATTTTATTAACAATGGACGTAACCATTACCGTAGCAATGATTACCGCGACGAGAATCCGAATCTCATCGTGGCGGACTATATCGCCAGCATGACGGACGATTATTTTCTGGACTTGTACCGGCATCTGCTTCCAAACAGCCCCAGACACATCGAGTACCGCTCCTACTTCGAGTAGGTGTACACCAGCGCCTGTTCTTCTGCAACGTAGGGGCAGGCAAGTATACACCAAGAGGTCGGGTGCCTCGGTAAAATGATACGCTCATTTCCATGATGATCATTTTACCGAGACTCCCAACCTCTTGTTGTATAATTCACAATACTACATGTTGCAGAAGAACAGGCAGTAGTAAGCACACATCTTCTACTTCTTACAATATGCTATGCCATCCAACTGAAAGAGAAGTCCTTCCTCTCCGCCTCTGTGGGCAAATTCCGTCTGAATTGATTTTCTGACCGGGTATTTGCCGCCAAAGCGTTCTTTGATTACTTTCTCCATAATCGGAATATTCCACACATCTCGGAACAAGCAATCCATCTGAACCACGTGCTCCAACTCCAGACCAACCATGTGCAGTCTCTGCTCCATCTGGTCAATGGCACCGTTGATCTGTGCCTCTATGGGCTGTCCGACATTGCCTGCGCAGTAGTTTAAGAAATAAAACTCTCCCGCCTTGATTATCCCGCTATGTGCCCAGTCCTCATTCACATCATATCTTTCGATTTCGCTCATTTGCTCGTGTCCTCCATACATCTCACAGCCTTACATGCATCCGGCATAGCCCTTCAGCAAGTATTGCAACACTCGCAGCTCCTGTCGCTCCGTCACGCCGGTAACGCCGCGCACCCGAAGTGCTTCCAAGGTACGCACAGCAAAATAGCGCCGATTCTCATCGATACGTTTCATGGCGCTGATATCTTCCATCGTTACAAACGACAGTAACGCCAGCAATGCACCTACGGTAATCTCTACGGAAGTGCCTCTGTCCTCGTCATTCAGCTCTGCCAAGCCGCCCTGCTCACCCAGCACTCCCAGGCACTCCATAATCATCTTCTTCACTTCGCCGGTGGTGTATTCCTCACTATCGTATAACACCAGCACGCTTTCGTCCTCCCCCAAGTTCTCCGGGTAAATGCACGTCTCCATCGCCCTCTCCTTCCGCCACCGAAACTTCTCGCAGCTTCGGCAGTCCTCTTCTCAGAATCAGAAACCTTCCTTGTTCTCCGCATTTCGTAACGTACTTAGGAGTCCGTCAAAGTCCGAATAATGCTTCCTGCGGAACACAACATTCACTTTGCGAATCTTGCCGGTATACTCATTTAACGCGCGGAGCGTAACGTTCAACTGACTCCCGCTCTCTCGCAACTTCTGCACCGATAGCGGATCCGCCAGATTCACCGCCTGACCGGTGGTGAGCCACTGATCCAGCAAGCCATTTTCCTCAATGTACTGTAGCTGCTTCATATACTTCCACTCGCGAACCAGTAGTTTCACCCATCTGCGATGGTTGATGTGTTTGTAATACTGTGGGGTCAAACCATACTCTTGGAACAAGAAATACTGCACATCGTCTTGTTTCAAATCCAATAACCATAACCGATAGTCCCCCGTAAGAAAATACAGGTGCATCCCAAGAGGTTCGTTGGGGCGCGTAAAAGGAATCATCACCAAGGGCAACAACGTAAATACAACAAGAACCATCATAGCCCCCAGTGTATTGCTATCCCCGGGCCCTATCATAGCGATGATTGTCGCAACAAGCAGTAGCGCATAAATTGCCGGAATTGCCACCGGTGCAATAATCCGGCGTAACCGATACTCACGATAAACCGCATCACGACACTCGTATTTCCATGCACGGATAATCGGAATAGCTCCGGAAGTCTGGGGCTTAGGCTGTGTCGGTTCCGACGGTTGCACAGGCTGTTCACCGGGCGTCCCACTGTTTCGTGCCGCATTCTCAGGAGCCATCGGTGCTTCTTGCACAATATACTCTTCCTCCGCTTTCTTCTTCCACACAATCTTCCCTCGTGCCAGCTGCAGACCAAAGAACCACGCACCTCCGAACAAAATGATCAAAAGTACATACGCCCACCATTCCTCTCCTGCACCTTCAGCAAGAAGGCATATACTTGCGATTATCATGGCGGTAGAACCAAGCATCATTGCCACACCAATCAGTATCTTCAAAAACCACAGTATGTTCTTCATCTGTTATCTCCCCTGCCAGATCTTCTATCTCTTGATCTCTTCTCTATCGCTCCTGCCCTGCAATTGCCTTCAGCTCTGCCTCCAACTGCTTGTCAATCATCTTGGCAAACGTACGATTGTAATGAGTTCCGGTGGTATCCCACAACATGGGACACATGCCACGCTCGTAAGCCTCCTGCGCCACGGTAGTAATGTAGAGACGCACCATGTCCTCGGTTTTATTTGCCTTGGCAGCACCGAATTCACCGATGATAACCGGCACACCCTTGTCCACAAATGTAGTCTTCAGAAGGTCCATATGCTTCTCCAGAAGAGCAATATCCGCATCATTGCCCCAATCGGGATCGGCCTTGCCCCAGTCGGCGTCCTCTGTAAGAATACAAAATGTCGGCGGGGTATAGTAGTGAACGGACACCGCACAACGCTTCTCCGAGTCTTCCGGCATACGGAAGCAAGGGTCGCAGGTCAACTCCACATCGGTAGCATACCCTGCAATCAGCAGGTGACGCTTCGCATTGTTACTACCGGAATTACGCACAATATCCACAAACTTCTGATTGATGTTATTGAGAATATCAAATGCCTCCTGCTTCTTGGCATTATTGCCGCTATAGCGATTCCATACGTCATTGAAGCATCCCTCTTCGTTCAAGGACTCAAAGATCAGCATATCGCCATAATCCTTAAAACGCTCGGTAATCTGCTCCCAGACGCGGGTGTACTTCTTCATACACTCATCATAATCCGTGGGGAAGTTCTCCCACCAACCGCCGTCCCAGTGAATGTTGACAATGGCATACATGTCATTTTCAATCACACAGTCTACAATCACTTGTACACGATCCATTAACTCCTTACTGATGGTGTAATCCTCGCTCATAAGGTTGGACCAAGCCACAGGAATACGCACGGAATCAAAGCCGGCTTTCTTGTAGCCCGCAATCATATTAGGGGTAATAGAAGGGCTACCCCAAGCAGTCTCATAGGCATACACGGATGTACCATTGATCCAGTCACCGCACGCCTCCAAAGTGTTACCGAGATTGATGCCGATACCCATATCAAGAACAATCTCCTGGGTAGTCATATCACGCATCTCTCCGACACCATCCTTCCCCTCTTCGGGCGTAGGTGTGGCATCATCGGGGTTCTCCGTGGGAGTGGTCTGCGTACCTGCGGGAGTTCCCGTGGGTGCGGTCTCGCCACCATCTTCACCACAGCCTGCAAATAGCGCACACATCATGCAAATGCACAGCAATAAAGCAATACTCTTCTTCATAGTTAGGTTCCTTTCCTACTTCAAAAACACAAACTCCTCAAGCTCCATCAAGTGTCTTCCCTTGAACATCTCAACGAACCAGCCACCCGCAGCACTCTCCACCACAAGGAAAATGGCATGTCTACCAGTAACTGCCTCGCACACTGCCTCATAGACACCGCTGTCGTGACCAACACTTACGCATCCGATCTCCTTGCCGTCTGCGGAATCCAAGCGCACATGCACCTTGGAATCACATCCGAGACCCGCCACACGAAGGGCAAGCTTCATGGTCTTGGAAGAATCGTCTTCGCCGAAATCGTAATACTTATAACCCAGAACGCAACCGTCCGTCAGCGCTGTCACCGGACGCATGAAAATGTTCCGCTCCGTCACCATACATCCCCCCGTCAGCACGCAGGCAATCTCCGCCTTGGTAATGTCGTAGGGGTTCAGGGACTCCGAGAATCCCAGAGACGTCATCTCCACCTGGGGAATGGTACCGTCCGGCAGAATCTCAATCCGCTCTACACAAGCACGTCTGGACATAATCGTACCATTTGTCATGCGGTGATAGAAGATATACCACTGATCGCCGACCTTGGCAATGGAACCATGGTCATTTCCGCCGGGATAATCCACGCCGTTGTCTACGATGTAGCCACGATAGGTGTAAGGTCCCAGAGGTGCCTTGGCGGTAGCATACGCCAGACAACTGCCACGCTTCGGAGAATAAATAAGGTAATAGGTGTCCCCCACCTTACGAGGCGAGCACGCCTCGAAGAAACGGAAAGGCTCCTCCACCGGAATGATGTCCGGCACAAAGGTTCCGTCCAGAATCTCCGCCATATTGTCCGGATTGACCTCCGCCGCAAAAGATTTCTCATAACCGCAGTAAATGTACACCCGACCGTCGTCATCCACCAACACACCGGGATCGATAAACCAACCTTCGCCGTAACTGCCCTCATGCGGTGCCTCCGGCTGGTTGTAAATGTACGGGCTAATCAGCTCAAAAGGTCCCTCCGGACGGTCGCTGACCGCCACACAACCCTTGGCGCCCATAATGTAGGCGAAGAGGTAGTATTTGCCGTCCTTCTCCACCACGTCCGGCGCATACAGATACCCATCGGTCCACTCCGTGGTGGCACTCTCATGGTCTCTGTCCGGTCTCGTATGGAAAATGTGCCCGTGGCACGTCCACTGCTCCGGATTGCTCACCGGCGCAGACCAGCACTTCAACTTAAAGTCACAAAAAGAATCCGAACCCGCCCGATCGTGGCTACCGTAAATGTAGATACGATCACCGAATACTCTGGGCTCTCCGTCCGGAATGTACTCCCATAAGGGAAGGTAAGGGTTAGGCATAGGGGGTTCCTCCTTGGTTTACGCTTGATGTGGGCACGTACGTGCCGCAGACTTATTGCTCGTATTATAGCATACGGAGAGGAAAAGGGGAAGAGGGTGGGAGGAAAATGAGAGGGAAGGTGACGTTTCGTAATCTATCGTGACACGAATCCTGCTTGACATGAGGATTCGTATTTTGATATACTTCGAGTTGAAGATGTTCATAGGAATTGAAACTTCGGTGCAATCCGCATGAGTTCAGGATGTCCTGCGGAGGTCTTCTTTTTTGAATTAGTCCTGTACCACTAAGCGTTTCGGACGTTTGCGAGAAGATACTTCAAGTATCACTTGGCGTAGTGGCAAGGGGCTCATCTGTATTAAGAAAGCCTATTAATCAAGGCTCGGCGAATCACGCCAAGCCCCCATATAAACATCCTATCATGTTCTTCGTTCTACATACTCTCGAATGCAGTCCCACATGTTCTTAAGAATCTCCCATGCCAGCCACACTCCGAACACCACGGAAATAACGAACATCAGAACCGCCGCCGTCTCTCCTTCGGAGCAAGTGACACATGCTGCATAGTTCCAAGCCACGATAATTACTAATGCAAATCCCAGCGAAAACAACTCTGCCATAAGTTCGCCAAATGGCTTGGGCGACCGAGTCACCGAACACTGTTCGACAGGCACACTCTGCTCGTCAGGCATACTCTGCTCGTCAGAGGCTCCGGACTTGTCACGTCGGTCGGATTGCCCCGCACCCAAGGATGTCCGTGTCATCCGGGAAGTACGATTGATTCTGTCACGAAGCATCTCCACTTCCAGTTCCAACATATCATCGTCCTCCGGAAGCTGGTCCTCTTGCTCACAGTCGTTAATAATCTGATACGCAATCCACTCCTCATCAACGGTGGTCTTGCCGTCACCGTTGAAATCAAAGAAACCGCCAAATGGGTCATTGTTGTGTTGGGACATGGGGAACCTCCTTGGGGTGGGTGAGTAGGAAGCGAGAGGGGTTGGCCTTGTAGTTTTCTACGAACTTTTTGTCGATGTTCCATTTTGCTCTTGCGATGGAATCTTTGTCTGTCGGATGAGATCTAATCAGAAAATCAAGAAAACTCACAACGTGTGAATCCGGACGTACGCCAAGGTCGATGAAATCCGCCAGAAGTCCTTGTCTCTCTACATCTGACAAGTTCTCCTTCTGCGAAACACTATACCCAAATCCACGCAGGGCCGATTCGGTGTTGTAGTCCTTCCATCCTTTCGAAAACCTTCTGGCCTTTTCAAAATTCCAGTCCAGTCCGGGATTCCCATATTCCTTTACAAATGCTCGACATCTTCTAATATCAACAAAACACGTTCTCTCTCTAATATTGCGAGTCGCTCGAATTATTTCATAGCGTTCTGTGACGGGTGAATAAAGTAGTAGGTCAACAATTTCAAAGTTCCTATTCACTAACGACGAGCCGTAGCCGCCACCAGGTAATTTCCATCCAATTGTACTAAGTGTTTTCAGTATTACCACCAACATATGGTAATGTAGACAATCGTTCATGAAATTGCATTTACATGTAATCTTAATCGGCATAAGCTAGATTAGCACGCAATTTCAACTGTCAAACCATAGTTCCCCGTCTCTCTTCCTCCCCGTAAGTGGTTAACGCCCATTTAAACCTTTTACACCCTCGATTTTCCCAGCGTGCCACTCCTTACAGAGTCCATATCATTTCCATTCGGTTCATTGCATCAACCCATTGCATCCGTCTTATCACTCATCAACCACAAGCTGACAATTTCTTGTTCAAGTTTTATATTATTCTTTAGCATATAATCAGCAACTTTCGTGTAGGCATCGAACTTTTTCAATTCCATAAGCCTTATCCGATCGCCATCTGTAAGTGCTTTCTTGCATAAAGCAAACTCGACATTCTGCAACTCATCGACAGACATGCAATATAGACCAAAGTTCACTCCCGTTATCTCACATAGATTGCGATGAATCCAAAACCCACCCGCATCAATATCGCCAAAATGCATATACCGCACATCTACATTGTTGGCATATATCATTTTGATAAAGTCACGTTGATATCTATTGGCATATCCCCCAAGGTAAAATGTAACAACATTATCTTTGCGATATCTCAGATATGATGTTCGATTTTCTATTGTCATAAATACCGGTGTATTGAGCTTAATCGCTTTTACATGTATAAAATCTGATGTCATAAATTCTATACCTTCCGAAAATCCACTAATATCAACTTCCCTTCCGAAAATGTCAATTATTGCCTTCCCTTTTATGCACAGCTTCTGCGGTTCTCTCGCTATATGGTAGTCCAAAAGGATTTCATCTTGCAGTTCTCCATCGCTCTCCTCCCTATTAGAATACCTGCGAAGTATATCGCAAACCGGCTGTAAAGTTGTGGTTTCAAAAAACTTTGAATCACCATAGATTTTCATTGAGGCTTCTCGAATGTATAACTCCTCTTGATTGTTTTCGATAAAAGCCACTGCTCGTAATATATCATCCAATCCCTCGACATTCTTACATACTTTCCGTGCATCTATGCATCCTTGCAAGCGAGTACATTCCTCCCTACATATTGACGACGCATTTTGGTACTTATCGACTATTTTTTTCATTTCGACAATCTGCGTGTCCTTGGATATATACCCATACTTTTCAGCCAAATATCGTTCAACTTCTTGTATCCTCTCATCTGCCAAATAGATACAGCGAATCCGAGTCCCAAATTTCTCCTTCGTGCTATACACATACTTCATCTCGGACAAATGTTTTACCGCCTGTTCAAGTTTTGTAATTTCAGAAAATTCACCATCATTTGCATTATATTTCTTATACAGCTTTTCAGGTTTTACTTGAGTCCTTCTGTTGGTTTTGTTATCACCAGAGTCTTTTTTACTTTTTCGATAATTGTCCACTAAGTATGTCAGTATCTTTTCTTCGTAATTCAACAGTTACACCCCTTTATGCTTTTTTACAATACCAATTTCCATAAGGTCAGGTTGTATTCGAAGCACCGGCAACACAACTTCACACTCATTTCCTATAAGTTCTGTCTTATCCGGAGCGCAAAAAATCATCTGCAAATTCTGCTCCTTCATAAAGCCAAGCATAATTTTTACATTGGTTGGATCCATCTTCGCAAATGGTTCATCGATAAATACCAATCTCGTGGAACTATTTTTATCATTATAAATCATGAGTAATGCCGAGAGCAAAATCAACATATATGGAATCTGAACTTCTGCCCCCGAATTATAACCGGATTGCTTTGACAATTTTGCTTTTGTCAGAACATCATTTGTCAGAAGAATCTCATATGTCATATAATTACGATAATCAGCGTACCGCTCAATTTTGTCTTTATCATTGCTCTCCACGATACGATTAATAATTTTTTCGATACTCTTTTCTAACTCATTACCTTCTTCATCAGAACACGACGTCATCGCTTCTAATGTCATTTGCCCAGATGCAGTTCCCAATTCCTCACGCTCTTTTAAGTACTTTGCATACTCTAATATTTTCTCATAATCGGAACCATCCTTCACATACTTTACATCAAACTCGTATTTTGCTTTAAACTTCAAACGTGCCAATTCAGCATTAATAAGTTTCAAATCATCTCTTGCCGCTTCACAGGATTTTAACACTGTAAGTACAAATTCATTTTTGAAAATCTGTTCATAACGCCTTGTCTGTTCCTTCAACTTAGCCTGTATCTCTTGCCTATCATCCATCCAAATTCGATTTTTTCTCGCTTGATATGCAGCTATTGAATCATCAGTCATCGGCAAGTGGTTATCACCTGTTCTAGCTGCATTATACGCGGCTTGTCCGCCTCTTAAATTTTTACCAGCTTCTACAACATCGCGCTCTGCACGCGCTCGGTCCTTTAATGTACCACCGCGCCCGTTTTGTGCATTTGCTACAAACTTTTCATAATCCTCTATCGCCTTTACATAAACAACATTATTAACGAACTGTAAATTTCTAAGGCACTCTTGCGTTATCTTTACTTTCTCGTCAGTACTTGCATATTCGCTATGATTTGTCTTATACATGAATTGCATATTCAGTTTATCATCACGGACACTTTCTCTCAGCGATTCCATAGCATCAAGTTCTTGCTCCAGTTCAGCAACTCTCTGGGCAAGCTCCATATATTCCATATTATTCTCTTGGGCCTTTCTCAATGAAACAAGCTCTCGTTCCTTCTTTGAACATTCCAGTTGTTTATTCTCATATTCTTCGCAAGCATCGTAGTTATAAATACCAAAAAACTTCGTCTCTGTATCAAGATATGACATCCCAGATTTTTCAGCGGTAAGTTGCTCCTGCAATTCGATATATGCCTTTTTTAACCCCTCCAATTTCTTTACAGCTCTAATTCTATTGAGTTCAATTGTTTCTTGGCCTAAACAATAAAATTTTATTCGATCAAAACGAATAAAGTAGCTATCCATTGCCACAGACACTCTGCCTTCTTTGGACATAGCATTTTCATAGTTTCTAACTTTATCAACCGTAGTTGCATGAAATCTTCCCAGCTGATAATCAAAATATTTTTTCGCCACCTGATTCTTAACATCAATGAACTGAACTACAGAATCTTCTACCGGATTAATGTCTTTTCTCATTAATAATTTTGTATTGAATAAATGTGCGTATTTGTATTTAGAAGCATTTAGCACATCATCAGCAATATCATAATATTCCGGTTCTACTAGAATTGTATATCTTCGACCACCCAGATACCCTTCTATCACATCACGCCAAGTCTCATCCATGAGTCCCAAGACGTATTCGCAAGCAAATCTAGCTTCTGACTGAATGCCTCTCTTTTCGAATTCTCTATTAATCTCGTTCTTCAACGCTACATATTCCGGAATTTCTGAAAACGTAGTTTTCTTCGCATCACAATCATCAATAATCTGTTGGAACTTTGCTTGCTCATCATTATTATCTTTTATGAAATCACCAATTCTCGTTATTCTTCCTAAAATCTCGTCTCTATATTTTTTAATTTCAGCCAAGAAAGCCTCAACAGCGCCTTCCTTCTCAACCCTGGCAACACCATCTAATGTCAAAGAGGATAAAATACTTTGCTGCGGTACTTTACACTGTTCCTCAATACACCAAGCCACCAGTTCACTTATTTTCGTTTGAAAATCACAAAGTGCCTCCTTCTCCTTTTTCAGAAGTTCTTTCTCTTCTTGTGCCTTCTGCAAAAACTCCTCAGCTTCTGCAATTGCTTTAGCACAATCTAAAGAATCACGGTTATTCTTTGCCGAATTATAGGCGGCTCTTACCTCCTTCTCACGAACAGCAATCGCCTCTAGTTTATCTTCATCTTCTGCAATCTTCCTTGTGGCAATTCCCATATTTCTTGATGTTTTTTCTAATATCTTCTCGCATTCCAAGAATCTCCTATATTGAATTTTCACATCATCTGCTAAAATTACATTTTTTGCCCGTGTAAGCTCATCAAACAAAGCAATAATGTCCTCTAATTCTTTAATTTCAGCATCAACAATTGCAAAATTAGCATTCAATGCATCAATATTGTTTTTTGCTGCAACAAGCTTAGAAAAATCCACTTTCTTTTCTTCTAATACACTCTCGCGAATGAACTGATCTATTTTGGCATCGGGATCATATGACATAATACTTCTAAGTTTACGTCTAAATGCCGCTAGCTGTTGTTCATTAAGACGTAACCCTGTTCTTTGCATGAACTTAGAAAGACCTTCTTTCACATCCATCATCTTTAAACCGTGAAGTTTTTGAAGCTCTGATGCACTATATGAAAAGATCAAACCATCTTGCTCGTACGTATGACTAATATCTCGTAATGTCTTATTTTCGATAACATATCTTTGAGTTTTAAATCCATTACCAGAATCCGTATCAATTGCTGTACCAAGGATAAATGTTCTCTCTAGTTCTACTTCTTCCATTTCAAGAATAATATGTGTATAAACATTAGGCATCTTATCCGCCGGTCTCATAAAAGTACCCGCAGTTGCATCAAGTAGTCCTCTAGTATATGACGGCACGGTTCTACTTCCCTTATTTTCAGTTGACTTATTAAATACAGTATCTCCGTATAATGCATATTTAATTGCATCAAGTAACACAGATTTACCATTTCCATTTTTTCCGGCAATTAAAGTGAAGAGACCAATCGGAACAGTAATTTGATTAAATCCATACCAATTAACTAATCGAACCTGTTTTAGTTTAATCATTCTTCATCCTCCTCTTCAGAACAATCTAAATACGTTGCCTCTTCATCATCCGAAACCACACTGCCCTTCATATATTCTGCTGTTACAGTCTGGAATTGGGCAATATCCCATCCAAACTGCAATGAAGGATATAATGTGATAATAGCATCCTCGGATTCATCTTTTGTATCATAATGAATCAAGTCATATTTTTTAAATATCTTCATTGCTGCAGATAATCTCGACTTATCAACATCAACCTCATACGCCTTGATTTTATCGATTAAATCGCCTCTCATTACAACATTTTCTTCACTATAGCCTAAATTCTCAAGATAAACCTCCCACAATACCAAAAGTAAGTGATATTGTTCTGTTGTAAACGAAACCACATTTGCCCGTTTTAAACCCACGGCATCCTCGTCTGCTTCATAAGGCTTAAGCATTGCAATTTTTACATTAGTGTCCACAAACACCTCAAAACCAATCATACGAAGATAATCAGATATATCTTGCCTATTAGACTCGCGTGAGATAAAAGAATAAAGTTTTTCATCTTTATCACCAACAATAAATGTTGAATCCAAAAGCTTACGGACACAACGCTTGAATAATATATTGTTTTCTTCTTTTATTGAAATACTTAATTTAATATCACCCATTTACAACTTCCTCTTTATCCTTATATTGCTAATCGTTGCAACTTCTGTTTCTATAGTACCTTCTAAAAATTCCACTTCATAAGGGAATTCCAAACTTCCCGAATAAATTATGCTGGCAGCAATCATCATTGCATCATCCCTTGTCTTAATTATCGTTTTATCAGGTACTATACTCTCCTTATCTGCTAATACGCTTTCAAAATAACTTGTAGCCTGCTTAACTCCATAACGGTCTGGGTATTCATACAAAAGTTCTCTTGTAAGCCTTGCCTTTTCCTCTTCTGACAGCGAACCTGTAATAATTGCCCCTGTCTTAGTGTTCGGTTTGCGCTTTTTCCTACGTTCAATTGACTTTCTACCAACGTACTTATAGGACCTTAATGAAAAGCACTTAGCTATAGATTCAATGATTTCTCTTTTTTCGTCTGACTCGAAATCTTTAAATGTCATCAGTAAATCATTCAAGTATGTCTGCATGTTAACATTATTGCTCAATACCATAAGTATCCTAGTTGAATAAAGGCTGTAGTAATTATTTATTTTCTTATCGATGTAATCCATCTCTTTGACATAGTCATAACTTATAAAGCTCTTAACTTCTGCCAGTTGAGCATCTACTACCTCACGAGCCACAACCTCATCTGTATCATAAAAACTCTGATACTCTTTTATCATATTCTCGTAAGCATCAGTTTTCACAATTTTGCGAAGCATCTTCTCAATTTCTTCAATGTATCCCGGAATTAATCCATCTTTCTTTATAAAAAAATAGTCGCTAAAGAAGTTTTCTAACATCTCATCTTTGATTAGAAACTGCCCTAGTTCATTCGTTTCCGTCATCTTAATAATCATGCGCATTATAGAGCGAATACTATCTTTAAGAATAAGTAGTTCATTCTTCAAATCAGCCACATTGTCCGTTACCGGAATCAAAATAGTAGAATATGGTCTATGCGTTCTTCCATGATCAGCAACAAATGCAGAATTTAGTACGTCATAAATAGAAAAGATATGATTCGACAGTGCTGCCCTATTATCACGATTAAATATTCTCTCAATCGCTTCAATCATCTTACGACAATATGGCATAACCGTCGCAATATTGTCACCATTTCGTCCTATCTCTCTTTCGGAAATCCATCCACAACGTCGAAAATACCTAAGAATTGCACTTGCATTTTCGGTCTCTGTTTTCTTACTACTGATATTTTCGTCAGCATTGCTGGATGCTATTTCGTCCTCTACAGCATAGGTACAATTCCTCAAATAAAGAATTATAGTATCTTTCGCATCCGTTTCATAAAGCAGAGGCACAGACTTTGACTTCTCAATAAGTTGCAAAATGCACTCGTGATATATTCTTTTGTTTTTACAACAAAATGGATTAAAAAAGTTATCATATTCCGTATTATCAAATAGAATCATTTCCCTTCCCCCAAACACTTTGCCATTAGCTAGCCGGTAACAATCTCTACAAAACCTTCTGTTACATGTTTGTGTCAATATATTTGTGTTCTCGTCCACTTGTTTCATATATATCATATCATGCCGCATGAATAAATTCAACAAGTTTCCATTTGTGAATATTCGATTCCACATCCCCCTAGCGTTCTCTAATTAGCAACCTTCTCCACTATGTAACATCATCTCTTCTCGTAACTCAATACAAAGAGCACGTCCCTGGTTTCCGGTATTAATTGCAAGCGTAACAACACCAACAGCACAACCGGTGCCAAGAGAAGCTTGCCGCCTCTCCATTGCTACTCACATTTAGTTTCTTGTCATAATCACATCTAGAGACTTCACATATATCACAAAACTCTGCATTATACATATCTTCGCCGTTCCATCCATGATCACTCATATGTATCTCCCCCTCACTTACACACGAGTATACAATCTCGCGGAGCATCTAATTTTTTCACATTTTTCAGAGTGCCCTCTATGCCTTTAGACTCTAAGGAATGCTCCTTTCCTTTGCAAAAAAGAACCAAGCCGGGAAGTCCTTCTCCAGCTTGGTTCTATAATATCATATTTTATGTCCAATAAACAGTACTTTTATGACCTTTTCAAAGATTTTTTCACTGTCATATAATGTGTCTCGTCAGTATGCATATGACCTACGCCACAAACGGTACCTTCACCATCACCTCGAAGTCCTCACCCACGTACAGAATCGGCTCGTCGATCAGTACATTTTCGATGCGCTCTTCGATGGGGATCTCCACCCGGTCCACGTCGCCATTGCCACGGACAAATGCCACGTTGATCGTCTCCTCGCCCAAGGTAACCTTGCTCGGGTCATTTGCCAAGGTTTCCTTCAGTGCATGGTAGTCCAGATAGTTCTTCGCAATCTCCTGATACCCTAACATATTGAAGGACAGGCAGGCATAGCGTGTGTAGATCTCGTAGTAGAAGATGGCCACGAACTCGTTAACCGGAATCTCCTCCTCCGCCTCTTCGCTCTTCAGACGCTTGATGGACTTCATCATGTTCTTGTAAGACACGATGTACAGCACGATGAAACTTACGAAGATCACGCCTGCTGCAACGCCTAAGCCAATCAACAGAGGCTTAATCTTCCATGGATTGTGGAACATAGATACCACCAACAGAATCAGTAGCGCCCCCACCAATTCACTGCCCAGAACCATACCAAGTTGAATGAACACGTCGCGGATCAGTTTCTTCTTCTCCAGACGCTCTAACATCTCCTCCTTGAATTCCTTCACCATCTCTTCTTCCGGTCTTATTAACGCTATCCTCATTGTCGTCTCCTTTCGCATACGTAGATAGTCCCCGTACTCCCACGAGTACTCCGTACATTATAGCACATCATTGGGCAAATGCCAACGATTATTCGCAATACACCTTCATCTCCACCTTGCCGAACCTTCCCGTTCCACCGGCCACCTCCGTGGACTGCACATACATGCCGAATCGCACTCCCACGAAATGCTCCAACCGAAAATGCACCTTATGCCCCCCGCCTATGGATTGAAATGAATGTCCTTCCCGATACGAAAATGTCACTTCATCTCGCATATCCCGATAATCGCCTCGCACACGTAACGTCACCACCGGACCATTTAGCACCACGCGCTCTGTCTCTACAAGGCACGCGTACTGTCCGTCGGGTTGTTGCTCCCACAACACGCAACTCTCCGGCAATTCGGGAAGCAACAGCTTCTCTTGAAGCACAAGGACATACGCCCCCTGCTTCTTGGTTACTGCAAGATTCGCATACTCGTATTGCAGGGCACAGATACCACAATAGTCTCCGTCATTTAACTCCGATGCGTCCACCGCTACGGTGAATTCGCTAATAGGAAATGCCATGCGCTGGGTCAGCATATTTCGGGCGTAGACGGACTCGGCGGACAATGCTCCTGTAGTGATAGCGAGGCAACTCGCCTCTATCTTCACAAGCCTAAGCTCCGGTATATGATTCCACTGCCAGAAGTTCGCCAACTTCCCATCCTTGTAATCCTCCGAACCGTACAGCGGTGCGTATTCATGACCGGGTCTTGTGGACCATGTTGTCATCTCCTTCGGCACCTTGCCATCCACACCCAAGACCGGCATTTCTCCGGGAGTCAACTGTACCGGCACCAACACAGGAATACGTCCCACCGCGCCGTGATCCATGAAGAGCATGGCGTACCATTCACCCTCCGGTGTGTCCACAATACCGCCTTGGGCTACCCCTTGATGATGGTATCCCATGTCATCCATCAACACGTCGCCTCCTACGAAGGTTCCGTTCAGGGAATCGCTGTAGAAACATGCCTCCGTGCGGATTCCTTCCTTGTACCAGTGAATCAAGAAGATATAATAATACCCGCCGATTTTGTATAGATGAGCGCCCTCGTAGCCTAAGGGAACGTCCGGTGCATCCTCCACGATGATGCGATGCAGACCGCCCTCCTTGGGCCCCGTCAAGTCCTCCCGAAGCTCCGTCAGCCATATCTGCCGATTGCCGTAGGCAATGTACACCCGGTCGTCCTCATCGAACAGAAGGGAACAGTCATGATAGAACCCCTCCATATTCCGCTTCTTCCAAGGGCCTTGGATATCCGTAGCGGTGTATACGTAGGTCTTTCCCGTATCATTTGCCACGAAGACCGCATAGAAGATTCCCTTATGATATCGCAGGCTTGCTGCCCACATGCCCTTGCCGTAGATTCCCTTGCCATCCAGAAGCATTTGCCCCGGCGTGTCATCTAGAGCATCATAGATATACGCCCCGATCTCCCAATGAATCAGATCATAAGAACGCAACAGCACCCCGCCGGGCATAAAATGCATGGTCGTACTGACCATATAGTAAGTATCCCCGACCCGGATAACATCCGGATCGGGGTAGTCCAGCGGTAGAATCGGGTTCTGTCCCTTTACTTGTTCATATTCCACTTGTCCCATTGATAATTCTCTCCCATGAAGATAAAGAATACGTTATGCTTGCCGGTAACGGTCTCCGTAAGCTTCGTTGTAAGACTTACCTCTCCTGCTTCCCCGGTGATCTCCAGAACCCCCACATCGGTACCATTCTCAAGGTCATCAAGTCGCACAAGAATCGCACCCGTTGCATCCTTCGCGAGAACAAGGTCTGCCGTAAATGAACTTGCGCCCTCGTCACCGAAATCCACACCGGACACTGCCAACCAATCACCATCCGAGATGTCCGTCACAAGCATGTTGCCGGAACCGAAACACAATGCCTGGCTGCCGTACTGCGTCGTATTCACACCACCCATAGTCCAAATGGTTCCCGCCTCCACCTTCTCGTAAGGATTCAAAGCCTGTACCTGCGGAACACCCAACTTGGTACCTTCGCTCATGGCGATGGAACCGTCGGAATTTACCGTTACCGCATCAATGTGGGTAATGCGGTAACCACCGCTAAGCCCCATACCGGCCTCAAGAATCTGCGAATGGTATGCAATGTAGTACTGATCCTGATAGGTAAATACACAGTGATGGTTGTTCCCATACACGCCGAAGTATTTGCCCGGGTTTTTCAGAATTACTTTGGGATTCGAGAAAGGCCCCATAGGGCTGTCCGAGGTCATATATACAATCTGCGCATTTTCAAAGCCGTACTCCTGTTTACCTTCGTCATCCACATGCCAGTTGGTGCAGTAGGAATAATAGTAGGTATCACCGATTTTGTTAATACCGGAATCCTCGAAGATATACGGTGCATCAATCATCACCGGCTCCCCATCCAAACTTATCATATCCGCACCCAGCTTCACCACTCGGGCTGTATTGGGATGTGCGTACTGCTCATTTGGAATACCGCCACCAAAATACAGGTAAGCAGAACCATCATCGTCAATCAACACCGCCGGGTCAAAGAGCCACGATACCGTATCGCAATTAGGAGTCTTGCGGCTGATGAGTGCCTTACCGATAGGATCGACAAATGGTCCGGTAGGGCTATCAGAGGTCAGCACGCCAATGCCGTTTGCTCCGTTGGCAAAGTATATGAAGAACTTCATCTTGCCGTCGATTTCCTTACAGCAAGCTGCCGGTGCCCAAGAGTTGTTGCCCCAACTGGCAGAACCGTTCTTGCCTGCTGCATAGATCGTTCCGTGATCCGTCCAGTTCACCAGGTCGGCCGACGAAAGCACACACAGCGTATTAATCTTGCTATAGCTATTTTCCTTAACAGTGCCATCCGCATTGTATTCCGGCACATCACCGGTCATATACACATACACCCTGCCATCATATTCGATGACGTACGGGTCCGCACCAAGGCGCTGGGTCATAACAGGGTTACCATACCCCACTTGCTTCAAAGTCGAAGAGATCGTTGCACCCGCAAATGCCTCACTCCACTTTGTCAATAATTCCGCACTATTCTGCATGGTCTCTCCCTCGCCTCCATTGTCTTCTTTGTCTTCAGGCTTGTCCGAACCATCTTCTTGTCCGTTATCTCCCGCTTCGGATGGTGTCGGTGTTTCTGTCGTCTTCACCGCTTCGTCGCCGTTATCCGTACCACAGGACACAAGCCCCAGGCTCATACACACCAACAGCGCGCAACACAACAATCGTCGCAACATATTCTTCATCTTCGTACCTCCATACGCACATATTCTTCTTAGGGAGATACTTCACTCCCCGCCTAACATACATTTTACTTTGGATTATCCGGTTTTGCAATGGAATATCAGAAACTCTCTACTCTCAAAATGCAAAACTTCCACCCATACAAGCCTTTTTAGCTCTTATGGGTGGAAGAATTCAATTTCGTCCTTTTGTCATGCCGACAAACCATGCGAATCCCCAAACTCGCCCCTAGATCGCCTTGGTCATGAACATCTCCATGGGCTGCTCGTAGCCGGGGATGTTGAACAACAGACAGCCGGCATCCTCGTATCCCAGACGGCGATAAAAATTCTGTGCCTTCTCATCTACTTGGGTAGAAGTCATAACCATGCCGAAGCCCCGCTCCTTCATCTCCTTCTCCCAGTGTGCCATCAGTTCTCTACCGTAGCCCTTCTTCTGATAACGGCAGTCCATAATCAGTAGGGTGCAACACGGAATGCTGTCCGCGAACATGTTGTAACGCATAAGACCAACCGGTGTATCATTCTCCATGAAGATGTAGCCCATCTTGTCGCGAATCTTCTTCTCAAACTCTTCCTTGGTAAGATGCTTGTCAAGGAAACTCCAAAATGCATAATCACTCTCTTCTACGTAACGGATGCTTAACATAGTAACCTCCTAATGTCGAAATCGTCTCCGGAAATCATCCAAGAGACCTCCCTAATTATACATTAGCACTATTGAAATGAGAATGCAAGATTTTTCTTCGAAAAAAATGAGGAGAACCCGCTTAGTTCTCCTCATGAACCTATCCATGATTATCGAAATACTCGCCTCATAAATGCATACATGTGCGGTATAACACTACTTGCATCATGTCCTGCATCGTCTATAAGCTGCCAGATATGCTCCACACCGTTCTCCGTCAAGATAGTATGATATCGCTCCGGATGTTCACACACCACGGTATCCGCGGTTCCCGCGGTCAATAACAACAGCTTCGGAGTCACGTCTACCGATGCAAATGTCAGCTCTGCCTCCTGCAACTGCCCCGGGTGCTCTCCCATAATACTATCATGTCCCGGCGTAAGTCCCGGTGCCGGGCAAGCCGCACCGATGTAACCGAAGAGTTCCGGAAGTCTCACACCGATGTAGAGGGACTCACGTCCACCCATGGAAAATCCGGTAATAGCGGTATTCTCTCGTCCTGTCTTCACGGAGAAGTTTGCCTCAATGTAGGGCATCAAATCCTTCATAAGGTCGTGAATAAAGTTATCGTAGTTCACCGCATTTGCTTGGTCCATATGGGTGCAAAATGCCTGACTCTTGCTGGTGTAGATGTAAGGGAACACCACAATCATCTTCTGTGCCTCGCCTCGGGCAATCATATTCCCCAGCATATTTTGCACCTTGCTCATGCCAAGCAGGGCATCCTCGTTACCCCAGAACCCATGCAGGGCATACAATACCGGGTAACGCTCCTCCGTATTGTAGCCCGGAGGCAGAAGAACGTTCACGTTCGTCTCCCGCTCTCTGGTGGTGGAATAATAAGTGCATCTCACAACCTCACCATACGCCACCTCTGCCTTAGCATTAATAATATCCGCAGGCATCTTTCCCGTAGCTACGCCTCTGTGTGCCACGGTTCCCCCAGTGTTCTCCGATTCCTCGGGTATGTCCCACACATTGCTGTCAATATAAGCACCGCTTCGCCGTCCCGCTCCCAATGCCGCTTTCTTGGCACGCTGGTGCATATAATACCACGCTCCCGCTCCTGCTGCCAGAGCAGCAATGGCAATACCGGTTATCTTCTTCATAGCAAACCTCCGTCGTTATACATTAATCCCATTATACACCTTGTGACTTGAGCTTCGCAATATCAAATCTTATCCTCTACTCTTCGAACAACAGCCTCTCATCATAATATTCCGAGTGCTTCGTCAGTTCCTTATTCAATGTCTCCCAACCGTACATCTCCAGTAGCGTAGGCTCTTCGGAGAACAGGTTCGTCCCCAGACCCAGACGATTTCCCTCAATGGTGGCTCCCATGGCAACCAAGGTGGTGGGGTACATATCCATCGGAGTGAATTCTCTGGTCATATCCAGCTCATACGGCACCGCAGAATTGATCACTACCGTGTAATTCTTTCGCACATACCCTTCTTCATAACCGGGCAACGCCTTGATATACGCCGAGTGCATCACCGGATGGTCTCCGGCAATTACAATAGTGGTATTCTCATAATACGGTTGTTCTTCAAGCCACGCCAAAAAGGACGCCAACTGCTTGCACGCACATCGAATCACATTTGCATACTGATCATCGTAGGTATCCTCGCACAACTCACACACATAACCGCCGGTACAGTGAGTATCAATGGTCATCATCGTAAAGGCAAATGGCTCATCTCCCGCCGCCAACTCCGTCAATTCTTCTCTTGCATACTGGTACAGACGCTTATCCTCATAGCCCCACCATACGTAATAACCCTGGGGTAGGGTACCATTTTCCGAATAATACTTATGGTCACGCAACTCATAACCACCATGAGTGGTTAGATACACCTCCGTACCTCCGAAAGACACCTCGGAACCGATAAGATACCGCTGTCGATAGCCCTCACGCTGCAACACCTCTCCCAAAGGAAATACTCCGGGAAGAAATGTGGTATACCCGTCACCCATGGCATTGCGCCCGATGGGAATCGTCAAGGGTACACCGGAAGTCTGTGCCACCAAGGACGCCACCGTCCAGTTGGTTCCCTCGATGGGTGTTGCTCCTCCAAGCGTAGTCTGTCCCGGTGCCCGAAATGCCACATTTTCCTGCTGCAACTGCGTAAGCTCCGGTATCAAGTTTTCTCCGTAGACGCCTCCGTGCTCCACATCCGCATAGGAATTTTCCAAGGACTCCAGATAAATGTACACCAAGTTCCGCTTCTCTTCCGGAAATGCAATCACCGCACTCTCCGGATCCACATAATGATCCTCGTAAATGGTGCTCCGGTCAAACTGTGCCGCTACATACGGAAAGAACTCCACCTGGTCCGCCAACAACAGAAATCCGATTACCAACACCAAGGCACCGTAAATCACACGAAAGCGCCACCACATACCAAACACTTTCGTTCCAAGCTTCTTGCCCTTCTCGACACATAATTTCCATAACCATCGCACCAATGCTAAGGTTCCAAGTTCCAGCGCAAACAGCACCGGGAACCCAATCAGGGAGCTGCGAATCACTCCCGCCAGATTGGTTGTCTCCACCCCTTCAATGGGGGAATTGATCTGAAACAACAACGCCGTCATATCCATATCCGCAAAATCCGTAGACAACCACAGAGTCAGTACCATCAGTACATTTGCCACTAATAGCAGCAAGAAGGTTGCTATGTTCTTTGCTCCCAGCAGACGCCGTAATACCGTCTTCTTGTTCTCCATTCGTAATCTCCCATCTCTGCATACTATGTAAACACCTCTGCACCTCTTAATGTCTCATTTCCAACAATCCTTCCCTAGTATACTATCCTTAGAGACATTTCGCAAGGAGTATTCTCGGAGACATCTCTACAGACAGTTTACGTACTCAAAAAAACGGGGCTGTGAAAACAGCCCCGAAACTAATAATCAAATGATTAAACTAATAAGTATGCAAGATATACCACATACGCCAGCAACATCACAACACCCCAAGGACGGGTCAATTTCTTGCTACGAATCGTACTGATCCACAACAACACACCTGCTGCAACAGCGATAATCGTATCGATGAGGAAGATGTTCTCGAACAAAAGCGGCTTCACTAAAGCACTGGTACCAAGGATGAACAGGATGTTAAAAATGTTACTTCCTACGATATTTCCAATCGCAATATCCGCATTCCCCTTGCGTGCCGCCGTAACAGAGGTTACCAGCTCGGGAAGCGAGGTTCCCAACGCCACGATGGTCAAACCGATAACACGCTCACTGAGACCGATTGCCTCCGCAATGGCGGTTGCGCTGTCAACGGTAATGTTACTACCCCATACAACAATAACGCCACCGAAAATCGCAAGAATCAACAACTTCCAGATACTACGATTCTCCGTAGTGTTCTCCGTCTTGCCCTTACGAGCCTGAATGAAGAGGTATACCAAATACGCAATAAACAGCACCCAAAGAATCAAACCCTCAAGACGCGAGATGGTATTGCCCGTAAGTCCCATTACATACAATACCGCAGTAATAGCAAGCATGTACGGAATCTCAACAAACAACGTAGACTTCTGAATCGCCACGCTGGTAATAAGTCCGGTAAGTCCCAAGATAATCAAAATGTTCAGAATGTTACTTCCTACGACATTACCTACCGCAACGCCTACATTTCCGTCCAGAGTAGCCGTAATACTTACTCCTGCCTCCGGTGCGCTGGTTCCCATGGCCACAATCGTAAGTCCGACAATGAGCTGAGGAATACCGAACTTCGTAGCGATTCCCGCTGCTCCGTCAACAAACCAGTCGGCACCCTTCACAAGCATAGAGAAACCGACTACTAACAATAGCAACTGCAATACAATATCCATATTGTACCTCCCATATCGAAATTCTGTTCGCAACAAGGTTTCCCGCAAATGCAGACTCGCTATCGAATCACGCAAAAAAAGAGACCTCTATTGCACATGCAAATGTACAATAAAAGTCTCGCTGTTTGTTCAATCGAACTCTGCATGGCGCCGGGTCACAGACCGTATTGACGACACCACACGCACGTGGCCGCTACTCCCTTTTATCTAGGGAGATTATAGCCAGTGCTTCGACAATTTTCAAGTCATTTTCCCACAGGGAAACGCTTCTTTACCGAATCTTTACCGCTTCCGTGCCGCTAGTCTTGATACTCGCAAGCATATCCCGTGAACAGTGCTGGCTCCTGACAATCCCCGTCGTTTCCTTCGGCAAAGAGACCGAACATAACACCGGTAAAGCCCTCTGCTACTTCTTTGGAAACGTATTTGGATTGATTGCCGTGCAAATCATAAGTCTGCCCGTGACACTCTGCCATAAAACTATAATTCCAAGGATTGAACGAGATTACCAGATTAGCAGTAATCACATCCTCATCCTCCACCGGAATGCTCTCCTGTGCATAACAGATATCACCGATGCAGACCCGTTTCTCGAGAAATGCGCCATCCTCGGTCTTGCGAACCAGTACATCATAATGATGCTCATGGTCCATATATACCGAAAGTCCAGCCGTTCCTTCCGGAACACTGACAGTACAAGACACCGTTCCTTCCATACCACACTGGCGAATCAACATCATGGTAGGAGTACCCACCGGCGTACAGATGGATTCTGCGGTTCCACGAAGCTCCACAGCGTTGTCATAATACGCATAATTCTCTCTGCAATAATTACGAAGGTACACCCATTCCATTCCCGGCTTTGTATTCGCAAAGGTTACCTCGCGAACTCTCTTCTGCACCAAGTCCTCCGGCAAATGCTCGGTCTCCACCTCAGCACGAGTCACACCGTTATCTCCCGGCCACAACCAACCATTTTCGTCCACCTCTACCGGTACCAGATACGTCTCTCGCCCGGTCAAATGATACTGACTGTACTCGCCGATCTGACGAAATGCCAAATGCACCATCCACAGGTTCCCTTGCATATCCTCTACCAAATCACCGTGTCCCACACCTTGAATCTGGTATCCGCCCAAGTTCCGATTCGTAAGAATGGGGTTGTTGGGTGCACTCTCAAATGGTCCGTAGGGTGTCGGTCCCTTAGCCAGAACAACCATATGTCCGTACTCCGTACCACCCTCTGCCGCCATGATATAATATTGTCCTCTCAGATAATACAGGTGAGGACTCTCCAAGAAGCGACCACCACAACCATTCCAAATGGGTCGCGTCTCCGTCAGCTTCTTACCGGTCTCCACATCAATTTCGCACTGCAAGATGGCGGAACGTCCCGTCTCATCATTTCCATTGCTCATGAAGTAGCACACGCCATCCTCAAAATACAGGGACGGGTCGATACCTCCCTGCTCCACATAGATAGGTTCCGACCACTCTCCGTGGATATCATCGGTCCATACGTAGAAATTTCCTCCCGCCGACACGTTGGTGGTCACCATATAGAAGCGACCGTTGTTGCAACGAATGGTGGGGGCGAAGATACCTTCGGACTTCTTGGCATTTGCCAAGGGGAGTTGACTGTCCCTGGTCAGTACATGACCGATCTGGGTCCAGTTAATCAAGTCCTTGCTCTCGAAGAGTGTTACACCGGGAAAATAGTGAAATGTGCTGTGTACCATGTAGTACGTATCACCCCATCGGCACACGCTGGGGTCCGGGTAAGTTCCCGGTATAATCGGGTTCGTATATTTCATAGTCTGCTTCTGCGTCACGCGAAAACCGACGCGTCACGCTTCCTCCGTTCTTCATTTGTGTGTTACGCAATAATTTTTATCATTTTAGCATAGAGTCCTGTCTATTACAATTGTGAAAATTTAATTTCGCCTTGAAAATGCATACGCACAATGATACAATGTAAGTATCATTAAACTACACACGCATAGGAGGTTTTCTAAGATGGGCAAGTTTGTTATTAAGAAGACAAATACAGGCATCAAGTTTGACCTGAAGGCTACCAATGGACAGGTAATCGCTACTTCTGAGGTTTACACTACCGAGGCTGCATGCCGCAACGGTATTGCAAGCGTTGCTAAGAACGCACCGGTTGCTGCTGTTGAGGATCAGACCGTAGAAGGTTATGAGACTGTGAAGAACCCGAAGTTCGAGATGTACACCGACAAGGCAGGCGAGTATCGCTTCCGCTTGAAGGCTACCAACGGTCAGGTGATTGCTACTTCTGAGGGCTACACCGCTAAGGCTAGCTGTGAGAACGGTATTGAGTCTGTTAAGAAGAACGCTGTAGACGCTGACATCGTTGAGGAGTAATATATTCTTTTTCGATTCCCGGTGGCAATATTTTAAGTTAGGAGAACATTATCATGGATATCGCTGATAAGATCAAAGAATTAGTAGAGAAGATTACGAAGGATGACGATTTGAAAGAACAGTTCCAGAAGAACCCGGTGGAAGTTGTTGAGAAGCTTACCGGTAAGGATCTTCCGGACGATGCGGTTGAGAAGGTTGTTGACGGTGTTAAGGCTAAGATTTCCGTTGACAAGGCCGGAGACCTCCTTGGTTCCTTGAAGAAATTATTCTAACGAATACAATTACAAATACTTTTCTTTTTTTCTTGCCCCGTCGAGACCCAGTTCGGCGGGGCACCTCCTTTTATCCCAAAGCTACATCCAAAGTCATCATTAACAGAAACCCAAGTGCAAACCATATGGTTCCCAAGTTTGAACGATTTCCATCGGACATCTCAGGAATCAACTCCTCCACCACAACTACTATCATGGCACCTGCCGCAAAGCTCAGAAGGTACGGAAGCATTGGCAAAATGAAACCAGCCGCCCAGATAGTCAGGAGAGCCGCCAGAGGTTCCACCACACCGGACAAAACCGCACTGAGAAATGATTTTCCTTTGCCATAGCCCGCTTGATGAAGCGGCAAGGATACAATTGCCCCTTCGGGGAAGTTCTGCATGGCAATCCCCAGCGACAATACAGTAGCCGCCATTAATGTGATTCCCTCATTTCCCGAGAGCCACCCCGCATACACAATTCCCACCGCCATACCTTCCGGTATGTTATGGATTGTCACCGCCAGAACCAATTTGGTGGTCTTACGCAAGCCACCTCGCACTGTCTTCTCTTCCTCGTAGCTCTGTTGCAGATACGGAAGCACACGATCCAAGAGCAAGAGAAATACCACGCCAATGGCAAAGCCCACTACCGCCGGTACAAATCGCAATCGCCCCATATCCTCCGCCTGTGACATTGCCGGAAGCAGAAGACTCCATATAGATGCCGCCACCATAACTCCCGCCGCAAATCCCGTTAGTATACTCTGTAGTGCCGGGTTCAGTGATTTTCGCATCATAAAGACGCACGCCGCCCCCAGTGTAGTTCCCAAGAAGGGAAGTAAGATACCGAACATTTATTAACTACCGTCATTTCACGTTTCTATTGTCACTATATGTCGTGACCCGGCGTAGGGTGAGTAAAAGGAGAAGGCAAGGTGTCAATGGACGAATTCCTCAAAGAACTCGAGAAGTTCATTAACACCTTGCCTATTATGATTACTTATACCTTCTTCTTACGGTGGAGGACAACCAGTGTAACACCACCTGCTAATATCACTGCCGAAATGCCTCCAATCCACGGAAGATAATTCACCCAAGAATTTGGCTTACTTGTATCCTCTGCCGGCTTCGGAGTCATGTCGATGCCGAGGTATTCTGCGATGTTGTTGATGTTGTCAACTTCCTTGCCATCAATATAATATTCCAAGCCAAAACTCACAGGGGTTCCTCCTATAGGAAATCCTTTCCCTGGATTCGCCTCCATCCAAGCTTCTCCCTCTGCTCTTCTTCTATCAAGTTCTTCTTTATATTCCTCTGCTGCCGCTTTAGAGTCCTTATTCGTCGCATAAACAGATGTATCAATGTCTTCATTATTCTTTGTCCTCCCTTCATGATTTTACCATTCCCATTTTCATCATATCACTGGAAATCGCGCTTGTCAACACAAAATGTGACATTCTTCGCAACTTTTTTAATTCAATCTCACCCTGCATTTGCATCAAAAAAATCGCGTCACAAGGCAACCATGTGACGCGATAATAAACTATAATACTATCCTGAATATTCTAGACCTTTCTCCGCTACTTCGTCTCCTCTGCGCTTCTCTTCTGCATAGAAGAAATCACTGCGAGGCTTCCGAACATAACAGCAAGAGCCACTGCCAAGGGCACCCACGGATTGGACACCAATCCGGCGATTATATAACCTACGAAGCAACATACTGCAACCAAGGTCGCGTAAGGAATCTGGGTCTCTACGTGACGGATGTGTTCGCATCTTGCTCCCGCAGAGGACAAAATCGTCGTATCGGAAATAGGGGAGCAATGGTCACCGAATACGGAACCTGCAAGAGTTGCACCCAGCGTCGGAATCAAGTACTCTGCACCACCGTCCACGGCGCAAATCATGGTCACAATGGGAATCAAGATACCGAAAGTACCCCATGCCGTTCCCATAGAGAAGGACAAGAACGCCGCTACCGCAAATACAATGGCAGGCAAGAACGCCAAGGAAATGTCCGCTTTCTGCACCATCTCACTGACAAACTCACCGGTACCGATCATCTCACGGCACACACCGCTCAAGGACCATGCAAATACAAGAATCATAATGGCGGACACCATGTTCTTCACACCTTGCGTTACCCCCTCCATGAACTGACGGAAGGTCACCAGCTTTCTGGGCACGTACATAAGCAACGCCACAATCAATGCCGCAAATGCACCCAAAGTCAAGCCCGCCGTAGGATTCTCACCGATAGCCGTAGTAAATGCCACACCATCGAAGAAACCACCCACGTACGCCATACCCAGAATGGAGCATGCAATCAGCACAAGCATGGGAATCACAAGGTCGCACACGCTACCCTTGTCGGAGAACTTAATACCATCCATCTCACTTGCCTCTTCCTCTGCATCCAACGTGACATTCTTCGCCGCTTCCACCGCCTTCTTCATAGGACCGAAATCAAAATTCGTAAAGCACATAACGAAGACCATCGTTAACGTTAACAAAGCATACAAGTTGTACGGAATGGTCTGCACAAATGCATTCAACCCACCGGCACTCTCCACCTCGGAGGATACCGCTACCGCCCAACTGGAAATCGGTGCAATAATACACACCGGTGCTGCCGTAGCATCAATCAAATACGCCAGCTTCTCTCTTGCGATCTTATGCTTGTCCGTAATGGGACGCATAACCGTACCAACCGTAAGACAGTTGAAATAATCATCAATAAAGATCAAGATACCGAGAATCACCGTAGCCAGTTTCGCACTGACAGGACTCTTGAACTTACCCGAAGCCCATCTACCGTAAGCGCGGGAACCGCCCGCCATAGTCACAACGACTACCAACGAGCCAAGCAACGACAAGAACAGAATCATGTGCCCATTGTCACCGATCTTGTACGCCATCATATCGAAGACATACCGAATCGCCGTCATAACAGAGCTCTCCGCCGAGAGACAATAAATCAACATACCGGAAAATACTCCGGCCATCAAGGACGAGAATACCTCCTTCGTTATCAACGCCAACACAATGGCAATTAGGGGTGGCAATATGGACAGCCAACCGGTTTCAATCATCTCTACTCCCATAATATATTCCTTCCTATGTACGCTTACCGAACAAAACTTCCATCGTCGGCATCAGCTTAGTGTATATCCTCCATAGTACCATAGCCAAATGAGTTCGTCAATCGATTGTTGCTTCATTTTGCACTGCAAAAAGCCGCTACGCATTTCTGCATAACGGCTTCGTCTTATAACTTCTCTAACATATCCACTGCCATAAACACATGCACGGCAATAAAGAGAATCATACCAAGCGAAGTAAGCGTCAGGCGCATCTTCGGCTTCTCCCACATATTCTGACGAACAAAGGCCACAATCTCTCTGCGATTACGGATAATCACTATCAGACCGATAACAAAGAATACACCAAGGATTCCATAGGATACAATCGTCTGCATCTGTACACTAAATGGCTCCAATGCCTTTCCTAACAAGTCTCCCAACACCAGATTGTTCAGGATGTGCAATGCAATACTCCAGACGATGGAATACTCAATTGCTACATACGCCAGCACAAGACCAACGAAAAATGCGAACACTCCCTGGGGAAGGTTAGCATGCATCACACCGAACAACACCGAAGATACCACAATGGCGAACATTTTACCGTGCTTCTCCGCCGCACGCATGGCGAAGCCACGGTACACCAACTCCTCTACCACCGGTGCCACAATACCTGCATATATGAACATGGATACCGTCTGTGATGTCATAGTTGCAGAATCCATGGAACTCTCTGCCGTGTATCCGATTAGGTTCAATCCCGCTTCCATCACTGCATATGCTCCTTGACATACCAACTGAAAACCGAAAAAAGCACATGCAAGCCCTGCAAAACGCGCAATCGTCATCTTCTTCTCGCTCCGAAAGATTGCTTTCGGAACATCCGACTTACGATAATATAGCACCAAAAATAACATTGCGACCACTACACCGATAATCATTGCCGTACCGCTTTCCTCGAATACGGAAGTAACGATTTCATCAAGCAGTCGTTCCTGTTCCGCTGTGTCCGTAATCCCCTGTACCTCATCCGCGAGACGAACAAACAGTTCCACAAGCCCGGCAATCATCGTAATACCCAAGCTGATTATTGCATACCAAAGCATGGCAAATCCCAGCCGACTTCCGTCCTTCTTAACACTCTTCTTTGTTGTGAACATTTGTACTTGATCCATTATTCATCCTCCATCTATCATCGAGAACCCTCTCTGCTGTTCTCTGTGATGGAGTCTATCACAAAATCAAAGGAGCGAAGCAAAAGTGTCGTGAATCGTCGCATTTCTGTCGTGAAATGCAGAAACAGCCCTTATTCAGAGCTGTTTTTATCAATCATAATCTCTAATACGAACTGTTGATTCGCACATTCTGCTTTCAAAACACCGCCGTAGGCTTCCACCGTGCGTTTCATATTAAATGTGCCGATACCATGCTGTCCGGTGTTTGATTTTGACGTATAACCGCCCTTCTCATGAAACAGGCGACTGACATCCACATCCTCCGCCACCGGATTTTCAATACGAACAAACCAAAACCGCGGCATAGCTTTCAGTTGCATGGTGATTCGCCTCTGTTCCTCAGCCAACTGTTCGCAAGCCTCAATCGCGTTATCCAGTGCATTTGCAAATACACTGCACACATCAATGGGCTTCCAGGGCAAACCTCCCGCCAAGACACCGTCCAGTTGAAATGCAATGCCCTTCTGTTCCATAACTCCGGCCTTGGCCGCAATAATACAGTCCAAAATCTCATCGCCACTGACGTACTTAACGGAAAGTGTGTCCGACATATCAATCAGACTGTGCAGGTATTCCGTAGCTTCTTCCGTTCTTCCCGTCCGAAGCATCTCATTCATGCAGAGCAAATTGTTGCGAATATCGTGTCGGAATCGTCGTGTTTCTTCCTGGGCCAGCTTATACTGCTGAAAATGCGCAAGCTCTGCTTGCAAGTAACTCTCTTGGTACTGTGTCCGCTCACGATAATACTCACTGATTCTCGTGTAATATATGAATATCGGAAACATAGCTGAAAACAACGCCACCAAACACGCCATCAAAAACAATGAGACGTTGCCATCTCTACCCGAAATCCCTACTGCGAGAAACAAAACAAAGCTGAAAATAATATAGATGTTAACAAAGAATTTCTCACGACGCCCACACGGAATAACGATTCCCTGCTTGTACATGCGTCGATACAGATAATGATATACCACCCCGAAGAAAACGGTAATCAATATACTGCCAAGCAAATCTTCCGTGGCCGCCATGTCCATGGATTCTATATCGTAGTTAGGTAGAATAAAACTAAGCCCCGCCATGCTAACCGCGATTACACTCAGCATCGACAAAATATACAATTGCATAAACCGTAGTAAACTTCGCCATTTGCCTTCCTGACAGTCGTACACCGGGACAAATAGATACGCAATCATAACCGCAATGCCGACAATGATATTATCCTCCAAGAAAGTGCTTGTAATTGCATCTATGACCGCGTACCCTCCAAGGATAACTGCCTTCTTACGATTCCATGGAATCTCGTGAGCATAAAAGCAATCCAGAAAGACGATAATTGCAGCTGTTATATAAAAAGTGCCCGTTATGCTGAACAAAACCGAAAGCACATCTTGTATCTGCCCCATTAGATTGCCTCCTCGCGAATATACTGAAACAATGCCTCTTTCAGCGCCTTTTCCTTGGTTCGACTGACGGGAAGCACTACATCTCCCGCCAAAGTCACTTCATGCTTCCCCAGACTCTTTACATGGCGCAAAGACACCAAGTATCCTCTGTGAATACGAAAGAATCCGTCCATCTCCAATTCCGCTTCGTAATCGCTGAGATTGTATCGTACGACATACACACCGCTTGTCGTGCTTATGAGAATGTTTTGATTCTGTGCCTCCAGATACATAATATCCTTCACCGGAACACGCACTTCTTCCAGATCCGTCTTCACCCAAAGGGTCCTCTGCTCCTGCATTCGTTCCTTCACATAAGCAAGTACCTCACGGAGCTTCTCACTGCGAACAGGCTTCGTCAGATAACGCAGTGCATTTACCTCGTAGCCCTCCAGTGCATATTCCACGTGACTGGTGAGAAATACAATGGGAACGTCTTGGCTTATCCTTCGTAACCTTCGTGCCACAGTAATACCATCTGCCTCCGGCATCTCGATGTCCAAGAATACCAAATCATACGGCTGCTTCTCAAATGCCTGCAACAGTGCCTTTCCACCGGAAAACGTATCTATCCGCACATCCAAGCTTCGCAAGCATTCATCAATGGCCCGCGCAGCCTGTTGTCGGCATTGCTGTTCGTCATCACAAATCGCAATTCGCATTGTACTCACCTCCGCCTATCATCCTACTGCTTTCGGCCCCTTCCTCTTCGAAGTCCGTCCTTCCCACGTAACTACAGCGTAGCCGCTGCCGCCAACTCGTAAATAGCTGTCACATCCTCTGCGGACAACGGCAAGAATCCACCGGTCTTGCCCTTCACACCCAGCTTCTCAACGAGAGTAGGAATGTCCTCTCGCTTCGCACCTAACTGCTCAAAATTGATAGGCATACCGATACTTGCAAGGAAACGGCGAAATGCTTTGATACCGGCAATTGCGGTTTCCTCCGGATGAAAGTAGTTCATCTGGCAGCCCCATACACGCACTGCCACCTGTGCAAAACGCATCACATCGTGCTTATACACAAATTCCATCCATGCCGGCATGATAACGGCCAAACCTGCACCATGAGCACAATCGTACAAGCCGGACAGCTCATGCTCGATGCCGTGACTGTTCCAGTCCTGACTACGTCCCACACCCACAATATCGTTGTGGGCCACGGTACCTGCCCACATAATATTGGCACGTGCCTCGTAATTGTTGGGATCCTCCATAACTCTGGGGGTCTCTTTAATCATGGTCAGCAAAAGAGCCTCGCACAGACGGTCCGTTACTTCCACTTCCTTGGTGTTCGTAAAATATCTCTCGAAAATATGTGCCATAATGTCCGTAGCACCACATGCCGTCTGATACGGCGGCAACGTGCAAGTCAACTCCGGATTCAACACCGAGAACTTAGGACGAAGAAGATCGGAGCCGATGTCGCGCTTCCACATACCGTCCTCTTTCGTAACCACAGAGGCGCCGGAACCCTCGCTACCTGCTGCCGCAATGGTCAGCACCGTACCTACCGGAAGTGCCGCAGCTACAGGAGCCTTTCTCATGTACATATCCCAAAAGTCGCCGTCGTAGCAGACACCTGCCGCAATCCCCTTGGAACTATCAATACAAGAACCACCACCCACCGCAAGAATGAAATCTAAGTTCTCCTTACGACAAATCTCGATGCCCTCATAAATCTTGGTATCTCTGGGATTGGGCTGCACACCGCCCAGCTCCACATAGTAGATGCCCTCCGCCTCCAAAGAAGCCTTCACACGGTCAAGCAAACCACTCCGAACCACGGAACCGCTACCGTAATGAACAAGAACACGGCTACCACCGTACTTCTTTACCAATCTGCCACACGCACTCTCCTGTCCCTTCCCGAACACAAATTCCGTAGGACTGTAAAACTGAAAATTATCCATACCCCTTCTCCTTTCGCACCTCGTAGATGCACTGAATATAATATACTGCTATCATTGTACCTTCATTATCCTCACGATGCAATGTTTTATCTTAGCAACCTGCATTTCCACGTACCCCGACCGGAATCGTTCCATCGTGATCCCCTCCCTGTCCCGCCTTCGTTTCTGGGGCTACGGTCGCTCTCCTCCCCCCCTGCCGGTGCCTGTCCCTCTTGGAACATGCATCGCGGACAATTTCCGTGGCTGCGCTCCTGCTATCATCGCTCATTTTGAACTGCTCGAAGTGCGAAGCACAAGTTTTCAAAATGAGCGAGATAAGAGATAGTGGGAGTGCCGGCAGGAAATGAGCGCGCATTTTCCAAGAGGGACAGGCACCGGCAGGGTGGGGGGGAGGAGAGCGACCGTAGCCCCGGAAACAAAGGTGGGACAGGGAGGGAGCCACAGGGGCAGAAGACCGCGGCGGCACGTAGGTGGAGACGGAAGGCAACAACAAAGCTTGCCTCCACCGAAAACGGCAGAGGCAAGACTCGTACTACAGATTTTCATTTTTCAGGGCGTCCATGGGGTTATCCTTGCGGATCTTACCCATGGAATACAGCATCGTCACAAATACTACTGCGAAGACGCTGAGGGTCACGATTCCCATAGCCTTATAAGGCACCTGAAATGCAATGTCATATCCGGCATTGACAGACAGGTGGATAAGATAGGTGATGCCAAGCGCTACCGGCAGACCAAGCAACAGAGCCTTGGTGCCGTAGAGCAGACACTCGAAATTCAGCATCCTGCGAATGCCCTTTTGGGTCATTCCCACAGAACGAAGCATAGCAAATTCACGACGACGAAGTGCCAGATTGGTAGAAATGGTATTAAAAACATTTGCCGCTGCTACCAACGAAATCAGCACGATAAATCCATAGGAAAACACCTTGATAATCGTAATGATGTTGCGGTTCTCTTCTTCCATCTCCGCATAGTTAGTGAACTGCTGCATGTCGATGTCTTCCTCTATCAGGATTTGCTTCATCTCCTCGTAGGCAGTAGCATGGTCGTCCGTGAGAAAATAATACCCTTCCGGCATTCCTTCTACCACGTTCTCCGGCAACACAGCAGTTGCCATACTATACGGATACACCAGGGACGGATAATATGCATCTGCCACAAAATACGGACGGTCGTATCGTATTTCCGCGATCTCCACCGTTCGACTCCGAATACAGTCTTCACTCTTTAATTCTTTGGTGTCCTCAGAATTCTCGGTGTTAACGAAGACAAGAATCGTCTCATTGTCTTCATTTAGATACGCCTCATAATATTCATAGCCCGTCGGACTCTCCATATAATTGACATCCGCTGTGATGCTCTCCCCCGCAAACACATACTGCGTCGTAAATCGTTCTTTTTCTACATTAAAACCAACGAATTGATCAAAGGCAATGGCCTTAGGGCTTTCTTGATTATAAAATTGTTCTCTGTCCAGCCCATGCTCTTTCACATAGGAGTCGAATGCACTATCCTCTACAAAGAGAACATTTGTCATAATCTCCACACGACCGTCCTTCGGGGCCTCCAAATTGTACTTCTCAATCTCCGCTTTCCACAACGTATAATACTCTTTGTTTACTGCTTTCGGCTCAAGAAGCATCGGAACAAAATCGCACAGCAAATACGTTCCCGCTGTAGTTCCCTTTGTCCCCATCAGTCGCTGGTACAACTCCTTCTGTCCGATGCCCTCCTTCTCATAGCGCATCAGCTCCAGGTCATATCCTGCCGAACCGAAGCTGCCCATAACGGACTCCGTAAGATAGGTAGTAAATGCCGATGCCGATACGAACAGTACGATACTCATAAACAGACTGGCAATGGTAGCGCGATATTTCTTCTTATTTCGCTTAAAATGCTTATTGGCCAAGGTCCCCGGCAACCCAAACAGCTTCTGCACAAGGCGGGAACTCTTCACTGCACGGCCGGACACTTTGATGTCCGCATTTTGACGAATGGCCTCCACAGCAGTGACCTTCATGGCACGCTTAGAAGGAATCCATGCGGACAGAAGTACCGTAATCAGTGCCACGAGAATCGCCACAATGACTGCCACCGGCGACACCACCAAGCGCATGGGTACCTGCATACTTCCCATAAACGCAAATTTGTCTCCAATGAGCCACAACGTCACGCCTATGCCACCGATACCCGCCAGGATTCCCAGAGGAATTCCCACCGCACTTACCACAAATGCTTCGAAGAGTACCATTTTCCGTAGCTGGCGCTTGGTCGCACCTACGGAGGACAACAAACCGAACTGCTTCGTACGCTCCGATACGGAAATAGAAAATGCATTGTATATCAACGAAATGGACCCGAACATAATCAAGCCGATGACGATGCCTGCAAGACCGTACAATACCGTATAGAACCCTTCATAACCGGACACCCCGTAGAACATAAGAAGGTTGGTATTGTGTTCTCCCACAAGCCCGTTGTCCTTCATGAAGTCATAGATCTCCGACGGGTTCTCCAGACGAAAATACACGTCATAGCGACCGGTTGCCTCTTTCGCATCCGCCAGAGTAAGGGCAGTATACCCCGGTGCCGTCCAGGGCTCAAAATCCGGTCTCTCATAGAAGCCAACCACCGTGTAAGTCACGGTTTCTCTGGGCTCCAAGGTTTCATTTGGCGGCAGCGTGTCGCCGGTCTCAATATCGTAGTAGTAATACGGATTGTCCTGACCCTGCAAGTGACCCTCGCTCATACGTTCGGACAGGGTTATGGTAAGTACGTCCCCTACTTTGTATACCACACCTCCGTTATCGGCCAAATGATCGGGAAGTAAAATCTCCCGCACCGTCTCCGGATAGCGTCCCGATGTAATATGAATGGGCATGACCTCTTCAAAGTCTCTCCCCGCTCCCAACACATAGAGGTAAGGTTTCTCTTTATTATCGCAATTCTCTAAGAGTGCATACCCTAACTGCTCTGCGTATACGACCTTCTCCACGTCCGCGGCATTCTTAATTGCATCTAATTTTTCTTTGCTCGTACTCTTGACACCGCCGTGCCAGTTGCCGTCTTCGTACTTTGCATTTTCCTGCGCATAGCGCTGAAAGCTGGTGGCACAAGTAGTCACTGCGCATATCATTGCGGCAGATAAGATAATTCCTACAATCGTTACAATGGTACGCATCTTATTCTTGCGTAACATCTGTAGCGTTACTTTGTGAAACACATTCATGCACGGATCACCTCATCTCGAATGATTTTACCGTCCTCGATAGCAATGATTCGGTCTGCCTGCAACGCAATATTCTCGTCATGAGTGATAACAATCAATGTCTGGTTATACTTGCGGTTGGACACTTTCAGAAGTTCCAGTATCTCATGGCTGTTCTTACTGTCCAGATTACCGGTAGGCTCATCTGCCAGCATTACCGCCGGTGCGTTCATCAAGGCACGTCCGATGGACACTCTCTGCTGCTGTCCGCCGGAGAGCTGGTTTGGCAGGTGCGTCTCTCTGCCCTTTAGTTTCAGTACGGTAAGCAACTCCTCTAGGCGCTCTGCATTTACCTGTTGCCCATCCATTAGTATGGGCAGTGTAATATTCTCCTCTACGTTTAATACCGGAATGAGGTTGTAGAACTGATAGATCAGTCCCACCTGACGACGGCGAAAGATTGCCAATTGCTCCTCATCCTGTGCATACACGTCCTTACCATCCATATAGACCTTACCGGCGGTAGGTCTATCCACACCGCCTAAGATGTGCAGTAGCGTTGATTTTCCGGAACCCGAGGGTCCGATAATGGCCACAAACTCTCCCTTCTCCACGGAAAATGATACTCCATCCAGAGCATGCACCGCATGCTCTCCCTCCCCGTAAGTCTTTCTCAGATCTTCTACTCTCAAAATCTCCATAACACACGGATTCCTTTCCTTTTCTTCTCTCACATATATTGAGCACATGAGCTTAGCTTTCCAACTCACACCTCATCGTTCACTCACAGCATACCTCCGTAACATGACAGTCTCGTGACTGAAAAATAACAAAAACGTCACATTACACATCCTCACCCTGCAAATAAGCACCGGGTAGCCTCTGCCACCCAGTGCCTGTTCTCTGCCTTAAGGAATCCTTTGTATCATGAAGATACAATCACTACACCGTCCCTTTATAAAAACGTATGGTAAATACAGCCCCGCCCGAGGCTCCGTTTTCCGCCTTGATGGTTCCGTTCTGTCCTGTAATAATCATCCGCGCCAGTGCAAGCCCGATGCCGAAACTCTTATCGCCGGAATCCTTGCCTTTATAGAACCGTCGGAAAATGTTCGGAAGGTCCTCCGGTGCGATTCCGCTTCCGTTGTCTGAAATGGTAATCTCGGAAAACAGGGCATTTTCCTGTGCCACAATACTAACGCAGCCACCCTCCGGAGTGTGCTCCATGCAGTTCTTCACCACATTTCCCAGTGCCTCCGCGCACCAGCCCAGGTCCGCCATAACCGATCCCTCAGCCTGTATCTTAAGTTCCTGTCCTCTAAGTTCCATGGGAATCAGCACCGGAGCACAGGACTGATCAATCAACTTTCGTAGCGTCAATTCTTCCGCGTGAAACTGCACCGTTCCCGCGTCCAACTTAGACATCTTCAGCAGTGCGGTAATTAACCAGTCAATTCGGAACAGAAGTTCCCGCAAATCCCGAATCAGTTCTTGACGTCGTGCCTCCGTAAGCTCAGGCTCCGCTAGCATCGACACCAAGAGGTTGATGGACGTAAGTGGAGTTCGTATCTGATGGGAAATGTCTGCAATGGAGTCTGCCAGATACCGCTTGTCCTCCAATAGCTGTTGCTTCTGTTCCCTCAGGCGCACCGTCATCTTGTGAAGCTCGCTCTGCAAGATTCCCAGTTCTCCTTCGGAGTACGATTCAAAGCATATATTCTCATCTCCGTGTAACACCCGGTCAATATCCGCAGACAGTTCCGCCAGCTTCTGATATCGAGCATTGCAAGCAACTACATGTACACTTGTCATGCAAATGCACAGCAGCATAGCAAACACCGCGTGCGCCGGGCCTCCCATGGCATATGCCACCACTACCGCCACCAAGGAAATGATACCGTACACCAACAGGCTACGATGGATCTCCGGATTTCGCATCATTTTCGTCATACGTCCACCCGATATCCCAGACCACGCACCGTCTTAATGATGGTGGGATTCTGCGGATCCTCTTCAATCTTCTCTCGCAATCGCTTAATATACACCGTCAATGTGTTGTCATTGACAAACTCTCCGGCGATGTCCCAGATAGCCTCCAACAGCTTCGTTCTGGAGAGCACAACGCCACGATTATTGATGAACACCAATAGCAAACGATACTCCAGTGCCGATAGATACAAGTCCCTACCATTCTTTGATGCGGTTCCTTTTACCGTATCTACCTGCACGTCACCGAGAATTGTCACCGAGCCACCTCCTCCGGTCAGCCGGAGAATGTTCTTGATACGAGACACCAGTTCTCTCGGTCGAAAAGGCTTAGCAATATAATCATCGGCTCCGAGGTCAAATCCCGCAATGGTACTGTACTCATCCCCCGACGCCGTCAGGAAGATTACCGGAAGACCATAATCCGCCTTCACCGCAGAGCACACAGCAAATCCGTTGCCATCTGCCAAGGATACGTCCAGCAATACTAAGTCAAATGCACCATTTGCCTCCTCCAAAGTCTGAATGGCCATACGTTGTCCCGGTACCGCCGTCACTTGAAAGCCCTCCCCCGACAGGAACTCCGTCAGGTTTGTAACAATACTCTTATCATCTTCTACTAACAATATCTTTGGCATATCGTCTCCCACACCTTTCCATAATACTCTCCAACGAGGTTACGCATTCTTTCCTTCTTCATCTCTACGTCTGCTGAGATTCCAAAAGAACAATCCTGCCAAGATGGCACCCACAGCAGTCACTGCAATTCCCGCCTTCCGATGCGGGTATGTCAGCTGAATCGTCACATCACGTTCACCGATTACTAAGAAATTATTGACCTCATAAATCTCCTGCCCGGAACGAAAGGACTCTTGGTATGCAAGACTCGTGTTCACGTTCGGGATATCGCTGTGAATCACGATTTCATCCTCCCCGTACTCAATGTTCAGGGGTACAATCTCTCTTACCGGCGTCTGTCCGCGTTCCACAGTGAAGCACTCCTCAAGCACAGACCAAATCTCCTGATTTCCGGTTCTCATGGCATAGTAGGGCAGGTTCAGACCAACAAAGACAAGGTTAGAATTGTCTGCGACACTGCCAACCACCGGTATCATAAGACCACCTATTGTGGCAGTTGCCAAGGTATTGCCCTGCACATTCGCATAGCTCACGTTCCATTCCACGTCACCATCCGGAAGCTCACCCGAGAAGATTGCCTCCTCTTCATACCAAATGGTAGGGTACTCATCCACGCTTATGGTACTCTTGGTTACATTCAAAAACTCCATGTTTTTCAGACCGTCTTCCGGAATACTGCACACATCAATTACTACACGGGTTCCCGCTGCTGCCACGTCCGTAAGTAATGCTTCCGCCTCATCCTTGTCATGATAATAGAAACCGCTAAGGTAAATGACTTTATACTGCTTCAATTCTTCTGCAGAATACTCATCTACATAGTCCGACGCACCATTCTCAAAGACCGGCAGATACACCGTCAACAGGTTCGCATTTTCACCAATAGATAAACCCGCATATTCAAATGTCGTCCCGAAACACTCCGGCGTGTCCATATGAAACAAATATCCGTATTCCTGTTCCAGCAAAAGCGTGTATCCACAGTCTTCTGCGGCTACATACATCTTGTCTGCCGCTTCCGCGTCCGTTACGAATTTCTTCGCCATATATACGGTATCACTTCCGAACTCAATGCTTCGATCAAACACATAATGATACTCTTCCTGCTCCATAGCCTCATTGATGAGATAGAGATTCTCCGAGGTGGCGGCACCCTGCCATGCCCAACCGAATACGTAATTCACTGCGTCCTTACCCTCGGTAATTCCCCAAGCCGGATACGAGATAAATTCACTGACGTCCATTAGGTTTGCGCGCTGGGTTGTATGCTCCACCAGAGCCTCACTTGCCGCCAGTGCACTTTCGGTGGCGGGATAATAGTATCTTGGAATCGTTATTACCGACACCAAACAATCAATAATCAAAAACGAAAGAGCGGGGATCAGGTACTTCTTCTTTAACGTCTTCCACTCCATTAACGTCACCAAAAAAGCCAAATATGCAAATGCGGTAAATCGGTTCATCCACAAACTTCCCGACAGAGGCAAATGCTTAATAATCGATATCGTTGCCGGTGTTGTCCCCAAAATCACAAGGATTGCTACGAGAAATCCGGCATTTTTCTTCTTTGCAAGGAAACTGCCCAGCACCGCAATCACAAACACCGATATTCCAAAGTAATACACGCCTGCATCGCCCGTAATACGATTCTTCGTATTCAGTGATACGTCGAGATTGAAGGTCAGAAGCTCCTGTGTCTGAGACTCACCCGTGCTCAGCATACCGCCACTAACCGCAGGAATCACCCATACACCGCCCAACATGATACCGAATACCATGGAGCACAAAATTTCTATACTTCGATGGGTTCGCTTGTGGGCAAACCAATCGCACAACAGGTAGAGAAAGGTTCCGATACCCGCCACCGCTGTGAACATTAGGTGATTAAAGCTGAGAATCGTCCCAAGCCCCATGAGAACTACCAGCTGCCACTTACGCCCCTCATGCAGATACGACCACGCAAAATAAATCACATACGCCATGAGTACCGTGGCTGTAATTCGCGGAATATTTCCCTCGATCCAAAATACACGAATGCTATCAGGGAGTATAAACAAGAGACAACCGCACAGAAGTCCCATATACGGTCTGCCCAATTTTCTTCCCTGTAATAAAAAAGGCAAACCACCCAGGAAGAACACGCATCCTCCGAAGAGATTATACGCCGTCAATACATTTCCGCCGGTGAACAGCATCAATGCGCAGAGAACATAATAGGAGAACGGTGGCCAATATCGAAACAACTCCATTCCATTGTACCACTTCTGTGTATACAGCGGATACCAATCCCCGGCTTTTATGCTCTCGTACAATTCATGGGCTTTGAACATATGTCCCCAGACGTCCAAGCCGGAAGGCTCCCTTTGGAACTTCCACATCAAAGCACTTACCAAAACTCCGCCTGCCAACAGAATCAAGAGTCCCGGCTTCCACATTTTCTTCTTATCCACAGTCAGCCTCCTACTGCTCTATCGAATTCTACTCATCGATCAAACTGATTACATGAGATCTGGAAGGCGTCTCGCTCATCTCCATCATTAGCATGCGCCAGCCTTCCTTCACCAAGATGTCGCAAATCTGCTCTTGGAAGAAGTCACAGCAATTCTCAAGGGTCGGATTGATCTGATCAAAGGGTGCAACTTCATTGAGAATCTTGTCCTGATATGTGCCGATAAATGCTTCAATCTGCTCTTCAATCATATTGAACTTCACAAACTCATCTCTGGTCTTGATTACATGCATAGTAATCTCCCAGGTATGGGGATGAGTAGCCCCTAATACGCCGTCAATATAAATGGCATGTCGCGCGTTCAAATAAAACTTAAATTTGTACTGAAGATATCGATTTCCGGTTCTCTGCTTAACGGAGAGCAGGTGCTCCTCCGGTTGATTTTCCAACCGCTCTTGCCGAATCTCCTCCAGCTCCTCATTTTTCTGCTTGATCTGCTCCTTGGCCTGATCTAAGCCCATCTGCGCTTTGGTCCACGCTCCGGTCAGGGAAATCACCGAACCCGTAGCCAATAGTAGCAACACTCCGAAAAGTATCACAATATAAATCTCATATGCAACCGATTCCCCGTTGTAGATATAGTCGGGAACGGTGGAAACCACGCCCACCATGTACTGTATATCCCCCACGAAATACTCTCGTGTGGAAACGATCGTCTCTTGACTATATAGATCGGCAAGCAATTCCTGCGTATCGGTAGTATCGCTGATAGAAGCAGTGGTAGACTTGTTCTTCGCAAACAACACCTGCTCCCCGCGACACAAAAATGCCCAGCGACTACCGGATGCCTGTACCGCGGTAGCCAGATACTCTGTGACTTCGTCCTCCGAGGCCTTCTGCTCGCCCAATAATCGCAATGTCTCCGCCAACTGCGCTACATAACGATCTTGCTCCTGTGTGCGGTCCTTCACATTACTCTCCTGCACTTGCTTCATAACAACCCACATGCCGATAGCCACCGAAACTGCAATGACTGCCATGGCGATCAACACCAGTACAATAGTTCTCTTAGTCTTGTTGTTCCTTAGATTCTTCATCTGCATTTACCTCTGCTCTAACCTTATCCAGGATGCGCGTAAACCACAAGAAATCCTTCTTCACAACCTCCCGGAAAGACTCATTTTCCTCTGAAAGATTGCGCACTCGCCAAGTTTGTTCTCCCTTGATGGAATTAATGATTCCGGCAAATCGGAACCAGAACACGCCGAAATTGTATATCGGAAGTAACAAGATACCGTACCACTTCCTAGCATAGTACCGTAACAAGCGCTTCTCGTCCCACAAAAACAACACAATGCACAGATACAACAAAAATGTTGCGAACACGTATAGAAGGTACATGATGATCACCGAATAAATGATCAACCGAATGGGGTAGCTGATAAATGCCAAACATATCAATGCAAAGTACCATATCATTCGCGGAAACGCAAAGGTGTGGTCAAACATAATCAATCGAATCAAAAAGTCCGTGAAGAAATTCTTACCGAAACGCATATGATCCTTCTTGAACATGTGCATAACTTCAATTTCTCCACGCTGCCAACGCTGGCGCTGTACATAGAGCTGATTCAGATCGTTAATGGGGTCCACATAGAAATACGCATTGTCGCACAAACCTACCCGTTCCTTTAACACGTCACGAATCTGAAACGTTACATGGGTATCCTCGCACACAGTGTCCGTATTGTACAATTGAGTCTTTAAAATCGCAGACTTTCGAAATGCGGAAAATGCCCCTGACAACGTAAAAATACTATTGAACTCCGACTGAAAGTTTCGTCCCGCCAAAAACGCCTGACAATACTCGAAGAACTCCAACTTCCGTAGCAATCGTTTTCCGAATCCCTTGGTCTCATCAATCATATCCGGATTGGTCAAGATGGTACCCGTAAGGCAGTCGGTGTCGGTTTCATTTTCAAATTGGCGTACCATATTGTACAACGCATCCGGATGAAGCATCCCATCGCTGTCGATGTGAATAATATACTTGCCGGTACTGTTAAACAACGCAAGATTCAGAGCCTTGGACTTGCCCTGCTCGGAATTAAGCCAGGCAATCGTCAACTCCGGAAAATCCTTCTGACATTGGCAGAATACTTCGAAACTGTTGTCCTTACTCTTGTTATTTACCAGCATCACATAAATGCTCTTGTTATCATAAGTGGAATCATGAACCGACTTAATACACTGATACAGACTGTCCGCGGAATTGTACACGGGAACAATCAACGTAATCTCCGGATAATAGTCCAGTTCCTTATACTTCTTACGAAAAATTCTGCGCTTCAAAAGAATAAAGAAGTCGCCGATGGTCGGAATAATCTCCATGATAATCGGTATAATCACCCACGCCATCCAAAACAATATGGAGCTTTGCAAAAATTCATTCAGTAGTGTCATAACGGAATGCACCTACCTTCTGTCGACTTACTTGTGCTTTCGTAAATACCCGATAATATAGGGCAACCGTACACACATAGAATACCAAACGTCCCACAATGGAATGCGCCACGAAGAATGCACCACCACCAAACCAATGCATAATCAAGCATATCACAAAAATACGCAATACATTGAACGAAAACACGCTCAGAATTCCCACGACACTCATGACAATCTTCTCGTGAAAATGATATGCCGGGAAGAACCACAGCAACGCCAAAAAGGCAAACGTCTCAATGATGCCGGAACACTCAAAATCCACCACCAACGAACAATTTGCCACAAATAATATTCCTTTATCGAAATACCCCGTATACATGCCGGTTAACTCACCCAGCACACCCGTTGCCGCAGCAATCACTTTCTGCATAGGGCGAAGGAGCACCGGTTGCAACAAAATAATGCCGATAATAAATAAGCCGGCACTTCCTACGGTAAAGTACCAAAAGTCCATCTTCGCACGCTTGAAAACCGTAAGAAGATATAACCATATCACAATTGCCACAATCAATATCCAGTTCATCAAAAACCTCTATTCTATACGCCACTATATCTCTGTACTCTGTAATCTACACTCATCACTCTGCTTGTACACATTCCACCACAACCTGCTTCTTCCGACGAATGCACAACATGGCACCCACTCCCGCCAACACCGACATACTGGCCACGCCAATCCACGGACCGGAGGAGGTTCCTACCCATACCACCTCTTGGCTACCGATGTTGGGATTTACAATGGCAAGACTGGTCACATTATCCATCTCTGCACCAACCAACTTGCCAAAGTCCTTCAAGGAAAAACGAAACTCCACCTCGTCACCCTTGGTATCGGTCTTATGTTCCGAATCGTATATGGTAATCACACCGCTACTCTCACAGTACATGTAATAATTCACGATTACCCCATAATTAAAATGACTACCATTAGGAAGACTATTTCCCATAGAGCTGTAAAATGCCCAGTCAATGGCGCCACCATCCGTTACCGGATATAAACCGATGGGATAATTCACTCCGTTAATCGTAATGGTCATGGTCTGCATCATAATCTGATTTTGGTACAAATCATTCATAGAAAAATGTACATACACCCACTCTCCATCCGTACAGATCTGTCCGGTATGGATACTGTATGTATTATTAGACAGATAAGTAATCTCCGTCACGGGATACCCTTCCCAGTCTTCATAATAACCGTCAATTACGATATCCGAAGTCACCGCCAATTCGTCATCTGCCGCCATAGCCACGTTGCCTAAACCAGCAACACTCAGCAAGAACATTCCGCACAACAGCCATGCCAAACATGCTTTTCCCTTCTTCATAACTACCTCTACTTTCCGCTTTCTGTAGTAGCCGCCACTTGCTGTAGCACCTCCGCAGTCTCCTCTTCCTGTACTTCCTTACATACACTCATAGGCAAATGCAAGCGCGTGGATATCTGATACACGCTCAACGGATTATCGCCGATGTCCAACTGGTATACCGTCGCTCCCTGCTCTGCCAACTTTCGTTCCAATCCTTCAAACAACACATCACCCAAATTCTCCAGATTCGGAACACGTCCCCGAAATTCCGGCAAATCATTGAGATATGCTTGTTCATAAGGCTCTAAGTAATCTCGAACAACACTATCAATATCGTTGAATATCCACTCTTGCTCTCTGCCGATATACAAGCCTACCGTAAAAGTGTGCATATGTGCATGCTCCGGATTGGAATCCATACTATGACTGGCATTAAAGCGATATTGATATTTGTAATACTTCTGCATAAGTTCCTCTCTGTACCCCAGACAGCGTATTTGGCGTCTGAGTATAATTATCTAGTGTATATTGTACAACCTTTCTCACGTATTTTCAACAGCAATCTTCATTCTACGACATCAGTACATTTTACCCTTAAAACCTTATCAAAGACACTAAGAAGGCAATCTTCCAACAAAACAAACCGGCGGAATACTCTGAATAGCACGGCACACACATTGTGTCGCAACTCAGAACATCACACCGGTTCATAATAACCTACTGTAGTTTTACTTCTTAATATACGTAAACGTAATCATAATCGTCTCAATCTTACCAAGTGTTGCAGGGTCCAGGAGCTGCGCCGTAGCTCCTGTCAGACTTCCGTCCGGAGTTCTGCCACCGGAAGGAACACCCGTCACCCAACCATTGTACAGATTCACACGGGTACATACACCATCGTCACTGGTAGTATAGGCCTTACCAAGCATATTGTAAGGTTCTCCGTTAATAAGAATCTCCTTGATATGCACTACATATCCCGGATACAAAGACTCACCGTTGGTAATACCCAGGGCCATAAATGCCGTGCTCTTGCCGTAACCGGCTGCAGTTCCGGTAAAATCAAGTCCCACGGTGTAGGTGCCCGCTCCGGTAATCTCCGCATTTGTCACTACAACGCCGGGAGATACCGCACCGGAATCGTACACGTCGCCGACACTACTCATAAGTGTCCAGTCTTCGCTGTTATACATCAACCAAGCAAGGCTCACGTCATCAGCAACACCACCGCTTTCGCCCGCTCCTGCAAGGGCAGCCTCCATCTCAGCCTCTGCTTCCTTCTGAATCTCATCGCGGGTCTTCTTGGACTCCTCTGCTACATTTCTGGATGCGAAGATATCCGCAATGGTATCATCGATAATCTTCATGGACTTCTTGTTGTACAGTCCGTTGCAATCCCACAGCATGGGGCAGAAGTTGTACAAGTCACAGTTGTTCAGGAAGTTGGTAAAGAACAGGTCTGCATTGTCCTTCACGCTACCATCTTGATTAAATGCTACCGCATACTCGCCGATAACTACACCATAGCCCTGCTCCGAGAACTTGGTCAGCATCTCCAGAAGTCGGTTTTGATCGTTGTATTCGTCAATACTTCCCCAAGTCACAAGGCTGGAATTGCCACAATACCCCCAAGGATTATAGTAATGTACGGATACCAAGAGCTTCTCTTTTGCCGTGTCCGTAGGCATCTTATAACGATCGTCGCAAGTATTTACGATATCCGTGTTGTAACCCGGAATTAACAAGAAACGATTCTCGTTGTTGCCGCCGGTACTACGCACCGTATCTACGAAGGTCTGCGTAATCTCAGCCAATGTCTTGTAGCACTCATCCTTGGACAACGTGCCACTGTCGGGGCACAAGTCCTTATCGTTCAGACGGTCACCCAGTTCTTCATTAGCTCCTTCGAAAATGAGCTTCGTACCGTAATCCTTGTACGCCGTTGCCAACTGTGTCCACATGGACACGTACATCTCCATGGCCTTGTCTCTGGTTTCTTGACTGGCAGAACCGAACATGCCCCACCAACCACCGTCCCAGTGGTCATTTACGATAACGTACATATCGGCATCCAAAGCGTAATTAATAATCTCTTCTACACGGTCAATATACACCTGATTGATGGTGTAATCTCCACTTTCAAAATCCATAGCATTGGTCCAAGCTACGGGAATACGAAGGGAATCAAAGCCTGCCGCCTTCATACCCTCAATCATAGCCTTGGTAGTAACCGGTTGTCCCCAATAGGTCTCGTATACCTGAGTTCCCAGATTCGGCCCCATACCACCGCGACCGTACGCTTCCATGGTATTGCCGAGGTTAATGCCGTTACCCATCAACTCGATTAACTCCAGGGCAGTCAGATCCGCATCCATAGTATACTTATCATCGGTGGGAGTCGTATCGCCACCCGGTTCCACTGTCGGAGTGGCTTCCGGAGTATTTGTCGCCTCCGGCGTGGGAGTACTTGTTGCTCCGGTGTCATCTCCCCCATCCTCTACACCTTGTGTCGGAGTAGTGCCGGTTGTCTTATCCTCGTCCTTACCGCAACCGGCAAGCAACGTGGTCAGAAGCACCAACAGCAATACTACACTAAGTAACTGTCTCTTCATAATTGTGTTCTCCTATCTCTTTATCCTGTCATCCCGACAAACGTCAACATGACACATTATCGTCGAAATGACGATATATACGCGCATAGTCAGTATAACGAAATCGACAAATGCTTGTCAAGTAGCAAGTACTATTCCTCATTTGCCGTAGGCATAAGCACACATACCTTCTCGATTCGATTACCGTCCATGGCCAACACGGAAATCTTAATACCGTTATATTCGCACTCGTCTCCCTCGGTAGGGATACTGCCGAGTCTGTTCATAACCCAACCGCTGACGGTCATCAAGTCTGTCTCCTCTTCCGCATGCAACAGCTCCATGAGCTTATCTACATCGGCACTACCGAGAACCAAATACTCCGTCTCTGAAAGCTTTGTAACCTCTTCAATTACCTCGTCGTGCTCATCCCAGATCTCACCCACGATCTCCTCCAGCACATCCTCCAAGGTCACCATACCGATGGTTCCGCCGAACTCGTCAATGACAATGGCAATATGAGACTTCTTCTGCTGAAGCTCCTTCAGAAGCTCACCCAGCTTCTTGTGCTTTGTTATGTACAATGCAGGGCGAATGTACTCGGCAACCTCCGTCTCCGTGTGGAATACATGATTGTGAAAATCCTTTTGATACAAGATACCCACGATACGATCCAAGTTATCCTCATACACCGGTACTCTGGAAAATGCGGTTTCCGCAAATACCTCGGCAATTTCCTCTTTCGTCGCATCGGTAGACACACCGGTTATATCAATCCGAGGTGTCAAAATATCCTTGGCTTCCAGCTCGGAAAACTCAATGGCACTACGAATCAGAGTCCCCTCCTGCTGATCAATACCGCCTTCCTGTGCAGCCTCTTCCACAATAGTCAACAACTCATCTTCGGTAATGGCATGACTCTCGGGTGCTCCGAACAATTTATCAATCAAGTGCTTCCACAAACCAAACAGATAGTTAAACGGCGTAAGTACCACAACCAACACGCTCAGAAGCGGTGCGGAAAACATAGCCATCTTCTCCGGGGATTCTTTGGCAATACTCTTCGGCGAAACCTCACCGAAGATCAACACTACAATAGTGGTCACCACCGTGGAAATGCTAGGCCCCATATCATCGCCTAACAGCTTCACAAACAATACCGTAGCAAGGGATGCACTGAGTATATTAACAATATTATTCCCGATTAGGATTGTCGAAAGCAAGCTATCATAATTGTCTGCCAAGCGCAATACCAGTGACGCTTTTTTGTTCCCACGTTCTGCCATGTTCTTCAATCGAATTCGATTAAAGGACGAAAATGCGGTCTCTGTCGCCGAAAAATATGCCGACATGACAACGCAAAAGATAATGATAATAAGTGAAATTGTGTCTCCGTTCATTTGAATTCCTTTCTCTTATAAAACCGAGGATACGAGAACGCAAAAAAGGCATAGCTCCCCTATTCCGGCGAGTCTATGCCTTGTCTATATTCCCATTAATGTTGTACAAAGTATTGGCGGCATCGCCGTCTGCTTCGTCCACTTCTTGTTCCTCCAAAAATATTCAGTGACGCTATTATACAAAATTTCGGTGCTAATTGCAATAGCATTTTGACTAAGATTCAGTTAATGTTTCCCCTTGCTCCTCTGCCAATCGCGCTTCCATGCGTGCCATCAACTTCTCCTCCGACCAAGGCTCCGGCACTAGTTTCTTCACAATGGCGGATTTACCGTCTCTGTACTTTACATAGAAATATCCCATGACAGAGAACACTGCCGCACCTATGAAATTAACGAACATATCCCACATGGTGTCTACGAGACCGATGTCCAGATACCCTGCCACATTCAGTTCATTTCCGTTTATCGCCACGTTTTCAATGCCCGTAATATCTACACAAGTATTGCTCTTTGTGGGATCCAGTAGTGTAGAGTGGATGGCCGTCACCACCGTGTCCTTCTGCATATCCAAATCGAAAATCGAGTCCAGCGCGAACTCAAGAAACTCCCACAACACACCGATAGTCATAGAAAAACAAAACGCTACAATCGCTAGGAACATCGGCGACAAACTGAAAGACATCTTCTTCTGTCGATTCATAATATCCACCAATGCAAATCCAATGGCCGCACACAAAAAACCGTTGATACTATGTAAGATAGCATCCCAATGGGGGAAACGCTGATAAAATGCGCTGAGCTCTCCAAGAATCTCTGCCGCGAAGATAAATACAAAGATAACAATTTCAAGTGGTGTCGGGAATTCCACGTGAAATGTCACCTGCACCACACTGGGCATAATCAATAACACAAGTGTCAAAAGACACAAGAATACATTTTCAAAATTACCGTTAAATATCTGCAAAATCATAATGCCGATGACCAGTAGACGTAGCCCGGCATATACAATAAATGAACTCCGATTTTCCCGCAACTCCGCAGCAACGTCTTTATAAAACTTTCGCATTCGTCCTTTCAAGCTTCCTTCCTCCCCAGACGCACTATCTATACTAACTTGAGATAATTTACCGCCAAGATCGCCCCGCCCAAAATCACGAGTACGACACCGGTCGCACGATTTAACGTAGCCGCACTGGCTTTATTGGCAAACTTGGCCGCAATTCTTGCCCACAGAAATGTGGACACCACGCAGAACACCAAGCACCATACATCCGGCATCCCGCCGAGGGCAAAATGACCCACTGCTCCGGTAAATGCGGTAAAAGTCATAATAAACACACTGGTTCCCACTGCAACCTTCAACTCGTATCCAAGCACGCTTGTCAGAATCAACAGCATCATCATTCCGCCACCGGCCCCGATAAATCCACAAATAAAACCGATACTCGATCCGCATACAACAGACTGCACAACACGCCTCATCGGCTCTACTGTCTCCATGGCTTCCTTGGTAGTCATAACCGGTTTTACAATAAACTTAATCCCAAGCATTAATGTCATGAATACCGAAAAACTTCCCATCGTGGTATTCGGTACATATCTTGCCACCAAACTACCTACCAGCGTAAATACAAGTACCGACAACATCATAACAATGCCGTTTCGAATGTCAAGATTTTTGTTCTTACCATATGTGTATGCACTGACCGCGCTGGCAAGAACATCGCTGGCCAAAGCGACCCCCACTGCCTCATACGCCGGAAGTCCAAGAAAAGTAATTAACATCGGACTGATAACTGCCGCTGCACTCATTCCTGCAAAACCGGTTCCGAGTCCGGCACCAATGCCTGCAATAAAGCAGATGAAAAATTTGTACATCTCTTTTCTGTCACCTCTCACTTTATGGCTGTTTTATTTACTGTAATAAAAATGCCCCTCTTCTGTCAAGAGGAGTATTTTTATTAAATCGAAATGTTTTATTAAGTTTTTCTAAAGGACTATCACTCGGTTGAATCCTGATCCTAATAGTATTCTACGTGATAGAACCAACGCACTGTCAGGGAGTCTCGTCACACCAACTCATACTGGAAGCACTCATATTTGAGCGCACTTCCCACTTGAATATTCTCGGGAAGCAACGCACGCGCCACCAATTTCACATCGTCCAGACAGATATCCGTCCGTTTCAGATTTGCATAATCTCCATCAATGCTTACCACTTCATAATACCAAGTCTCCATCTTACCTTCTCCTCTCGCATTCTTAGGCGCCATACCCGGTAGCCCTTCTTGCATTTATTAAAGCACAAACCGAGCTTCCCTTCAACACATTTTCGATACCAAGACTTTCTATTGTATATAACCCTTTTTATTCCGCTTCAAATGTGTTATAATAAGCGCAAATGAGTTTCACATTTGCACGAAAGAGGGAGAATATATGAAAGCATCGTTTCGAATGATTTTAATCGTATGTGTATGTACGCTTCTATATGGTTGCAAGGCAGTGCCCGGCCAGGATACATCCGTACCGAGCACACAAACCACACCCACGAACACCTGCACCGTCACACCGACGGCCACTGCAACACCTACGCCTACCGAGGTGATTCTGCCGGCGTACAATATCACTATAAATGAAGTGCAATCCGACAACAAGTTTCTCACCGCAGGAACTGACGCCGACTGGGTGGAATTATACAACGGAGAAGACTTCGATGTGTCTTTGGAGCATTACTCACTGTCCGACGACGAGAAGCTTCCGGACGCATTGCCACTGACCGGCACCATTCCCGCAGAGGGGTATCTGGTCATTTTCTTAGACGAGGAGGCTACCTTTCGCCTGTCTTCCGAGGGAGACACCGTAGGCCTTTATTACCGCGGCGAGTCCATTTCTTCGTTGACCGTCCCCGCCACCGAGAACGGAGAGTCCCATGGACAAGACGGGTCCTATTCGTGGCAGACCCCTGGGTACGCCAATACGAAAGAGGGCTATCTGGCCTATTTGGATGGTTTGACGCTTCCGGCTCTCAACATTTCCGAGGTCCTAACCTCCAATAAGACGCACGCTCCCGTAGATGGGGAATGCTATGATTTTGTTGAGATCACCAATACCTCCGATACTCCTATTTCTCTTAAAGACTACACCTTAACGGATAAGCGTAGTGAACCCGGCAGATATCCGTTCCCCGACATCACACTAGCACCCGGCGAATTCTACATCGTCTACTGTTCCGGGGACTCTTCACTGGGCGCAAATCATGCCCCTTTCAAGCTCAGTTCTTCCGGTGAAACGGTGTATCTTGCCTCTAAGGGTATCCTAACCGATGCTCTGCGCATCCCGGGCGACTTAACATCCGACGAAAGCTATGGTCGTTACGGCAACCGTCCCATGTATCTACAGGACGTAACCCCCGGCAAGGCCAACAGCGACGGTTATCTCACCGCTCTGGCGGCGCCTGCTGCCAATCATTCCTCCGGTATCTACGCAGACGCTATTACTGTGGAGCTCACCGCCTCCGGCAAGATTTATTATACCTTAGACGGTAGCCGCCCCACCACCAAATCCACAGTATATAAGAACGCCATTTCCGTCAAGGAAACCACCACCATTCGGGCTCTTTGCGTAGACGGGGAGCGAAGCACCCTCACTGCCTACACTTACATTATCGGCCCGGAGCACGAGCTCCCGGTACTGGCTGTGGCCATTTCCGACGACAAGCTCACCGGCGACAAGGGTGTTCTCAATCACATTGACAAAGACTACGAGTACGAAGCCATGCTGACCCTCATTGAAAATGGCGCCGAATGCTTCTCCGTACCTTGCGGCTTCCGTCTCCACGGAAATGACAGTCGAAAGGGAGCAAAGCAGAACTTCCAGTTACGTTTCCGCTCCGAATACGGTGTCGGCAAGCTGGATTATCCGTTGTTCAACAATCGGGAATTCACCGAGTACAACTCCTTGCTCCTCAAAGGCGGTAGCGAAGATTTCCCCACCGCAATTATGCGTGACGAGCTGGCCACCGGCTTGGTGGACGGCACCACTGCCCTGTATGCGCAGGCCATTAAGCCTGTAGTGCTGTACCTCGGCGGCGAGTATTGGGGGATTTACTATATTCGCGAACGTTTCAGCGATGATTATGTCGCTTCTCACCTAGGTGTCTCCGAAGATTCGGTAGACCTCCTAGAGGTCTACAACGGCGTTCAGAGCGGTAGCCGTAAAGACTACGCCGCACTCTTGGATTACGTGGCAAGTCACGATATGTCCACATCGGAGAATTATGCATACCTCTGCGAGAAGGTAGATATCCATAGCCTCATGGATTGGTATATCTGCCGCTCGTACATGGGAGACAAGGACCTGGCCAATATTCGATATTTCCGCTCTTCCGAAACCGACGGCAAGTGGCACTGGATGTACTTTGACCTTGACTGGGCATTTTGGCATACCGAAGATAAGCCCTTCACTTCTATCGTGAAGAACACATCCCGACATGCACTGATTTTGGCGGCACTGAAGAGTTCTGAGGGTCGGGATGCATTTCTGCGTCGTTACGATGCACTCATGGACAGCATTCTAAATGAAACCTATATCACCAACTACATTGACACGCTGGCGGCCACCATCGAAAGTGAGGTTCCCCGTGACCGCGCTCGTTGGGGCTACACGGTGAAGAAATGGGAGAACTCCGTAGAGAAACTCCGTGCCTACGTTCGTAACGGTACACGTACCGCAAATGTACTGGCAGATCTTCAAGAATACTTTCACTTAAGTGACGCACAGATGGCAGAATATTTTGATTAAAAATGTGATCTCCGAGGACGTGGCATTTTCCCGCGTATCCTCGGAGATTGTTTCTTGACTTTTGTAAGGTGCTATACTATAATCAATAAAGATTATGAGGATGTTTTAGTAGTATATAAGCCCTCTCTCACAGAGAATTGCACCATGGCTGGGAGTGCATAGAGAACTTATAGACGAAGTTCGGCATCGGAGTCGCAGATGAATATTAAGTGCAGACGTTCTGCGTCTGAATATGGGTGGTACCGCGGGTCAGCTCGTCCCATAATGATTCTCATGGAGTCATTGTGAGGAGGGCTTTTTTATTTTCTATAGAGCTCTGCGGCATGCACATGACGACACAGAACCAATACATATTTTCAGAAAAGGAGATTAACATGCAGTCACTGAATGAATTAAGAGAACAGCTCGCTGTCATCAAACAAGAGATTTTGGATGGCATGAGCACACTGGACAGCTCTAAGGCTGTGTACGAATTCAAGAAGACGTACTTGGATTCCAAGAACGGCAAGATCGGTCAACTGATGAAGGGTATGCGAGATGTCGCTCCCGAAGACCGTGCCGAGTATGGTAAGACCATTAACGAGACAAAGGAATGGGCACTGGCAAGCTTCGAGGCATTGGATGCCCAGATGAAGCAGCGCGAGCTTCTGGCACGCTATGAGAGCGAGAAGATCGACATCACCATGCCGGCAGAGAAGACCTACTCCGGTAACCTTCACCCCAACACACTCATTCGCAATCAGCTGATTGACATTTTTGCTTCCATGGGCTTCGAAGTATTCGAGGGAACCGAAATCGAAAATGACTACTACAATTTCACGGCATTAAATACGCCTCAGGATCACCCCGCAAGAGATATGCAGGATACCTTCTATCTCTCTCCGGAGTTCCTGCTCCGTACCCAGACTTCTGCCGGTCAGATTCACGTCATGGAGAATACCAAGCCCCCCATTAAGATTCTGTCCCCCGGTAAGGTATTTCGTTCCGACGACGACGCCACCCACTCTCCTATGTTCAGCCAGATGGAGGGTCTTGTAGTGGATAAGGGCATTACCCTCTGCGACTTGAAGGGTATGTTGGACGTATTTGTACAGAAGATCTTCGGCGAAGGTACGGTTACCCGTCTTCGTCCGTCTTATTTCCCTTTCACCGAGCCTTCGGTAGAGGTAGACTGTAGCTGTTTTGCCTGCGGTGGCAAAGGCTGCAAGCTCTGTAAGGGAACCGGCTGGATTGAAATTCTCGGTGCCGGCATCGTAAACAAGAAGGTTCTTGAGAACTGTGGCATTGATTCCGAGGAATACAGCGGTCTTGCGTTCGGTATGGGTATTGAGCGTATCGCCATGTTGAAATACGGTATCAACAACATCAAGCTCTTGTTCGAGTCTGACTTGCGCGTATTGCGCCAGTTAAATGACGAATAAAGAGGGAGCATGCATTTAGTGAATTAACGGAGGTTTGAGATATGTTAGTACCTTTGAGTTGGCTGAAGGATTATGTGGATATCGACGTTCAGCCCAAGGAATTAGAAGAGAAATTATTCTCCTGCGGCTTCGAAGTAGAAGAACTCATAGAAGTCGGCAAGGATATCAGCGGCGTTGTTGTGGGTCTCGTTACGGAGTGTGAGCCCATCCCCGAGACACACCTGCATGTGTGCAAGGTAGACGCCGGACAGGGCGAATTGTTGCAGATTTGCTGTGGCGCAGACAACGTATGCGTGGGCGGCAAGTTCCCCGTTGCTCTTGTGGGCGCATCGGTATACGCTACCGCCAAGGATCACAAGACCATTGAGGGCGTTATGAAGATTAAGAAGGGCAAGCTTCGCGGTTATGATTCCCACGGTATGTTGTGCTCCGGTGTTGAATTGGGTCTCAATGGTGACCTGTACCCGGGTGCGGACTACAATGGTTTGTTGGTGCTTCCGGCAGATGCCGAAATCGGTGCGGATGTGAAGCCTATGCTTGGCTTGGATGATTGGATCTTTGACATCTCCATCACCGCGAACCGCCCGGACTGCCAGAGCATTTACGGTATTGCCAGAGAGGTTGCCGCAGTACTGAATAAGGAATGCCGCATGCCGGCTCTGGATTACACCGAGACTGAGGTAGAGAAGGAAGGCTTCACCGTAACTGTAGACGCTCCGGACCTCTGCCCTCGCTACATTGCCCATTATGTTCACGACATTAAGATTGGGGAGTCCCCTGCTTGGATGAAGCGTCGTCTTGCCCTTGTTGGACTGAACGCCATCTCCAATGTCGTAGACATTACCAACTATATTCTCAAGGAACTGGGACAGCCCATGCACGCATTTGACTGCTCCTACCTTGAGGGAAATGCCATCAACGTGCGTCGTGCCGGTGATGGCGAGAAGATCGTAACCTTGGACGAGAAGGAATTTGAATTGAATTCTTCGAATCTTGTTATTTGCGACGGTGTGAAGCCGGTAGCGCTTGCCGGAATCATGGGCGGTCTCAATTCCGAGATTCGTGACACTACCACAGAAGTATTGTTCGAGTGTGCGAAGTTCGCCCGTGACAACATCCGCAAGAGCTCCCGTGCTCTGGGTCAGGTGTCTGACTCCAGCTCCCGCTATTCCAAGGGTGTTGACGAGTACGCTACGGTAATGGCTGCACAGAGAGCCCTTCATTTGATTGAAGAGCTGGGTTGCGGTAAAGTATCCCGTACCCACATTGATGTCAATACCGGTAATTCCGTAGAGCCCCACGAGATGAAGGTCAGCATCGCTAAGGTAAATGGCGTGCTTGGTATTACCATTCCCACTGAGGATATTGTTCGCATCCTTACGAACCTGTGCTTTGCTCCGGTTGTAAACGGTGATGAGCTGACCCTGCAGATTCCCGCTTACCGCGAGGATATGGACTCCTATCCGGACGTAGCAGAGGAAGTGATTCGTATGTACGGATACGACCACGTAATTCCTACCTTCATGCCTTCGGCTAAGGTAACCACCGGCGGATGCAACCTTGCACAGAAAACCGATATGAAGCTGAAGAGAGCCCTCTGTGGCGTAGGTGCTTACGAGTGTATCCACTACTCCTTCTTCTCTCCTGAGGATCTGAACCTGTTAGGCTTTGCCGCAGATGCTCCCGAGAGAAATGCAATTCCGTTGATTAACCCCATCAATGAGGGTCTCTCCATTATGCGTACCACTCTGGCGGCAGGTATGATTCAGGCAATTGCTCACAACCAGAAGAACGGAACCTTCGACGGACGTCTCTTCGAGATGGGAAGCATCTTTGTTCCCAAGGCTCTGCCTCTTACGGAGTATCCGGAGGAGCAGGAAGTTCTCTGCGTCGGTGTATTCGGTCAGAAGGAAAGCTTCTACACCTTGAAGGGAATTGCAGAGACCGTTGCCGATACCTTGTGCATCAAGTTCTCTTACGAGAGAACCCAGAAGCCCTTCTTGCACCCTTATCAGTCCGCAGCCATTCTGTGTGACGGTGTAGAGGTCGGATATCTCGGCAAAGTAAATTACGAGATTATGGACGCTAAGGATATGCGTGTTCCCGCATACGTAATGGAGATCAATCTTCAGAAGCTCTCCGCTTATTACGGCAGACGCCCGATGTTCACCCCGCTTCCGAAGTTCGCTGAGGAGAAGCGTGACCTTGCCCTTGTTATGAATAAGGATATCACCTGCGGTGCAGTTGAGTCCTGTATCTACGATTCCTGCGCATACGTGAAGGAAGTAACCCTTTTCGACGTATACGAAGGCAAACAGATCGGCGAGGACAAGAAGAGCATGGCATTTACTGTCCTCTTCTCTCCTAGGGATGAGGAGTTCGAAGGAGGAGCCGTTGACAAGTTCGTCGAAAAGATTCTCAAGAATCTCGACAAGAAGCTTGATATTCAGTTAAGAGCGTAAGTAACATTACTCACTGTTGATAGTAACAACCTATTCGAACATTACGAAGGACGTCGTACCAATCGGTGCGACGTCCTCTTATCTTACGGTTTCATTTACTCGGTTGTAATCCCCGTATTATAATCCTACGAAACGAAATTAAGTGCAAAGAGAATTTCCTCGCCATCGTCTGACGTATAAAGTGGAAGCGAAGTTGCTATGGCGTTGTAAGTATCCGAATTCTCTTCAAAGGTGTATCCGTCCTTTGCTTCAAATCCGATAGCGATTGTTCCATCCTCTTCATCAATAACTTCAACAAAGATTTCATAGCCTTCGCCCAGATCAATCGGCTTGAGATAATTAGGGTTTTCAATCTCAGCATCTAGATACATTCCGCTTTCCGATCCGTAAACAAGCTGAATATGACCGTCAAACGCATCTGCAAGCATCTGAACTGAGTCAACGTTTATGCATTTGACCTCAAAATATCTGTATACTCTTGCAGGCTCGTCTTCGTCATCAAGGTTGTCATCGTAATCAAAATTAGTTCTATTCATACCTTCAAGGTAAACAACGTAGTAGTTTCCGTCAATTTCAAAAAGATTACCGGCATGAATCACATCCGGAGAAGTTGTGATTTCCAAAATATCTGCGTTATATTCAAGTGAGGTTGTGATATCGGTATTTGTCGGATAATGATTCATGCTAAGATCAATGGAAAAGTCGTCAAAGTTAATGTCTCTGTTGGAATAAATGCAGAGGGTCATAACATACCTGTCACTAGGAAAAGACAACGATTCATATTCTTCCGGAACCTCCTCGTTTCTCATGTGAGTATACTGACAAAGATTTCCCATGCTTATCAAAGAAAGATCAATAAACAACTCATCATTCATCAGATGATTGATATCGCCAAGCTCTGAAATCGACTCTCCTGTTTTGTTATAAGTAATCTCAAATGGTTCTTCGCCATAAACAGTCAGCCATTCGGCATCTGCAAGTTCAACGGCTAACCAAAGTTCAGTAATATTATATTTGCTGTCTTTGTAAGTCTTCTTATGGATTTCTGCCATTTTGTAATGAATTGCCTCTGGCGCCCCGTCAACCGTAGGTTTTTCCTCATCTTCCGCAGCGGTTGGCGTCGCTGTAGGCGTTGTCGGTTTGGTGGTAACAGTCCCCTCGTCTTCTATGTTGTCTGGCGTAGTTGTAGTTGTTATCGGTTTGGTGGGCGAACTCTTCTCCCCGCTAGGCTCGTCCTTTGCGTTGTTTGAAATCATTATTGCTACTATAATCCCTGCCGTAACTACCATAGCCGCAATAATCCCTGCCAAAATCTTTCCCTTTAATGTGTGTAACATCGCTCTTCCTCCTGCTGTCTTCGACACGCCGGAGATACCGCCACGCACAGTGGTCTGCGTAGCACTGCCGCCGGAAGATGCTCCGCCGGAGGTTCCACCGCTTGTAGTTGCTCCTTGTGCCGTATTCTTTGCTTGAGAGGTTGCTAAGGCTACATCCGCCCATACGCCCACCGGCTCCATGGCATTTGCCTCTACCGTGAGTATTGCAGCCAGTATCGGTATCAGCGCTGTGGAATAGAGCTTGTCGCCGTTCTTCTCTTCATAGTTCTGCACGCCCTTCTTAATCTTTGCTCTCGCAATACAGAGACGCGATGTCACAGTCCCCACGGGGCAGTCCATCATACTTGCAATCTCAGCTGCGGACATGTCATGAAAATAAAACAGCACAACGGTTTGGTAGAGAGTATCCGAAAGACTCTCCCTGAGAATGTCCATAAGAATCTTTCGCTTTGCTTCGTTGACCACATAATCTTCCGGCAAGAGAAGCTCCTGCTCGCCGCCGTCAATCATGCTCGACAGTGTCTCCTCTTCTATGGGCACGGGTTTATTTTTCTTCAGAAAATCCTTACATTTGTTCACCGTGACCCGACTGACCCAACCCTCGAAGCCCGAAGCATCCTTCAGTGTGGACAGGTTCTTCAGAATCGTGATGTAAACTTCCTGCGAGACATCTGCGGCATCATGCTCATTTTTCAGAAAGGATATACAGGTGAAGTAGACCTTCTTGTTGATTCGCCTGTAGATTTCCTCAAATGCCGCGCTATCGCCGCCCATTGCCTTAGTAATCAACTGTTCATATCCGGACATCTGCTCTCCTCCGTTTAATATGCCCTCAGCAACCTCTTCACTAATAAAACGATTCTAATGAAAAGATTGCTGAGTAAAAATCAAAAATCATTAAAATATTTTTTCTACGCTTCCATAGCCTTGCCAAACTGGGTTTCGTACAACTCTGCGTAGGTACCGCCGGCCTTCACAAGATCGGCATGGACACCACGTTCCACAATCTGTCCGTCCTTGAGAACTAAGATTTCATCCGCTGCCAAGATTGTAGAGAGGCGGTGCGCAATCAAAATACTGGTTCTGGAGTGAATAATCGGGTCAATGGCCTCTTGGATCTTGCTCTCGGAGATGGAATCCAGCGCGGAAGTGGCCTCATCAAAAATGAACAGCACCGGATTCTTCAGAAGAATTCGAGCAATGGAGAGACGCTGCTTCTCACCGCCGGATAATTTCAAACCTCGATTCCCTACCATGGCATCCAGACCAAGCTCCTGCTTCTGTACAAATTCATAGATATTCGCCTTCTTACAAGCCTCGATCAATTCCTCCTCGGTAGCATCGGGCTTAGCATACAATAGGTTCTCACGAATGGTTCCGTTGAAGAGATAGGTCTCTTGACTGACAATACCGATATTGTCGCGTAAGAAATTCAAGTCCAGCTTACGTACATCCACACCGTCAAAGGTAACCTGCCCGGCACACGCATCATACAGACGGGGAATCAGGTTGATAATAGTACTCTTACCGGAACCGGAAGGCCCTACGATAGCAATACTGTTTCCGCTCTTAAGGTCAAAATTGATATTCTGTAAGATCTTGCGCTCCGAGGTGTAGGAGAACTCTACGTCGTGGAATTCCACATTTCCCTCCACCTTCGTGGGCACAATGGCATCTTCGGCATTTTGAATCTCTACGGGCATATCCAGGTACTCAAAGATACGGGTGAACATGGCCATAGAACGAATCCACTCTACTTGAATATTCAGCAAGGAGTTCACCGGTCCATACATTCTTCCGAGAAGTGTTACCAGTACGGTAATGTCACCTACCGACAAGTCCGAATCGTACTTCATCATCAAGATTCCACCTACCAGATACAGAAGCATGGGCCCAACACTGGAAAATGTGTTGATAACCACACGAAACCATCTGCCCGCCATGCTCTCCTTGATGTTGAGCTTAATCATACGACCATTTACCTTCTCATAGCGCTCATACTCGTACTCCTCCTTGCCAAAGAGCTTCACAAGCAACTGACCGCTGACAGAAAGGGTCTCATTTAGAATACCGTTGATCTCGTCGTTGCACTCCTGCGCATCTCTTGTCAGCTCCCAACGAGTCTTACCGGCCCAGCGAGTAGGGATGGTAAACAAGGGAATGATCAGAACACCCACAGTGGCCAGAATCCAGTTCTCGCGGTACATAATCACTACCGCACAGATCAGCGTGATTGAATTGGACAGAATCGAGGTAAATGTACTGGTAATCACACGCTCCACGCCGGAAATGTCGCTGGTCATACGGGTAATGATATCGCCTTGATTGTTGGACGTGAAGAAACCTTGCGACATCTTCTGCAAGTGACGGTACATCTTATTTCGAATATCAAATGCAATGTGCTGTGCAATCCAGTTATTTAGGTAACTCTCTGCCACCTGAATTAAATTGGAGCCCAGACTTACCCCTAGAGACACGCAGATCAGGATAATCAGCATCTTCATGTTACGACCGATCAAGCCTTCGTCGATAATACGACCGGTCAGTACCGAAGGCAACAAGCCCAGCACGGACGAAATAACAATACATACCAGTACGAAGACAAACTGCTTCCAGTACGGTACCAAATACGAAAAAATACGTTTCAGAAGCGGCATAGTAACCTTCGGTCGATTTGCCATCTCCTCCTCGGTTAGATAACCTCTGCCCATCGGGCCTCCCATAGGTGGCATAGTGTGTGCTCCTTTCATTTGTAAAAATCCCCTTCCGGACTCCGTCCGAAAGGGGAAATGATTACTGTATCAAAGTAATTACAGCTGAGGACCGGCACTAACAAGTGCCTTACCAGCCTCGTTGCCTTCGTACTTAGCAAAGTTCTTCTGGAAACGGGAAGCAAGATCAACAGCCTTCTTCTCCCACTCAGCCACATCAGCGTAGGTGTTGCGAGGATCAAGAATGTTGGTGTCAACGCCCGGAAGCTCAGTAGGAACTTCGAAGTTGAAGAACGGGATGGACTTGGTAGCTGCCTTCTCGATGGAACCATCAAGAATTGCATCAATGATACCACGAGTATCCTTAATGGAGATACGCTTACCGGTACCATTCCAACCGGTGTTCACAAGGTATGCCTTGGAACCGTTAGCTTCCATCTTCTTAACGAGCTCTTCTGCGTACTTGGTCGGATGAAGCTCAAGGAAAGCCTGACCGAAGCAAGCGGAGAAGGTCGGAGTAGGCTCGGTAATACCACGCTCGGTACCTGCAAGCTTAGCAGTGAAACCGGAGAGGAAGTAGTACTTGGTCTGCTCAGGAGTCAAGATAGAAACCGGAGGAAGTACGCCAAATGCATCTGCGGAAAGGAAGATAACGTTCTTAGCAGCAGGTGCAGTGGAAACCGGACGTACAATGTTCTCAATATGGTCAATCGGATAAGATACACGAGTATTCTCGGTTACGCTCTTATCAGCAAAGTCAATCTTGCCGTTCTCATCAAGAGTAACGTTCTCAAGAAGAGCATTTCTCTTAATAGCGTTGTAGATATCGGGCTCGGAGTCCTTGTCAAGGTTAATAACCTTAGCGTAGCAACCACCCTCGAAGTTAAATACGCCCTTGTCATCCCAACCATGCTCGTCATCACCGATGAGGAGTCTCTTAGGATCGGTAGAAAGGGTAGTCTTACCGGTACCGGAAAGACCGAAGAAGATTGCAGTGTTCTCACCGTTCATATCGGTGTTAGCGGAGCAGTGCATGGAAGCGATGCCCTTAAGAGGGAGGTAGTAGTTCATCATGGAGAACATACCCTTCTTCATCTCGCCGCCGTACCAGGTATTAAGGATAACCTGCTCCTTGCTGGTGATGTTGAATGCTACAGCAGTCTCGGAGTTAAGACCAAGCTCCTTGTAGTTCTCAACCTTAGCCTTGGATGCATTGTAGATAATGAAGTCAGGCTCAAAGTTCTCAAGCTCTTCAGCAGTAGGCTGAATGAACATGTTCTTAATGAAATGTGCCTGCCAAGCAACTTCTACGATACAACGAATAGCCATTCTGGTGTCTGCGTTAGCACCACAGAATGCATCTACTACGAACAATCTCTTGTTGGAAAGCTCAGCGAGAGCGGTCTTCTTAAGCTCTGCCCATACTTCCTCGGAAATGGGATGATTGTCGTTCTTATACTCATCGCTAGTCCACCATACAGTGTCCTTGGAGTTCTCGTCCATAACGATGTACTTGTCCTTAGGGGAACGTCCGGTGTAGATACCGGTCATAACGTTAACAGCGCCAAGCTCACTTTCCTGACCCTGCTCATAACCTACCAAACCTGCCTTGGTCTCTTCCTCGAACAATGTCTCATAGGAAGGATTGCATACGAGTTCAGTAGTACCGAAAATGCCATACTTCTCTAAATTGATCTGTGCCATTTTACTCACTAACCTCTTGCTTTCTATAATATTGATTTCGGAAAAAACCCTAATCGGTTGTATTATACAAGATATCGTTTTACTTTGTCAACAGGTATTATTCAAGGAAGGGCAAGTTTGTTGTGTCAACGTCATCGATTCGGACATGGCCGGTTTGTTTTAGGTTATTTCGCAACATAACAAGCAGACCTGTAATGTAAAATGCGTCCTCACCGCCCACTACTACTATAACGACAGAGGGAACGGCAGAACGTCCGCCACCCCCCACCGCCACTATAACGGCAGAGGGAACGAAACACACAAGCGGAACGCATCCGCCACCACCACCCCCTACTAATACATTAGAAGCAGGGCAGGCAGGGCGCAAGCGTTCCACCACCCCCTACTATATGGCTAGGGAGAGCAAAACATCTCCGGTCACCCACCCACTCAACGCAATACAAGCTGAAGGGACGGGCAACCGACCCACGGGACGACCCGTACACCCAACGCTATACAAGCGAGGGGACGGGCAACCGACCCACACGGGGACGACCCGACCACCCAACGCTATACAGGCAGAGGGGAAGGACGACCCGACCGCCCAAGGCTATACAGGCAGAGGGCAGGGACGCACCGACAAAAGACGGCGCGTAAAACCGCCCACCGCGACTATACAAGCGGACGGCAACGGAGCGCACCACACGGAGCGCAACACCGAACACCGCGACTATATAAGCGGACGGCAAGCGCACCGCCACAGACGGCACACCCCACCCCCAAACGCTATACACACAGAACGGAACAACGAAATTTTATTAAAAAGGAGAGACAACAATGTCAAAACAAATCATTTGCGAAGAATGCACAACCATCTTTTATCTTTCGAACAAACAACTATCTTTTTACTCATCACGCGGATTTTCCAATCCTAAGAGATGTCCTGCATGCAGAGAAAAGCGACGTAGAATCAGACTTGAAAAATTCTTCGGCATTGAAGAAGTTATGCAAAATCATATGCCATTACGTCGCAGAAAACAACGAGTACACTATGCTCCACACATTGTCGGCGGTTTTCGATAGGAGGAACACATAATGCGAACGGATTTTTTATGCATGGAATGCGGGAAGTTTTTTTCCCTCAAAAAAGAGGTGATTTTCGATTACAAAAAGCAAGGCTTAAAAGTCCCCAGTCATTGCCCCGCTTGCCGAAACTATCGATGGCTTGAAGTACGATCCCAGCAGAGACGACGGAGACGATTTTCACATAAGTATGAGCCGGTTTTATAACAAGTTGATTACAAAGGAGGATTTCTCATGAATTTTATATGGATAATTATTGGGATTATATATGTATTGTACAAACTCAGTCAAGAGAATAAAAGTTTAATTTTTCAAATCATATTATTAATTTTGGGCTTTGCGATTCTTGCTGCCCCTCTAGCTATAGTTGAATCATATGCGGACTCACATACGGGTAAACAGAGAATAGCGGCGTATAATGTCAGTATAGGTATCTGGATATTCTATTTTGCATTGTTTGTATTCATATGCATATGGCAGAATAGGGACGAGTTTAAAAGAAAAAGAGATGTTCGCAATTTACTTATTGCTAATGGATTCGATGTAAGAGATGCGCGGATTATAAAAAAATGTATACAAAGCCCTCTTTGCGATGTTGAAAACGCGTTGGTATTAGCGGGATATATATCAAGAAATGGTCTTGATAAGGCAAGGCAGAATGAGTTAGAAAGTAAAACAGACGATGAACTTAGTACACTTCTCGGATATCCTCTAAAGGACATCCCTTTTGACGATGAGCGCACCTTGTATTTTATTACACCATGGCAGAGGAGACGAAGGTATGCAATCGCGTACATAATGAGCAAGGAGGAGCTCATACACGATATGATGCCACTACAGACGGACGGAGGCATAGCATTTGTCAGTTTTGTTGAGGAACACACCAATTACACACCATAAAACAAGAAGGGGGATTAGCTCCCCCTTCCGCATATATCGTCCTATATATCACCCTACTGCTCAATGGCCGGTGTCCAGTAATGCTGGTTGTAAATGTCCGTGAAACGGTAGGTAACCTTAACGGCACCTTCGCCCACATCTACGTTACTGATCACCATATCCGACGTAACCGTCATCTGCTCGCCGAGGTAGTAACTGTCTTGGTACTCTCCGCTATAGGAATAATAATCGCAGAGAAAATCCAAAGTGTCGCCAACCTGCAACTGTCCCATACTCTTTGCTACGGTCTCGGTCTCGCCTTCCGCATAGTTGAAACGTGCTCCCGCAATGTAGCCCTTAGGGTTCTCATTGTCAAATACGAGAATGAGGTCTACCTTCTCTCCGTTAAGAAGAGCAGGTACGCGGCCGGTGATAGTATAATTAGTTCCGTCATCCACGGTGTCCATGTGGTAGTAAGCCACGGGCTGTCCGTTGATGGCAAGCCATGTCCGATCGGTCTCACCGATGAGATTACCTTCGCTGTCAAATTCAAATACATTGTCCATTCCCAGGTCAATGTAGCCTTCGCCGTCATCATAGAACATATTCAGTACAAGACCGTGCACCAACTTCCACTGCTCTTCACTGAGTTTCAGAACTTTCTGCCCCTTGCTGTTTTCGGTCCACACAAGCTTCGTGGCATCGAAGTAGTTGTCTGCCAGATATTTTGCCACAGCCTCCGTATCACCGGCACCTTCGCCGATAAATGCCGTGTTGGACTTGTCCAGTCCCGTGATACCGTTCATTTGACCGGACAGAAGCCCCGTAAGTAAGCCGGAGATTACATCGGAGTTACCGCCACTGGCTGTACTGCTTCCGCCGCCCATAAGAGAACCAAACAAGGACGGAAGTGCCGAACTCGTTCCGCCGGAGGACGCCTGTCCGCCTACTTCAAGGCTGGCAAACTGCTGAATACAACGCATGTATTCCTCATCCATTCCGATATCTTCGTAGGTATCCACCACCTGATCCACAGAGGAAACCTTCTTGTACGGAAAATAAATGGACAGTCCATACGCATTTGTCATATTACTTGAAGTACGATTGTATTTCACGCACCCAAGCAATGCTTCCGCTAACTCCTTGCCCTCGTCCGTTCCCAAATTGCTTGCCAAATGAACCAAATCCACTTGGTCAATGGAGGAAGCAAATTCTCTCGTGCCGTAACGTGCATCGGAAACCGTCTGGTATTTGTTCTCCGTAATCAATTCGCTGGCAGACTTGGAAAATGCCTTCAACTCATCAGGAACCGTCTTCTCCAGCTCCGCCAAATCCACAACGGAAAGTGTGGTCTTCTGACCTCTACACTGGGTTGCACAAGTCTCTACAAAATCATCGGCAATCTTCTTGCCGATCTCCAGTGTAGACATAGAAGTATTCCCCGACAACGCAGTCAGCCAGTTGGTATAATACCAGCCCACGCCCGGCTCCGTCTCCTCGGAAGCAATCATATAATCCGCATAGGGTGCCAGCATCAACGCGGTCTCCAGGGTTGCCATCAAACACGCATCAAAACCAATAACGTCAAAGCTCACTCCGGCCTTCTTCAACGCCTGATTAATCTCAGACAAATCCATAGAGCCGCTGCTCTTATATTTCTCATCATAACCGTAACCGCTGATGGAACCACCGCCGTGATCCCAGAAAATGAGCATATTACGGTTAGCAGGGTACTCCTTCTTGCACCATTTAATGAAATCCGTCAAGGTATCCGGATTCGTCATAGAAGCCGAACCGGCGTCCTTATCAAGAACCGTCAACTTGCCGTTCTTCACTTGATAGATCTGATTTACTTTGTTGCTGATGGAGGAGTTCTTCCACTTGGAACATCCACCGGTATATACGATAAGATTCACTTTATCGCTGATGGTTGCTTTCATCATCTCTTGCAAATCCGAGGTTCCCATTCCGTACTTGGATTCTAGGTCCGTTCCACACATATACACCATAATGGTAACTTCGTCTTTGCCATTGCCGATAATCTCAGTACGCTTATCACGTGCCGCGGAAGCCACATCGGTATTGAGTCTTCCTGTATTCGCGGTAAGTTCCCAACCATCACTGACAGAACCGCTGTTCAGCATACTTGTAATGCCTGCCAAGCTGCTACCGAGACCCGACAACCCGCTGTCTGTGCCGGTGCTGTCACCGCCACCACCCAAAAGGCCGGTCAGCACACCTCCGAGACCGCCACCGCCACCCAACAGGGCCACGACGATAATAATAATCTTAATTAACGGACTGCTACTGCCGGAGGAACGTGTTACATTACCGGACGTTCCTTTGCCGCCCTTCTTTGCCTTTCTCGCATCGGTGTTGGAGGAACTATGGGCGTCCTGTTTCAGGCCGTCACCGCCATTTCCCACGGGACCGGTACCTGTACCGCTGCCTCTCTTCTTTACACCCTTGCCACCTTCGGTGACGTACTTTTCTCTGGATCTGGGTCTGTTACTTGCCATCCGCTTCTACCTCCGTAATTCATTTGGCGTGTCATTATTTTATCACATATTTCAAGCGAAATCAACGTACCGAGCAGGAGGCGATCAACTCCCGCACCTGCTCCGGCTCCGCCGTTACACTCCCCTGAATCATGACGGAACTTCCGCCACATTTGGCGGAGAATTCACTTCGCAGATACTCCGCCGCCTTGCGACAATCCCGGGTTTCGCTCCCCAAGATGAACTGATAGTTTCCGGCCTCTCCGAAGAAAATGCCGCAATAACCGCTATATATCTTAGTAAGTTCATTTACCGTATTACGCACGGCAATGGTGTCCATAGTACCAACAAAGAGAATGACATCCGCAGTTTCCTCCGGGGAAGGCAACGTAGACACCTTCAGCTTCAGGTACTCTACCTGCAAATGATTTGCTCGCTCTTTCTGCTTCTGCACTTCTTCACGGAGGCGCTGCACACCCTCAGCTATCCGGTCTCCCGGAAGAGACACCGCCATGGACACTGCCGACACACTGTCCTGCTTAATCGTATAATCCGCAAGTGCACGCATACCGCAGAGGATGTTCACCCGAACACCTCCCCGCAGATTCTGAACATCGGTAATTTTAATCAATCCAATGCGACCGGTACTCTCTACGTGGGGCGCACAACAAGCACACACATCGATTCCGGGAATGGTCACGATACGCACCTGCTCGTCAATGGCAATCTTGCTTCGATACGAAAGCATCGCCAGCTCCTCCTTGTCCGGATAGGAAATCACAATAGGTAGGTTAGCCTGTACGGCCTCATTTGCCTCTCGCTCAATCTCTCGTAGCTGCTCCAAGGTAAGGGGCGCGTCAAAGTCCAGCGTCACCTCGCGTACACTCAGGTGAAAGCCCACATTGCGAAGTCCATAACGAGCATGCACCAACCCGGAAATGATATGCTCCCCGGAATGTTGCTGCATAAAATCAAATCGCTGTGCATAATCTACTTGACCATGCACCGTGGCACCCACTCCCAAAGGGCTCTTCACGTAGTGATAAATGCCCTCCCCGACAATCTGCACATCCAGCACTTCCATGCCATTCAGCGTTCCCTTGTCCGCCGTCTGACCACCCTCCTCCGGAAAGAAAGCCGTGGCCTCCAGCAGAACTCGGTACAGCCCTTCCTTCTCTTCTATGCACTGGAGCACTGTGCTCTCGAATGCAGTCATATTGATATCTTCGTAATACAATCGTCTTGTCACCAATCCAACCACCTTGTCAATCATTTTCTTCATGTTATCACACACTCACTTCAAATGCAACAACATGCATAAGAGGCCAACGAGTGATCTCATCACTCACCGACCTCTTTTTTTCATAGAGTTTTATACTTTCTACTTGGACCTCGTTACATTATCCCTCTCCCAATATTACTCAATGAGAAAATAGTAATGTCCTTCGGTCTTATCAGGCGCCTCGTACAAAAGCACCCCTTCTTCATCTCTGTTCCTCCCGTATATATCCTCATGATCTTCTGTGCGATGCATCGTACACCGATGCTCGGTCTCGCACAGATCATTTTCACTTGTAATACACCGCAAGGAGACAAAAGGGTTCATCGAATCAAGTTGTTTTTTCACACCGTATAACCGATTACTTAATCACACTTCTCCTTATGCCCGAAACCACTGCTTGCTATTCTCGTCGCCGATATTGAGCCTAATCTTCATGTCATCCCTCCTTCTGTCGGAGTTCATGGCTATTATATCGCACAATTTTTCACTTGCAATACGTTCCGCACAGATTGCACAATGGGTGTCATGGATTGCAAAAATGAACGTCCATGGGTCTATACGAAAAGAAAAGTAGCCTTCTAAAAATACGGAATACAACGGTTCACCCGTTTGCAATACGCAAGGTACTGCTCTCCGTACAGATTGTACAGCCATTTCTCCTCGGTGTTCTTCATAAGTACCGTCATGAACCCCCAATAAAACACCGGCAAATGTTCTCTCTTCTTCATAATATCCCTCCGTTTAGTGATGATGGTAATGATGTCCTGCGGATGCCGTGCATTCCACATGACAAGTACTATGCAGGTGCAATGAAGAAAAAAGTATCTTTCACTCACGCACCGTCAAACACAGTTGAATGATAATTCATCTGTTTTGTATTATAGTTGAATATACATTCAATTGCCAAGAGATATTTTAATTTTATCAAACTTTTTTCGTAGTATGCTTTTCTTCCCTTCAACAGAGCTTTGCCCCCCCGTATAGCCAAAAAGCTCTCCCACCCAACTCAAGCTTCGCTTGATTTTTTACCAACGAAGCATTGCTTGTATTTTCGGGAACTCTTGTGTAAGATGAAATCACGGTACCGGAACACATAACGGAGGTAATGACATGAACCACAACATAGGAACAAATATTAGAACATACAGAAAGAACAGAGGCTTTACACAGGAGGAACTGGCCGGTCTTCTGGGCGTTACAGCCCAGGCGGTGAGTCGCTGGGAGTCCGAAGCAGGCTTCCCGGACTTGGGACTTATCATTCCCATTGCGCAGATTCTCGGCATCACCACCGACACACTGCTTGGGTACGACAAGGCTAATCAGGACGAAGCCATTACGAAGCGCATTTTCGACCAATTAGAGACCATGAAAGACGAGACGGACCGCTGGGGAAATGCCTTGAAACGTTGCGATTATCTGTGCGAGGAAACCGCCAAGCATCCTACCAATTACACGGTTCAGTTGGAATACGTACAACAGGTGGCACATCTGAGTATGCTCGTTGACCTGGAGGGTTTCCTAAAAGACCAGCCGGAGCGTTATGGCAAGCTGTACGACGACGGCATCCGCAAGGGAATTCAGGTGTTGCAGTACAGCAACGACCACAACTTAATCGACAAGGCCCACTACGCACTGGCGTGGATCTATATTCACAAAAAGGATTATGAAAATGCCAGAGAACACATTGAGATGCTCCCCAGTCTCGCATCCAACCGTGTGAAGGAGTCCATCAATATGGAGCTCACATACTTCGAGAAGGGCTTTGAAGACATGAAGGATGTCATCGTGGAGAACTCCAACGTTCTATTCAATGTCATAGGCAAGCAATTGCAGGTCATTTCCCAGAACTACGGTTTCTTCGCCACAAAGGAAGAGGCCCTTCGTATCTGCGCATGGAGTGATGCGCTGTTGGATACTTACACGAAGCAACCCGGCTTCTACGATCCGAAGACCTACTACCACTTCAAAGTAGAAATCGCCCTGTACAAAATGGTGGCATATTCCCGCGCCGGCGAACCCGACAACGTACAGACCGCCTACCAAGACTTCTTGACGCAAATGGAAGGTCGCCAAGACCTCTCCGCTGAACAATACGAGGAATTGAAGGAATCCTTGGACACTCAGAGAAACTGGTATATCCACTGAAAACAGAATACCGACTGAAGATAAAACAGCAGGCAATCATAAGGTTGCCTGCTGTGGTCATATTTCTTTTCAGTGTTATCGCAATCTACGATTTGCGGCTTGTCGGCGAGCTTATCTACATCAAAGCCTTAATGCCAAGTAATCCGTCCACACAGGCGAATAGCTTGTCCCTGAGAAACGCTTCCGGCGGTGTCTGATCCGGTACCAGTACTACCTTACAGCCTGCATTATATGCACTTAGGACTCCATTTGGCGAGTCCTCCACCGCAAGACACTCCTCCGGTCTTCTCCCCATCTGTTCGCAGGCATACAGGTAAATGTCCGGCGAAGGCTTGCCCTCCTTCACCATAGTAGCAGAGATCAGTCGATCAAAATACTCGTATATACCAAGCATCTTCAAATACCGCTCCGTACGCTCCATATCCGACGCTGTAGCAACCGCCGTCCGAATATTACGTTCCCTAAGCCACGTAAGCAACTCTACCGCTCCGGGCTTCAGCTGAATGCCTTCTTCTCTGATGCATTCCTCCACCAGCTCCTTACGCTTCTCTCTCACCAGCGGATAGTCAAAATCCTCTCCGTACAACTTCTTAAAATGCGCCGGCGCAAATGGTCTTCCCAAGCTTCGCAACTCCAGCGCCTGCTCATCACTCATCTCATAACCAAATGCCTTGAGAGCCAGCGGCCAACATCTACGATAATACTTCTCCGTATCAATCAGAGTCCCGTCCATATCAAAAATCACTGTATCTATCATCATAGTTATTCCTAATAACTTTCCTCTACGATCACATTCCATGCCTCATCATATTCTGTGTACTCCTGCAGAGTCTTCCCATCACTATCGTAGATCTTCTCAACGATATGTCCGTTCTCCATATAGGTATACTTTGTCACAGAACAGTACAAGTCACCGTTATATACATGAATAGCCGACAACCGCCCTTCGGAATCGTACATCTCCTCAGTGTTACACCCATCCTTGTTAGAGGTTTCTCCATGGGTCGGAAGTCCTCCCTCGTAATAAGTGGTACTACGCATAAACTCGTCTCCGCTCACATAATATTCGATGGTCTTTTCCCCATTTTCATTGTATATAATCGTCCTCTCGCTTTGATCATTCCAGTAGCTTACCATATACTCCGACCGCAGTACTCCGTCTACGTATTTGTATTCTGATATCTTCCTACCATCCTCATCGAAGGAAGTCTCCTTTTCCACTTCTCCCTCCAAGGAATATTCATACTCGGTGTGATATATGAGATTGCCATTCTCATCCTTTGCCACCTGCTTCTGAGGCTTGTCATGTACCGGATTCAGCTCGGTATCCGTGTAAATGTATCCCGTAGACTCACTATAATACACCGACTTGGTTCCGACCTTTATCCAAAACATCTCCTCTCCGCCCGGCTCGGCCTCTTCATACACATATTCCGTACTTTCCAACAGAAAATCTTCGGTAACATTCCACCTCTCCGTCTTCAGTTCCCGTCCATCCCCGTAAAAGTAGCACACGTCTGCAAGTTTCCCATTGTCACTCTCATAATAATCGGCAACAACGTATCCTCCGTCCGAAAGCAAATAATACTCCTCTCCGTTATCGGCTATATATTTCTCGGTGCCACTCTCCAATACTTCCTTCGTATCCTCCGAAACCTCCGTTCCGTCCGGCATAGCAACATACACCGGTTGCGTTTCCGATATATCTCCCGATTCCTCTTCCGAGTCATCAACCTCCGGTAAATACTCATCATCCGAGCCACTGACAATTCCGCCTTCTCCCCAGATGATAACATCGCCATCCGGCACATCACTGCCATCTCCCACAACCACAAAGGAATTGCCACCACTCTCAAAGGAATTGCCGCCACTCTCCCCCATCTCTGTCGTAAGCTCGTTCTGTTGTTCGCAACCCATGATTAACAAGCATATAATAGTTACACATAACAATCCAAATGTCTTCTTCATGCTACCTCCTCCTGATGTTTTATAACAATCCAAACATCCTCTTTCGTTTCTGCTTCACAAATTTATCATAAATCATATCACCATCAAAAGCAATAATAAAATGAACCGCAGCTTCCCCGCCATACAAAAAACGGACGCCCCTTTCCCAAGGAGTATCCGTTTATCCAACTCGTAATCCGAGCAGGTATCATTTCAATTCCACCGTTGTAATTCCGTTCCCGTAATCTCCAAAGTAGTGTCCATGTTGGCATATTCGGAGGTCTGAATGGTCACACAGTCTGAATCAAACAATGTTTCATAAGTTTCCGAATCATACACATGGAAATAAACCTCCACCTTACCGGCACTTTCAATGCCGACCTGTTTCAGCCGTCGATAAAGTTCGTGTAACCGAGGTTATGCGAACCTAGGTTAATTCAATCACGATTTTGGTTGAACGATGCTCCATTTTCGCCCTATCGTATTTGAAAAGCTCTTCTTTCTTAGTCACTGCACTGTCTCCTTTATCAGTTTGAACGCTTCTACATCCCCTCAAACATCTTCATCAATGCATTGATCTCGTCCTCACTGTCACGTTCCAAGTCTTCGATGACACACTTGCTACAATAGTGATTATAGCGAGTCCAGTGATTACTAAGCACATCTCCGCACATTTGACATTGTTTCATTGTAGCGTTCTCCTTCTTCATGAACTGAGATTATTATATCAGTTATAGAAAAAGTTGCAACTGCGAGTTGAAGAACAACGCTTTCGGTTCGCCCTACTGTACCTGCATAGAATCCTGAGGCTCACCCTGTGCAGCTTCGTAATCGAAACCGGACTTGAAATCCTGCTTCAGGTCTGCACACATCTTAGAAGCTCGCTCCATGGTCTGGTTGGTGGTTCCGTCCTGCGCAAATGCAGGACCGCGGAAGGTGTAGTGGAAGTTAAAGAACAAGCCCACCAGCATAAGCACGGCAATCAGCGAGAAGAACGGAATCAATAAGAGAACAAATACCGTCAAAGGAATGCTGATGTACTTCTCTTCATCCTTGGTGATGTCCAGGAAATTCTCGTTTCCCTTCTTAATCAATTTGCCGAACCATCCGCAGATACGACCGAAGGCTTTGCCTGCACCGGAAGTCTTCTTTGTCTTTGCTGTCTTCTCGGTAGCAGCGTTCATTGTGTAGGCGCTGCCCTGATTTCTCTCAACCTTGCCAAGTGCATCAAGATACAATGCCGCATCCAAAATGTCTCCATGACAAGCGTCCAATGCTCTTGTGGCATCCTCTACGGAAACTCCGGTCTTCGTGCAAAGCTTAATAATTGTTTCATTTCTGTCCATGTTATGTACCTCTCTTTTTCATTTTATAATGTGTTTGGTTGTGTTCCATGGCCTTAATGTACACCCGAAACATTATATGAAAATGCGAAAAAGATTAAGGTTTCATTAATGTTTAATGATATTCCCATTGTGGCGGCGGGAGAGGGGTAGAAAAGCACCCGCATGGCGGGTTGGGCGATACTGCATACCATGAACATGGAATCTTTTTTATATGAGTATAACAATGCAATTTGGTCATACTATATCTTGAATTTATAACTTTGGGGAGCATTTTATAATTCATATTCGCAAAAATGTTCCCCATTCTTCGTTGACAATTAAGGATCATTATAATATAATAATCACATAAATTGTTCCCTAGAGGAGAAGAAACAATGGCAGTACAGTATAGCGAGATACAAGAATTGCTCAGAAGTCGTTCTGACCTTCATGCCAGACTGAATTTGATGGCTTACGATGGCACACCTGAAATCAAAGAACGTGGTGATGGAAAATACCTCTATGTGAGAAAGCGTGTCGCCGGCAAACAGACATCCACTTATGTGGGTGCATATACCGAAGAACTGTATAATCTGCTTCTTCGAAATGCAAGAGAAGCCCGTGAAATCAGAAAAGCTCTCCGCAGCATAGAAAAACAACTTGCTGTAGCCGGATACTCTGAAGACGAACTTTCTGTTAATGTTGTCAATAATATCGCATTTGCACGTGCCAATATGAAAATGAATATCTATGACCAAGCTGTCTTAGAGGGCATTGCAACATCCTTCCCACAAACAGAAGAAATCATAGAAAACAGAAAAGTTTCCGGAATAACCGCCACAGATGTGCAGAAGATTTTAAATTTGAAACACGCATGGGAATTTATTCTGGACCGAGATGTCGTTGCCAGCCGTTCCGATTATTATTTACTCAGTCATATCGCAAGACTTGTGAATGAAGGCTTTTTTGCCGAGGGGGGCCGCATCCGAGGTGTTCCGGTTTCCATAGGCGGTTCGTCCTATGTTCCGCCTTTGCCAAATGAACCGGACGTAAAAGATAGAATTCGAGAGATCACCCAAGAAGATGATGACCCCATTAACATTGCTATCAAGTTGTGCCTATACTGCATGAAGACCCAGATATTCTTGGATGGCAATAAACGTGCTTCTGTCATTTTTGCAAACCATTATCTAATTTCGCACGGTGGAGGTTTCTTAGTAATTCCTGAAAAAGAAGTGCCGGAATTCAAACAACTGCTGGTAAAATACTATGAGGGCGAAGATATCGCTGTTATTGCAGCATTTATGAAAGAACGTTGTTGGAAAACATTAGAGCCTTAGACAATGCTCATATGAGGGAACATATTTCGTTGGAATCATCACTTTATGTTCCCTAGTATTATAAACTCACTCACCCCAAAAGTAGACTTTGAGCAGATTTGACAAGCTCAATATCTTGTGTTATATTGAAACGATACTCCAATTTCGTCTTATCGTATTTGGCAAGATGCCTTGACTGTAATCTAAATGCCCTATAGGCGCTGTTCTGCTATCCTACATCAAGGCATTGCAGGGGAGCGGCGCAGCAGCTTCTTTTGACGATAAATACAGTCACGCTGTTGGTGTCTTGAAGCTGATACAGGGAATGTCTCAGCTTGGAAATACGCTGAATATCTTCAAGGGCGGCATGATCGACTTCGCCCACAAGCGTCCCATCTGCGGCAAGTGGTTTCTGGCCACCGATGCAAGGCAGACCAAATATTGCGGAGGACTTGCGCCAGGGGACAAGCGTGGGCGCACCTGCCGTCAGATCGGCAATTTGAAAGGCAGAGAGCAGAGAGATCTTGCGGACGATCATCCGATTAAGGCGATCTACACACGCCGAATGAACACGATTACGCAATATCTCCACCGTGGCACACTGGACGAACAGACCGCCACCTTGACGAAGCGGCTGGCGAAGAATAAGATGGAACGTGCGATCTCCGACCATGTGTATGCCAAGGGAAGCTACGAAGCGGAGATGTTGCAGGAAGCCTTGCTGAGAGAGGCAAGAAGAAGATGAATGGAGAGCAAAATGTATGAAAAGGATTAGATTTACAACGACTCAAATTATACTATTGAGTTTTCTTCTGGTGATTTTGATCGGAAGTGTTCTTCTGGCACTGCCGATAAGCTCAACTAACGGGATAGCAGTGCCGTATATTGATGCTCTATTCACGGCAACAACTTCGACCTGTGTTACCGGGCTCGTAACACTGCCAACTTTTTCAACATGGAGTGTTTTTGGGCAGATTGTTATACTGATTCTGATACAGGTTGGTGGACTTGGAGTTATCACGATCATGACAGGATTGATGCTTCTCTTGAACAGAAAACTGGGCATCAGCGACAGATTGCTCATTCAAGATGCTTTCAATCTCAATACCATGTCGGGACTTGTCAAGTTTGTAAAGAATGTGTTGTTCGGCACGCTGATCATCGAGGGGATTGGTGCAGTTCTGTATATGTTCGTGTTCGTTCCCGAATTTGGTGCAAAAGGAATTTGGATATCGGTATTTAATTCGATTTCTGCCTTTTGTAACGCAGGTATCGACATTATTGCGGAAAACAGTCTTTGTGATTATGCTACAAATCCCTTAATTAACCTCGTAACCTCTACGCTGATAATTCTCGGAGGTCTCGGATATATCGTATGGTGGGATGTTCTCCGTGTAGTCAAGCGTCGTTCGCCGAAAAACAGAAAAATATTCAGGCATTTGACCTTGCACAGCAAGATAGCTATTACCGTTACGGCAAGTCTCATCCTTGCCGGTGCAATTCTCATATTTATTTTTGAATATGCAAATCCTTTGACCATCGGAGAGATGGACTTATTCGATAAGATTCAAGTATCTTTCTTCCAATCGGTCACGACGAGAACCGCAGGTTTTGCCTCTGTCCCGCAAGAAAATCTGACCAATGCCTCTGCTGCCATATCTCTTCTGTTGATGATGATCGGCGGTTCACCGGTTGGAACGGCAGGCGGTATGAAAACCGTAACCCTTGCTGTACTTATCTACTCGGCGTTCGCTACTATCAGAAACAAGAATAGTGCAACCCTGTTCGGTCGTCGCATTTCCGATGACTCGGTGAAAAAGGCTGTTGCTGTGGTCGTAATGTTCCTTACGATCTGTGCTACCTCAACAGTGTTTATACTGGCAACAAGTAACGCTTCTGCCATTGATGTAGTTTATGAAACGGTCAGCGCAACGGCAACCGTTGGTCTTTCAAGAAATTTTACGGCAACACTCAACGCATTCGGAAAACTCATTATAATTGTAACCATGTATTTCGGCAGAGTTGGCCCCATCTCACTTGCGGTAGCACTTGGCAGTAAAAATGAAAGTCAGAACGTGATTTCCGAGCCGACGGAAGATATCAGTATAGGATAAGGAGAAGAACAATGAAAGCAAAGAAAACATACGCAGTCTTTGGACTTGGAAGATATGGAACAGCAGTAGCAAGAGAACTTGTCGAGAACGGCATGGAGGTTATTGCAGTAGATGCCGAGCAAAAAATCGTGAATGATGCAGCAGCATATTTACCTGTTTGCAAGTGTGCGGACGTAACCGATTCAGAGGTCATATCTCGCCTTGGTATTAGCAACATCGATACTGTAGTCGTATGCATGGCAAGTAATCTTGAAGCGAGCGTAATGGCTGTCACGCTCTGCAAAGAAGCGGGTGTTAAGAGCGTTATTGCAAAATGCGCCAACGAGATGCAGCAAAAAATATTGCTTCGTTTAGGTGCGGACAAAGTGGTATTTCCCGAGAACGAGTCTGGCATCCGACTTGCTAAGAACCTGCTTAGCTCTGGCTTTATTGATATGCTCTCTCTGTCGAAGGATGTGTCAATGATTGAGATTGATGTGAGAGACGAGTGGTGTGGCAAAAATTTGATTGAATTAAATCTCCGTAAAAAATACGGTTTCAACATCGTTGCTATCAAAAAAGGAGAAAGAGTTAATGTAAATATCAATCCCGAGCAGCCTCTTGAAGCGGAAACCACACTGATCGTTATAGCCAACATAGCTAAGCTGGGAAAATTGAAATAAGTCTCATAAAGCACCATTGGTATGTAACCAATTTCTCCGAAATTGTTAAAGGGTTTGGAATGTTGCCCAACAAGATTTTTGAAAAATTAATGGCAATAAATCATGAATGGAGGTGCGCCTAATGTCCGAAGAACGCTTTTGGAATACTGATGAATCTATCAGCACAGCAAAATTCGCTGTGCACGAGGTCACTATGACCATGCGACAGGCAGGGCGCATCTTCCGTCTTGACCCTGCGCCGCCCAAGGTGGAGAACTTCAATGATTACATTATTTCCGCTGTCCGTGAAAATGATCTGACCTACTTTACATACTTCCTCCACCACTACGAGTCCAGGCTGAACAAGCGGGTGTACCGATTTTTGCTGACCGATATGATCCTCTGCGCTTTCTGGATTACAAGCTCAGTTGTGTCCTTGCCATGTTGGAATGCTTACCGAATTACGCTCCCGACAAGGACGCAGACTTTTTGACCTACGCCCATCACTTCATCGGCAACGCACTTCTGGAATGCCGCCGACAGGAAGAAGCAGGCTCGTTCAAATCTCTGGACGAGTACAAAGCCGCCCGTGGCATTGCATGGCTCTACAACAATTCCGGCAAGAGCGCAAAGGAAGTTATTGCCGAATATGCCGCCGAGCAGAACTGCACCGAAGAAACAGCCGCCGAGTATCTGACCCTTGCAAGACAAAACCGCAGCCGTGTTCCGTTCTATGCGACCATGCAGGACGAGGACAGCGAGGAAACGGGCGAGGACGTTACCTGTGACGATAGCTGGAACTATGCAGACATTCTCTGGAACGGTATTCGTGCCGATGCGGTGCAGGCTGCCTTTGACAAGCTCAGTTTCAAAGAACAGACCTATCTTGAAAAGCGTAATGCAATCTGCATGACCTGCGGACGTGTCGGCTCATGGGAGGAACGCCCCACCTTTGCAGATCTTGCTGTCATGTTCCAGGGCAGCACAGCCAGCGGTGCGGAGCGAGCGTACAAGAAAGCGTTGGACAAGCTGACGGGACATCTGGTGGATGCCGGTGTTATCGGTGTCGTGGAATTGAAGCTGATCGAGAAAAACAAAAAAATCGCCGCCGCTGCATACGAGTACAAAGCAGTACATCGGTATGCAAACGACGACGATGAATGGGGAAAAATCCATTTTGACTTTTCTGCTGGAACTGCTCAGATCGTAAAACTGGCTGACGGCGATTTGAGTAGAACGAATGTGTTTGCAAAAATCGCAATCCGTCAAATTCTGAAACTCTCTGTGAGTGAGCTTCCGAAGAAATTGACAATTCCCTTTGAGTTGGAATTGGAGAAAATACGATGCGGGAGCTGATCGCTGCGGCGGGTTTTATATACCTCTTGCGCCCCCGTTGGCACAGAAAATCTTTCCGCACAGCTTCAAGATTTCCTATGCCAACTACACCCGAACAGCCGGATTTTGCTCATGCTAAATCCTTTGTTTTGTGTTCCTTTCAGCCCACAAAATCGGGAGTTCACAACGTGAACTCCGCTGTTCATGCTGCCGCCGAAAAGTGTCTGTCTGGCGTGGGACAGCCCCTTTCCAGCAGTCATCACGCCACTCCGTGGCGGCGCAAAAGGTATAACACACTAGACTTTGCAAGCAAAATCGTGTGCCAACAGGGAGGCTTCTCGCCCCTATTGGAAACCCAGA
>JAZQDC010000020.1:0-252117 GCA_045546575.1 Lachnospiraceae bacterium | reverse complement strand
CAGAGAGAACGGCACGAATTTGTCAGTGCGTTGCTTTCCTGTAGAATATGATGGTTATATATATGCAGTATTTACGGGCGACGGAGGATATTATATTGGTGACACAAAAGCGATTAAACCGTTTCCCGTCATGATATTTATCGTAGATATAGAGACGAAAGAACCGGTATATGCACAGTTAATCACGGTAAAAAATTATGATTTTTTGAATCATGACTCACCGGTATTAGTAGAGCCTTAAACGGTATTACCGATTACATTCTGTAAAACAAATCGTGCGCTTCCGTGGTAACATCCATGGAAACGCACGATTTTTATATATTCATTACTTCGCTTTCAACGCTCGGAACGCATTCATTACCGCAAGGACACATACGCCCACGTCGGCAAATACTGCTTCCCACATAGTTGCCAGTCCCAAAGCACTGAGCACCAGTACGCCAACCTTGATAATCAAGGCAAATACGATGTTTTGTCTGGCAATGCGTAGGGTACGGCGGGCGATGGAGATGGCTGTCGGAAGCTTGGCAAGGGAGTCGTTCATAATGACCACGTCTGCCGCTTCGATGGCGGCATCGGAGCCGAGACCGCCCATGGCAATACCCACGTCGGCAAGAGCCAATACCGGGGCATCGTTGATGCCGTCACCAACATACAGAAGCTTACCCTTCTTCGATTTCTTGGTAAGAAGTTCTTTCAGCGCATCGACCTTGCCTTCGGGAAGAAGCTCTGCGTGTACCTCGTCGATACCCAACTGTGCTCCGATGGCAGTAGCCGTGGCCGGACGGTCACCCGTTAGCATAACGGTGCGCTTTACGCCACAGGAACGAAGCTTTGTAAGAGCCTCCGCGGAGTCTGCCTTGATCTCATCGCCAATGTGAAGGTAGCCTAGGTAAATGCCATCAGCCGCCACATGTACGATGGATCCCGTAAGTCTCGGGTCTTCTGCAACAAGTCCTTCGCGCTCCATCATCAGGCGATTGCCGGCTGCAATGCGTTTCCCATTCCACAGAACTCGTACGCCGTGACCGGAGAGTTCCTCTACTTCTGCAAGAGCAGTCGTGTCGATCTCGCCGGAGTAGGCTTCGCGAATGGAGCGAGCGATAGGATGCGTAGAGTATGCCTCCGCATAAGCAGCCGCTTCCAGAAGCTCTGCTTCGGTGCCGCATTTGGTTACAATGCTCTGTACGCGGAAGACACCTTGTGTCAACGTGCCGGTTTTGTCCAGTACCACGGTCTCAGCGGCGGCTAGGGCCTCCAGATAGTTTCCACCCTTCACTAATACACCAACCCGGGAAGCACCACCGATTCCACCGAAGAAGCTAAGGGGAATGGAGACTACCAATGCACAAGGACAGGACACTACAAGGAAAGTGAGTCCACGATAGAGCCATGGGGTAATGGACTGCCCAAGAATCAACGGCGGCAAGAAGGACAATAAGAGGGCCACGATAACCACCAACGGCGTGTACCATTTGGCAAATGCGGTGATAAAGTTCTCCGGACGTGACTTGTTGCCTGCGGCATCTTGTACCAAGGCAAGAATGCGATTTACGGCAGACTGGGAGAATTCCTTCGTTACTTCAAGGGTTAGAACGCCGGAGGTGTTAATGCAACCGCTGAGTGCCGCATCGCCGGGATGTACCCCGCGGGGAACCGACTCGCCGGTCAGAGCGGAAGTGTCCAGGTAGGATGTACCGGTAAGGACGATGCCGTCCAAGGGGATTCTTTCGCCTACCTTTACTAGAATTGTTTCGCCGATCTTAACCTGTCTGGGGGAAACCTCGGTAGGCACATCATCTCGCACTACAGTGGCCCTGTCCGGTCGAATGTTCATCAAAGTCTTAATGGAAGCACGGGAACGTTGTACGGCACGAGATTGGAACAACTCGCCCACCTGATAGAAGAGCATAACCGCCACAGCTTCATGGTGTTCGCCAATGGCAAATGCACCGATAGTTGCAAGGCTCATCAGTAGGTTCTCGTCGAAGACACTACCGCAAAACAGATTGGATACGGCAGCAATGACAACGCTTAATCCCACCGGGATAAATGCAAGGATACACAGAACCATTCGCCAAGGGAATTCGGTTTCCGGCAACAGCAGGGCAATTACCAGAAGTACTGCACTAAGTATGATTTTGATAAGTTCTCTATGTTTTCTCATAGGAGACCTCCGAGGGTTTTATTTGCATGGAATATCGTAATGTCGTTTTTTATACCCCGCCGATTACGGCGGGGCAGTGGTCTTGCATATTTAGTTCATCTTAGCCAAAGTAACGTGAGGATCGCTCTTCTTAATCTTGGCTTCAATCTCGGAGCAGATACGGTCGGCGTCGGTATCGTCACACTCTGCAACGATCTTCTCAGCAAGGAAATTCACGCTTGCAGACTTCATTCCTTCGATCTTCTGGAGCGCACGCTCTACTCTTGCTGCACAGTTGGGACAATCCAGTCCCACGATTTCATACTCAATTCTCATAATTAATACCATCCTTTCGAGTCATGTATTGTTCTTAAACAGTTGAATCGTTGTTCACCTGTCTGAATTATAGTTGAACATATATTCAATTGTCAAGAGGAAAATGCAAAAAAGTTTGAAAAATATTTTTTCAACCCTCGTTACCATTCATTATACGCGAAAATGATGGACTTAGGCAATAGGTTTCTTACACGTCTTGAGATTTGTCAAACTGTACGGATTGCATAAAGAAGAGGCTGAATTTTCCCTCATTTCTTCCTTGAATAACAGAAGAAGATTCGATATAATGTGAATTAGGCTTATGTATGTAGGCTGCTTTTTATCTCATCAGAGAATACAACGGAGGTAACACAGATGAATGTATTATCATTGGAACAAGAATTGAAGAGCAATGCATACCCCGGACGTGGTATCGTTATCGGTAAGTCCGAGGATGGAAGATATGCAGTGACCGCATACTTTATTATGGGTAGAAGCGTGAACAGCAGAAACCGCGTATTTGTAGAGGAGGGCGAGGGGATTCGTACAGAGGCATTTGATCCTTCCAAGTTGTCCGATCCCAGCTTGATCATTTACGCGCCGGTTCGTGTGCTTGGCAACAAGACCATTGTCACCAACGGTGACCAGACCGACACCATTTATGAACTGATGGATAAGCAGCTGACCTTTGAGCAGGCGCTTCGCACCAGAGAGTTCGAGCCCGATGCCCCCAACTATACCCCCAGAATCAGTGGTATTATGCACATCGAGAACGGTATATACAACTATGCCATGTCTATCTTGAAGAGCAACAACGGCAATCCGGATGCTTGCAATCGTTATACCTTTGCATACAACAATCCCATTGCCGGTGAGGGACGTTTCATCCACACATATAAGCAGGATGGCAATCCACTTCCCAGCTTCGAGGGTGAGCCTAAGGTGGTAGGTATCACTGGTGATATTGATGCATTCACTGAGATGGTATGGACCAGCCTGAATGAAGAGAACAAGGTTTCTTTGTTCGTTCGTTACATTGACATTGAGACCGGCAAGTACGAGACCCGTATTGTAAATAAGAACGCATAGTGATTTGACTGCGAAGATTTCGATAATAGCATGTGTAGATACACAGGAAAGAGGATTCTATGAACGAATTGGAATTAAAGTATGGTTGTAACCCGAATCAGAAGCCTTCTCGCATTTTTATGGAGGACGGCAGTGAGTTGCCCATTACCGTATTGAACGGCAAGCCGGGTTACATCAATTTTATGGACGCATTTAATGGTTGGCAGTTGGTTAGTGAGTTGAAGAAGGCAACCGGACTTCCGGCAGCAACTTCCTTCAAGCATGTATCTCCCGCAGGTGCAGCAGTTGGTTTGCCCTTGGATGATACCTTGAAGAAGATTTACTGGGTGGATGACCTGGGCGAGCTTTCTCCTCTGGCATGTGCGTATGCAAGAGCACGTGGTGCAGACCGTATGTCTTCCTTCGGTGATTTTATTGCATTGTCCGACGTCTGTGATGTTCCTACGGCCAAGATGATTCAGCGTGAGGTTTCCGACGGTGTGATTGCGCCGGGTTATGAGCCGGAAGCTTTGGAGATTCTTAAGACCAAGAAGAAGGGCAATTATAACGTGATTCAGATGGATGTGAACTATGTACCGGCAGCTTTGGAGCGTAAGCAGGTATATGGTATTACCTTCGAGCAGGGACGTAATGAGCTGAACATCAACGACGAGCTCTTCGCAAATATCCCTACCAAGAATAAGGAACTTCCCGAGCTTGCGAAGATTGACCTTATCATCTCTTTGATCACCTTGAAATATACGCAGTCTAACTCGGTATGTTACTGCAAGGGTGGTCAAGCCATCGGTATCGGTGCCGGACAGCAGTCCCGTATTCACTGTACCCGTCTTGCGGGCCAGAAGGCAGACAATTGGTGGTTGCGTCAGTCTCCTCAGGTATTGAACCTTCCGTTCCTTCCGAACATCGGTCGTGCGGACAGAGACAATTCTATTGATCTGTATATCGGCGAGGATTACATGGATGTATTGGCAGAGGGCAAATGGCAGAACATTTTCTCCGAGAAGCCCGAAGTATTCACCGCAGAAGCAAAGCGTGCTTGGCTTGATAAGAACACCGACGTGGCTCTTGGCTCCGATGCCTTCTTCCCCTTCGGTGACAACATTGAGCGCGCATACCGTAGTGGTGTGAAGTACATCGCACAGCCCGGCGGATCCATCCGTGACGATAATGTCATTGCGGCATGCGATGATCATGATATGGTTATGGCATTTACGGGTATCCGTTTGTTCCATCACTAAAATATACGTAATATAAGGAGATAAGAACATGGCGAATATCGCACTTGAGAGAAATGGCAAGCAGACTGTTTTTGCGAAGCACGGCAAGCTTTCCGTGTCCGGCATTCATATGGTGGATAAGAACGGTGAGCCTTGTGCATTGAAGGGTATCAGTACCCACAACCTCAATAATTTCCCCCAGTATGCATCCAAGGAAACCATGGAGTTTATGACGGACAATTGGGGAATGGAGATCTTCCGCCTGGCAATGTATACCGGCGAAGCAGATGGCTTTAAGGGTTATGCAGACGGTGACGATGCCAATCGTGAGCATTTGGAGGCAATCATTAAGGAGTGCATTCAGACTGCGGCAGAGCTTGGTATCTACGCTTTGATTGATTGGCACATCCTCTTTGATTACAACCCTAACATGCATAAGGAGTCTGCCAAGGCATTTTTTGATAAGATGTCTGCATGGTGTGCGGAATATGATAACGTAATCTACGAGATTTGTAATGAGCCCAATATGGACTGTACTTGGCCGGAGATTAAGTCTTATGCAGAGGAAGTGATTCCGGTAATCCGTGCAAATGATCCGGATTCCGTTATCGTCGTGGGAACCCCTTGCTGGTCTCAGCAGGTGGATGAGGCGGCCAAGGATCCCCTTGCATTTGATAACCTGTTGTATACCGTACACTTCTATGCAACGACTCACAAGCAGTGGTTGCGCGACAAGGCAGAGGTGGCGATGGCAGCAGGCCTCGGAATCTTTGTTACTGAGTATGGTATCTGTGATGCTTCCGGTAACGGTGACATCGATTACGAAGAGACACAGCGCTGGATGGATTGGATGAATGAGAATCATATCAGCTGTTGTCTGTGGAACCTCTCCAACAAGGATGAGAGCTCTGCAATGATCGATCCGGCATGCGAGAAGATTAGCGGTTTTGAAGAGGCTGACTTATCTACTTGCGGCAAGTGGTTCGTGAAGATGATGAGCAAGTAAGAAGAACTGTGAACTACACGAGCCTGTATCTCGAAATTGAGATGCAGGCTCATTTTCTGTCTAATATATAGTTTTTTCTTGTAGACGGTGTATTGCCGAATTACGCACCGATCTTCACGGCTGCCTGATATTGTTCTTCATTTACCGTAAGGAAAATGGTGAAGCGTGTTCCAATCTCCGGACGACTGGTGACCTTGATGGTGCCGTGGTGGCGGTCGATGATCCATTTTGCAATGGAGAGACCGAGACCGGTACCGCCGGTCTGACTGTTTCGAGCCTGATCCGAACGGTAGAAGCGGTCGAAGATGTGAATAACATCGGAATCGCTCATGCCGATGCCGTTGTCTTGAACGGAGAAGCAAGGGCGATAATTCGCATCCATTCCGCAACGAATGGTAATGGTGTCACCTTCGGTCGTGTATTTTGCGGCATTGTCTACCAAGATGCGCATAGACTGCTTGAGCATGGCGGAATCGCCGTAGCAGAGAATATCCGCAGTCGTTGACTGGTACTCGTATGTGTGCTTGGTGTCAATCATACGAGACTCCTCGTACACTTCCTTCACCATAGACGAGAGCGAGAATTGGGTAAGCTCCATCTTGTTGCGTCCGCTGTCGCCGCGGGCAAGGAATAAGAGCTGTTCCACTAAGGTGTTCATATGGTCGGCCTCATTTTTGATGGCGGCAATGCCTTCTTCCAAGGTCTGTACGTCCTCTTTGCCCCAGCGGTCCAGAAGGTCTGCGTACCCCTTAATCACGGCAATGGGGGTACGAAGCTCGTGGGAAGCATCGCTTACGAAACGTACTTGTTGAAGGTTTGCTTGACGCATACGATTTAGAAGGTCATTTAGCGAAGCCTCAATGCCTGCCAGGTCGCGGTCATTGGTTGAGACCTGGGCATAAGGGGAGTCTGCATCCACGTGACTGATGGCGTACTCCAGGTTCTGAAATTTCTGCGTATTCCAGGTCTGATCCGCAATGACCTGTGCTGCAGTTGCCACATCTCGTAGAGGTTTTAAACGACGGCGAATGCGGAAGAAGTCAAAGCACAGAGCACCTAGGAATATAAGTACCTGCATGGCGGCCACAGAGGCAAATGCAATGCCAAAGGCTTGAATGGCAGGATAGGGTGTTACGGTATGTAACACGGTGCCGTCATCGAAGAGAATCTGCAAAGATTCTAAACTGTTTCCTGTTGCCGTCAATGCCAGTTGTTCGGGGATGCCGCCGTACAGTGCATTTAGCTGGTAATACATCCACCCGCCGACACTTCCGGCACATAACATAATGTCGGTGGCGATAAAGGTTCCGAAGAGCTTCCACATCCACATACCGAAGAGTTTGCGGGTAATGGAACTCTCTTTCTTCTTGGTTTCATTTTGTTGCATAGCATTACTCCTTAATGACGTAGCCTACACCACGTACCGTATGTATCATATGAATGCCAAAGGGCTCATCGATTTTGCTGCGAAGGTAGCGCACATACACATCGATAACATTGGTCTCTCCGACGTAATCGTATCCGCAGACTCTACGCAACAGCGTATCTCTGGAGAGTACGATATTCTTGTTCTCCAGTAGAAGCTTCAGTAGCTCGAATTCTCGGTGAGAGAGTTCGATGGGCTGCCCTGCGTAAGTTACGGAATAGGAGAGGGCATCCATGCGAAGGTTACCGAATGATAAGGAATTGCTCTCTTGTTCTACAGAAGTAGAAGCATGTTTCTTAAGGGCAACACGCACACGTGCCAGCAATTCTTCAATGGCAAAGGGTTTCGTTACATAATCGTCTGCACCGGAGTCCAGACCGGAGACTTTGTCCATAACGGAGTCTCTGGCGGTCAGCAAAATGACCGGAACCTGCGAGGTCTTACGAAGTCTGCGAAGTACTTCGAAGCCATTTAGCTCAGGGAGCATAACGTCCAAAAGGACGATCTGAAATCGTCCGCTTTCTGCCATCTCCAAACCGTCGCGACCATTGGAGGCCTTCTCTACAGAATAGCCCTCGTGTCGAAGCTCCAGCTCCACAAATCGAGCAATCCGTTCTTCGTCTTCTACAATCAATACATTGGTTGCCATAAGTCTGCCTTTCTAATGCAGGCCACGGAAGAAACCGTAGCCCGCATATTCTTGTTGTAATTACTGCAAGGGGTCCTGAGGCTCGTCCTGTGCAGTCTCGGAGTTGAATCCGTTCTTGAAATCCTGCTTCAGATCTGTGCACATCTTAGACGCCTGTTCCATGGTCTGATTGGTGGTTCCGTTCTGCGCAAATGCGGGGCCGCGGAAGGTGTAATGGAAGTCAAAGAACAAGCCCACTAACAAAAGTACGGCGATTAACCAGAAGAACGGAATCAGCAGGATAACGAGTACTGTCAAAGGAATGCTGATGTAGTTCTGTTCGTCCTTGGTTACATCCAAGAAGTTCTCATTTCCCTTCTTAATCAAGTTGCCGAACCATCCGCAGATGCGGCCAAATGCAGTGCCTGCACTGGAAGTATTCTTGGTCTCTGGTGCATTCTCGGTAGTAGCAGTGTCGGTGGTGAAGGTGCTACCCTGAGTTCTCTCTACTTTACCGAGGGCTTCAAGATACAATGCTGCATCCAAGATGTCATCCTGGCAAGCATCCAATGCTCTGGTTGCGTCCTCTACGGAAACTCCGGTCTTCGTGCAAAGCTTAACGATTTTTTCATTTCTGTCCATGTTATGTACCTCTCTTTTTGTGTTGTATCGTGTTGTATTGTGTTGTATTGTGTTTGGATGTGTTCCATGGCCTTAATGTACACCCGAAACATTATATTAAAATGCGAAAAAGATTAAGGTTAGATTAAAAAATTAATTATTTTTCATTGAGAAGGTCTCATACCATCTCACGTAACCATTTTAGCATGAATAAGGTCATATTTCAATTGCATCATTACTTTTGACATCTCGCCTGCATTGCGGTATTCTTGTGGTAGATGCGTTCATTTATATATTAGTATACAATTTCGGTAGCGCACAAGGAGGAATATATGCCAAGACAGTACCGGCGGCAGCAAGCACCTACACAACGGGCGCTCCCTGAGGGGCGTTACGTTCCCGGCTGCACCATGCCTCTCCATGGTGTGGAGATTCCGGTGGAATTTCGGGTGGTAAAATGGACGAAGACAGTAACGGCACGACTGGTTGTTCGTGAAGGTGCTTCTTATATACAGGTCAACGGACCGGAGGCTACGAGAGAAGAATATCGAGAAGTAATCTGCGGATGTCTGCGCAAATACGCCCATGCGTATCTCCATGGACGGACGGCAGAGTGGGCGAAGAGACTCGGGATTACTTACCGGCGCCTAGCCATTAGGGATACGAAGACCAGATGGGGGAGCTGTAGCTCCAAGGAGAACATTAATCTTCATTGGAAATTGGCACTTCTTCCGAAGGAATTGTGTGACTATGTAATTGTTCATGAACTGTGCCATCGTAGGGAAATGAACCACAGTCCTCGGTTCTGGGGCTTGGTAGAACAGGTCTTTCCGGACTACAAGAAGAGGAAGGCGGCACTGCGTCTGGTGGAGTCGGAATATTTGCGTTTGTAGCAAGGAATTTCAGCGACAAAAGATGCGGCAATCGGATTGGGAAATGCCCTCATTTTCAAGGAGAATCAATGCAGAATAGTTGACATGGATAACGAAATGAGATATAGTTATTCTGTTGGACTAGGCTTAGTTGAACGGTGTGCATGGTTCGCTGTAGGATAGGGCGATAATGATGAGCCCTTACATGAAGTGTGCCCTTAGATAGGGAAAGGAATCGGTTATGAAAAAGAAGAGTAGTTTGAGCAATATTACACGAGGTGTGCTAATCCTCGATGCCATATTATTTTTCGGCGGTATTGTAATCTTCTTGGGATTGTTTGTTGCTCTCAAGACGAAGGAAGCCGGCTTGTGGCCCCAGAAGCAACAGGTGGTGGATGCCGGGGAGAATCAAGGTCCTACGCCTACCTCTCCGCCGAAAGCAGACGATCGTCCGGAGATTGTGGCACTGACCTGTGATGCAACAACATTGAGCATCGAGTGGAAGAGCAATGGTGCCGCACTTTATTATGTAGAGTATCGGACGATGCAAGGAGATTGGATGCGGAGTCAGACGAAAGATACATACATTGATCTCACCGGATTAACACCGAATACGGATTACGAAGTGCGTCTGGAGTATACCGACGGTTACGAAATAAAAGATTACATCGAAGCATTTGTGGAGCGGACGGCACAGTCCGGTTACGGTGATCCTTTCCGCGGAATAGGTGCCAATCTATATGTAGGCGGAGAGAAGCGTTTCGTTAAGATGACCAAGGACACCGGCTGTCTCGGAGCAGATGTGTGGCCGCAGATTAAGTCTAACATATACGAAGATCCTGCCTTGACGAAGAAGGTCGGAGATTTCTCCGGTGGTACGAAGCTGACCGTAACGAAGAACCTTGAAGGAAAATATGCGTACCTCAAGTCTGACGGACTATGGTGTCTGTATGTATCCAATGGCAAGGGAAAAGAGGGCTGGATTCAGGCAGATGCAGTGATTGTGGATTTGCAGGATTTCTTTGATGCCGGCAGTAACATTTACAGTATTCAATACGATCGTACCAACGCTTATTCTTCGATATTCACAATCGGAGGAAGCGTTGCGGCAGTAGATAGCACCTCAGCAGAAGATACTCGTTATCTTCCGCTGAATAATCGCAACTCCATTTTTAATACCGGCGGTTACAATGTGATTGACGGTGTTACCGGCCAGCGGTTGCCGAACTACGGAGACAAGAGCCAGATGCCTGTGATTTGGTGTCTTGCGGTGGAACTGATTCAATGCCAGAAAAATGCACTGAACAACGGATGTACGTTAATCATTTACGATGGATATCGTCCGGGTGCTACTTCTAAGAGTGTAAATAAAACCGTTCGTGAGCAGGCGTTGTTGTCTACGACGGTGAATGGAAGAAATCTGGCAAACGGCTTCTTGAATACCAATTTGTCAGAGGGGAATTTCATAGCAAATACGTCCAAACACAACAAGGGCATTGCCGTGGATCTGTCCCTTAAGAAATATAATAGCGTAAACTCTTTGGGGGATGAGCTTCGTATGCAGACGAAGATGCACTCGTTGGATTTCCGCAGTCATATGAGTTATAACAATGCAAATGCCGACCTGTTGTATTCGATTATGACGAAGAACACGTCTCTTGTATGTTTGAAAGGCAAGCAAGAGTGGTGGCATTTTGAACTGGAGGAGAACATAGAGAAGTTCCCGTTATTCAAATCGTACGTATTTGCAGATTACAAATTATAAGATGACTGCATATATAGTAATATACAATTCCAAGAGAGGATATGGTGTGACGAATCACGCCGATTGGAGGATAAGATGAAGAAATTGATGTTAGTTTTGGTGTTGATGATGGCACTGATGTTGTGTGCATGTGGTGAGGAAGAGAAGAAGGATGACACTTCCGAGAGCGGAGATAATGTTCAGATTCAAACCGGCAACAACGGAGGAGATTCTACTGATGTAGAACTTACACCCACCGATGTTGTGGCAACTCCTACGAAGAAACCTTCCAAGGTGGAAGGACCGGTGAGTGGTCCCGGTAGTAATACCGGTTCCGACAAGAACGGTACATTTACGAAGGACGATTGCGGTATTACGGTAAATGACGTATTTCTCACTCCCGGTATGGATTTTACCCCTTACATTGAGGTGGTAGGCGAGGATCCGGAGATTTTGCAGGGACAGGCTTGTCTCGAGGGTGGTTATGATACCAACTACTATTATGATATCGAAGCGTTGGTAGTGTATACCTACGCACAGGACGATAAGCAGATTATTTACGATATTGCCATTACGTCCGGCGACTATCCCATGGACAAGGGCGTTAAGGTAGGCGTGACCACTCGTGAGGAGATTGCCGAGTATTACGGAGATCCCACCGAAAGTGCTTTGGCTACCGAACGTTATGTGCTGGATGGTAGTAGCATAGAGGTTGCATTTACATTTGAGGACGATGTGCTGGCGTGCATCGATATTATCGATACTGCAGTGCACTAAGAGATTACTTGTGTTGAGGCAGGATGACGATACGATAAAAGGAGCATAGAAGCGTGGATCGAAAGCGAAGAAAACGAAAGATTAAGAGAGCGTTTCGGGCATTTTTCCGAGCAGATGTTCTGATTCTGCTGCTTTTGGGCATTGTGTTTCTCGGGGTTGTTGTGGTTAGCATTATGCGCATGCCCAAGTACCAGATGGAGGAGACTCCTGCAGAACCTACGGAGATTGTAGCATTGGATACGCCCACGCCGGAACCGTCGCCTACGGCCACACCATTGCCGAAACCGTCGGAGAAGCGAGAGATTCTTGCGGCGGAGAGCACTGCCACAACCATGTATTTTCAATGGATTGATAATGAAGCCGATAGTTATTATGTGGAATATCGCGCCATGGGTTCTCGGTGGATGACTATGGAAACCGAGACAAACGAAGTACGACTTACGGGTCTTAAGCCCGGTACTTCTTTCGAGGTGCGTATGCAATATGTGAAGGACGATGTGATACGGGAGTACATTTCCTCCTTTATGGCTGAGACGGAGAAGTCCGGCTACGGAGATCCTTTCCAAGGAATCGGCGCGATTCTGCGAGTGGATTCCAAGCAGGAGCGCGTGACCATTTCTTCGGAGAATGGATGTCTGGGAGCTAAGGTATGGCCGGAATTCAAGACCAATCTATTCGAGGAAGCCGCCTTGACTACGAAGAAATGCACCGTTACCGGCGGAATGCCCATGGAGATTGCCGTAGATGCCGAGGGCAAGTATTGCCATTACGGAACCAACGGCAGATGGACGGTGTTTGTTACGGCAGAGGACGGTACATGCGGTTGGATTGAAGCAGACGCGTTGATGATTGATTTGGTTGACCTGTTCCCGGCGGAGAACATTTACGCTATTCAGTGTGACCGAACCAATGCCTACGCTTCCATATTTACCGTAGGTGGCGACCCAATGGCGGTACAGACCAAGGGAGATGCGGATAGCAGATATTCTTTCCTGACGGAGAAATCCGAGATGTTCACTTCCACGGGAATCAATACGATTGAGGGTGTAACGGGCGAGATATTGCCCAAGTATGGCAGTAAGGATCAGATGCCGGTCATTTGGTGTATGGCAATTGAACTGATTCAGTGCCAGGAAAATGCCCTGTTTGAGGGTTGTACATTGTTGATATACGAGGGCTACCGCCCCAATGCCACTTCTCGTAGCGTAAATAAGAAGGTAAATGCTCTGGGATACCTGTCCAAGAGAGTGAACAGTCGCAATCTGGCCAACGGTTATCTCAGCACGCAGCTTTATGAGAGCAATTATATTGCCAATACTTCTAAGCACAACATGGGAATTGCTGTGGATCTCTCGCTGAAGTCTTATGTGTCTCATACGGAGCTGGGAGAGGAATTGGTGATGCAGACGAAGATGCATACGCTGGATTTCCGAAGCAATATGCAGTACAACAATGACAATGCCGATATGCTGTATGCGATTATGACCGGGGATACAAACTTGGTATCTCTGCGAAAGAAGCAGGAGTGGTGGCACTTTGAGTTAGAAGAAGATGTGCGCATTTTCCCGCTGTTAGATGATTATGTTTATGCGGATTACGAATTGTAATATCGCATCGGAGGATACATGAAGAAGAGTAGTAAGAAGATAATCGGGATGATTTGCTTGGCAGTGTTGGCTCTTGTAGTGGCATTGCTTGTAGCGTTGAATCCTTTTTCGGAAAAGAGCGAAGAGGATAAGGTGCATTACGATGCCCAGGGCAAGCTTCTCACGGGAATGCAGGAGCTTGACGGTGCGACGTTCATTTTCGATGATGAGGGTAGAATTATGCGTGGTTGGATTACGTATAAGGAGGCCACCTATCATCAGACGGAGCAGGGAATCTCCAAGGGTGAGTGCGTCATTGACGGCAAGAACTATCGTTTTGAAGATGACGGGCGTTTTCTCTCCGGCATGTACGAAGAGAATGGCGAGTATTATTGCAGAAATGCTTACGGATATTTTGAAGAGGGCATCTTCTTGGTAAATGGTGAGAGGTATTTCTCCAAGGCAGACGGCAAAGTGGTTCTCGGTTGGCAGGAGATTGACGGTGAGATGTATTATTTCTCTGAAGAGACCGGAGTTATGGCCACGGGAAGCCGGAAGATTGAGAATAAATACTATCTGTTTGACGAGGAAGGCAAGCAGGTGACCGGTTGGTATGAGAAGGACGGCGATTCCTACTATTACGGTGAAGATGGTGTCATGGCCATCGGTTGGCAGGTCGTTGGTGAGGTGAAGTATTATTTCACGAAGACCGGTGTACGCTACGATGATGGATTGCTGGAGCTTGAGGACGGTACTTATTATCTCAACGAGGATGGTACGGTTTGGGTTGGCTGGATGCTGGCAGACGATAAATATTTCTACTACGATGAAACCGGCAAGATGGCTGTAGGTCAGCTATCGGTAGACGACATTGACTACAACTTCGGCGAAGACGGCTGGTTGCGTAACGGCTGGGTTGAGGACCAGTATTATGTCAACGGATATCTGATGAGTGGTGCCACGGAGATTGATGGTAAGTTGTATCTGTTGGATACCAATGGACGTAAGATGTCCGACGGTTGGCATACGGTAAGTAGTCGCAAGTATTATGTAAACGGCGACGGTGTCCTTGCCACCGGATTTACAACCTTGGATGGCAAGAAGTATTATTTTGATTCCAAGGGCCGCATGGCTGTGGGAATTACGAAGGTTGACGGCAAGAAGTACTATTTCTATCAGGATGGTACTATGGCAGTCAACGTAACCATTGATAATTATCAGATTGACGCAAATGGTGTGGTGACGGACCTGTTCACTACAATTACCGAGGAGAATCTGGACGATTATATTGAGTATTTGTTGGATAAGCACGGACGTAGTACTTTGGATATCTATAATTATGTTCGTGATACGTTCCCTTATCGTTATCGTGAGAAGAAGAGCATAAATGAGATGGCGTGCCGTATGCTCAACTACGGTAACGGCGCTTGTTGGGACTACGCTGCTTTGACCTACAAGATGCTGACGGCGGCGGGCTACAACTGCCAGATTGTTATCGGCAAGGGCGCAGTTTATTCCGAGCACAACTGGATACTTATTGAGATAGAGCCCGGTGTGTGGAGACATTTGGACACGGAGCGCAAATCCCTGCGTGTATACTTGTGGACCGACGAGCAATTGAAGGCGAAGAACGGAATCAGCCCCAACGTTCGTTACGAATGGGATTACGACGCTTATCCGAAGGCGGAGTAGAAGACGTGGTAAGCGTATACCACACGTACCATATATGACACGGAGGAACCTCTATGGTATTTAGTTCGTTTGTATTTCTGTGTTTCTTTCTGCCGATTGTATTTGTGTTTCATAGCCTTATACGTAACACCGGTATTAGAAATGCATTGTTGGTCATAGCCAGTTTGCTTTTTTATGCTTACGGAGAGCCCATCTATATTCTGCTGCTACTGGTTTCGGTAACGATTAATTATCTCTCGGGGTATTACTTGGGTAAGAAGCGAAGCAAGTGGGTACTTGCCCTAGCCACGGTGGTGAACATTGCAATGCTTGTGGTGTTCAAATACGCCGGATTTTTGGCAGAGAGTGTGAACTTGCTGTTGCCGGATAGCATGGAACTTCCGGTTCCGCAGTTGCGACTGCCTATCGGTATATCCTTCTATACCTTCCAAGCGTTGTCCTACGTAATTGACGTATATCGCGGGGACGTAAAGGCGCAGAAGAATTATTTTCATTTGTTACTGTATATTTTGTTCTTCCCGCAGTTGATTGCCGGTCCTATCGTGAAGTATCACGATGTGGAGGAGCAGATTGAGGATCGTACCGTGACTTTGGAGGGGGCGAAGTTTGGTATCTATCGTTTCTCTTGTGGTCTCGGTAAGAAGATACTTATCTCCAATGCTATGGCGTATGTTGCGGATAAGATGTTTGCATTGGACAATGCAGAAGTCGGTCTGTTGGCTGCTTGGATTGGAGCATTGGCATATTGTATACAGATATATTTTGATTTTTCGGGATATTCGGATATGGCTATCGGTCTTGGCTTGATGTTCGGATTCCGTTTCCTTGAGAACTTTAACTATCCGTATATTTCGGGCAGTATTCAGGAGTTCTGGCATCGGTGGCATATTTCCTTGTCTACGTGGTTCAAGGAGTACTTGTACATTCCCTTGGGCGGTAATCGTAAGGGCAAGCGTCGCACTATGATCAATCGTTATATTGTGTTCTTGGCAACGGGCATTTGGCACGGTGCTAACTGGACTTTCCTGTTGTGGGGATTGTGGCACGGTACGTTGTTGGTGGCAGAGCAGATCGGTGTGATTCCGGTGAAGAAGTGCCGTTGCAAGCCGGTACTTCATATCTACACCTTGTTGGCGGTTGTGCTGGGATTTGTACTGTTCCGTGCGGATACGCTGACCCAGGCGGGATATTTTATTAAAGCCATGTTCGGCTTTGGAGCAGCAGGTGGCGTAGGCTATGCCATGGCAGTACAGATGCTGTCGCCGTATTACCTGTTTATCTTCCTCTTGGCAGTGATTGGTGCAACGCCGTTTCCCAAGAAACTTTGGATGCGCCTCGCTACCGGCGAGAAGGGAGCCAAGGTTATGGAACTTGTGGGTATGTTGCTGTGCTTTGTAGTGTTGCTGGCGAGTTTTATGGCACTGGCGTCCAATAGCTACAACCCGTTTATTTATTTCCGATTCTAATGGTGCCCGGAAGGTTGATAGGAGAGAGTATGAAGAAGATTTCCATCATTTTTGTGATATTATATGTGGCACTGTTGGCGGTTCCGGCGGTGACTATTCCGCTGTTCAAGGCAGATGCTACGGCTGAAAATCGAGAACTCAGTGAGTTCCCTAAGGTGAAGGCAGAAGATGGCGGTTTCAATAAAGATTATACCGACCAGTTGGATGTGTGGATTCAGGAGCACATCGGTTTCCGTCAGATTCTCGTGGATGCCAATAGTCGTTGGCAGTCCGCACTGTTTGGACATTCTTCGGAAGAGAGTATTATTGTTGGTGCAGATGGGTGGTTATATTACGCAGATACGGCGTATGATTACTTGAATATTGCTACCATTTCCGAGAGAAATGCCAACAATATCGGACGTACGTTGCAGATGGTGCAGGATTACACCAAGGAGCATGGTGCTGCCTTCTGTGTGACTTTGATTCCGAACAAGAATACGTTATATGGAGAGGCTATGCCTTATTATTATATTCCTACGGATTCGGAGGGGAATCTGGAATTGGTGACGGGGGCCATGGAGCGCTACGGCGTGTCCTATGCCGATATGGTGAAGGCATTTGGCGAGGAAGATAAAGTTTTGTATCAAACGCAAGATAGTCACTGGACATATGAAGGTGCATTGCTTGGATATCGTACCATCATGGATGCGATGCAGGTGGAGTACGATGCATTTTCCGAGATGGGTTTTGTGGAGCGTCGGGATTGGGATGCGGATTTGTCCCGAATGCTGTACGCAGATGGTGCAGCCAAGGATGTACAGTTGTATCCCGATTACACGTTCGGATACGAGATCGTATCCAGAGAGACCAATGTAGATGCCATTACGTTGCGCACCGAGCATAGCGACGGTAACGGGAATCTGGTGATGTTCCGTGACTCCTTCTGTAACACCATGCAAGTGTTCTTTGCAGAGGATGCGGCCGCTGCGGTGTTCTCCCGTGCATATCCCTTCCCGGTGAATTATGTGGAACGTTACGAAGCAGATCGTTGTGTTATCGAGATTGTAGAGCGTAACATCCCGAATCTTGCGGCAAAGGCACCGATTATGCCGGCACCGGAAGCACAGTTGGATGTATCCGCTAAGGGGATGTCTGGAGATGCGGTAACGATGTTTGGTAGAGACCACGGAAGTTATGTACACGTATTCGGTACTGTGGATGAGAAGTATTTGGGCGAAGAATATGAAGTGTATGTTTTGTGCAATACCGGGGCAGACGTAGTGGCGTACGCGGCATTTCCTATTCATGAACAGGAATTGCTGGGTGCGGAGAATCTGGGGGATAACGGATTCTCGGTATACCTTCCTGACGACGATTGTACATGGGAGATGGAGTATTCCGTTGTTGTGTACTCCAACGAAAATTATTATGCCTCCGGCAGTCAAAGATTACAGGAGATCGGAGAGTAGAGAGTATGAACCCGATTGGACATTTGAAGACCATTTCCAAACATAAATGGGAAGTAATGAAGAACTGTTTTCGGATAGGAATGTATCGGCAGGGCATTTGCCATGATTTGTCCAAGTATTCTCCTATGGAATTTTGGACGGGAGCACGATACTATCAGGGGACGCGTAGCCCAAATGCCGAGGAGCGTGACCAAACCGGCATGAGTCAGGCGTGGTTGCACCACAAGGGCAGAAATAAGCATCATTTCGAATATTGGATTGATTATTCGCCCATGCCGGTGGATGAGATCTGCGGTATGAAGATGCCGTTACCGTATGTGTTGGAGATGGTGTGTGATCGCATTGCTGCCAGCAAGATATACAAGGGGAAGGATTATACCGATGCAGAGCCTTATGCATACTATGCACGCTCCCATCATCACTATATTATTCACCCGGAGACGGATGCGCTACTGGAGAGTCTGTTGCGTAAGTTGCGAGATGAGGGAGAAGAGCGGACATTTTCACATATGAGACGCCTGCTGGGGGAGTATCGTCGTAACAAGGTGGCGGCTATGCTTCCGGAGAAATACCGGGAACGTGTGTTGCGGCTACGGAGAAAGAGTCGCTAAGAGTACTGCGGAGAATGTGTATCGAGGAAAGGAAGATTGGTATATGAGTTACGAGATGAAAGGATTTAGCTTCGCTTTCGGAACCCGTAAAGGGGATTTGATGACAGAGAAAGCGTTGGATTCGTTGAAGAAATTGCGAGCAACGGGGACGGAGTGGATTGCACTCTGCGTAGATCAGCGTATTGCAACCCATCGTTCCACAACCATTCGATTTGATTATAATTTTAATGTTACCGATTTGGAATTGATTCACATGATTGGTACGGCCCACGAGCTTGGTATGAAAGTGTGCTTGAAGCCTATGATCAATTGTGACGATCATGAGTGGCGTGCCAGAGTGGATTTTATGTACGATCAGGGCAATTGGGACAAATGGTTCTACGAGTACAAGGGCTACATTCTCCATATGGCGGAGATTGCGGAATATACCGGCTGTGAGATGCTGTGTCTTGGGTGCGAGATGTTGGGAATGGAGCGACAGGAGGCACATTGGCGCGACCTAATCGCCAAGACTCGTCAGGTATACAATGGTCCTCTAACCTATAATACGAACCATGGGAAAGAGCATGTGGCCAAATGGTACGATGCTCTGGACTACATCGGAACCAGCGCATATTTCCCTGTGGCTACCGAGGGCGGTGCGTCCGTTCAGGAGATGGCGGCAGAGTGGGAGAAAGTTAAGGAGAAGATGCAAGCGATTCATGAGAAGTTTGATAAGCCCATCATTTTCATGGAGATTGGTTGTCGTAGTGCCAAGGGTGCGGCAACGATGCCTTGGGACTTTATGCACAGAGAACTTCCCTATAGTGAAGAGGAGCAGGCGAATTTTTATGAGTCCTGTTTGTTGACTTTCCGTGATACGCCGTGGTTCAAGGGTTTCTTCTGGTGGGATTGGTCCATTCACCTTCCGGAGGAAGGCAGAGAAGATCGGGGCTTTGCAATCTACGGAAAGAAGGCGGAGGAAGTGCTTCGCAAGTACTATAAGTAATCTATGGCTTGGATATTGTTAGTTCTTCTCTACGGATTTCTCAAGGGAGTCCGAGAGATATTGAAGAAGAAGGCGCTTGGGCGTAATACCGTTATGGAGGTTTTGGTGATGTATACCGCCATTTCCTTTGTGATTGTGTTACCGGAAGCCCCGGGAGCGTTGGGATTGTCGGGGAAGCAATACCTCGGCATCGCATTCAAGTCCTTTGTGATCTTCTGCGCGTGGATATGTAGCTTCCACGCCATTAAGAAGATGCCTATTAGTCTGTATGGAATCTTGGACTTGTCCAGAGTAATCTTCTCCACGTTATTGGGCGTCTTCGTTCTAGGGGAACACCTTACCATACCGGGCACCATCGGACTTCTATTGGTGTGTACGGGCTTGTTGATGCTTCGGAGAAGACCTAAAAATGCGAATGATTCTACGAAAGTAGAACAGCAAGAAATAAGGGGTAGAGCAGAAGAAAAGGGGTCTCGAAGAAGTGCGACTTTCTATGTGGTAATCGCACTGTTGTCTTGTTTGCTAAATGGCCTCAGCGGTACCATGGACAAGGTGCTGATGAAGGATATGGGAAGCGGTCAGTTGCAGTTCTGGTACATGCTCTTTTTGCTGTTGATGTACGTGGCTTACGTACTGATTATGCGAATACCCATGAATCTACGGAGCATGTTGCGAAATCACTGGATTTGGATACTGAGTATTTTGTTCGTTATCGCAGATCGAGCCCTGTTTGTGGCAAATGCCATGCCGGGGAGCCAAGTGACGATTATGACCCTGCTGAAGCAGTGCGGGTGTATTGTAACGATTCTCGGAGGAAAGTATGTGTTCCATGAGAAGAATATCGGATATAAGCTGGTGTGCGCCGCTGTTGTACTGTGCGGCATTGCTGTGGCGCTGATCTAGTTGTGATATCATAATTTTGTTTTGGAGAAAGTGACGGAAGCGCAGGAGCGCGTGAAGGGACTACTCCGGAGTGGAGGTTTTATGAAACGTTTGATTTGTTGTGTGTTGATGTTTGTGATGGTGACGGCGTTATTTGCCGGTTGCGGAGAGAAGAAACTCACGGATGCGGAATATTTGGAGCTTGCCAAAGAGAAAGCGGAGGAAAATAAGAAGAAGGTGGGGCTGTACATCACAAAGGGCGATACCACCCAAGAGATTACCATGGACAAGTTGGTGTATTTTCTTTCGTATTATGAGAAGCAGGGGTTAGAGTACTTCCATGAGAACAAGGAATACTTCGATAATGTATATAGTGGTGAGTATGATTATTGGTCCATTACTTCCGGAAATAGCGGAGAGAGTATGAAGGACAATTACAAGAACATGGCATTTTCCACGGCGGTATATACATACCTTATGTATCTTGAGGCAGTAGAAAACGGAATGGAGCTCAGCGAGATTCGCAAGGCACAGTTGGATACCTTGACTTCGGAATATGTGGCGGGCTTTACCCCACAGCAGAGAGCACGTTGTGGTATGACGGAGGAGTGCATTCGTGAAAATTATGAGCGTATATTGCTGGCGGATGCGTACGTAGCGGAGTTGCAAGAAGGTTATGAACTTGACGAGGATGCAATTAAGGCATCCGTGGATCAAGAAGACTATCGTGTATATTCTACAGACTATCTATATGTGTCCAAATACGATTACGACGACAATTTTAAGAAGATTGAGTTGTCGGAGGATGAACGGAAGGCTCGTAAGGAGGCCATCGACAATGCATTGGTACAGACAGAGAAGGGACAGACCATGATGTCCATTCAGGTATTGTACAATGAGTTTATGACGTACGCAACGCGAGACTTCTACCGCACCAACGTGACGTATGAGGAAGACTACATTGAAACTGCAATCGGCATGGAACCCGGTGAGTGTGTAATGCTGGAGACCGGTACCGGCTACTATGTAATTAAGTTGATCGATAATCACCAGATTGTCGGTTATGAAGAAGCGGTGCAGGACGCACTGGATAATGCACAGGCTGTGGATGTGGCAACCCTGTATCAAGAGATTGAGAAGAAATACGAGGTAACCAAGGCGGAGGCATGGGATGCTGTAAGCCTCGGAGGGTATGCGCTGGTACCTACGAAATAGTGAATCCGAAGACAACAAAGAACTCCCTTACCACGAGCGGTGGTAGGGGAGTTTTGTTGTGCTATAGGAATTATAAATGTTATCCTACCGATACTCTTCCGTAGGTATCGGCACACTGCCCAAGATGCTCTGCATCAAGGCAACGCTCTGTGTGGTGGTCTGATATCCACCGCGGTCGGTACGAAGGCGATGAGCCAGCACCGGAACCGCCAAGGCGTGTATGTCCTCCGGAGTTACGAAGTCTCTGCCTTGCACGTAGGCAAATGCCTTAGCGCAATGCTGCAACGCTAAGGACGCACGAGGACTGGCACCGGTGAGAATTTCACTGTGTTCTCTGGTGGCATTAACAATGTCCAAGATGTAATTCTGTAAGGAGGGGTGAATGTATACCTGCTTGCACTCCTCACGCATTCGGAGAATGTCCTCCGGTGCATATACAGCTACCAGTTCATTTAATGGGCTGGCAGAGGAAAAACGATTCAGAATCGTCAACTCCTCCTCCCTAGTGGGGTAGGGCATAGACAAGCACATTAAGAATCGATCCAACTGGGCTTCCGGAAGAGGGTATGTGCCTGCTGTCTCAATGGGGTTCTCTGTCGCAATAACGAAGAACAACTGCTCCAGCGGATAGGTGACACCGTCAATGGTTACTTGCTGCTCCTCCATACATTCCAGAAGCGCAGACTGCGTTCTCGGAGTAGCGCGGTTAATCTCGTCCGCTAGCAGAAGATTAGTGAACACAGGCCCTTTGCGAAGCACGAATTCCCCCGCTTTTTGGTTATAATAATTGATTCCGGTAATGTCCGACGGAAGCAAGTCCGGTGTGAACTGAATACGAGAAAATGAGCCGGACACGGAAGTGGCCAAAGCCTTAGCCAATGTGGTCTTACCGGTACCGGGAACGTCCTCTAAGAGCACATGCCCACCTACCAACAGAGCGGTAAGCAGATAATCGATGGTAGTGTCTTTGCCGACAATCACTTTCTGTACATTTTCCTTTAGTTGTTGTCTCATGGGAAACCTCCTAACAACCTAATAAGTTAATCTTCCTCCGGTACCTGTCCGGTAAGCTTCTCGATGAAAGCCTTGGCAGGGAGAGAAAGGGACCATTTTTCATCATAGGCAATAAGGAGTTTACGCTCGGGAAGCGGCTCCTCAATCATCAGTTGCCTAATCTCCGTACCCTGTTCCGGTATGCAAAAATCCGGCACACAAGCAATTCCCAGACCGATCTTGGCGAGATCCAGAAGCAAGTCGTTGCTACTGATTTCGATGGAAGGAACCAAGTCCAAGGAGTGCTTCTGAAAATGCTGATGCAGATACGCGCTGGTGGCGGAACGACTGCTGAGCATAAGAATGGGATAGCTCAGCAATTCCGGCAAGGAGAGTACCTTGGGGGTATCGCCCTCAGGAGAAAAACAACCGGGGAAATGTTCCGGATTGCCCACGAAGGTATCGTGAAAGGAACACATCTCAATGGTCTTGCGATTGCCGGTCAGCGCCTCATTTGGCGAATTGGTTACGATAATATCGACTTGTCCCTGTTCCAGAAGCTCTGCGCACTGCAAGGAAGTTCCGTTGATAATGTTGATGTGCACATCGGGAAATGCCCGGTGCAACTCCCTGAAATGCGGCACCAAGACGTAGCGACAGATGGTGTCGCTGGCCGCAATTCGCAGCTCCATACCGCCGCCTTCCGCATCTCGGGACAACTGATTCTCCCCTCGGGTAATGAGCTGAATGGCAGGCTCGATGTGCTTTAGAAGCATCTCGCCCTCTTGGGTTAAGGACACCTTCTTGCTCTTGCGAAGGAACAGCGTCTGCCCCAATTGCTTCTCCAGTGCGCGAATGGACTGGCTTACCGCGGACTGGGATATGAACAATGCGGCTCCTGCCTCGGAGAAGCTTCGAGACTTGGCTACATGGTAGAATACTTTGTATAATTCATAATTGATATCCATGAAATTCTCCCAATGGTTCTTACAAGAAGATCAGATACAGTGTCACGATGGTAACCGCCGCTTGCAAAATCGTAAAGCGGAATACCGTCTGTGTATCCGACCAGCCCTTGTTCTTTCTGGCGTGATCATGAAGCGGGGTGCGGGTATTCTTCATAATGTGCACCTTCAAGACACGAATCAGTGTTACCTTCACAAGTCCCAAACCACCGTCGATGATGTAGACGATACAGAAGGGAAGGAACAACAGGGGATAGCCGCATTTGAGTGCCAAGATAGCAAATAGAAGGCCGATGGCACGGGAACCGGCGTCACCCATAAGAAGCTTACTGGGGGATGCGTTGAACCACAGGTAGCCCATGATGCACAACAGGAACGCCAAAATCGTGGTGCTGTATAACGTCTCCGTAAGAAGCTCCGAGAACACAAGGTAGAAGGACAGCAGGGAAACTACGGACAACGTAGCACACAGGCCGTCCACACCGTCGGTACAATTGACAACATTAATGGCAGCCCAGATGAGAATCACCGCCAGTACTCCGTAGAGAACCGGGTGAAGCTCTACCGAACCATCGAAGATGGCAAAATACAGGGTGCTTCCGTTGTTGCGTATGTAAGTAACCGCCACAAGAATGGCAATGAGGAAGTCGATAAGTCCCTTCTTCAGCTCGCCCCAAGGCTTCTCGCTGGCATCGTCCAGATAACCGCTGAGCATGGCAGCCACAATAAGTACAAGATAAATGCACATCTCAATATCCACAGGAAGGAAAATGAAGCACAGCACCGCGTGAACGAGAACGAATATAATACCGGCACCCCGAGGCTTACCCTTGGACTTCTCACCATTTACCGCAAATGCCCGACCACCGTCGGTGGGGAGCCAGGGCTGCAGCTTCTGCAGGAAGAGCACCGTCAGCAGAAAACTGAGAATAAAGCAGGCTAGGGCACAGTAGGCAATGGTCTGAGGGGATGTAATATCCAATAATTTTATTAACATAAAGAAGACCTCCGAAGTGATAATTACGTAATCATGCAAAATCATTTTACTACGAGACGGGAAAATGCGCAAGCATAAGAAAAACTAATCGTAGGCATGACGTAAAATAATTAGCACTTTTTCATCGAATTATGTTATACTGTCTACATACGAGGGTGTTTCGGAATCGCGAGGCACCCCACAATCTCTCGAATGTACGTAGAAGCTACATTCGAGCATACATCATTATATGGTTATAGGAGGTCACATGAGTCAAGTACGTAGAATTTATGTTGAGAAGAAGGCTCCTTTTGCCGTTCGTGCGAAGGAGTTGAAGGAAGAAATCCGGGACTATCTCGGGCTGAATACCTTGACTGAGGTACGGGTATTTGTACGTTATGACATTGAGAATATTAGTGAGGATACATACAAGAAGGCGTTGGGCACGGTATTTTCCGAGCCCCCGGTGGACGTGCTCTTTGAGGAGCAGCTGCCCGCTGAGGATGGTGACTATGTATTCTCCGTAGAGTATTTGCCGGGTCAGTTCGACCAGAGAGCGGACTCCGCAGAGCAGTGTGTGAAGCTGTTAAATGAAACCGAGGAGCCCATCATTCGCAGTGCTACCACTTATATTTTGAAGGGTAGTATTACCGATGAGGAGTTTGCGGGCATTAAGAGCTACTGCATTAACCCGGTGGATTCCAGAGAGACCGACGAGACGAAGCCGGAGACCTTGGTGGCACAGTTCGCCGTTCCCGAGGATGTGAAGATTTTCGACGGTTTTACCTCTATGGCAGAAGCTGATTTGAAGGCATTGTACGATTCTTTGAATCTGGCTATGACTTTCCGTGATTTTCTCTTTATTCAGGAGTACTTTGCAGGAGAAGAGAAGCGTGATCCTTCCATGACGGAGATTCGAGTACTGGATACTTACTGGTCTGACCATTGCCGTCATACCACCTTCCAGACAGAACTCACAAACGTTACCTTCGAAGAAGGAGACTACAAAGAGCCTATTGCACAGGCATTTGACGAATATAAGGCCGCAAGAGAGATTCTCTACAAGGGTCGTGACGATAAGTTTATCAGCTTGATGGACATTGCACTTCTCGGTATGAAGAAACTGCGTGCAGAAGGCAAGTTGGAGGACATGGAAGTTTCCGATGAGATTAACGCTTGCTCTATTGTTGTTCCGGTGGAGATTACCGACGCTGACGGCAACGCGGCAACGGAGGAGTGGCTTGTGTTCTTCAAGAATGAGACTCACAACCATCCTACGGAGATTGAGCCTTTCGGTGGCGCTGCTACCTGTCTTGGCGGTGCAATCCGTGATCCCCTTTCCGGCCGTGGCTATGTATATCAGGCAATGCGTGTAACCGGTGCGGCTGACCCTACGGCATCTCTGAAGGATACTCTTGCGGGCAAGCTTCCTCAGCGTAAGCTGACTACCGGTGCGGCTAAGGGTTACAGCTCTTACGGTAACCAGATTGGTCTGGCTACCGGTTTGGTGGATGAGATTTATCATCCGAACTACGTAGCAAAGCGTATGGAGATCGGTGCCGTTATGGGTGCGGCTCCTCGCAAGAACGTTATTCGTGAGAACAGCGATCCCGGTGATATCATCATTTTGATGGGTGGACGTACCGGCCGTGATGGTTGCGGTGGTGCTACCGGTTCTTCCAAGAAGCATACCACGGAGTCTATCAATACTTGTGGTGCAGAAGTACAGAAGGGAAATGCGCCCACCGAGCGTAAGTTGCAGAGATTGTTCCGTCGTGCAGAGGTTAGCTCCCTGATTAAGAAGTGTAACGACTTCGGTGCCGGCGGAGTATCCGTAGCTATTGGCGAGTTGTCAGCAGGTCTTCGCGTACAGCTTGATAACGTGCCCAAGAAGTACGCGGGTCTTGACGGTACTGAGCTTGCCATCTCCGAGTCTCAGGAGCGTATGGCAATCGTAGTAGATAAGAAGGATGTAGATGCTATGCTGGCATTTGCCGCTGAGGAGAACTTGGAGGCAGTGGTAGTGGCAGAGGTTACCGAGGAGCCTCGTCTCGTACTTGTATGGAGAGGTAAGGAAATCGTTAATATCAGCCGTGCATTCCTCGACACAAACGGCGCACATCAAGAGACTACTGCTGTAGTACAGATTCCTTCCAAGGAAGATTCTTATTTTGAAGCATGCAATTCCTACACCGCTCACAGCGTAGATAAGAAGGGCGGCTACGGTGAGGTAAATGATACTAAGGAGGGCAGAAAGGCTGCATGGCTTTCTATGCTTTCCGATCTTAATATCTGTTCCAAGAAGGGACTTGTGGAGATGTTTGACTCCTCCATCGGTGCCGCAACGGTAACCATGCCTTACGGCGGTAAGTACCAGATGACACCCACCCAGACCATGATTGCGAAGCTTCCGGTTCTAGAGGGTGCCAGCGATACCGTAACGATGATGAGCTACGGATTCGACCCGTACCTGTCCTCTTGGAGCCCTTTCCACGGTTCCGCTTATGCAGTCATGAGCTCCGTGGCTAAGATTGTGGCAGCCGGCGGTGATTTCCGCAAGATTCGTTTCACTTTCCAAGAGTATTTCCGCAGACTCGGCAATGATCCCAAGCGTTGGGGCGAGCCTCTTGCAGCACTTCTCGGTGCATATCAGGCACAGGTGAAATTGGGACTTCCGTCCATCGGTGGCAAGGACTCCATGTCCGGTTCCTTCAATGATATCGATGTACCGCCCACATTGGTTTCTTTCGCAGTGGATGTTGCGAAGCTCTCCGATGTAGTTACCAACGAATTTAAGCAGGCAGGCAGCCGTATGGTTGTATTCGATATGAAGCGCGATGCTTACGATCTTCCGGACTATGAGCAGGCAATGGCAATGTATGATAAGATTCATGAGCTTGCAGGCAAGGGTGCGTTCCGTGCCATGTACGCTCTTGGAAAGAACGGTATTGCAGAGGCTGTCAGCAAGATGGCATTCGGTAATGGTCTTGGCGTGAAGCTCTGTGGTTGCGTAACCATGAAGGAAGCATTTGCTCCTGCATACGGTAGCATTTTGGCAGAAGTAGATGAGGCTATGCTCGCAGTTCTGGATGAGGCAGGTCTTGCATACCGCAAGGTAGGGCGTGTGACCGACAGCGGCAAGATCGCTTGGAGAATGGCGAAGGGATCCGAGGAGTACATGGAGATTTGCTTGTGCGAAGCGAAGAAGGCATACAGCGATACTCTGGAGAAGGTATTCCCCACCAAGTCCGGTATGGCAGCAGAAATCGAGGGTACCGAGGTTCCCGCAGCAATGTACGATGCGAAGACCATATTCGTGGCTAAGAATAAGGTAGCAAGACCGAAGGTATTCATTCCCGTATTCCCAGGTACCAACTGTGAGTACGACACCCTGCTTGCATTCCAGCGTGCAGGTGCAGATGTGAACACCGTGGTATTCCGTAACCGCAACGAAGAGGACATTAAGGAGTCCGTAGCAGCTTACGAGAAGGCAATTAAGGAAGCACAGATTCTTATGTTCCCCGGCGGTTTCTCCGCAGGCGACGAGCCCGACGGTTCCGGTAAGTTCATCGCAACGGCGTTCCGTAATCCTCGCATCAGCGATGCGGTAAATGAGCTCCTGAAGGAGAGAGACGGTTTGGCACTTGGTATCTGTAACGGTTTCCAGGCACTCATCAAGTTGGGACTTGTACCTTACGGTGAGATCGTTCCTCAGACCGAGGATAGCCCGACCCTTGCTATGAACAACATCGGTCGTCATATCAGCAAGTCCGTATACACCAAGGTCGTAACCAACAAGAGCCCTTGGCTTATGGAAGCAACCCTCGGTGGCGTATACTCCATTCCGGCATCTCACGGCGAAGGTCGTTTCGTGGCAAATGATGCTTGGCTTAAGAAGCTCTACGACAACGGTCAGATTGCGACCCAGTATGTAGACATTAACGGAAACCCGACTATGAACGAGGATTACAATCCCAATGGTTCCTACTGGGCAATCGAAGGTATTACCTCTCCCGATGGTCGTGTGCTTGGTAAGATGGCACACTCCGAGCGTCGCGGTACCGGTGTGGCAATGAACATCACCGGCGAACAGAACCAGAGAATCTTCGAGAGCGGTGTGAAGTACTTTAAGTAAGGATCGATAGAAAAACGCCTCTGTGTAAAGTAAAATAGTCATATAGAAGTGAAAAGCCACTTTTGATACTTATGTCAAAAGTGGTTTTTCGTTACTTGAGAAATTGATTTTTGCAGTGTATATGCTATAATCAGTTTGATGAATTTGAAGTTTCTTAAGTGATAATAGAAGTAGACATGAAGTGTCTCATCAAGTAAAATAGGGCATTGCTCGCTTTGTGTCCTGTACTTTTTAGTGGGTAGTAGATACGATGTTTTTCAAGGAGGTCAGAAATATGAATCAAATAAAAATTGGAGAATTCTTGAAAGAACTTCGTAAAGAGAAAGGGCTTACTCAGGAACAACTTGCAGAACAGTTTAATGTATCTCGAAGGTCTGTATCAAGATGGGAAACAGGTAATAATATGCCTGATTTAGATACACTTATTGAGATGGCAGATTATTATGAAATTGATTTGCGAGAGTTATTAGATGGAGAAAGGAAAAGCGAGAAAATGAATGAAGAATTAAAAGAAACTGTATTGAAAGTTGCAGAATATAGCAACAGTGAAAAAGAAGTAAAAAGAAAGAAGATAAATAAATGCTTTATTATAGGTGGTATTTGTTTTTTTCTTGTTATTTTAAATCATCAATTTGGAGTATTGGCAACGATTTTTAATAATCCGATAGATGATTTTGTGGCAGGTGCATTGACCAGTTTGGGCATTCTTTTTGAGTTTGTTGGTTTCTATAATAACAATCATGAGGTTAGTTTAAAACAAAGGAAGCAAGAATTATTTATGTGGAAAAAACTATAATAAAAAGTGCATAAAATTTCAGTTTACCGGAGTTTCAATTTCCAATTTATCTGTGAGTATTAAAATAACCCGTGAAGAAATTCTTCACGGGTTCTACTTCTTTATGACTATGGAACTAAGGCAGGGATGTTTTTGTGCAACTACAGATGAATATGATTCAATTCCTTTATTCCTCCAGCATCGCCTGTATGCCCGGAAACGGTTCCAAGCTACGTTTCAGAATCCCGTGGATATGCGCAATGGCAATACCGTAATTAACGATAGGAACACCGGCCTGTGCGGCGGCCTCCATGCGATAGTGCATCTCCCGTTCATTTAGCATACAACCGCCGCAGTGAACCATGAGGGTATAGTCGCTAAGGTCCCGCGGGAAGTCTCCGCCGGAAGTGAAGTGAAACTCCGGTTCTGCACCGCTGAACTGACGAATCCACGCCGGTAATTTCACTGTTCCGATGTCGCCGCACTGGCGGTGGTGGGTACAGCCTTCGCAGATCAGTACCTTGTACCCCGTGCGTAGGCGTGACAGGAGAGAAGCACCGTCGATTAGTGTTCGCAGATCCCCTCTGTAACGTGCCATAAGGATGGAGAAGGACGTTAGAGGGATGTCCCTAGGAACAATCTTGCTGACCGGGCCAAATGCCTGAGAATCGGTAATAACCATCTTCGGTGTGATGTGCGAGAGTGTAGCTTCCAGTTCCTCTACCTGACAGAGTATCGGAATACAGTGGGCGTCCAGTAGGTCCCGAAGTACCATTTGCTGCGGGAGAATTAAGCGTCCCTTGGGTGCCGCTTCGTCAATGGGAGTTACCAGCAGAACCATATCGCCCGTAGACAACAGATCGGACACCGGAACCCGTTCTTTCTTCTGTACTTGCGCAAATGCGCCTAAGCGCTCGTTCAGCTCTCTGACATTTTCACCGGTAACGGCACTGACGAAGATGCCTTCCTCAGGGAGAGAAGGGCGTTCGGTCAGAAGGTCTGCCTTGTTATAGGCAATGACGTAGGGAATCTTTCGAGCGCGGAAATCGTTAATTAGGTCTTGCTCCAGTGTGCCCGGTCCTTGCGTAGCGTCAACTACCAATACAGCCAGATCGGTCATAGACAGGATGCGCCGAGCCTTCTCCACACGTAGTGCACCTAACTCACCTTCGTCGTCCAGACCGGGGGTATCAATAATAACCACCGGCCCTAAGGGCAGTAGTTCCATAGCCTTCTTCACCGGGTCGGTGGTTGTGCCGCGAACATCGGACACCACCGACAAGTCTTGTCCGGTGACGGCATTTACTAGGCTTGATTTGCCGGCATTGCGTAGGCCGAAGAAGCCGATGTGCAGACGCTCTGCCGATGTGGTTTCATTTAGTCCCATAAGGTTACCTCATATTATGAAAAATGCAATATTGCCGCTTTAGAACCGGAAATCGCGACGATTGGAATTTTTGATTTCTTCAATATTCCGTGCGCAAATCTCACGATTGGTCTCTCTGGGAATGCGCGGTAACTCCCGTTCGATCATAGGATAGCCTACAGCCTTGGTTTCTTTGGAAGCGTAGTCCTGTAAGTACTCTGCCAAAGTCATCAAAGCGTTGGGGTGGCAGCAGTTGAGAATCTGTCCGCTCTTGCATAGACTCATGAATCGGTCACCGGTACGTCCTTCCCGGTAACATGCGGTACAGAAGGAGGGGATGTGGCCATTTTCCATAAGCCAACGAACCACCTCGTCCAGGCTACGTTGATCGGAGACATCGAACTGTTCGGTGTCGTGGGGACGCTCGTCGGCAGAGTAACCGGCATAGCCGCCCACGGAAGTACGAGAACCGCCGGATACCTGAGAGATACCAAGGCGCAGAAGCTTGGAGCGAACCTCTTCGGTTTCACGGGTGGAGATAATCATACCGGTATAAGGTACCGCTAAGCGAATACAAGCGGTAATGTGGGCAAATGTCTCGTCGTCAATACCATTATCAAACTGATCGGGATCAATATCGTCCGCCCGCTTAAGACGAGGAACGCTGATGGTGTGAGGACCTACGCCGTGTACTGCTTCTAGGTGCTCTGCGTGCATGAGAAGTCCGGCAAATTCGTATTTGTACAGTTCCAGTCCGAACAATACACCCAAACCTACGTCGTCAATACCGCCCTCCATGGCACGATCCATGGCCTCAGTGTGATAGCAGTAGTCGTGCTTCGGTCCCGTAGGATGAAGCTGTTCGTAGCTCTCTTTGTGGTACGTCTCCTGAAAGAGGATGTACGTGCCGATACCGGCGTCCTTCAGCTTGCGATAATTCTCCACGGTGGTAGCCGCAATATTTACGTTGACACGGCGAATGTCACCGTTTTTGTGATGTACGGAGTAAATGGTCTTAATACACTCCAAGATGTACTCAATGGGGTTATTCTTCGGGTCCTCCCCTGCTTCAATGGCCAATCGCTTGTGTCCCATATCTTGCAACGCGATGACCTCTGCTTTGACCTCTTCTTGGGTCAGCTTCTTGCGGGGAATGTGCTTGTTCTGGCGGTGATACGGGCAGTAGACACAGCCGTTAATGCAGTAGTTGGATAAGTACAGTGGTGCAAAAATGACGATGCGGTTGCCGTAGAAAGCAAGCTTAATCTCCTCCGCGATTTTGTAGATTTCTTCGATCTTCTCGGGAATATCACAGGCCAGTAGTACCGATGCTTCTCGGTGGGTAAGTCCTGCACAGACGTAGCCCTTGTCCTTCTTCACGGGACGAGCCTTTTCAAGAATCTCATCAATGAGTGGGATGTTGCGTTTGTTCTCTTCGGCATAGGCCAAGGTGGCGAGAATCTCCTGGTCGTTAATGAATTCCTCTGCCTTTAGAGATTTTGGATTGTAAATTGCCATAATAGTGCTCCTTTCGTATGTGTCAGAGGCACCTCTATGCGGTACTTCTTTCACGTCAGAATATTGTCGTTATAATATAATATCGCCTCGGGCGGTATTTACTTCGTAACCGATGGATGCCATACGTTCTCGGAGCAGAGAGAGGCTCTGAGCCGATTCGGCACCGTCGGTGAGTTTGCCATCATAGAGAAGGTATTTGCTCCGCACCGAGGTGGGAGATAGGTTAGGCATCACCACATTTGCCCCGGCTAGAATGCCCTTCTCGCGACCAAAGGGATCGATGGAGCCAAGAGCAGTGGTAGCAGGTAGCAACATCGGCGGGTGAATCAACCGGAGGATGGACAGAAGGTAGCAAGTAGGCTCCAGCATTCCCGCAGGTTCATGCCCGAAGGGAGTGTCCGCCTGAGGGATGAAGGGGCCGATGCCACACATATCCGGCTTGAAATGTTCCACAAATGCCAGGTCCTTTGCTAAGCATTCCACGGTCTGTCCGGGGGAGCCCACCATGAAGCCACAGCCTACTTGATAACCGATGTCCTTCAGGTCATGGAGGCAACGCATACGGTTGTCGTAGCTAAGCTCCGCCGGGTGAAGTGTTTCGTAATGCGCTCGGTCGCCGGTTTCGTGGCGCAGAAGATAGCGATCTGCCCCTGCATCATACAGCCGTTGATAACTATCACGACTTCGTTCCCCCAGGGATAAGGTAACCGCGCAATCGGGACACGAGTTCTTGATGTCTCCGATTAGGGTGCACAGACGCTCATCGGTAAACCATGCATCCTCTCCGCCTTGCAGGACGAAGGTGCGAAATCCAAGGGCATAGCCTTCCATGCAGCAGTCCAGGATGTCCCGGGGAGTGAGGCGGTAGCGGTTGCATTTTGCATTGCTTCTGCGAATCCCGCAGTAGTAGCAGTCGTTGCGGCAAATGTTACTGATCTCCACCAAGCCACGCACATATACGGAGTTGCCGTAGATCTTCGTGCGTGCGGCGACGGCCTGTTTCGCCAATGCTTCTGCGGCTTTCGGTGTGCGGTGTCGGATGAGATAAGCATATTCCTCCGGCTCTAGGTGGTGTGTGGTGGCCAGACGATCAATCAGCTGTGTTATCATTACTGAGTACTCCGGAATAGGCCGTCTTGACGCTGACACCGTGGAGGTTGCCGATCTTACCGGATATGGCGGAGATGACATCCTGTGGTGCATCCAATGCAATGGAGATAATACTGATGTTTCGTTTGCGATAGGGGATGCCCATACGACCGATGATATACTCCCCATGGTCGTGAAGAATCTGATTCAGCTTCTCCGTACTGTCGTGATCCTCTACAATGATACTCATTACCGCTACTCGTGTAACCATACCGTCCTCCTAACAAAAATTACCGCACCTGAACATAGGTGCGGTAATGGTATAGTAATCCCGTGATAATCTAATTCATAACCATCAAGCGCACCTTTCACGCAGCCGAAGCTTAATGTCAGGATTGCGAAATTGTATTTCAATAATTATATCAAAATGCAGTGCATTTGTAAAGGGAATCGTCTTGACATTCCACCGAATCTGTGGCAATATAAGCATCGGTTTCATACTCTTCGGAGTTTGCACCAATTGTGAATATGATATGAGTTACTGCCACCGGGTAGTGAGATGCGATAGCGTCCGTTCGTACATCGTTAGGTCTTAGAAGATGTGCGTGCGGGCGTTTTTTTCTTAATCGGGAAGTGCGTCCGATAAGTATCTTAGTGTGCGGATTGCATGCCGAGAATATACGTTGTGTAATGCTGTGAAAGTGAGGATGATCTATGGACTACTTGTGTAGAATGAAGCGTTATTTTTCAAAAGGAGAGCTGGCATTGTGGGGGATTTCCGTGGGACTCATTGTGATATCCTTTGTTCTATTTGACCGAGAAAACTACTTGACCCTTACAGCGTCTCTCATTGGTACCACGTCCCTCATCTTCAATGCCAAGGGCAATCCCTTCGGGCAGTTTCTGATGATTGTGTTCAGTGTGTTATATGGAGCGATATCCTACACATTTGCATACTACGGTGAAATGATTACTTACTTGGGCATGACCGCCCCTATGGCACTATTTTCGTTGATTTCATGGTTGCGCCATCCGTATCAGGGGAACAAAGCCGAAGTGGCGGTACACCGACTTCAGCGAGAGGAGTGGCGGTTTATGATGGTGTTGACCGTGGTTGTCACTGTGTTGTTTTATTTTGTGTTGGAGTGGTTTCATACGGCCAACATAATCCCCAGCACCATTTCGGTGACTACCAGTTTCATGGCGGTGTACCTGACATACAAGCGCAGTCCGTATTTTGCCCTGGCGTATGCGGCAAATGACATCGTACTCATTGTTCTGTGGTGCTTGGCCACCATGGAGGAGATGTCTTACCTCTCGGTAGTCATTTGCTTCGTTATGTTTCTTGCAAATGACCTGTACGGCTACGTGAATTGGCGAAGAATCATGAGGCGTCAACAGGAGTGTAAATGAGAGTCACTCCTCTGCCAACTTGTAGAGCAGGTCGTAGAACTCCGGATACCGCTTCTGAATGCTGAGGGGTTTCCCGGATTCCGAGAGAAAGCAGTGCGAACTCTCTGCGGTACAGATGATCTCCCCGTAGGAAGTCATAGTATACGAAAGCGATAGCTTCACGCGAGTAACCTCGGCAACCCGCACCGTAATTTCGATCTCGTCGGCAAATGTGCTAGTCTTCTTGTAGTTGCAAGTTACGCTTGTGACAGGGGAGATGACGCCCTCCTGTTCCATCTTGTCATAACCCCAGCCGATGCGCTGAAGAAAGTTAACGCGAGCCTCCTCCATAAAGCGAATGTAATTGGAATGGTGGGTGATGCCCATCTTGTCGGTTTTGTAATATTGTACGGTGTGTTTGTAAGGGTTCATATGGTGCCTCTCTAAGGTGAAATGTAGACAAACGTCTCCAACACCAGTATATTTGGGAGAGCGCCAAAAGTCAAGGAAAGCAGTGGGAGATCGGACAATGCACATGTTAACTCGCCACTTGGTATGTACTACACCACACCCAGCACACCTGTGGGAGGGTTCCCACAGGGGAACGCGGTGTAGGGTAGTAGAAGCGTAGTGGGAAATGAGCGTGCATTGTGCCGGGACTACTCTACCAAGCTTCCGTCGATGCCTACGGTTACAACGTTCCAAGGAATGAACTTCCCGCTGTTCTGTAGCGCCTGCTTAGTGGCATGCTCGATACCGCCGCAGCAAGGCACCTCCATGCGTACTACGATGACACTGAGGATGTTATTATTTGCGATGATCTGCGTCAGCTTATCGGTGTAGTCCACCATGTCTAGTTTGGGACAGCCGATAAGGGTAATGCGGTTCTTAATAAAATCCTCGTGGAAATTCGCGTATGCGTAAGCAGTACAGTCAGCGGCAATCAAGAGCTTGGCACCGTCAAAGTAAGGAGCTGTGGGCGGTACCAGTTTGATCTGCACCGGCCATTGGGTCAGTCGGCTTACGGAGCGAATTCCGGTATCACAGCTAGCCACTTGCGTGCGATTCAAGGTCTTAACGTTGGTTCCGGGACATCCGCAGGGAAGAGGTGTTTTTGTGGTCTTCACTGCTTGTGCGGCCTTTACCGCAGCTTCGTTATAGGCAAGTGCCTCCCGTTCCTCGAAGGAAATGGCACCGGTAGGACAGGTGGGTAGACAATCTCCCAAACCGTCGCAGTAGTCTTCCCGAAGAAGCTTTGCTTTTCCGTTAACAATGCCGATGGCACCTTCATGACAGGCATCGGCGCAGATGCCGCAACCGTTACATAATTCTTCGTTGATCTTAATAATCTTTCTTATCATAGTAAACCTCCGTTTCAAAACCTCCGTTGAAAATACAATTCGAAAATCGAATATCATCTTGTGTTTGTGCTTATAGTATATTATAATATTTCTAACAAGTCTGTTGTATTTGCAACAATGGAGGGGAAATGAACGAATATTTATCGATACTACGTAGAACCAAGCTCTTTTCCGGTGTGGGAGAAGAGGAGATTACAGCCATGCTGGGGTGTCTACAGGCGAAGAAACGCAATTTTCACAAGGGCGAATATGTCTTCCGAGAAGGGGAGCAACCGGACTGTATCTGTGTCTTGGTGAAGGGCAAGCTTCACCTTCAGAAGGACGATTATTGGGGCAATCGAAGCATTATGAATATGATTTCGGAAGGAGAACTCTTTGGGGAAGCCTATGCCACACCCGGTGGGGAGCCCCTTCTCCACGATGTGGTGGCGGTGGAGGATAGCGTGATCATTTGCTTTGATATTCGCCGAGTCCTCACCGTATGTCCGTCGGCTTGCCGCTTTCATACCATGGTGGTGCAGAATCTCTTTGTGGCCATTTCCGCCAAGAACCGCGCGCTGACGCGCAAGCTGAATCATATGGCACAGCGTACCACAAGAGAGAAGCTGTTGTCGTACCTGTCGGAGCAGTCTAAGCGGGCAGGAAGCCCAACATTTGAGATTCCGTTTAATCGCCAACAGTTGGCGGACTTCTTATCCGTGGATCGTAGTGCCATGTCAAATGAACTGTGCAAGATGCGGGACGACGGTTTGTTGCAGTTTGAGAAGAGTCGATTTACGTTATTGTAGAGGAGGGAGACTATGAGTGAAGAATGTTTGATGTGTGGCGCGGCCTTGGAATATCGGAAGGAAGAGGAGATGATGGAGTGTGCCATTTGCCATAAGTGGGAAATGAGTCGAACTAGGTGCACAGGAGGGCATTATGTATGCAACCAGTGCCATACACGGGGCATTGACCAAATCTTCGCCGTGTGTCTGGAGGAGCCTTCGGATAACCCGGTTGTAGTTCTTCGCAAGCTTATGGCGTTGCCTTTCTGTCATATGCATGGGCCGGAGCACCATATTCTCGTAGGAGCATCACTGCTTACCGCATACAAAAATGCCGGCGGGGATGTGGACCTGGGAGCGGCGCTTTCGGAGATGCAGGCTAGAGGGAAGCAAGTGCCAGGTGGTGCCTGTGGCTTCTGGGGCGCATGCGGTGCGGGCATCAGCGCCGGCATGTTTGTCTCCATTGTTACTGGGTCTACGCCTCTAGCAGGGCGTGAGTGGGGTTTGTCGAATCAGATGACCTCGTCAGCGTTACATAATATCGGTGTGATCGGTGGTCCGAGATGTTGCAAGCGAAACTCCTACACAGCCATCCGCAGTGCGGTGGAATTTGTGAAAGAACATTTTGGTGTGGAGATGTCCTTTGGGGAGGTTCAATGTACACACTCTGATTGCAATAATCAGTGCTTGAAGGAACGTTGTCCGTATTATGCATAGGGGAGATGCTATATCCCATTGAGATTTGCTTACAAAGGTATTATACTGAAAGAAATGAGGAAAGGACGGAGTGCAATATGGCAAAATTATTGGTTGTGGTAGACATGCAGAAGGATTTCATTGACGGTGCTTTGGGTACGGCGGAGGCAGTCGCCATTGTTCCGAAGGTGAAGGAGAAGATTGAACAATTTGACGGTGAGGTGTTGTTCACCAGAGACACCCACGAAGAGAATTATATGGAGACCCAGGAAGGACGGAATCTTCCGGTGCCTCATTGCATTCGCGGAACCGACGGTTGGCAGATCTGTGATGAGTTGACACCGCTGGTGACGGAGAATATCATTGATAAGGTGACCTTCGGTTCCTCGGAGTTGGGAGCATATCTCCGGGCGAAGAATGGGCAGGAGCCGATTGAGGAGATTACCTTGGTAGGACTCTGTACGGACATTTGCGTGATCTCCAATGCTATGATTGCCAAGGCATTTCTTCCGGAGGTGCCGGTTCGCGTGGATGCGGCATGCTGTGCGGGTGTGACGCCGGAGACACATGCAAATGCATTGGCGGCCATGAAGATGTGCCAGATTGCTGTGGAGAACGACAACTAACAATGAGATACAGAGGCGTGCGACGAGGTCATAGCACGCCGGAGAGGAGACGGTTATGAGATTGGGGATTTCCGCGACATTACAGCACTCTACTCCTGTAGAATGGGCAGAGAAGACGAAGGCTTTAGGATGTGATGCCGTGATATTTCCCGTGGATTATACTGCGGGAGACAAGATGATTACTGCCTATGCGGAGGCGGCGAAAGCATATGACATTACCATTGGAGAAGTGGGGGCTTGGTGCAGTCCTGTGGCGGAAGAAACGGCTGTGCGTGAGGCGGCATTGACCCGATGCGTGGAGCAGTTGCGGCTCGCAGACTATGTGGGAGCTCGATGTTGTGTCAATGTGACCGGAGCGGCGGGACCTCGGTGGGACGGGGGATATGCGGAGAATTTTTCGGAAGCATTCTATGAGAAAGTTGTGAGTTCGCTTCAACGGATTATCGACACAGCGAAGCCACAGAGAACCGATTATACCATTGAGCCCATGCCTTGGATGATTCCCACGGGACCTGAGGAGTATGCGAAGCTCATGGCGGATGTGGGAAGAGCGCATTTTGCGGTGCATATGGACATGGCAAATTGGATGTGCTCCCATCACAGGTATTTTGGGCAGGAGCGGTTCATGGATGAGACATTTTCGAAGCTGGGATCGCAGATTCGCAGTTGCCATATTAAGGACGTGTTGCTTGGGCAGGAATTTACCTTTCAGGTGCAGGAGCTTCCTTGTGGGCAAGGGGCGATGAACCTAGAGTATTATGCTCATAAGATCAATGAGGTGGATCCGGAGATGCCGGTGTTCATTGAGCATTTGCACTCCGAAGAGGAGTATGTTGCCAGTATGGCATACGTGAGAGAACGACTGAAAGCATATGTACGGAGGTAGTTATGGGTAACGGCAATTCGGATAAGATAACGAGAGATTATTTCGAACAGATACTATTGACCATGCGTCATTTGGATGCGGTTCGTCCGTCTACGAAGGTGCGCATCCTCGGGAAGGAATACGAGACACCGGTGATGACGGCGGCGTTGTCGCATCTGGGCAATACTTGTGAGGATGGGATGGTGAAGCTGGCGGAGGCGGCCAAGTCTGTAGGGGCACTGTACTGGTGCGGTATGGGTGAGGACGAGGAACTTCGGCGTATCTGTGCCACGGGAGCTGATGTGGTGAAGATTATTAAGCCCCATGCAGACAATACGGAGGTGTTTCGCAAATTGCGCCATGCAGAAGCCTGTGGTGTTACAGCGGTAGGCATGGACATTGACCATGCATTTACCGGAAGCGGTGAATATGACGTTGTACTCGGCTTGCCCATGCGCCCTAAGTCCACGGATGAACTCAGAAGCTTCGTACAGGCAACAGATTTGCCTTTTGTAGTGAAAGGAGTACTGAGTGTCGAGGATGCGGTGAAATGCGCGGAAATCGGCGCAGCAGGCATTGTGGTGTCTCACCATCACGGCATTATGGATTACGCCGTACCGCCGTTGCAGGTGTTGCCGGAGATCGTAGAGGCCGTAGGAGGTCGCCTCGAAATCTTTGTGGATTGTGATATTGAGTCCGGTATGGATACCTTCAAGGCATTGGCTTTGGGAGCGCATGCGGTGGGCGTGGGACGTGCCTTGATGGGGCCCTTGAAGGAGAATGGTGTAGAAGGAGCCGCCGCAGCTATGGCACGTATGACAGGGGAATTGCGAGGTGTTATGGCACGTACCGGTTATGCGTCGGTTGACGACATTGATGATAGTTGCATTCGAAGGAGAGTGGTGTAAATGCTTCGAATCGTGAATCTTATTGAGAATACGGAGGGAAACTCCGGTTGTATTGCGGAACACGGTCTGAGTTTCTATGTGGAGACGGAGAAGCGTCGCCTGTTGGTGGATACCGGGGCCTCGGATGCTTTTTTGGAGAATGCATGCCGCCTGGGAATTGAACTGTCCAAGGTAGATACCGTGGTGCTCAGTCACGGACATTACGATCATGCCGGTGGGATTCCGGGATTTGTGAAGAAGAACTCAACGGCGCGCATTTTCATCCACGAGAAAGCGAAACTTCCGTATTATCACTCGTATCCCGACCAGCAGAAATATATCGGTATTTCCCCTGAAATCGCTGAATTACCTCAGGTGATATGGGTATCCGGTGAGTGCACGATTGATGAGGAGCTGCAATTGTTTTCGGACATACGGGGACGTCGATTGTGGCCTGCGGGAAATGATGGTCTGACGAAGAAGGTGGGCGAGGATTATGTACCGGATACCTTTGATCATGAGCAATGTTTGGTCATCTCTTGTGAAGGGAAGAGGGTGCTCATGTCCGGTTGCGCTCACAACGGTGTGCTGAACATTTTAAGTCGTTACCGAGAGTTGTACGGTGGCGAGCCGGATGTAATGATTAGTGGATTCCATATGAAGAAGCAGGGAGACTATACTTCGGATGAGGAAGCACGAATTGTAGAGACGGCGCGACAACTACATGAGACTTCCACGCGTTATTATACGGGTCATTGTACCGGTGAATATCCGTTTGCCTTGATGAAGAACATAATGGGAGAGCGGTTAACCTATGTCCACAGTGGTGATGAGATCATAATAGAGTAAATGAACTGCCCGACAACTCAGTGAAGAGTGTCGGGCAGTTTGGGCTTATTTGAGGAAAAAGCGAATTAACCGGTCGTACAAGCCTTTGTAGGGCTGATAACGCATGGGGAGGTCAATCCACTGATATTTCTTTAGGATGCTCTTCTCGTGGCTAAAGGTATCGAAACTCTTCTTGCCGTGATAGGAGCCCATACCGCTGTGACCCACACCGCCGAAGCCCATATCGTTGGAAGCAATGTGGTTGATAGTATCGCAAATACACCCGCCACCGAAGGAGACATAACGCAGAAACCGTTGTTCCGTGTTCTTGTCGGAAGTGAAGAGATAGAGTGCCAAGGGCTTCTCGCGAGAAGTGATGAAGTTCTCTACTTCGTCCAAGGATTCGTAGGTGAGAATGGGCATAATAGGACCGAAGATCTCCTCTTTCATTACCGCATCTTCGGCAGTAACGTTGTCAAGTACGGTGGGAGCAATCTGAAGAGTATCCGGATTGCTGACGCCACCAACCACTAATTTGTCCTCGGAAATCAAACCGCGAATTCGCTCAAAATGCTTCTCGTTAATTATCTTCCCGTAGTTGGGGTTCTTAAGAGGCTCCTCACCGAACATGGCGGTAATCTGCTTCTTAATCTCCACAAGGAGAGCGTCGTGACGGTCTTGGTGAACGAATACATAGTCTGGGGCGATGCAAGTCTGTCCACAATTCAGGTATTTGCCGAACACCAGGCGTTTTGCCGCAAGCTTCAGGTTGCAGGTGTTGTCAATGATACAAGGGCTCTTGCCGCCCAACTCCAACGTGACGGGGGTGAGATTGGCAGCAGCCTTCTCCATAACCAATTTGCCTACGGTAACGCCGCCGGTGAAGAAGATATAATCAAAGCGTGTATCCAAGAGCTGGGCATTTTCCGCACGCCCACCTTCCACTACAGCCACGTACTCGGGCGGATATATCTCACGAATCATGGTGGCGATGACCTTGGACGTATTAGGAGAATATGCGGAAGGCTTCAGCACACAACAGTTTCCGGCTGCCATGGCGCCTGCCAGTGGCTCTATGCACAAGAGGAACGGGTAGTTCCAGGGGGACATAATCAGAACGCTACCATAAGGTTCCTGCACGGTGAAACTCTTGGCGTGAAAATTGGCCAAAACCGTGGGCTTTCTGCGATTGCGAGCCCATTTGCGCGTATGGCGCAGGAGATAGGAAATCTCACTGAGGGTCATGCCGATTTCGGTCATGTAGGCTTCGGTGGAGGATTTGCCGAGATCCAGTCGCAGAGCTTCGAGAATCTCTGCCTCGTGGGTACGAATGGCTTGCTTCAGTTTGCGAAGCATCTCCAGACGAAAAGACACGTCAAATGTGGCATGTGTGCGGAAGTAAGTTTGTTGTGCTTCCGCCAGTTGTTGTATGTTCATGGGATTCTCCAATCTATTGTATCGTGGTTTGGATAGCGGTTTCGCACACTATGCTGTGCGTTTATTGCTTACTGCATGCTCCGCGGAGATAACAGTGTACATGGTCTCCAATTCTTTGGCATTCATAAGCAGGGGAACAGGGTAGAGCGGGTTGCTCTCTTTGTGAGCATGTTCAGCCATTACAGGAATGTCTTCCTTGCGAATTCCACTGATGTGGGCAGGAATATCGATGGACGCGTTCATCTCGCGTACCCAAGCGATAAATGCTTCTGCCGCCTGACGGTCGTTTGCCTCTTTGGGGGCGATTTCACAAATGCGTGCCAATTCTCCCAAGCGCTTATGGCATGCTTCTCCGTAGCGGTCAAGGAAATGAGGAAGTATCACCGCATTTGCAAGTCCATGAGGCGTTCCGTATTGTCCACCCAGAGAGTGAGCAACACCGTGAACGTAGCCTACGTAGGATTGGGTAAATGCGATTCCGGCGCAATATGCGGCACGGAGCATACCCTTTCTTGCCTCCACGTCTTGACCATTGTTGTAAGCACGCTTCAAATAGCGGCGAATCAAAGTGACTGCTTCCACAGCCATGGCACGGGTGTGCTTGGTGGTGCTTCGGCCGATGTAGGCTTCCACTGCATGAGTCAAAGCGTCCATGCCGGTAGTGCTTGTAATGTGCTTTGGAAGACCGGTAGTTACGCGGTAATCCAAAACTGCATACCTGGGAATCAAACTGAAATCGTTGATGGGATACTTGTGGTGTGTCTCATCATCGGTAATTACCGCAGCCAAGGTTGTCTCACTTCCGGTACCGGCGGTGGTAGGTACAGCAATCAGAAGGGGAAGCTTGTGCAGAATCTTCAAAATTCCACGCATCTGTGGTACTGCCTGCTTCGGCTTGGCTATACGGGCTGCGGCAATCTTGGCACAGTCCATAGAGGAACCACCACCGAAGCCGATGACAGCACCGCAGTTGTTGTCCAAATACATCTGCTTGGCAGCTTCTACGTTCTTAATGGTGGGATTGGGAACGGTATCTTGGTAAATCGTATAAGCAATGTTATAACTTGCAAGTGCATCTTTCAAGTTGTTCAGCAGTCCCAGTGAAGCAATACTGTGATCGGTGACAATCAATACACGGGAAATCTTCTTGCTTCGTAGCGCGCTTGCAACACCGGTCATATCATCTAAAATCTTAGGCTCCCGGTAGGGCAAGATAGGAAGTGCCAAGCGGAAAACCGTTTGAAAGGTTCTGCAATATAATTTCATAAAAGGATTCATAAGTGTATCCGGACTCCTTCTTATTTCTCAACGTAGATAACGGCAAATGCTCCGGGACCCACATGAACGCCGATGGTAGCGCCAAGCTCTACGCGTTCGCTAATAGAGTAGCCATTCGCCTGAAGCTTCTCTTCCATGCGAATACAATTGTCTTCGTGGTAGGAGAAGAGGGTATAAAGGGGGAATGCAGTGTCAACCGGGTGCTCCTGCATATACTTTAGGATGTTGCTGATTGCTTTGGCCTTGCCCAAGCATTTTCCGATAACGCTTACCTCGCCTTCTTTGGTTACGGTAATCATAGGCTTGATGTTGGCAAGTTCTCCGATGGAAGCTGCAGCTTTGCTGACGCGACCACCCTTGCACAGATATTCCAAGGTGTCTACGGCAGCGCAAATGCGCGTCTTAGACTTCATGGCCTCCAAGCGCTCCACGATTTCGGGAGCTTCCACACCGTCTGCAATCATCTTGCGAGCATACTCTGCCATGATACGAATGGCATGAGTGGTAGTAAGAGCATCCACAATGTAAATGCCATCGTAATCCACCATGGTCCTAGCCAAAGTGGCGCTCTGAATCGTGCCACTGAGAGCAGAAGAGATGAGAATACAGATGAGCTGATCCCCATGCTCCTTAGCAATCTTAAATTCCTGCAAAAAGCTTTCGGGCGAGGGCTGAGAGGTCTTGGGTACATCATCGGAATTCATCATGTACTCATACACTTCCTTACGAGTCAATTCTACGCAGTCCAAATGACTGGTATCGCCCATAATAATATTCAAAGGAACCAAAGAAAAGTTACGTTCTCTTAACTCCTCCAAGGTATAATCGGAAGAGGAATCAACTAATATACGAATCATAAGTAGTCTCCTTATCTTGATAATAATTCATCGGCAATGTCTGAAATCTCATCGAAATTATCGATGACTTCTGCGGTCTTCTCCGGACCAAGCCGTTCGATAATGTTGTCTAACAGTGTTACAATGCGGGCATGTTGTTCTTCGTATGCAGATAGATTGTCCGGGTTCAAAGAGATATATACCATGCGGCGATCTTCGGTGGAACGCCGACGGATAATCATCTGCTTCTCCTCAAGACGATTTAAGATGCGGTTCATCTGTGATTTCAGCATCTTGGTTTCGTTGCATAAGTCCGTGGCAGTCAAAGGCTTGTCGGGGGTGTTCCGATGGCGATATAAAACGTTGCATACCAAAGACTCGTTGTAGGAAAGTGCGTACACGACGCGGGGATTAATGATCGTCGTAGACAATCGAAGCCAAGCATCGAGTAGCCGTTCATTTGTCGGAATCATAATGTGTTTACTCCATTTCACTGTATCGGTGTTCGCAAAATGTATGCGTCTTACGATACGTTAGTTGTACAATATAAACAGTTCACAATGTAAACAGTTCACGATGTATACTATCATGTGAAGAGACATATGTCAAGTGAAATATGAAAGGTAGTATAATGAGATGAAAAAGTGGGAGATGAAATATCAAAAATGCCACGGCGAAAAAACACCGTGGCATGTAAGATACGCTGTGACTGCGTAGAATTATTTGTCGTGAATCTCGCTATGAAGCTGCTGGAGAGACCTGATCTCCGTGTTGCCGTGGGTCTTCACATAGTGGATACCGTCGGCAGTTGCCTTAGCGGCAGCAAGAGTAGTCATATAAGGAATCTTAGCCTTAATCGCAGCCTTACGCAAGTAACTATCGTCGTTGATACTTTCCTTACCGGCAGGAGAGTTGATGATCAACTGGAAGTCACCGTTTGTAATACGATCCAGTACGTTGGGACGTCCTTCGGAGAGCTTCTTCACCTTCTCTGCGGGAATACCTGCTGCACAAATGATATCGCAGGTGGAACCGGTTGCAACAATTTTGAAACCGTCTTCGTAGAGACTCTTAGCAACTTCTACAACCTCAGGCTTATCCTTGCGGTTTACGGAGATGAGCACTGTTCCTTCCAGAGGAAGCTTGGACTGCGTTGCTTCCTGCGCCTTATAGAAGGCCTCACCGTAGGAAGAGGACAAACCAAGTACCTCACCGGTGGAGCGCATCTCAGGACCGAGAATCGGGTCTACCTCAGGGAACATATTGAAGGGGAATACCGCTTCCTTCACGCCGTAGTTGGGAATTACCTGCTCCTTCAATGCGGGAACGGGAGAGGGCATGCCGGTAATCTCCGATGTAATAATGTCGGTTGCCAAAGGTACCATACGAATGTTACATACCTTAGATACCAACGGAACGGTACGGGAGGCACGAGGATTCGCCTCAAGTACGTATACTTTGCCGTTCTCGATAGCGTACTGCATGTTCATGAGACCCTTAACGTGCATCTCTTCGGCAATCTTCTTGGTGTATTCCTTAATCGTAGCAACATTTTCTTCGGAAATGTGTACGGAAGGAATGATACAAGCGGAGTCACCGGAATGAACACCCGCAAGCTCGATGTGCTCCATAACTGCGGGAACAAATGCATGGGTACCATCGCTGATTGCGTCAGCCTCGCACTCCAATGCGTGGTTCAAGAAACGGTCAATCAAAATCGGACGATCCGGTGTAACGCCAACTGCGGCATTCATGTATTCAGTCATGCCCTGGTCGTCATATACGACTTCCATACCGCGACCGCCCAATACATAGGACGGACGAACCATAGTAGGATAACCGATCTTATGAGCGATTTCAAGTGCTTCTTCCACGGTAGTTGCCATTCCGGATTCGGGCATGGGAATCTCCAGCTTCTCCATCATGGCACGGAATAAGTCACGGTCCTCCGCAAGGTCAATTACGGAAGGAGCGGTTCCGAGAATCTTCACGCCGTTCTTCTCAAGGTCAGCTGCAAGATTCAAGGGAGTCTGTCCACCGAACTGAGCGATAACGCCTACCGGCTTCTCCTTCTTATAAATGCTGAGAACGTCCTCTAGGGTCAGAGGCTCGAAATACAGTTTGTCAGAGGTATCGTAGTCGGTAGATACGGTCTCCGGATTACAGTTAACAATAATGGTTTCAAAGCCCTGCTTCTTCAGTGCAAGAGATGCATGAACACAGCAGTAGTCAAATTCGATACCCTGACCGATACGGTTAGGACCGCCACCGAGAATCATAATTTTCGGCTTGTCTGTGGATACCGGATTCTTATCGGGGGCGTTGTAAGTAGAGTAGTAGTAAGCACTGTCCTCGGTACCGCTAACATGTACACCCTCCCAAGCTTCTTCTACGCCCAGAGCAATACGCTGCTCACGAATGGAATCCTCGGAAACCTGAAGCAACTGGCTCAGGTACTTGTCGGAGAAACCGTTCTTCTTGGCGGAAATGAGCATCTCATCCGGAAGCTTGGAGCCCTTGTACTGAAGAATTGCTTCTTCTTCCTCTACCAGCTCTCTCATCTGATTGATGAAGTAAGCCTTGACGCGAGTAATCTCGTGAATCTCTTCCGTGGTAGCACCCTTACGAAGTGCCTCATACATAATGAAATGACGGTTACTGTTGGGCGTAATCAAAAGCTTCAACAGCTCTTCCTTCGTCATCTTGTCGTAGCCATTTGCATGGCCGAGGCCGGCACGGCCGATCTCCAAGCTGCGGATTGCCTTCTGGAAGGCTTCTTTATAGGTCTTACCGATACTCATTACTTCACCAACGGCACGCATCTGAGTACCCAGCTTGTCCTGAACGCCCTTGAACTTCTCAAATGCCCAGCGAGCGAACTTAATTACGATATAATCTCCGTCCGGAACGTACTTGTCCAAAGTGCCGCACTTGCCGCAAGGAATATCCTTCAGAGTAAGACCGGCAGCCAACATTGCGGATACGAGAGCAATGGGGAAACCGGTGGCCTTAGAAGCCAGAGCGGAGGAGCGAGAGGTACGAGGGTTAATCTCAATAACGATAATACGATCGGAAACCGGATCATGTGCAAACTGTACGTTGGTACCGCCGATAACCTCTACGGAATCTACAATCTTATATGCCTGCTCCTGCAAACGTTTCTGACACTCCTCGGAAATGGTGAGCATCGGAGCGGAACAGAAGGAGTCACCGGTGTGAACGCCAAGAGGATCAATGTTCTCAATGAAGCATACGGTAATCATATTACCTTCTGCATCACGTACGACCTCAAGCTCAAGCTCTTCCCAGCCGAGAATGGATTCTTCTACAAGAACTTGTCCTACCAAGCTGGCCTGAAGACCTCTGGCACATACGGTGCGAAGTTCATCCTTATTATATACAAGACCGCCGCCGGCACCACCCATGGTGTATGCGGGACGAAGAACAACGGGATAACCCAGCTTCTCGGCAATTGCCAATGCCTCGTCAACGCTATAAGCCACCTCGCTGCGTGCCATCTCAATGCCCAGTGCATTCATGGCCTTCTTAAATTCTACACGGTCTTCACCACGTTCAATGGCATCTACCTGTACACCGATAACTTGTACATTGTACTTGTCCAGCACACCTGCCTGAGCCAATTCGGAACAGAGGTTCAAACCGGACTGTCCTCCCAGGTTCGGAAGCAATGCATCCGGACGTTCCTTTGCGATGATTTGCTCCAAACGCTCTACGTTCAAAGGTTCGATGTAAGTAACGTCTGCGGTCTCAGGATCGGTCATGATTGTCGCCGGATTGGAATTCACCAAAACAATCTCATATCCCAGCTTACGCAGTGCCTTACAAGCCTGAGTACCGGAATAGTCGAACTCACAAGCCTGACCGATAATAATCGGACCGGAGCCGATGATGAGGACCTTGTTTATATCTGTACGTTTAGGCATAAATTAACCCTCCCTTAATTTTGTCCACATTTGTGTCTCGCTTGCCGTGAAAGGTTCACAGAGCGAGGCTTGTGGGATCTCAACGCCGTGAGAAACCACAAGGGTTCTATAATATTATATATAAAAAGTCCAAAATCACAAGTGCTTTTTCGCGACTTTTTTTGAAAAATGAAAAAAAACTCGGAAGTGCATTTTCTTCAAGGGAATCTTATTGCGAATAATGCGGATTCGAGGTACAATAGAACATACGAGACCGAAGCGAAAATGGTCTGAGAAGGGAAGAGAAGAACAAGTGGGTATAGGGCGAAGAGAGATTGTTATCGATGGTAATACAGTGAATCTTAATCTCGGTACGGTATACCGTGGTTTGGGTGTGGTGACGGGCAACAATTCATCTCGATTGTTGCTGGATTATAAGGAATTGCATCCGGAGTCTTATTGGCAGATTATGCGGTTATTGTTTCAGCCGGATTACGGTCTGGGATTGAGTTTGGTGAAGCTGGAGTTTGGTGCGGATGTGAATTCGTCCTCCGGTACGGAGCCGTGCATTATGCGAAGTGCGGAAGAAGTGGCTGATGTAACCAGAGGTGCAGGATTTATCTTTGCGGCGGATGCCAAGAAGGTTAATCCCGACGTGAAGGTGGATTTGCTTCGCTGGGGCGAGCCCCGGTGGGTACGGGATGCATTTGACCGAAGCAAGGAAGACGGCCTGGAGGCGCGATATCGTTGGTACCTCAGTGCCATTGAAGGGGCATATGATACGTTTGGGTTGTGCTTTGATAATATCAGTGCCGACGGAAATGAACCCGCAGGGGTGGACCAGGAGTGGATTGTGTATTTCTCCAAGCGCCTTAAGGCAGAGAAGAATCCCCGTTATGATTACTCCGCTATTCGCATTGTGGCTTCTGATGAAGTGGGAACCTGGCACATTGCCCAGGCTATGATGGCAAATGAGGAGCTACGTGGCGCAGTGGATATACTGGGAGAGCACTATAACACTTGGGGCAACGAGAACACCCGCATATTGAATGAAGTATGTGGTAAGGAGATCTGGTATACCGAAGGAATTGCTTCCATGAATCAAGCGCATTTGGCGGTGAACGCAGACGGTGTGGGGATCACGGGGACCAACGGAGCTTTGGATGTGTGCAACCGAATAATTAACGGATACTACAATGGTAGAATGACTATGTACGAATACCAGCCTGCAGTGGCGGCGTACTATTCCGGTGTGCGGTATTTTCCGAAGTCGGTTATCATAGCGAATACTCCCTGGAACGGATGTTTCGAAGTGGATGCGGGAATCTGGACAGGAGCGCATTTTACTCATTTCATGAAGAATGGATGGCGTTATGTAGACAGCGCTTGCTATGGAGACGGAGAAGAGAATCATTTTATTAAGAATACAACCCATAACTATATGACGGTAATGAATCCGGAGACCGGAGACTATTCCATGGTAATATGCAATGACAGTGCTAAGGAGCGTCGGTATGAGGTGAAACTCGTTAATATGGATAAGGCCATGGCACCGTATACCGTGTGGGAGACAAGAGGTCCGGAGAAGGGGCAGGCCTACGATGCCAATTATATGCGTAGGCTGGGGACGTATTACCCCACGAAGAGTGGAGAGGAGGTGCGATATTTCGTTGACCTTCGTCCGTACTCGGTTGTCACCGTTACTACCCTTGACAAAAAGAATATTGACATTTCGGTGACCGCTTGTTGTAAGGAACCCTGCCCGTTGGCAATCGGGTACGAAGATGATTTTTCGTATCCGAGGGATTTTTTGAAGCGTCGAGGCAGTGCGCCCCTGTATACCACGGATTACGGCGGAGCATTTGAAGTGGGACTATATAACGACCGACAAGTGTTGGAGCAGAAGATTACGGGAGATATCAAGCCTACGGAATGGCACTATGGATATACGCCGGACCCCATTACATTTCTGGGGGATGATACGTGGAGCAATTACTCGGCATCCGCGGAATTCTTTCTAGTAGATGCCGAGAACAATTATGTGGATTTCGGAATCCGACATCTCTGTGCCGACTTGCACAATCCTACGGCCACCAACGGTTTGCATGTGGTCTTATGGGCAGACGGACGGGGAGAGGTTTACAACAATACCGCTCAAGTGCAGTCCTTCCATGTGGGCTATCTCATGGCAAATGATTGGCACGAGATATCTCTTACCGCAGTGGAGAATGTCCTTTCGGTAAGGGTGGATAGCAAGAATGTTGCGGAGGTTGTTCTGAGTGGCGCATACAACCATTCCGGAAGAGTGTGTCTGCGATGTGGATTGTATAACAATTATTTTCGCAGAATCGGTACTTCCGCTGTGGAAGGGCACTCACCTTATGTGAAACGGGTAGATGATCTGGACAGTGCCATGACGTATGACGGAGCGTGGGATCATCGAATTCCCGATAGTTTTCAGCATTTTAATCGTACTCGGTCGGTTGCACAGTCGGGGGATGGTGAAAATCGTGTGACGTTCCATGCAGAAGGTGGTGCATTTGCATTAATCGGACAGACGGAGGCCTGTGGTTTTCGAGTGTATATAGACGGTGTCTTCTATAGAGAGGGACGGACAGATGCCAGCGAGGCAAGACAGTGCTTCTATCGCACTCCGATTCCGGGGGGAAGACATGAGGTGAGTATTGTCGTTACGGAAGGTGAGTTTGCGCTGGATGCGGTGGAGCATCCGGTAGATAAATGAATATGGAGGAGTTGCAATGTTTCCTATGAACATCAAAAAAGAAGAGAAGGTATTGGTATTTGATTGGGGTGACACGTTAATGGTGGAATACCCTGACGAGGTGGGGCCTATGGCAGAGTGGAGTCGTGTGGCACCTATGGCAGGTGTTATTGTAACGGTGCCGCAGCTGTCGGCGGGGGTACCTTGTTATGTGGCGTCAAATGCCTCCGATTCCTGTGCAGAGCAAGTGAAGGCAGCATTGGCACGCTTGGGACTGGATAAGTATTTTCAGGGCATTTATACGGACAAAGAGTTGGGAGCAAAGAAACCTTCGGTGGCATTTTTTCAGAGTCTTTTGACGCAGTTGGGATGCACGGCGGCGGATGTTATCTATATCGGAAATGATTATGATAAGGATATCGTTCCTGCCAAGGAGGCGGGGCTTCTTACGGTGTTGATCTCGGGAGAGGCCGGAGAATATACGGCGGCAGATGTGCACATTTCAACTATGTGGGATTTGAAAGCACAGTTGCTTGCGGGCGAAGAAGAATTGTAACACGGAGAGGAAGAGTGGCATGGAGCTTAAGAAGATTGCTGCCATTGAAAATGATTTTGTAGACAAGTTCGGGATTCCCAGACAGAGTGGTCTGGTGCAGGAATTGCAGGGGCGAATTGTATTTGAAACGGAGTACCGAAATGCAGATGCTCTGCGAGGGCTTACGGGATATTCGCACTTGTGGCTTCTGTGGCAATTTTCCGAAGTAGATAAGCGAGAATGGTCACCTACGGTACGTCCGCCCAGACTGGGTGGGAATCAGCGCATGGGTGTCTTTGCAACGCGTTCTCCGTATCGTCCCAATCCCGTGGGCTTATCATGTGTGAAGCTAGTGGAGGTTGTGACGGAAGGAGAAGAGGCACCGTACTTGATTGTAGCGGGAGCAGATCTGATGAATGGTACTCCTATATATGACATCAAGCCGTACCTGCCATATACGGACTGTCATCCGGAGGCGGTAGGGGGATTTGCGGATCAGTTCGTGGATTATGGACTGCAGGTGGTATTTCCGGAGAAGTTGCTTCGGGTGGTACCGAAAGAGAAGCGTGAAGCACTGATGGGAGTGCTGGCGGGGGACCCCCGTCCGGCGTATCAGAAGGATCCGGAGCGAGTGTATGGTATGCGCTTCGGTGAGTCGGAGGTACATTTTCGAGTAGAAGGAGAAGTGCTGACAGTGGTGAGAGTTTCGTCTGTGACCTGCGAGGGTGAAGGGGAATCTTAAGAAATCTTAAGGTTTTCTCTATTGTTTCTTAAACGGGCAATCGTTAAGATAAACTTGTAGCAAATGAGGAGACGGAGGTAAGAACGGTGTATCGAATTTTGGTATGCGACGATGAGAAGGACATTGTGGCAGCTCTTTGCATTTGCCTCAAATCCGAAGGGTATGAAGTGGATACTGCCACCAACGGAAAAGAAGCTTTGGAGAAGTGTCGGAGGGAGAAGTATCATTTGCTCCTATTGGACATTATGATGCCGGTGATGGATGGAATTACCGCCATGGCAAAGATTCGCGAATTCTCCAATATTCCTATCTTGCTGTTGACGGCCAAGAGCGAGGATGCGGACAAGATCTATGGGTTGAATGTAGGCGCCGATGATTATGTGACGAAGCCTTTTCATCCGGCAGAGCTGATGGCTAGGGTGCGTTCCCATCTGAGACGTTACCTACAGTTTGGCGGAGGAGAACCGGATGCGGATGTATACGAGGTTGGCGGAATCGTATTGAATCGGAAGACCGGTAGCGTTACCAAGGACGGAGATGAGGTGGTGTTAACCCCTACGGAGTTCAGTATTCTGAAACTTCTGATGTGCCATCCCGGAGAAGTGCATACCCCTGCCAAGATATATCGTGAGGTGTGGAAGGACGATCCCTTCGGCGCAGAAAATGTAGTTGCCGTGCATATTCGTCATTTGCGAGAGAAATTGGAGATCAATCCGGCAGAGCCCAGACATCTGAAGGTAGTCTGGGGCAAAGGATACAAGATTGAGAAATGAGGTGCTTGCGTATGAAGAAACTGTTCTACCAAACGCCGGTTAAAGTACTGGCTTGGATACTGCTGTTTGTATCACTGACAGCGGCCATTGCCGGCACTACGTTGTCCATATACTGCTTGACCGGTGGAGTGACAAAGACTGAGGATGATTATGAGATTGAGATGATGGACGCCCTTTTGCTGGAGCGAATGCCGTATGTTGAAGACTATATTAGGTATAAAAATTCGTGGAACAGTTATGAAAAAGAAATTGCGTGGTTCGAAGAGGAATTCGCCGCAAAAGATACAAACTTTCGATTTTATGTTTCGAAATACTATTTGACAAATGGTATTGGATGGAATTATAGAGAAGGAACAAAGTATGAGTCGAATAAATATTATCTGGACTATGAAATTTGGTATGGTGTAGATTCTGAATATTTGGAAGTCGATGACCTGTATGTGGTGAGAGAAGTCAGTATATTTGCATATGAACAACGATACCTGTGTATGGGAGTTGCGGTGGGAAGCATCTTGTTGACTGTGTTGTTAACGGTATATTTGGCCACAGTTGCCGGTAGAAAGGCACCGGGAGGTGAAGTTTCGAAGGTCTGGATTCACCGAGTTCCTTATGAGTTGTTGGTTGCCCTGTGGATCGGAGGCATAGCACTTCTTGTGCTGGGAATTGATGCCGTGCAGTCTTATCACCCGTGGGAGATTGTAGAGACTGTTCTCTATGAGCCTGCATTTTTAGTACTTGCCGGATTGGTATGGATATTGACCTTCGGTGTAACCGGTGGTTTGCTTCATTCTTTGATTGTGCGTATTCATGGTGGAGCATGGTATCGGACGTTTCTTACATATCGAATCGGCCGACTGTTGTGGAGTTTTTGCGGTTATGTAGGAGGACTGTGTAAGAAGGGTCTGCGCAAGGCACGATTTTTTGTTGAGTACTTGCCTCTGTATACACGTTTTGCTGTTCTGTATGGGTTGTTGAGTATTCTTGAACTTATTGCTATTCTGTGTTGCTATGAGGAACTGGGATGGTTGCTTGTATGTTGGTGGATCTATAAGTTGATTCTTACGCCCATCATCCTGTGGTATATCATCTCTCTGCGCTTGGTGGAGAAGTACGGGGAGCAGATTGCCAACGGCAATTACGGTACGCCGTTACAGACCGGAAGGCTGGCAGGACGAGTAAAGTATCATGCAGAGAATTTGCGTAAGGTAGAGGACGGTTTGGAGAAAGCGGTAGGCGAGAAGGTGAAGAGTGAACGTATGAAGACGGAACTCATTACCAATGTGTCTCACGATATTAAGACGCCTCTGACGTCCATCATTAATTATGTGGATCTCTTGAAGAAGGAAGATTTGCAACCTGAGGTTGCCAAGGAATATGTAGAAGTGTTGGAGCGTCAGTCGGCGAGACTGAAGAAGCTGACGGAGGACGTCATTGAGGCATCCAAGGCGGCCAGCGGTGCCATGACTACACATATAGAGCCCACAAGTCTTGAGGTACTGTTGCCTCAGGTTTTGGGTGAATATGAAGAACGTATGGCAGCGGCAGACTTGTATCTGATTCACCGTATGCCGGACCAATTGCCGATGGTGATGGCAGACGCACGCTTGTTGTGGAGGGTATTGAGCAACTTATTGGAAAATGCCTATAAGTACTCGCAGAGAGGAACCAGAGTGTACTTTACAGTGGAGGAACAGGAGAACACGGTGAAGTTGTTGATTCGAAACATTTCCGCCATGGAATTGAACGTCAGCGGAGAAGAATTGATGGAGCGTTTTGTTCGAGGAGACGATTCTCGCAATACCGAAGGTAGCGGTCTGGGATTGTCCATTTCAAAGAGTCTGTTGGATCTGATGCATGGGGAATTTAACATTCAGATGGATGGGGATTTGTTTAAGGTTCTTGTTACCCTTCCGAAGGCTCTATAAATGTGCTGATTTGTTTTCACATAGATGAACACTCTTTCACGAAGATGCTCGGATACCCCGGGCATTTTCGGCATTGGAATGAGAACGGAAGAGAGAAAATAGAGAAACACAAAAACACGTCAAAAAAGTACATTGAATTTGGTGGCAATTCGCCATAATATGAGGGCGTCCGCAGAGCATGTGGACGCTCTGTTTTATTTGTGTACGTTAGCTCTGCGAAAGAAAACACTCCATGACATAGGGAGGTAGAGAATATATGACAAAGGATAATTTGCAAGGCCGCAAAAGAGGTTGTATTCAGTGGCTTTTTGCTAACATGGAAGGCTGCAAGGGGTTGTATGTCTGGGGAATGGTGTTGACCGTAGTTTATAACGCCATGCAACTGACGGTGCCTATCTTCAGCCAGCAGATCATTGATTTGTTTCTTACCGGTGAGGATGCGGCCTATAACTTAGAACATCATGTGAATCTTCTGCTAACGTTGATTGCTTGTATGGTGGTATTTACATTTCTGCGTACCTTCGTGGTGTACAAGACGTGTATGATATTTGAGTACGTGTCCCAAGAGTTTTTGTACCGAGTGCGAAATCGTCTGTTTCGCAAGATATTGCATCAGGATATGAACTTCTACGATAAGTATCGTACCGGTGATCTGATGACACGTGTTACCGGAGACTTGGACGCTGTGCGCCACATGCTCTCTTGGGTAGTACGTGCAGTCATTGAGTGTGCGGCACTGCTCTTGTCGGCGTCTATTTATTTTGTGTATTTGGACCCGTTGATGGCGGTGTGCATTTTGGCATTGAGTCCGTTGATTTTCTTCATTACTGTGAAGTTTAAGAAAGAAGTGGCTCCTATGCATCGCAAGCTCCGAGAGAAACTTTCGGAGATGAATACGGCGGCGCAGGAGAATATCTCGGGAAATCGTGTGGTGAAAGCCTTTGCAAGAGAAGAGTACGAGATTGCCAGATTCCATGAGCACAATGAGGATTACTCCAAGTCTCGCAAGGAAACAGCGCTCTTGTGGTTGCGTTACTTTCCGTACATTGAAGGATGTGCAAATGCCCTGTCGGTCATTTTGATGTTGGTGGGCGGATTGTTCCTTATGGCGGGACGACTGACCATGGGTGAGTATGTGGCATTCTCCGGCTTGCTCTGGACGGTGGCTAACCCCATGCGTAACTTCGGCAATATTATAAATGAGTTTCAGCGATTTGATGCGGCGGCTTATAAGGTTATGGAGATTGACTATTCCGAGCCGGTGATTGTATCTCCGGAGCAACAAAAAGAACGGGGCTTCCGGGGTAAGATTGAATTCCGAGACGTTCATTTTGCATACAACGACAGTGAGGTGTTGTCGGGAATCAGTTTTGTGGCGGAACCCGGGGAAACCATTGCCATTATGGGTGAGACCGGTGGCGGTAAGACATCTTTGATTCAGTTGATACCGCGATTCTATGATACGCAGCAAGGCCAAGTGCTTGTAGACGGTGTTGATGTTCGTGATTGGGATCTCACAGAGCTTCGTAAGAATATCGGTATGGCGACACAGGACGTACTCTTATTTTCCGATAGCATTGACGGCAATATTGCTTATGGAGATTCGGAGATGCCGGAAGAGCGTGTGCGCTATTTTGCCGGAAGCGCGGCGGCCGCAGAGTTTATCGAGAAGATGCCGGAAGGATACGATACCATCGTGGGAGAGCGGGGCGTTGGTTTGTCCGGCGGACAGAAGCAGAGAATCTCACTGGCACGTGCTTTGGCGGTGCGACCGGGTATTTTGATTCTGGATGATACTACATCGGCTGTGGATATGGAGACGGAGAAGCACATTCAGGAGAGCTTGCGTAATCTGGATTTCCCGTGTACGAAGATTATTATTGCACAACGAATCTCGTCTACCAAGGATGCGGACAAGATATTGATTTTGGAGCACGGTAAGATTACCGAGGCCGGAACACACGCAGAGTTGTTGGCGCGGAAGGGATATTATTATCAAGTTGCCAAGCTACAGAACGGAGGTGAGGAACTTGCGTAGAAATACTTACGGTGAAGATGAACAATTGGAAACCCCATTTAATTTCAAGCATTTGCTGCGAGCAGGGGTATATATCAAGCGTTATCGTGTGAAGATGTTGGTGGCGTTGTTCCTCAGCGCTTTGGCAGCAGGTACCGGTATGTTGACTCCTTTGATTACGGAGTATGCCTTGGACGTGGTTATTCCAAACAAGGACAAGGAGGCTTTGTACCTGCTGGTGGGAGCATTGGTGGGCGTAATCCTCATTAGTATCATTTTCTCCACCATTCGTTCCAAATTGATGACAGAGGTAGGGCAGGATATTATCTTTGATATTCGAAGTGATGTGTTTAAGCATTTGCAAGAACTGTCTTTCCAGTATTACGATGACCGTCCCCACGGCAAGATTCTGATTCGAGTAGTGAATTACGTGAACTCCGTGTCGGACATGCTTTCCAATGGTATTATCAGCGTCATTCTCGAATTTTTGAACATGATATTCATTGTAATCTTCATGTTTATCGTGGACGTGAAATTGTCCTTCGTAGTATTGGCGGGTGTGCCGGTGCTTATGTGCTTCATGGCGTTCATTAAGAAGCATCAGCGCCGGGCATGGCAACGTGTGTCCAATAAGAACAGTAACCTAAATGCATACCTCCAAGAGAACATCGTAGGTGCCAGAGTTACGCAGATATTCACCCGTGAAGAGGAAAATGCACAGATTTTCGACAACCTTTCTCTTCAGTGCAGAGAGGCGTGGATGGAGGCAGTGAAGTACTCCAACCTTGTGTGGCCGGGTATCGATAACGTATCGGTGTGGGTGCGTGCGGCACTCTATATTATCGGTTTGCTGATAATCGGTCCCGAGGGAGTGTCCATCGGTGTTATCGTAGCCATCAGTTCCTATGCGGCGAGATTTTGGCAACCTATATTGAACTTGGGAAATCTGTTCAACAACTTTATTAACAACATTGCGTATTTGGAGCGAATCTTTGAAACTTTGGACGAGCCTGTGACTGTTAAAGACAAAGAGAATGCAAAGGATTTGCCGGAGATTAACGGTGCTGTGGACTTTGAGGATGTGTGCTTTTCCTACGAGGAAGGTAAGGAAGTGTTGTCTCATGTAAGCTTCCATGTAAATGCAGGAGAAAGCGTAGCCTTAGTAGGTCCTACCGGTGCGGGCAAGAGTACGATTGTGAATTTGCTGTCGCGCTTTTACGAGTTGAATTCCGGTAAGGTTCTCATTGACGGACACGACATTTCCGAGGTGACCCTGAATTCCCTGCGCTCCCAAATGGGAATCATGATGCAGGACAGTTTTATTTTCAGCGGCACTATCGGGGATAATATACGTTATGGCAAGTTGGATGCCACGGAGGAGGAGATTCGACAGGCGGCAACAACGGTATGTGCGGATGAATTTATCCAAACAACCACGGAAGGGTACGACACGGAGGTGAAGGAACGCGGTTCCTTGTTGTCTCAGGGACAGCGTCAGCTCATTTCCTTTGCGCGAACATTGATTAGTGACCCGAAGATTTTGATTCTTGACGAGGCAACCTCCAGCATTGATGTGCAGACGGAGAAGGCGCTACAGGCAGGTTTGGATGCCATGTTGAAAGGCAGAACTTCATTTATCATTGCACATCGTCTCAGCACCATTAAGAACTGCGATCGCATTTTCTATATCGACCGTGGCGGCATTGTGGAGAGCGGAAATCACGAGGAACTCATGGCGAAGAAGGGTGAGTACTACAAACTGTGCATGGCACAGTGGAGCTAGTGCGGTGTATTTTCCGTGAAAATGTCCGGAGTGCGTTGACGAATCGTAAAAAATGGGTATAATGAAAGTATCGGGCACGCGCCCGGAATGAAACAATCATTCTACTTTTTTTGAAACGATTGGAGGTTTTGATTATGGCAAACAAGTATGCAGGTACAAAGACAGAGCAGAATTTGAGAGAAGCTTTTTCCGGTGAGTCTCAGGCGAGAAATAAGTATACGTATTTTGCGTCCGTAGCGAAGAAAGCCGGTTATGAGCAGATCGCAGAGCTCTTTTTGAAGACGGCAGAGAACGAGAAGGAGCATGCGAAGCTTTGGTTTAAGGAGCTGGGCGGACTTGGCGATACTGCAGCGAATCTTGTGAGTGCGGCAGAAGGCGAGAATTTTGAGTGGACTGACATGTATGACCGTATGGCTCAGGAGGCAGAAGAGGAAGGATTTTCGGAGTTGGCTGCGAAATTCCGCGGCGTTGCAGCCATCGAGAAGACTCATGAAGAACGTTATCGTGCTCTTTTGAATAATGTGGAGACGAAGACAGTATTTGAGAAGAGTGGCGTTCAGGTGTGGGAGTGCCGTAATTGCGGACATGTTGTGGTAGGCGTGGCTGCACCCCAGGTATGTCCGGTATGTGCACATCCTCAGAGCTACTTTGAGATTAAGGCACAGAACTATTAATTAAATTAGATGCGGTCGGGCGCTCTACAAGAGTAGAACGCCCGATTTCATGGGTTTTAAGGAGATGCAAGTGAAATTCTTCGGCAAGATGTCCGTAAGGTCATGCATTTCCCAAAGATGCAGTACATAGAGAAAGGGACGAAGGATGAAGAGGAAATGGATTGCGTGGAGTTGTCTTTTGGTACTTGTTCTCGGTTGCTTGGGCGGCTGTGGTGAGTCGGAAGATGGACAAAATAACTCGGGCGGTGTGACGGAACAGGTTACCCCAACCGAAGGAGAACAAGGGGTAACGGAAACGGTTACGCCCACACCCACAGAGGAGGTTCAAAACGTGAATTTGAAGAAGTATACGATGACGGCAGAGAATGTAAAGTTGCTGGGAAGAACATTTATGAAGGACGACGTATTGTGGTGCGGCTATTCGGCTACAGGTGTGGAATTCACTGTAGAGGGAACGACTTGCGTGGTAAATCTTAAAGCAGACAATACAAAGTCTATGGCAGGGCATCAGGCACGTGTGGCGGTCCTGGTAAATGGTCAGCGAGTAGTGGACACCTTGATGGACGAAGCAGAGAAGAGCTTCACGGTTGTTGAGTCTGCGGAAGCAACAACGGCAGTGGTTCGGGTTGTTAAGCTTTCTGAGGCATCGGATTCCATCATAGGAATTACTTCGGTAGAGACGGACGGTACATTGACACCTACGGAAGCGAAGGCAAGAAAGATTGAGTTTATCGGCGATTCCATCACCTGTGGTTACGGTGTCGATGGCACGTTGGCAGATAAGTACGCAACGGATATTGAGGACGCAACGAAGACATATGCATATTTGGCGGCTGCATTATTGGATGCAGATTATAGTATGGTTTCTCAGAGTGGCTATGGAATCATCTCCGGATATACCGGAAACGGCAATATCAATGCTAATCAGATCATCCCCAAATATTATACCACTGCACTGGGAAATTCCATGGGCAAAGTAGCCGGAAAGATTCAAACCAAGTATGTGGAGTGGGATTTCACATCCTTTGTACCCGATACGGTTGTGATTAATCTTGGAACTAACGATAACAGTTATTGCGGAACTGATCAGACTCGGCGCGACGAATATGCGGCCGGTTATGTTGCGTTTTTGAAAGTCGTAAGAGAGAAGAATCCCGATGCGGAGATTGTATGTAGTCTGGGCATTATGGGAGCGGAACTCTATACCACCATTGAAGCGGCAGTGGCAACTTATACTGCGGAGACCGGAGATACCAACATTCGTACTTTCCGTTTCGATATGCAGAATCAGGCGGTTGACGGAATTGCGGTGGACTGGCATCCCAGTGCGGCGACTCACGAGAAGGCTGCCAATAAGCTGGCAGATGCGCTGAAGTAGAAGAGAGGATCGGATATGAACATAAAGAAATGGATTGCATGGATACTCATGGTTGTTTTAGTGTTATCCTTTGCAGCTTGCGATAAGCAGGAGACTTCCAATGGGGCATCCAACACGGAGGCAACGCCCACTTCAGCACCGGAAGCAACGCCTACGGAGGCGCCTAAGTACGAAGGTGTTGTATTTGAGATTCCTGACGTGACTGTGGAGCAGAAACAGGTTCCCAATACGGAAGCATTGAATTTCGTAAAGAAACTGCAGCTTGGTTGGAATCTCGGAAATACTTTGGATTCCGCTAACGATACCGGTGTGGCAACTAATGAGGAAGAAGATCTTCGTTATGAAACGCTTTGGGGCAATCCGGTGACTACGAAGGAGTTGATTCAATCGGTGAAGGATGCCGGATTTACCACGATTCGTATTCCGGTATCGTGGCACAATCATGCAGCAGCACCGGACTATACCATTAACGTAGCATGGATGAACCGTGTGCAGGAGATTGTGGATTATGCCATTGATTTGGATATGTACGTAATTCTCAATTGCCACCATGACAATGTGGCAGAAGGTGGATATTATCCCACCTCTGAGCACAAGGAAACCTCCCTTGTATATCTTACGAACATTTGGAAGCAGATTGCGGAGCGCTTTAAGGATTATGATGAGCATCTTATCTTCGAGACGTTAAATGAGCCTCGTATGGTGGGTACCAACTATGAATGGTGGATTGACAAAAATAACGCTTCATGCAAGGATGCTATTGCGTGTATCAACGCGTACAATCAGGAGATTCTTAATGTGATTCGTGGAACCGGTGGTAACAACGCAAGCCGTTATATAATGGTTCCCGGATATTGCGCATCGGCAGATGGAGCTGTGAATGATGGGTTTGCTTTGCCGACAGACACTGTTGAAAATCGTTTGATCATTTCCGTACACGCATATACACCGTACAATTTTGCATTGGCGGCCCCGGAGAGTAACGGAAAGGGCGAGACATTTGACCACACCAGTACTTCCTACACCAAGGACATTGATACTTTCATGGATAACCTGTACAACAAGTATGTTAGTCAAGGCATTCCGGTGGTGATTGGTGAGTGGGGCTCCCGAAATAAGAACAACAACGCGCAGCAACGTGTGAATCACGCCGCATATTACATTGCCTCGGCTAGTGCAAGGGGCATGGTATGTTGTTGGTGGGACAACAACGGATTCAACGGAAGCGGAGAGAATTTCGGTTTGTTTGCCCGAATCTCCAAGATGCTTGTGTACCCCGACATTGTAACGGCAATGTTGAAATATACGATGAAATAACGAGTATTTCGTAGACAAATGATGAGATTTGAGCACTGCACCGGCAGAATTGTCCGGTGTAGTGCTTGTTTTTCTTTGCATCGAACTGCGTGGTATGTTATAATAAATGCATGGGGTATAGAAATACCCAACAATGTATACGGAGGCTGAATTATGAGTAATAAGAATTATCCGACACCACATATCAATGCAACTCCCGAGGATTTTGCCCAGACGGTATTGATGCCGGGAGACCCGTTGCGTGCCAAGTTTATTGCAGAAACGTTCCTTACAGATGCCAAGCTTGTAAATAACGTTCGCGGTGTCCATGGTTATACCGGTACTTATGAAGGGACTCGCGTTTCGGTTATGGCCAGCGGTATGGGTATGCCGTCCATGGGAATCTACAGTTATGAGTTGTTTCATTTCTTCGGAGTAGAGAATATTATGCGAATCGGTTCTGCAGGTTCCTATCATAACGACGTAAAGGTACGAGACATTGTAATCGGCCAGGGAGCATGCTACGATTCTAATTATGCCGCACAGTTCCATCTGCCCGGTACATTTTCTGCAATCTCAAGTTATCGCATGCTCAGCACTTGTGTGGAGCAGGCAAAGGCTATGGGTGTGAACTATCATGTGGGTAATTTAATCTCCAGTGATGCATTTTACGGAGATTTGGACACGGTGCCGATGGCGGAGCGACCGGTACATGCGTGGAGCAAGATGGGCGTTATGGCAGTTGAGATGGAAGCGGCGGCGCTGTATATGAATGCGGCAAGAGCAGGCAAAAATGCGTTGGCAATCTGTACGATTTCCGATCATTTGCTTACCGGTGAGGCTACCAGTGCGGAGGAGCGTCAGAATTCCTTCACGGAAATGATGGAACTTGCACTTGAGACTGCCAAGGCTCTGGAGAAATGATTCTAAAATCTTCGGAAACTATCGTTACAAATCCATAAAGTCCATTGACGGAATGCGTTTTTGTTGTTACATTGGCTAACAAAGTATTCTCGGGGGAGAAGAGGAGAGATTGTATGAGAGAACGTATAAGACGCTTTATGGTGGGCAGATACGGAATGGATGCACTGGGTAATTGTCTGGTGTGGAGTTCTTTGGCATGTTTGCTGGTGGATTGTTTTTTGAAGAGCGGACTATTGTATCTGCTGGGAATTGTGTTGTTGGTGTATGCTTATGTGCGTATGTTTTCACGCAACATCCCAGGGAGGGCAGAGCAGAATCGAAAGTTTCTGAATCAGACCGCCAGGCTTCGCGGATTCTTTCAAAAGAAGAAACGACGTCATGAGATGAAGAAGGTGTATCATCTGTGCCGTTGCAAGGTGTGCAAGCAAGATATTCGAGTACCTAAGGGCAAGGGGAAGTTGGAAGTAACCTGTCCGAAATGCCGAAATGTATTTTTGACAAAGTCGTAACAGGATAAGAGTGGGGGTGACACAGTGTTTGGCTATGTGATTGTTAATAAAGATGAGCTGAAGATTCGCGAATTTCGGGAATACCGTAGTTATTATTGCGGACTGTGTCACGCCTTAGGAAAGCATTACGGCGTAGCGGGACGCTTCAGTGTCAGCTACGATGTAACGTTTCTGGCTATTTTACTGACCGGGTTGTATGAGCCGGAAGAGGAGCGTCGGAACAGTCGTTGTATTGCGCACCCGTTACAAACATCAGAATATGTACAGAGTTCGGTGGTAGATTATGCTGCCCACATGAATGTACTATTGACGTATTACAAGTGCAGAGACGATTTCAACGACGAGAAGAAATGTAGGAAGCAGTTATACGGCAAGTATCTGGGGAGCAAAGGCCGCTATTTGGCAGAAGTATATCCGGACAAATGCAAGGAGTTGAGACGAGGGATTGCAAGGTTGGAACTTGCGGAGCAGGCAGGGGAAGAGTCGCCGGATGTGTTGGCAGGATATTTCGGTGAAGTGCTCCGTTGTATCTTTCGGTATCGCCGAGATGAGTGGTATGAGGAGTTGGGCGAAGTAGGTTATCACTTGGGAAAGTTCATTTATCTGTTGGATGCATATGAAGATTATGAGGATGATTGCAAGAGAGGGGACTTTAATCCGCTCATGCAATTCCCGGACTGGTCCGAGGAACAGAGGAAGCAATATGTCGCTGACCTATTGCAGGTCTACGCTACGGAGTGCGCAAGAGCCTTTGAGCGTTTGCCGATTTTGACTCACGCGGAGTTGTTGCGCAATATTTTATATGCTGGGATATGGAGTGTGTATTGCGGCAGATGTGGTAGGAACATGAAACCGCGGAAGCGGAGTGAGGAGTAATATGAGAGACCCTTATGAGGTATTGGGTGTGCCGAGAACGGCCACGGATGATGAAGTAAAAAAAGCATATCGTAAGCTTAGCCGTATCTACCATCCGGATGCCAATGTAAACAATCCGAATAAGGCACAGGCAGAGGAACGATTCAAGGAGATTCAGCAGGCATACCGCAGTATTATGAACAAAGAAACCAGTGGCGGAAATGGCCAGTACTACAGCGGTAGTACCTACGGAAATAACCCGTTTGGCGGATTCTATGGATATTATGGCGGGCAGAGCAGGCAACGTGGGGCACAGGAGGAAAGTCAGGAGGAGATGTACCTTCGTGCGGCAGAGCGTTATCTTGCAAATGCCATGTACGACCAAGCCTTTCAAGTGTTGGCAGGAATCTCGAGACACGGTGCCAAGTGGCACTACTTGTACGGAGTGGCGAACCTTGGCAAGGGGAATCGTGCGGCGGCAGTGGAACATTTGCTACAAGCGGTGAATCTGGAACCGCAGAACTTGGAATACCGAGAAGCGTATCGCCGAGTACAGGAAGGGAACGATTGGTATATCAGTCGGGGAAATGCCTATGGCATGCCAAGTGTATCCGGAGATATTGATTGTCTCAAATGCTGTGTGGCCAATATGGTATGTAATTTTTGTTTGGGAGGCTTCGGCTGTTGCGGTGGCCCCATGTTCTTCTAAAGCACTTGTGATTTCGAATAAGTCGAAGTTCACAGGTGCTTTTTTCGTTTATAGGTTGGAAAATGATTGACTTTTTTTTTGTTGAAATATATACTCTTTATATTGTTACCTTGAGAAATTAGGGAGGAAGATATGAGTAAGATTATTTTGACCGGAGACAGACCGACAGGAAGATTGCATGTAGGACATTATGTGGGCTCTTTGAAGCGTCGCGTCATTTTGCAGAATTCCGGTGAGTATGACAAGATATATATTATGATTGCGGATGCACAAGCATTGACAGACAATGCGGACAATCCGGAGAAGGTGCGTCAGAATATTATGGAGGTGGCTTTGGATTACTTGGCTTGCGGATTGGATCCGGAGAAGTGCACAATCTTCATCCAGTCTCAGGTTCCTGAGTTGACGGAGTTGGCATTTTATTATATGAATCTGGTGACGGTTTCTCGCTTGCAGAGAAATCCTACCGTGAAGAACGAGATTATTATGCGTGATTTCGAGACCAGTATTCCGGTGGGCTTCTTCACGTATCCTATCAGCCAGGCATCGGACATCACCGCATTTCGTGCCACCACCGTTCCGGTAGGTGTAGACCAGTTGCCTATGATCGAGCAGGCAAGAGAGATTGTACGTAAGTTTAATATGGTGTATGGAGAGACTCTTGTAGAGCCCGAAGCTATTATCCCTGAAAATGAAACTTGCCAGCGACTTCCCGGTACCGACGGTAAAGCGAAGATGAGTAAGTCTCTTGGTAACTGCATCTATCTGTCCGATACGGCAGAGGAATTGAAGCAGAAGGTTATGAGTATGTACACCGATCCCAACCACATTAAGGTGTCCGATCCCGGAACCGTGGAGGGCAATACCGTATTTACGTATCTGGATGCTTTCAGTACACCGGAGCATTTTGCGAAATACTTGCCGGATTACGAGTCTTTGGATGCATTGAAGGACCATTATAGAAGAGGCGGTCTCGGTGATGTGAAGATTAAGAGATTCCTCTGTGCAGTGTTGGAAGAAGAGTTGGCGCCCATTCGTGAGCGTCGATTGGAGTTGCGCAAGCACATTCCGGAGATTTTTGAGATATTGAAGAAGGGCAGTGAAGAAGCGAGAGCGGTTGCTGCGGTTACACTTCATGATGTCAAAGAGGCAATGAGAATCAATTACTTTGATGACGAAGCATGGATGCAGGAGCAGGTAGGTAAGTACGAAGCTTAGAAATCGATTATGAAACACGTAGGGAGAACGATTCATGCGATCGGATGTTGATTATTTGCGTAACAACGAGAGAAGAATCAATCGAATCTTATTTCGATGCGTGATTGTACTTTTCTTGGTGGGGCCGGTGCTGGCACTGTTTCATTGGTCGGTGATATCTCCGATTACTTATGTGGAATGTGTTGCACTCAGTTTGTTTGATCTGTTGGTGGTTGTTTCCGCCCGATATTTTATCAATCATCAGAGATATGAATATTTGACCAAGTATATATTGATTCTCGGGATGCATCTCGGAGTATGTTTCTTGGCAACGAAGGAAGGGACGAATCTTCATATAGCCTATGCCATGATGCCGGCGTTGTCGTGTTTATATTTTCAGAAGCGATTTACGTTACAGACTATGGGTATGAGTTACGTGATGATGATTCTCTCCTTGTATGTACGGGCTTTTATGGAGGTATCAACTCGATATCCTGACTGGAGTCAATTGGATTGGTTCGGTGTCAATGGAATCGCATTTACGTGGGAATATATCTTGTTGGCCGCAATTCTGTATGCATTAGTGGAGACCATTGCGGATTCTTTGTTGCAGTTACGAAAGAAGCATGCGCAGGTATACGAGATGCAGAAGCAGTTAGTCATCGGCTTTGCAAATGTTTTGGAGTCCAGAGATCGAGGAACGGGTCACCATGTCAGAAGAACCGGTGAGTATGTGAATATGTTGGCTAAGAAGCTACTGGAACAAGGACATTATTCCGAAGTGTTGACAGAGAAGTTTATTGATGATCTGACTATGGCCGCGCCACTGCATGACGCGGGCAAGATTTGTGTTCCGGACAGCATCTTGCTGAAACAGGACCGACTTACGGAGGAAGAGTATGAGGTCATGAAGGGGCATACCACAGAAGGACATCGACTTGTAGAAGAGAATCTGTGGAACTTGGCGGATAAAGAATTGTATCAGCGAATTGAAGAAATGGTTTTGTGTCATCATGAGCGCTGGAACGGAGGCGGTTATCCCAGGGGAATCGCAGGAGCGGATATTCCGCTGGGCGCCAGAATTATGGCGGTTGCGGATGCGCTGGACGCTATGTTGAGCAAACGATGCTACAAGAGTAGAATGAAGATAGACGAGGCTCTTGAGCATTTACGTGAACAGAGCGGGATTCGTTATGAACCCTGTATTGTGGAAGCGGCCATTGCCATGAAGGAAGACATTATAGCGTATATGAATGGTGAAGAAGTTGCGGAGAAAAAGTGACGGGAAGAGATTCATTTGGAGGTCTGTATGAAGAGAGTTGGATTTGACAACGACAAATACATTGAGCTGCAATCGGCACACATCAAGGAGCGTATTGCGCAATTTGGAGGAAAGCTATATCTGGAGTTTGGCGGAAAATTGTTTGATGATTTCCATGCCTCTCGCGTATTGCCGGGATTTCAGCCCGACAGTAAGGTTCGCATGCTTGCACAGTTGAAGGACGATGCGGAGATTGTAATCGTTATCAGTGCAGGAGATATCGTAAAGAATAAAGTGCGCGGGGACCTGAGCATCACGTACGATGTGGAAGTGTTGCGTTTGATTGATGCATTTCGTGGATACGGTTTGTATGTAGGCAGTGTGGTTTTGTCTCAGTTTGTTGAGGCGGATGCCGTGCTGGCCTATCAGAAGAAGTTAGAGGAGTTGGGACTTAAGGTATATCGTCATTACAAGATCGAAGGTTATCCCTCCAATATTTCTAAGATTGTAAGTGATGAAGGATATGGCAAGAACGATTACATTGAGACTTCCAGATCCCTTGTGGTAATTACGGCACCGGGACCGGGTAGCGGTAAGATGGCAACTTGTCTTTCGCAGTTGTACCATGAGCACAAACGTGGAATCCAAGCAGGATATGCGAAGTTCGAGACGTTCCCTATATGGAATATTCCTTTGAAGCACCCGGTGAATCTGGCATATGAGGCGGCTACGGCGGACCTCAACGACGTGAATATGATTGATCCCTTCCACTTGGATGCTTACGGAGTTACTACCGTAAACTACAATCGTGACGTAGAGATTTTCCCTGTATTGAGCGCCATGTTTGAGCGTATCTACGGAAATTGTCCGTACAAATCCCCTACGGACATGGGGGTTAATATGGTCGGTAATTGTATTGTGGACGATGAAGCCACCAGAACTGCGTCCAAAGAAGAGATTGTACGTCGTTATTTTGCGGCTATGTGTGATAAGCGGAAAGCCCGTGGAAATGACGAAACTATATACAAGCTGGAACTGCTTATGGAGAAGGCCGGAGTCAGTGTGGAAGACCGCAAGGTAGTGGCGGCAGCCAGAGCACGTGCGGAGGAGACCGGGGCACCGGCAGTGGCCATTGAACTGAACGACGGCACCATTGTCACCGGAAGAACTTCGGCTCTGTTGGGAGCCTCTTCTGCGGCATTGTTGAATGCACTTAAGTATTTGGGTAAGGTTAATGACGAGAAGAAATTATTGCCGCCCAATATCTTGGAGCCCATTCAGGACTTGAAGGTGAATCACCTTGGTAACCGCAATCCGAGACTTCATACGGACGAAGTATTGTTGGCGTTGTCTATTTGTGCGACTTCGGACGATGAAGCCGAGGAAGCCATGAAGAGTATCGAGCTTATGGCGGGAAGTGAAGTGCACAGCAGTGTGATTCTGTCGCCGGTGGATGAAGGTGTATTCCGCAAGCTCGGAGCGCATTTAACGTGTGAACCGGTGTATGAGACTAAGAAATTGTATCACAAATAATCATCGTCGGTTCATGTAACCGACATATTATCATGGGAGGATAGCGGATAGATGCGGCAATGTGGCAATATCCGCGGAACGGAGGATTTTTTATGAGCGGGAAGACGTATATCCCCGAGGGCTATCGCTCTTTTATCGGCAACAAGGAGACGCAGATTGCCATTAAGAAAGTGAAGGACTTTTTTCAGAGAGAACTGGCAGTACAGTTGAACCTGTACCGTGTCAGTGCACCATTGTTTGTGGCTCCGGAATCCGGTCTAAATGATAATCTTAACGGCGTAGAACGCCCGGTTTCCTTTGGTGTGAAGGAGCAGGGAGACCGTGAGATGGAGATTGTACATTCCTTGGCAAAATGGAAGCGTATGGCCTTAGCCAAGTACGGTTTTCAAGTGGGTGAAGGTTTGTATACGGATATGAACGCAATTCGTCGAGACGAGGATACGGACAATATTCATTCCATTTTCGTTGACCAATGGGACTGGGAGAAGATTATCACAAAGGAACAGCGAGATGAAGAAAATCTACGCCAGATTGTGAAGTCGGTATACGAAGCGTTGCGTGTAACGGAGAAGTATATTGCAAATCAGTATGAGTATGTGGAGTGCATTTTGCCGGAGGAGATTTATTTCATTACATCCGAAGAACTGTATCAGAGATATCCTGACAAGACTCCCAAGGAACGAGAGTATGCTATTACCAAGGAGAAGGGTGCGGTGTTCATCATGAAGATCGGCGATGTGCTTTCCTGTGGTGAGAGACATGACGGAAGAGCACCGGACTACGACGATTGGAGTTTGAATGGCGATGTGCTTGTATATTATCCGGTTTTGGATATTGCGTTGGAGCTTTCCTCTATGGGCATTCGTGTAGATGAGGACGCACTGAGAGAGCAGTTGAAGAAAGCCGGCTGTGAAGATAGAGCGGAGCTTCCCTTCCAGAAGGCTGTGCTTCAGAAGGAATTGCCGTACACGGTGGGCGGCGGTATCGGTCAGTCTCGTATCTGTATGTTTTTCCTTAGAAAAGCTCACATCGGCGAGGTACAGGTATCCATTTGGTCGGAGGAGGCACTTCGCGAAGCAGAAGCGCATGGCGTGACACTGCTGTAATTAGTAACGATAGATATGATGGCTGGGGCAAGACTTATTCATCTACCGCAGACGGCGGTTGGAGGAAAGGTCGTGCAACAGCCTCTTTTCGTGGTACAGGTTGCTGTATGCGAAATACACATTAAGAGAAATGAGTTGGTAACAATACATGAGTAACAAGACATCGGATATGCGATGCGGACTCCGTGATGGAATTCCTATCGCGCTGGGATACTTCTTTGTATCCTTTACATTTGGTATTATGGGTTCCGGGCAGGGACTGCGGTGGTGGGAGACTGTACTGCTGTCTATGACAAATCTGACAAGTGCGGGACAATTTGCAGGAGTAAAGATTATTGCTGCAGGAGGTTCGTTGATCGAATTGGCGATTTCCCAGTTGGTAATCAATCTGCGATACTCTTTGATGGGCATTTCTTTGTCCCAGAAGACCGACGAACGCTTTCGCGGTGTTAGCCGTGCGGTGCTGGGATTTGCTATTACCGATGAGATCTTCGGCGTGTCCATGAGTCGAAAAGGATCGGTCAGTAGGCGGTATTTCTTCGGATTGTTGATGTTTCCTTACTTTGGTTGGACACTGGGAACCTTGGCAGGTGCAGTGTTGGGAAATGTTATGCCGGCGATTTTGACGGAAGCTATGGGCATTGCCATCTACGGTATGTTTATCGCTATTGTAGTTCCGAAAGCAAAAGAAGACCGCAAGATGCTTATGATTGTCCTGTTGTCCATCGGCATCAGTTGTCTGTTTGCTTACGTGCCGGTATTGCAGAAGGTAACTGTTGGTTTTGTAATTATTATATGTGCCGTGCTGGCGTCCGTGGTAGGTGCGCTCTTGTTCCCGGTAGAAGAGGAGGCGCAAGATGACTGAAGGATTTTTCTTATATGCGGCGGTAATGATGCTGGTGACTTATCTGATTCGTGCCGTGCCCTTTGTGCTTTTTCAGCGTAAGGTGAAGAGCCGATTCTTCCGCTCATTTTTGCATTACATTCCGTATACAGTGCTGGCATCTATGACATTTCCGGCAATTCTTACGGTGACGTCCTCATTTGTGGCATCCGCAGTGGGAATGCTGGTGGGGATTTGGTTGGCCTATCGGGGCAAAGGACTGGTAACAGTTTCTTTGGTATCGTGTGGCGTTGCATTTTTGATCTTGTTATTGCCATTTGCATAGATATAAGTACTGGCTTATAGGTGGCGTCAGTAAAATGTATTGGCGCTTTTCGGACAACTTCGGTATAATGGAAGCATAATTCCAAGAAAGGAACGTTGAGAGTATGAAGAAGATTTCACTGATCTTGTTGACTATGTTAATGATGCTTATGGTTATGGGCTGTGGAGAGAAGGAGAAGCCCACCACAGCAGACCCAACGCCTACCACAGCGGAGACAACGCCGGAGGCGACCAAGGCACCTGAAGCCACTGCTACGCCGGAGGCTACCCCGACACCGGCCCTTACGGAAGAAGAGATTTGGTATCAGAAGATGATTGAAGATTCTTTGGTAAGTACCGGTAACAATTCTCGCGTGCGAGAAGTAATCGAACGTGCTAAGGCGGGCGAGGATGTGTACATCGCAGCCATTGGCGGTTCCATCACCGAAGGTGAGGGTGCCAAGCCTTATATGAACTGCTATGCATTTCAGACCTATATGAATTTTCTCACGAAGTACGCAGGTGGCGGTTCCAATGTACATTTTATCAATGCCGGAATCTCCGGAACACCGTCTACCCTAGGTGTTCTGCGTTATCAGCGAGATGTGATTGAGAAGAATGAGGGACATCAGCCGGATCTGGTTATTGTAGAGTTTGCGGTAAATGACGGCGACGATCCTACAAAGGGTGAGACGTATGAGGGGTTGGTACGCCATATTTTGCAAGCGGAAAATGATCCTGCGGTAGTTCTCGTATTCAGCGTATTTCAGTCCAAGTGGAACTTGCAAGATCGTCTGCAACCCATTGGAGAGTATTACGGCCTGCCTATGGTAAGCATTAAGGATGCGGTTGTTCCCAGATTGAACGACGGAAGTCTGACGGATGCGAAGTTCTTCAATGACCAGTATCATCCCACCACTTACGGACATACCATTATGGCAGATTGCATCGCTTACCTCTTTGATTCGATTATGGCGGAAGAGACGGTGTATGAAGAATATACCGTTCCGGAGAAGGGATACCTCAGTACCAATTATGAAAATGTTAAGATGATTGATTCCACTACCGCGGGTATGGACATTAGCGTGGGTGGATTCTCTAAGCAGGACAGTGGTTTGGGAACCATTCGCTATGACAATACCAAGACATTCCCGAATAACTGGAAGCACGATTCTACTACGGGTGACGAGAGCTTTGTTATGAAATTAAACTGCAAGAACCTGTTGATGACGTACAAGAGTAGTGGAAGTGCAGGAAGCGTTGAAGTTTATGTGGACGGAAATTTGGTCAAGACCGTGAGAGGCGGTGATGGTGGTGCTTGGAACAACCCCTATACCGTTGTTGTATTGGATGAGGATGTGGCTGCAGAGCACACCATCGAGATTAAGATGGCAGCAGGAAGCGAAACGAAGGATTTCTCTATCTTGGCGTTCGGATATTCGGAATAATAGTAGGTTAATTATGAAACAAAGTGTCTGCATGCAGATACCTAAGCAGTAAAAGAATCCGGACCACTTCTTCGGGAGCACGTGGCGTGCAACCGAAAGGAATGGTCCGGATTCTTTTCTTGCAGGAACCTCTGCTTCTGTTGGTATTATTGCATGCGAGATCCGTCAATAACAATGGTAGTAACGCTTTCTGCGGGAAGAACCACTACATTGTTGGAGTCAAGGGTTCCTTTGTCCTGGTACAAATCCGCTGCCGTATATCCGTCGGAAAGAACAGACTGAATTACCTTGGAGGAGGTTACGTTATAATCGGCAAACGGGAATTGAATCTTCGCTTCTTCTGTGGTGTTGTTCATCAGTACGCACACAAGGCGGTCGCCGTCGGGACTGGTGAACATACTACAACGTACATCGAGGGAGCCGGTATTGGCATCCACTCGTGTGTAGCCGGGACGAATATACTCAGAGAAATGGCGGAGAACATAATAATCTCCACAAGCCAAATAACCGTGTTCACTGGGCCAATTCTGAAGAGAAGTGCCGACAATGATAAGATCACTGGAAGTGATATCATCACCGGGATCGGCATTCCATACACCACCCCAGTAGATGTAGGCATTTACATTCTCATAAATTAAGGAATTATTGATTACATTGGCTGTCTGCAAGGACGTGCCACGATAAAACTCGGTCTGCCACTTCTTCAAGTTGTGCTCCGCAGCGAAACTGTTTACTTCCATGAAGTTCATAAGGAAGGAGTCGTAGTTACAGTAGTTGGGTTCGTCGGAGGAATCACCGCCCAAGTACAAGTGATGTCCGATACCGTAAATGCTCTGCGGTTCTTCTTCGAGAATCTTCTTAACATACCATTTCAGAGTAGCTGCTTCTACGGTCATGGTCTCCGGAGCAATCATCAAAGGAATATCGTCACCGTAGGAATCACGGAACAGACGATAAGTTGCAAGGAATGCATCGGCATAACATGCCTGGTCCTTAGTCTCTACCGGAGAGAATTCGCAACCATCGTAGCTGGCAACAAAGTCACATTCGTTCTGAATGCTGACAACATCTACGGGAATACCGAAGCCCCGATAAGCGTCCACGGATTTCTTCCACCATGCGGCGAAGTCTTCATATACGTAGTTGCCGTTCTCATCTTTGGCAAGGGAACCGCCACCTTCAATGACACCGTTGCTCTTCAACGAAGCAATGGGAGACCAGCTGGTGTACAGAACCATTACACCCTCACCACGGGATTCGGCACTCTTCTGTGCATATTCATAGTATTTCAAATCCGAACTTGCCCAGTTTTCAAAGTCGCCATAATCATACTGATTCTTAAAACGAAGAATAGAAAGCTTGGCATCGTCAAACAGAAGCTTCATTATCTCGTTCTGGTAATCGGCGGGGAGGCGGAAAGTATTGCCTGCATACCAAGTAAATCCGGCACCGAAACCGTCCATGGTCTGGTAGGTCTTATCGAGATGATACTGGAACTGCAGTGCACCTTCATCAATCACCAGCCCTTGTGTGGGAGTGGGCGTTGATGTGGGGGCAGCAGAGGGGGTGTCTTCCGACGGAACCTTCTCACAACCTACGCAGCAAAGCAAAACAACCAAGGCAAGCAATAATGTTATCTTGTGTTTCATAGTAATCCTCCAATCATTGATATCCTCTAGATACATTACATATTCTAGTTTAGCCTAATACGAAGATTTTGACTAATCAATTTGTACCATGTTTTTGTGCATTTTTTGCGAAATGCGAGAAGCGGACTGAGAAAGCGAAAATTTGCTTGCATTTTTATTGCAGTTCATTTACTATTGTTATATTGGAGTATTGCGTGTTTGTGCGCCCATACCATAATAATAGGCGAGTTACGGAAAGGAATATTTGAGTTATGAAAGGACCGGTAGCACCGAAGGATCCCACAAAGAAACGTCCTAAGATTTATTTTATGTTGGAGGATAATATTACCACGGCAAATGAGCACCGAGGACAGGCGGCAGAGATAAGATATTTGGAAGGACGGATGTCCGGAAATGTTCGTTTGATCTGTCCGGAATTGCCGGAAACTATGACTGCTAAGTTACAGAATAGCAAGGATTTTTTTGAGATTGTACATAGCATCGGAATCATCGTAGAACCCGGTGCACCGGAATATAAGGATATGCCCATGACCTGCTTGTTACAGCATTATGGTAAGACGGATCGTTATACCTCCGGGACGCATATGTATATGGATGTATGTTGTGATGGTGCAGAGCGTATCTTTCCCTTGTCGGATTATGAAGACAAGGAAGATAACCTGATCTTGGGAACATGGTATTTCCTGTCCGATAACAAGGAGTTCTACGGCAAGGCTACGATTATATTTTATTTGCAGGATGGTTACGAGGTGCCGGAGCCGGTGCTTGATCCCCCCATTGATTATGAGTCTCCGGCATATCGGAGTTTGCTGGAACGTTCCTTGATGTCTCTTGGCAACACCCATCGTCTGCGCCAAATCATTGAGAAGGCGGAGCGCGGAGAAGAGGTTACCTTGGCATTTGTAGGTGGTTCCATTACTCAAGGAGCCGGTGCAAAACCGATTCACACGGAGAGCTATGCATATCGGGTATATGAAGCATTTGCAAGAAATTATGCCACCAGGCCGGAACAAGTACGACTGGTGAAGGCGGGGCTTGGCGGAACGCCCTCCGAGCTTGGCTTGCTGCGTTATGAGCATGATGTGCTTCGCGACGGAACGGTGAAGCCGGACCTTGTTGTTATTGAATTTGCGGTAAATGACGAAGGAGACGAGACCAAGGGAATCTGCTACGAGAGCTTGATTGCCAAGGCATATAATCAGCCGGAGAAGCCGGCGGTACTATTATTGTTCTCCGTGTTTATGAACGATTGGAACTTACAGGATCGCCTGCGTCCCATCGGAGCGCATTATGATCTTCCTATGGTGAGTGTGCTGGATGCGGTAAGCCCCCAGTTCGGCCAGTGCGAGGATCATGTAATGTCCAAACGGCAGTATTTCTACGACTGCTATCATCCCACAAATGACGGACATCGTGTTATGGCGGATTGTGTTATGCATTTGCTTGAGCAGTCTTTGGCAAATGCGGATGAACAGCCGGTATGGCCGGAAGACGGTTACATGGGAAGAGAGTATGAGAATACCATTACCGTAATTCGTTCCGCAGATGGCGTGTATCCCGAAGGAATCCTTGTGAAAGAAGGCTCCTATACCCAGGTGGATGCGGCTTTACAGACGGCAGAGATGGATATGGATCGTGAAGGAACGCCTCAGTTCCCGTACAACTGGCATCGTAATCCCGGAGAGAATTCCGGGGGAGAGGCATTTTCCGTGAAGTTGTGTTGTCGAAGCTTCTTCTTCATCTTCAAGGATTCCGGAGACGGTGCTTTCGGTAAGGTAGAGGTTCTGGTGGACGGACAGAAAGTTCGAGAGTACGACCCCAGAGCAGTGGGTTGGAACCATTGCAATGCCGTATTGATTATTCCGGACGGAGAAGCCACAGAGCATGAGATTGTCGTAAGACCCATGGAGGATTCTGTGGACAAATGCTCTACTATTTTGGCATTTGCATACGTAAGATAATAACCGAAGATGTTTCGGAGAAGAATATATTTGAGAAAAGAGGTGAACTCGGTGGACGGTGATGGAAGTAGTAGCGCGAATCCCGATGGGCGTTATTCGTGCTTATACAAGAATATGATGTCCCGGTGTGCAGGGCTCGTTCCCGAGTTTTGCGTGAGATATCATGTGGGTGTTTATGTAACGAAATAACCCGAAGGCTTCGTGTTCATACTGACTATTGGCGACATTGAGATGTCGAATACATAATAGGAGGACAGAACACATGGAACAAGAATTTTCTTTTGAAGAAGTATTAGAATTGCTGAGTCAGCGAAAATACGCAGCATTACGTCAATTGCTGAGAGAAGCAGAACCTGCGGATATTGCGGAATTGTTTGCGGGGATTCCTCAATCACAACATGCGGTAGTCTTTCGTATCTTGCCCAAGGAGCTGGCTGCGGAAGTGTTTGTTGAGTTGGAGACGGATTGGCAGCAGAACCTCATCGGTTCCTTTAGCGACGTGGAGTTGCGCGAGATGCTGGATGAACTGTATATGGACGATGCGGTAGACATTATCGAAGAGATGCCCGCCAATGTAGTACATCGTATCTTGGCGAATACTACACCGGAGATGCGCAAGACCATCAATGAGTTGTTGAAGTATCCTGAGGATAGCGCCGGCAGTATTATGACTACAGAGTGTGTATCCCTAAAGCGGAATATGACTGTAGATCAGGCATTTGCGTATCTGCGCAAGGTGGCAATCGATAAGGAGACCATCTATACTTGTTATGTCATGGACGTGAATCGCAAGTTGATGGGCGTTGTGTCGGTAAAAAAACTGTTGATGGCGCAGGGCGATGCGTTGATCGGCGACATCATGGATGAGCATGTCATCTGTGTACACACATTGGACGACAAAGAGGATGTGGCAGCAACGATCCGCAAGTATGATGCTCTGGCACTTCCTGTTGTGGATGCGGAAGAGCGTCTGGTCGGTATCGTCACTGTTGATGATGCTATTGACGTTTTACAAGAAGAGGCGGAAGAGGACTTTGCGAAGATGAACGCCATGGCTCCTTCCGAGAAGCCGTATTTGCGTACATCGGTGGCTGAGCTGTTTCGGTCGCGTATCGTATGGTTGATACTGCTGATGGTGTCCTCCACATTTACCGGTATGATTATCAGCGGATTTGAAGAAGCTCTGGCGGCACAAGTGGTGTTGACGGCATTTATCCCTATGATTATGGGTACCGGCGGTAATTCCGGTAGTCAGTCTTCGGTAACGGTGATTCGAGCATTATCGCTGGGCGAAGTGGAGATGGGGGATATTTTACGTGTTGTATGGAAGGAACTCCGGGTGTCTCTGCTGTGTGGTGGAGCTCTTGGAGTAGTGACTTTCGTGAAGATCATGCTTGTGGATAAGGTTATGATGGGGCAAGATATTACGATTGCCGTAGCCCTTGTGGTCAGCGTGACGTTGTGCATTACCGTAGTGTGTGCGAAGTTGCTGGGATGTACGTTGCCCATATTGGTGAAGCGGTTGGGACTGGACCCGGCGGTAATGGCCAGCCCGTTTATAACAACAATCGTAGATGCGGTATCGTTGATCGTATATTTTCAGTTGGCAACAACGGTTTTGGCACTATAGTGTCGGATTGGAGGTAGACAGATGAAACTGTTACGAAAGATTAAGTTGGATGTTATCTTGACTTCCACGGTGATGGTGGCGTTGGGTGTGATTATGCTTCTGTGGCCCGATGAGACCCAGAATTATATCTGTTATTCCTTGGCGCTTGTTGCGATTGCCATTGGGGTGTGCTTTTCGCTGGATTATCGTAAGAAAGATCCTATGAATACGGTGAGAAATTACTCTTTGGCTTGCGCACTTGCTATGGCTATGGTGGGCATTTATGTGTTGATTCATGCGGAAGAGATCATTAAGATTCTTCCCTTGGTGCTGTCGTTCCTTGTGCTGTTCAGTAGTTTGGTTAAGCTTCAGAACAGCTGGGATATGAAGAAGTTACAGGATAACAATTGGATGTTTCATTTGGTTGTATCGTTAATCGGTATCGGATTCGGTTCTCTGCTTATGTTGGAGGTGATTGATTCCGATGTGGAGACTTGGATTGGTGTGGGCTTGATTTATTCCGGGTTCACCGATTTGATTTCCTCCTTCAGCTTGGCAAAAGCACGCCTGGATGCAGAGCGTAGCACGTTGCCTATCGTTGTGGAAAAGTAATTGTGAATTTTTCGTGCAATACCTTTACTTTTGGTAAGGGCTTTGATAAAATGAGTGACAGTTGACTGCCGGTAAGTCTATATTAGGCAGTACGGAAATGAGGTATAAGATGAAGAAGAATTTTCTGCTTGTTGCACTGGTAGTTGCGATGCTTGCGTTGCTGACTGCGTGTGGCGACGACAAAGGGGAAGGTGGCATTGCAACCGCTACGCCGACTCCGGAAGTGGAGTATTATCGTGACTGCGGTGGCGAAGTGGTTCTTGGTCAGTATAAGGGATTGAAGTATGAACATATCTCTACCAAAGTGACGGATAAGGAACTGGAGGAAGATATTAAGGGAATTCTTGAGATGTACCCCAACTATCAGAAGGATGAGAGTCGCGCGGGTACTGCGGTTAAGGATGGAGATTTCATTAATATCGACTATACCGGTTATATGAATGACAAAGCATTTGAAAATGGTAGTGACAAGGATTTCGTGTTGGAGATCGGTTCCAATACCTTTATTGATGGTTTTGAAGAGGGATTGATTGGTAAGACCATCGGAGAGACGGTAGACATCAATGTGACGTTCCCTGATCCGTATAAGAATAATCCTGATTTGGCAGGAAAGCCTGCGGTATTCAAGGTTACCATTAATCATGCGTGTACCGTATTGGAAGAGATGACCGATGAGTACGTGAAGGGATATACGGACGATAAGTATAAGACCGTAGACGAGTTCAAGGAAGCATTGCGTAAGGAGATGGAGGAAGAGAAGAAATCCTCGAAAGAAAGCAAGATGTGGGATGCCTTGGTTGAGATGGTAATGAAAGATTCCGAATTCAAGACCATTGACCAAGCAGACGTTGATTTCTATTACAATTCTTCCATTGAAAGTGTAAAGCAGACCGCAACAATGTACGGAATGACCTTGGAGCAGATTGTGGTTTACTATGCGGGCTATAACAGTTTGGATGAGTTCTACAAGGAAGAGAAGGAATTTGCGGAGGAAACCGTGAAGCAGTACATGGTTCTTGAGGCCATTGCCAAGGCTGAGAATCTTACGGTTACCGATGCGATTTATTCGGAGTTTGTTACGAACTATATGCAGCAGGTAAATGCTACGGATCAAGCAACATTTGAGGCATCCTACGGAAGAGACTATATAGAGTTTTGTATTCGTAACGATTTGGCGTTGGAGTTCATTCGTGATAACGCAACAATCACCGAGCCGGAAGGTAACACAGAGACTCAGGCAGATGCCGAGTAATTACTGAGATGACAGAGGGACATTTCTTCGGAGATGTCCCTTTTTTCTTTTGTACAAAAAATTCGGGAGGAATGCAATAAAATGCGTCACTTAATCAAAAAAATGACGAAAAGTTGCCGGAGTGAACGAAAAAGGTTGCCTAGTTGCGTATTTCTTAGTAAAATCGAATGTATACAGGAGCAATTTATATGTAGGGAGGTACGAGCAGATGGCTAAGGACAGAGTTTCGGGATTGATGTATTACGACGATTTTGTAGACGAAGCAACTGTGCTGATTCGGTCTATGACAGAACCCTACATTATCTTGGTTTCGGATTTCAGTGATTTTAAATATATCAACAAGCTGTACACCTATGAGGGTGGTAACGATATTCTTCATAGCTTCGGAACCTTCTTGATGGAGATTCCCGATTGTATCTTGGCGTCCAGAACCCATACGGATCATTTTGTTCAATTATATAAGTACATTACTGAGGAAGAACTGATAGAGAGAATTCATGAAGGCAAGTTGCAATTTGCCCAGAAGATGAAGGAGAAATATCCGGACGTTGTGGTGAATACCAACGTGGGTGCGTATTTTGTTACGGATCCGAAGGAATCGTTGATGCTTGCTATTGACAAGGCGAATATCGCAAGACGTACTGTGAAGGGCAACTTGAGCATTCCGTGCAAGGTGTTCTCGGATTCTTTGATGGAAGAGAAGGAAGAGAGTGCGAAGATCAGCAAGTTGTTTGATGAAGCATTGGAAAATGATTCGATTCCCGTGTTCATTCAACCGAAGATTGATATTTTGACGCAGAAGATTCAAGGTGCAGAAGCATTGAGTCGCTTGTATGATAAGGATGGCAATTTGGTTTCTCCGGGTGTGTTTGTTCCGATTCTGGAGCGAAGCGGTCGCGTGGTGGATTTGGATCTCTATGTTGCCCGTTATGTGTTCCGTATGATTCGTCGGTGGATTGATGAGGGGATTCGCCCGGTGCCGGTGTCTGTGAATCTGAGTCGGTTGCATTTTTATAAACCTCGGTTTGTTGAGGATTTGATTGCTGAATTCGAGCAATTCAATATTCCCCCGCAGTTTATCGAATTCGAAGTGACAGAGAGTGTATTCTTCGAAGATAAGGCAGTGATTATAGCGAAGATTACAAAACTTCGCGATTACGGTTTCCATATTAGCGTAGACGATTTCGGTGCAGGATATTCTTCGTTGAATATGGTAGGTATTCTGCCGGTAGATTTTATCAAGTTGGATCGTGGATTTATTAAGAATAGCTTGGGATCCAGAAGAGGTCAGGAGATTATTCGCGGATTGATTAATATCCTAAACCAGATTAATCTGGATATTATATGCGAAGGTATCGAGACGAAGGCAGAGGAACAGATGATCTTCGAATACGGTTGTCGACAGGCACAAGGGTTCTTGTATGATAAGCCCATTCCGGCCGGTGAATTTTGCGAGAAGTATATGAAAGGTCGTCGGATGACCCGTACCAGAGCCGGGGATTTCGTTACGATTCGGAGACAGTAGTTATTAAGGCGTGGCAGAAGTTTTTGCTGCGCCTTTTTATTTGCTGCGCCGAATTCGAAGAATGCGAGACAAGCATATACGGAATTATAATAGAGAACTTGTATTTTGAGCGATGCCATGCTAAAATGCAAAGCGGTATGTGATGAGTGGGATTGTATAATGTCGGTGATAGGAGGTGCCAAGGTGGAAAAAGAGAAGATTGTAATCGGCCTGTCCGGTGGAGTAGATTCTGCTGTGGCCGCGTATTTATTGCAACAGGAAGGTTACGAAGTAATCGGGGTTACCATGCAGGTGTGGCACGGAGACGGCGAAGGGAATCATCCGGTGATGGAGCAGATGCTTGGGGATGCCAAGCGTGTTGCGATGCAGTTGGGAATTCGACATTATGTTGTAAATTTTGAAGAGGAGTTTCAAGAGTGCGTGGCAAAGCGATTTGTCTCGGACTATTTTAGGGGACGGACACCGAATCCGTGCATACAGTGCAATCGTGCGATAAAATGGGAAGCTTTAATGCGGAAGGCACGGGAATATGGTGCAAGATATGTGGCAACGGGACATTATGCACATATTGAACAGTTGCCAAACGGACGGTATACCATTTCCATGGCGGATGCATCGGAGAAAGATCAGACGTATGTATTGTATCGGCTAACACAGGAGCAACTGGCACATACGCGGATGCCACTGGGGGCGTATAGCAAGGAAGAGGTGCGTAGATTAGCAGAGCAACTGGGAATGGTGGTGGCAGAGAAGCCGGACAGTCAAGAAATCTGCTTTATTCCGGATGATGATTACGTGTCCTATATCGAAGCACATAGAGAAGAACCGTTGCCGCCCGAAGGGAACTTCGTATCCGTGACCGGAGAGATTCTGGGACAGCACGAAGGCATATGGCATTATACTGTGGGGCAGCGAAAAGGTCTTGGAATTGCCCTTGGAAAGCCTGCCTATGTGGTGGCAATCCGACCGGAGACAAATGAAGTGGTACTGGGAGACAATGCGGACGTATTTGCACCTGCATTGACGGTATCGGAAGTGAACTACATGGGTGTGTCGGAACTTCGGGAACCATTGCAGGCCGTGGCAAGAATTCGCTATGCGCACAAGGGAGCTCCTTGTACCATATATCCCATGACGGATGGTCGTCTGCGTGTTGTATTTGAGGAAATGCAACGGGCGATTACGCCGGGACAATCCATGGTGGCGTATGCAGATGGACGAATTCTTCTCGGTGGCATCATCGACGCGGTGGAGAATGAGAGAGAAGGAAATGTGGGCAGTAGTGAAGAAACTACGAAAGAATAGGAGAAGAGGATGAAACAGTTTGAGCGTACGGCGCGTCTGTTGGGTGTGGAAGCGATACAGACCTTGTCTGCTAAGAAGGTGGCGGTGTTTGGCGTTGGTGGTGTAGGAGGCTATGTTGTAGAGGCTTTGGCGCGAAGCGGTGTGGGAGAATTTCTGTTGGTAGATGCCGATACCGTGGCAGAGAGCAATATCAATCGCCAGATTATCGCGGATTATACAACCATCGGCAAAGCAAAGACCCAAGTGATGAAAGAACGAATTGCCAGCATTAATCCGGAGGCAAAGGTAACGACAAGAGAGGAGTTTTATTTGCCGGAGTCACGGGATAACTATGATTTTTCTGCATACGACTATGTAGTAGATGCGGTGGATACCGTGACGGCAAAGATTGATATTATACAGTATGCAAAGCAGTGCGGAACCCCGGTTATCAGCTGCATGGGGGCAGGGAACAAGCTAGACCCTACCGGATTCCAGGTGACGGACATTTATAAGACTTCGGTATGTCCGCTGGCGAAGGTGATGCGCCGCGAGTTGAAATTACGTGGTGTAGATAGTTGTAAGGTGGTATATTCTACGGAAGTGGCGCGGAAACCAATTCTCGGAGAGGAAGAACAGATGGAGCGCAAAGTAGCTCCGGGCAGCATTGCATTTGTGCCTTCCGTGGCGGGATTGATTGCCGCAAGCGAAGTGGTGAAGGATCTGTTGAAATAAGGATACTACTTGTGTAGAACGCAGTAAAATGCGTATTGAGGATGAAGAATAACCGATAATGGAGTAAATGTATGACACTGATGATATTTGTGGTGGCCTGTTATACCGTCTGCTCATTGAGCGACAAGTACGCAGTAAGCGTTGGAAAGATGAATGGGCATCAGTTGACTTTCTTTATGGCGGCATGTACCGCATTGTTCATGTTACCCTGTTTGCCTTTTCTGGACTGTAGAGTAAGTGCCACATGGCAGGCCGGACTGGCGATTGTACTACTGGCGCTATCGAAGTTTTTGGAATTCTATATGTCAGCTATGATTCTTAAGGAAATGACCGCCTTTGAGTTGAAAGCATGGCAAGGGGTATTAATCTTTGTATCTTACTTTGTGGATGTGAGACAGGGAAAGCCTTTTTTATGGAGTTGTCTTGTATGTATTGTTGCGACTGTGGCGGGCCTTATTATTATCGCCGGCTCAGAGAAGCAGGTGAAGGTACATTATAGCAAGATTCTATTGCCGTTAATCGCGTATCTGGTTGCGCGTTTTGGTTATGGTTACGTTGTTCAGAAGGGGGCCGCGTACATATCCTCCACCATGATGCTGTTTTTGGCATTGGTGCTCTTGAGCCTTGTACTGTTCCCTTTGGCGAAGCCCATTGCCACTATCCGCGAGAAGAAAAAAGCCAGTGCAGTGGTGGCGCTCACCAAGATACCCAATGTGGCAGGTCTTCTTGGGGAAAATGCCATCGTCTCCGCCAGTCTTGTGAATGGTTCCTATATCTCGCCTATGGTGCTTGTGGCGTTGTTCTTCGTAGGAATCGTTCGTGGGGAGCAATCCTCCGGATGGAACAAGATTGGTAGCATCGTGTGTGCCGTGGGAATCATTGCATTCCAACTGTTTCAGGCATTTGCCTAAGGTTCTAGCTGCGACTGTTGTCTGGCTACGGATGCACGGCGAAGTTTGTACTGCTTTGGTGTGATGCCTTTCCACTTCTTAAATATCTTAATCAAATGACTGCAGTCGGAGAACCCGGTTTCCTGACTGATGTACGTCAAATCAAAGTCTGTGAATAGGAGCAGGTCCTCGGCCTTACTAATTCGAACGAATTCGATGTATTCTTTGCAGCTACGACCGTAGACCTGCTTGAAATTCTTGGCGAAGTAGGAGTAACTCATATTACAGCGTGCCGCCAAATCCTCTACCAAGAGAGGTTCCGAAGAATGTTCGTCAATATATTCGGTAATGGAGTCGATAGACGTACCATCTGCCGAGGTGATAGCGGCGTGGCTGGTATCCATGCCGTTTTCGCGCCAAATGCGTACCAAATCAATCAACAATATGCAGAGGGAAGCGTGAACCACCATGTCATATCCGTAACGCTTGTTCTCTAATTCGTGAATACAGGTGTTGAATATATTTCCGAAGTTGTGCGGGACAATTCGCTCCGCCGGAAAGAAAATCATGGCGGACGGGTCCTGCTTCGCTGTATCGAACAAAGTACGAAGCTTCGGGGTATAACTGTTATTGATATTCAATCGGCTGATATCGAACTTGATGACACCGTAGCGATAAGAATTCTTGTCCAAAGGCTCCATAGTATGAATGTGCTTGGAATGGAAGATGGCAAAGTCTCCGGGATGTAAAATGGTCTTCTGTTGTTCGCACTCCACATACAGTGGGCCAATCTCAATATAGATAATCTCCATATAGTAATGCCAGTGTGGTCTGGTGGGATTATTTTCATTACGACTGTCTACCCAAAATGCTTCATAGGGGGAGTTCAAAGTGTCGATATATTCAAACAACTGCGTCATACTTGCCTCCTTGACTTCAGAAAAAAAGAGAAATGTACGATTTTTATATGAAGTCATTATATCATAGTGCCCGTGCAAATGCTATAGTGAAATCACAAAATGTTATGTAAAGGAGTTTACACTTATGATTATCGGAGATAATTTGCCCAACATTCCGTGGCAGGATCGCCCGGAAGGCTGTACCGATCCCGTGTGGCGCTACAGCAATAACCCCATCATTCACAGACATCAGATTCCCAGTGCAAACAGCATCTTCAACAGTGCAGTCGTAGCAAAGGATGGAGCTTTTGTAGGTATTTTCCGTAGCGATGACAAGGCAATGGAGCAGCATCTGTTCCTCGGTAAGAGTGACAATGCTATTGATTGGGATATTGAGCATGACCCCCTCCCGCTTTACAATGAGAAGGACGAGTGCGTTGGCGTAGCAACCGGTTATGACCCTCGTGTATGCTGGATTGAGGATCGTTACTATGTAACCTGGTGTAACCAGTTCGAAGGTTGGCATGGACCCACCATCGGCGTAGCATATTCTTATGATTTTAAGAAGTTTTATCAGTTGCAGAATGCATTTCTGCCTTTCAACAGAAACGGTGTATTGTTCCCGAAGAAGATTAACGGCAAGTTCATGATGTTCTCCCGTCCTTCCGACAACGGACACACTCCTTTCGGAGATATGTTCCTCTCTGAAAGTCCGGATATGGAGCACTGGGGATATCATCATCACGTAATGAATGCTCAGGGTTGGGCATGGACCAAGGTTGGTGCCGGCCCGATTCCGATCGAGTTGGACGAAGGATGGCTCCTTCTGTTCCACGGTGTAGGAACCACTTGTAACGGTATGATTTACTCCATCGGCGCTTGTATTCTTGACAAGGATGAGCCTTGGAAGATTAAGTATCGTTGCAAGCCCTATATCCTTCATCCTACAGAATTGTACGAGTGTGTAGGTGACGTTCCTAACGTGTGCTTCCCTTGTGCAACCCTTACTGACGCAGAGACCGGTAGAATTGCAATCTACTATGGTGCAGCAGATACCGTAGTTGCTCTTGCATTTGCACAGGTTGACGAGTTGGTAGCTTACATTAAGGAGAATGCACTGTAAGAAGTTTTTGCAGGTGCATCCCGTAAATATGCCATTATCCATCTGCCGAACCGGTAGCCCTCAAAACACACCGGTCCGGCAGATTTTTTTATTAATACTCCGTGCAGGGCAAAATATTTCTTAAAAAACAAGGTAAATAATATTGACATTCTGCATATGATGTGATATGATTGCACCAATCGATGAAGGATTCGCGTCGTAGAAATGACGTGGCGCACATATGCGCAGAAAGGATTATTAGAAATGAAAAAGATTGCACCTTACGGAATTGCCGCTTTGATTACGCTTGTATATGCGTTTCTGGCATTTTACATTACGCTTCCGGCGCTGAACGTTCAGAGCGTTGGCATGTTTGTGTATTGCTTAAGTGTACTGATTGTGTACTTCTTCAGTATCTGTGGTACGTTGTTTGCCATGAAGCGTGGGGAGAAGGAAGTACAGAAGGCGATTATTCCGGTGATTGTAGTGTTTGTGTTGGGGCTTGTACTGTTTGTGGGCGGATGCATTTCCTCCATGAAGATATTCCGTGCCAAGACCTATGCCAACTTGATTACGGTGGAAAATGCGGTGTTCGAAGAAGATATGCCCGAAACCACCACCGTTACGAATATTGCCTTGATGGATACCGAGTCTGCACAGATTATCGGTAACCGTACCCTCGGTTCCTTGTCTGATGTGGTTTCCCAGTATGAGATCAGCGAGACTTACAGCCAGATCAATTATCAGGGAGCACCGAAGAAGGTGGCACCTCTTCAGTATGTAGGCTGGATTAAGTGGATGAAGAACAATGAGAACGGTATTCCGGGATACGTTATGGTTGACCCGGTAAACAGTACGGCGGAGTATTGTAAGTTTGAGAAGCCCCTCATTTATGCAGAGAGTGCTTGCTTCGGCGAAGACCTTATGCGAAAGCTTCGTTTTGATTATCCTACCAAGATCTTCGGTTCCGCATATTTCGAATTGGATGACGAAGGAAACCCTTACTATATTGTGTCCTGTATGGAGTCCAATGCCGGTTTGTTCGGTGCAAAGGACGTAGCGGAGGTCATTTTGTTTGACCCTTGTACCGGTGAGTCCAGCATTTGCCCGGTGGCGGAGACCCCTTCTTGGATTGATATCGTGTATACCGGTGATTTGGCAGAGCAGAAGTACAACTGGCACGGTTTGTTGTCCGGCGGTTTCTGGAACAGTATCTTCGGTAACGAGAATTGTAAGCAGACTACGGATGACTATGGTTACATTACTTTGGGCGATGATGTATGGTACTTCACCGGTGTAACCAGTGTCACCAGTGACGAAAGTAATATCGGTTTCATCATTTCCAATGCACGTACCGGCCAGTATAAGTTCTACTCCGTTGTGGGTGCGGAGGAGTATTCGGCCATGGGAGCTGCGGAAGGTGAAGTTCAGGAGAAAGGCTATACGGCTGCTTTTCCGTCCCTGATCAATGTCAACGGTCAGGCAACTTATATCATGGTATTGAAGGATACCGGTGGACTTGTGAAGCTCTATGCACTTGTAAATGTGGAGAATTATAGCCTTGTTGCTACGGGGGCGACCCAGACCGAAGCGGTGACTGCTTATAAGAAGCTGTTGGCCCAGAATCAAATCGGTGATCAGACTCCTGAGGATTTGCCGAAGGCAGAGATTACAGTGGCAGAAGTTCGTATGATTACTATGGATGGGTTGCCTACGGTGTATATCACGGCAGAAGACGGCAAGGTTTACAAGGGGTATCTCACCAATGACGAGAGTTTGGTACTGATTCGTCAGGGAGATTCCATTACGGTATACTACGATGAAACGGACATCGAAGGATTGTACAGTATCAGTAGTTTTGAAAAGTAATACGGTAGTTACGATGTTATACGACGGCGGGAGATGACCTGCCGTCGTTTTTTTTTGTGAAGGGAAGCGTAGAACAGGGTTCGACAAAAAAACACCGGAGGGGCATAAACTATGCGTGACATTACGTGGAATGTGTAGTATAATTTGCGTAAGAGTAATATAATTCGGAGGTTGAGATGAGTTTCTGTGTTGCATCGGTATTTAGCAGTAATATGGTATTGCAGAGAGATAAGGTGATTCGCGTATTCGGCGAGGGAGAGAACGGAGTAGAGGTAGCTGTGTCTCTGGAGACATCCCAGGGCATTTGCCGTAGAAGCGGCAGCGTGTGCGGGAATCGTTGGATGGTAGAACTTCCGCCCCATGCCGCGGAGGATAATTGCACTATGACGGTGACCCACGGTGCGGAGCAGAAGGTTATGACCAACCTGGCCATCGGTGAAGTGTGGCTCTGTGGCGGACAGTCCAATATGGAGATGGAACTCCAGAATATTAAGGACGGAAGAAAACATTTGCAGGAAGACCGGAATCCCAATGTACGTTTTTATTATACGCAGAAGAACGGTTATATGGACGAGACTTTCTTCGCAAATGAGCGTCTGATGGTGTGGAAAGAATTCAGCGAAGAAGCAGCGGCATGCTGGTCCGGCGTAGGATATCTCTTTGGCAAGCGGTTGGCTGAGCATTTGGGCGTGACTGTGGGCTTAATCGGTTGCAACTGGGGCGGTACCAGTGCTTCCGCATGGATGAGCAAGGAGAGTATTTTGGCAGAAGATGTCCTGAAGATTTATTGGGAAGAGTATGAAGCGAAGGTTCAAGGACGCAGTGTAGAAGAACAGGAGCAGGAGTATCGAGAGTACGAAGAGTATCGTGATGCGTGGGATGTTCGTGCCGGACAGTGTTATGCGGAGAACCCCAATATGGAATGGGATGAAGTGCTTCGTATATGCGGTGAGAATCGTTGGCCGGGGCCCATCAATTGTTGCAATCCTTACCGTCCCGCCGGATTGTATGAGACTATGGTGCGTCGTGTGGCGCCGTATTCTATGCGCGGTTTTTTGTTCTATCAAGGAGAAAGTGATGATCACAGACCGGATACTTATGAGCGCCTGTTAAAGCGTATGATCGAAGATTGGCGCAGGGAGTGGTGTGAAGAGGATATGCCGTTTCTGATGGTACAGTTGCCCACACATCAGTACAAGGGCGATCCGGATTACAAGCACTGGTGCAAGATTCGTGAGGCGCAGCTGAATGTATTCAAGACTGTGAAGAATACCGGATTGGCAGTGATTATTGATAGCGGTGAATTTAACGAGATTCACCCGAAAGACAAGGAACCTGTAGGAGAGCGTCTATATCTTCAGGCATTGCACCATGTATACGGGGAATTGGCCCCTTGGGAGGCAAATGCACCGATTTATGCAGACAGTTTCCGAGAAGGGGAGAAGCTCCATTTGCGCTTCCGTTATGCGGATAGGGGCTTTGTGGTGAATACCGAGGTGGCGGCAGAACCTGTAGGCTTTGAACTGGCAGGGACGGACGGAGTGTATTATCCGGCCAAAGCGACCCTGTGCGGTTCGGACATTTGCGTGGAGGCAGAGCAGGTAAAGGAACCCGTGAAGGCAAGATATCTGTGGACCAATTACGGAGATGTGAACCTCTACGGCGCTGGTGGTGTACCGGTGTCTCCTTTCCGTACGGATAGTACCGAAGAGGGGAAGAGTGCACAGGTGAATATAGAGATTAAGCAGGTTATGGAATTGTAGAATATAGAAGAGGATATGTGATAGATATGAGTGGTAGAAAGAAGAAGCGAGTAGAGCCGTGGATGAAGATGACACAGATGTTGCTATTTCCGGTAGCGTTTATGTGGCTCGAGGTTGTATTTCATATCGGAATCTACAAAAATGTTGATGCATATATCGTTTTCCCGGTGTTGTTTGCGGTATCGATAGGAGCGCTACTTACGTTCTTGATTGGCGGATTGAAGCACAGGACGGCCAAGGTGGTGACATGGATTGTTTTGGCACTTGTCTCGGTGTTGTACATGGTACAGGCAGTGTATTATGGTATCTTTAAGACCTTTTTGACTATATATATGATGCTTGGTAATGCGGGAGACGCTACTGAGTTTTGGCGCGAGGGCTTGAGCGGTATCTGGACGAAACTTCCCGTAGTGCTGTTACTGGCAGTGCCGATGATTGTGTACGGTGTGCTTCTTAAGAAGGGCTATTTTCATAGGAAACTGCGGACAGCGTATCGTGTGGCAAATTTGGCTATGTGCACGGCGGCCTTCTCGTTGGCTATTTGCCTGTTCTCTACGGAGACGGGAAGAGCGGTAGGACTAGATGAACTTTACTTCAACGAATGGCAGATTGACCGTGGATTCAAGCAGTTGGGGGTAATGACCGGTTCCATGCAGGATGTGAAGATGTGCCTTACCTACGACACGGATGTGTCCGGTGACGTGGAATATGTGGGATTGCCGTCGATTTCGCTGGGGACACCTACCCCTACGAAGGCACCGGAGGTTACGAAGGCACCGGATGCTACGGCAACACCCACACCGACGCCCATTGATACTTCACCGAATATTATCAATATTGATTTTGCGGCATTGGTAGAGGATTCGAAGAACGACAGTATCAAGGCCATCAACGAATATATGGCGGCGGCAACGCCTACCAACAAAAATGAATACACGGGAATGTTTGAAGGGTACAATCTCATTATGCTGACCTGTGAGGGATTCTCTCCTTGGGCGGTGGACGAGGAAGTGACGCCTACATTGTATAAGTTGGTGCACGAGGGCTTTTACTTTAAGAATTTCTATACACCCATTTGGATTACCAGTACCAGTGACGGTGAGTATGCCGCTTGTACCGGTCTGCTTCCTGACCTTAAGAAGAATAACAGCTTCAAGCGCTCGGCGGATGTGTCCATGCCACTGTGCTTAGGTCACGTGTTCGGTAAACTGGGATATACGACAAATGCATACCACAACAACAGTTATACCTACTATGGTCGTAATAAGTCCCACCCGAATATGGGGTACACCTTTACGGCGGTGGGAAATGGTTTGAAGATATCCAAGGCATGGCCGGCATCGGATCTGGAAATGATGCAAGCTACAGTATCGCAGTACATTGGTGATGAACAATTCCACGCTTATTATATGACGGTTAGCGGGCACTTGGAATATACGTTTAACGGCAACTCTATGGCGAAGAAGAACAAGGATGCCGTGGCAAACCTTCCATACTCCGATCACTGCAAGGCGTACATTGCTTGTAACGTGGAATTGGATAAGGCCATGGAGTACTTGATTGATCAGTTGGAGTTGGCGGGAGTAGCAGATAAGACGGTAATCGTTATGTCTGCAGACCATTACCCGTATGGCCTTACTATAGAGGAGATTGAGGAGATTCAAGGTGGCGATGTGGAAGAGACCTTTGAATTGTATCGCAACCATTTGGTGATCTGGAGTGCTTCTATGGAGGAGCCTATTGAGGTGGAGAAGTATTGCAGTAGTGTAGACATTATCCCTACCATATGTAACTTGTTCGGAATCGAGTACGATTCCCGTTTGTATATCGGTAGTGATATTATGTCTACGGCACCGGCGCTGGTCGTGTTTAAGGATAGTAGTTTTATCACGGACTATTGCAAATACAACGCCGGTAACGGTAAGATTACCATGCTGGCGGATGTGGAGCTTCCGGAAGGTTATATCGACACGGTGAAGAGTATCGTGCGGAATAAGTTCAATATTTCCAGAGGAATTTTGAATAATGATTATTACTCGACGATAGAGAAGTATTTGCCGTAGATGGGGATGAGTATTCAGATGAGTGAGATTTGTGTGTGTTCACAGGAATCTCACTCATTTTGCTTGACAAACGGCGCAAATGAACTATAATGTGGTTAGCGAAGACTAACTGAGAAATATACGGAGGTAAAGCACGGAATGTATCAAGTAAGGCGATTGTAGGAAGTGCATTTGGAGGAAATTATGAGAGTATTCAGCGATTACTAATATGAGGAGGGCGAAAGCGGCTTATTTTATCATTGCAAAGGGATAGAGGGAACTCGTACTTATATCAAAGGGTTTGCGCAGGCCGGTATTGTAAGTAGAATGGTTTATACTCTCAGTAAAGAGCAAGAGAAATATAGGCGTCGGTTGGTGCAGATTGCTTTTGACAAGGCAGATGCCTTGGGAGTTCCGTGTATGATATCGACGGACGGAAAATTGAAGGTGAAGAAGTACGAGCATCTAGGCTTTGAATTGGTGAACGTAAGAAGATTCAAAGACGATGTATAGGAATAGGATCTGATTCGGTATCCGAAGCAGTAAGGAGGTAAGGCATGGATAACGTTATTATTGTTGCGGTCTTGGTTGTGATGTTGGGGATTGGAATACGTTATACGGTGAAGCATTTTCGCCACGAAAGCGGTTGCTGTGGCGGAGGAACATATAAGGCTCGTAAGAAGAAGCTGGACAAGGTAATCGGTAAGAAAACCTTCGGGGTAGCAGGGATGAGCTGCCAACATTGCGTGAATCGTGTACAGGAGGCGGTAAATGATATCGAAGGGGCCGCCGGTGTCGTGAATTTGAAGAAGGGGATTGTTGTAGTATCCATGTCTCATGAGATTTCGGATGAAGTAATTGTGAGTGCCATCGAGCGATATGGGTACAACGTGACCGGAGTGATTGAATAGAAGAAGACGGTACGTCTACTGGAGGAGTGGCGTACCGTCTTTGGGTTTCGCAGGTATTACGATAAGATTAGAGATCCATGTTGAGGTTCACATCATTTCTCTTGGGAGCTTCTGCTTCATAAAAAGCAGCTCTGGTAATTCCGCAAGAATTTGCTACGATGCTAGTAGGGAAAGTAACGATTCTCTGGTTCAGCATGGATACGTTGCTGTTGTACATACGGCGCGCTGCCTGCAAATGTTCTTCCACATCCATAACGGCAACCTGCAACTGACGGAAGTTCTCGTTAGCGCCCAACTGAGGATAAGCCTCGGCAAGGATATTAAACTCCTTCTGTGCGGCATTCATTGCCTCGGTGGCGTTGTTACGTTCGGACATGCTCATGTTACCACGGAGCTTAACGGCACCGAGAATGGTCTCCTTCTCGAACTTAGCGTAAGACTTTGCAACGTCGGCCATCTTAGTTAGGGCGTCAAAACGCTTGGTCAATGCTACGTCGATGCCGGAAAGGGCTTCTTCAATCTTAACCTGAAGCTGACGCAGGCCGTTCATGGTGGCAATCCACCAAATGAGTGCAATGGCAACAACGGCAATGATAGTGATAATAATCGGGTTCATAAATGTTCCTCCTTCTGCACGACTTCGTGCTTAAAAATTATTTGTAAATGCTTTCGTCCAGGCTCAGCTGGTTCACAATAGTAGTAATGGCATTGATCTCTTGCTTGATTGCCATGATATCTTTTTGATAAGAGACCTGACGGAAGACGGAAGGCTCCAAAGCATCCTTACCTGTAGCAACAATAACATGTAGTCGGTTATTGATAAATCCGAATTGGATACGTCCGTCCATAAGAGAAGCAATGCGCTGTATGGACAACATAAAATGAGGTGTCAACACATAGAAAGCTTCGTGCTGGTCTTGGGCGTAGCAACGGAAGTTCCGGTTAAAGCTTTCATCCTCAAATTCAACACGCTCTCGTCTGGTTGCTCTGGAAGTAAAGAGGCCGGAATGGGTCGTGTGACCGGAAAAACCACTCTGCACCAATTGAATGTCTGAGCGGAAATTCTTGTTGAATTCGAATATCATCCAACGACCTTGAAATAAGGTGACGGTATGACTATGACCTTTGCTGTCTCGATGTGTCTCCGTAATCTTAACATCTGCTCGTTCGAAATGAACTCCGTTGTAATAGCCGGAAACATAGTCTTCAGAGTGGTAATCATCCCCCATATTCATAAGGTGAGTAGCAGCAATCTCCGTCTCCGAAAGTCCTTGCTCCGGAAGGTAGCGACACTGCTCAAAGGCTTCCTGAAACGGTTTCTCCACCAATAGCATTTTGTAGATGCGAGCATATTCTTTCTGTTTGTTATTCACGCCGAAGATAAAGACGAGAATAGCTCCGAGCATACACACCATGCTGAGAATCGGATTTACAAAGAAGAGCAGAAATGTTCCGACAAACAAGCCGATGGCGATGATGTACATTGGTAGGACCGCTTTGCGATACTGTTCCAAGACATCCAAATCCTGTTGGTTCATTTGTATACCTCCGTGTATTTTTGCACCGGAATTCGGTGCTTCTTCATATTTGTATGTAATCACAACTGCATTATAACATAGGTAAACGAGATTTACTAGTCCTAAATTAAAAAAAACTAAAATTATTTGCGAAACACCATTGATTGTTTGCGCGAGATTGAGTATTATTGCAATTGAAGAGTGTTCTGGACGAGGTGATTGGAGTTGGAATGTGACAATCCCGCAGAAGAATAGAGGGTTATTTAGGAGGATTATATGAGTGCATTTGAAACGGGAGTATACCGCAATTATTTTGCGGAGCTTGGTATTCCGGAGGAAGAGATTGCGAAGCGTTTGGAAGAGTGCTTTCATACACTGTTCTATAACGAAACGGAGCGCATTTACGCGGAAGTCGGAGAGGACATGGGCTATGTTACCGATACCGGCAATAATGATGTGCGTACCGAGGGCATGTCCTATGCCATGATGATGTGTGTACAGATGAATAAGAAGAATGAGTTTGACCGTTTGTGGAAATGGGCGAAGACCTATATGTATCTGGATGAGAGTTATTACAATCATGGATATTTCTGTTGGTCCAATCAGTTGGACGGAACAAAGAATTCGGAAGGTCCGGCACCGGACGGCGAGATCTTCTTTGCAATGTCACTACTGTTTGCGTCCCATCGTTGGGGCGACGGTGAGGGGGTATTTGAATATTCCAAGCATGCCAAAGATATTTTGCATGCCATGATTCACAAAGAGGACAACGGAAGAGATAAGGGCGAGAATATGTTTGACCCGGTAAATAAACTGATTCGTTTTATTACCTGCGTGGATTTCAGCGACCCTTCCTATCATGTTCCTCATTTCCTTGATTTATATGCACTGTGGGCATATGAAGAAGACCGTGAGTTCTATCGTCAGGCGGCAGAGGCCAGCCGCGAGTATTTGCATAAGGCGTGCCATCCGGAGACCGGTCTCAGCGCAGAGTATGCACACTACGACGGTACCCCGGTTCGCATGGAAGGACCTTGGGGAGAGCACTGGCATTATTACAGTGACGCATATCGTACCATTGCCAACATCGGTTTGGATTATGAGTGGTTTGGCAAGGACCCGTGGCAGCAGGAGATTGCAGCGAAGCTTCAGAAGTTTTTCTGTGAAACGGTGAAGGGCAAGGACGATTACGTGTATCAAATCGACGGAACCATTGAAGAGGAGAAGGCGTTGCATCCGGTTGCAATTATCGCCACCAATGCACAGGCATCTCTTGCATCCAACGGAGAGTATGCGGATGCATGCGTAAAGCGTTTCTGGGAGACTCCCATGCGTACCGGAGATCGTCGTTATTATGACAATTGTCTGTATATGTTTGCTATGCTTGCGCTTAGTGGCAACTACCGCATTTGGTAAGAACAGTAGCATGGTCACATGGTAAAAAATAATTATGCAAGATGCCGAAAAAACAGTGGTAAAATGAACTGCAATCTGTTATAATGTCAATGTTCGCACGATGCTTGGTGTGGATGGCGGAAGAGAGAGGTACATATGAAGGATTGGAAAGCGGTTTTACTGACATTGATTTTGTTGGCATTGTGTGTAGTGCCGTGTGTGGCTATGGTGGCAAGCAAAGAGACTCCCACAGAGGTGGAAGCGGAAGTGGAAGCGACAGGATACGGTCTGCGAGACACGGTAAGTGAAGAAACAGGATACGGTCTGCGAGATACGGTAAGTGAAGAGAGCGCAGAAGATAGTGCTGTATTCTCCTTGGCGGAAGTAGGCGTTTTGTTGGTTGCCGGTGTGGTAATTACTGTGATGTGTACGGTGTTGCCGCAGATGGAGGAGAGTAGGACTGTTGCAAAACAACTTTAAGTCGCTTATAAGAATATCGAGTTCATAAAAACACGGTATCATTGTGTAGGACAGTGATACCGTGCTTTTTGTTGTCATATTTAATTTTTGTGCTTGAGCTAGGCCAGATCGGCTTTCATCTTCTGACGGAACACCACAGCGGCAATGGATGTGATGATTGCTGCGCAGGCGGTTACCACAAGGACGGGAATCCAAAACTGTTCAAAGCCAAAATTGAGAGCCATAGAGGTTCTTGCGGACTTGGTGCAGTAGTAGAAGGGCAGGCATTTGCAGAGCTTTAGCAACACGCCTCCGGTACTTTCGGCATCAAACCAAATGGCACCTAAGAAGGAGCCCAGGGAAATGATAATCGAGCAGAGCCCCGGTGCGGCTTTCTCGTTGAAGAGTGTGCCGAACAGAAGTCCAAAGCCGATAAACATAACCGCCGAAGGAATCAATGTTATGGTAGATAAGAGAAGTCCGGGAAGACTTAATTCAATACCAACAATCAATGCTATAACAAGAGAAGCCGCATAAGTAATCAGTGTCTGCACGACGGCAATCAGTAGCATGGGCAACATGTATCCAATGGCAAAATCCGAGGATGTCATAGGGGTTGCGTACATTCTTACGAGAAATGCACCGCTGCGATCTTTGGCGATAGTCATTGCCGTAAAGAGCATGATAAATGTCTGTCCGAATACCGCAATGCCGCCGGCGAGATTATCAATTCGGAATATGGTCATCCCTGCCTGCGCCGGAATGCTTCTGTCCACAAGTGTCATAACCACCAACATAATTAAGGGGAAGCCTAAGCAGAAAATATAGCTGAGAGGGTCACGCAGAATTTCCTTGCAGTTTCGAACTGCAAATGCTTTGATCTTATGCATCATGTTCACCATTCCTTTCTGCGATTTCCACAAAGGCATCTTCCAGCCCTGCCTTGCCGGTCATTTGTTGGAGCTCTGACAGTGTGCCGAGAGCAGCAATCTTGCCGTCAATCATTATGGCAATTCGGTCGGAGAGCTGCTCAGCCTCCTCCATGTAATGGGTAGTAAGTATAATTGTAATCTTACCCTTTAGTGCGGCAATGGCCTTCCACAGCTCTCGACGCGCAAGGACGTCCAGACCCAAGGTGGGCTCATCTAGGAACAAAACCTTGGGGTTACTAATTAGGGCCATGGCAATGGAGAGTTTTCGCTTCCAACCGCCGGAGAGTGTCTTGGCACGACTATGCGCAACCTCGGACATCTTAAAGAGAGAAATCATCTCTTCGGTACGTGCATTGACTTGTTCTTTGGAAAGTCCGTACACTTGCGCAATGAATTCCAAGTTCTCGCGAACGGTGAGATTCTCCGCAATGGCGGTATCCTGGGGGGAAATACCGATGACCGCTTTGACGGCAGTGGGGTCATCCGTACAACTGTGACCATTTACAAAGGCTTCTCCCGACGTGGGGGTAGACAGGCAGGAGAGCATACGGATGGTGGTAGTCTTGCCGGCACCGTTCACACCCAACAGTGCGAAAAGTTCGCCTTCTTCGACTGCCAGATGAATGGCGTCTACCGCAGTCTTGGTCTTGTATTGTTTCGTTAGTTTTCTTGCTTCTACCGCAATCATATTATGTTACTCCTCGTCTTCTTGTTTTGTTAGCTTGTCTTTCATGCGACCTATGGCACCGCCGATACTTCCCAGGTTAACAAGAGCAATGCCCTTGTCTTCATCCCCGAGAATCAGGATGTTATCGCCGGGTTTTAGGTGAAAGACCTCGCGACATTTGGTAGGTAAGGTAATCTGCCCTTTGGAGTTCAGTCGAGAGCAACCGAAGATATGCTTGCTGTTACCGTTGTGCTCTTCCTTGCCCATGTTTCGAACCAACATATCAAGGGAGACCTCGTACAAGTCCGCAAGCTTAATGCAACTCTCAATATCGGGCTGGGTTTCTCCGCGCTCCCACTTGGCAACGGCCTGACGGGATACGCCTAACTTCTCTGCGATTTCCTCTTGTGTAAAACCACACTGTTTGCGATACATCTTTAATTGACTGAATTGAATACTCATAAACTCACCTCTCGAAAACTAAAATATCATCGTTGGAATGTAAACGCAACCAACCAAAAGTAACATTGGTGTTATAATTGGTTGCATTTTCGGAAAATGTTACGCTGTAAGTACAAAACACGCATTATCTTCGCTGAATCCCGTTCCGCTGGGGGCGTAGGGTAATGTCGGTTACCACAAGTCCTGTTCTGGCGAAAATCGCTTCCATGGCGGCATCGGCAACCTCCTCCGGGGTAAGACAGTAGTCTGCATGGGAGCGAGGGGTAAAGTCGGCATTGCGATACAGGTTAGTGTCGGTAAGGTCCGGGTGAAGGGTAATGACACGAACCCCGTACTTACGACATTCTTCGAAGAGGCTCTGGGAAAATGACGTGAGCGCCGCTTTGGTGGCACCATAAGCACAACCGTGAGTGTTGGAGATGCTTTTGGCGGTTACGGAGGAGACGTTCAGAATGGTCCCACCGTGGCACTTTAAGTCTCTTAAAAGCAAGTTGGTAAGCAGTAGCGGTGCTTCCACATTTACCGATATCATATCGTGAATGGCCGTAGGCGAGAGGGTCTCGTGGGGACCATAGTAAGCAACACCGGCGGCATTCACAAGAAGGGAAATGCCGGGCTCTGTGGGGAGACCCTTGACCGCTTTTGTCAGTGCGTGGGTGTCTCGCATATCGATGCACAGGGCGTGAAAATACGGGTGCGTCGGAGTATCCTCGCCGAAGCTTCGGCCGATTCCGTATACCATATACCCTTTATCCAATAAGGAATGGGCAATGGCAAGACCAATGCCGGAGGACGCACCTGTTACTAAGGCAATCGGGGATGTTGTTTCGTTGTTCATTTGTTAATGTCCTCCCAAGTAAATAATTGATTCGGCGAGATATATTGCAGTAGCTGTTCCTTAGCGAAACGTAGCATTTCTCCGGAACGTTCCGTACCGTAATGATACACGCCGTTTGTCAGTTCGTAGGGGTAGTAGGTGATGCCACAGGGACGTGCCTGTCGCATGTTTTTTAAGTAGTCCTTGGAGATGCGAAATACTCCGAGGCTCACATCACGAATCTGCTCCGGTGGCAATAGGGCAAATGCATCCCGGAAGAGTGTTGCATATTGCTCCTTGTAGTCCGGTACATAGATCATAGGATCGAAGCAGAGACGAAGGGGTCTGCCGTCTGCCAAGGCTCTGGCTCCCAGACGCAGGCGGGCTTCCGTGCCGGGGGTACCGTGCTCGTAACGGGCAGCGATGGCAGTGGGGGACACGGTAAGTGCCAAGATAACATTGGGTAAGACCGGTAGGGTGTTTAGGATGGTGACGGAGGCACATTTTGTTCGAATCTCTATGGTGAGATTGGGGCGAGTGGAGGCAAAGTCGCACCATTCTTTCAGTAATCCCGTCTTACCCTCTATGGCGAACAAATCCGTGTCGTAACTGATGCACACATACATAGGATGTTCCGCCAGCATGGTATCGATCTCGGCAAAGGTGTCTTCGAGATTCACGAAGAGCACCATATGACCGGAAGGGTACATACCCTGTAAGTAACAATACTCACAATCGTAGATGCAGTTCATGACACCGGAGGTATAATAAAAATGCTCCGCATCAAAGCTCTGGCACACGGCGGCGCCCTTGTAGCAATACGGCGCGTGTCCCATGGCTAGAATCAATGCCGGTGCGGTTTTCTGACGAGCGGGAGCTTGGTTGCTCCGACAGAAGATGTCCTTGTAATTTTTGCAGGAGAGTACCTGTGCTCCCGAGAACTTCTCCAGAAGACGGATTGTCCGCGGATGTGTGGCAGCAGCCTCTTCCACATAGATTCGTGAAAATGCATTAGTGTAGACAGGCATGGCGAAAATGTTCGAGGAATTGCTTCCCGTCCTTTCTGGTTAGTTTGGTTGCGTGATCAACGCGTGCTTTGAGATAGTTCTCCAAAATACTCTCGGCAAAGGATATAGCCCCACCGTGCTCTAATTCATAGTAGAGAAGAAGCTTGCGAAGGTCATTCTCCATGGTTACGGAACAGTTTAATTGCTCCAGAAGCTCTGCAATACGACACTCCTCTTTGGGAGAGCGGAGCGGAAGTCGGGAATCCTCCGGTCGGAAGTTCTGTAACGTCGTAAGAATCGGCTCCAAGGCGTTGTTCATTAGCGTATTGACTACCTCCGGGGTGATGAGGGTTGTTCCGTGGCAGTGGTCGGAGACGACCTTAAGGAAGCACAAGCGATCCGCGGCGAAATATTGCTTCGCCGCCATCCAAACTCCTGCGGCCTCCGTGTCGTATAAGGTGCAATCAGAGGGAAGCCCGTCCTCTGTGCGAGCCACATTTGCCATAGTAATCACCGGACGTTCCGGAAGGGTGTGCCGATACAAGAGATCGGGATAGTAGTCCCTGCCGGTAGTGCTATCGGTAATCTTAGGCGCAAGGAATACAGTGCCTAGGGGAACATTTTCCTCCGGACAGCCGCAGATACCGATGTTGGCAAATTGGTCTGTCTGGGACGGAGGGAGAAGCGTCAGTACATGAGAAACCGCAACAGCAGAAGGCAACATACCGGAACCGCTGACGATAATGGTCGCATCTTCTCCGAGGAACACTTGGCAATTTGAAAACTCTCCGGAACGCTTGCAGTGAAAATGGGCCACAAAAGGGGCGGCTTCCGGATAGAGGGCAAAGCAGAGATAAAGCATGGAATCTTCCTTTCTGATTTCGCAAATGACGTGATATAGCACAGCAAAAGAGAAAACTTATGTGAACTATATAATAAAACCTATCAAAGTATAAAATTGCACTATTGCAAGGAGTAAAGAGGGTTTGGTAAAATGTATTATAGCACAGTTCCTCGCCATGGGAAAAGGGGAAGTGCAAAACTTATTTGAAAGGAAAACCTACGATGAAGAAACTTATTGTATGGTTGCTGGTGATTTCTATGATGCTCTCTATAGTAGCATGTGGAGAAGAAGAACCGGAAACTGATGTGAAAGTGACTCCTACGGGAACAGAAGCAGTGACTCCCGAGGCAACAAGCACGCCTACGGCAGGCGCCACCAGTACGCCCACACCGGAAGCAACGAAGGCTCCCGATGGAGGAAAGCCCTCTGAGGATGAGTTACATACTACGAAGTATGACTCCTTGAAGGATGCATATGCGGACTATTTTATGATTGGTACGATTTACACCGATACCATAACAAGCGGCGCGGATAAGAATCTGGTATTGAAGCATTTTAATGTGATCACTCCGGAGAATCTTATGAAACCGGAATACATGCAACCCACCGAAGGCAATTTCAATTTTACCAGTTCCAATTGGATGATGGCATTTGCTAAGAACGAGGGCTTGACGGTGATCGGTCACACCTTGGCATGGCATCAGCAGAGCGGCAAATGGTTGGGAACTTCCGCAAGCAATCGCGAAGAGGCTATTGAACAGTTGAAGAACCACATTTACGGTGTTGCGGGAGAATACGAAGGTGAGATTTATTCTTGGGACGTGGTAAATGAGGCAATCCGGGACGGCGCTAAGCTTCCGGCTGGCGGCGATTGGACCCAGTGCCTCCGTGAGACTCAGTGGACCAAGTCCATTGGCTCGGATTATCTTGAACTGGCATTTCAGTTTGCTCATGAAGCTGCTCCTAGCGCAAAATTGTACTACAACGATTACAACCTAGACGACCAGAACAAGGCTGAGATTGTTGCGGCTATGGTTGCGGATTTCCGAGAGAGAGGCATTCCTATTGACGGTATCGGTATGCAGGGACATTATTCGACTTCTACCTCGTTGTCAAATGTATCGAAGAGCCTGGAGCGTTTCGGGGCGATAGAAGGTATTGCTGTCAGCGTGACCGAGTTGGATGTACAGGTCAGCGGTGTGTCCAGCGGTAAATTAAATGAGGAGCAGGAACTTCTTCAGGCAGTGTTCTATGCCAACCTGTTCACCATTTATAAGAGCTACGGCGATTTGATTGAGCGAGTTACCTTCTGGGGGTATCGAGACAATACCAGTTGGCGTTCGGAGGGAGCACCTCTTCTGTGGGATCGCAATTTACAACCCAAGGAAGCATATTATGCGGTAATGAATCCTGAGGCATATGCGAAGTTGGGGGTAAATGCCGAACAGGAGACTAAGCAGGCAGTGGCAGTTTACGGTACGCCTGAAGTAGACGGTGTAGTGGATGATTGCTGGAAGTCCGCGGAGAAGTACGGCATTTCCAATGCAATTTTCGCATGGCAGGGAGCTACGGGAACGGTACAGCTCATGTGGGATGAGAATTATTTATACGCACTGTTTACCGTTGAAGATCCGGTATTGAATCGCTCCAATAGCAACAAATATGAGCAGGATTCCATTGAATTTTTCTTGGATCAGAACAATTGTAAGTTTACTTACTATGATACCGGTTGCGGACAGTATCGCAGCAATTATATGGGTGACATGTCCTTCGGCGATGCGCCTACCAAGGATGGCGTGAAGGCGTCCACCATGCTGTCGGAGAAAGGTTATGTTGTGGAACTCCGTGTTCCGCTGCTGAAGACCGGTGTAAAGGGTACGGTTATGGGCTTTGATGCGCAGATCAACGATGCAAATGCCAGCGGTAATCGTCAGAGCGTTATGAAGCTGAACGGCCTGTCCGACTCAGATTATAAGAATCCGTCGGCATGGGCAGAGGTGACCTTTCAGTAAGAGGTAGGAACAAGGTATTTGACCGGGTGAATGGAAGCGCACTTTGTGCATTTTGCTAAAAGAATCTAAGAGGTTTGTTAAATTTTTGTGGAAAAATTGACAAACCTCTTTTTTTGCGGTACAATAGACTTCTAACGAAGTTCGGCGAGTTCGAAGGTAGTCAGTCATTTCGGAGTGAGATCGAATAGAATATTACGAATGGGAGAGTCCGCAACGTGGGGAGGCGGAGAAGGAGTATATATGGATAATTGGGAATACGAATCGGTAGATAGAGATATGACGGACGTTACAGAGTTTCAACGGTTCTTCGGAGAGATGCCGGGAGAAGAGTTGGTGCGAGTGTCTCGGGAGTTCTCACAGTTGATGACGCTGTACGAATGTGCCATTCGAGAGGTGACGACAAAGCTGGAGATTTTGAACCTGGAGTTTCATTCTAACAAGCAACGCAATCCCATTTCTTCGATTCAGAGTCGTATTAAGCGCCCTGACAGTATCTTCGAGAAGATGTACCGTAAGGGACTTGTGTATTCCAAAGAAGCTTTGGTGGAGAACATTAGCGATATTGCCGGGGTTCGTGTAATCTGTCCGTTTATCGATGATATCTACGCCATTGCGGAGATGTTATTGTCACAGGACGATATTGTGTTGATTCAACAGAAGGACTATATTAAAGAACCGAAGGAGAACGGATACCGAAGTCTTCACTTGGTCATTGAGATTCCTATCTTTCTGTCTGATCGGAAGCGGAGTATGCGTGTGGAAGTGCAGATTCGTACTATCGCTATGAACTTCTGGGCAAGCCTGGAGCACCAGATTCACTACAAGAAGAATCTCGCTAACGGAAAGGAACTGTGTGAGGATATGAAGGAGTGCGCCGACATTATCCATCAGACGGATATCCGGATGCAGGAGATTCAAAAGAAGATGCAAGAGAGCAACCGATAGGGCTCCGAATAAGCAAAAAATCAAAAAAATAAAAAAACTTAAAAAAAAGGTGTTGACAAAACCGATTTCATCGTGTATATTAAGTCTTGCGTTCGGCAGACAGCCGATGCGAACAACAAAATATGCACGAGTGGCTCAGTGGTGGAGCATCGCCTTGCCAAGGCGAGGGCCGCGGGTTCGAATCCCGTCTCGTGCTCTTCGAAACAGTTCGGAAATCTTGAATTATCAAGGTTTCCGATTTTTTTTGTTTCGCGAATTTGAGTCCGTTCCGGCTCACCGGGCATTGGAACGAAGTCGGCGGAAAAATGACATGCAATTCGGCACATTTTTGGCGGATTGGTATTTTTGCATAATAGGGCATGTACCATAATTGCCTTTTTTGTCGGATTCACGGATTGATTCTTTCGGCAGGTTGTGGTACAATGATTTTACTCGGGCGCCGTATACGGCTTGTTAAAAAATAATCAAACTTTGATGATTTGGGCGTCCACATTTATGATGAAATACATGCGCACAGATGCGCGGAAATGAGGTAAAGATGAAGGTAACAATTATTGGTGCAGGTAGCGTAGGCTCCACAATCGCGTTCACGTTGGCAACCAACGGTACGGCTTCTGAGATCGTTTTGATTGACGTTAACGAAGAAAAGGCAAAGGGTGAGGCAATGGATATCTTGCAGGGAACCCCTTTCTTCTCCCCTATGTCTATTATTGCCGGAGATTATTCCGATGCAATTGATTCCGATATCGTTATTATTACTTCCGGTATTCCGAGAAAGGCCGGTCAGTCTCGTCTTGAGTTGGCTCAGACCAATGTTAATGTTATGAAGGACATTGCCAAGAAGATTACGAAGTATGCAAAGCATGCAACGTACATCATCGTAAGCAACCCGGTTGACGTAATGACCTATGTATTCCACAAGGTTTCCGGTATTCCGGAGAACAGAATTATCGGTTCCGGTACGATTTTGGATACCGCAAGACTTCGTAGCCGTTTGGCAGAGATTTATGATATCAGCCAGAACAATGTACACGCATACGTATTCGGTGAGCACGGAGATTCCTCCTTTGTTACCTGGTCTCTTGCTAACATCTCCAATGTTCCTTTGGATGATTACAAGGAGCGCGTTCACAATACCATCAGACATTTCCCGAAGGTTAACCGCGATGAGATCGAAGAGTACGTTAAGAAGTCCGGCGGTGTTATTATCGGACGTAAGGGTGCAACTTTCTATGCAGTAGCAGTGGCGGTAGCATACATTGTTAAGTGCATCGCTAAGGGAATGGATACTACCATGACCGTATCTACTATGATGCACGGTGAGTACGGTATCTCCGACGTATGTCTCAGTACCTTGGCTATCGTTGGTAAGGATGGTATCGTAGGCAATGTTGAGACTCCTCTTTCCGAGGAAGAGGTTGGTCGTCTCCAGAAGAGTGCTGAGAGCTTGAAGGAAGTTATCAACGGTTTGGATTTGAACTAATTAAGATTGAAATGCAGTACCTCTGCTGGAATGGGGGTGCTGCATTTACTGTGCAATTTCGCGTACGCACGTGCGAAGTTGGATGGGTCGAAGATAAATATTTTGGAGGTTTTGAAGATGGAATATCGTATTGAGCATGATTCCATGGGTGAAGTGAAGGTGCCCGCAGACAAGTACTGGGGCGCACAGACCGAGAGAAGTCACGAGAACTTCCCCATTGGCGTGGGAATTGAGACAATGCCGAGAGAGATTACTCACGCATTTGGTATTTTGAAGAAGGCTGCCGCAATCGCAAATAACAGCCTGAAGCCCGAGAAGATGACCGACGAGAAGCTGGCTGCAATTTCTCAGGCATGTGACGAGGTAATCAGCGGAAGCTTGAATGAACATTTCCCGCTGGTTGTATGGCAGACGGGTAGCGGTACCCAGTCCAACATGAATGCAAATGAAGTAATTGCTAATCGTGGTAATGAGATCGCAGGCAAGAAGCTTCTTCATCCTAACGATGACATTAACATGTCTCAGTCGTCCAATGACACGTTCCCCACGGCAATGCACATTGCAGCTGTATTGGGAATCGAGGATAAGTTGTTCCCGGCACTTGACGAGTTGATTGCTACCTTTGTTCGTCTCGAGAAGGAGAATGAGGGGATCGTAAAGAGCGGTCGTACTCACCTTCAAGATGCAACCCCTATCACATTCTCTCAGGAGATCAGTGGTTGGAGAAGCAGTCTTGAGATGGATAAGCAGATGCTTCAAATTGCGCTTCCTAAGTTGAAGGCATTGGCATTGGGTGGAACTGCAGTAGGTACCGGTTTGAACACTCCGAAGGGCTTTGACGTAGCAGTGGCTAAGGCAGTGACTGAGATTACCGGTAAGGAATTCGTTACCGCAGAGAACAAGTTCCACGCATTGACATCTAAGGATGAGCTTGTGTTTGCACATGGCGTATTGAAGGCACTTGCAGCTGACCTTATGAAGATTGCAAATGACGTACGCTGGTTGGCGTCCGGCCCCAGAGACGGTCTTGGTGAGATTTTCATTCCTGAGAATGAGCCCGGTTCCTCTATCATGCCCGGCAAGGTAAATCCTACCCAGTGTGAGGCTGTTACCATGGTGGCTGTTCAGGTTATGGGTAACGACGTGGCAGTAGGCATGGCAGCAAGTCAGGGTAACTTCGAGCTGAACGTATTTATGCCGGTATGTATCTACAACTTCTTGCAGTCTGTTCGTCTTCTTGCTGAGGCAATGGCTTCCTTCAACAAGAACTGTGCAGTAGGCATTAAGGCTAACAAGGAGAAGATGCATCACAATCTTCACAATTCTTTGATGCTGGTAACGGCTCTGAATCCTTACATCGGTTATGAGAATGCAGCAAAGACCGCGAAGAAGGCATACAAGGAGAACATTTCTCTTAAGGAAGCATGTGTAGCACTTGGTTTCCTTACCGAGGAGCGTTTCGATGAAGTGTTCCATCCGGAACAGATGGTATAATTACCGCGAGTTTGGACGGCGTGCGAGGGGGACCTCGCCGCCGTAGTATATAAAATTGGAGGTACCTATGAAGTATAGTTATTATCCCGGTTGTACTTTGAAAGCAAAGGCAACGGATTTGGACGATTACGCACGTAGATCCGCAGAAGCCATGGGCATCACCATGGAAGAGATTCCGGATTGGCAGTGCTGTGGTGGTGTATATCCTCAGGCAAGCGATGAGATTGCTACGAAATTGTCCTCGGTACGTGCTTTGGTTGATGCAAGAGATAAGGAACAGGAATTGCTGACCCTTTGCTCTGCCTGTCATCACGTGATCAAGCGCGTAAACAAGGATATGCAGGACGATGAGAATATTCGCACTAAGGTAAACAATTACTTGAAGCTGGACGTACCGTATACCGGAGAGACTAAGGTAGTTCACTACCTTGAGATGCTTCGTGATGAGGTTGGTTTCGATAATCTTGCTAAGCTTGTGAAGAAGCCTCTGACCGGCAAGAAGATTGCCGCATATTACGGATGTCTGTTGCTCCGTCCTTCCAAGACCATGCAGTTTGACAATCCGGAGAATCCTACGATTCTTGAGGATTTCATCCGTGCAATCGGTGCAACCCCGGTTCTCTATCCTCAGAGAAATGAGTGCTGTGGCGGTTACATTACCATAGAGAATAAGGCATTTGCATCCCAAAGAAGTGACGTAATCATGAAGAGCGCACAGGAGAATGGTGCGGAGTGTATAATCACCGCCTGTCCTCTGTGTATGTATAACTTGAAGGTGAACAGCTCCTACAAGGATCTGCCGGTGGTATACTTTACCGAACTCTTGGCAGAGGCTTTGGATGTGAAATAGGAGGAGAGATATTATGGCAAAGATTGATTTGGAATTGGCGCAGCGCGTTCAAGAGATTAGCGGCGTGAATCCGAGAAAATGTATGAAATGCGGCAAGTGTTCCGGCACATGTCCGGCATTTGATCAGATGGATTATCATCCTCACGAATTTGTTGCTATGGTGGAGAAGGGAGACATCGAGCGTCTCATGTCTTCGAAATCCATCTGGATGTGTCTCTCTTGCTTTGCATGTGTAGAGCGTTGTCCGAGAGATGTACAGCCTGCGAAGTTGATCGAGGCATCTCGTCTTGCATTGATTCGTCAGCAGGGTCAGAACCACTTGAAGGCGGAAGATATTCCGTGCCTCATCGACGAAGAGATTCCTCAGCAGGCATTGGTAAGTGCATTCCGTAAGTATAGCAAATAAGAGAGGAGATAAGACATGCAAAGAATAGGTGTATTTGTCTGCTGGTGTGGTAGTAACATTGCTGCAACGGTTGATGTACAGAGAGTATCCGATGCCCTTGCAAAAGAGCCCGGCGTTGTATATTCCGTGAACTATCAGTACATGTGCTCCCAGGCAGGACAGCAAATGATTCAGGATGCAATCCGTGACTACAAGCTCACCGGTATTGTTGTCTGTTCTTGTTCTCCGCGTATGCATGAGGCAACGTTCCGTAAGACAGCAGCTGCTGCAGGTTTGAACTCTTACATGGTGGAGATTGCAAACATCCGTGAACAGTGTTCCTGGATTCACAAAGATATCGAGGAGGCTACCGAGAAGGCAATCGTTCTCGGACGTACCGCAATTGCTAAAGTTCATTTGAATGCTCCTTTGACTGCAGGCGAGAGCCCGGTAGTGAAGCGTGCATTGGTGATCGGTGGCGGTATTGCAGGTATTCAGACTGCGCTTGATATTGCAGATGCAGGTTATGAAGTAGACATTGTAGAGAAGAAGCCTACCATCGGCGGTAAGATGTCTCAGATTGATAAGACATTCCCTACCTTGGACTGTGCGGCATGTATTTTGACGCCTAAGATGGTAGACGTAGCTCAGAACGAGAAGATTCACATTTACTCTTACAGTGAAGTGGAATCCGTGAAGGGCTTCGTAGGTAACTTCAATGTTTCTATTAAGAAGAAGGCCAGATATGTGAAGGAGGATATCTGTACCGGTTGCGGTCTCTGTACCGAGAAGTGTCCTCAGAAGAATGTTCCCAACGAATTCAATATGGGACTTGATAAGCGTCGTGCCATTTATATTCCTTTTGCACAGGCAGTTCCGAAGGTGGCTACCATTGATGCGGATTACTGTACCATGCTGAAGACCGGCAAGTGTGGTGTTTGTTCCAAAGTATGTGCTGCAGGTGCTATCGACTATACGCAGAAGGATGAAATCGTTGAACAGCAGTACGGTGCAATTGTTGTTGCTACCGGTTTCAACACTATCAAGCTGGACAATTTTGATGAATTCGCTTACTCTCAGAGCCCAGACGTTGTAACCAGTCTTGAGTTTGAGCGTTTGATGAATGCGGCAGGTCCTACCGGCGGTACGCTTCTTCGTCCCTCTGACGGTACCCATCCCCACACCCTTGTATTTGTACAGTGTGTAGGCTCTCGTGATACCTCCGGATGCGGTAAGCCTTATTGCTCTAAGATTTGTTGTATGTATACCGCAAAGCATGCAATGCTTTGTCGTGAGAAATATCCGGATACCGAAGTGTATGTATTCTACATCGACGTTCGTACTCCGGGTAAGAACTTCGATGAGTTCTATCGCCGTGCCGTAGAAGAGTACGGAGTGCATTATGTCAAGGGTATGGTTGGTAAGGTTGCTCCGGTGAACGGTAAGTTGATGGTTCAGGCTTCCGATCTCTTGGCAAATGAACAGTTGCATATTGAGGCAGACATGGTAGTTCTCGCTACTGCAGTGGAACCGGATGAGACAGCACGTTCTCTCGCCACGATGTTGACTGCAAGTATGGATACCAACGATTTCTTCACCGAAGCACATCCGAAGCTTCGTCCGGTTGAGAGCCCCACGGCAGGTATCTTCCTCTCCGGCGTATGCCAGGGACCCAAGGATATTCCTGAGACCGTATCTCAGGCAAGTGCAGCGGCAGCTAAGGTTATCGGTCTTCTTGCAAAGGATAAGTTGACTTGCAATCCTTGTGTGGCACAGTCTGACGAGATGATGTGTAACGGATGCTCTCAGTGTGAGAAGGTTTGTCCTTACGGTGCAATTTCCTATGTTGAGAAGGAGTTCCGTATGCCGGATCGTACCACGGCAATTCGTCGTGTCGCATCCGTGAATCCTGCGGTTTGTCAGGGATGTGGTGCTTGTACCGTTACCTGTCCTTCCGGCGCAATGGATCTGAAGGGCTTCTCCACGAGACAGATTATGGCGGAGGTAGATGCAATATGCAAGTAAATGAGAACAAAGAATTTAAGCCTACGATCGTTGCATTTTGCTGCAACTGGTGTTCTTATGCCGGTGCGGACTTGTCCGGTACCAACCGTTTGAACTACCCGGCAAATGTTAAGATCATTCGTGTACCTTGTTCCTGTCGTGTGAACCCTATGTTCATCTTAAGAGCATTTCAGCGTGGTGCTGACGGTGTTATCCTGTGTGGATGCCATCCGGGGGATTGCCATTACACATCGGGAAATTACTACGCACGTCGTCGTATGACACTGTTGTTCAGTATGCTGGACTTCCTCGGAATCGAGAAAGAGCGTACCAGAGTTGAATGGGTATCCGCAGCAGAAGGTGCTAAGTTTGCCGCAACCATGAACGATTTCGTTGCGACCATTACCAAGCTGGGTGAGAACCGTAGATTGGAGGATATACGATGCAAGAACAAATGAAACAGCGTGCAAAAGAGCTGCTTGCCGACGGAACCGTAAATCGTGTTGTCGGTTGGGAAGCAGGTGAATTTGCTTATGATATTACTCCGGCTGTTTTTGAGACTGCGGAAGAAATCGATGCGAAGTTCGTATACGATGATTTCTGTAGTGCAAACCTTTCCAAGTATATGATTAAGGAAAGCCGGAAGGGTGGTAAGGTTCTGGTATTCTTGAAGCCCTGTGACACCTACAGCTTCAACGAGTTGTTGAAGGAGCACAGAATCCTTCGTGAGAATGTCTACATTATCGGCATTCCCAGTTATGGCAAGGCCAATGTAGAGAAGATAAAAGCCAAGGGCATTCAGGGTATTACCGGTATCCGTACGGAAGGTGCAAACTTTGTGGTGAGCACCATTTATGGTGATGAGACTGTAACGAAGATGGATGTTATGGAGAATCGTTGCCTTACATGTAAGAGTAAGAAGCACGTTGTATATGACGAGCTTATCGGTGAGGAAGGCGATGTGATGCCTACCAACCGTTTTGAACAGGTGGAAGCGTTGGAGGCTATGACTCCCGAAGAGCGTTTTGAGTTCTGGAGAAGTGAGCTTTCCAAGTGTATCCGTTGTAATGCATGCCGTAACGTATGTCCCGCATGTTCTTGCGAGAAGTGCGTATTTGACAATGCCGCATCCGGTGTGGAGAATAAGGCAGCAGCCAGCAGCTTTGAAGAGAATATGTTCCATATCATCCGTGCATTCCACGTTGCCGGTCGTTGTACCGATTGTGGTGAGTGCTCCAGAGTATGTCCGCAGAACATTCCTTTGCATTTGTTGAACCGCAAGTTCATCAAGGACATCAACGAGCTCTATGGTGAGTTCCAGGCAGGTGAAGAGGCTGAGGGCCGCACACCGCTTACCAGCTACACCAAGGACGATTGTGAACCTAGCATCGTATATCACAGAAAGGGGTAAGTAACATATGTTGAAACTTTCGTCAAGTAAGTTAAATGATGTGTTCGGAGCAATCGCTTCCGCATATAAGCTGTACCTCCCGGTGGATACCAATGCAGGTGCACAGTATAAGGAGTGGAGCGAAGGCACAGAGATGAGCAAGGCACTGAACACCAATCGCAGTGCCAAGGATTTCTTCTTCCCTCAGACCGAGAACCTTATGGATCTTAAGATGGAAGGCAAGAAGATTGAGATTAAGCAGAGAGTAAATGAATATGAAGATTATGTAGTATTCGGTGTTCGCGCATGTGACGCCGCAAGCTTCGCAATCCTGGACCGTGTGTTCCTTAGCGAGCCTGTAGACACGTTCTACAAGAACCGCAGAGAGCACGGAGTGATTGTAACGCTGGCATGTAATCGTCCCGCAGAGACTTGTTTCTGTCAGAACTTTGGCGTAGATGCAGCGAATCCGGGTGGCGATGTAAGTGCATGGACTCTCGGTAATGATTACTACATGGAGGCAAACACGGAGAAGGGTGAGAAACTTCTTGAAGTGATTTCTTCCTTCATGGAAAAGGCTGAGTCTACAGAAGTAGAACCGGTTAAAAACGCTATTAAGACCATGATGGATCGTTTGCCTCTTGCAAACCTTTCCCTCAAGGGAATTGAGAATAAGGAACTTATGGAGCTCTTCAACTCCGACAAGTGGGCAAGTCTGTCCGAGAGTTGTCTGGGTTGTGGAACTTGTACATTCGTATGTCCTACCTGTCAGTGCTACGACGTTCGTGATTTCGATACCGGAAATGGTGTGCAGAGATTCCGTTGCTGGGATTCTTGTATGTATTCCGACTTCACGAAGATGGCACACGGCAACAACCGTAATAGCCAGGTGGAGCGTTTCCGTCAGAGATTCATGCACAAACTTGTATATTTCCCGAATAATAATGAGGGCATTTACGGTTGTGTGGGCTGTGGCAGATGTCTGGCAAAATGCCCGATTAACATGAATATTGTAAAAGTAATTAAGGCGTTAGGAGGGGAAAGCAATGAGTAATAGAGACCCGTTGGTACCGATTCTCGGTGTGGTGACGGACATTCGTGTTGACACCCCCGACGTTAAGACCTTCCGTGTGGAGGCTCCGGAAGGAGGCAAGGTATTTGAGCATATTCCGGGACAGTGTGCAATGCTGTCCATTCCCGGAGTAGGCGAAGCATTGTTCTCCATCACTTCTTCTCCGACAAATCGTGAGTTCATGGAGTTCAGTATTAAGAAGTGCGGTTGCGTTACTACTTGGTTGCATGAGATGGAAGTTGGTCAGATGATTACTATCCGTGGACCTTACGGTAACGGTTTCCCGGTAGATACCGAATTTGTAGGCAAGGACATGTTGTTCATCGCCGGTGGTATCGGTTTGGCACCCCTTCGTTCCGTAATTAACTATGTTCGCGATAACCGTGATAAGTACGGTCAAGTAGATATTGTATATGGTTCCAGAAGTAAGGACGACCTTGTTGACTTCCCGGAGATTATGAACGAGTGGTGCAAGGAAGAGGGGATTAATGTACACCTCACCATTGACCGTGAGCAGGAAGGCTGGGATGGTCATGTAGGTTTCGTTCCCAACTATGTGAAGGAACTCGGTTTCGACACGAATAAGACTGCAATCATCTGTGGACCGCCGATCATGATTAAGTTTACCTTGGCAGGTCTTACGGAACTCGGTTTCGAGAAGACGCAGGTATATACAACGATGGAGCTTAAGATGAAGTGTGCTCTCGGTAAGTGCGGACGTTGTAACATCGGTGACAAGTATGTCTGCAAGGACGGCCCTGTATTCCGTTGTGATCAGCTGGACGAGATGCCGAACGAGTATTAATTAGGAGGAAATGAACATGGCTGAAATGTGTAACATTTATCTGTATGGTAAGAAATATGAGGTGCCTTCCAATCTTACGATTATGAAGGCTATGGAATACGCAGGCTATCAGTTGGTTCGTGGCTGTGGATGCCGTAATGGTTTCTGTGGCGCTTGTGCAACCATTTATCGTATCGCCGGCGATCGTGAGTTGAAGGCATGTCTTGCATGTCAGACGAAGGTAGAAGAGGGAATGTATATTGCAACCCTTCCTTTCTTCCCGCTTGTAAAGCCTGTGTATGATATCGAGAAGGTATCCGCAAAGCAGGCAGTTATGATGCAGCTGTATCCGGAGATTTACTCCTGTATCGGTTGTAACGCATGTACGAAGAGCTGTACACAGGAGTTGAACGTTATGCAGTATATTGCATATGCACAGCGTGGTGATTTCGAAAAGTGTGCAGAAGAGTCCTTCGACTGTGTAATGTGTGGTGTATGTTCCTCCCGTTGTCCGGCAGGCATTTCCCATCCCCAGGTGGCAATGCTGGCTAGACGTATCAACGGTAAGTACATCGCTCCTGAGTGCGAACACTTGAACACTCGTGTAAACGAAGTAAATGATGGTATGTTCGAGAAGCTCATTGAGGATCTTATGGGCAAGCCCATTGAGGAGATCAAAGAGCTGTACAACAACAGAGAAATTGAGAAATAGGAGGTAAGCGCATAATGTATAACAATGAAATGCTTGAGTTGATGAAAGTCGTTGAAGCGAAGAGAGAAGCAAATGCTGCTCTTGACCCGAGACGTATGACCGCAGAAGAAAAAGAAACCCTCCTTGCTCAGTATCATCCGGATCACAAGGCAGAAGAGTTCAAGGAACTGACTATCGGACCTAACAAGGGTGGTAAGGTTCCCCATGAGCTTGCGGATATGCTTCAGGCAAACAGTCGTATTCTCGGCAAGAACATTGATCTCTCCAATCCGGATTATGAGACCGACGTATTGATTATCGGTGCCGGTGGTGCAGGTACTTCCGCAGCAATTGAGGCTGATAAGAACGGTGCTAAGGTTATGATCGTAACCAAGCTTCGTATGGGTGATGCTAACACCATGATGGCTGAGGGTGGTATCCAGGCTGCTGATAAGCCCAACGATTCGCCGGCAATTCACTATGTGGATGCATTTGGTGGCGGTCATTTTGCAGCGAAGCCCGAATTGGTTGCTAAGCTTGTAAATAAGGCTCCCGAGGCAATTCAGTGGTTGTCCGATCTCGGTGTTGAGTTCGATAAGATGCCCGATGGTACTATGGTTACTACCCACGGTGGTGGTACCAGCCGTAAGAGAATGCATGCTGCTAAGGACTACTCCGGTGCAGAGATTATGAGAACCCTTCGTGATGAGGTTCTGAATCGTCAGATTCCGGTTGTTGATTTTACTTCCGCAATCGAGATTATTAAGGACGATAAGGGCGCAGCAGCAGGTGCGGTTCTTATGAATATGGAGACCAAGGAGATTCTGATTGCTAAGGCTAAGACCGTTATCATCGCTACCGGTGGTGCGGGACGTGTTCACTATCAGGGATTTCCGACCTCCAATCACTATGGCGCTACCGCTGATGGTTTGGTACTTGCATATCGTGCAGGTGCTAAGCTTCGTGACGTAGATACCCTTCAGTATCATCCTACCGGCGCAGCATTTCCGGAGCAGATCTTCGGTGCACTCGTTACCGAGAAGGTTCGTTCCTTGGGTGCTAAGCTCGTAAATATTGATGGTGAAGTATTCATGAATCCTTTGGAGACTCGTGACGTAACCGCTTCCTCCATTATTCGTGAGTGCTCTACCAGAGGTAAGGGTATTCCTACTCCCGAAGGTGTTGGTATTTGGTTGGATACGCCTATGATCGAGTTGAAGAACGGCGAAGGTACCATCGAGAAGAGAATTCCCGCTATGATGCGTATGTTCGGTAAGTACGGAATTGATATTCGTAAGCAGCCGATTCTCATTTACCCGACCCTTCACTACCAGAACGGTGGTGTTGATGTAGACACCGAGAGTATGACTAACATCGAGAACCTCTATGTTGCAGGTGAGGCTGCCGGTGGTGTACACGGACGTAACCGTTTGATGGGTAACTCTCTTCTTGACGTAATCGTATTCGGTCGTAACGCAGGTCAGTTTGCAAGTGAGAAGTCTAAGAGCGTAACCGTAGGTGAGCTTACCCTTTCTCATGTGGATGATTTTGCGAAGGAGATGGCAGACGCAGGTATCGTTACCGAGCAGGTATCCCCGATGTTGTTGCCCGATTACGCACGTAAGAATTAATTTTCACAAAATGTTTCGTAAAACAGAACATTACTTTGTGAACTTTTAGGATTGAATCTTAAGAGAGAATGCGATATAGTTTTGTAGGAACCTGTGATAAGCAGGTTCCTACTAATGTGAAGATTATTATGGACGGAGGTTCGACGCAATGAATTTATTTGGTGGGGTAATTCCCATTACCGGAATTTCATTTGTTCTGCTTTGTGTATTTGCTATTCTTTTTGTAGGATATTCGCTTGGTAGAATTACAATCAAAGGCGTTTCCCTTGGCGACGCAGGAGTATTTGTTATTGCACTTTTGTTCGGTGCAATTTTCAAGGATATCATCTTCGGCGAAGGGAAGGAAGTCGGTGTGATATTTGAAGACGCACTTGGTGTTGTGGAAAGCCTTGGATTGATTCTTTTTGTAACTTCTGTTGGTTTTATTGCCGGTCCGAAGTTCTTCGGAAATATGAAGAAGAACTTTAAGTCTTATGTTCTTCTCGGATTTGTAGTAATTCTTGCAGGTGGACTTTCTGCGGTTGGATGTATCTTCATGGGCGAAGCTGTGGGTTATGGCGCATCCATTACAGAGCAGGATGGCTTTGTTGCCATGATTGTCGGTCTTTTGTCCGGTTCCCTTACATCGACTCCCGCATTTTCCGCTGCTAAGGCAACCGTTGCTGAGGAGTATACCTCTTTGGTATCCGTAGGTCATGGTATTGCATATATCTTCGGTGTTATCGGAGTGGTACTCTTTGTTCAGTTGATTCCGAAGCTTGGCAAGGCAGATATGGCTGCAGAGCGTGCAAAGCTTGTGCAGATTGACAGTGGTGAGAAGAAAAAAGTGATTACAAACCTGTTCAATATCGATGACCATGGGTTTGCGGCATTTTCCCTTGCGGCTGTTCTCGGTACCATCGTTGGTAAGATTAAGATTCCGCTCAGCAGTGCAGGTCTTGATGGAACTTGTTTCTCCTTGACGACCACAGGTGGTTGTTTGTTGGTGTCCCTGATCATCGGACACTTCGGAAGAGCAGGTAGGGTGAACCTTATGCCGGATACCCATACTTTGAAGTTGTTCCGTGAACTTGGTCTTGTATTGTTTCTCGTAGGTGCAGGTGTTCCCGGTGGTGTGGACTTCGTTGCAAACTTTGACCCGATGTATTTTGTATACGGTGTAATTATGACAGTCATTCCGATGATTCTCGGTTACTTGTTTGCTAAGTATGTATTGAAGTTGAGCCTTCTTAATAACCTCGGTTCCATTACCGGTGGTATGACCAGTACGCCGGCGTTGGGAACATTGATTAATACCGCAGGTACCGAAGATGTTGCTGCTGCATACGCGGCAACGTACCCGATTGCATTGATTGCGGTTGTGTTGGTATCCCAGTTCTTGATTATTTTGTTCTAAATACAAATACGTAGATTATGATAGGCACTGTCTTGTAGAAGACGGTGCCTGTTTTGTTGTAAATAGAGCATTGGATATACTTGATGATGTCGGTAGGAAGAACGAAAAACGAATATTGACGTGCACTGTGTTGCTGTGATACAATAGAGCATAATTTGCATGGGGGTAACTAAGTGCATATGAACAGAAGCTGGGAAGGAGAAAAATGAACGACAAAATGAACGATGAAATGAACGAAAAGGTTGTTGAAGAGATGAGTCAATCGCTGGGCAAAATTCTTAATAGTAAAGGGATGAAGATCCTGATGGGAATTGCTACGGTCGTTGTTGTGATTATCGCAGTGGTATATTTTCTTACCCATGGTGTGGAGCATATCGAGGACACAAATGGTGCAGACAATTTTAAACTTCAGAAGATTACGGATAAGGATATAATTGAGATGGATATGGGGAGTGTCGGTCTTGGAAAGTCTACCTCCATTTTTTCCGGAAATACCGTTGAATTTTCTTCTGAGAAATTTACCGGTGTAGCTGAGATTTTGTACGATAATTACTGGGGAAAGTCCGATTTTGATTTGAGTTTGATTTCCTTTGAAGTATATGAAGGAAATTTTAAAATGGTTGTTGTGCATGAGGATAAGATTGTGGCAACCATTGAGCCGGGAGAGCAATTGGATTACCGCTTAGAAGACATAAAGGGAACAGTATCTCTGCGAATCGCAGGAGAGAGTGCATCCTTTTCCTTTTCTATGAGTGAGTTGAATTATGAGCAACATAATCATGCGGAGTAATGAAGCCTGTGAAGGATACAAAAAGTAAGAGGTGATAATATAAAAGATACCGAGAGTTTAAAACTCTCGGTATCTTTTTTCTTCTGCTTTAGTGTAGGTATTACAGTGCACTGATCTCATCCTGAGTAGCAACTTCAATACCATTTGCGGTCAGCACGTCGATTCCGGCTTCGCGATCGCTCAGACGGAAGATTAGGAGTGCTTTGCCTTCTTGGCTGTAGTTAAATGAGTACATATACTCAATGGAGATGCCTGCTTCTTCAAGAACAGTGAGAGCCTTGTTCAGACCGCCGGGCTCATTTGCAACTTTCACGCAGATAACCTTGTTCTTACGTGCGGAGTAGCCTGCGGACTGCAATAGAGCAATGCAGGGATCAATAACATCCTCATGTACGATAAAGCGTACGATGCCGAAGCCGGAAGTGTCCGCGATGGCAAGAGCGAGAATGTCCATATTGTTATCGCTGAGAAGCTTGGTCAGTTTGTTCAAAGTACCCCTTACATTTTCAAGGTATACGGAAATCTGAGAAATATACATATGGTAGTGCCTCCTTTTCTAAAATGCCGGATTCGGCGGATTAATGTAATTTACGGTTGTCGATGATACGCTTTGCCTTACCTTCGGAACGAGGAAGGGACTTAGGCGGTACCAATGTAATCTTAGCACTGATGCCTACTACGGACTTAATACGTTCGCCGATGGAAGCACGAAGTTCTTCGATTTCGCTGACCTTATCGGTGAACATCTCCTCGGTCATCTCAACCTGAACTTCCAACTTGTCGGTGGAGTTCACGCGGTCAACGATGAGCATGTAGAAGGGAGCAACACCCTCAAGACCCATGAGACAAGACTCAATCTGGCTAGGGAATACGTTGACGCCACGAATAATCAACATATCGTCGGTACGTCCGGTGATACGGCCCATCTTGATAAGGGTACGACCGCATCCGCAAGGCTCCAAGGAGAGTTGGCAAATGTCGTGGGTACGATAACGAATCATGGGCATACCGGTCTTGGTAATGGTAGTGAATACAAGCTCACCTACGGAACCAACCGGAAGCGGTTCGCCGGTATCGGGATTGATAATCTCTGCGATTACATGATCTTCGTTGACATGCATACCGTGTTTCTCCAAGCACTCAAATGCAACACCGGGGCCACCGATCTCGGTAAGACCATAAATGTCACATGCATCGAAATCCAGAAGTTCTTCTAAGTGCTGACGCATCTCCTCTGTCCAAGGTTCTGCACCGAAACAGCCGGACTTTAATTTTACCTTATCAAGCAAACCACGATCCTTCAAGGTCTCGGCAAGGTATGTAGCATAGGAAGGAGTACAGCAGAGCATGGTGGAACCAAGCTCCGTCATCATCATAATCTGTCGCTCGGTATTTCCGGAGGACATGGGAATGACAGTTGCACCTACACGCTCTGCACCTTGGTGAGCACCAAGACCACCTGTGAAGAGACCATATCCATAGCAAACCTGTACGATATCGTCAGCACCGCCGCCGGCAGCAACGATAGCACGAGCCACCATCTCAGTCCATACTTCCACGTCATTTGCCGTATATCCGGAGACAATAGGCTTACCGGTGGTACCGGAAGACCCTTGAACTCGGGTAATGTCTTTCATATCAGCAGCTACCATTCCGAAGGGGAAGTAGTCACGAAGGTCACTCTTCTCCATGAAAGGAAGCTTGTAGAGATCGTCCACGGATTGAATGTCTTCCGGTTTTACACCGGCAGCATCCATACGCTCACGATACATGGGAACGTGCTCATATTCGAGTTTTACGGTTTCACGGAGGCGCTGGCTCTGAAGTTCTTTCATCTTCATACGGTCCATGCACTCCATGACAGGATTGTAGATTTTGTGTACTTTGGGTTGTCTCATAATATTCCCGCCTTTCAAAAATAATAATATGGGCTTATCGCCAAGGGGAATCGCAAGTGTGGGGAGGAGAGGAGAAGAAGAACACCGGAAAATAAAAAAACGCCCTCCGTAGAGGACGAGAATTCCCGTGGTACCACCTCAATTCGACAAAGTTACCTCTGTCCTTCTCCGGTAAGGCAAATGCGATACCGTATCGCAATAACGGGCGATCCCGGCGGAACCTACTGCACCGAAAGGTGGTTCAGCACGCTGCTCTCGAAAGGAATTCGGAAGTTCGCTCCTGCCGGCTCACACCTTACCCGGCTCTCTGTGAGGTTAAAGACTTCGTACTATGTTTCGGTCAATGCATTTATAACAAAAATATATGATAAAAACGCAGAAATGTCAAGAAATTTTTACAAAAACGTATGAAGATATCACCGAGGACGGTTTGAGATGCAGTTGCATTTGCAAATGGGATTTGGTATGATGGTGCAGGAACATAGAAATCAAGGGATATTGGCGATGAGGAGAAGGAGAACATGTGTGAGACAAAAGTGGGGGGCAAACAGAAGGTATTTCGAATTCTCAGTCTTGTGGCGCTGCTTACGTGGATGGTTGTCATCTATGCATTTTCGGCACAGGACAATGAAGAATCCGGAGCGTTGTCTGACGGAATTGTAGATAAGGTGATTACGTTTTTCTACCCGGATTACGAGAAGGTAGATACGGAAGAGCAGTTACGGAGGCATGAACGCATCTCTTTTATAGTGCGTAAGACGGCACACGCTACGGAGTATGGAATCTTAGCGGTGTTGGCGTTCGTAGCAGCGATGCAGTGGTTTGCATGGGAGCGAAGGTGGTACTATATGAGTGCACTCGGTCTGGCGGTGATATACGCTGTCTCTGATGAGTTTCATCAAACATTTGTGTCCGGGAGGGGAGGCAGTCTACGAGATGTTGTGATTGACAGCGGTGGTGCCGTGCTTGGTCTGGTGCTGCTGTGGGGCATTTTACAGTTGGCAAATAACATAAAGAAAAAGTCGCAGGAAAAATCTCCGACTAGCCATATGTAACAAGAAGAGGCTCATTTTTCGCGAGGGACTAGGAAAAAATAACGAAGGATTTCGAGGAAAATGTTTCTGCTTCGGCAAAACGGAGAAAAGGGGCAAAAGGTCTTGCACCTTGACTGAAAAATGTGTATTATCGCATGTGTTAAGGTGTTTTAACCGAGACATGCACAACATATTCGGAGGATGATGATAATGGCTAAGAAGAACGAAGCTACGGAACTTAATGTAGAAGCAGTGAAGGAAGTTGCAAAGAAAGCAACAAAGGCAACAAAGAAGGCTGTAAAGAAGGTTGCGGATGCAGCACCTGAGCAGGTAGAGAAGGTTGCTAAGAAGGCACAGAAGGCTACTGAGAAGGCAGCAGAAACCGTAAAGAAGACTGCAAAGAAGGCGGCAACGAAGGTTGCTAAGTCTGAAGTCGTAATTCAGTTTGCAGGTCGTGAGGTAGCAGCTAAGGACATTCTTGAGGCAGCAAAGAAGGACTTTGCAGAGAAGAATGAAGCAACCCTTAAGGAGATCACCTTGTATGTTAAGCCTGAGGATGGCGCAGCATACTATGTGGCAAACGGAGACATTACCGGTAAGGTAGAACTCTAATATCAATATTGGAACAAAAAGAAGCGACGATAGAAACCGACAGACGAAAGCGAAAATGTATTTTGTTATCGTAGGAGGTTTCTATCGTCGCTTTTTGCGTAAGACGTATCTTGCGGAAACAGGAAGAGAGTGGTATAATATAAATGCATGTACGCAACGAAGAGATGCGTCGTAATTTGTGTGGGAAGTATACGTGAGTAAAGGAGGAGAGAAGATGAAGAATGTTGATGTGGTGATACCGGTATATCGTCCGGATGGTAAACTGTATCGGTTGCTGGAGTCATTGTGTAAGCAGAAGTATAAGCCCGGTCGGATTCAGATTATGCTAACTTTGTCCGGTGTAGCCCATGAGGAGGATCAGCTTCGGATGACAGTGCACAAGATACAGAAGGAGTGTCCGGGGGCAGAGGAGATCGACCTTGCGGTAGAAGCATTTCCGAAGGAGGCATTTGACCATGGTGGCACGAGAAATGCCGGAATAGCGCGTTGTAGTGCGCCTTATGTGTTATGCATGACGCAAGATGCGGTGCCCTGTGACGGTAGACTGATTGAGAATCTGGTGGGGGCAATGGAGCGACAGCCCGGCGCGGCTACTGTATATGCCAGACAGGTGACGGGCAAGAAGGCAGACATTTTGGTGCGTTATACGCAGGAGTTTAATTATCCGGATAAGGGGTGCGTGAAGAGTCGTTTTCAGTATCGGGTATTGGGAATCAAGACGCTGTTTTGTTCCGATGTATGTTGCTTGTATCGCAGAAGAATCTTTGAACAATTGTGTGGTTTTGAGGAGGGGCTTCTATTCGGAGAGGACATGCTCTACGCAAGAAAGGCGTTGGATGCGGGGTATACGATTGTGTATGAACCTACCGCCAAGGTGGAGCATTGGCATGAGTATACTATGTGGAAGCAGTTGCGCAGAAATTTTGATATAGCCGTAAATCAAAAGGACCACCCGGAAGTATTCCAAGGGTTGTCCTCGGAGTCGGAAGGGCTTCGTTATGTGAAGCGTGTGTTGAAACAGCTGGCTGATAAGCGTGCTTATTGGGCCATGGTTCGTTTTGTGTTCCAAAGCGGTGCTAAGTATATCGGTTTCTTCTTGGGCAAACATTATACGATATTGCCCAAACGAATGGTGTTGGCATTGACCACCGACATGGGGTATTTTCGGCGCAGGTGGAATGCGTAGTCACGGAAGTGTTACGTTAAACCGGTCGGTAAGACCGTCGGTGCAAGTTACGGTACCGTCTGCGGACAGGTAGATAGCATACGTGTCCGGTAGATTGGAAATCATGGCATTTCCTTCATCCATGGAGAGGGAGTAGCATGCCTTGGCGGTAGCTTGCGCCAGCGAAGCGGAAGAACTGATTACGAATACAGATACAAAATCAGTAGCGGCGGGATAGCCCGTGTGCAGATTATAGAGAGGATGGTACAGTGTGCCGTCCTCTTCGTAATATACGTCGTAAATGTTGGCCGTGGCTACAACGTAATCCGAAAGTGTAATGGTGGTAACCTCCGTAGAAGCTTCCCCAAGGGGGACGGTGAGGCTGACGATATGGGGACTGCCCTCCGGTGCGCCGGCATAATAGGTGAGTCCTCCAATCTGCAAGGTGCCGTGCCCGATACCATAGGAACTCATGTCGGAGATGAGCTTGTCCATAATGTACCCGTCTACGATCTCCGCAGTGCCCAGCATCATACCTTCTACTCCGAGTTCCAGTGTGTTGCCGGTCAGGATTACATTTTCGTAATCGATAAGACTTAGGGCATAGGCAATGACCTCTTCGGAAGGAACGGAGAAATACTCCGTAGAGACATCCCAAAGTTGCCGTAAGGGTTCGCAGGTGATGTCAAATGCCCCGCCGGTGAGTTCACTATATTGAAGCCCCAGCCGGACGATTTCGCGTTCGTGATCTGAGAGAGTAAATCGGAGTTCGCCGGAATTGTTCTTAGCGAAGATGCTGCCGGTTTCTTGTGAAGAGTCCAGTTCCCGTGCTAACCGCTCATAGGTGGAGAAGACGTGTTCCGCGAAGTCTGCCGCGCCGGGATCTTTGGAGATTAGGGCCAGGTAGGTGGTCCCTAATACTGAGATATATGTGGATGATTCTACGCCTGTAGAATCATCGTTTGTGTCGGAAATGCTCGGTGTGCCGGAAGGATTCCGGGAGGAGTCCTTATCTGCAGAACGACATCCGGTCATAAGCATCAATAACGCAAATACAATTAAGAGAAGAATGAAACGTCTCTGCATGGGAGCCTCCTGTATATCATGATACAAGTATTCTATCATGAATGGAGACGTTTGAAAAGTAAAAACGGGAGAACTTGATATGAAAGTATTGGATATGCACTGTGATACTGTGGAGAAATTGTGGTGGCGAGAGCGAGATGGGGAGAGTGCAAGTCTTGTGAAAAATGATTTGCACATGGATGCAGAGCGAATGAAGGCCGGTGGGTACTTGCTACAGAACTTCGCCATTTTCGTAGATATGGGAAAGCATGAATCTCCATATGAGGCGTACACGTCCATGCGCAATTGTTATCAGCGCCGGCTATCGGAGGCATCGGAATATTTGAAACCGGTGCGTTCGTATACGGAATTGCGTCGCGTAGAGTTGGCGGGCAAGATGGGGGCCATGCTGACTGTGGAGGAAGGCGGTGTGTTAGAGGGCAATCCGGATCGATTGCAGGAGTTGTACCGAGACGGTGTACGCATGATGACTTTGACGTGGAACTACAACAATGATTTGGGGACTGCCGCCATGCCCATTCCTCTTCCGAGAAAGGACGGACAGCGTCCCCTTGTAACCTCCGACGCGGAGGACATAGGGCTGACACGCCTAGGGAAGGAGTGCGTGCGGAGAATGGAAGAGATGCACATGCTTCTGGATGTTTCACACCTTTCGGACCGAGGAATCGCCGATGCACTGGCAATTACAAGACAACCCATGGTAGCCAGTCATTCCAATGCAAGAAGCGTATGTAACATCGGACGTAATCTCCCCGACGATTTGATTCGGCGGATCGCAGAGCGAGGCGGAGTTATGGGGTTGAACTTCTATCTGCCGTTCCTGCTACCGAAAGCACCGTGGCAGAAGCAGCGACGGACGGACATTTCCGCAGTATATACCAGAGAGCAGATTGTAGATGCAGTGGTGAAACACGCCAAGCATTTTCATAGAATCGGAGGAGAAGAGTGTGTGGCGCTTGGGTCGGATTTTGACGGAATTACCACGAATAAGGCTTTGCCGGATTGTAGTGCCATGTCCGTGTTGTACGATGCCCTGCGAAGAGCGGGATTTCCTTGTAGTGTAATTGATGGAATCTTCTACAAAAATGCACTGCGAGTATATCAAGAGGTGCTTGGATAAAGGGGGAGACGTGACGAAACATTGACAAATTCGCGCGTTGGTGCTATAGTTCGAATATCACTATTTATAACTATGGAGGTACATATGAAGAAAAGTTGGCTTTTGATGCTGGTGGCAATACTGTGTATGGCAGTACTCACCGGTTGTGGCGGACCGGAGGATCCCACGGATAAGGAGATTCTGAAGGGCTTGCAGAAGAAGGGCTTTATTGACGAAGAGATTGATATTGATGACGTTGTCATTACCCACAAAGAGGACGAGGAGCCTGCGGAAGGTTATCATGTCTATGTGAAGGAAATCGACATGGACGACGACAAGGAACAGACCGATGTTACTTGTATTCTGACGATTACGGAAGAGTTCGTTCAGAAGCAGCAGGAGGTTGTGATTGATTTCCGCGTTCGCGATGATAAGAGTTGGAGATGCAAGGAAGCAGAGGCGGAAGAGGACGAAACCGTGAAACTCATTGCGAATGTTCCCGACTCCGTAATTAAGGAGCAGATGGGGTGGACCGGAGTTACGGTAGACGACCGCTATTTCTCTATGGAGAGCGACAATGTAACTTGGTCTGTGAAGGAGCACAAGTTGGATTCCGAGAAGATGACGGACACGGTATCCTTTGCATGTAACGGTGAATACGGATACAAGATTTATGATTTTACAATCAGTATGGTATTGAAGTACAATGCAAACTCTGAATATTGGTCGAATGAGGGTGTGGAAGTCGGTGACTATACGACTACCCTTACGGAAGAATATCAGAAGATGCCTACGGCGGAAGACGTGTTGACGGCCATGAAGGACAAGGGCGATTATATCTATAACAGAGGGTACTACTATCTGAATGGAGAAGGTATCACCGTCAGTGATTTTGAAATCGGTGAGACTGTGCCGGAGGATAAGCAGATGTATGTGGACATGGCGTTCCTCATTTCCGATGGTATTATGACCTTTACCGTAGATGGTTCGGTATATTATTATTACGATGAGAGCAATGAGATATGGCAGTATCGTTATATGGAGGATTATGAGATTACCGCCGTTTCCTGTGATGCTATCGGAACATGGTATTATACCGACGGTATGACCAGCTATGTGCTGACCATTACCGATACGCTGTATCCGGATTCTACATACTTGTATGCAGAGGTTGAAGTAACCTTTGAGGATGCTTCAACATGCAAATACACCGCGTATTTGTACGAATACGAAGGTGAAGGTGGCGATATGACGGTATATGCACAGGAGTGGATCACGGAGCCTACCATAAGCTACTACATGGAGAATTTCAGTGGTTCTATAGAGAATGGTAAGTTTGTGGGTAATTACTCTTGGGATGATTGGCAGTTTGAAAAACAGAATTAATGAATTTCTCGGATTCCCGCATTGACAAGGTGCGGGAATCCGTTTACAATAGAGATAATAAAATGATTCCGCAGTAGTAGTGGAATTGCACGAAGGAAAAGGAGAATTGTTATGCTGAAGGAATTTAAGAAATTCATCATGCGCGGTAACATGATTGATCTTGCAGTCGGTATGATCATCGGTACTGCATTCAATGGTTTGGTGTCTTCCCTTGTAAATGACATCTTTATGCCCGTAATCGGTTGTGTAATCGGTGATACGAATTTTACGGACTTATTCGTAATCTTAGGTAGACCGGATAGTGCGGCATTGGTGGAAGCCGGATATGCGGCTGATTTTGTTCCCACGGTTCTGGCAGACGCCAAGGCACTTGGTTTTGCTACATTGAACTATGGTAACTTTATTACCGGCTTGATTCATTTCTTGATTATGGCTATCATCGTGTTCTTCATGGTGAAGGTTATGAATAAGATTGCAGAGGCAGGCAAGAAGCCGGAAGCTCCCGCAGAACCCGCTGCACCGACTACGAAGGTATGTCCTTATTGCAAGTCTGAGATTAGCATTGAGGCTACTCGTTGTGCACATTGTACTTCGGAGCTGTAAGCACGATTGGATAAGAACGACTATAGAAGCAACGGATATACGCAGATGTGTGTCCGCTGCTTCTTTTTGTTGAATATGTAAATCCTTCCTATTGGGGGCGAGGTAGTTGACAAGGGGAATGCTTTTTGATATTATGTAACAAATTTGTAACAATTTTAGTGCGTAATTTTGCATGACCTTTGGAAACCGGTAGGTCATGCGGGTAGTTTTAGAATGGAGGATTATGAATCGTAAACTGGCAAATATACTAAGTGCGATAACGCTATGTCTCGGTCTGATGGCTTGGACTCTGATTGTGGTTTCCATTGTGGGATTTGCAAAGAATGATGATACACAGAGTACCGGAGGAGAGATTTCGGTGACTATGGGACTGGGGAGATTGTCGACGACCCCTATGGAGGAATGGCCCACGGAGATACCCGGTGCAACGGATATGCCGGGAGTCACGGACGGGTTGTGGCCGACGGAGGTGATGTCACCCACGATCACGGCTCCCTTTGTGAGTACGGAACCTACGGTGACGATACCGGAGATGAGTCCGGTGCCTACCGATACGGCGACGCCATCGCCGGTTCCCACCGATACACCGACACCGACGAACACGCCGAAGCCTACAGCGACGAGTACGCCGAAGCCTACAGCGACGAGTACGCCGAAGCCCACGGTAACGAATACGCCGAAGCCTACGGCAACCAACACGCCGAAGCCCACGGCGACGAGTACACCGAAGCCCACGGCAACCAACACGCCGAAGCCCACGGCGACACCTACGCTGAAGCCTACAGTCACACCGACACCAAAGCCTACGGGGACTTTCACACCGACACCGACGAACACGCCGAAGCCTACGGCAACCCCGACGCCGGGCACAGCGGTAACTGCAGTGCCTAAGGATGCGGCGGAGATTGATCTGCTGACAGCACTCATTTATACGGAGTGTAGTAGTTCCTATCTGACGGAGGAAGGCTTTGAGGAGATGGTGTGCATCGGCCAGGTGGTACTGAATCGTATGAAGAACGGATACTGGGGAACGTCCATGTACTCAGTCATTCATGCGAAAAGTCAGTTTTCGCCGGTGGCCAGCGGTGCTTATCTGAAAGCATATAATATGTGGATGACCAAAGAGTACAGCAAGGCTTGGATGAAGACCAAGATGGAGCGCGCCTATGAAGCGGCAGCGGAAGTTCTTGCGAATCCAAGGAATGATTTTTATTACCTGTATTTCCGAATGACCAGTGCGTATTATGAGGATTTGTATGCAGACTACGTGGTTATGTGTGATACCATTTTCCATACAGGTGTGAAGAAATAGCGACTCGCACACAGTAAATTATGAAGTATAAGAAAATCTCTTTTGTGTAGAATATACGCAAAAGAGATTTTTTTAACTCTGCAGGACAGTGTCCCGATGGGGATGAGTAACAGCAGGGGAATCGGAACGGAGGTCTGTGTATGGAATTATGGATTGAGAAGGTGAAGGGAAGAGAGATATTGGATTCCAGAGGGAATCCCACGGTGGAGGCAGAAGTATTGCTAAATGACGGTAGCATCGGGGTGGCAAGCGTGCCCAGCGGGGCATCCACCGGTGGTGCCGAAGCAGTGGAGCTGAGGGACTGTGATGTGCATCGTTATCTGGGAATGGGGGTTTTGCAAGCCGCAGATAATGTGAATCACACCATAGCGTCGTCACTATATCAGGTGAACCCCTTGGAACAATCAAGGGTGGACAGCATTATGTGCAAGGTGGATGGAACCGGAGACAAAAGTGGCCTTGGTGCAAATGCGATTCTGGCGGCGTCGTTGGCAACGGCAAAGGCAGCGGCAGAGGCGGTGAAGCTCCCGTTATATCGTTATCTGGGCGGTTGTCATGCTACTAAGCTCCCAGTGCCCATGATGAACGTAATTAATGGTGGTAAGCATGCAGATAGCAGCTTAAATCTGCAAGAGTTTATGATTGTTCCGGTAGGGGCAGAGAGCTTCTCACAGGCATTGATGAACGGAGCACAGGTGTTCCATACGTTAAAGAAGATTCTTAAGGAAAATGGCTATTCTACAGCTGTAGGCGACGAGGGCGGTTATGCTCCGAACTTCGATTCCGATGAGGAGGCACTCTCTATGTTGGTGCGAGCCATCGAAGAGGCAGGCTTCCGACCCGGTAAGGATTTTATGTTGGCCATCGATGCAGCGGCATCGGAGCTGGAGAAGGAAGCGGCGAAGCAAGGCAAGCCCGGTTGCTACCTCTTCTGGAAGAGTGGAGAGTTGCGTAGTCCTGTGGAAATGGCACACTACTGGGAGGAACTCTGCGAAAAGTATCCCATCATTTCCATTGAGGATGCCTTGGCGGAGGAAGACTTCGAGGGCATGGCGCTTCTTACAGATGCACTGGGAGATAAGGTGCAGTTGGTGGGAGATGATCTGTTCGTCACAAATGTACAGCGTATTCGCAAAGGCCAGAGCATGAAGGCGGCAAATGCGGTACTGATTAAGCCCAACCAGATCGGAACACTTACGGAGACGGTAGATGCTATTCGACTTACCATGGAGCATGGTTGGAATGCTATCATTTCTCATCGTTCCGGAGAGACGGAGGACACTACCATTGCCGATCTCGCCGTGGCGTCCTGCGCGGGGCAGATTAAGACAGGGGCTCCATCCAGAACCGATCGTGTGGCAAAATACACCCGCCTGCTCCGCATTGAAGAAATGCTTGGAGAGGCGGCTGTGTATCCGGGGTGGAATGCATTTTCCGGTATTGCCTCTAAGTGGCGTCCGAATTTCTAATGTGAATGACGGTGAAGATGCTTTCTGCGAAGGGCAATAAGTCCCTTCTCTGTCTCAACAACCAAAATTGGGACGAAGGAAAGGAGCATTCCGGCAGTCATGCCTTCCCGAGAGAGCATCTGTGTCTGAAACAAGGCCTGTAACGGTGGCAGACATATGGTGGCCAGTTGTAAGGCAATGCCTAGAATGATGGCACCGAGAAGTACAGGGTTATCCAGAAGACCGCTTCGGAACAAGGAGCGGTCATTCTTTATGTTAAGGGTGTGAAGCAATTCAGAACAACCGAGAACCAGGAAGCAGCAAGTGCTTCCGTACATCATGTAGGCAATCAGCGCCAAGACAGCAATGAGACAGCCTTCCAAGGCAATTCGACATACGGAAGAACGGGGGAACAGGGATGCACCTCCGGGAATAGGATTTCGTCGCATCACATTTTCCTCCGGCGGTTCCAGTGCTAATGCAATGGCGGGAATGGAGTCCGTCACTAGGTTAATCCATAGCAAATGAATGGCTACCAAGGGGGCGGGCAAGCCCAATAGTAGCGCCATAACGATAAGCAGAATCTCTCCGGCGTTGCAGGACAGGAGAAAATGAATGGCCTTTCGGATATTGTCGTAGATGCCACGCCCTTCCCGTACCGCAGAGACAATGGTGGCGAAGTTGTCGTCCATGAGAATCATATCCGCCGCATTTTTTGCTACGTCGGTACCACCCCTGCCCATGGCACAGCCAATGTCGGCTTGTTTCAGGGCGGGAGCGTCATTGACACCGTCTCCGGTCATGGCTACCACCTGACCACGACTCTGAAGTGCTTGCACGATACGAACTTTGTGTTCCGGACGCACCCGGGCGTAGACTTGGCAAGAGGCAACCTGCTTCTCCAGCTCTTCCTGTGATAGGTTGGATAGTTCCGCGCCGGTCATTACGATTCCGTTCCGACAGATGCCCAGCTCCTTCGCAATGGCAGAAGCGGTAACGGGATGGTCTCCGGTAATCATCACGGGCGTAATTCCGGCACGACGACATTGCATAACTGCGCTGTAGCATTCCGGACGGGGCGGATCGTGGAGCGCCAGGGTACCGTCGTATTCGAAATCGTTGAAGAGACGCTTCCATGCGTAGGACTCGTCGCGTTCTCGCAAAAGATGCTTATATTCCTCGGTGCTTACCGTACGATGTGCCACCGCCAGCATGCGAAGTCCATTTTCGGCAAAATGCTGTTGCTGTTCTTCAATCAGACGAAGGTTGGTGGGTGTCTTGCAGGCCCGGAGCAGAACATCCGGCGCTCCCTTGGCGATGCAAAACATCTCACCATTCGCACCTTGGCAAATGACCAGCATGGCCTTGCGCTCCGAGGAAAAGGGAAGCTCGTATACTCGTGTACATGAGGGGGCTCCGGAGAAGGGGTGCAATTTCGACGACTGAACCAGCGCATTTTCCGTGGGTTCTCCGTCTGCGCCGTCAGAGTTACAGCACAATGCGGCGTAGTGAAGCAGGCGAAGCACTGCCGGAGAAGGGGCAGGGGTGTCCTTGGTACCCGGAGTGTCGGCAAAGGCGTGAACCTTGCCCTCCGTGAAGCAAGATACCACAGTCATGCGATTTTGCGTCAGTGTGCCGGTTTTGTCACTGCATATATAGGTGGCAGAGCCTAAGGTCTCTACGGCAGGCAGCCTACGAATGATGGCACGTTTCTTTGCCATACGCTCTACGCCGATACTCAGCATAATGGTAACAACGGCGGGAAGCCCCTCGGGAATAGCGGCAACCGCAAGACTTACCGCTGTCATAAGCATATCCACCGGCGGCCGACCCTGTAGGATTCCAAGCAGAAATACACCCACGCAAATGAAGAGACAGAGGACACCCAAGGATTTGCCTACGGAAGCCAGACGCTTCTGCAAAGGGGTGTCCGGGGCTTCGGCGTTAATCAAATGTGTAGCGATAGCTCCGATCTCCGTGGACAGGCCGGTGCCCGTAACCACCGCAAGTCCATGTCCCGCAGTGACAATACTGGAGGAAAAGATACAATTCTTGCGGTCGGCGGGAAGACAATCTTTCGGTAGAACAAGATCGGGATTCTTATGAATGGGAAGACTCTCGCCGGTAAGGGAAGCTTCGGACACGCTGAGATTTGCAGCGCTAAGCAGACGTCCGTCTGCCGGAATGATTTGCCCGGTCTCCACATAGAAAATGTCGCCGGGAACCAACTCGGAGCTACTGCATGAGATACGCTTACCGTCTCGCAGAACCGCCACCTTGGGGGTGGAGAGCTTGCGTAGCGCTTGCAGAGAGTGTTCGGCCTTCATTTCTTGCAGCGTGCCCATGCAGGCATTTAGCAAAATGATGGCTAAGATGATTAAGGGTTCTACATAATCCGGCTTTCCTTCGTACCACGACACTCCGAAGCTGATGGCTGCCGCGGCAAACAGGACATAGATCATAAAGTCCGAAAATTGTGACAGGAAACGTTTCCATATCGGGCATGCTTTGCCCTCGGGCAGGGCGTTGGGGCCGTAGCGTTCCAGTCTGGCTTCGGCTTCTTTTGCGGTAAGGCCATTTTGGATATCGGTAGTAAGCTCAGAAAGGGTCTGAGTGGCGGTGTAGGCGTGAAAATGCATAATAAACCTCCAATACGGCGCATATCAAATCAAAATCTTTGAAAAGTGTATGCGTCTTGGGACAAAAAATGCTTGCCCCATTTGCGTGTTGGTATTATAATGATACCAAGAGTGTGCATTTTCGCACACGAGCTGCATTTTGCGGTTGGAATATGAGGGAAGACACCCTAGAAGAGAAAGGAGTCAAGAATCATGGGATTTATTGACAATATCAAAGAGAGAGCAAAACAGAACAAGAAGACCATTTGTCTGCCGGAGTCTATGGACCGTAGAACTTGGGAGGCAGTGGAGATTATTTTGAAGGAAGGCATTGCGAACATTGTCGTTCTCGGTACTCCCGAGGAAGTGGCTGCAAACAGCCAGGGCTTGGACATCGCAGGAGCAACGATTATCGACCCCAATACCGCACCTGAACTTCCGGAATACATAGAGAAGTTGGTTGAACTTCGTAAGTCCAAGGGTATGACTCCCGAAGAGGCGAAGAAGTTGTTGACTACCGATTACATGTACTATGCTTGTATGATGGTTAAGCTCGGTGCAGCAGACGGTGTTGTATCCGGTGCTTGTCATTCCACAGCGAATACCCTTCGTCCTTCCTTGCAGATTATTAAGACGAAGCCCGGCACAAAGCTTGTGTCCGCATTCTTTATGATGGTTGTTCCTAACTGCGAGTACGGTGCCGATGGCACATTCCTCTTCGCAGATTCCGGTTTGGAGCAGAATCCGGATCCGGAGAAGCTTGCGGCAATCGCAATTTCCTCCGCAGAGTCTTTCGAACTGTTGGTTCAGAAGCAGGCTAAGGTTGCTATGCTTTCTCACTCCACTAAGGGCAGTGCAAAGCATGCTGACGTAGACAAGGTTCTTGCAGCTACTGCAATTGCTAAGGAACTTCGCCCTGACATCCTGCTGGATGGTGAGTTGCAGGCAGATGCCGCAATGGTACCCGGCGTAGGCGCTTCCAAGGCACCCGGTAGTCCGGTTGCAGGTCAGGCAAACGTATTGGTATTCCCCGACCTTGATGCCGGTAACATCGGTTACAAGTTGGTACAGAGACTTGCCAAGGCAGAAGCATACGGTCCGGTTACTCAGGGTATCGCAGCTCCGGTAAATGACCTGTCTCGTGGTTGCTCTGCCGAGGATATCGTAGGTGTAGTAGCGATTACGGCTGTTCAAGCTCAATAATGTGTACTTCGTACACATGGATAATTTCTCCTGCGTAATCCTCGGAGAAATTATGCTCCGCAAGTAGTGGGCAGTATTTTATATTTTGGAGGTTTTTCTGATGAAAGTTTTGGTTATTAACTGCGGTAGCAGTTCTTTGAAGTATCAGTTGATTGACTCCGAGACCGAGCAGGCTTTGGCGGTTGGTCTTTGTGAGCGTATCGGGATTGACGGTCGTCTGAACCATACCCCCGCCGGTGGCGAGAAGGTAGTTCTCAACGATGCACTTCCCAATCATGAAGTTGCAATTAAGGGTGTGTTGGCCGCATTGACCAACAAGGAATATGGTGTCATTGCAGACCTTTCCGAAATCGGTGCAGTAGGACATCGTGTGGTTCACGGTGGTGAGAAGTTCGCTTCTTCCGTTGTAATCACTCCCGAGGTTATTGCTGCAATTGAAGAGTGTAACGACCTTGCACCTCTTCACAATCCTGCAAATCTTATCGGTATTGATGCTTGTATGAGCATTATGCCCGGCGTTCCGGAGGTTGCTGTATTCGATACCGCATTCCACCAGACCATGCCCAAGGAGGCATACCTGTATGGACTTCCTTACGGATATTACGACAAGTACAAGGTTCGTCGTTACGGTTTCCACGGCACCAGCCACAGCTACGTATCCAAGCGTGCTATGGAAGTGGGAGGACTGGATCCCAATAACTCCAAGATCATCGTTTGCCATCTCGGAAACGGTGCGTCCATCTCCGCAGTATTGAACGGCAAGTCCGTAGATACTTCCATGGGGCTTACTCCTTTGGAAGGTTTGATCATGGGAACTCGAAGCGGTGATATCGACCCTGCTATCATTGAGTTCATCGCAGGTAAGGAGAATCTTGATCTTGCAGGCGTAATGAAGGTTTTGAATAAGGAGTCCGGCGTATACGGTATGTCCGGTGTATCTTCCGATTTCCGTGACCTTGATAAGGCAGCAGAAGAGGGCAATGTACATGCACAGGAGGCAGTTGCTACCTTTGCATATCGTGTTGCGAAGTACGTGGGTTCCTATGCGGCAGCTATGAATGGCGTAGACGGTATTGCATTTACCGCAGGTCTCGGCGAGAACGACAAGAAGGTTCGCAAGTTGGTATGCCAGCATTTTGGTTTCTTGGGCGTAGAACTTGACGAAGAGAAGAATGCAATTCGCGGTAAGGAAGTTGTAATCAGCACACCTGACAGCAAGGTTAAGGTTATGGTTATCCCTACAAATGAGGAACTTGCCATTGCAAGAGAGACCGTAGCATTGTTATAATTGACGGCAGAATCAAAAAATATTGTCAGATGCAAAAAAATATAATTTTGTCGTTGACAAACACGGGGTCAGCCGTTATAATACAACCATGCGTGTTTTGAGCGGGAGTTAACGCTCAGCCGAAAAGTAGTCAAGGAGGTGTAAGTAATGGGAGCTATTTGTCCGAAGAATAAACATTCCAAAGCTAGAAGAGATAGTCGTAGAGCAAACTGGAAGATGTCTGCTCCGAATCTTGTAAAATGTAGCAAGTGTGGTGCACTCATGATGCCTCATAGAGTATGTAAGGCTTGCGGTTCTTACAACAAGAAAGAAATCATTGCGCAGGACTAATCTAGTGAGATTAAGGCTTTCTAAGGAGACTTAGAAAGCCTTTTTTAGTGGGCGTTTCGTCACCAAAAAACACTCCGTGAGGATGCGCACCCCGCGGGGCGGAAGATAATTGCTACATGACAGCGAGGAGGTCATTATGATATGCAATAACATCTATGAAGCCATTTTCCTGAGTCGTCCCAATCGCTTTATTGCTATTGTGGAGCTTAACGGGGTGGAGGAGACGGTTCATGTGAAGAATACCGGTCGGTGCAAGGAATTGCTTGTGCCGGGCAGAAGAGTGCTGTTGCAGAAAGGCGACAATCCCGCCAGGAAGACGACGTACGATTTGATTGCGGTGTACAAGCCGGATGAAGCCGGGAACTCGGAGCGTCTGATTCATATGGACAGTCAGGGACCCAATCGCATGGTGAATGAATGGCTGGCTACCACAGGGGCACAGAACGTGAAGCCGGAGTATACCTACGGAAGTTCGCGGCTGGATTTTTATTTCGAAGAAGATGGCGTTCCGTGTCTTATGGAAGTGAAGGGCGTTACGCTGGAGAAGCAGGGAGTGGCGTATTTTCCCGATGCACCCACGGAGCGAGGAGCCAGACATTTACGTGAGCTGACAGGAGCGGTACAGAAGGGTTACCGCTGCTATATGGCGTACGTGATTCAGATGGACGGAGTGGACGAATTAAGACCCTATGAAGAAAATGACCCCGCCTTTGCCAAAGCCTTCTATGAAGCTCAGGCGGCGGGGGTTCGTACGCTTGTGTTGGGATGTCATGTGGAGTATATCCGTCAGCCGGAACCCTACATCTCCGTGGAGATTACGCGAGAACACCGCTTTTAGTCGGCGATACCCTCCGAAGCAAATCGCACTAACAGGTGCGACACGTATGCGGTCAGTTTCTCCGGTTGTTTCGATAATTCTTGTACGGGAAATAGTGCCACGGAACAGGTTCGGTTCAGTGAAAATGTAGGGTTGTATATGGTCTCGTACTGCAGTAGGAAGGTTCCTTGGTAACTGTCGTAGGCAGTGTCCTTGGTGGCAGCCTTACGATAGGCAGGAGGGATATGTCCCGCGATGCTACGATGAACGCTACGATTCTCCAGGGGCAAGTAATAGTAATCTTTGTAGTTGGGGAAATAGTGCTTCGCCGTGCCCTCGAACATAGGAAGTGTCACGGTGCCGTGAATGTTATCGGCGCATAGACGAGCCAACAGCGTGCCGTGTTCCGGACAGCCATCCGGAGCAATGGGCAACGTAAGAGACAGGGGCGCCGTAAGGGGCGTAGGGATTGCGAAGGAGATGATCATTTGCTCCGCAGATACCACGTCAGCGGCAAGTACTTCGCAATTCGCCACATTTCCGTTGAGAAGCTTCTGTGTGGCCAACAGGCGAGGCAAGGTGGCAAGTCCCAACAGGTCTTCACGGTTGTGGCGCAAGAGGTCCGCCAGCAATTCCTCGGCTCTACTCGTGTCAAAACGGGCCCGGCCCACATATTCCGCATAGAATCCGATCAGGGTGCCACCGTCATAGGGGTCCTGACGATCATAACCCGCAAGAGGCTCTAAGGTACGTTGCTTTCGATTGGAAAGACCGTACCATTTTTTATACCCGGCCAAATGGCGCATCAAGTCCAGAGTATCCTCCTTATCCGGAACGGAGCAGGAGAGCCCGTGGTGGCCGATGCGGTGGGCAAGGAAGGGCAAGTCGAAGGTGGAACCATTGTAATGAATCAACCGATACTCCGGAGTCAATGAGTTTGCAAAAGCCTCCAGCACCGTAGTCTCCTCCTCGGGAGATTCGGAGAACCACTGGCGCAATATCCATTGCTCATCACAGGGAGTCAGAGCACCGATGAGGTACACATAAGAACGAGCGGGAGATAAGCCGGTGGTCTCAATGTCAAAAAACATAGGTGTCTGTCCGTCACAGAGAACCCACAGTTCTTCCGGCAAATTCGGCTTCGCAACGATTTCCTCGAAGTATTTCATGCACATGCTCCTCTCTCGGTAAGCGCACCACAGGGTACAAGTCTATGGTTCTATGTTATCACATTTTACGAAAAGGGTAAAGAAAAAACATCTGCGTGAATTTCGAAAAAAAGGGTGATTTTCTCGGGAGAGTGTGCTATACTAAATGGTGATATGATAGTGTGGGTGTATTGTGTGGATTCTACTTGAGTAGAACTTGGAATACTCGGGGGAGTATTGTCGCGTGCTTCGGTGAAGTGAGGGAGAGAGATGGCTCGGAAGGATGAACGAAGACAGAATCAGTGGATATGGAAAGGCCATATCAGCGGCGGTTTGCGTGCATTGATTGTAGCATTACTTGTGTTGATGCAGGTTGTGTTTTTGATTGATTTGGCTTGGTGGCTGAGAGAGGCGACCATTTACTATTATGCTATCGTTGAGGTTGCCAGTTTTCTGATCATTTTATCACTGGTAAATGATAATCGTAGTGACGCGTACAAGATCGGTTGGATTACCTTGGTTATGATATTGCCCATCAGCGGGCATTTGATGTATCTCTTGTGGGGACAGACCAGGCAGAGCGCTAAGGAACGCAAGATGTTTCATGGGGTGCAGGAACAATTTCGTAAGAGCTGTGATTACAGAGAGGAAGTTCTGCGGGATTACGAAGAGAAGTATCCCGAGCAGGCTCGCATAGCAAAGTATTTGGAGACCAAGCATTTTCCTATGTGTCGCAATAATCAAGTGACTTATTATACTATGGGGGAAGATGCTTTTGAAGCGATGTTCGACGACATGAAGCAAGCGAAGCGATACATTATGGTGAACTTCTTTATTGTGGCAGAGGGAATTCTCTTTGACCGTATGCGAGAGATTGTGAAGCAGAAGATAGAGGAAGGCGTGGAGGTTATGCTTCTGTACGATGATTTCGGCTCCATGTTTCGAACCTCTCCTCGGACCTTGGAGGAGATGCGGGCAGAAGGTGTTCAGATTCATGTGTTCAACCCGATTCATCGATATACCGGTAAGTTGTACATGAATTATCGCAGTCACGAGAAGATTGTGGTTGTTGACGGAGAAGTGGCCTATACCGGCGGGATTAATCTGGCGGATGAGTATGCCAACCTTGTGAATCGATTCGGTATATGGAAAGACACGGCCATTCGTCTGAGGGGGAATGTGGCATGGACAGTGACAAGAAGTTTCTTGCGGATGTGGAATGCCACATTGGAAGCGGGAGAAGCGGAGAAGGTATATGATTGGTACATGTCGGATGCTATTTTCGCGGAAAATGAAACCTATTGCCAATACTTCACCGACGGACCGGTTCTCGAAGAGCAGACGGCGCAGTATGTATATCAGCAGATGGCAAACGGTGCGAAGCGATATTTGTATGTAACCACACCGTATTTGATCTTGGATCAGCATATGAAGCAGGTGCTTTGCTATGCCGCCAAGTCCGGTGTGGATGTGCGAATTATAACGCCGGGCGTGCCGGACAAGAAGATGGTTAAGCTTCTGACCAACTATAATTATGGTACGTTGTTGCGGGCAGGTGTTCGCATTTACGAGTATGAGCCGGGATTTATTCATTCCAAGGTAATACTCAATGACGATAGTGTAGTTATCGGTACCATCAATATGGATTACCGAAGTTTCTATCTGCATTATGAAGATGCCGTGGTTGTCAGTGACGATAAGTGTGTGAACACAGTGAGAGAAGATTTTTTGGCTACCATAGAGCGGTCTCGCCGGATAACGTATTCCATGTGGGAGAAGCGTCCTTATCTATGGAAATTGGTACAGCCGTTTTTGAATTTGTATGCAGTACTGTTGTAATTACTGCATAGCTAGAACTTTGGGATAAGAGGGAAGAATGATGATTGCATTTGTACGAGGAAACCTTGCCATGACTTCGGAGTCTATGGCAGTAATTGATTGTATGGGAATCGGATATGAGGTGGCCATGTCTGCATCGGACATTTCCCGCTTGCCTTCCATCGGTACCGAGATTACTGTGTATACGTATTTGAATGTCAGTGAGAACAGTGGTGTGGGACTCTTCGGTTTTCTGACCAGGGATGCACTGGAGATGTTTCGATTGTTGATTACCGTCAGCGGCATCGGTCCCAAGGGGGCGCAGGCTATTTTGTCCGGACTGGATGCGGATGCCCTTCGATTTGCCATCTTGGCGGAGGATGTGAATACCATTTCCAAGGCTCCGGGAATCGGTAAGAAGACGGCCGGCAAGTTGATACTGGAGTTGAAGGACAAGATTTCTTTTGAGACGACCATTCAGAATAAGCTGGATGCCGGAGTGGTAGCGGCTATGGCCGGTGAAGCACTGAGTACCGCTAAGGAAGAGGCAATTATGGCACTTGTAGCGCTTGGATACTCCAAGACCGAAGCTACACAGGCAGTTTCCAAGGTGCCCACGGACGAACACACGACAGTAGACGATATCTTAGGGCAGAGTTTGCGATATATGTAGTATGAGAGGATAACCATGGCGAAGAGGATTATTACAACGGAGAAGATGGTGGAAGATGCGGTCATCGAGGGTTCCTTACGACCGAAGTACCTGACGGAATATATCGGTCAAGAGAAGGCGAAGAAGAATCTTTCGGTGTACATTGAGGCGGCAAGATTGCGTGAAGAACCGCTGGACCATGTGTTATTCTTCGGACCGCCGGGGCTTGGTAAGACCACTCTGGCAGGTATTATTGCAAATGAGATGGGGGCTCACCTGAAACAGACTTCCGGTCCGGCCATTGAGAAGCCCGGAGATATGGCGGCGATTTTGAATAACTTGCAGGAGCGAGACGTTCTTTTTATTGATGAGATTCATCGCCTGAATCGTCAGGTAGAGGAATTACTGTATTCTGCTATGGAGGATTTTGCGATTGATATCGTTATCGGACGCGGACCCGCGTCCAAATCGGTGCGACTGAACCTTCCGAAGTTTACATTGGTGGGAGCCACCACCAGAGCGGGAATGTTGTCCGCACCGTTACGAGATCGTTTCGGTGTAGTTCATCATCTTGAGTTCTATACGGTGCGAGAGCTGGCGTTGATTGTGCAGCATTCGGCGCGGGTACTCAATGTGGAGATTGACGAAGAGGGTGCATTGGAGCTTGCAAGACGCTCCAGAGGTACGCCGCGGCTGGCAAATCGTCTGTTGAAGAGAGTACGAGACTTTGCACAGATTAAGTATGACGGTAAGATTGACGGAGAAGTGGCGAGATATGCCTTGGATCTGTTGGACGTAGATCGTCTGGGACTGGATAACATTGACCGAGAGATATTACTCACGATGATACATAAATTCGGTGGCGGACCGGTAGGTACCGCCGCAGTGGCAACCACAATTGGTGAGGACCAAGGAACGGTAGAGGATGTATATGAGCCGTATTTGGTACAGACAGGCCTAATCGTTCGCACCCCCAGAGGGCGTGTGGTAACGAAGGAAGCCTATGAGCATTTGGGTTTGCCGATGCTGACAGAAGATAAGAAAGCGTAGAAACCGGGAGGACAGAGCATGAACAAGAGAACAGAAGCAGAGGTAATTATCATTGGCAAGCGCTACAATCTTGCCGGTTATGAAAGCGAAGAATACCTTCAGAAGGTGGCATCTCATATCAATGCCAAATACGCGGAGATGAAGGATCAGAAGGGATATCGTGACCTAGATGTAGACATGCGTAACGTACTTATGTACATCAATCTGGCAGACGAATATTTTAAACTGAAGCAGCAGTTGGTGGACATCACCGATGAAATGGAAGATAAGGACGAGGAAATCTTCCTGTTGAAGCATGATTTGATTGCGGAGCAAGGGAAGGTAGCGGAGTTAATGAAGGAACTTGAGAAGCAGCGGAAAGCGAATCTCGAGGAGCAGAAGAAGGTTGTCCGACTGGAGACGGAGTTAAATGGATATCGCAAACGGTAGAAAAATTGAATTGTTAGCGCCTGCGGGCTCCTATCAGGGGCTGCAGGCAGTGATTGAAGCAGGCTGCGACGCGGTGTATATCGGTGGCAGCCGTTTTGGTGCTCGGGCATATGCGGACAATCCGGAGGAGGATGAACTGCTGGAGGCTATTGATTATGCACATTTGCATGGCGTGCCGGTGTACCTTACGGTGAATACATTATTGAAAGAGCGGGAACTGGAAGAACTCGCAGGATATTTGCGTCCGTATTACGAACGTGGCTTGGATGCGGTTATCGTACAGGATTATGGAGTTATGCAACTGGTGGCGGAGCATTTTCCTGATATGCCTATTCATATCAGTACGCAGATGACGATTACGAATAGTGAGGCAGAGGGGGTCTTTCCAAAGACGGTGACGCGTATTGTGCCGGCAAGAGAACTGTCTCTTGCAGACATTCGAGAATTTCGCAGTCGAACGGACAAGGAACTTGAAATCTTTGTGCACGGTGCTTTGTGTTACTCCTATTCCGGTCAGTGCCTCATGTCTTCCATGATCGGGGGACGCAGTGGAAATCGCGGGCGTTGTGCGCAACCGTGTCGAAAAGAGTATATGCTGTCTACAGCAGTAGAACCAGGTAAAACCGGGCATTTTCTCAGCCCAAAGGATCAGTGCTTGCTTCCGCGACTTCATGAACTTCTGGATACAGGAATTCACTCGTTGAAGATCGAAGGACGTATGAAGCGGCCGGAATATGCCGCCGGAGTCACGGCAGTGTATCGCAAATGGTTGGACCGCTATGAACGTCTGGGCAGTAGTGTGTATGCAGATTATGTGGCAAAGCATGCAACGGAGATGCAGAAAGATATACAGAGACTTGCGGAACTCTATAACCGCGGAGGTTTCTGTCAGGGCTATACCTTTGACCGGAAAGGACCGGAGATGATGGCTATGGAGAGACCGAATCATACCGGAGTAGCCGTGGGAAAGGCGAGAGTCCGTCGTAATCGTACCGGAAGCGGAGAGATGCGTTATGTGGCTGTGTTGTCATGTTCGGAGGAGATAGGTGCCGGAGATGTGCTGGAGCTTCGCGATGCGGAGGAGTGCATATACCGAGAGTTTACCATCGGCAAGGAAGGGGATTTGACGCGTTACGCAGAGATGCCCATTGCCCCTGGGAAGGAGTGGAGAGAGGTTCCTACGGAGTTGACGGTGTACCGCACCAGGAAGGATTCTCTCTTGGCGGAATTGCAGAAACAGTATGTGGACGGTAGAACAGCAATGCCCATACAAGGAGTGTTCTATGCGGAGAACGGTAGCCCTATGCAGATGCATATAAGCTCGCCGGATGGTTCTGTACAGGTATCCGTATACGGAGATGTAGTGGAAGTGGCAGGCAAGGCACCTGCAACTTCGGAGCAGGTAGAGAAGCAATTGCGAAAGACCGGCGATTCCGGATATGCATTTTCTGATTTGGAGATTGCTCTGGGAGAGGGATGTTTCCTGCCGGTATCGCGGTTAAATGACCTTCGACGTAGAGCGTTGAGCGAGTATAGAGAAGCCGTACTGAGTGGTTATGCAAGAACTTGTGAGGTGGCATTGGATGCGCCGAAACGGAGCGAGCAAAGGGCGGCAGAAGGCAGAGATGAGATTTTGCAACTGCCTGCGACCTTGGTAAGCGTACAGACAGTGGAGCAGTGGCAAGCGGTATGTTCAGAGAAACCGGAGATGGCGGTGCTTCTGGATATGGAGGGACAGTATAAGGAGTGCTTGGAGGAAGCAAAGTCCACGAACGTGTGGCTGGCACTTCCCCGCATCAGTAAAGAGGCGACGCGAAGGCAGGTGCAGTGCGAGTTGCCCACATTGTTGCAGAGCGGAAAGCTTGGAGGTATTCTTGTACGAACTTTGGATCAGTTGGTGTACGTGAAGGAAGTGCAGAATCGTCTCGGCACAAAAGTACCGATGGTTTCCGATACGACGCTTCCTGTGATGAACCGGCAGGCGGGGGAGTGGCTTTGTAAGCAAGGCGTGGCAGCAGTGACCCTGTCGCAAGAACTTCGTCGCGAGGAAATGCAGACATTTGCCCATAGAGGTTATGTAACAGTATATGGACGAAGCGTGCTTATGGTTTCGGAGCAGTGCGTTCGCAAGAATACGCAAGGGTGCACCGGGCAGGAAGAACGAAATGTGCTTCGAGACAGTGCCGGAGCAAAGTTTTCGGTTCGGAACGTATGCAAGTACTGTTATAATCTTCTGTATAACGCCCACATTACCTCCTTGTTGCCTTATGCACATCAGGTGGCGGAAGTCGGTGCGCTGGGTTATCGGTTGGACTTTACGGAAGAGAGCGGCGCCGAAGTTCGAGAGGTGTTGCGGGCATATGGACAGGCGTTTTCCTCGGGAGATGAGAACGTGCCGAGAATGGGTGAAGGTTTTACGGGAGGACATTGGAAGCGCGGTGTGCAATAGTTCTGTGAGGAAACTGTGTTTTTTCGCATTTGGGTGTTGCACAATGCGAGAAAAAAGGGTATACTAAATTCAATTTATAACACACCAAAGGACAGGGGGTCTTCATATGGTTGAGGCAACGAGCTGTGGTGGTGTTGTTATTTTCAGAGGAAAGATTTTATTACTGTACAAGAACTACAAGAACAAGTATGAAGGTTGGGTGCTACCGAAGGGAACCGTAGAAGAAGGTGAAGAGTTCCCGGATACGGCAACCAGAGAAGTAAGGGAGGAGTCCGGCGTACGAGCTCATATTGTTAAGTTTGTCGGCAAGAGCCAGTACACATTCAATACTCCTCAGAATGCAGTAATGAAGAGCGTCCATTGGTACCTGATGATGGCGGACAGCTATTATAGCAAACCACAGCGTGAGGAATATTTTGTGGACTCAGGGTTTTATAAGTATCACGAGGCGTATCATTTGCTCAAGTTTGCAAATGAGAAGCGGATTCTCGAGAAGGCCTACGAGGAGTACCTCGAGATGAAGAAGAACAAGCTCTGGGGTAGTAAGAAGTATTTCTAAAAAACAGACGGGGCTGTCGCGTGTGCGACGGCCCTATTTGAATTTCAGTGAAGAGGTTAGACAAATGAAAGTAAGAGAACTATGGATAAGATACAAGGAAATTATCTTGTATCTGGTGTTCGGAGTGTCAACCACTCTGGTGAACTGGATAGTGTATGCCATCTGTACGAAGGTGGCAGGATTGTCTGCGGAGGGATTGGAGATTACAATCAGCAATTGCATTGCGTGGGTGTTTGCGGTTTTATTTGCATTCATTACGAACAAATGCTTTGTGTTCGAGAGCAAGTGTGCCACCAAGGGGTTGGTGTTGCAGGAGATGAGCAAGTTCTTCGGAGCCAGAATTCTCTCGGGAATTTTTGAAATGGGTCTGCCGGTCTTCTTTATGGCGATTGGTTTGAAGCAAGCGTTTCTCGGAATGCCCGGTGGAGTTGCCAAGATGATTACCAGTGTGGTGGTAATCGTCATGAATTACGTGCTTAGTAAGTTGGTGGTATTTCGCAAGAAGCAGTCCGATATGGAGAAATAGTTGCGCGGCCAGAGAATGTTCACGCATTTTACTTTCCGAAAACACAATTTGTACAAATATCTAGTGTATGCTTTAGGTACATCATCGATGGAAAGTGAGATTTGATTGGAGGTTTTTTGCATGTATTCCCCGGATGAGAACTTTGTGCCGGATGCGGAAGCGTCTGAAGATGATAAGGTAGTAGCGCCTATTCGAGATTATGAGAAGGACCCTTGGGCAGAAGGCCCTGTAGAGGTTTCTACAGCAATTGAGGAGCCGGAAGAGGCGCCGGATGAATATTTGGCCGGTATGGACCACAAGGAAGAAGTGAGAGAGCAGAAGCCCCATTCTTTCTTTGAGAAGGCTACGTTACTGGTTGTGAGCGCTGTCTTGTTCGGCGCAATTGCAGGAGGTGTATTCGTAGGTATCACGGCGTTGGACCGTTATTTCAATGGTAAGAATGAGCCTCAGGATAAGATTGAATTGGGAGATGTCAGTGAAAATGATGTGGTAGACGGAGAGGACGATCCCAGCATTTCTCTGCAGCAGACCAATGTTCCCGAGATGGAAGGGGATACTGCTTCCAATCTGGTGTCGGTTACCGATGTATCCGGTGTGGTAGGAAGCGTGATGCCTGCGGTGGTGGCAATCAATTGTTATGAAACATATCGCTCCTCAGGCTGGTATGGAAGTTCGGAAGAGGCAGAGATTCTCAGTGGTTCCGGTTCCGGAATTATTGTAGGACAGAACGATGTGGAAGTATTGATTGTAACCAACAATCACGTCATCGAAGGTGCCGAGCGAATTACCATTGTATTTTCCGACGGAGCTTCGGTAGAAGGTAGTGTGAAAGGAACCGCACCTTCCTCGGATCTGGCAGTGGTTGCAGTGAATTTTGACAACATGTCGGAAGAAACTTTGGGTGCCATTCGCATTGCGCGTCTGGGCAATTCCGATGATGTAGTAGTCGGTGAGATGGCAATCGCCATTGGCAATGCACTTGGGTACGGCCAGTCGGTTACGGTAGGTTACATTAGCGCAAAGGGGCGTCAAGTGACTGTGGATAACGTAACATATACGTTGATTCAGACCGATGCGGCAATTAATCCGGGCAACAGTGGTGGAGCACTTCTGAATCGTTATGGAGAAGTAATCGGTATCAATTCCGTCAAATATTCCGACAGTTCCGTAGAAGGTATGGGATTCGCAATTCCCATTAGTAATATTACCGACATCATCGAAGAACTAAGCAATCGCGAAGAATTGGACGAGTCGGAGAGCGGCTATCTGGGTATCCAAGTAGGCAAAGAGATTACGCAGGAATACTCCAATATGTTGGGCATTCCTCAGGGACTGTATGTTAGTGATGTAGTGAAGGGATCTCCCGCAGATAAGGGGGGAATCTATGCCGGCGACATCATCGTAAAAGTGGATAATGTGACAGTTGCTACCATGAGCGATTTGCAGAATTTCCTCGGTTACACCAGAGCCGGAACGAAGGTAGAGGTTACAGTACAGCGTATTCGAAACGGCGAATATCGTGAGATTGTGTTGGACATTACTCTTGGGTCCAAAACCGATGCAAAGTAATATGAAGCAGTAACAAAATAAAACTCTCGGTATATACTGAAGGAGAAGTATTACCGGGAGTTTTTTATGCGAAAAAAGAAAATGACCTTCTTGTTACTTATGGTCTTGTTGGTAGGTCTACTACCTGCCTGTGGCAAGGAAGAGGATGAAAATGAGTTGGTGCTCAACGAGGTGGCACATTCCGTGTTCTACGCTCCACAGTACGTAGCCTACGAACTTGGTTATTTTGAAGATGAGGGCTTGAACGTTACCATCGTAAACGGTGGTGGCGCTGACAAAACCATGACGGCAGTATTGTCCGGCGAGGCAGAAGTCGGGTTCATGGGTTCGGAGCAGAGTGTCTTCGTGTACAATCAAGGGGCACAGGATAAGGTGGTGAACATTGCACAGTTGACCAATCGTGCGGGGAATTTTCTTGTGGCGAGAAAATCCCTGATCGATGACGGCACTATTGTGGCTGCAAGAGATGAGAACGGCGATTATGCATTTGACTGGCAGCAGTTAGTGGGCATGACAGTGGTAGGCGGAAGAGTGGGCGGAATGCCTCAGATGGTATTTGAGTATATTCTGGAGCAGAAGGACATTGCCAAGGAGAGTATGACTATTATTCAGAACATTGATTTTGGACTTACCGGTCAGGCATTTGCCACCGGAACCGGAGATTTTACCGTAGAATTTGAGCCTACGGCATCTTCCTTAGAAGAACAGGGTGTCGGAGTCATTGTGGCTTCCTGTGGCGTGGAAAGCGGCTATGTACCATATACCGCATACTGTGTGAAGGAGAGTTATCTGGAAGAACACCCGGAGCAAGTGCAGAGCTTCGTTGATGCACTCCAGCGAGGGATGGATTATGTAAATACTCACACTCCGGAGGAGATTGCGGAAGTCATCGCTCCGCAGTTTGAGGGCTTTACCACAGAGCGTCTGGCGGGAATTGTAGAGCGGTATCAACAACAAGGAACCTGGAAAGAGAACCTGGTGTTCGAAGAGGAGTCCTATGAGTTGATGCTGGATATATTGGAACTGTCGGGAGAATTGAAAGCAAGAGCACCCTACGAAGATTTGGTAAATAATCGTTTCGCAGAGGAAGCGGCAAAATAGAAGCAACGGAATGTAGAAAGGGTCAGTTCCCGGTGAACTGACCCTTGTTGCATATTCCAATTACTCTGCGAAGATCTCCTCGTCTGCAGGTGCCTCAGCGGGAACCTCACTTACGACGTCTTCTTCATCAAGAAGATCGTCCTCATCCTCGAACTCTTCTAAATAGTCCGGTGTGCAGTAACGATAAATTGCATAAGCGATGCCGGCAATCACAACGACAGCACCGATAATCGCAAGAATCATACATAATGTCTTGTTGCAGGACTTCTCTTCACATTCTTTGCAGCAGTTACACATAATAATTACCTCCTATGGATAAATGTAAGTTAAACTGAGTAACGTTGTTCACGTAGGGCGGGAACAATAGCAAGTGGTGCGCTACTCACAGTATACCACACTTTACTAAAATTATAGCATGCTTTGGCGTAGTTGCAAGCACAAATATCAAAATTAACAAAAAAGTAAGATTTGCTCGTGCTAGTCCACCTTTACCAGCTTGGCGAAGGACGCCAACATCTTCTTGGGGCCTGAGGCAAATTGTACGGTGACTTCGAAATCTTTCGTACCCTTGGTAAGGGCAGTAACGGTTCCTTCGCCGAATTTGACATGGCGAACCGTGTCGCCTACGTCATACCCCAGGGCAGAAGCACTCTGTATGCCCATGTCCTTGCCAAGAGTCAGGCCGGAGGGCTTGGCGGAATAAGGGCTGTCATAGGAAGCCTTCTTCGGGGTGTAAGGACTGTCATAGGAAGCGCTCTTCGAAGTATAAGGGCTGTTATAGGAAGAACTCTTCGCACCATATGAATTGCCGTAGGAGCTTCTTACGGAGTCGTAAGAACTACCGAAGCCGGAGCGATCCTTGCCACGGGAATTGCTTAGTGCGGAGAAAATGTCCGTGCCACCGGAAGGAACAGAACCGTAACCGGAACGTGTAGAACTGCTGTTATAAGTCTGTCTTCCGTAGCTTTCGTCGTCATTAAAATACCGACCGCCGGAACCACTGCGCTTCATGTTTAATAAATGTCTCGGTAATTCGCGAATAAAACGAGAGGGGGCATTGTAATGAGTCTCGCCCCGCATCATACGTTGCTTGGCACTGCTTAGGTACAGAAGCTTCTTGGCACGGGTAATGCCCACGTAGCACAGACGACGTTCTTCCTCCACTTCAAGGTCGGGATTCTCCGCATCAATGCTCATGGCACTGGGGAACAAACCTTCCTCCATACCGCAGAGATATACGCGAGGAAATTCGAGACCCTTAGCACTATGTAGCGTCATAAGAACTACATAATTCTCATCTTCCTCCACCGCGTCTACATCTGCTACAAGAGCAACTTCGGAGAGGAAGTCGCTTAGGGTAGGCTCTCCGGAAGCGTTCTCTTCGTAAAATGCCAGCTTGTTCACAAGTTCGTTGATATTGGCAATACGGTCGTCCGCGGACTCGGGATCATCGGCACGCAATTCTTCCTCATAGCCGGTGGCTTCCATAATGTCCGGAATCAACTGTTTCAAAGCGTAGCCGGGACGTTGCATATTGCTGCGTAGGGAATCGATGATTGCCACAAATCGCTGAATCTTCGCAGAGGCTCTTGCCAACCCGGGGATGTAATCCGAGGCCGTTAGAGCATCGTAGAAGGAGATACCGCTCTTTAGAGCATAATCGTCCACCCTTGCCATGGTCGTCTCACCGATGCCACGTTTGGGGACGTTCAGCACACGCTTAACCGCCATACCGTCCATACCATTGTCGATGGTCTTCAGATAGGAGAGCATATCCTTAATCTCCTTGCGTTCGTAGAAGTTCAGACCTCCTACCAACTTGTACGGAACACCACGATATACCATACGCTCCTCGAAAATGCGAGACTGCGCATTGGTACGGTACAGAATGGCGTAATCGCTATAGGAAGCTTCCCCGGACTCTACTGCGGTGGCAATCTCATCCACGATTGCCGTAGCTTCGTCACGGTCGGAATCGTACTCGGTGTACCGAATCGGTTCACCGGAGGATTCCTGAGTCCACAGAGCCTTGTCCTTACGGCCGAGATTGTGGGCGATTACCGCATTTGCCGTGTCTAGGATGTTACCGGTGGAACGATAGTTCTGCTCCAGCTTGATAACCTTGGCATCCGGATACGTCTTCTCGAAGTCCAGAATATTTCGGATGTTGGCCCCGCGGAACTTGTAGATGGACTGGTCGTCGTCGCCTACCACGCATAAGTTATGCTCAATCTCACCGTACTCGTTGCGATGGCTGGCCAGCAGGCGAATCAGTTCGAACTGCGCCGTGTTGGTGTCCTGATACTCATCTACAAGTATGTAGTGAAAGCGGTTCTGATAGTAATCCAATGCCTCGTGACTGCTTCGGAACAACTCCACGGCCTTCACTAACAGATCATCGAAGTCAAATGCGTTGTTGTTACGGAGGGTCTTCTGGTATTCCATATAGATCTCCCCGTACATCTTCTTGACCCAATCCCCACCGGCATTCCGTATGTACTCTTCGGGAGAAATCAGCTCGTTCTTCGCAGAAGAAATGGCGGAGAGCAACTGCTTGGGAGAGTGCTTCTTGGGGTCCAAGTTTCTACGCTTCAGAATCTCACGCATTACCTTCTTCTGATCGTCAGTGTCGTAGATCGAGAAGTTGGTGTCGTAACCGATGGCATCCGCGAAGCGACGCAAGAAGCGTACACAAGTGGAATGGAAGGTGCTGACCCAGATATTCTCTGCACCGTAACTTACTAAATTGTCTACACGTTCGCGCATCTCTCTGGCGGCCTTGTTGGTAAAGGTAATGGCCAATATATGAAAGGGGCTAACTCCAAGCTCTTCAATCAAATAAGCAATGCGGTGCGTAATAACTCGGGTCTTACCGGAACCGGCACCGGCCAGAATCAGCATAGGACCACGGTCGTGTAATACGGCCTCGCGTTGCTTGTCATTCAAAGAATCGTAAATGCTCATGTTACTCTCCTTATCGGTTCAAAATCGAATGTATGTTCATTTTATCATAGGTCGGGAAAATGTACAAGAACATATTTGGAGAATCGTCCGATGGAGATGAGGAAAAGAGGGCTCGCGCTTGACACGTAGTTATTAATACTATATAATGTGAATTAGGGTTGACGTGACATGATTTTGTTGCATTTTCGAGGCAGAAAGGATGGCGGAAGATGAGTACGGAATGGAAGAGATATCTACGTGAGTTATTGAGCGGACTTAGAAATACGGACTATATTATGCCGTATGATATTCCGAACATTGATTTGTACATGGACCAGGTAACCACCTTCATGGATGAGCATCTGGAGACTACCAAGCGCTTTGACAATGATAAGCTCTTGACCAAGACCATGATTAACAATTATACCAAGAACGATCTGCTTCCCAGTCCGGTGAAGAAGAAGTACAGCAAGGATCATATGTACTTGCTTGTATTCATCTATTATCTTAAGAGTTTTCTGAGTATTCGGGACGTGCAGCATATTGTAGGCCCCATGAAGGAGATGTTCTACGGTGAGGAGAAGTCCATTTCCTTGGAGGAGATCTATAAGGAGATCTTTCAAGTGGAGGAGATCGTGGCAGAGGAGCTGGGCAAGGATGTTATGAACAAGTTCCAGCGTTCTACTAAGACCTTCGCCGAAGTGGAGGATCCGGAGGCCAGAGAGTTTTTGAATATCTTCAGTTTCATCAGTATGTTGAGCTTTGACGTGTACCTGAAGAAGCAGATGATTCAGAAGATTATCGATGATTTACTGAAGCCCACTCAAGAGGAGAAGTCGGGCAAGACCGAATAGGTTCGGGAGAACAGAGCATATGAGGATAAGAAGAAGGCTGTGGTCCCGTGGGACAACAGCCTTTTGCAAACGAAGCAGTATTCGACGAACGATTATTCGGCGAATAGTTATTCGCTATCCTCATCCTCTGTGACGAGGCGAGAGAATACCATCTCATAACCGTCATTTCCGTAAGTAAGGGAACGGTTAACGCGACTGATGGTGGCAGTGGAAGCACCGGTTCTTTCGGCGATGTCCAGATAAGTTCTGCCTTCTGTCAACATGGTGGCGACTTCGAATCGCTGAGAGATGGATAACAGTTCGTTGATAGTGCAGATATCCTGGAAAAATGCATAGCATTCGTCCATGGTTTCCAACGTGAGAATTGCGCGAAATAATTGATCAACGGCAGGGGTATGAATGTCTTTTCCCATTATTAAAACCTCCGAATGTGGTAATGATGTCGAAACATTTTGTTATTTGATATTCACATTGTATCACTGTACAGAGGTAAAGTAAAGAGGAAATTTTATTTTTTTTTATATTTGTAGAGGATAGGAGACCAATATGAAGCGTGGAGAGATTAGAACCGGTGTAGTGGTACGCACCGAATTTTCGGGAAAGGGCTTTCTGATGGATGAAGGTCGCAAGATGGCCATTAAGGGCGTATTGCCGGGACAGACCGTAGAATACTCAGTGAAGAAGGCAGGTGCGGAGAAGGGAGAAGGGCGCTTGATTCGTGTGTTGGAGAAGTCGCCCCTAGAGACGGCGGAGCCCCCGTGCCCGCATTACGGCATCTGCGGAGGATGTAGCCTACAGACATTGCCCTATGAGGAGCAATTGAAGCTGAAGCAGGAACAGGTGCTTCGCTTGCTGGCACCGGTGGTACCGGAGGGAACTTATGAGTTATTGCCTATCCTGGGGAGCCCCAAGCAGTGGGAGTACCGCAACAAGATGGAATTCTCCTTCGGTGACGAGTACATGAACGGTCCGCTGGCACTGGGACTCCACAAGAAGGGGAGCTTCTATGACATCGTAACCACTACGGATTGCCAGATCGTTGACGAGGACTTCCGCAAGATTCTGAAGGCTACTTTGGCGTATGCTACGGAACAGAAACTGCCGTACTATCACAAGATGCGCAAGGAGGGGGTATTGCGCCACCTGCTGGTGCGTAAGGCCCAGAAGACCGGTGCGATTCTTGTGGATTTGATTACCACATCGGAACTTACCGGCTCCTTGGAGGGCTGGGTGGAGACCCTTCGAGGACTTGAACTCACCGGTGAATTGGTTGGTATCTTGCATACCACAAATGACACCGCCGGAGACACAATCTGTGATCAGGGCACCGAAGTACTCTTCGGACAGGATCATTTTACGGAGGAGCTGTTGGGGCTTACGTTCCGCATCAGTCCATTTTCCTTCTTCCAGACCAACTCTCTGGGGGCGGAGGTGTTGTACAGCGTAGCACGCCAAATGGTGGGCGAGACTAAGGACAAGGTGATCTTCGATCTCTACAGCGGCACCGGCACCATCGGCCAGCTGTTGGCACCTGTGGCGAAGAAGGTCATCGGCGTGGAACTCATCGAGGAGGCAGTCATTGCAGCCCGTGAAAATGCGAAACTCAACGGCCTTACCAACTGCGAATTCCTTGCAGGCGACGTGTTGAAGATGCTGGACGTCATCGAAGAACGCCCCGACTTCATTGTCATCGACCCGCCTCGGGAGGGCGTGAACCCCAAGGCCTTGAAGAAAATCATCGACTACGGCGTAGAGTCTATGGTGTACATCTCCTGCAAGCCTACCTCTCTGGCAAATGATCTGGTGGCACTACAGGAAGCCGGGTATCAGGTGAAGAAGGTGCAGATGGTGGATATGTTTGCGGCCACGGGGCATGTTGAAACGGTGGTGCTGATGAGCCGAGTATAGAACGGAATACCGAAAAAGGCTTGGAAACAAGCATTCCAGAGAGCTAGAAATGCACTCGGAATGGTTTTATTTCATCACTAAGAAAATTTAAAACAATACAAATTGTGATATTAACAGTTGTGTTGCAATTAGAATGGTGATTGGTGATAATGAAAACTCGAGAGAAAGGATGCAAGTTATGATTACAGACAAGCAGTTCGAAGATGCATTTACAGCCGCAGGTGGTTGGTTTATTCTCACTCAATTCGAGATTGTGTACAATTGGCATGGGGACAAGGCGGGATTGATAGATAAGTTGTTTCGTGAAGGTTTCGATAAAAAAAGAACAGGTACAAATACTCGAGTTTCTAACTTGATTAGAATAATAGAAAATGACAGGATAGAAGATGCACTTGTCAAGATTAGAGATTCAAGGAAAATTAATCGTATTCATCCAGAGGCAGAAAGGATAGCGAAGGAGTTGCTTAAGAATTATTGTGAGTGATTTGATTACAGCATAAGAGTATAGAATTATTGTATCTTTCATTTTCATTAGTGGACAAACGGAAACGGAGAGCTTTGTTACCAAGGCGAATACGATTGTAGTTGTAAAACTATGATATAAAGAAGGAGGTAATTACATGCTTGCTACAATTATCGTAGCTCTAATTGGTATGGTGTTTGTCGTACTTGGCTATCTGCTTGGGAAGGAACAACGCATCTCACTTTTACATGATTACCATTACGACAAAGTAGCAGAGGAAGATAAGAAAGCATTTTGCGCTATTTCCGGACTTGGAATCGGAATTATCGGTATTGGTATGATTATCACAGGAGTGCTCTTAGCGATTACCGAATCTCCGTGGTGCTTTGTGGCGTTTGCAATCGGTTTCCTATTGGGGCTCGGCATGTTGATCGGTGCGGGATTGAGATATAATCGTTAGAGGAAAATGAGTTGTGGAGTAGTATGTTGCGTGAACTGCAAATGAGTAAGGAGGTTGATTGTATGGTTAGTTTGGGAAAGCTTAAGGAGATAAAGAATCTGCGAAAAGTTTGGGCACATGAAGCATTGGATTTTACACCTTGGTTGGCAGAGGAAGAGAATCTAGCACAATTGGCGGATGCAGTTGGACTTGAGATTACACTTGATGAAACGGAATCTAGTGTTGGTGATTTTAATGTCGATATCTTCGCAACGGAAACAGGAACTGAAAGAAAAATCATTATCGAAAACCAGCTTGAAGACACAAACCATGACCACTTGGGCAAATTGATTACATACGCATCCGGTAAATCAGCAGACGTAATCATTTGGGTTGTAAAGCATGCTCGCGAGGAACATCGTGCGGCAATTGGGTGGCTAAATAATCATACGGATGAAAAGATATCGTTCTTTCTTGTTGAAATCAAGTTATACCAAATAGGCGATTCTGACATGGCTGTTAAATTTGAAGTGGTAGAAAAGCCGAACGATTGGACAAAAGAAATCAAGCATAATACATATAATTCGCCGACACATCAGGCGAGATACGATTATTGGGTTGCATTTAACGAGTATGCATTCTCAAATAATAGCTTTGCTAAAGCATTTAAGAAGCGTAAGGCAAGCACCGATCATTGGATGACATTAAGCGTGGGTTCATCTGCATGTTACATAAGCCTATCACAAATAAGAAAATACGGACATATCATCGTAGAGTGGTACATTTCCGATGATAAGGCTCTATATCAAAAGTTATTTGAATATAGGGAAGAAATCGAGAAGGATATGGGAATGCAACTTGAATGGAATGAACTTCCCGAGAAGAAGGCGAGCAGAATTTTAGCATGGCGTGATGCGGATTTTGACAATAAGGATGACCGTGTGGAGCAGTTTTCTTGGATGATGGATGTAGCAATGAAGATGAAGAAGGCTTTCAAAAAGTATCTGTAGAGAATTTCAGAAAGGATATCAACTATGACCATAAACACATCATTTACCATCCGCCAACTACATCCCACCGAGACTCACCTCTTGCAGGACTTTCTCTACGAGGCGATTTTCATTCCGGAGGGTGTCACACCTCCTCCGAGGGAGATTGTGGAGCAGCCTGAGCTTAGAGTGTATACCGATGATTTCGGAACGCGCAGGGGGGACAATTGTTTCGTGGCTGAGGTCGGTGGCAGGGTAGTCGGTGCGGTTTGGACAAGAATCATGAACGATTACGGACATGTGGATGATGAAACCCCGTCATTTGCGATTTCGCTGTACCGAGAATATCGAGGTCATGGCATCGGAACGCAAATGATGCGAACGATGCTGACACATTTGAAAGAACAGGGCTTTGGGAGGGCGTCTCTGGCGGTGCAGAAGGCAAATTATGCGGTGAAGATGTACCGTAGTGTTGGCTTTGAGACCGTAGACGAAAATGAAGAAGAGTACATCATGGTATGTAGATTGTGAGGAGAAACAGTGATGAAGACAATAATGGAATCACCGAGAATTCGGTTTGTGGAACTGACGGAGGAACTTGTTCCGCAGTACTTAGAGATGGTCAATGATTATGAGAACGTGGGACGGCACATCAGCAAGAAGGTCAAAACCTATTCCGTGGAGGACGAGATCGGTTTTGTAAAGTGGAAGCTTTCTGAGAACGCCCCTATTATGTCGATGTTAGACCGAGAAGACGGTGAATTTATCGGAAATATCGAGTATATGGACAGAGAAGGAGATACCGCGGAGCTGGGAATTGCCATTACTGCCAAGAAGCAGGACGTCGGATTCGGCAAGGAGGCCATTGGATACTTTCTGAAGTACGGCGCGGACACGCTGGGACTTCGCCGCGTGGTTTTAAGGGTTTATCCGGAGAATGCCAGAGCGATTCATGTGTATGAGCAGTGCGGCTTCGTGATGTGTGGCCGGACGGAAGTGGATCTGGTGATGGAGGTTAATCTGTAACGTTTGGATATTGTTATATGTCCGGCACAGCTACAGTACTGATACATAGGAGGAACGCCATGGCACCTTGGGGTGATGAATTTGACGAGGAATTGCAGAATTATGAGCCGCCGAGAGTGCGCTTCAGTCTGAACATCAAGTACATGAGTCATATGATCGGCAGACTTGATGAAGAGACCAGGGAGCGGGACGGGAAATACCCGCGGACGGAGTTTCTGAAGATCTGGGGCTGCATCATGTTGGCGTTCTTCATTTTGTTCTTGTTTACATACAATGTGCTGATTGTTGTTACGGGAGCATTGTACATCTTTTATGCGTATGTACTCTTCCAGCTGGCAGGTGCGTGGAGGCGGTACAAGTATTCGGGAATCCTCTTCTGGGGTATGACCATAGTGGGACTGGCAATTGCACTGGTGGCAGCGATGACGCTACGCGGTTCGGTGCTGGGAAGATGACCATTTGTGGGTAATTCGCCGAATTCGCTGTCTTTGGGGAAGAATTTCGAGGGCGAATCGGCTATGATGGCGTCAACGAAAATGCAAGGAGGTATCGAAAATGGATACACAGAAGATCGGTAAGTTTCTGAAACAGCTGAGAAAGGAACAGAACTTAACGCAAGAGCAGCTTGGTGATAAGGTGGGAGTAACCAATAAGACCGTGTCGCGATGGGAGACGGGAGAGTATATGCCACCGGTGGAGTGTTTGAAGCTGTTGAGCGACATTTATCAGATTAGTATTAATGAGATTCTGGCAGGGGAGCGACTGACTCAGGAGAAGTTTGCGGAGGCCGCAGATGAGAATCTGACGGGCACTTTGGAGATGTATGAGGCTAGGGCGGAGCGCTCGCAACGCATTTTGTTCGGAGTAATGATTGTGACTTCAGTGCTTGCGGTGGTGATTATGTTTCTGTTGCCGGGGGATAATTTGACAAAGGCAGAGCAGATTCGAACAATTGTCGCAGTGGGATTGGTATGGGCCATGGCACTGATATCCAATACGCTAAATATCGTTGCGGCGGCATTGATGAAGGAAAGAGGCAAGTAAAACAGAAGATCCTCACGGTCTAAAAGACTGTGAGGTTTTTTTGATTTGTAGCGAGGATATATCATTTGCACTATGCGTGGGGCTGTGGTACAATACGGGGGAGATGAAGCGCGGGGCGTATCTTAGAGAATATGAGGCACTTTTGGAGCATAGAAAGGGTATACATGCAGTTAATTAACGTACAAATGAGTGAATTCCACGAGATCTACTCCGAGATGGAGAAGAATTTCGTCTTGGAGGAACGGCGCGATTTTGAACCGGCGTATGAGTTGTTGAAACGACCGGAATATCACTTGTACCATATTGTTTGTCAAGAACAGAAGGTTGGATTTATGGCAATTTGGAGTCTGGATGGCTTTGGCTTCATCGAGCATTTTGTTATATATGGACAGTATCGCAATTGTGGATACGGTAGCGAGGCGTTGGCGTGTGCAAGGGAACAATTCCACAGGCTGGTATTGGAGGTAGAACCGCCGGAGGATGAGTTGCGTGCACGACGAATCGCATTTTACGAGCGTAATGGTTTCCGGCAAAATGATATTCCGTACGTACAACCGCCGTTTCGGAGCGGAGAATCGGGAGTTGAGCTTATCTTGATGAGTTGCCCTGCAGTGCTCCGGAATTATGAAGATGTGGTTGCACAGATATACAGGCGAGTGTATGGGACGGAAGCAAGGAATTGATATTTAGGGGATAACTTATGATTACGACATGTCCGAATTGCGGAACAGCCAATAGGACAAAGAGGTTTGTGATGACAAGGAGATTTAAGATGCGGGATATTAGCGAGCTCCCGGCATGGGAGCGTCTATTTAAGAGGATTGTGTGGGCACAGCTCGGGGATATAGAGGACAAGCGAATCTTGGACTTTGGCAGTGGAGAAGGCGTAACTGCCAATCATTTTGCCAAGAATAACACGGTGGTGGCAATCGAGCCGTGGGAAGAGATGCTTCGAAATCGGTGGGATGATTTCGAGTACGAGCAGTTGGTGGGAAGTGTGGACCGACTGGAGGAATTGCCGAATGAGAGCTTTGATATCATCATTTGCCATAACGTTTTGGAGTACGCGGAGAACCGTGAGGAGATTGTCAGGCATTTCGCGAGGGTATTGAGAACGGACGGATTCATCTCCATTGTGAAACATAACCGAGCAGGACGTGTCATGCAGATGGCGGTTCTTCTGGACGATATGGATAGGGCAAATGCACTACTGGACGGACACGGCAGTGCGGCTTCCAAGTTCGGCGCGATTCGATACTATGAGGATGAGGACTTGGTTTGCTGGGCACCGGAGTTGCGAATGGAGAGTGTTCGTGGGATTCGTACTTTCTTCGACTTACAGCAGAACCAGGAGAAGCACGGAACCGAGGAGTGGCAGCAGCGTATGATGCAACTGGAGATGCGGGTTTCTGATATGGAGGAGTACCGACAGGTTGCATTCTTTCATCATTTGATATTGAAAAAGTCTAATAAGCAATAAAATATGGACGAGAAGCAATGCGGTGGAATGTGCACTTATTTGCAGGAGGGAATTATGACAAACTACAATGAACAACTAGAGAATCTTAGCCGGCAGATGGCGAGAGCGAAGCACTTGGAATCGGTGCTTGCGGATATTCGTGTGCAGCGTCAGACATTGTGGGAGAAAGCATGTGACTTGGAAGTAGCTATGCACAAGGAACAGGCAGATGTGGAACGCTTGGAGAAGCGAACTTTGACTGCATTTTTCTACGATATTGTAGGGAAGAAGATGGAGAAGTACGAGAAGGAATACAGCGAAGCCTACGAGGCTACCATTCGCTATGACTCCGCTATGCGGGAAGTTACTGCCATGGACGAAGCCCTTCGTTCTTATGAGGAGGAATGGCAGAGAGTGCGTGGTTGTGAAGGACAGTATCAGCAACTCCTTCAGCGCAAATGCGTGGAACTGAAGCAGTCGGGAACTCCGGAAGCAGAGGAGATTCTGCGTCTGGAGGAACAGATAGCGCAGGCGAAGAGCCAGCAGAAAGAACTTCGTGAAGCGATTTCCGCAGGGAGAAAGGCCTTGCAAATGACCGACGCAGTTCTCGATAAGCTGGGAAGTGCAGAGAACTGGGGGACTTGGGACCTGCTGGGAGGCGGTTTCATTTCCGATATCGCAAAGCATAGTGCGTTGGATGAGGCGCAACATTTGGTTGAGCAATTGCAGGTACAATTGCGATGCTTCAAGTCAGAACTGGCAGATGTGACGATACATGCGGATATGCAGGTGAGTATTCAAGACTTCCTGCGGTTTGCGGACTTTTTCTTTGATGATGTGTTCGCAGATTGGGCAGTGTTGGACCGTATTCACAAGGCAAAACAGCAGGTACGGGATACCAAGAGTCGTATTGAGTCGGTTGTAGTAAGACTTGAGCAGATGAGCGGAAGGAGCGATGAGGAGCAGAGGCAGACAAAGGCGAGAATTGATGACTTTGTTTTGAAGGCAACACTGTAATGTACAGAGGCAGAAAGAGGTGGCAGGATGGAACTGTTTGATATGTATTCGAAGGATCGAGAGCGTTTGGGGAAAACCATTGTTCGCGGGGAGAAGATCCCGGAGGGGTGCTACCATTTGGTTGTACATGTGTGTATTTTTAATTCTAAGGGTGAGATGCTGATTCAGCAACGTCAGCCCTTCAAGGAAGGTTGGCCCAATTTGTGGGACGTTACCGTGGGTGGGAGTGCGGTGTCGGGAGACAATAGCCAGTCTGCGGCGGAGCGTGAAGTACTTGAGGAAATCGGGTACCCCATTTCGCTGGAAGGAGTTCGGCCGGCACTGACGGTTCATTTTGATGTCGGCTTCGATGATATCTATCTAGTGGAGCAGGAACTGGATATTACGGAACTTCGTTTGCAACCGGAGGAAGTACAGGCAGTTCGTTGGGCTACCATGGATGAGATTCTTGCGATGATTGATGACGGTACCTTTATACCGTGGAAGAAGGATTTGATTCGTCTGTTGTTTGCGTCCAGAAATCGACGGGGAAGCTTCTCACATGATGAGTAATCATTGAGCGGAAGATACCTCATGTGCAGCGGTTTTGGTAGTGGAGAAGCGGTGAGGCGCGATAAGTTCGCAGAAAAAATAACCGCCCCGTGACAAGGTAAGCGGTTATTTTTTATCGACTAACTTTGTAAGGGATACAGTTGCTGCACCACTTCTTATGGCTAGGATAGCATATTAGAGGATGACTTGCAACTGCTTTTTGCAATGTGAAGTCTGAAGAGAGGAGAAGAACCATGGATAAGAATGTAATAGAATCTATCAAGCGTGAAGAAATTGATTTTCCGAAGCGTTTTGCGTCTTATGCGGAGAGGGACTATGGTATCTTATTCTACATGAGGGATAACATGGATTCTTATGATGGGAATCATGCCTGCATTTTCCCTGACAAGATAGCAGACCTGGGGGCTGTGTTAGATGATATTGCAGAGTTCTACGCGGCACTTGGAATTCGTGCGTCCATATATCATCCTTTTGAGAAGGACTATTTCAAGAACAATGAGGATATATTAGTGGCACATGGATATACCTACACACCGGAGGAAGACCATCGTGTGATGCTTCTGACAGAGGAGAATCGTATCGAAGAGGCGAAACGGTTGTATATTCGGGTGTTAAAGGTATGGGATGAACGTGTGGCCACAGATATTTTGGTGCCCAGCGGTGAGCCATGGGAAGTGGATGTAACGAAGAAGCGAATGACGCAGGAAGGAACATACTTGTTTGTAGGATATCTGGATGGGAAGGCGGTTGTGTATACCGACATTCATAAGTCAGAGCACGGAAATACCAGGTTCGATTATATTGTAACTGCGAAGGAACACCGTGGCAAAGGCTATGCCGGGGAGCTCTTGCGCTATGTGGTTGAATATTGCAAGGAGCATGCATTTCCGCTTTGCTGGCAATGGGCGGGACCGTCGGAGCATATTTGCTACCGTGCCGGATTTCGCGAGTCATTTACTATGGAAGCCGGTTATGCCACGGGACCTGCCTTACATAGTAGCGCATTATGAGATATAGCCTGTGGTTTTGAAATGATTTCTTGTTTCGGAGGAAAATGATATGAAGAAGACGTATGTGGCCAATGTGCCGAACCATATCGGTGCATTTTTGAGGGCTAGTAAATTGTTTGCTGCGTTGGGAGTGAACATTACACGAGTAAGCTATAATAAGGCCATTGATTCGCATATGCTGTTCATTGACGTGGAAGGGGCGGAGGAACAGTTGGCGGAGGCCGATAAGCAGCTTGCGGAGATTGGATATTTGCAGCAGAGCAAGGACAAGTCCAACGTAATGCTGATTGAATTTCAGCTTCGGGATGTACCGGGAAGTGTTACGAGAATACTGGAGTTGATTGCGGAATTTAATTTCAATATTTCGTATATGAGTTCGCAGGAAAATGATACCGACTATCAGTTCTTTAAGATGGGCTTGTTTGTGGAGGACAAGGCGGCAGTGTCGGAATTTCTCAAACGTGCGGAAGCAATCTGCAACATTCGGATCATCGACTACAATCGTTCGGAGAAGAATTTCGACAACAGCATCTTCTATAATTCCTTTGTGAACAGCCTTATGGAGGCAGGGGGAATCTCGGCTAGCGAGAAAAATGACCTTTTGGTTAACACAAACCTTGCCATGCAGACGCTGGATGAGCAGGGGTTGTCGCCATATCGAACCTTTGACAGCATCAGCAAGTTCGCAGATATGCTGGCGAGTTGTAAGGGGGATTCATTTTCTCCGAGAATTACCCGCCATAGCATTACGGAGGAAACGGAGATTATCTTAATCGAACCGCCCTGCGGCAGCAACACCGCCATTATTAAGAGTCGGGGCGAATATCTCTTTGTGGACAGTGGATATGCATATTACCAAGAAGAGATGGTTGCGCTGTTTCGGAAGTTGATTCCCGAATATGATGTGATGAAGAAGGTGGTACTGATTACCCATGCGGACTTGGATCATTGCGGTCTATTGCCTTTGTTCGACGAAGTCATTGCCAGTGAGAAGAGCGCAGTGTGTCTGCGTCTGGAAGCGGAAGGAAAGGAAGGATACCGTGAGCAAAATTATCTGCACAAGCCCTATGTCCGTATCTGCAAGACGTTAACGTCCTATTGCCCGCCTAATCCCAAGAAGTTGCGGGTTCTATGGAAGGAAAATGACCCGGTGAACAGCCCACTGTGGCAAATCGGTTTTTTGGAATTCGGAGAGTTGCAGTTTGAGGTGTACGAAGGTCGGGGCGGTCATTTGCCGGGGGAAATCGTGCTGATTGATTATGAACATCGGATTGCATTTACCGGAGATATCTATGTGAATATTAAGGGAATGACTTCGGAGCAGAAGCAATATAATCAGTATGCACCGATCCTTATGACTTCGGTGGACACAGATGCGATTCTATGTGCAAAAGAGCGCAGAGCAATTTTCCATCGCTTGGGAGCAGGCAAATGGCAAGTCTTTGGGGCACATGGTATGCGATTGGAGTACGATGCATCTGCTGAACATGCGGCAAGATAACGCGGAATTACAAAAATAAAACAGTTGCAGATTCGATTTGTTGTGCTATAATAGCCGCAGAGATGAAGAGTAATTCATAATATTGCGGAATGGTGTCGGAAGAATGGCACCTGTTACTATCGGAAAGGACAGACATGGAGATCGTCAGAGAGATATTTCAACATATAGCCCAGTTTTTCAGTGCCATTTATCCGGCAAGTGAGGCATTTCGAGGAGTGATTTTATCAATCCTGGGGTTCTTCGGTGTACATAGAACGTTGTATGTTATCACGGGTTTTTTCTTTACGAGAAAGTTCAAACCCGCCAAGAATCAGCACAAGTATGCCATTGTAATTCCTGCGCGTAATGAGGAGGCGGTAATTGCAAATCTCATTAATAGTATTAAGCGCCAGGACTATCCGGCAGAGTTAATTACTACCTTCGTTGTTGCGGACAACTGTACGGATCGTACTGCAGAGGTGGCACGGGCAAATGGTGCCATTTGCTACGAGCGTTTCAATGATAAGGACCGAACCAAGGGATTTGCACTACAGTTTTTGTTTGAGCGAATCGCAGAGGATTACGGAATCGATTCTTTTGAAGGATATTTCGTATTTGATTCGGATAACCTGCTCAATAAGGATTATGTGACGAAGATGAACGATTCCTTTGATGCAGGGGAGAAGATTATTACTTCGTATCGTAACACGAAGAACTTTGATGAGAACTGGGTGGCATCTACTTATGCCATTCACTGGTTGCGCTCTATTCGGTTTCGTCATAGAGCCAGATCGGTATTTCGGCTGGCAACCAACATTCAGGGAACCGGTTTCTTGTTCGCCAGTGAGCTTGTGAAAGACGGATGGAAATATACATCCTTGACTGAAGACCGTGCATTTACCGCGGATGCCGTTGCCCATGGATATGCAATTTCGTACAACGACGAGGCGGAGTTCTTTGATGAACAGCCCATCAGTCTGCGCATTGCATTGAGACAGCGTATTCGCTGGTCCAAGGGACATATCCTGGCATTCCTAGAGAGTGGTTGGTCGCTGTTTAAGAATATTTTCGTGGGTAACTGCTTCCGAGATAAGTCCGAGAAGCGAAAGCTGACAAAGGAGACCTTTATCGAAGGGGTACGTCATCGCTTGGCTTCCTTTGATGTGTTGTCTCAGATGATTCCGGGCATTTTGGCTAAGACCTTCTTGTGGCTATTGGTGGGAGTGTTGTTCTACGGCTGTGCCTGCTACACAGGTGGTCTGTCGGAGGTTCGAGTATTTAACGGCAATAACATGCTATTTCAGATTCTGAATCGCATCTTCGGAGAGCCTTATCTGAAGGCATCTCCCGGTGTTCAGGCAATGCTGTATGGCATGGGGCTGTCAGCGGCGTGGTATATTCTCGGTAAGGTTGCATTTGACCTAAGCAGCATCTTGGCAGCAATCTATGTGTTTATCGTGGAGCGGAAGCGTATTAAGAAGATTTCCTTGCCGAAGAAGATATTGTTCTGCTTGACCTGGCCCACCTTTGATATGATTTATCGTTATTCCATGTACATTGCGGTATTTACCAAAGTAACATGGAAGCCGATACCCCATACCAGTAAGGTGACCATTGAAGATATTGAGGGACATACAACACATTAGCATAGGCGAGAACGTGTGAAATGAGGATGTGCATGAATAAGAGTACTCTTATAATAGAACGTAGAAGATGGCTGTGGACCAAGTGTCGACAGCCGTTTCTGTTGGTGCTTCCCTTTCTGTGCCTGGATATTTGGATGCGAGTTGTCAGCAGTTCCGTGAATTATTTTCGTTGGCCCATGGTGCTACCCAATATTGTGTTCACCGTATCATGGATTGCTCTGCTGGTAGGAGTAAGTTTATGTATTCGTGGCATCGGAGGCAAGCTGTTCTATGGAGTGTCCTTTGCAGTATTCTGGTTCATGGCGCTGGCAAATGTGATTTATTATTCGTTGACCGGATATTTTATCAGTTTCCGTCTGTTAGAGATGGCGGACGAGGGCAGTGCGTACATCCTGGAAGTGATGAAGGGAACCTCGCCTTGGACATACCTTGTGGCGATTTTGTCTCTTGCACTTGGGGTTATCGTATTGTGGAGAGTGCCCGGAGAGAAGAAACATAGGCCGAAGCATTTGGCTGTGCTTATCGTTGGATTCGTGGTTCTTCATTTGCTTACCCCGTTTATGCTGGGGAAGGCCAATGGTTCCCTGGAATGGGATACATGGCGGAATCCTAGAAATGTGTATGAAGATTTCAATGACAGCAACAAAAATATGAAGATATGCGGACTGTACGAGTATACCGTGCGAGACTTCTGCGTTAGCTTCTTTCGAGGCGAAACGGAGGCTGACCCGGAGGAATTGGCGTATCTGGAGGAAGTGTACAAAGACCTTACACAGGCTCAGAACAACGAATATACCGGTATCTACGAAGGGAAGAACGTCATTTTTCTTCAGCTGGAGGGATTGGATAGCTGGCTTCTGAATGAGGCGGACACTCCCACGCTGTACGGCATGCTTGCGGAGTCGCTGGTGTTTGAGAATCACTATTCCTATTACAACGGCGGTGGCTCTACCTTCAATTCGGAATTTGCTGTGAATACCGGATTCATTACGCCCATCTCGTACATGCAAAATGCTTATACCTTCAGTGGTAATTGCTACGACTACTCCCTGCCTAATCTGTTCAAGGCAGAAGGGTACCGGGCAAATGCATTTCATATGAACACCCGAGAGTACTACTCTCGTGGATTGAATTATGATAGCTGGGGCTACGATAATTATTTTAGCTTATTGGACAGTACCGATTATTCCGATGTGACCTATGAGTTGGATCGTGAGTTGTTCGAAAATGAGTTGTTCTACAAGGAACTGTTCCAAGGACAAACACCATTTCTCCACTATGTAATCACCTACACGCCTCACACGCCCTTTGCGACGGACAGTGATGTGGGAAAGCTGCTGACGCAGATTCATTATCCAAATGGAAATGTACCGGAGATGGACGAGGAAGCATGTGCCAGAATGTTTGCTGCGGAGACGGACTACGCCGTAGAACTTCTGTTGCAAGCCCTAAAGGATAACGGTTTGTATGAGAATACGGTCATTGTGGCATTTGCGGATCACTATCTGTATACACTGAATGATAAGACTGCACTGGATACCTACAAAATCACCGAGGATAATCGTATTAATCACACGCCTTTCTTCATCTGGAGTGCGGGGCAAGAACAGGTGGTAGTGGATAAAGTCAATTCCCAGTTGGACATTTTGCCCACGGTACTAAACCTCTTCGGAATGGATTACGTGCCGGAATACTACATCGGAACAGACATATTCCGAGAGGATTACGAAGGCTATGTATTCTTCAGTGATTACTCCTGGTACGACGGAAGACACTATGTGCAAGACGGTGCCGTTGTCGTAGGAGAACCCATGAACGACGCAGAACTATCCGAGAAAAATGCCGAGATTCACCGTTTGATTCGGAAAAATGATTTGACACTGAAGTACGATTATATGCGACAACGAAACAAGAATTAAATGAAGGCGACCAACCACGAAAGTGGACGGTCGCCCTTTTTGTGAGTCTCAACTGTTCGCATTTCGCCCTAGTGTCTGCGGATGCCTCGTATCCGATGCATCGCGAACTTTCCGTGCGGAGCTTCGAATCTCCGTCATTGTGGCTCAGTGTCTGTGGTTGCCTCGTATCCAATGCATCGCGGAAATTTCCGTTGTGGTGCTTCGGCTATCATCGTCCGTTTTGCACTGCTCGAAGTACGAAGTACAAGTTTGCAAAACGGACGAGATAAAAGATAGTCGAAGCACCACAGGAAATGAGCGTGTATTGGATACGAGGCAACCACAGACACAGAGTTGCACCGAGGGCGCGAAGCATCATGGGAAATGAGCGTGTATTGGATACGAGGCATTCACAGCTACAGAGGTGCAATTAAGATTAGCGGAGCCACTCCAGGGCCACTCCGGCCAGGGCGGCGGCACCGACGGCCAATGCATCGTCATCGAAGCGGACCGAGGGATGATGCAGCGGATGTGTGTAGCCGGAATCTGAGCATCCGGCGGCAATTGCCAGCATTACGGACGGTACCTTGTGGCTGATATAAGAGAAGTCCTCAGAGCCGCGTCCCAGCGCACTTTCACCACCGGAAATGGCAGGATCGGAAGTGAGGAATACATGACCTTCGGGAAGTATTCCCTTTAGGGCACGATAAGCAGTGGATGACATTGCTTCGTCGTTGACCAGAGTTGGGCAACTACTGTCTATATGAACTTCTCCTTCAACGCGAAACGCCGAAGCGATTCCTTCGGTCATTTGGCGGAGACGGAACAGAAGATAGTCGCGGGTGGTTTCGGACACGGTGCGAAATGTTCCGGACAATTCCACGCTGTCAGGGATGACATTGGCGGTGGTGGTGCCGGTGAGATGTCCTACGGTTAGTACAGCATGCTCTCCGGGAGAGAGTTCCCTTGCAGTAACGGTCGGAAGTGCCGAGAGGAGGTGAGCTGCAGGGAGTAGCGGATCGATTCCGGCGTGGGGAGAGGAACCGTGGCAGCCCTTTCCACGTAAGACAATGCGAAAGAAATCCGCAGAAGGTGCGCTGACTCCGGGGGCGGACACCAGCACGGTACCGGTGGGGAACGGAATTCCGGTCAAAACGTGGGGCATTACGGAGGCATCCACAGCGGGGGAATCCAAAATGCCGGCTTCAATCATATGCACCGCGCCTGCTAGGCGTTCTTCTGCCGGTTGAAACATAAGCTTTACATTTCCGGAGAACTGCTGACGACGGGCAAGTAGGAGTTCGGCTGCCCCCAGAAGCATGGCGGTATGCATGTCATGGCCGCAAGCATGCATGGCCCCGTTGGGGCATGCATAAGGAAGTCCGGAGGTTTCCTCTATTGGAAGAGCATCCATGTCTGCCCGGAGAAGAATGGTCTTGCCGGGAGAAGTACCGGCGATGACAGCGGAAATTCCCGAGGTTCCGCAGGGGGTAGGGGGAAGTCCTAAGTCTCGCAGATGAGTGGTTACCAGCTTGCAGGTGGCAGGGAGGTGAAAGCCAATCTCCGCATGTTTGTGGAGTGTGTGGCTTAAGGTTCGAAGCTTTGGAAGCATTGCTTGTGCATCCGTAAATAATGAGTGCATAAAAAATACCGAATCCCCGAAAACATAGCGGGGAGCGCAAATGCGAAGAGACGAGTTGCGCATTTCCTTTCTTGATTAGTTTCTCCTCACGGTATGTAAGTAGGTAAAAAGAAAGAAACCACGCATTTGCCGGAAATAATCTCGGTTGTTGAAAAAGAGGCTCGTTCGCCTTGACACCGTTCTTTTCCTTCGCTATAATACTTGGGCGGAGACTTATTATTGATGAAAGAGGCATTATGGAGACGAAGAAGAAAAGTAGTTTTAGTGGATCATTGGGCTTTATTTTGGCGGCAGCGGGAAGTGCGGTCGGAGTGGGAAACATTTGGCGTTTCCCGTATTTGGCGGCACAGGACGGCGGAGGTATATTTATTATTACGTACCTGCTTTTGACCGTAACGTTTGGTTTTGCGTTGTTGACAACGGATATTGCATTGGGACGTAAGACGAAGAAGAGCGCATTGAATGCATATTCTTCTGCCAGACCGAAGTGGAGGTTTCTCGGATTTTTGACGTTTTTGGTACCGTCTATTATTATTACGTACTATTGCGTTATCGGCGGATGGATTACCAAGTACATGGTGTTGTATCTGACCGGTCAGGGCGGACAAGCGGCACAGGACGGATATTTCTCTGATTTTATCAGTTCTAAGGCATCGCCGATTTTCTTTATGTTCATCTACCTTGCTATTACTGCAGTTATCGTATATATGGGAGTGGAGAAGGGCATTGAGAAATTTTCTAAGATTATTATGCCCGGGTTGATATTGATTATTATGGGCATTGCTATATTTTCACTGACACTCTCGCATACCGATGCCAACGGTGAGATGCGAACCGGTCTTCAAGGTCTGGCGGTGTATGTGATTCCGAATTTTGAAGGAATGACCCTGAGCCGATACGGGCAGATCTTGATGGATGCCATGGGACAGTTGTTCTTCTCTCTCAGTGTATCCATGGGGATTATGATTACTTATGGTACCTATGTAAAACCGGAGATTAATCTTAGTCGATCCGTAAGCCATATCGAAATTTTTGACACCGGTGTGGCATTTCTTGCGGGCATGATGATTATTCCCGCGGTATATGTGTTTTCGGGAACCGAAGGCATGGCCTCAGGACCCGGTCTTATGTTTGTGTCTCTTCCTAAAGTATTTGAAGCCATGGGAATTGCCGGTGCTATTGTAGGTGCGGTATTCTTTGTTATGGTGGTGTTTGCTGCGCTGACATCCAGTGTATCCATTATGGAGGCCATTGTGGCAAATAGCATGGAGATGTTCCACAGTGAGAGAAAGAAGACCAGTTTGGTAGTTGGCATTCTGGCCTTGGTTGGTGCGGTAATCGTATGCCTTGGCTACAACGTGTTTTATTTCGAACTGAAGTTGCCCAATGGAACGACAGCTCAGTTGCTGGACGTACTCGATTATATTAGCAACAGTTTCTTGATGCCCGTCATTTCCTTGTTGACATGTATCTTTGTGGGTTGGGTAATGAAGCCACAATGGATTATTGATGAGGTGGAGTCCAGCGGTCACCGTTTTGGTAGAAAGAAGCTGTACGCAGTTATGATTCGTTATGTGGCACCGATTATGTTGAGTGTGCTTCTGTTGCAGTCTCTTGGTGTATTTTAATGTTAGCAGGTTTGAATAAGGCATTCGTTGTTGCGTAGCGACAGCGAATGCTTGTTTGCAATCATAGAACCTTGCGTAGATAAGGAGGAACCGATGAAGACAAAATTGGGACGTAGATTTATGGCGGCTATGCTGATCTTCGGTCTGGTAGGACAAGTGGCGTGGGTTGTAGAGAACATGTATCTCAACGTGTTTATCTACAAGATGTTTCGCGCCTCCGCGGCAGATATTTCGCTTATGGTAGGAGCAAGCTCTGTGGCAGCCACGGTGACTACGATTTTGATCGGTGCACTCTCGGACCGGATGGGGAAGAGAAAGGCATTCATCTGTGGCGGATATCTGCTGTGGGGAGTAACGATTCTACTGTTCGGATTGATTCGCACGGACTTGCTTTCCAAGGTGGCGGAATCTTATGTGGCAGCATGTAGCCTTGGCGTGAGTTTGGTTATTGTATTGGATTGCGTTATGACATTCTTCGGCTCTGCGGCAAATGATGCTTGCTATAATGCATGGCTGACAGACCGCGGAGATGAGACCAATCGTGGGTTTATTGAAGGCTTTAACTCCATGATGCCTCTTGTGGCAATCCTCGTGGTGTTCGGCGGATTTATGGGCTTCTCTTTGGAGAAAGCAAATAGTTGGTCGGTAATCTTTTGTATCATCGGCGGAGTTGTTCTTGTGGTGGGCGTGCTTGGCATTTTCCTGATTGAAGATGATTCTACTCAAGTAGAACAAAGATGTGAAACGACAAAATTCTCTTATTGGAGCACGGTTTGTTATAGTTTTCGACCTTCGGTTGTGAAGGAGAATAAGTTACTGTATGCGGTGCTGGGCGCATTTGCGTTGTTCGGAATCTCTATTCAAGTGTACATGCCGTATTTGATATTGTACTATGAGCAGTCGCTGAAGATGGCAAATTACGTATTGATTATGGCTCCGGCGATTATCTTGGCGGCAGTGGCTACTGCATTTTACGGAAGATTGTATGATATGCAGGGCTTTCGATTCAGTATCAAGCCCAGCATTGCTATGTTGATGTGTGGATATGTAATCTTGTATTTCGGAAGAACGACAGTTCCCGTGTTCATCGGTTCTCTGTTGATGATGATTGGGTATATGACCGGCATGTCGGTATTCGGTGCAATGATTCGAGAGCACATTCCGGAGAATCGTGCCGGACAGTTTCAGGGGATTCGTATTATCGGACAAGTATTAATTCCGGGAATTATCGGACCGGCCCTTGGAGCATTGGTGTTGCGAAATGCGGAGCAGATTCAAAACAGTGACGGTACGTATTCCTTCTTGCCAAATGCGAATATATGGATCGGTGCATTTGCTGTTGGTCTATTGCTGGTGGGAGTACTACGCGCCATTTTCGTTGTTATGAGCAGAGCGCATCATATGTTGTGGACGGAAGCGGGAGAGCGTGTGAATGAGTCCGGGGAGAAGCCTTGGCAAGATTATCCCAGACCGCAGCTTCGTAGGGAGTCTTATTGTAATCTCAATGGGATGTGGGAGATGGACGGAAAGCCTATTCGGATTCCTTTCCCGCCGCAATCAATGCTGTCTCAATATGAGGGGAAGGTCGGTTCGCAGCTTGTGTATCGCAGAAGCTTTTCTGTACCGGAGTCCTTCTCCGGACAACGCATTTTCTTGCATTTCGGTGGGGTGGACCAGGTGGCAACGGTATATGTGAACGGACGCGAAGTAGGGCACCACGAAGGAGGATATCTGCCATTTGCGCTGGATATTACCGAAGCGATAAAGGCACATGGAGCAAATGAACTGGAACTTCGAGTGACGGATGCGTTGTCTAAGAAATACCCCTATGGTAAGCAATCTAAGAAGCGGGGAGGTATGTGGTATACTCCCGTAAGCGGCATCTGGCAGAGTGTGTGGTTAGAGGCAGTGCCGGAGCGATATATCCGGCGGTTGGTTATTACACCGGATCTACGTGGCGTGCATATCCGGGCAATCATGGAAGGGCCGGATGTTTCCTATGAACAGATGCAAGTAAGGGTTACGCTTTCGGACGGAACAATACTGACAAAGACCTATTGTGGACAGGAAGGATATATAGCACTGGATGAGGTAGTGTCGGAAGACGGTAGTACCTACGAGCCGAAGCTATGGACGCCGGAGGAGCCGCATTTGTATCCGGTGACGATAACGGTAGGACAGGATACTGTAGACAGTTATTTCGCTCTGCGTACCATTGAGATATGCAAGGGAGACGGTGTTCCTAAGGTGTTGTTGAATGGCCGACCCGTGTTCATGCACGGAGTGCTGGATCAAGGATACTACAGTGACGGTATCTATCTTCCCGCAGAGGAAGAGGAGTATGCCAGAGACATTCTTCGTATGAAGGAATTGGGCTACAACATGCTACGGAAACACATCAAAGTGGAGCCGGAGCGGTTTTATTACGAGTGTGATCGTCTGGGCATGTTGGTAATGCAGGACATGGTGAACAACGGTACGTATTCATTTTTGAAAGATACGGCATTGCCGACAATCGGTATGCGAAAGAAAGATGATCATACCGGCTGGGACGGTGAGCGTAAAGAAATCTTTGTGGCACATTCCAAGGCTACGATTGAACATTTGTACAATCATCCATGCATTGTGGCATATACCATATTCAATGAAGGCTGGGGACAGTTCGAGAGTGATGCTATGTATCGCATGGTGAAGGAGTGGGACAACACCCGATTGGTGGACTCCACTTCGGGATGGTTTGCCGGGGAAGAAAATGATTTTGACAGTGAGCACATTTACTTTAAGGTCATTTCCCTTAAGGTAGAGAAACGTCCGCTGTTCGTGTCGGAGTGTGGTGGATATTCTATGGCAGTAGAACGGCATTGTTACAGCAAATATAGCAGCTATGGCTATGGGGCTTGCCCGGATAGTGAGAGCTTGACACAGGCAGTGGAGCATATGTATCATGGTATGATACTGCCGTCAGTGGCAGAGGGACTGTGTGGTTGCATTTACACACAGCTTAGTGACGTAGAGGATGAAATCAACGGTTTGTATACTTATGATCGCAAGGTGTGCAAGGTTGTGCCGGAGCGTATGAGAGAATTGGCGCGACAATTGCAGCAGGAAGTAGTGAGATGAGGTGAGGTAGATGAAGCAGTACAAGGCAATTTTATTTGATATGGACGGTACATTACTACCCATGGATCTAGAGGTGTTTTTTCAGGGGTATATGGCGGAACTTTCGAAGGCTATGGCATTTACCGGTGTTCCGGCGAAGCAACTGATCGGTGCGGTATGGGCAGGAACGAAGCAGATGGTTTTGAACAATGACGGTGAGCGAACGAATCGGGAAGTGTTCTGGGAATATTTTTGCAGTCTTACCGGCTTGAAGACGGAAGATGTGGAGCCCGCTACGGTGATTTTCTATTCCAATGAGTTTCACAATACCAGAAGCTATGTGGGAGAGAATCCACTGGCCAAGGAAGCAGTGCGATTGGCTCATGAGGCGGCACCTACGGTTATCTTGGCAACCAATCCCCTCTTTCCCATGGAAGCACAGCAGGCACGACTGAGCTGGATTGATTTGAAAGTAGAGGATTTTGACCGAGTAACAGCGTATGAGGACTCCCATTATTCGAAGCCTAACCCGAAATACTTCTTGGAACTCTGTGAGCGACACGGCATTTCTCCGGAGGAGTGTCTCATGATCGGAAATGATGAGAAAGAGGATATGCAGACCGCTACTTCCATTGGAATGGATGCTTATTTGGTTACGGATTGGGTCATTCGTCGCCAAGAATGTCCGTGGGATGGACCGCAAGGAAGCTTCGAAGACCTTCTTGTATTTTTGAAGGGATTGGCACAAGCATAGAACAACGATGAGAAAGGGAGAACGATATGCAAGTTTTTCAGGGGAGACCGGAGAATGTGACCGGACGTCAGGAACGGGAACTTCGGGTATATGAATTGTTGGATGCACTTGAGATTTCCTATGAGCGCGTGGATCATGAAGAGGCGCACACCATGGAAGCGTGTCATGAGATTGATGTTGCACTGGATACAAAAGTGTGCAAGAATTTGTTTCTGTGCAACCGACAGAAGACGCAGTTTTATTTGTTGATGATGCCCGGGGATAAACCCTTTAAGACAAAGGAACTTTCGGCACAGATTCAGAGTGCCAGACTGTCCTTTGCGGGAGAGGAGTCCATGGTGGAGTATTTGGATATTTATCCGGGTGCGGTTAGCGTGTTGGGATTAATGAATGATCGAGACAATCATGTGCAGTTATTGATTGACGAGGATATTTTGAAGGATGAATATCTGGGATGTCATCCTTGTGTATGTACATCTAGTTTGAAAGTGCGTATTACGGACATTACCCAGGTGTTTCTCCCTGCGGTACATCACGACTACAAGACTGTAGCCCTATACGGGGTGGAGTGAAATAATTCAAAGAAATAGTGCCGAATATGACGGATTTTCGGATAAAATGAAGTGTACAAACTTCACAAAAACATCACGGAATTAAAAAAAGTGCTTACTTCCCTACGAAATTTATGCTATACTTTAAGTGACAAAGGAGCGGTTTCGGACAGAAGAGCAAAATCATTTGATTGCTTTTCGAGTAATAGGAGAGTGTGAACATGTTTAAGATAGGCGAATTTGTAATTCACGGTAACAATGGAGTATGTCGCGTGGAGAGTGTCGGTCCTCTTGCAAATATGGGAATGGTGGATCGTCAGTACTACACATTGACCCCTGTTTATTCCGGTGGCGGGAAGATATTCAGCCCGGTGGATAATCACAAGGTGATTATGCGACGAATTCTAACCAAGGCAGAGGCAGAGGATTTGCTGGCGCGGGCTAAGGGACTCCCGGATTTACAAGTTCATGACGAGAAGAAACGCGAATTGGTGTACAAAGAGGCATTTTATACCGGTCAGTGTGAGGCAATGATACGAATTATGAAGACCATTTATTCCAGAGAGCAGCAGCGAAATGCTCAAGGGAAGCGGGCAACGGCCAGTGATGAACGATATATGCATTTGGCAGAGGATAGTTTATATGGCGAATTGGCTATGTCCTTCGGAGTAACCAAGGAAGAGGCCAAGGAACAGTTCTTGCAGAGTGTAAGAGCTTAAATGGACTGTTGAGTGGTAATTGAACTAGTAGAGTTGAAAGAGCTTCGGCGATATGCTGAGGCTCTTTTTGTGCGCAAAATGAACAGATGCGATGTCGAATTGAGATGATTGATAAGCAAAAGTCGCATAAAACATGGCTTGAATACGTGTATACATGGATTAAGTGACAAAAAATCAAAAAAAGACGGTGAGAAGTTGTGCAAAGTGCTAGAAATTTTTCTTGCCACGTGATACAATGGTAAAATAAAAAACTATGAAAAAGGAGGCGTTGTTTGATGGCCGCTGAAAAGAATACGGTTCCGTTTAACGGAACGGAAGAGCAAAAACAACAGCTATTACAGACCATTAATGAGTTAAAGGATGAAAGAGGAGCTCTGATGCCGATTCTCCAGAAGGCTCAGGAGATTTACGGATATCTTCCCATCGAAGTACAGACAATGATTTCTGACGAGACAGGCATTCCGTTGGAGAAGATTTATGGTGTGGCTACTTTCTATTCCCAGTTCTCGTTGACGCCCAAGGGCAAGTACCAGATTTCTGTCTGTCTTGGTACTGCATGTTATGTAAAGGGGTCCGGGGATATTTATAACAAGCTCATGGAACTTCTGGGTATTGAGGGCGGAGGTTGCACTCCGGACGGAAAGTTCTCACTGGAAGCCTGTCGTTGTATCGGTGCATGTGGGTTGGCACCGGTTATGACAATCAACGGAGAAGTATATGGTAAGCTGACGGTAGACATGCTGGATGGAATTCTGGCCAAATACGTATAAGGCGGAATGGGAGGTATTTCATGATAACACTTGAAGGATTAAATGAGATTAAAGCAAGAATGGAAGGCTTGGTTGCCATGCGTCGTGAGGGCGAGGAAGCAATTGAGGCTCTTGCTGCAAAGGGACAGACCTACAAGCGTCATGTCTTGGTGTGCGGAGGTACCGGTTGTACATCCTCCGGAAGTTTGAAAATTGTTGCAAAGTTGAAAGAAGAGATCGCAAAGCACGGCCTTGAAGATGACGTGTTGGTAGTTACCACCGGATGTCATGGTTTGTGTGCTTTGGGTCCTATTATGATTGTATATCCGGAAGCTGCTTTTTACGCAATGGTAGAGCTTGACCATGTAGAAGAGATTGCGGAAGAGCATTTGCTTAAGGGCAATGTGGTTACTAAGTATCTTTATGATGAGACTGTAACGGCTAATGGTATCATTTCCATGCATGAGACCGATTTCTACAAGAAGCAGCATCGTGTTTCCCTGAGAAACTGTGGTGTAATTGATCCGGAGAATATTGATGAGTACATCGGTACCGGCGGTTATCAGGCACTTGCTAAGGTGCTTACCGAGAAGACCCCGGACGACGTGATTCAGATTTTGAATGACAGTGGTTTGCGCGGACGTGGTGGCGCCGGCTTCCCGACGGGAAGAAAGTGGAGCTTTGCTAAGGCAAATCAGGCAGATCAGAAGTATGTATGCTGTAATGCAGACGAGGGTGACCCGGGTGCGTTCATGGACCGTTCCGTACTGGAGGGTGATCCCCATGCGGTATTGGAGGCTATGGCTATTGCCGGTTATACCATCGGTTCTACACAGGGTTACATATATGTACGTGCAGAGTACCCCATTGCCGTTGATCGTTTGAACATCGCAATTAAGCAAGCAAGAGAGTATGGTTTGTTGGGAGACAATATTCTCGGTACCGGATTTAAGTTTGATATCGATCTTCGTCTGGGTGCAGGTGCATTTGTCTGTGGTGAAGAGACTGCACTTATGACATCTATCGAGGGTAACCGTGGTGAGCCCAGACCGAGACCGCCGTTCCCGGCAGTAAAGGGTCTCTTTGAGAAGCCTACCATTTTGAATAACGTTGAGACTTGGGCGAATATCCCTCAGATTATTTTGAATGGACCGGAATGGTTTGCAAGCATGGGTACCGAGAGATCCAAGGGTACCAAGGTATTTGCATTGGGCGGTAAGATTAAGAATACCGGTCTTGTAGAGATTCCTATGGGAACCACTCTTCGTGAGGTTGTTGAGGAGATTGGTGGAGGTGTGCCGAACGGTAAGAAGTTTAAGGCTGCACAGACCGGTGGTCCTTCCGGTGGATGTATTCCCGCTGAGTACTATGACGTTCCTTTGGACTATGACAACTTAATCGCTATCGGTTCCATGATGGGTTCCGGTGGTTTGATTGTTATGGACGAAGACAACTGTATGGTTGATATTGCGAAGTTCTTCTTGGAGTTCACCGTTGATGAATCTTGTGGTAAGTGTGCGCCTTGTCGTATCGGTACTCGTCGTATGTTGGAGATTCTTGAGAAGATTACCGATGGTAAGGCAACCATGGATGATCTGAAGAAGCTTGAAGAGCTCTGCGCTCATATTCAGTCCAGCTCTTTGTGTGCACTTGGACAGACGGCTCCGAACCCGGTAGTATCTACGCTTCGCTATTTCCGTGATGAGTACATTGCTCATATCGTAGACAAGAAATGTCCTGCCGGCGTATGTAAGCATCTTCTTCAGTTTAAGATTAACCCGGATAAATGTAAGGGTTGTACGCTGTGTGCTAGAGTATGTCCGAATGGTGCAATCTCCGGTACGGTACGTGAACCGCACACCATTGACCCGCAGAAGTGCGTAAAATGTGGTGCATGTATCGAGAAGTGTAAGTTTGGTGCAATCTATAAAGAGTAAGGGAGATGAGGGACTATGGCAGATATTAATTTGAAGATTAACGGTATTGACGTAACGGCGCCTGCCGGCTCTACCATTTTGGAGGCAGCGAATCTGGCGGGAATCAAGATTCCTACCCTTTGCTTCCTGAAGGATATGAATGAAGTGGGCGATTGCCGTATTTGTGTTGTTGAAGTTAAGGGAGCTCGTTCCTTGATGGCAGCATGTGTATACCCGGTTAGTGAAGGCTTGGAGGTATATACGAATACACCCAAAGTTATTGACTCCAGAAAGAAGACGTTGCAGTTGATTCTCTCGAATCATGATCGTCGTTGCTTGTCTTGTGTACGCAGCGGTAATTGCGAATTACAGAAACTGTGTAAGGAGCTTGGAGTAGAAGATGAGAAACTCTACGATGGTTATCGTCCGGAGTTTGCATTGGATACTTCCGCAGTTCATATGGTTCGTGATAATAACAAGTGTATCCTCTGCCGTCGTTGTGTAGGCGTATGTGAGAAGGTGCAGGGACTTGGCATTATTGGACCGAACAATCGTGGATTTGCTTCCTTTATCGGATGTGCGTTTGATAAGGGATTGGCTGACACCAGTTGTGTAAACTGTGGTCAGTGTATCGTAGCCTGTCCTACCGGTGCATTGTACGAGAAGGATGATACATACAAGGTAGAAGCAGCAATTCAGGATCCTACCAAGCATGTAATCGTGCAGCCGGCTCCGTCCATTCGTGCAACGCTCGGTGAAGAGTTCGGTATGCCGATTGGTACCGATGTAGAAGGTAAGATGGTAACCGCACTTCGTCGTCTCGGATTTGACAAAGTATTCGATACCGATTTCAGTGCAGACCTTACCATTATGGAAGAGGCAAATGAATTCCTTGGCCGTGTGCAGAATGGTGGAGTGCTTCCTATGATTACTTCTTGTTCTCCCGGTTGGGTTAAGTTCTGCGAACATTATTATCCGGAACTTCTTCCTCACCTCTCCTCTTGTAAGTCTCCTCAGCAGATGTTCGGTGCGATTTCAAAGACTTACTACGCAGAGAAGATGGGTATTGATCCGAAGGACATCGTATGTGTAGGCGTTATGCCTTGTACCGCTAAGAAGTTTGAGGTAACGAGAGATAATAGTGCGGTAGAGGGTCTTCCGGATGTGGATGTATCCATTACAACAAGAGAGCTGGCTCGTATGATTCGTCGTGCAGACATCAACTTTGCTGCATTGCCTGACGGAGCATTTGATGATCCCCTCGGTGAGTCTACCGGTGCCGCAGTTATCTTTGGTGCTACCGGTGGTGTTATGGAGGCAGCACTTCGTACCGCAGTTGAGATTTTGACCGGCGAAGAGTTGGCAAGCGTAGATTTCAAGGAAGTTCGTGGTATGCAGGGAATCAAGGAAGCATCTTATGATGTGGCAGGTCTGAATGTTAAGGTTGCGGTTGCATCCTCCCTCAGCAATGCACGTATCATTATGGATAAGATCAAGAAGGGTGAGGCAGATTATCACTTTATCGAGATTATGGCATGTCCCGGTGGCTGTATCAACGGTGGCGGTCAGCCTTTGGTAGATTCTCAGGTACGTAACTTCACGGATGTGCGTAGTCTTCGTGCTAATGCATTGTATGCAAATGATGCCGCTAAGACACTTCGTAAATCTCATGAGAATCCCAGCATCAAGAAGTTATACGAGGAATTCTTGGAGGCACCCGGAAGTCATAAGGCACATGAGATTCTTCATACCGAGTATGTGGCTCGTAAGATTAATCAGTAATTGTAGAATATGATTTTGTTCGACTCCTGCGTCATCGGTTTGGTGGCGCAGGAGATTTTTTTGTGTTCATATCAGAAAAAAAGTATTGATTTTTTGTGCTTAAGAGAGTACATTGTTTGTATTGATGAATTCGGTTGCAGGAAGCGTAATAACAGCCGGGTTGTCGGAATTGGGGCAATGGACAGAGCGTCTGTTTGCTACTATTGGGACGGAGGATGATTGTATGAAGACAAGAATCGGTATTATGGGTTATGGCAATCTCGGTAGAGGTGTGGAGTGTGCCATCAAGCAAAATGCGGATATGGAGCTGGTAGGCGTATTTACCCGTCGTAATCCGGAGTCTGTGAAGATATTAACGGAAGGCGTATGCGTATATTCCGTAGAAGAACTTTTGAATAAGAAAGATGATATTGATGTATTGGTAATCTGCGGCGGAAGTGCAACAGATCTTCCGAAGCAGACCATGGAATATGCGAAGTATTTTAATGTAGTCGATAGTTTTGATACCCATGCGAGAATTCCGGAGCATTTTGCAAATGTAGATGCATCGGCAAAGGAAGGCGGCAACGTGGCTGTCATTTCCGCCGGATGGGATCCGGGAATGTTCTCGCTGAATCGTCTGTATGGTAATGCAATTCTGCCGCAGGGGAAGGACTATACCTTCTGGGGCAAGGGGGTTAGTCAAGGGCACTCTGACGCGATTCGTCGTGTGGAGGGCGTTGCAAATGGTAAGCAGTACACCATTCCGGTGCCTGCTGCTTTGGAAGCGGTACGTAGTGGAAGTAATCCGGAACTTAGTACCAGAGAGAAGCATACGAGAGAGTGTTATGTCGTAGCGGAAGAGGGCGCAGATCTTATGAAGATTGAAACTGAGATTAAGAATATGCCCAACTATTTTGCGGATTATGATACTACGGTGCATTTCATCTCCGAGGAGGAATTGAAGAAGAATCATAGTGGGATTCCTCATGGTGGATTTGTTATCCGTAGTGGTAAGACCGGCTGGAATGAAGAGCATACGCATATTATCGAATACAGTTTGAAGTTGGACTCCAATCCTGAGTTTACGGCTTCCGTACTGGTTGCCTGTGCAAGAGCTTGTGCACGTATGAGCGCTGAAGGAATGGTGGGGTGCAAGACCATTTTTGATATTGCACCGGCATATTTGACTGCTATGAGTGACGAGGAGCTTCGTGCACACCTATTGTAGTTTGCAGAATGGATGAGAGGATATTGACAATGAAAGTATTGCTTGTGAACGGAAGTCCACGTGCAAACGGTAACACAGACTTAGCGCTTAAAGAAATGGTGAAAGTATTTGAGGCGGAAGGCATCGAAACCGTAACTGTGCAGGTGGGAAATCGCAATATTCGCGGTTGTATTGCTTGCGGCAAATGTGGCACACAGGGCAAGTGTGTCTTTGATGATGCGGTAAATGAATATGCTAAGGTATTGGAAGAATGCGATGGTCTGGTTGTTGGCAGTCCGGTGTATTATGCTTCGGCAAATGCTACGCTGATTGCATTCTTGGATCGCTTGTTCTACTCCACACATTTTGATAAAACCATGAAGGTGGGAGCAAGTGTGGTAGCAGCAAGACGAGGTGGTCTGTCGTCTACCTTCGATGAGCTGAACAAATATTTCACCATCAGCGGTATGCCGGTGGCATCCGGTCAGTACTGGAACAGTGTTCATGGAAGAGCACCCGGAGAGGCTTCCGGGGATGATGAGGGTATGCAGAGCATGCGTACCTTGGCACGGAACATGAGTTTTCTTATGAAGAGCATTGCACTTGGTAAGCAGACTTATGGTTTGCCGGAGAAGGAAGAACATGCTTGGACGAATTTCATACGATAGATAAGACGAGAAAAGGCGTCGCTTCTTGTTCCGTGTGGGACTTGAAGGCGACGCCTTATTGTATCTAACGATATTGCCGGGGAATTCGTAACGTCAATGCTTCGACGGTGGTCTTCTCACAAGGTGGAATGTCTGCGCAAGGGAATGGGATTCCCAGCTTCTCGTATTTCGGCACGCAGAGCTTGTGAAAGGGCAGAAGCTCTATCTTGCGAAGGTTGGAATAACCGGTGGCCAAGGAAAGCATAGCATCAATTTCTTCGGCAGTGTCGGTATATCCGGGAACTACCACATGACGAACCCATAGGTCGTTGCCGTGGCGCTCTGTTGCCTTAAGAAAATGCAACACAGTATTCAAACTGCCGCCGGTATGCATGCGATATGCCTCTTCCGAAGAAAATTTAATATCGCACATCACTAGGTCGGTGACATCCAAAAGTGCGTCTACACAAGAACCGCCGCCGATTCCGGAGGTATCGAGGCAGGTGTGAATCCCGTGTTGGTGAAGTCGGATGAATAGTTCCGTGACAAACTCTGCTTGGAGCAAGGCTTCTCCGCCGGATACTGTGACCCCTCCAAGGGAACCGAAGTAAGGGCGGTAGCGTAGAATCTTTTCCACCAATGGGGAGACTTCATATTCCGTACCGACACCCGCTTGCCAAGAGTCGGGATTGTGACAGTACATACAACGCAAGGGACAGCCCTGCAGAAAGACCACATAGCGAAGTCCCGGACCGTCCACTGCGCCCATACTCTGTAGTGAGTGAATATAGCCTTTCATTACATAGCCTCATGGAAGGTACGAGAGATGACTTCCTTCTTCTGTTCCAAGGTCAACTTGTTGAACATTACGGCATAACCGCTGACACGAATGGTGAGTGTCGGGTACTTCTGGGGATGAACAAGAGCATCCTCAAGAGTCTCGCGGTTCAATACATTTACATTCAAATGATGTGCGTTCTGTGCGAAGTAACCGTCCAAAATGCCAATCAAGTTCGCATAACGTTCTTCTTCGCTATGTCCCAATGCCTGGGGAACCACGGAGAAGGTATTGCTGATACCGTCCTTGCAAGTAGCGTAGGAGAGCTTAGCTACGGAATTCAGAGAAGCTAACGCACCGGAATGATCTCTTCCGTGCATGGGGTTTGCGCCCGGCGCAAAGGGCTCGCCGGCACGTCTGCCGTCCGGAGTGTTGCCGGTCTTCTTACCGTACATAACGTTAGAGGTGATGGTAAGAATGGACAAGGTATGTTCTGCATTACGATAAGTCGGAATCTTCTTAAGAGCAGCCAAGAACAATTCGGTCTGCTCCTTAGCCAACATGTCAACGCGGTCGTCGTCATTGCCGTAGAAGGGGAATTCGCCGGTGGTCTCAAAATCGCTGATAAGGCCACGCTCGTCACGAATTACGCGAACCTTGGCATATTTGATGGCAGACAAGGAATCCGCAAGCACACTGAGGCCGGCAATACCGAAGGCCATATAACGATGCACATTGGTGTCGTGAAGCGCCATCTGGGTCTTCTCGTATGCGTACTTATCGTGCATGTAGTGAATCATATTCATGGCGGTTACGTAGGTCTTGGCCAGCCAGTCGCGGTAAATGCTCATACGCTCCATCACCTTGTCGTAATCCAAGTACTCATCCTCATAAACAGGCATCTCGGGTCCGATCTGCTCACCATAACGCTCGTCCTTACCGCCGTTCAAACTCATAAGTAGAAGCTTCGCAAGATTTGCTCTTGCTCCGAAGAACTGCATATCCTTGCCGAGACGCATTGCGGATACGCAGCAAGCAATACCGTAGTCATCACCGTAAATGGGACGCATCACGTCGTCATTTTCATACTGGATAGCATCGGTATCGCAGGAAACCTTGGCAACAAAGCGCTTAAATGCTTGGGGAAGATCCTTGGACCACAATACCGTCAGGTTCGGCTCGGGAGAGGAACCTAGGGTGTAAAGGGTGTTCAGAATACGGAAGGAACTCTTGGTTACTAAAGTACGTCCGTCCTCACCCATACCACCGATGGATTCGGTAATCCACATGGGATCGCCTGCGAAGAGCTCATTGTACTCGGGAGTACGCAAATGTCTTGCCATACGAAGCTTCATAACGAAATCGTCCAATAGCTCTTGAATCTGGCTCTCTGTGTAGGCGCCGCTCTTCAGATCACGCTCAAAATAAATGTCCAAGAATGTGCCCACGCGACCGAGACTCATGGCAGCACCATTCTGTTCCTTAATAGCGCCCAAATAACCGAAGTACAACCACTGAACCGCTTCCTTGCTGTCGCGGGCGGGACCACTGATGTCATAGCCGTACATCTCAGCCATGCTCTTTAACTTATCTAAGAAGGCAATCTGCTGGAATAACTCCTCCAACTGACGAATTTTCTCGGCGTCCATAAGCTCTGCACCCAGGGTAGCCTTGTCCTTCTTCTTCTCTTCAATGAGACGATCGATTCCGTACAGTGCAACACGACGGTAGTCTCCGATAATACGACCACGGCCGTAAGCATCCGGAAGACCGGTAATAATGCCTACGTGGCGCGCCTTACGTACATCCTCGCTGTATACACGGAATACACCGTCGTTGTGTGTGGTACGATACGTGAATTCTTCCTCAACTTTCTGGGAAAGTTCGTAGCCGTAAGCTTTGCAAGCCTTGCGAGTCATATTGAGACCGCCGAAGGGGTTAACACCACGGCGAAGAGGACGATCGGTTTGAAGCCCCACAATGAGTTCCTTATCCTTGTCCAAATATCCGGGTTTATGATTCAAGAGGGAAGTGGCAGTCTGGGTATCGATATCCAAGACACCGCCAAACTGCTGCTCCAAATCAAACAAGTGCATCAAATGATTCATCAACTCTTTGGTGCGCTCTGTTGCACCTTCCAAAAAGCTTTCGTCTCCCTCATAGGGGGTGTAGTTCTTCTGAATGAAGTCGCGAACGTTAATCTCCGATTCCCATACGCCACCTACGAAACCATTCCATTGTTCTTGCATGTTCCTGTTCTCCTTATCGCTGTAATTGTTATGTCCTGCCGACAGAAGGAAGGTCTAAAAAAACAAAAAGACAACATAATCCGAAGAAAATGTTGCCCAGACGGTCGGCTGCTTCCGGTATGACACCTCACCGTGGTAAGCTCCACACATATCCGTCAGAGATGGCAACCGTTTAAGTTAATCTAACAGTAGCACATTTTTTCATTGAAGTCAATGCGCAAACGTGACAAAAAAGCAGGAAAAACTCATGGAAAATTGTAGCCGTTAGTGATATACTGAAGAGGAACAAGGACATAGAGAAGAGTTCCGGAGACGATAAGATGCAGTTTCGTGAAGAGACAGAAGAGACTGCAAGAGGTGTTTGGGATGGCATAGGCGGAAAGGAGCGCAGGATGAAGAAACGAATGCTAAATTATTTGGCGTGGATGGACGCCAGATTGGAGAATCCGCCGGAAGATATGGATTACCGAAAGGAGATAGAAGAACATTTGATTCAAATCGGGTTCTTTATGCACGAAAGACTGATTCACTTGATTGTGACGGTGGTGTTTGCCATATTGACGGTGGGAACAATTCTGTACACGGTAGCGGCGCCCAGTCTCGGCATGCTTGTGCTGATTGTGGCATTTATGTGTCTGCTGGTGCCTTATATCATGCATTATTATCTGTTGGAGAACGGTGTGCAGAAGATGTATGAGCAGTATGATCGCTTGCTGGAACGTGAGAAGCATGGGATGGGCGCGAAGCGTGAAATGAGTTGATGACAACAAAAAGTATTGCGGTGGTTGCAATATTTCAGAAAAGTTGGTATACTAATGCTTAGAGAATACAGCACTTGAACGTGCGGAAAATTGGAGTTATCGTATGAGCGAAGAGTTTGAACAGAATCAAGAAAATTGTACCCATGACTGTTCCAGTTGTGGCGCTAATTGCAGTAGTCGTAAGCCTGATAAGTCGGAGTTCTTGGCACCTGCCAACAAGCACAGCAAGGTGAAGAAGATTATCGGTGTCGTTAGCGGTAAAGGTGGCGTAGGTAAGTCCTTTGTTACGTCGAATTTGGCGGCAATTATGCAACGTAAGGGATATCAGTGCGGCATCTTGGATGCGGATGTAACCGGTCCGTCCATCCCTAAGGCATTGGGCTTGAAAGGACCTGCGGAAGCAAATGACGACGGTATCTTTCCGGTAGAGAGTGCCACCGGCATTCGTGTTATGAGTGTAAACCTTCTGTTGCCTGACGAGGAGATGCCGGTAGTATGGCGTGGACCCGTCATTGCAGGAACCGTGAAGCAGTTCTATAGCGATGTTATGTGGGGCGAGGTGGACTATTTGTTCGTGGACATGCCTCCCGGAACCGGTGATGTACCTTTGACGGTATTTCAGTCGCTTCCCGTAGATGGTATTATTATCGTCACCAGTCCGCAGGATTTGGTATCTATGATTGTCGCTAAGGCAGTAAATATGGCAGTACAGATGGATGTACCGATTCTCGGTATTATTGAGAATTATAGTTATCTTGTATGTAAGAAGTGCGGTGAGAAGATGACCGTATTTGGCGAGAGCCATATTGAAGAAGTAGCTGCAAAGCACGGCATTCCCGTATTGGCGAAGTTGCCCATCGATCCGGATGCCGCATCTATGATGGATGCCGGTGGCGTTGAAACCATCAGTTGCGAGCCCTTGGAGGCTGCGGCAAACCAGTTGGAGCGTAGTGTCAGTGTGGCATTTCAATAAGAATGGAACAAGCTTTTTTTCCAGGTGAGAGATAACCGGCAATGATGAATTGCCGGTTATTTTCTTGTATTATTTTGTACGATTGTACGTGCGGTAAGGGCCCGGCGTCAGACACTTTGTTCCTTTGTTGGAGCAATCTTCTTGCATGCAACAGAAAGCGGAATGTGGGCAAAAAAACTTCATCATTTTTTTGTGATAATTTCGAAAAAAGCATTGACAAATCTTTCTACGATAGTCTACAATGTTATGAGGAATGTATTATTCTAATCTTGCCTTGCAAGGAAGGTTCACAGAATGCGTGTCATTGCGGGAAAAGCCAGAAGGCTATTGTTAACAACGCCGAGAGGGACGGAGACTCGTCCGACCTCGGATCAGATAAAAGAAACTTTGTTTAATATGTTAGCACCGGAGATACCCGGGTGCCGGTTTCTTGACTTGTTCAGCGGAAGCGGTGGACTGGGGATTGAAGCCCTCAGTCGCGGAGCAACTCATTGTTGCTTTGTGGAGAATAGCAGAGAAGCGCTGAACTGTATTCGTGAGAATTTGGTACATACGAAGATGGCGGATGATGCCACTGTGTACGGGATGGACGTACTTAACGCATTGAAGCGCATGGAAGCTGAGAAGCGTCAGTTTGATGTTATCGTGGCGGACCCTCCGTATCGGAAAGAGTGGGAGCGCGTGATACTTTCGGCTCTGCAGAATTCCTCTTTGGTGCATGAGGACACACTGATTGTCATAGAGACTGCGTTGGAGAACTGTGTGGAGGAGTGTGCCGAGTTATTGGGATACGAGGTTAGCAAGGTGAAGACCTACAAGACCAATCAGCATTGGTTTTTGTACCCGAAGAAGTAGAAGGAGGAGTACAGGAGTGGGTTTGAAGAAAACCGAGAATATCGGAATATATGCGGGAAGCTTTGATCCGATTACGTTAGGGCATTTGGATATTATCAGACGAGCAGCGGATGTTGTTGACCTGCTGATTATCGCAGTGCTGAACAATAGTAGTAAGGTGCCGGCATTTACCGTAGAAGAGCGTGTGGATATGATTCGTAAGGTTACGAAGGATATTCCTAACGTAGATGTACAGTCATTTTCGGGATTGACTGTGGATTTTGCCAGAGAGCAAGGTGCGAAGGTTTTGGTTCGTGGATTGCGTGCGGTTACGGACTTCGAATACGAACTGCAGATTGCACAGTTGAACCACAAACTGAACCCGGAGGTAGACACGATTTTCTTTACTACCAGTGTGGAGTATTCTTATTTGAGCTCCAGTATCGTGCGCGAGATAGCCGGCTATGGTGGAGATATTACTCAGTTTGTACCGGCCGAGGTAGTAACGAATGTGTATGATAAATTAAAAAAGATAAAGGAGAAATAACGATGGTAAACCGTATTGAGCAGATAATTGAAGAGATTTATGAATTTATTGAAGGTTGTAAGCCTACGACTTTCTCCCAGAATAAAGTTGCGGTTCCGAAGGATGAACTGTATGATTTGTTGGATGAATTGAAGCTTCGTACACCCGACGAGATTAAGCGTTACCAGAAGATTATCGCAAATCGCGACTCCATTATTGCTACGGCAGAGGAGAAGGCAGAGTCCATTATCGAAGAAGCTAAGGCTAAGGCTCGTCAGTTGGTAAGTGAGCATGAGATTATGCAGCAGGCATATGCCAGAGCAAATGAGATGGTATCTTCCGCAGGTAGCGAAGCGGATGAGATGCTGAAGAGTGCCAATAGTGATGCAGAGCAGATTCGTACCGGTGCTTTGAATTATGCCAACGATATTATGACCGATATGGAGCGCATTTTGTCTGATGCATATGAGTCCACCAGAAGTCGTGCGGAGAACTTAATTTCGGCACTTCGCGAGAGTTATGAGGTGGTTGCTACCAACCGTCAGGAATTGTATGCACAGCTGAATCCGGAAGAGGCTGCTACGGTATATGACGATGCCATTGCAACGGTATCTACCGAGGATGATTTTGATTTCGACGCCAATACCTTCTTGGAGAATATCGAGGAGTAATGACGGCTGGGGAGTTGCCCCGTTAATTGAATATGTGAAGATGCATGAGAGCAAAGGTTGTGCCTGCCATGAGCAGGGCAATGGTTGCTCTCATTTTTATGTATCGAAGCAGGGGGAAGGGGCGTTCTTCCAGCATGGCACGGGTCTGAAAGATGCCGGATAGGCCACCAAAGGACACAATGCCTGTAAGTAGGGGGATACGTACGGCAAGAGGGAGGTTGAGATTATAGAGGAGACTGCAACCGGTGGTGACCTCGAGAATTCCGCATAGAATACCGGGCACAAGTGGGGTTGCCTGTGGAAACAGGAGTAACCACATATCCTGCAAGAAGAAGGCGGCTGTGGAAAATGCCATGACGTAGACGGCGATTTTCGTAATGGATGTAAGGGAGGAGGAGATGGTGTCTTCAAGCATTTGTGCCAAGGGCGCAGAGGGCAATACGGAACTATCCTTATGGGAGGAGGACAAAGGGGGACAGTCTGTGGACCAAAAGGTGCGAAAGCATAGGGAGGTAAAGAGGAAGTGCAATAAGTAGAAGAGCAGGCTATAACGTAGACACATGTCCGGTCTTCCGAAGCAGTGGGTACATAAGTAACCGGTGAGAAATCCGGGACTTAAACAGGTAGACAATAGTAACGGATATAGGGGGATTCGGGAGTGCTTTGGAACATTTGCGGACAGAAGAGAGGCGCCGATGGGCATGCCGGAGAGGAGACCGAGAATCAGCGCGCCGGTATAGTGTCTTGGAAGATGAAGAATCCCTTCGGTAAATGGGGCGAGGATTTGTGAGGGGCGCACCAAAGTTGTCATACGACAGAGAAGCCCCGTCAGCAGTAGAAACGGAAGCAAGGAGGGGAGAAGAATTTGATACCATAGTTGAAGTCCATAAGTGGCACCGGCCTGTACCGTTTCGGGGAAGAGAAGAAAAATGAGGAGAAGGAATAGTAGGGTTAATAAAAAAGAATAACGCTTCATGGTGCTTCCTGACTTGGGGTGCTTATAGGTATGCGATTGCACACTCGGATAGAACACCCTAGGACTTACGGGAGCATCATAAAGCGTCTCTGGTAATCGGAACGTAAGATTCCGCTACGGCGGTATAATCCTTGCGCATAGAGGGCGGAAGCACGTTCCTCTGTCTGGTATAGGGTTGTAGCTTCCGGTGAAAGATTGCGCACATCCGTTGCCATGCGTAATAGCAGCGCTGTGTCGGAATTGTTCGTTATGGCACGGAGCAATGGAGTTGCCGCCTGCCGTATGCCAAGTACCTGCAGATACGGAAGAGTAGGTGATGTTTCATACGTATTTGCCAAAGATTTTGTTATTCCCAAGAGAATGTGACACAGAGCACGGTCCACATGGGTTCTGGTATTGGAACGATCTTTCACGGCTTCGCCTAGGGACGTGTAGGTGAAAGGAGCTCGGGATGCTTTGTAAATACGTCTCGCCAGATCCGGGCTGATATCGCTTATGTCGGCAATATCTTCGGGGCTCATACGCTGAAGAACGGTGAACAAGGAGTCACTGAAATCGTCAGCGGACAGGAAAGCATCGATGGAGGAGGCGTAGAGATTGTGAACCTCCTTGGGAACTGCTTGATACGGAAATACTCTGTCTCGCAGGGTGTGTTTACGAATAGCGGTAGCAGAACAGAACGAACCCAAGGTTTCACTGTGATAACCGGCATCCGTTCTTGCAATGGGAACCGTTTCAAATGAACAGCCTTGTATTAGGCATTGTTTCTCGTATTCGATGGCCAAAATGTTATTAGGGGTCTCTGCAAATGCAACGGACTCCGGCAGGAGTTCTCTAAGTGCGGCGGCTCTGGCGGTAGGCATGGAACAACCTTCGCTGAGATGTGCCCTCAGTAATGTGCGGTATTCCTCCGGCTCCTCTGTCAGATAGGTGGCAAGCTTGCGAAGGTGCATATGGGTCTCTGTTAAAGTATAGCCGGTAGGCACTTCCACACCGTAGGAGAGATGCGTAACATTGCCGAGAGAACGGAACAGGCGTATGCCGCCTCGTGCAAAGAATTCCGCACTGGCGGTGGCGCTGTAGGTGGGAAGTTGCACAACCATGTCGGCTCCTGCAAGAAGGGCGGCCTCGGCACGGACATAACGATCCATCAAGGCAGGGGTTCCGCGCTGTACAAAGTCTCCGCTCATGGCCACAATAAGATAATCACATCCGGTTCGCGCTTTGGCTTCCCGGATGTGATATGCATGACCGTTGTGCAACGGGTTATATTCGGCTATGATACCTGCGACCCGCATGGTCTAGAACTTCTCCGGTTCCGGATAAGTAACACCGAAAGTATCTACGGTAACGCTCTCCATAACAACCGGACGAACGGGGCGGTCACCCCAAGTAGTTCTGGTTTCAGCAATGGCGTTCACAGCATCCAATCCTTCGATTACCTTGCCGAAGGCTGCGTATTCACCGTCCAAATGAGGAGAGGTGTGATGCATGATGAAGAACTGAGAGCCTGCGGAATCCGGATGCATGGCACGTGCCATGGACAAAACGCCGGGGGTATGCTTCAGATCATTTGCAAATCCGTTATGAGCGAACTCGCCCTTGATACGGTAGCCGGGGCCACCGGTACCGGTACCTTCCGGACAACCACCCTGAATCATAAAGCCAGCAATGATTCTGTGGAAGGAAAGACCGTCGTAATACTTCTTGTTGATAAGGGAAATAAAATTATTCACGGTGTTAGGGGCAATCTCGGGATAGAGCTCTGCCTTAAAGGTTGCACCGTCGTTCATGGTAAAGGTAACAATAGGATTCTGTGCCATGATAATTATCCTCCTGAAATGATAAATATAGTGCGTTACAAATTACTGCACAAATGCATGATAAATTGCGTTGGTTGCTGCTTCAAAGTCCGTTCCGGCAACGCCGATGATGATGTTCAACTCGCTGGAGCCTTGGTCAATCATGCGAATGTTGATGGATGCGCGATCCAGTGCTGCGAAGATACGAGCGGCAGTACCGCGATTGGACTTCATACCACGACCAACAACGGCAATCAGTGCAAGGTCTGTGGAAATGTCGATGGAGTCGGGGTTGGCCAGCTTGTGGATCTCTGCAAGAACGGCCTGCTCCTTATCCTCAAATTCGCTCTGATGAACCAATACGGACAAGGTATCAATACCGGAAGGCATGTGCTCGAAGCTGATACCATTGTCTTCGAAAGCGGTAAGAACCTTTCGACCGAAACCAATCTCGGAGTTCATCATGTCCTTCTCAATGTTGATGGCAGTAAAGCCCTTCTTGCCGGCAATACCGGTAATGGTGTAGGGAGCCTTCTTGGAAGTGTTCTCTACGATGAAAGTACCTGCATCTTCCGGAGCGTTGGTGTTACGAATGTTAATGGGAATACCTGCGGAGCGAACCGGGAAAATGGCATCCTCATGAAGTACGGAAGCACCCATGTAGGACAACTCCCGAAGCTCGCGGTAAGTAATGGTTTCGATAACCTTGGGGTTCTCTACGATTCTGGGATCGGTTACGAGGAAGCCGGATACGTCGGTCCAGTTCTCGTATAAGTTGGCCTGTACGGCCTTGGCAACGATGGAACCGGTAATGTCGGAACCGCCGCGGGAGAAAGTCTTTACCTTGCCGTCACGATATGCACCGTAGAAGCCCGGGATAACCGCACGTTCTACGGAAGCGAGCTTAGCGGAGAGAACCATATTGGTGTAATCCGCGTCGAAATTACCATCCTCTGTGAAGTAAATGTACTCCGCAGAGTCGATAAATTCATATCCGAGGTAGTTTGCCAACAGGATACCGTTCAGGTATTCGCCACGGGAAGCGGCATAATCCTTGCCGGCATGAGCGGCAAACTGTTTGCGAATGGTATCGAACTCACCTTCCAGAGAAACCGTAAGAGACAATTCATCGATGATCTCTTGATAACGAGCGGCAATTGCTGCCAAAGCATCGTCAAAATCTTGTCCTTCTTCTGCCAAAGCGTAGCAGTGATACAGCATATCCGTGACCTTGGTATCTGCGCCATAACGCTTGCCGGGGGCGGAAGGTACTACGTAGCGTCGGTTGGCATCGGAAGTAATGATGTGGCGAACCTTGCGAAATTGCTCGGCATTTGCCAAAGAGCTACCGCCGAACTTAACAACTTTAAGCATATTCTATCCTCCATTGTTCTGTTGTTATAAATCCAATCTGTCATTTCAAATCTTGTGTCCCGCGTAATATCGGGAACAAACCACTTTATATGATACGCGATTTTATAAAATAATCAAGTCAAAAATGCAAATTTATCGTAAGTTTGAGCGGAGTGTTCGATTGTGCGTTGGCCTAAGTTTCCATACGGGTTGGCTATTTACTTTTGTGTCATTTCGTGATAGAATAGCATAGAGTGTGTCTTTATAGTGAGGTAACATGCGCATAGGGGCATACGCTTAAGAAGATGAGAGACGAGGGGATTCGTATGGAACGAATTATTACGACGATTGCAAATCGCGTGAGTCAGGCATTTGCCGACTGCGGTTATGATAACACATACGGTGCGGTGACAGTTTCCAACCGCCCGGATTTGTGTCAGTACCAGTGTAACGGTGCATTGGCAGCAGCCAAGGCATATAAGAAGGCACCCATTGTTATCGCCGGTGAGGTGGTGGAGAAATTGAAGGACTTTGCGATACTTTCTCAGTGCGAAGCGATTATGCCCGGATTTATTAACATTTCCGTGAAGCCGGAGGCTGTGGCGGAATATGTGTTTGCTATGGGACAGGATGAGAAGTTGCTTGTGGGTGAGCCTAAGGAGAAGAAGACGGTAGTAGTTGATTACGGCGGACCCAATGTGGCAAAGCCGTTGCATGTGGGACATCTGCGTCCCGCCATTATCGGTGAGGCCATTAAGCGCATCCTGCGTTATGCGGGACACGAGGTAATCGGTGATGCGCATTTGGGGGATTGGGGCCTACAGATCGGTTTGATTATTACAGAACTGAAGCGCAGAAAGCCGGAGCTTCCCTACTACGATGAGAATTATGAGGGAGAGTATCCGAAGGAAGCTCCTTTCACTATGGCGGAGCTTGAGGAGATTTATCCGTTTGCCAGCGCACGCTCAAAAGAAGATGAGGCGTACAAGGATGAGGCACGTCATGCAACGTATCTTCTTCAGAACAAGCATCGTGGTTATTACGCCCTGTGGGAGCACATTATGAAGGTTTCCATGGAGGATTTGAAGAAGAACTATAAGAAGTTGAACGTGGAGTTCGACCTCTGGAAGAAAGAGAGTGACGCACAGCCCTACATCCCGGATATGATTGCCAAGATGAAGGACGGTGGATTTACACGCATCAGTGAGGGAGCCTTGGTGGTAGACGTTAAAGAAGAGACGGATACCAAGGAGATTCCGCCTTGTATGATTCTGAAGTCCGACGGAGCAACCCTGTATAATACCACGGACTTAGCAACGATTGTAGAGCGTATGGAATTGTTCCGGCCGGATCATATCATTTATGTGGTTGATAAGCGCCAGGACCTCTATTTTGATCAGATTTTCCGTTGTGCGAGAAAGACCGGGTTGGTTACACCCGAGACGAAGTTGACCTTCTTGGGATTCGGTACCATGAACGGTAAGGACGGCAAGCCCTTTAAGACTAGAGACGGCGGTGTTATGCGTCTGGAGTCCTTGGTGGGAGGCATTGCAGAGGAAGTATACAAGAAGATGGAGAATCGTGAACTTTCCGAAGAAGAGATGCGAAACATTGCGGATATGGTAGGCTTGGCGGCATTGAAGTACGGAGACTTGTCGAACCAAGCGGGCAAGGATTACATCTTCGATATCGATCGATTTACTTCTTTCGAAGGCAATACGGGACCTTATATTTTGTACACTATGGTACGAATCAAGTCCATTCTAAGTAAGGCAGGGGAGTTGCCTCCCATGGTAACCACCGCCGGTAGTCGTGAATATGGCACAGATGAGGTGAATTTGTTGCTGACGGCATCTCGCTTCGGTGAGATGGTAGAGCGTGCAGCAGAAGAATTGGCTCCGCACAAGGTGTGTCAGTACATGTACGAGCTGGCCAACAATTTCAACAGCTTTTATCATGCAAATAAAATTTTGGCCGAAAGTGACGAGGCGAAGAAACAGGAATGGTTTACACTGTTACAAGTAACGTTGCGTATTTTGAATGTGTGCACCGAGGTGCTGGCATTTGATGCGCCGGATAGAATGTAAGGAAGAGAGGATAGACGGATGAAGAAGATGATGAAGAATTCTGTTTTGTGGGTAATGACTGTTCTTGCTATGATGTTTGCGTGCATGGCAGTAACCATGGCAGAGGACGGAGTAGAAGACGAGGGCACCGCAGATGAGATTGTGGATTATGTCAATGCAGAAGAATATACTACCGGTTATTATACCGGTGTCATCAATGACAAAGTATCTTCCAGTGTAAATGTACGATATGGCCCGGGTTCGGATAAGTATGAGGTTATTACAACATCCGACGGAACCAAGGTAAAACTCAAGAGAGGTACCGAGGTGAAGATTGTGGGCGAGACCAAAGATACGTTGATGGACGTATGGTATCACATTTTCGTAGAGTTCAATGGCGAGACGGTAGAAGGTTATTGCATCAGTGACTATATTGACAAGAGTGCAAAGGTAACTTTTACGCCTACACCGGCACCCACGGATCCCCCCACACCGGTACCGACGGAGCCGGAAAGTGCGCCTACGGATGAGCCTTTGATTGTAGATCCCACAGTAACGCCCTCCGAGCAGACGCAGCAGATGATTGACAAGGGTGGCACTATGGGCCCTTGGGTATATATCTTGATTCTCTCCATTGTAGTTGTTCTTTTTGTTGTAATCTACACGGTTGCAACAAAGATTCAGGAAGAGCGTCTTGAGAAGGAGATGGAGCGTTACAGCAACCGTCCTGCTTTCCAGAAGCTTGACGGAGAGAGCGATGAAGATTTCAACGAAGCAAAGCAGGATTATTTTGATTCTTTGAAGTTTGGTGATAACGGTGGACGCAAGGTGGCAAAGAATGATGACGAGATCGAATTGGATCTTAACGGAATCTTTGATGAGCCTGCGGTACAGGTGACGGAAGAGGATATTACTCCTCAGATTGAGGATGTGAATTACGATGCGGAAGCTTCGGAAGTAAGTCTTGCGGAAGAAATTGCAGAACTCGGTGATTGGACGGAAGATGACGAGGCATTTATGGAGCATTTGAAGGAAAGCGCACAGGAAGAAGATGTGAAGCTTTATGATCGCATGAAGCCTCAGGTTACCGAGACTGTGGAAGAAGCGACAGAAGTTGCAGAGGAGCTTGTTCCCGAAGCAGTGAGTGAAGCTTGGGAGGCAGCGCCGGTTGTACCTGTGGTGAGGGATAGCACGGAGTTGCTTCGGAAACTGAACCTCTTGAAGGAGCAAGATGTTCTTCAGCATAAGCTCTACGGGGAAGGAGAGGTTATCGATAATAGCGATGCGGAAGTGATTCAGGTACGTTTCGGTCGTGACCTTCGTTTCTTGAAGAAGGAGAAGCTGGCCAAGAAGGAATTGGTGGAGCTGGATTAAGCCGAGGCCGGGGAAGAGCATTACTTCGAATTGAGGAATCATATGAAACAGGTATTATTAAGTGACCTGCGAAGCATTTTGGCTTCCAGAGTCATGATTGTGGTTGCATTTGTCGTGCTGGAGGGATTTGTTTTGGCGGGAGTAGTTACCGCAAATGAATCTCTCACCTCCACGGCAATCTATGTATATATTTTTGCCATGGTGGGCATTTTGCTGTACCTTGTGGCGGAAGCCGGTAGCATCTTTTTGAATAACCTGCGGAAGGTAACGTACTTTGACAAGATGAAGAGTCAAGGTGTAGGATCGATATCGGTAGTTCTGTATAAGATGTTGCATACGTTCGTTGCCATGGTAACTTGTGCTGCGGTGTATTTCGGTGCTTTGGTGGGAAATATTGCGCTTATCGGAAGCAAGTTTCCTGAGGAGAAGGCCGGTCTTCAGGAGATGGGCTTTCGCCAGATGATTGTGGGCAACGGAGACCCCTTTGTACCGGCGCTCTTGGCAACCGTATTAGAGTATGCCACTATTATGATAGTGTTGCTTGCGCTGGGATATTTCGCAGTAACCATGACATTTGCATTCTTTGTGAAGCTACGTTTTGCGGGAATGTGTAGCATATTTGTATTCTTTACCTTTGGGTTTGTAATCGTGAAGGCAAATATGATGTTGCCCGGAACGCTACAGGGAATTGCTTATCATTTGGTAGGTGCCGCGATTAATCTGGTATGTACCGGCATATTGATGGGCGTGACCTTTTGGGCACTGAAGACGAAGATTATCGGTGTGACGCAGGAGATGTAATACCGATAGGAATAATTTATATGGAGGCAGAGATATGGCTGATGTAAAACCTTTTTATTGCGTACGTCCGCAGAAGGAGTTGGTACACCGCGTGGCGGCGTTGCCTTATGACGTGTATAATCGTGCAGAAGCGAAGGAGGTTGCTTTGAAGGATCCTCTTTCCTTTTTGAACATTGATCGACCGGAAAGTAATATGCCGGACACCATGGATATTTATGACCCGCAGGTATATGCCAAGGCAAAGGAATTGTTGGAGGCTCGTATCGCGGATGGCACCTATCTTACGGACACGGAGGAGTGTTACTATCTCTATGAGTTGATTATGGATGGACGCTCGCAGATGGGTATTGTAGCATGTGCTTCCATTGATGATTATCTCAATAATGTGATTAAGAAGCATGAGAACACCAGAGAGGACAAGGAGCAGGATCGTATTCGTCACGTGGATACTTGTGGTGCACAGACAGGTCCGATTTTCCTTGCGTATCGTTCCAATCAAGTGATTGCGGATGTTATGGCGGCTTATCATAAGACGGAGCCTTTGTATGCATTTACTGCAGACGACGGGATTACTCATAATGTGTGGCGTATTGCAGACGCAGAGGATGTCAAGGCAATCCGCGATGCATTTGCATCCACGCAGGATATCTATATTGCGGACGGACATCATCGTGCAGCATCTGCCGTGAAGGTAGGAGTAAAGCGTCGTAATGAAGCAAGCAGTTACGACGGTACAGAAGAGTTTAATTTCTTCTTGTCGGTACTGTTTCCGGAAGATCAGTTGATGATTCTCCCGTACAATCGTGTGGTTAAGGATCTGAACGGGGCTACCGTAGAGGAGTTTTTGGCACGCATTGCGCAGGATTTTGATGTCACCGAAGTGGGAACCGAGGCCTATGCACCTAAGAAGAAGGGAACCTTCGGTATGTTCTTGAATGAACGTTGGTATTGCCTGCAGGCCAAGGAGCCGTTGATGAGCATTACCGATCCCGTAAAGTCCTTGGATGTGGCGATTTTGCAGGATTATCTCTTGGCACCGGTGCTTGGCATCGGCGATCCCCGTACGGATAAGCGCATTGATTTTATCGGCGGTATTCGTGGTCTGGGTGAGTTGGAGAGAAGAGTACATACGGATATGACGGTGGCATTTTCCATGTATCCTACGCAGATAACGGAGTTGTTTGCGGTTTCGGATGCGGGACTTTTGATGCCTCCCAAGTCCACTTGGTTTGAACCGAAGCTACGTAGCGGTATTTTCATTCACAAAATCGGTTGATTCTAAGATAGACATGCAAGCTTCTGTTTGTTTTCGCATACCTTAAAGCAACAGAAGCTTGGAGTTTTTTATGGCAAAAGTGATTTTGGACGCCGGTCATGGCGGTAGTGATCCGGGGGCTGTATATAACGGACGTTTGGAGAAGGACGATGCACTTCGAATTGTTCTGGCGGTAGGAGAGATTCTGGCCCAGAGCGGTGTGGAAGTGGAGTATACTCGTGTAACGGACGTATACGACACTCCTGTGGAGAAGGCCCGGATTGCAAATGCATCGGGAGCCGATTTCCTAGTATCCATACACCGCAATTCCAGTCCTACCCCTAATCAGTACAGCGGCGTGGAGACCTTGGTGTTCGATAATAGCGGAATCAAGGTGGAACTGGCGGAGAACATCAACCAACGGTTAGCAGAGGCCGGATACGCGAATCTTGGGATTACGGAGAGACCGAATCTTGCAGTACTTCGTAGGTCGGCTATGCCTGCGGTGTTGGTGGAGGTTGGTTTTATCAACAACGACCGTGACAATGCCCTGTTGGATAGCAATTTTAATCAGATTGCATCGGGAATCGCATCGGGAATCTACGAAACGATTACGGGAACTTCCTTGGGCGGTGGAAACAATAGCGGTGGAATGGGCACAGCGGGTGAATATTATGTGCAGGTAGGTTTGTACCGAGAATATGCAAATGCATCCGCACAGGCATTTGGTCTACAGAGCCTCGGTTATCCGGTGCAGATTGTGAGCAACGGACCCTTTTATGCGGTATTGGTTGGTCCGGAAGCGACGTTGGACGAAGGGGCACAGCTAGAACAAGAACTACAACGTCTCGGGTACGATACGTTGATTGTAACACAATAGACAGTAAGGAAATGATACCATGAGCATTTTGAATGTAGAGCACTTATCGCATGGTTTTGGTGACCGTGCAATATTTCACGATGTGTCCTTTCGACTTCTGAAGGGAGAACACATTGGACTGATTGGTGCCAATGGGGAAGGTAAGAGTACCTTCCTTAACATTGTCACCGGCAAATTAATGCCCGATGAGGGCAATATCTCCTGGAGCAAGAATGTCCGTGTAGGATATTTGGATCAGCATGCGGTATTGAAGCAGGGCATGACCATTCGTGACGTACTTCGCGGAGCATTTTCTTGGTTGTATGAGCAGGAAGAACGCATGAATGAGATCTGCATGCAGATGGGTGAGGCCGATGAGGCTTCTATGGAGACCATGATGGAAGAGTTGGGTGTAATCCAGGACATGCTGGATATGCACGATTTCTACAACATTGATGCCAAGGTGGAGGAGATTGCCCGCGCATTTTCCTTGGATGAGCTGGGACTTGATAAGGACGTAACGGAGTTGTCCGGAGGACAGAGAACCAAAGTATTGCTTGCCAAGCTTTTGTTGGAGAAGCCTGACATCTTGTTGTTGGACGAGCCTACGAACTATCTGGATGAGCAGCACATTGAATGGTTGAAGCGTTATCTTAACGAGTATGAAAATGCGTTCATTTTGATTTCTCATGATATTCCGTTTTTGAATAGTGTGATTAATCTCATTTATCACATGGAGAATCAGGAGTTGAACCGTTATGTAGGTGACTATGACAAGTTCCTTGAGGTGTACAACATGCGTAAGGAACAAAAGGAGGCGGCCTATAATCGCCAGCAACAGGAGATTCGTGAGTTGAAGGATTTTGTGGCCAGAAATAAGGCACGAGTGTCCACGAGAAATATGGCTATGTCTCGTCAGAAGAAGTTGGATAAGATGGAGGTTATCGAGCTGGCAAAGGATCGACCGAAGCCGGAGTTTCATTTTAAGGAGGCGAGAGTGCCGTCTCGTGTTGTAGTAGAGACGGAAGACTTGGTAATCGGCTATGACATACCCCTGTCCCGTCCATTGAAACTTCATGTGGAGCGTGGCCAGAAGATTGTACTGCGCGGTGCCAATGGTATCGGTAAGACTACGCTACTTAAGAGTATTCTCGGCTTGATTCCTACCCTTGGTGGTAATATTCATTTGGGAGATTATCTGGCCATCGGATATTTTGAGCAGGAGATGAGCGGAGACGGAACGAGAACTTGTCTGCAAGAATTGTGGGAGGAGTATCCCGGATTTACGCAGTATGAGGTACGACAGGCCCTTGCAAAATGTGGGCTGACCACGAAGCATATTGAGAGCCAGGTACGCGTGCTCAGTGGAGGTGAACAGGCAAAGGTGCGTCTGTGTAAGCTATTGAACCGCGAGAGCAATCTGCTTGTGCTGGACGAGCCGACGAATCATTTGGATGTAGACGCCAAGGATGAATTAAAACGAGCGTTGAAGGAATATAAGGGAACGATTTTGATGGTATGTCACGAGCCCGAGTTCTACGAAGGATTGGCTACGGAGGTATGGGACTGCAGTAGTTGGACAACTCTGACTGTGTAGGAACAATGGGGATGCAATGGACGTCTATATGACGAAGGATAGGTATTGGAGTATACGATTATGAAACGATGGAGATATCGAATCGGTGTAATTCTGTTATTGGTAATGTTGCCAATGATATGGAGTATCGGACAGAAGGCTGCTGCAGAAGAGACGGAGGTAGTGCGTGTCGGCGTCTACGAAATGACCGGTTTTCAAGAGAAAGACGAGAGAGGAAATTATTCCGGCTACAATATTGACTGTCTCAAGATTATTGCCATGGAGACCGGATGGGTCTACGAATATGTGGCGGTAGGTTCTCTCGAGCAGGGAATCGAGATGCTGGAAGCTCAGCAGATTGATTTGATTGCTCCGTGTGTGATGACCGCAGACTATATGGAGCGTTTTGATTTCTGCCAGTATCCACTGGGATTGGAATATTCTGTGCTGATGACCGGAGATGACCGGGAGAATGTCTATTATGAGGATTATGCAAGCTTCGAGAATATGAAGGTTGCCGTAGTGAAGGGATACCCGATGACGGAGTATTTCTTGCAGTACATGGAGCAGAATCAATTCGCACCCCAGTTGATTTATTACGAAAATGTATGGCAAGCGGTAAGTGCAGTGGACAACGGTGAGGTGGACGCCGCGGTTACAACCATGATGTCTGCCGAGGGTGCGTACAAGGTGTTGGCTCGATTTATGCCTACCGAGTATTACTATATGACTTGGAAAGGCAACGATGCGTTGCTGGGCAAATTAAACCGCGCCATGCAGGACATCGAATATAATTATCCGAAGCTTCTGGACGAGATGTACAGTAATTACTTCGGACATGATTTTGTGCAATACTTCACAAAGGAAGAAGAAGAGCTGATTGCTTCGGTAGGAACCTTGCGTGTAGGATATGTTCCGGGAAGAATTCCGGTATCGTATACCGATGAAGAGACCGGAGAGTTGGCGGGCATTTCCCGAGAGCTGTTTGATCGGATTCAGGAGATCAGCGGGTTGCGCTTTGAATACGTGGAACTTCCGTATGGCTCGGTGACCTATGAGTATTTGCTTCAAAACGGAATCGACATGGTGACCGGTGTGGAGTACGACAGCCTCAATGTAAATGCACAGGGAATGCAGCTCAGTACGGTATATATGGATAGTGCCAAGGTTATGGTAGGGCGTGAAGATTTGGTATTTGATATCAATGAACCGCTGAAGATTGCCGTGGCTACGGGCTCCCAGACCATGAAGAAAATATTGAAGGAAGAGTATCCGAATTTTTATATTGTTAATTATCAGACGACGGAAGAGTGCTTCCGTGCACTGAATGACAGAGAAGTGGATCTGTTGATTCAGAATCAGTATGTAGTAAATTATTATCTGACCATGCCTCACAACGAAGGACTGAAGATTATTCCGATTGCAGGTCTAGACGATGCGCTGTGCTTTGCAACGTTGTATGCAACGCAAGACAGAGAAGGACGTTCGGAGCAGGAGAGTGCGAAATTAACGGTTATCATTAATAAGGCCATTTCCCAGATTTCCAATGAAGAGATTGATCAGTTGATTATCAAGGAGAGTACATCACATCGGTACGAATATACCATATGGGATACGATATACAAGCATCGTGTCGCAGTAATTGTTATATCGGTGGCGTTAATTGTTGTTTTTGGAGTACTGGTTTATATCATATTGATGCAACGAAAATTGCAAAATCGTGATCGTCAAGCAGAAGAGCGAATTATGTTACAGCAGAAACGTTACCGCCTTATCTTGGATCACATGGACGATATGATATATGAGATCAGCCTTCACAGCGATTCCTGCTTCAGTTCTGAGCGTATTCGAGAGAAGTTCGGTTGGGATATTCCAAAGCATGTGGACAGTATGGAGCATCATCACTTGGCCGAGATTATGCACATACATCCGGAGGATGAACCACTGTTTCGTCAGTCAAATGAGCGATTGCAGGAGGGCGTTTCCGACCAGATTCTTCTGCGAATTATGCGTACCGACGGCAAGTTTCTTTGGTGTTCTATGACACGTCATCCGGTTCTTGATGCAGACGGTAAGATGGTATCTATTGTAGGTAAGATGGAAGACGTGGATAGTGAGAAGCGACTTCAGGAGAACCTGACGATACAGTCCAGAACGGACCGCTTGACCGGCTTGCTGCAGAAGAAGGTATTCGAGGATGAGGTGACGGAATATTTGAGCCAAAATGCCGCGAAGCAGACGTGTTTCATATTCGTGGATATGGACAATTTCAAGGATGTAAATGATAAGCTGGGGCATGATATGGGAGATCGTGCGATTATCGACATTGCTAAGAAATTGCAGGTTATTTTCGCGAATTGTGATTTGGTTTCACGTTTCGGAGGTGACGAGTTCTGCGTCTTTGTCAAAGACATTCCCAGAGAGACCTTGGAGAACAAGTTGAAATGGTGTCAGACTAAGTTGGTTGGCGTATATACCGATGGTGTAGAGTCCGTTACAACTACAGCCAGTATCGGTGTTGCATATTGCATGGCCGAAGCTACGGACTATAAGACATTGTTCCGAGTGGCGGATTCTGCGGTATATGAGGTCAAGGAAAACGGTCGAAATCATCACAGGATAAAAGATATCGAAAAATAATAAAATAGTAGTTGATTTTGCCGCGTTAAAGTGATAAACTAGGTAAAGATGCGGAAGCGATGTCTTCTGCAAGCAACAGAGAGAAAGGCGGAACGAAAGAAGTCGTTCCGAGAGAACGTTATGCCGATTACAGAGATGTTAGTGAGAAATGCCCAGTTGTATGGCAACGAGGTATGTCTCGTAGAGATTAACCCTGCGGAGCAGAAGAACCGGACTTGGCGAGAGTATGACTTGATTGAAAGTGACAATAATGATCGTTATCGTAGAGAGATGACATGGGAGGAATTTGAGAGAAAGTCCAACCGTTTTGCAAACTTGTTGCTGAGTCGTGGTATTAAGAAAGGCGATAAGATTGCCATTTTGCTGATGAATTGTTTGGAATGGTTGCCGATTTATTTCGGTGTCCTGAAGACAGGTGCTCTGGCAGTACCGATGAATTACCGTTATACGGCTAAGGAGATTAAGTACTGTTTGGATCTTGCGGATTGCAATACGCTTGTATTCGGACCGGAGTTTACCGGCCGTGTGGAAGATATTGTAGAGCGTATTCCCAAGGTGAAGACTTTGTTCTACGTGGGCGAGGATTGCCCGTCCTTTGCGGATAGTTATGACCGTTATACTGCATATTGTACGTCCAAGAATCCGGGAATTGCTCTTACGGATGAGGACGATGCCGCAATCTACTTTTCATCGGGAACCACGGGATTTCCTAAAGCAATCTTGCATGCACATAAGGCACTGGTGTCTTCCTGTATGACGGAGCAGAATCATCATCAGCAGACCCATGAGGATGTATTCCTCTGCATTCCTCCGTTGTATCATACCGGTGCGAAGATGCACTGGTTCGGTAGTTTGTTGACCGGAAGCAAGGCCATTTTGCTTCGTGGCGTGAAGCCGGAGTGGATTCTTGAAACGGTATCTCGCGAGAAGGCCACCATTGTATGGTTGTTGGTACCGTGGGTTCAGGATATTCTTGATACGGTAGATCGTGGTGATTTGAAGCTTGAAGACTTTGAGTTGTCTCAGTGGAGATTGATGCACGTAGGTGCGCAGCCGGTTCCCCCCAGTTTGATCAAACGTTGGAAAGAACATTTTCCCAGTCATGATTATGATACGAATTACGGTCTTAGTGAGTCCATTGGACCGGGTTGTGTACATCTTGGCGTAGAAAACATACATAAGGTTGGTGCCATTGGTGTTCCCGGATATCTGTGGGAATGCGATATCGTGGATGAAAACCGCAGATCCGTGCCTCAGGGTGAAGTCGGAGAGTTGGCCGTGAAGGGCCCCGGCGTTATGCGTTGTTATTACAAGGACCCCGCAGCTACGGAAGCGGTGCTTAGCGATGGTTGGTTGTACACCGGAGATATGGCGAAGCAGGATGAGGATGGGTTTATTTACTTGGTAGACCGTAAGAAGGACGTTATTATCATGGGTGGAGAGAACATTTACCCCGTGCAGATTGAGGACTTCCTTCGTGCCCATCACGCTATTAAGGATGTGGCGGTAATCGGTATTCCGGATGAGCGTCTCGGAGAGGTTACCTTGGCCATTATTGAGATTAAGGAAGGTATGAGCTGTACAGAAGAGGATATCAATGAGTTCTGTATGGACTTGCCCCGTTATAAGAGACCGAGAAAGATTGTATTTGCGGAGGTACCGCGCAATCCCACCGGTAAGATTGAGAAGCCGAAGCTTCGCCAGATCTATTGTGGCGGAAGTTTGGTAGAAGCTCAGATTAAGTAAAGAATGTTAAGAGACACCGTGGAAAGCGGTGTTCTCTTGCGGCCAAGCAGTTTAACACTTTAAAGTAGATAACACTTTAAAGCGAGTAGTGCTTTAAAGTGATTGCTTGGGATATATATCACATACCGACAACGTCGGTGCCGGCAGAGTCCGGCAGGAAAGGAGTATTATGTTATATGCACTTACCGCTATTATGTTGGTAGCATTCTTCGCAGTAATGATCGGCGTAGGATTCTACTGCAGAAAGCACGCAACGGATGTTAACAGTTTCGTATTGGGCGGCCGCAGTGTTGGTCCTTGGCTTACCGCATTTGCTTTCGGTACATCGTATTTCTCTGCGGTTATCTTCGTAGGATATGCGGGACAGTTTGGATGGAATTTCGGTCTTGCATCCACATGGATCGGTCTGGGAAATGCTTTTCTAGGTTCTTTGCTTGCATGGGTAGTTCTCGGAAGACGTACCAGAATTATGACTCGTCATATCGACAGTCGTACCATGCCGGATTTCTTCGCAAGACGTTACGAGTCAAATGCACTGAAGGTTGTAGCATCCTTTATCGTATTTGTATTCATGATTCCGTATACGGCATCTTTGTACAATGGTTTGTCCAGTCTCTTTAATATCGTATTTGACGTTCCTTATTGGGTAGTTATTGCGGTAATGGCCATTCTTACCGGAATCTATGTTATCTTCGGAGGTTACATGGCAACGGCTATCAATGACTTCATTCAGGGCATCATCATGTTGGGAGGTATTGTAGCGGTAATCGGTGCGGTGCTTGCAAAGCAGGGGGGGTTCTTGAATGCCATGGCAAAATTATCTGAGGAATCCGCGGTGATGCCCAGTGGTGCTACCATCAATGGTGCATATACAGCATTCCTCGGTCCCGATCCTTTGGCGCTTCTGTTTGTTGTTATTCTGACATCGCTGGGTACATGGGGACTTCCGCAGATGGTAGGTAAGTTTTATTCCATCAAAAATGAGGATTCCATCAACAAGGGTACAATCATTTCCACAGTATTTGCGATTGTTGTGGCCGGTGGCTGCTATTTTCTCGGTGGGTTCGGGCGTCTGTTTTCTGATTCTGCAGCATTGAAATATAAGGCGGATGGAACACTATTGTTCGATAGTATTATTCCGGCTATGCTCAGTGAGCTTTCGCCCATTATCATTGCAGTTGTTATCGTATTGGTGTTGGCAGCTTCTATGTCCACCTTGTCTTCTTTGGTACTGACCTCCAGCTCCACGTTGACGTTGGACGTTATCGTACCGGCAAGCAAGAAAGAAATCAACGAGAAGAAGCAGGTACTCATTATGCGAATTTTCATTGTGTTCTTTATTGCAGTATCTGCGGTATTGGCGGTTGTTAAGGATAGCTTCAATATCACATTCATCGCGCAAATGATGGGCGTGTCTTGGGGAGCCATGGCAGGTGCATTCTTGGCACCGTTCCTCTACGGACTGTATTGGAAGAAGGCAACGAGAGCTTCGGTGGCAAGTTGTTTCGTATATGCCCTTGTAGTAACTGTAGTTCAGTTGCTGTGTTCTTTCGGAGTAATTACCTTCTCCGGTAAGATTCTCAGCTACCTCTTCGCATCCTCCATTCGTTCCGGTGTTCTCTCTATGGTGGGTGGCTTGGTGTTGGTTCCTATCGTGAGCTTGTTCACAAAGAAGCAGGATGCTGCGGTTGTGGACGAAATGTTCTCCTGTTACGATGAAACCGTTATTGCGAAGGTGAAGAAGAAGGAGCATCTAAAGGAAGATTAATTTCAAACGAGTGCGTAAGAAACTATTGGCTCGTGATGAAAATGATGTTATAATAACAGGCGGTAGGCATATTGTGTGTCTACCGCCCGTCTCATCATACAGGAGAGTAGAGGCAACTTGGAGCGGAGGCGTGTTATGAAGGATTACGGAACAATAGCGGCAGAACTTTTTGAGCAGGGATATAACTGTGCGCAAGCGGTATTCGGTGCGTTTGCAGAGGACGTAGGCATTGAGAGGGAGATGGCACTTCGCCTGTCTTGTTCTTTTGGAGGCGGTATGGGACGTATGCGAGAGGTATGCGGTGCCTGTAGCGGAATGTTTCTGGTGGCCGGAATGGTGAACGGAACTACCGAGGGGGCAGACCGAGAAGGGAAGAAGGAGAATTACGATACGGTACAAAGGTTGGCAGCACGATTTCGTGAGGTCAACGGAAGTATCATTTGCCGCGAGTTGCTGTCGGGAGTATCAGTGGCACATGCGGGGACCACAACGCCGGAGGAGCGAACGGGCGAGTATTACAAGAAGCGTCCCTGCAAGGAGTTGGTGCGACTGGCGGCGGAGATCGCAGCGGAAGAGTTGTTGGGAGAAGATATGGAATAGAAACAGAAAACCCATGGGCGACAACCCATGGGTTTTGTTGTATATATGCCTCGCTTATTCGAAACGGAAATACTTGAAATCGAACTTACTTCCCGGCAGGAAGAAGAAGTTTACTTTCTGCATACCGTATACCGGTGTCAGCGGGAAGGTCAGTTCCTGCAATTCCTCGGAGCCCGGGAATTCCACAATCTGATTCACGTCGCCACCGTCGCCGGAGAAGCGAACGTGAAGGGTATTGGTAGGAATGTGAGAGCGTCCGCAGATGACAATCTTGGAACAACCCTGCTCACCGAAGTTCATGTTACGGAACTCGATGTCCACGTTATTACCGATCTCGTTGATGGAATCCTCGGTAATGGTGTAGGAGTCACCGTTAATCATATTATTCTCCGTGGCATTCAGCGTACCGAAGGCCTTCTCGAATTTCGTGAAGGAAAATCCGTTGATGGACAATCTGGTGTGCAACTGAATACTGAAGGTCTTCATACCTTTTAAGCGCTTGGAGAGCTTGAAGGTATTGGACTGGTAGTGGTTGTACCAACTGGAAGACTCGTAGTTGCCGGAGAAGAGAAGTGTACCGTCCTCAGGGGTTCCTTCCCATACCTCAACCGGGAGGCAGGTGTCAAAGGAGAAGATGGGGATGGTAATTTCATCGGAACCGTACTCGCCGAAGTCCACGTTATCAAAGCGAATCCAAGTAGTCTCTTGGTTGGTAAAGATACCGCCCTGGAAGCTGAGAATCGGGTTGCGGTTACTGCCGGTGTGCTTGCAAGCGCATACCAGCTGATACGGGTCAATGGTGGCGCGACCCAGTCCTACGTTCTTATATTCGAGAACAGAGAGTACTTCCGGGTGATCCTTGCCATTGTTGGCAAAGCAGTATACGTAATAGCATTCTTCATCACCGAGGGCGATGATCTTCGCGGAGAGGCTGTCCTCTGCGGGTTCAATCTTCACTGCGTTACTGTCAACGCCGTCCAGGGTAATGGCACGATAGGTAAGGTCACGGTACGTTGCATTTGCCGGGTGAATCTCGGCACGTACAATGGTCTCGCGACAGTCGGCGTTCAACTCTCTGGGGCCGTCTGCCGTAAGAGTAACCTTACGAACCGGAATCTCATCGTAGTGCGGTGTCTCGAAGTTTTCTGCGTCAGCACAGAGGTGCGGATTGCACTCTGCGGGAGTGGCTTTCAGAGCGATGGTAGCGTCCGGCAACTCCTTCGAAGAAACCGTTACGACAATGTCACCGGCTTCTTTCTTCGCTGCCAAGATTGCCAATAGCTTGCCACTGAATAGTTTACGGCTGGTGCCCTTGTACTGGTCGTAGTCGGTGCTGTCGCCGTTATCAAGACCTACAAGACGTGCGGCGCCCTCTACGGTAACCTTCATACGGTTCCGGGCATTTGCAACCATGTGTCCGTCCTTGTCCACAGTGCTGATGGTCAAGAAGATAAGATCCTCACCATCGGCCTGTAAAGAAGTTTTATTTGCCTCTAGGCAAATGCTCACCGGATCGCCGAAAGAGCTCTGTTCATCGGTGGCGATAATATTGTCGTTCTCATCATAAGCAACGGCACGCAAGGTACCTTCCGCATAAGGAATCTGCCAAGCACCGTTCAGTGCAGTACCGTGGACGTGGTCAATCTCGTAAGTGCCCTGGGAAATGTCGTTGAAGAACAGTTCCACCTTGGGAGCATTGGAGTATACTTGTATGTCAATCATTTGACCGGGGTTGAAGTCCCAGTAAGGAACCAGGTGTACCATGGGTGCTTTCTTATAGTCGGTCCATTCCGCCTGATAGATGTAGTACGAATCCTTCTCGAATCCGGCGGTGTCCACCTGGCCGAAGTAGGAGTTCTTCGTGAAATACGGCGTGGGCTCACCGATGTAATCCCAACCCGTCCATATGTACTGACCGAAGCAGAACTTGGCATCGCGGTCCATAGTAATTACGGACTTGGTGTTCTTCGCACCCCAGTTGGTAGAACAGTTGTCAAGAGAGGAGCACTGCAAGTCGTCAAAGGTCAACAAGCGGTTGCTTGCCGGGAAATGATAGATGCCACGACTCTGTACCGTAGAAGAGGTCTCACTACCGTAGATGCACCAGTGCGGGTACTTCTCGTGATGCTCTGCGTACAGACGCTCCGCATAATTGTAGCCCGACAGCTCCAACTCGTCGGAGCAACGCTGTGCGCCTTCCCAAGCAATGTAGTTGGAACCGATGGTAGTATAAGCGGTGTGACGGTAGTCGTGTACACGAACCTCGTCACGCAACATCTTCGTAATAGCGAGACCGGCTTCGGTGTGGGTGTCGTAAATCTCATTTCCGATACTCCACATAATCACGGAAGGGTGATTGCGGTCACGGCGAATCCAGCTGGTAACGTCTTTCTGCCAGAATTCATTGAAAAATGCGGCATAGTCGTAATCGGTCTTATGACCTGCCCACATATCGAAGGATTCGGAATTGATGAGCATACCCATCTCGTCCGCCAGTTCCATAAGTTCAACGGCAGGCATATTGTGAGAGGTTCTTACGGAGTTGATGCCCATGCGCTGCAAGGACTCGAACTGTCTGCGGATGGCGTGCTTATTCACAGCGGCACCCAGAGAACCCATGTCGTGGTGCATACAAGCACCGTGAATCTTCACGTGACGGTCATTGAGGAAGAAGCCCTCGTTGCAGTCGAAACGAATGGTACGGAAGCCCACTTTCTCGGAGAGAGAGTCCACCACGGTATCGTCTACGATCAATTCGGTGCTGAGAGTGTACAGGTACGGATCCTCCATGTCCCAACGGTGCACGTCCAGAACATTTACTTCCTGTACGGTTCTGGTCACTTCTTCGGACAAGGTTGCAAGCTTCGTCAGTTGAGCAGCCAACGCCCCACCGGCATCGTACAGGGAGTGGCGAATCACTGCATCCACCGTTTCTCCACAGATGTCGCTGCGATATACCGCTTCGGCATCAATGGTTACGCGGAAATCGTCGTTGTCTGCATGGTCTGCGGTAAAGTAGGTACCGCCGGTGACAAGGTAAGCGTCTCCTTTCTCCACTAACCATACGTTACGGTAGATACCAGCACCGGAGTACCAACGGGTGTTGGGGCTCTCGTAGCGACAGGTCACCAGCAGTTCATTTGCCCCTTCTTTTAAGAAAGTCGTGATCTCGAACTCGAAGGTGGAGTAGCCGTAGGGCCAGAAGAATACTTCTTCGCCATTAAGATAATAACGGGAGTTCATGTACACACCCTCGAAATTGAGGAATACGTGTCCGCCCTTGTCGGTATAGTCAAATGTCTTGCGATAGCAGCCGATGCTGTTCTCGTACAGGTCCTGCGTCTGGGAAATCATCCAGTCGTGGGGCAGGTCCACAGCGGTAAACGCCTGCTTCTGATGCTCGGAAAGGGCATCTGAGGAAGCGGCGGTCAAAATCTCCTCTACGGTAGCGTCCAGCGAGAATTTGCCGAACTGCCAACCGTCGGTAAACAGTGTCTTCATAGTAAATGTTCCTCCTTGCGGACTAAGTCGCAATTACGTGCAATTGCATTTGGATTCATTTTACCAAATGGGCGGCGGAATTACAAGAAGGTAGAACGCAATCTGTCAAAAAACTAGTTTGCAAAAAATGTGAAAAAATTGCGAACGGACTTGACGTGGAAAAAACAAGTATGCTAAGATGTAGATGGAAATAATTCCATCTACATAGGAGGTGCTTGTTATGAAAAAGAAGTGGTTGGTTACATGTACGTGCGCCATGGTATGTGCGTTGGTTTGTGTCACTGTGTGGGCAGTAACCCGTGACAAGAAGGATGCCGAGAACAAGGATGTGGTTTCCGATGACAAAGTACCTGTGGGAAATGAAGAACAGGGTGGCGATGACTCCGCTATGGTATGGAATCCTACCATTTTGCCCGGAGACGACGGTTGGTGGGAATTGAGTCTTGAAGAACGTCAGGCCGCGTGTCACCCAAGAACAGAAGTGGTTTCGGAGCTTTCCACGAAGATGGTGGCACGACTTGCCATGGGAGAGCCGGATATGATGCTTGGTATGGCATTTGACGATGCGAAGCAGGGACAGAACAAGGTGAAGAATCAGTCCTCAGCAATTACGGAGTTGTGCAAGCGTGAGGATGCGGCAGATGCCCTTGTGGAGTTGTACAAGACCTATGTTCCCAAGAAGGAAGATCCGGTATTCGGCTATGAATACAACTTGCAATGCCTGTTGGTATATGAGGAGATCATAGGACAGTTGGATGATACGGAGAAGGCGGAACTTCTTGAGGAAGTCAAGCGCCACAATTCCATTGCGAAGGAAGTGGGATATGAGAGTACGGTGAAGCCGCTGGAGCACTATCTGACTTACGGGACACTGGGATTTGTGGAGGTAACGACGAAGGAGTGATGTTTTTTTCGGTTGACAAACCGCATTTTCGTGCTATAATTGGAGGCAGAAAAAGCTATGATAGAGAAGAGTACACATCGTAGATTTCGCCAGAGAAGGACGCCGGTACCCGTACTGAGCTGAAAGCGTCCCCGAGATGACTTTGTGGAAGACCACCTCTTAGCGGCCCTAATCCGGCACGGTGACTCCGTTATCGTCGTAATGAAGTGGGTTCTCGCATTATGAGAGCCAAATAGGGTGGAACCGCGAGATTATTCGTCCCTGTTGATACATGTGTGTCAACAGGGATTTTTTTCATTGCATAATCCTCTGTTGATACCGAATCAAATATTCGAACCGCGCTACGGCGCAGAAAGTGAGGTAACTTATGAAGATTACGTTGAAAGACGGCTCCTGTAAGGAGTACGAAAGCGCAATGTCCGTCATTGACATTGCAAAGGACATCAGCGAAGGCTTGGCACGTATGGCATGTGCCGCAGAGGTAAATGGTCAGGTGGTAGACCTGCGTACCGTAGTGGATGCGGATTGTGAACTCAGCATCCTGACCTTTAATGATGAGGCAGGTAAGGCAGCATACCGTCACACGGCTTCTCACGTGCTTGCGGAGGCTGTAAAGCGTCTCTATCCCGAAGCAAAATGCGCCATCGGACCGTCCATCGAGAGTGGTTTCTACTACGATTTTGATATGCCGTCCTTGGATCGTGCAGCTTTGGATGCCATTGAGGCAGAGATGAAGAAGATTATCAAGGAAGGCAAGGAACTTACGAGATTTACGCTTCCTCGTGCCGAGGCCGTTGCATTTATGCAGGAGAAGGGCGAGCCTTACAAGGTAGAGTTGATTGAGGATCTTCCGGAGAATGCGGAGATTTCCTTCTACGATCAGGGGGGATTTGTGGACCTGTGTGCGGGACCGCACTTGATGAGTACCAAGAGTCTTAAGGCAATTAAGCTCATTTCCTCTTCCGGTGCCTACTGGAGAGGTAGCGAGAAGAATAAGATGTTGACCCGTGTATACGGAACGGCATTTACGAAGAATGCAGATTTGGAAGCATACCTTGCGCATCTTGAAGACATCAAGAAGCGTGACCATAATAAGTTGGGTAGAGAGATGGAACTCTTCACCACAGTGGATGTTATCGGTCAGGGCTTACCGCTTCTCATGCCTAAGGGTGCCAAGATGATTCAGACCATGCAACGCTGGATTGAGGACTTGGAGGACAACGAGTGGGGTTACGTTCGTACTAAGACGCCGCTTATGGCCAAGAGCGACTTGTACAAGATCTCCGGTCATTGGGATCACTACAAGGAAGGCATGTTTGTTATGGGTGACGAGGATAAGGACAAGGAAGTATTTGCCCTTCGTCCTATGACCTGCCCGTTCCAGTACTATGTATACAAGGCAAGCCAGAAGTCCTATCGTGATCTCCCGATCCGTTACGGTGAGACCTCCACGTTGTTCCGTAACGAGGAGTCCGGCGAGATGCACGGCTTAACCCGTGTACGTCAGTTTACCATCTCCGAGGGTCACTTGATTGTACGTCCCGACCAGATGGTAGAGGAGTTCAAGAAGTGTCTTGCCCTTGCAAGCTACTGTCTGAGAACGCTGGGTGTAGAAGAGGATGTAACGTATCGTCTGTCCCGTTGGGATCCCGAGAATACGGAGAAGTATGTAGGCTCCGCTGAAGTATGGGAAGAGACGGAGCAGAACATTCGTGACGTGTTAAATGAACTGGGAATTCCTTTCGTAGAGGGCATCGGCGAAGCCGCATTTTACGGCCCTAAGGTAGACATCCAGGCCAAGAACGTGTATGGCAAGGAAGATACCATGATTACGATTCAGTGGGATGCGGTACTTGCGGAGCAGTTTGATATGTACTACGTAGACCAGAACGGTGACAAGGTTCGTCCGTATATCATCCACAGAACCAGTATGGGTTGCTACGAGAGAACTCTCGCTTGGTTGACGGAGAAGTATGCCGGCATGTTCCCGACGTGGTTGTGTCCCGAGCAGGTGAAGGTACTTCCTATCTCCGAGAAGTACAACGATTACGCAAATCAGGTAAATGCAGAGCTTCGTAAGCGTGGCATTCGTTCTTCCGTGGACGAGCGTGCGGAGAAGATCGGTTACAAGATTCGTGAGGCACGTCTCCAGAGAATTCCTTACATGTTGGTTGTAGGACAGAAGGAAGAGGAAGAAGGCGTTGTATCCGTAAGAAGCCGTTTCCTCGGTGACGAAGGTCAGAAGCCTCTTGCAGATTTCATTGCGGCAATCCGTGAGGAAATCGACACCAAAGAGATTAAGAAGATTCAGGTAGAACAGCAGTAAGCTAATAAATGAACCCCGGGTTCCGAGGAAGGAATCCGGGGTTTTATTTTGTAATATTTCCATTGATTCAGAATAAAGATATTACATCTTCGACAACATCTTCAACTGCTCAAAGGCCGCTGCCTTGCACTCGCTGCTGGCGTAGATTCCTTTCTCTGCAAAAAGCATTGCTTCCTTGGCATGATTCAGACGTACGCCGGTGGAGAGTTCCTCTGACTTACTGCAAGCCAAGCAAGCCAAGGTATAGATGGCGCAAGCCTCGTCGTAAGCGTCGGCGTCGGTAACGGACAGCAGGGGCTTGACCAGATCAATAGCGGCGACATATTCGCCCTTGCGGTAAGCGTCTTTGGCCTTCACAATGGGAGCAAAGGAGCCGGCATTGTTATCGGCATCCGTGTTCTGCGCCTCGGGGGTCAACATCTTAATGGAAATGTCCAGTTTCTTGGATAGGTATTCCAACGTCTTAATCGAAGGAATCGCCGTACCACTCTCAATCTGGCTCAGCATATTTCGTGTAATAAAGGTTCCTACAACCTCGCTTTGTGTCATCTTCTTCGCCAATCTGGCTTCTTTGATCAAACGTCCAAGTTCAGTTCTGTCCATGGGCATGATTCCTTTCCTAAATGGAGCTCTTCGAATAGTAAAATGAGAGCACCGATGTTTCTAATCTTGTAAATAGCATTTACGATACCTTTATAGTATCAAAGATGGTAGGAAAATGCAAGGGGGTATCCGATGAAAAAATTATGACGAAAAATTAAAAAACTTCATATTGACAATTTATACGACAAAGGCTATAATGTGTGTAAATAGCATTTACATAACTGTGTTAGCAGAGTAAAGAAATGAGGTATCTTATGAGCGAATGGTGGGAAGCCTTAACGGCGCTAGAAAAGGGACTGTATTTGGTTGCGATTCCGTCAACCCTGATTTTTATTCTACAGGCTGTTTTGCTACTCATTGGTATCGGTGAGGGCGGAAGCGGTATGGATGACATCGATGTGGGAACGGACTTCATGGATACCCTGGATGATGGTAGCAACCCGCTGGACTTCGACACCTTCCGGTTGTTCTCCGTACAGAGCGTTATGGCACTGTTGTGCGTGTTCGCTTGGACGGCAGTATCCATGCTTCATAATGACTGTTCGGTGCCGGTGACCATGGTTGTTGCACTACTGGCAGGTGTAGTGATGATGTTCTTGGTGTCATGGCTGATTCACTCTATGAAGAAGTTGGCACAGAATGGTACCATGGAGATTAACAATGCTCTGGGGGCTACGGGAAGCGTGTATCTGAGAGTTCCGCCGAAGGGACAGGGTATCGGTAAGGTAAATGTTATGATTCAAGGGCAGCTGCAAGAGATGGATGCCGTAACGGATGCGGAAGAAGCGATACCTACGGGAGCATCGGTTCGTATCGTAGACGTGCGGAACAGTCAGCTTGTTGTGGAGGCAGAATAATTATTTGATTTGGAGGTAATGCTATGGAACCGACATTTATATTGGTTGGTGTGATTGTCCTGATTCTTGTGGTAGTTCTCTGTGGCATCTTGTCACGCTATCGTAAGTGTCCTTCGGACAAGATTTTGGTTATCTACGGTAAGGTTGGCACCGATAAGAACGGTGAGAACCGCTCGGCTAAGTGTATTCACGGTGGTGCCGCATTTATCGTTCCGATTTTGCAGTCCTATCAGTACTTGGACTTGACGCCCATTTCCATGAACGTGGATTTGAGAAGTGCTTTGTCCAAGCAGAACATTCGTGTAGATGTTCCGTCTCGATTCACTGTTGGTATTTCTACGGAGCCCGGCGTTATGCAGAATGCGGCTGAGCGCTTGCTTGGTTTGAAGTTGCAGGAGATTCAGGAACTTGCGAAGGATATTATTCTCGGTCAGTTGCGTCTCGTTATCGCAACCATGGACATTGAGGAGATCAATGCAGACCGTGATAAATTCTTGATTTCCGTTGCCAACAACGTGGAGGCGGAGTTGAAGAAAATCGGTCTTCGTCTCATTAACGTAAACGTTACCGATATTAACGACGAGTCCGGTTACATCGATGCACTTGGTAAGGAAGCAGCAGCTAAGGCTATCAACGACGCGAAGAAGAGCGTTGCCGAGAAGGACAAAGACGGTGAGATTGGTCAGGCAAATGCCCGCAGAGACCAACGTATCCAAGTGTCTGCGGCAAATGCTATGGCTATCAAGGGTGAGAACGAAGCTAAGATTGAGGTATCCCAGTCCGAGGCGTTGCGTCGTGAGAAAGAGGCTGAGGCGCTTCGTATCGCCGTAGCCGCAGAGTCCGTACAGGCTGCGAAGGCCAAGGAAGAAGCCTACATCGCACAGCAACAAGCAGAAGAGACTCGTGCTCAGTTAGAGCGAGCAACTCAGCATGCCGATGTTATTGTCAAGGCACAGATTGAGAAGGAGAAAGCAGAGATCGCAGCAGAGGCTGAGGCCGAAGTTGTACGTCGTAAGGCGAAGGGTGAGGCTGACGCTATCTATGCGAAGATGGAAGCACAGGCTCGTGGTATTCAGGAGATGCTTATGAAGCAGGCCGAAGGTATGCGTGAACTCGTAAATGCGGCCGGTGGCGATCCCGATGCAGCTGTTAAGTTGATGCTTGCAGACAAGATGCAGGATCTTATGCAGATTCAGGTGGATGCGATTAAGAACATCAAGATTGATAAGGTTACCGTATGGGATTCCATGAACGGTGGCAAGGATGGTGAGTCACCCGTGACAGCGAACTTTCTGTCCGGTATGATGAAGTCCATTCCTCCCATGAATGAACTGTTCCGCCAGGCAGGTATGGAACTTCCCGCATTTATGGGCAAGTCCATTGAAGAGGAAGATGTGGTAGAACCCGCCACTACAGCAGAGTAATGACATTAGGGAGGGCGTATATCGCCCTCCTTTTTGGTTGTAAAATGCACAGAGGGTGTGTATAATAGGGGAGTAGTGCATAGCACTATGGGGAGAATTATCCTAAGTGCCGTTATGGCGGTACATAAGAAACATGGAGGTTAGAAATTATGAAGAAGATGATGAAACTGTGGTTATGCATGCTATTGGTGTTGTGCATGCTGGTTGGTTGTAGTGACGATGCGGAGAAGAAGCCGGAGAGTACCGGAACGCCTACGCCTACGATAACTGTTACGGAGGGAGCAGAACAACCGTCGCCCACAAGTACTCCTACGCCTACGGTGGCTCCGGGGGTGGATGAGGAAGTACTGGAGCAGGAACAGGAGGCATTTGATGCGTATCTGACGGAGTTTTTCGTGGAATATGCGGCGGCCGATAGTGTAAGTTTGCATTTTATGTTGCAGCACCCGGAGAATTACGGTATTGAAATCGGTACCGACTTGGGAGAGACTTCGGAGAGCCTTCAAGAGTTCGGTGAGGAATGTGTAGAGTGGCAGAAGCGCTTGGAGGAGTTTGAGTACGATTATCTCACAGCTTCCCAGAAGGTGAATTATGATCGTATGGCGTATGAATTTGCGTTGGCGATTTCGGCGAAGGATATTATTCCTTGCTACAGTTCACTGTTGTCTTCCAATAGCAATGCCATTAGCGGAATTGCTACTTGTATGACGGAGTACCCACTTCTCGAGGAGAAGGACGTTCTTGAATATATTGCTACTCTGGAAGCACTTCCGGCTTATCTTGAGTTGGTGATGGAGACAGTACTTGAAGACTGCAAGAATGGATTGTGTCCTACGGAATATATGTTGGAAGCGTCCAGAGGATACGCGGAAGGCTTTACCGGAACGGAGAAGCATCCCTTTGTAGTTGCATTTGAAACTAACATCGGCGAGGTTCAGGGGCTGACGGCGGATGAGAAGGCCGCATATGTGGCACAGGTAGAAGATATTGTAGTTGATATGATTGTACCTTCTATGAAGCAGTACTTGGTGGATTTGGATTCCGTGGAGACTTATGTTGTGGCAGCGGAGGGCTTAGCACATAAGGACGGAGGAAAAGAGTATTACGCGTATCTTGCACAGAGTTATACCGGTTCTGATATGACTATGGATGAGATGTTTGAGTATCTGGAAAAGAAACTGGAGAAAACACTGACAAAGTACTATGCGGTACTTATGTTCCATTCCGATGCGGTGGATAAGTATTTCGAAGCGGACTATCCTTACACTGCGGAAGAGATGCTTGAGCAGTTGAAGGAGAAGATTAAGGAGCATTATCCGACCATCGACGAGACCACATACATTTTGTCCTTCTTGCCGGAAGAGTTACAGGTAGATGGTGTGTTGGCGTACTTCTTGACACCGCAGCTTGACAATCCGGATCGCAAGGTGATTCGTGTGAATCCCGGTATGACCGACAGCAATGTGATGCTGTATTCCACTTTGGCACACGAGGGCTATCCGGGACACTTGTACCAGGATGAGTTCTTCACCTCCTTGGAAGGTTATCATCCGGTAAATGCGTTGTTCACATATCTCGGTTACATGGAAGGATGGGCAACCATGGCAGGTAGCAATGCCTACTCTTGGTGTCTGGATGACGACGCAGTAGCGGAGATGTTTAATTTTGATTATAACTATTCCATGACCTTGGCTTGCCTTGTGGACATCGGTGTGAATTACTACGGTTGGGACTCTGATCAGGTGTATGAGTACATTGCCGAGCATTTGATCGATGATGAGGCTACTGCTATTGAATTCCACGAGATGGTAGTGGCAGACCCGGGCATTTATCTTCCGTATATGTTCGGTTATTTCTATTGCTCCGATATTATTGAGGCGTTGCAGTCCGATAAGGGCATGAGTGAGAAGGAAGCCTACGAGGCATTTTTGACTGTAGGACCCGCATCCTTTGATGTTTTGGAGAAACATTTAGGCGTTTCTGCAAAATAGAATGTCATTCTTTCACTCGGCAGATGAAAATGAAGAAAAAGTGCTTGAAATGTTGTTAAAATCAACAAAAGGAATTGATTTCGAAAAGTTTTTTTGTTAAAATAGCACTATGAATTTTGAATTTCTGTCGGAATGGAGGAACAGGAGTATGCAAACCTATAAGTATGAGAAGATTCGAAACGTCGTTGTACTCGGCCACGGAGGCTGCGGTAAGACTACATTGGTGGAGGCTATGGCTTATACCACCGGTATTACGAAGCGTATGGGCAAGGTGGAAGAGGGCAACACCATCAGTGACTATGACAAGGAAGAGCAGAAGCGCTTATTCTCGATTAGTACTACGGTGGTTCCGATTTTGTGGGAGGAGACGAAGATTAATTTCTTGGATACTCCCGGATATTTCGATTTTGTAGGCGAAGTAGAAGAAGCAGTCAGTGCAGCAGATGCAGCGATTATCGTTGTTTCCGCCAAGGCAGGTATTGAAGTGGGAACCGTGAAGGCATGGGATATGTGCGAGCGCTATCATTTGCCTCGTATGTTCTTCGTAACGGATATGGACGATGACAATGCCAGCTACCGTAACGTTGTTGAGGAGTTGAAGGAGCGCTACGGCAATCGTATTGCACCTTTCCATACCCCGATTCGTGAGAATGAGAAGTTTGTTGGTTTCGTAAATGTTGTGAAGATGGCAGGACGCCGTTTCAGCAACAATTTGGGCGAATATGTAGATGGTGACATTCCGGATTACTGCATGGACTATAGTGAGCAGTATCGGGGTGCTTTGATGGAATCCATTGCGGAGACCAGCGAGGAACTGATGGAGAAATACTTCGAAGGCGAAGAGTTCACCATGGTTGAGATTGAGAATGCCATTCGTCAGAGCGTAGGTGCCGGTGAGATGGTTCCGGTACTCTGTGGGTCCGGTATTCAGGCGCGCGGTACATTTGCGCTGTTGCAGGCTATTGATAAGTATTTCCCGTCTCCCAATAAGGGCGTTATAACCGGTATGAGCCAGAAGACCGAGACCACCTTCTTCGCGGATTACGATGCGAATAAGGACTTCTCCGCTAAGGTGTGGAAGACCATTGCAGATCCGTTCATCGGCAAGTTCTCGTTGATTAAGGTTTGCTCCGGTGTATTGAAGTCGGATGCCACCATTTATAATGCAAATAAGGGCACAGAGGAGAAGCTTTCCCGTCTGTACGTGCTTCGTGGCAAGGAGCAGATTGAAGTGAAGGAGCTGTATGCCGGTGATATCGGTGCTATCGGTAAGCTCTCCGATACACAGACCGGTGATACCCTGTCTACGAAGGCGAATCCCATTATTTATGATGCGGCAAAACTTTCGGTACCGTATACATACGTTCGCTTTATGGCGAAGTCCAAGGGCGACGATGATAAGGTATCTCAGGCCCTTGCGAAGTTAATGGAAGAGGATAAGACACTTAAGGTTGTCAATGATAAGGAGAATCGTCAGACCTTGCTGTATGGTCTCGGTGAGCAGCATTTGGAGGTTGTGGCAAGCAAGTTGCTTGGTCGCTATAAGGTTGAAATCGTTACAATGAAGCCTAGAATTCCGTACCGTGAGACCATTCGTAAGAAAGTTCAGGTTCAAGGACGTCATAAGAAGCAGTCCGGTGGCGCCGGTCAGTTCGGTGATGTTGTTATGGTATTTGAGCCCTCCGGTGATTTGGAGACACCTTACGTATTCGAAGAGAAGATTTTCGGTGGTGCAGTTCCGAAGAACTTCTTCCCTGCGGTTGAGAAGGGTATTCAGGAAAGCGTTCTTAAGGGACCTCTTGCCGGCTATCCCGTAGTTGGTGTGAAGGCAACCTTGGTGGACGGTTCCTACCATCCGGTAGACTCCAACGAGATGGCGTTCAAGTTGGCGGCTATCAAGGCATTTAAGGCAGGTATCATGGATGCAACCCCGATTCTTTTGGAGCCTATCGCATCTTTGAAGGTCGTAATTCCGGATAAGTTCACCGGTGATATTATGGGCGATTTGAGCAAGCGTCGCGGTCGTGTACTCGGTATGAACCCGTTGACAGGCGGTAAGCAGGAGATCGTTGCGGATATTCCTATGGCAGGTTTGTATGGTTACTCCACAGACCTTCGCTCCATGACCGGAGGTATCGGTGAATACTCTTACGCATTCGAGCGTTATGAGCCCGCACCGTCCGATGTACAGGCAAAGGTAATCGAAGAAGCCGAGAAGGACAAGGCAGAAGGCGAAGAATAGTTATTGGTTCTTGTTCCGCAAGGAATATGATATACACGGAGGTCACGCAAGTGGCCTCTGTTGTTTTGTCCTCGTTGCTTCTATGGTCGGTCCCCCGCCCTTGCCCCGCCCCGTGGGACTGTGGATTCTCTGCCCATGTGCACCGGCCCCCTTGGAACATGCATCGCGGAAATTTCCGTCGCTGCGGTTCTGCTATCATCGTTCATTTTGCACTGCTCGAAATGCGAAGCACAAGTTTGCAAAATGGACGAGATAAGAGATAGTAGAAGCGTCAGCAGGAAATGAGCGTGTATTTTCCAAGGGGGCCGGTGCACATGGGCAGAGAATCCACAGTCCCACGGGGCGGGGCAAGGGCGGGGAGAAACCACCCGAGAGGCAATACGAAGAACAACACAGGGGGCGACGGGTACAAATTTATGATTGTGAAATTTTCAGTTTTCCTTTACTAGATTGGCAAATGGTAGTATAATGATTCGAGCGGGGTTGCAGTTCTCGTGGTATATTTCTCGTCAAGTTGATTATAGTGTCAGGAAGAGATCGCAGTAGGAGAACGAAAATGAAACCGAGAATCGGAGTCTTTCCGCAGTACGACAGAGAACGCAGGCGTTGGTTTGTTGTAGAGGCGTACATACGAAGTATACAAGAGGCGGGTGGAGAGCCGTATCTCGGATTTTCCTCTGAGAGGGAAGTGCTCCTTCGGGGAGACGGATATGTATTTCCCGGGGGACCGGATGTGAACCCCGCGTATTACGGAGAGGATGTCATGCAAGGGTGCGGAGATATCTGTACTGCCAGGGATACACCGGAACTGACGGCGCTGAGAGAACTTCGGGAGATGCGCAAGCCTGTGCTGGGCATTTGCCGTGGATTGCAGATGATGAACGTTGCTTTCGGAGGAAGTTTGTATCAGGATATGAAGGGCATTACTTCTTTGCAGCATTATCAAGTGGCGGGAGATGATGTTCTGACTCATGACGTGCATATAACGGTGGGAAGCCAACTGTGGACGGTGCTCGGAGTGGAGCGCCTTCGCACCAATAGCTTTCATCATCAGTGCATTGCTACACCGGGAGCAGGATTACGAATCAGCGGCCAAAGCAGAGATGGTATCATTGAAGCGGCGGAGTTAGAGGGACACCCGTATTTTCTGGGGGTGCAATGGCATCCGGAGCATTTGACCGGCGAACACGAGACGGCAAGGCGTTTGTTTGCCGCATTGATAGAAAATTGTTAGTGGAAATAATACATGGAGGATTAGTATGTTTCGAAAGTTTTATCCGGCAGAGATGGCCGAATCCAGTTATGATATCGACTACGAAACCTTATACAAGAAGGGCTACCGGGGACTGATATACGATATCGACAATACGTTGGTGGAGCACGGAGCGGATGCAAATGAGCAGGTCATTGAACTGTTCAAGCGGTTAAATGCCATGGGGTTCCGTATCTGCCTGTTGTCCAACAACAAGGCACCTCGAGTACGTCGATTTTATAAGGGTGTGACCATTAAGGGCGTGAAATTACATTATATCTTTGATGCTCATAAGCCTGTTACTAAGAATTATCGGAAGGCAATGCTTCTGATGCGAACCACCAAGAAGAATACCTTGTTCATCGGTGATCAGCTCTTTACGGACGTATACGGTGCCAATCTTGCAGGCATTCGTTCCGTCTTGGTGAAACCAATTAATAAGCGAGAAGAGATTCAGATTGTTCTGAAGCGGAAGTTGGAGAAAGTGGTGTTGCATTTTTATAAGCAAGATCGCTTGAAGAAGTTGAAACAGACCAACGTGATATTGATTGGCTTCATGGGCTGTGGTAAGTCCACGGTAGGCAAGAAACTGGCGGAGAAGCTGGGATTTGAATTCCTGGATACCGACGCTTTGATTGAGGAAAAGATGGGGTGTAGCATCTCGGAGATCTTTGCCACCAAGGGGGAGGAATATTTCCGCGACTTGGAGAGCATGGTGCTAAAAGGGCTATTAAAGAGTGCTAAGCACTATGTCATTGCCACCGGCGGAGGTATGCCGGTGCGCCCGGAGAATCAGAAGTATATGCGAAAACTGGGGATTGTATTATATCTCAGCGCAACGCCGGAGACCATTATTGAGCATTTACAGGGCGATACCACGAGACCATTGTTGCAGACACCGAACAAGGAAGAGACGATTCGCAAGCGTCTGGTGGAGCGGAGGTTCGTTTATCAGATGGTGGCACATCGTGTGGTGAAGGTGGACGGACGAACCGCAGATGAGATAGTGAAGAACATAGAGGAGAGTATATAGAGATGACAAAGATACTTGTGATTAACGGACCGAATCTCAATATGCTGGGAGTTCGGGAGCCGGATATATACGGTAAGCAGGACTATAACAGTCTGCTTCGCATGATGGAAGAGGAAGCGGGCAAGCGGGATGTGGAAGTGCAGTTCTACCAGAGCAACTACGAGGGTGGAATCATTGACCGCATACAGCAGGCGTATTTTGAGGGGATGGAAGGTATCATTATCAACCCCGGAGCTTATACCCACTATAGTTATGCCATTCATGATGCACTGAAGTCCTTCTTTGAGCCCAAGGTGGAGGTGCACATTTCGGATATTCACAGCAGAGAGGAATTCCGTCGCATCAGCGTGACGGCACCTGCTTGTGACGAGCAGATCTACGGACAGGGGCTAAGGGGATATATCATGGCTATGGATCGTATCTTGGCATTGCGTAGGGAGAAAAATGAACAATAGTATGTCGCAGACGGACATATCTTCGGAGGTAGAGATGAGTAGAGATTTATTTTCCAAGGCCCTTACTTTGGTACGAGAGGCCGTGGGAGCGGAAGGCGTTCTGGTAACCGATCTGGCAAATGTACGGTATCTCACAGGCTATACCAACGACACCGGTTGCTTATTGCTGTTGCCGGAACAAGCATATCTTTTGACGGACTTTCGGTTCTTGTTCCAGGCCAAGCAAGAGGCTACGGAATGCGAAGTGTTGGACATCGCCGAGGCAGGTGGCTATGCGGCATTATTGGGACGATTGGTGCGAGAGAGTGGTATCGGTACCTTGGCATTTGAACAGGACAACGTGACCTTTGCCTTATACAGTGACTACCGTAAGGAGATACCTTGTGAGATGGTACCCATGGGAAATGAGTTGGCTGCGCTACGTCGCGTCAAGACAGCACAGGAACTGGAGTACCTGCGGAAGGCAGAGCACATCGGAGACCTGGCATTTTCGCAGATTCTAGGCGAATTAAAGCCCGGGGTAACAGAGCTGGAGATTGCTGCGAAGCTTACGTATTTCATGCAGTTGCATGGAGCGGAGGGGAGTTCCTTTCCGCCCATTGTGGCTTCGGGAATTCATTCGTCCATGCCCCATGCCATGCCCTCGGAGAAACAGTTGCAATACGGTGATTTCGTAACGATGGACTTTGGATGTCGATACAAAGGTTACTGCTCGGACATGACCAGAACGGTGGTTCTCGGTAAGGCAAATGAGAAACAGAAGCACATTTACGAGACGGTATTGCGGGCGCAAGAGACCACTTTGCAAGGCATTCACGCCGGTATGACGGGACGGGAGATTGATGCCATTGCGCGAAATATTATCTACGAAGCAGGGTATGAAGGGTGCTTCGGTCACAGTACCGGCCACAGCATTGGCCTAGAGGTTCACGAGACGCCAAATGCCGGACCGAAGAGTGAGCTTCTGTTTGAAGACGGCATGCTGGTGACGGTAGAGCCGGGCATTTATGTGCAGAATTTCGGTGGTGTGCGCATCGAGGATTTGGTAATCGTGCGTAATAACGGTTGCGAGAATCTCACCCATTCCGATAAGAAGTTGATTGAATTATAGAAAAAGTGCCTGTGAAAGCCTGCTTTTTTCGCGGGAAAAGCGCGTGAATCATAAAAAAAGCGCTTTTTCGAAAAAAAAGAGTTGAAAATGAGGTATAAATAGGCTAAACTATACCATAGTGAAAATGAAGGAGGATTCCCTTATGGTATCAGCAGGCGAATTTAGAAACGGCCTTACACTTGAGATGGATGGTAACGTATATCAGGTTATTGAGTTCCAGCATGTTAAGCCGGGTAAAGGCGCAGCATTTGTTCGTACAAAGTTGAAGGACATTAAAAATGGTGGTGTTGTTGAGAAGACTTTCCGCCCCACTGAAAAATATCCCCAGGCTCATATCGAGAGAAGTGATATGCAGTATCTGTACAGCGACGGTGATTTCTACTACTTCATGAACGTAGAGACTTATGACCAGATCGCTATGACCGAGGATCAGATCGGCGATTCTTTGAAGTTCGTTAAGGAGAATGAGATGGTTAAGATGCTTTCTCATGCCGGAGCAGTATTTGCAATCGAGCCTCCGTTGTTTGTAGAACTTCAGATTACTGCTACCGAGCCCGGATTTAAGGGTGATACGGCTACCGGCGCTTCCAAGCCCGCAACCGTTGAGACCGGTGCTACCGTTCAGGTACCTTTGTTCGTTAACGAAGGTGAGACGATTCAGATCGACACCAGAACCGGTGAGTACATGAAGAGAGTATAATCTCGCATGAAAGATTTTACCCGAAAGGCATTGGCCTTTCGGGTATTTTTTTGTCTTGTTATAATTGTAATTCTAAGTACAAGCATTTGCTTTTTTATAAACTCTTATAAACATCTTTCGTTAATTCATCGGATAGACGATCCCGGAAGAATAGTTCAGAAGCGCGACGTGCTTGTTGCACTAACATCCATAAGCCGTTATAAGCCGGAATCCCCATGGTTTCTGCCTGAAGTAGGAGTTTGGTCTTCTTAGGATTGTAGATAATGTCTACAACTGCAGTCAGATTCGTATAGGGAGTCAAGTCAATAGGGGAGTTATCTGTGTTAGGAAACATTCCGACGGGGCTTGTGTTTACAATCAGTGTGGCATCGGTGTGATATTTTGCGGCTTCTTCGTAGGTACATACTCCCGGTTCGCTTTTATACTTTACCGTAACAATCTCAGAGGGAGAGAAAGAGGTCAAGACAGCATATACGGCCTTAGAAGCTCCACCGTTGCCCAACATCAGAACCTTTCGTCCGGTAATATCAATGTGGTTATCTCGAATCGTAGATTCGAAACCATAATAGTCCGTGTTGTAACCTACCAGATGTCCGTCCTCATTTACAATGGTATTGACTGCACCGATGGCCTCTGCGGATGCATCGATCCGATCCAGGTAGGGCATTACGGTTTGTTTGTACGGAATCGTCACATTGATTCCGCAAAATGCCCGTTCTTTCATGAACATATCCAGTTCTTCTCTTGTCAGTTCAATCAATTCATAGGGGACGTTTCGAAGCCCCTCATGTATCTTCTTGGAGTAGCTGTGTCCCAGCTTCTCTCCGATTAATCCATATCTCATACTTCCTCGCTTTCTGCGCCGATTGCACGATAGTGCAATCGTGTGCATGGGTTGGTAGCTCTTTGCAACGCAAAGAGAGTAGCTCTTCGCTGTGCGAAGAGGTTAACTCTTCGATCACCATAAGCATAGAATACGTCATAAACTTTATTTTTGCAATGGCATATTTTCAACTGCTACTCATATATTGGGACAAGAGGTGTGGGAAATGCCGGGAAGAGACATACAACTTTCGCGTTGTGCAAAAGGAGGACGGTATGGGAACCAGAGAAGAAGTGTTACGGGTATTTCCGCTGGTGCTACGAACTTGTTTGCAAGGTGCAGTGGAGGATTTTTCGAAATTGGAGGAGATTCGATTGCGGAGTGGACAACCGGTATTTCTGCGTTATGCGGGAGATGAGTGGTTCCTAAGGGAAGGCGGCGGAAGGATTGCAAGTTGTTCCGCAGAAGGAAGAAACATATTAGAGAAGGGACAGGCATATGTTTTGAGGAAGGAGTTGCTCCCGGAGATGCTCACCTACTTGTGCAACTATTCGGTGTATGCTGCGGAGGAACAATTGAGGCAAGGGTATTTAACCATTGCCGGGGGGCACCGTGTGGGCATTTGCGGAGAGATGCTTCCCGATTCCGGTGGAGGATTTCGTATGCACCGAATCGGTTCCATGAACTTTCGGGTTGCTCATGAGCACCGGGGCTGCGGACAGGAGGTATTGAAGCATTATGACCTTCTGAACAACCCCGGAAGTCTTGTGTTTTTATCACCTCCGGGGGGCGGTAAGACTACGCTTCTTAGAGATATGATACGGGCATTGTCGGAAGGCGGATATACCGTAGGGGTTGTAGATGAACGCTCGGAAATTGCCGCTTGCTATGAGGGGATTCCGCAAAATGCACTGGGACCTCGTACCGATGTACTGGATGCTTGTGGGAAGCGAGAGGGACTCCGTATGTTACTGCGAACCATGGCACCGGAGTATTTGGCATTGGACGAAGTCAGCGGGACTGAGGACCTTGGTGCGGTTCGAGAAGCTTTGGGGAGAGGATGTTATATGCTAGCAACCTGTCATGCGGGAAGCAAGAAGGAGTTGCTTCGGCAGAAGGAGTGGCGAGAATTGTTGGAACAAGGGCAGTTTCGTGGGATTGTGACCATTTTCCGCGAGAACGGAGGACGGCGCAGAATGATGATGGAGGCGGCAAATGTGGATTAGAATGTTGGGAGCAATATGCGTAATCGGAGCGGGGGCTCTTGGCGGAGGGATGTTGGGTCGGCAACTGCGTATGCGGCAAGAACGACTGACAGACGGAAAGCGTGCGGTGGAACTATTACAGGCACAGATACGAAGTACAGGGATACCATTGCCGGAAGCCCTGAGGCTCACCGGTGAACATGCAGACAATACGTATGGACAGGCGTTTTTTGAAATTGCCGATCGACTGCTTGCGTATACCGGGGAACCGGTGTCGGTGATATGGCAAGAGGTTGCATTTCGCAGACTGGACAGTGCCTGTATGAAGGAGCAGGATATTCGACAATTTGCCTCCTTGGGAGAGCAACTGGGGCTGGCGGACCGTAAGATGCAAGAGAATATTCTGCAACGATATGTTGCTTATGCCGATGGGGAACTTCAGGTATTGAACGGTGAAGTGGCGCAGAAATGTCGTCTATATCGGAATCTCGGAATTTTGTTGGGCGTCTTTATGACACTTATCTTGCTGTAGATAACCCCGCAAATGAGTAAAGGAGGACAAGGGCAATGAGCGTATATTTGATATTTAAAATTGCCGCTGTGGGAATTCTGGTTTCCATGTTGGGACAGATATTAAAGCATTCGGGACGGGAGGATCTGTCGTTCCTCACCAGCCTGGCGGGACTGGTTCTTGTGCTGTCTTGGGTGTTGCCGTATGTGGCGGATTTGTTTACGACCATCGAAACGTTATTTTCCTTTGACGGTATGTAGCGGAGGTGTCTTATGATTACAGCAGTGTTGGTGTGCATGGTGGCAATGCTGGGAGCGGGGATGGCCAAGAAGGTCGATGGTACGTTGGCAACGGTGATTACTTTGGGCGCCTGTATGTATTTGTTGATTGTCAGTGTATCCAAGTTGTCCGGAATCCTCGGAACGATGTCCGGAATATTTTCTACCTTGGGGGTGGACAGTGTGTACTATGCCATTTTGCTGAAGATCACCGGAATTGCTTATGTGGGAGAATTGGGTACGGCGTTGTGTAAGGATGCCGGATATCATGCCCTGGGGGAGCAAGTGGCTATGGTGGCCAAGTTGTCCATTTTGGCCATCAGTATGCCGGTGCTTCTTCAGTTGGTGGAGGTGATTATGCAATTTGCGTAGGCGGAAAATGCGAATCTTATGGGCGGCACTCATTTTCCTGCTTCCCATGATAACGGCTGGTGCGAAAGAGGAGAGCGCAGGAGAGTCTTATGTGGGAGCTTTGCAGGAGCAGTTAGACTACGCAGAGTTGGATGCACTGTTGGGAAGCTCGGAAGAAACGGAACATCTGTCCTTTGGAGACATGTTATCAGACTTGCTGTTGTCAGAGGAGGGAATTACTTTGTCGGGGGTGTTGGCCGTCTTAGGGGGCAGAGTCTTCTCCGGGGTTACAATGGACCTACAGTTGTTCGCAAAATTATTTTTCATCGTGGCAATTTCGTCACTGTTTTCGGCCTTTTCCAAAGCATTTCATAATCCGCAGGTGGCGAAGATGGGCAATTACGTGACATTTTTGATGCTCTTTGCGGTGTTGGTCAATGCCTACATAGAAGCTGCCACGCTTACGGTGGCCACCATGAGTCGATTGCTGAATATTATGAATATGTTGGTGCCCATTTATCTGGCCAGCATTACGTTCTGTACGGGAATTACGTCCGTGACGGCGTTTTATCAGATATACATTATGGTTGTTTCATTGATGCAGAACATTATGGTAAATGCGTTGCTTCCGCTGTGCAATATTTATCTGTTGTTGGCGGTGAGCAATCGACTGCCCATGGAGGATTCGTTGGGAGGATTTGCAAGCCTTGTGAAGCGTGTTATCGTCTGGGGAAAGAAGTGCGTGTTGTTGGTGGTCACCGGATTTTCTACGGTAAATGGCTTGCTGACACCGGGGGTAGACCGATTGAAACAGAGTACGGTTGTCAATGCCCTCAGTGCCATTCCGGGTTTGGGCGGACTGTTTTCCGGAGCCACAGAGACGGTGCTTAGTGCGGGAGTGGTTCTGAAAAATGCTGTGGGAATTGCCGGCGTGCTACTTCTTGTGGTGTTGTGCGTCAGACCACTGCTAAAACTCTTTCTCTATCAACTGTTGTTTCGTTTTGCCGCGGCAGCTGTGGCTCCTATTGCGGACAAGTCCATGGTGGCATGTTTGGAGGAAACGGCAGAGGCAGTACAGTTATTGCTGGGAATATTGTTGACGGCCACCATCGCATTTGCGTTGGTGATTGTAATTGCCGCCGTGACTACCAATCGGTGAGGGAGGAGGGAAGCGCGTGTTAGAGACAGTGCAAAGGATTATCATTTTGATGGTCATAATGAATGTAATCTTGCAGATTACTGATTTGGAGCGTTACGGCAAATACCTTCGGTTTGTTACCGGATGTTTGTTGGCAGTGTATATACTATCACCGATTGCGGCATTTCTGTCGGGGGAGCAGGTGCCGGAGTACATGAAGGAATGGGTAGGCGGTAGCGAATCGAATACGAACACGCAGGGAGGTGGTGAAGATTTGTTGCCATTTTACGTGCAAAGTGCGGAGTCCAGACTCCTCTCAGTGTTGCAGAAAGCAAACTATCCGGTGGTGGGTGTTCGGGTGGCCGTGGTTATGGAGCAGGAATTGGCTGAGGTGAGTGAAGTGACGGTGTTGCTTCGGGAATCCGGAACAGAGGAGGATGTAAAAAAGTATTTGTGCGAATTCTATAATATCGGCGTAGAGCATATACATATTACTGTAGTGGAGGACGAGAATGGATAAGGTGCTTGGGAAAATCAAAGAACTGGGAGTGGGCAGAATTGCGGTGTTATTTTTGGCCGGCGTAGCACTTTTACTGTTGAACCTTACGGAAGACCGAAATTCCGATTCGTCTGCAGAGATATCGTACGGAAGTTCGAAAGCGGTTCCTACCGCTACACCGAAGGCGGGAACTACGGAATACTACGAGGAGAAGCTGAAGCAAGTACTGGAGCAAACCGAAGGAATCGGTAAGGTACAGGTTATGCTGTCGCCGGACATGACCGGAGTGATAGTGGTAGCGGAAGGTGCTAAGGATGGGAACATTGTTCTGGAAATTACAAACGCAGCATATGTATTATTTGAAATACCCGCCCATAGGGTGCGTGTATTACAATATCAATGAATCATCATTTGGGAGGCAAGACAGTGAAGAAAATTTTGAAACGCAATCAAGTCATTATTGCAGCACTTGCTATTATGATTGTAGTAGCAGGGTACTTGAACCTATCGGGGGATCCCATGGAAAATGCCGTGTCAGGACCGGGAAAGGATATTAGCGGCACTCCCACGGCAGAACAGACAGGAACTACAGGGGATATTTTTACCGTAGCAGATGACGGGGAGATTCCCACCAAGCCCGCGGAAGATACGGCTACCGACGATGCGGCAATCGGCGACACGGATTCTGAGGATGCGGAGAAGGTGGATGCCTCCGCGGATACCGGAGAGGAAATTACCGATGGGAAAGAACTGGCTTCGAAGGATGGTGAGAACAACGATACACCGGGGGCGGCAGTTTTGGCCAGCACCCAATTGTCTGCAGACTTCTTCTCCGGAGCAAAACTCAGTAGGGAACAAATTCGCGCGCAGAACAAGGAAACTCTTATGGGGATTGTAAATGATAAAAGCATTAGTGAGGAGTTGAAGCAGGATGCGGTTGCAGCTCTGGTGGCCATGACGGAAAATGCGGAGCTGGAGGATGTTACCGAATCCCTTCTTGAGGCCAAGGGATTTGCCGACGTGGTTGTTCATATCGAGAATTCTTCTGTGGATGTGATTCTTAATGCGGCTTCTCTTACCGAAGCTCAGACGGCCCAAATTGAGGATATTGTTATGCGGAAAACCGGTATCGACGCAGAGGGAATCGTTATTACACACGCTGTAATGGAAGATTAACGTTCATTTTCGTGCATTTCTCTGAGAAACATACATGCAAACTTGCAACCAAAGCAAAAAAAGACTTCCCATTTCGCATGAACTTTGTTATAATGAGGGAAATATCTATGGATGCGGCGAGAAGCTCGTAGAAATGAGGAATGAATTATGAGTAGAGAAATGGAACCGGTATACGTAACCACTACCGAAGGAGAAGCCTTTGGCGGTAGTGTGAATATTGCAGAGGATGTTGTGGCAGCCATTGTCAGCCTTGCGGCAACGGAGGTGGAAGGTGTTGCATATATGTCCGGCAACATGACGAAGGAGATCGTCGGAAAGCTTGGCATCAAGAACCTTTCCAAGGGTGTTGTAATCGGCATCGAGGATAACATGGTCAGCGCAGAGATTTCGTTGGTTATGCGATACGGCTATGGCATTCCTAAGACTGCTAAGGCAGTACAGGAGAGAGTAAAGGGTGCTGTAGAGAACATGACAGGGCTGGGGGTTGAACGTGTGAACGTTCATATCGTCGGAGTGGACATTGACAAGGCGTAAGAGAAAGTAGTAGGGAGTGGTCAATTACGCGGTCACTCCCTAATTTTTTGTTGTGTGAGAAGGTCGGTTTTTTGAAGAAGCAAGGAGCGTTTTTTCGAAACCGGATAACGTTTCGCAGTACATTTGCATAGAGACAACGAGAGGAGTCCAACAGATATGGAGCAGAATAAGAAACAGGGTGAGGAGATTACTCCGGTAAAGAGTACCATTAAGATGGCGGAGAAGCGAGACTATACATTTGTGTCTTTGTTTTTGTCGGAGTTTCATGAGGGCGAAGAGAAGGAAGAGCATGTGAAGCGCTACCTTGACGGGTTGCATTATACGGAGCAGATTCGTGAGATGCTTTGGAAGCACTACAGCGATATTGCGGGTAGTGTGGGCAATTTGGATGCAATCATCAGTCAGGCGTCGGTTGGCTGGGATTTGAAGCGTATCGGTAAGGCAGAATTGAATATTTTGCGAATTGCCGTATATGAAATTGTATACGATGCGGATGTTCCCAATCGCGTGGCGGCAAATGAGGCAGTGGAGTTGGCGAAGAAGTACGGTGGCGAGCAGTCCTTTGCTTTTGTTAACGGTATTCTTTCGAAGGTAATTAAGGATCACAATGGAGCAGAGTTATAAAGTATCCCGGGTAAATGCCTACATTAAGAGCATGTTTAATCGAGATGCCATTCTGTCGAACCTTTGGGTCGAAGGAGAGGTATCCAATTGCAAATATCATCCGTCGGGGCATATATATTTTACATTAAAGGATGAAGAAGCGCAGCTGGCCTGTGTTATGTTTGCGTCTTCCGTGCGTACCGGATTGCGGTTCGTGCTTAGAGAGGGTATGAGCGTTCGAGTGAAGGGCTATGTCTCTGTTTATGATCGAGACGGCAGATACCAGCTCTACGCAGCTAAGATCGAACAGGACGGAATTGGGCGTCTGTACGAGGAGTATGAGGCGTTGAAGCGGAAATTGGCGTTGGAAGGTTTGTTCGCTCCGGAGCATAAGATGCCGATTCCGGCATTTCCGAAGAAGGTGGGGATTGTTACTGCCAGAAGTGGAGCGGCGTTGCAGGATATTTGCAATATTCTGCGCCGAAGAAATCCTTATGTACAGCCCATATTGGCACCGGCTCAGGTGCAGGGTGTCGGAGCTGCGGAGTCTGTGGTACGAGGAATCCGACGTTTGGAGCAGTATGGCGTGGATGTGATGATTGTGGGACGAGGCGGAGGTTCCATCGAGGATTTGTGGGCATTTAATGAAGAGATTGTGGCGCGAGCGGTTTACGATTGTACCGTGCCCATTATCTCTTGCGTAGGTCACGAAACGGACACGACGATTATTGATTATGTGGCGGATTTGAGAGCTCCTACACCGTCTGCTGCGGCAGAACTGGCAGTGAAGGAAGCTGCGGCTTTGGAAGGTTTGTTAGTAGATTACCACACGGAGCTGTACGCTTCGGTGATGCGTAAGATTGAGAGTTGTCGGAAGGATGTTTCGAAGTACAAGCAGTATCTGCAATACAATAGTCCCAGACGACGTCTGGACCGTAAGCGTGAGGGTGTCTTGCGACAGGAGGAACTGCTGGAGCAGTATATGCACCGGGCATTGGAGCGCAGTCATCATCGCTTGGAAGTATTGGCGGCGAAGCTCCACGGATTGTCGCCCCTTGCAAAGATCAGCAAAGGCTACGGTTTTGTTACCGATGAGGCGGGGGCACCTTTGATGGGTGTAGAGTCCACGGCGGTAGGCGAGGAGATTGCGGTGCATTTGACGGATGGACATCTGAAAGCTCGGGTTGCGGAGATCACGAAGGAAGTCAGAGAGTAACCCGGTATGGATTTATTGAAGGTAATGGGAGCATTGATATGGCTAAGAAGATAGAGAAGCAAGAAGAGACTCTGGAGCAGAATCTGGAGGCACTGGAGCAGTTGATTCAGCAGTTGGAACGGGAGAATCTGACCTTGGATGAGACCTTCGCAATGTACAAGGAAGGTATGGGACGGATTCAAAATTGTAACCGTCTGATTGACCGTGTGGAGAAAGAGTTGGAGATCCTGGAAGAGGGAGGCTTGGAGGAAGATGAGTGATTGGAAGCAGCGCATGGCCCATATGACTGAAGAAGTACAAAATCGTGTGTTGGCTCATTTGCCGAAGGAAGAGGGACTTCATCGGATGTTGTTGGAGGCCATGAATTACAGCGTTGAAAATGGCGGAAAACGTCTTCGCCCTATGTTAATTCAAGAGACCTATCGCTATCTTGGCGGTGCGGAGGAGAATTTGGAGACGCTTGTGGCACCCTTTATGGCTGCATTGGAGATGATTCACTCCTATTCTCTCGTACATGACGATCTTCCGGCCATGGATAATGACGATTATCGTCGCGGTAAGCTGACCACACATAAGAAGTTTGGTTATGCCATGGGCATCTTGGCAGGAGATGCACTTTTGAACTATGCCTACGAAACCGCGTTGGAAGCAGAGGCGTCGGACCCGCAGGTGGCGGCAAGAGTTATTCCGGCTCTTCGTGTGTTGGCAAAGAAGGCGGGAGCTTTCGGTATGGTAGGCGGTCAGTCCGTGGATGTTATGAGAACCGGGTATGTTCTTACGGAAGAGGAGATTGATTTCATCTATCGCCTGAAGACCGGAGCGCTGTTGGAGGCGGCTATGATGGTAGGTGCAATCTTGGCAGGAGCTTCAAAAGAAGCGGTACATGCCATGGAACAGGTGGCAGCGAAGGTCGGTATGGCATTTCAGATTCAGGATGATATCTTGGATATGATCAGTACCACGGAAGAACTGGGCAAGCCGGTGCATAGTGACGAACGAAATGAGAAGACTACATATGTAACGCTGTACGGAATGAAGAAAGCCACAGAGACTGTGGAGCAATTGTCCGCAGAGGCGGTGGAATTGTTGCATCGTTACGGTGGGGAACAGAGCGATGCGTTCTTACCGAGGCTGATCCTTTCTCTTGTACATCGTAAGAAGTAAGAAACGGCCGTATAAGGCGTAGAAACGGAGGCAGAGTACCAATGAGCGAATGGCTAAAGCAGATAAATTGCCCAAATGATATCAAGAACATTCCCGAAGAGAAATTGCCTCAATTGGCAAAGGAGATACGGAAGCATATATTGTCCACAGTCAGTCGAAACGGTGGACATTTGGCATCCAATTTGGGCACAGTGGAATTGACCATTGCTCTGCATCGATATTTGGATTTTCCGGAGGACAAGTTAGTATGGGATGTGGGACACCAGTCTTATACCCATAAGATTCTTACGGGACGTAGGGAGAACTTCGGGACGTTGCGAACCAAGGGTGGTATCAGCGGATTTCCGAAGATGTCGGAGAGTGCTTGCGATGCTTTTGATACGGGGCATAGTTCCACTTCCATATCGGTGGCAGCAGGTATGGCAAAGGCTCGAGATCTGAAGGGGGAGAACAATCGTATCGTAGCAGTCATCGGTGATGGTTCCATGACCGGTGGTATGGCATACGAGGCGTTAAATAATATCGGGCGTTCCCGTACGAATATGATTATTGTGTTAAATGACAACGAGATGTCCATTTCCGAGAATGTAGGCAGTATGGCGCACTATCTCGGTAAGGTACGGGTCAGCTCCGGGTATCTTGACTTTAAGAACAGCGTAGAGCATGTATTGAATCGCTCCAATTTGGGCGAGCGTTTGGCGAAGGCTTTGAAGAAGACCAAGGACTCCATTCGTCAGATCTTGATACCGGGAGATTTTTTCACCGAGATGGGATTGACGTATTTCGGACCGGTGGATGGTCATGATATTTCCGCTATGGTGCAGACATTGCAAGCAGCGGGACAGGTGGAAGGCGCGGTTCTGTTGCATGTGGTTACCAAGAAGGGCAAAGGGTATCGTTATGCGGAACAGGAGCCCAGTAAGTTTCACGGAATTTCCCCCTTCCGTATCGGAACCGGAGAGGTAATCGGGGGCAAGAAAGAGCAGAGTTATACCGATGTGTTCGGACAAGAGATGGTGGCTCTGGGCCAGGAAGTTCCGGAGGTCGTGGCCATTACGGCAGCCATGACAGGAGGAACCGGACTTGGAGCGTTTGCGAAGAAGTATCCGGAGCGTTTCTTCGACGTAGGTATTGCGGAAGGACATGCGGTTACATTTGCGGCCGGTATGGCAGTCAGTGGTTTGCACCCGGTATTCGCCGTGTATTCCACGTTCTTGCAGAGAGCCTATGACCAATTGATTCATGATGTCTGTCTTAATCGTCTTCCGGTGGTATTTGCCGTGGATAGAGCAGGTATTGTAGGCAGTGACGGAGAGACGCATCAAGGCGTTTTTGATGTGGCATTTTTGACGCAGATGCCCGGTATGACAGTGATGGCACCGAGAAATGGTGAGGAACTGCGTCAGATGCTCCGGTTTGCCGTGAAATATGACGGTCCCGTGGCAATTCGTTATCCCAGAGGAAGTGCGGATTGCGAGAACTGTCAGACGGAGGTGGCTCCCGTCGAATGCGGGAAGAGCCAGGTGCTGTGCGAAGAAGAAGACGTTGCCATTGTGTTTGCCGGACCGTATGAGAGTAAACTGTGGGAAGTCCGTCAGAAGTTAAAGGATGCGGGAATGGGTTGCACTCTTGTGGATGCTAGGTTCTTAGCTCCTTTTGATACGGAAATGCTTCATAAGCTTTCGAAGACACACTCTCTTCTAGTTACCGTAGAAGAAGGAATCGAAGCGGGTGGTTTCGGTCAGCAGGTGATGGCATATTGCAATTCGCAGAAGCTTGCTATGAGCGTGTTACCGCTAGCATTGCCGAAGGAATTTCTCCCTCATGGTACTTGTAGAGAACTATGTGAGGAAAATGGCTTGACAGCGGACGGCATTTTTGAGAAAATACAACATTATTACCGGGGTAGTACGACATGAAAGAACGGTTGGATGTCCTTCTGTGGCAGCGAAGACTGTGCAGTTCCAGAGAACGCGGGAAGGAGCGGATTCTGGCAGGGCAGGTATTCGTAGACGGTGTATGTGTTATGAAGCCTGGGACCAAGGTGGAGGAAGACTGCGTAATTGCATTGGAGGGAGAGGAACTTCCTTTTGTTAGTCGTGGTGGCCTGAAGTTGGACAAGGTAGTTCGTAAGTACGGACTTGACCTAACCGGGCTTGTCTGCATGGATGTAGGAGCTTCCACGGGAGGTTTTACGGATTGCATGTTGCAAAATGGTGCTACGAAGGTCTATGCGGTGGACGTGGGGACGGATCAGTTGGCACAGAGCCTGCGGGAGGATAGTAGGGTCATCTCCATGGAGCAGACCAATATTCGAGAGGTCACGAAGGGGCAATTAGGAGAACTCGTGGATTTTGTCAGCATTGACGTGTCTTTTGTGTCGTTGACGAAGATATTGGATGCAGTTGCATCTTTGATGACAGACGGAAGCCGTGGTGTCTTCTTGATTAAACCTCAGTTTGAGGCGGGACGTGAATGCGTTGGTAAGCACGGTGTGGTGAAGGATAAGAAGGCACATGCAACAGTTCTTCTAAAGGTGGTTGATTATGCCATATCGGTAGGTTTTGTACCGTTACAGCTGGACTATTCGCCCATATGTGGACAGAATGGAAATATAGAGTACTTGCTCTATGCAATGTACCGACCCGAGGAAGCAAGCGTGGAATATGCGCTGACCAAGCAACAGGCAGAAAGGATACGAGATGAAGCATTTTTGTATCATAGCAAACAGGGAAAAGGATCCTGACGGAAGGTGTACCGGAGAATTGGCGGAATTTCTGCAAGAGCAGGGATGTAGCGCGTATGTATGCCACCCCTTTTCTACGGGGGAAGAGCCCTTGCGAGAAGAGATTCCCTCGGAGACGGAGTGTGGGATTATTCTCGGCGGTGACGGAACATTTCTTCACGGGGCAAAAGCACTTCAGGAGCGAGGACTTCCGGTGTTGGGCATTAATCTCGGCAATTTAGGATTTCTCACCGCGGCGGATTACCGCGGTGCTAAGGAGGCGTTGCAACGAGTCATAGTAGATGACTATACAATTGAGGAGCGGTGTCTGTTGGAAGTCCGACACGGGGATAAGACATTTTCCCAGCTGGCTATGAATGATGTGGTAATCACCAGAAGTGGGTTCTCACGTTTGATTCACCTGCAGATTCTCGTAAACGGACAGAAAGTGGATTCTTACAAATGTGACGGTGTTATCGTGTCCACACCTACCGGTTCCACCGGGTATAATCTAAGTGCCGGCGGTGCGGTGGTGGAGCCAAATGCCCATGTGCTCTTAATTACGCCCATTTGTCCCCATGCGCTTCATGCCAGACCTATGGTTGTTTCCTATGATTCGGAGATTACAGTGCGGATTCTCCAGAGTTCCCGTTCTATGAAGGGAGAGGCATTTGTCACCGTGGACGGAGATGAGGTACTTCAGATGGATGTGGCGGATGAGATTACCATCGGCAGAGCGGACCGAAAGGCCACCATTGTTATGCTTCGGGACGTTACTTTCTGGGAACGTGTTCGCAGTAAACTATAGATGTGAGAACAGACGAGGGAGATAGAGATGAAGACAAAGAGACAGAACAAGATTTTGGAGCTTGTGGCGCAGAACAGCATTGAGACCCAAGAGGAACTGGCAGAGATGCTGAGCCAAGCGGGATTTCAGGTGACACAGGCAACCATTTCCCGAGATATTCGCGAGCTGAAGCTCACTAAGGTTCCGGAGGGCGGTAAGCAGAAGTATGTGGTGCTGGGACGCAGTATGACTCAGGCAGAGCTACAGGAGAAGTATTCCCGTATTTTGAAGGATGCGCTGATTTCCATGGATACAGCGCAGAACATTTTGGTCATTCGGACAAATGCCGGCATGGCTATGGCGGTGGCAGCAGCCATTGATGCGCTACATATCGATTCCATTGTAGGTTCCCTTGCGGGAGATGACACCGTATTTTGCGCAGTAAAATCCGCGGAGGATGCCATGACGGCACTGCACGCGATTAATACCCGTTGCGGTCATTAGACTGCCGGATTATATTTATAACATTACACAGAGAGGAGACATCATACGTATGTCAGGACATTCTAAATTCGCAAACATTAAGCACAAGAAGGAGAAGAACGACGCAGCAAAGGGTAAGATATTCACTCGTCTGGGACGTGAGATTGCCGTTGCGGTCAAGGAGGGCGGTCCCGACCCCAATAACAATAGCAAGTTGAAGGACGTTATTGCTAAGGCTAAGTCCAACAACATGCCCAACGATACCATTGATCGTAGCATTAAGAAGGCAGCCGGGGATGCCAATTCCGTGAACTACGAATTCGTATCTTACGAAGGTTACGGTCCCAAGGGGATTGCAATTATTGTAGATGCGTTGACCGACAATAAGAATCGTACTGCGGCAAATGTTCGTAGTGCATTTTCCAAGGGAAATGGTACTATGGGTACTCCGGGTAGCGTATCCTTTATGTTCGATGAGAAGGGACAGATTATTATCGCCAAGGAAGACTGCGATATGGATCCCGATGATCTTATGATGCTGGCATTGGATGCCGGTGCAGAGGACTTTGCCGAGGAAGAGGATTCTTACGAGGTAATTACCGAACCCGACGCATTTTCCACGGTAAGAGAGGCATTGGAGAAGGAAGGCATTCCGATGGTGGAGGCAGAGGTAACGAAGATTCCGCAGACTTGGGTAACGCTTTCCGATGAGCAGGATATCAAGATGATGAATCGTACCTTAGATCTGTTGGAAGAGGACGATGATGTTCAGCAGGTTTATCATAACTGGGACGAGTAATTAGCACAGACACAACAAGTAAGGAAGCCCTGGAGAGAGGGAAAGGATATTATGTTAGTTAGTCTGCATGTAAAGAATTTTGCGATTATTGATGAGGTATGGGTGGATTTTTCTAAGGGAATGAATGTGCTTACCGGTGAAACCGGCGCGGGCAAGTCCATTTTGCTTGGATCCATTCATGTGGCGTTGGGAGGTAAGGTCAGCAAGGACTTCCTGGGAAAGAAGGGAGACTATGCTCTTGTGGAGTTGATGTTCGAAGGGCTGGATAGGCGAGTGGTGGAAGTGCTTGAGAACCACGAACTTCCCATGGAGGAGACCTTGGTTATCTCCAGACGTATCATGGAGAATGGAAGAAGCATCTCTAAGATTAACGGAGAGGTGGTAAATGCGGGGATTCTTCGTGAGGTGTCCGGACTTCTCATGGATATTCACGGACAGCACGAGCATCAGACGCTTTTGTCGAAGTCTCGGCACTTGGAACTGGTGGATCGATTCTCCGGTGAAGAAGGGAAGACACTGCTTCAAGCGATTCGGGAGGAATATCGAATGTACCATGGCTTGCAGCAGGAGTTGGAGGAAGCACTTTCTCATAGCGAAAGCAGACAACGGGAACTGTCTCTGATGCAGTATGAATACGATGAGATTACCCAGGCGCAATTGAAGCTCGGGGAGGATACGCTTCTTGAGGAGCGTTATCAGGTGCTTCTCAATCAAGATCGGATTCGAGAGGCAACCGGAGCGGCAGAGGAATTGTTATGCTCCGGCGGTGACAACGTCTCGGAGAATTTGTCACGTAGTTTGCGTCAACTGGGCAAGGTGTTGTCCTATGACGAGAAGTTGCAGCCTATTTACGATGAACTTCGCTTGGTGGAAGAGCAGGTAACGGAACTATCTTGCCGATTGGCGGAATATCAAGAGAGTCTGTACGAAGAGGCCGGAGAGTTGGAGTTTACGGAGGAACGGCTGAATCTTATCAATCGTTTGAAGTCTAAGTACGGAAATACCATTGAGAAGATACAGGCATATGCAGAGGCGCAGGAGGACAAACTATACCGTCTGCAGAACTATGATGCTTATGTGGAAGAACTGCGTGGCAAGGTGCAAAAGGCGGAAGCCGGATTACTGGAAAAGTGCGGACGTATGACGACGTTGCGTAAGGCGGCGGCAGAGCATTTGGCAAACCAGGTACGAGAGGCGCTTGCTGACCTGAATTTCTTAGATGTGGAATTTGCGATCCCCGTGACGGAGCTTTCGACAGTAACAGAGAAAGGGATAGATGAGTTGGAGTTTTTGATTTCCACCAATCCCGGTGAACCTCTGCGTCCCTTGACAAAGGTAGCCAGTGGCGGTGAACTGTCGCGTATTATGTTGGCGCTGAAGTCGGTATTTGCGGGGAAGGACGAGATTGACACATTGATATTCGATGAAATCGATGTGGGCGTCAGTGGCAGAACCGCGCAGCGAGTTGCGGAGAAGATGGCGAGAATTGCAATGGAACATCAGGTAATCTGTATTACGCATTTACCGCAGATTGCCGCCATGGCAGATGTACATTTTCGCATCGAAAAATTTGCCGCGGAAGGCTTTACTAAGACAGAGATTATGCGACTTCCGGAGGAGGAAATCGTTACGGAGCTGGCCAGAATTCTGGGTGGTGCGGAGATTACCGAGTCCGTTATGGAAAATGCTCGTGAGATGAAGCAGTTGGCAGGTAAGCGTAAGGCGGAGTTGGCAGCAGTTATCGGTTGAATGGAACAATCGTATAATTAAATCTAGAACAGCGCATACTACATCACAAGGATACAATTATAAGATACGAAAGAAAAGGTACTTATCCGTGCATGGCACGGAGGGTACTTTTTTGTTTTGGGTAGAGTTCGTATTGTTGGAGGTACCGATGAAGGTTTATCGTCGTATTTTGTGGTTGGCTTTGGTACTTGCCTTAGTGGCAGTAGGGGTGCTGAGTTATCTTCAGATTATGGAGAAGGTTCCGGAGAATATGTGGTTACGTCTAGGGGAAGAGGAAGAGTATGATCTCAATCTTCCACTACAGGTAGAACTGGAGACGGACGATATCATGGTTGTGTACGGAACGGATCGAAAGGTTCCCGCTGAAGACATTTCCATTGATTTGGGTAGTCCATTTACATTGATGACGGACACCGAAGGTGAATATACTGCCAAAGTCAAGTTGTTTGGTTGGATACCGGTGGGAGAGATATCCGTGGGGGTCATGGAGGATATGACGTTACTGGCATGTGGAGCGCCGGTAGGGATGTATCTGGAGACGGATGGAATCCTGGCACTGGGCACCGGTGAATTTTCCGTTGCAGGTGGTGGAATTGCAAATCCGGCGAAAAATATAGTTCGGTCCGGTGACTATATCGTTGCGGTAAATGGAACTACGGTTTCATCAAAGGAGGATCTGACCGATTATATTCAGGAAAACGGAACGAAACCGGTGACCCTTACATTGCGAAGAAACGGAGCGAAAATGGACGTGCGAATTACACCGGTATGCAGTACCGACGGGACCTATAAAATCGGTGTGTGGATACGTGATGATTCTGCGGGAATCGGAACTCTGACATATATTAACCCCGACGACGGAACTTATGGAGCATTGGGGCACGGAGTCAGCGACGGAGATACGGGAACGTTATTTCAAGTGTCCGGCGGAAAATTGTATGAGGCGGAGGTGCTATCGGTAGTAAAAGGGCAACGCGGGGAGCCGGGAGAACTGGTAGGAACCATGTGTCGTTCGGAAGACACCTGCCTCGGAACAATAGAGTATAACGGACGAGAAGGAATATTCGGGGGGAGCATATCCGACAACCTATTGGAATATGTGGGAGAAGAAGTGGCACAAATGCACGAGTACCCCATAGCACTGCGTCAAGAGATACGTCTCGGAAGTGCGTATATCCTTAATGGGTATACCGGGACAATAGAACAGTACTCCATCGAAATCGAAGAGGTACGTCTGGGAGCAGAGAACAACAAAGGTTTGGTAATACACGTAACCGATGAGCGTCTGTTAGAGGAGACAGGAGGAATCGTACAAGGTATGAGCGGAAGCCCCATCATTCAAAACGGCAAAATTATCGGCGCAGTAACCCACGTCCTTGTGAACGATCCAACGAGAGGTTATGGCATATTTATTGAACTTATGATCGAGCATTGAGTACCTGTGCTCAAAGTTTTTCTTCTGCTCTTTTTTAAAAAATATTTTACTCTCCGCCACTTTGGTGCTATAATGAAACCATCGAAAGTTCGGAGGACAAAGGACAGTGAAGAAGACACGAGAGATTCTTGAGTCGCTACAAGATACGGTGCATTTGCCGGCATCGCCCGACAAGAGTAAACAAGAAAAGACCATTGAGACCATGCTTTATACGGAAGCAATGATCAATGAAGGACTCCGTTTGGCGTTGTGCGAGCGGGATTCTAATCGAGCCATTGAGGTTTTTTTGGCGCATTTGGGAAGATATACGAAGTGTGACCGAGTTTATATTTTTGAGGAGAAACGAAATGCATATGTAGATAATACCTTTGAATGGTGTGCAGAGGGAGTAAGTGCGGAAAGCGATAATCTTCAAAATTTGCCCATAGGAGATATGCAGATGTGGTATGATTCCTTTGAAAAACAGGAAAATATCATTATTACCGATGTGGAGCATATCAAAGACATTAACCCGGTGATTTATAATTACTTGAAGCCTCAGAACATTAATTCGTTGGTGGTAGGTCCTTTGATAGCGGACGAGAAGATTGTCGGTTTTTACGGCGTGGATAATCCTCCGAGAGAATTGATGAATCATATTTCCAATATGGCATGGATTGTTGGCCATTTTATCGTGGCGATGTTGAATAAGCGTGATTTGGTTCGCAAACTGGAGCAGATGAGTTATAGTGACCAGTTGACCGGGCTGGGGAATCGACATGCGCTAAATGAAGTAGTGGAGAATGTGAACCGCCTGCAAAACATGGGACTTGTGTACTGTGATGTTATGGGATTAAAGCGTGTCAATGATAATCTGGGGCACATTGAGGGAGATCGTCTGTTGCTTCGAGCTGCAGAGTGTCTGAAGCGGCAGTTTCGTATTACAGATCTATATCGAATCGGAGGCGACGAATTCTTGGTATTGTGCTGTGGTCTGACAGAGCAGGACTTTTCGGAGAGAGTGAAAGCACTTCGAGAGGATATGGTAAAATGCGGAGCAAGGATGGCACTGGGGTGTCTATGGACGTCGGAGGTTCAAGATGTAGATGCTTTGATTCGAACTGCGGATGAGAGGATGTACTGTGAGAAGCAGGAGTATTATAAACAACAACGATAGATGGTAAGAAGGCGTGCAGTTAAGGCACAAATGGCGGGCAGCATGAAAATATGCTGCCCGCCGTCGTTATCTCTTATACGTCGGAGGAGCGTTTGAGAATCACGTCTCCGTATATGGTATCGTAAGTCAGTTCGTTTTCACAGATAATTGTGATGGTGTCCCCGTTAATGCTATCGCAGGTGATGTTAGTGCCGGATACGTCGCCGCCAATATCGTCACAGACGACGTTTTGACCTGCGGAGACATTGCCATCCACACTGTCGCAGGATATGCTCATTCCGGCACTGACATTTCCACCGATGTTGTCGCAGTTTATGCTCATTCCTGCATTTACATTACCGTTGACATTACCGCAAGAAACACTTTGGCCGGCATTGAGTTGCCCGGTAACATCGCCACATTCCACACGCTGACCGGCGTTGACTTGCCCGGTAACATCGCCACATTCCACACACTGACCGGCATTGAGACTTCCGCCCAAATTACCGTCGATATGAGCACTTCCCCATACTTCGATGTGAAACTCGGAGTCCGTCTTCGGCAGAATGAGAGGGATCGAGGTGTTGGGGTCGTAAGTCTCGGTAGTCAGTACATCGCCGTTTCGCACTTGGATGATGCGTAGCACATTATCCTGTTCCATGGGGAATTCTTGTGGTAATGCATATGGCACTATGCGAGATACCGTCTGTTCACGAAACAATTCGTCAATGGTTGTCTGAAAGATATCCGCAAGCTTCGGTAACAATTCGATGTCAGGGTAGGACAGGGTGCATTCCCATTTGCTCACCGCTTGTGTGGAGATTCCGAGCCGGGAGGCGAGTTCTTCCTGGCTGATGCTCAATCGGGAGCGGTGCTTCTTGATTTGCTGGCTGAAATAAGTCTTCATATTGGTTCTCCTTTGAAGTAATATTGGCACTTTTGATGAGTCCATTATAGTTCTAGCCTTTGAAATACACAATGGAACGGTGGTTGTAAGATGAATGTGGCATATCAACTGTTGGTTGATGTGTAAGAACATCGCCGTAACAAATGAACACACCCCGAAATGTGAATGTGCATGTGTGGCACGAACAATTCGGGGTGCTATGTTCGAGGATTACATTCGGTGTGCAAATGACTGAGAATATTACGGTTCCGGAGCCTTAAACACGTCGGCAACCTCGGAAATGGTCATGTATGCCTTAGGGTCCAGCTCGTGAACCACAGCGCGCATTCTGGCGATCTGGAAACGGTTGACTACGAAATAGATCATAGTCTTATCTGCATTGGAATAGCCGCCTTTTGCGGCAATCTTGGTGGTACCGTTCTCGAAGATCTCCATCAAAGCTTGGCTAACGATGTCTGCCTTGTCGGTAATGATAAATACCGCCTTGGAACGATCCAAACCTTCTACGATGAAGTCTACCGTCTTCAAACCTACACCATAGGCAACGATGGAGTACAGCGGAAGAATCCAACTGTGCATCAAGAAACCGGCAGTGACATAGAGAACGACATTGTACATCATAACGAAAGTACCTACAGTGAGATTCAGACGCTTGGCGAAGATGACCGCCATAACCTCGATGCCGTCAATGGCACCACCGTATCGAATGGTCAGACCGCTACCGACGCCGGAGACGAGACCACCGAAGAGGGCGCAGAGGAACAGGTCATTTCCCGCCAAGGGAGATGTAATATTTACATCGATGGGAAGTACATCTGTAATCATCCATGCGGCACAGGAATATACCGCGACAGCATACAGAGAATATATCGTAAATGCAATTCCTTGTTTCTTCAGTCCGAAGAGAAACAGTGGAGTGTTCAAAATCAAGAGAAACAATGACAGGGAAAAAGCCTCCGGTGTAATCTGTGAAAGGAGCATGGATGTTCCGGAGATACCGCCGTCGTACAGCTTGACCGGTGCCAAAAAGGCTGTAACACCGAAGGCGTTAATACAACCGGCAACGGTTAGTGCAATGAAGTTGTACCAGTGAAGCGTATTTAGACTTTGTTTGAGCTGTTGAATCATTTGATAACCTCATTTCTTATGCGTTCGATTGTAAGTATAGCAAAAAAAACGGTCAATTGCAATTGCCTCCGAGTTTTAATACATTTTTTATGAATTCTATGTTATAATTGAAGGGAAGATGACAGGGATGTTTCTTTGTGTGGAGAGGTGATGAAACAGAAAAAGTCGTCCGTAGATAACAAGAAAGAGGAGGTAGAAGCGATGAAACAGGAATTAAGGAAGGTACGTTCCAAAGTGGACGGTTTGGCGTTGTCGGTGTTGGTTACATACCCGGAGGAGGGGCGGTGTAAGGGGGTCGTGCAGATTGTTCACGGTATGGCAGAATATAAGGAGCGATATTTGCCGGTTATGGAGTTTCTGGCGGAGCAGGGATATGCGGCGGTAATTCATGACCATCGTGGACACGGTGGAAGTAGACGTCGAGATGCGGAGCAGGGATACTTGTACGGTGCGGGTGCAAAGGGGCTGATTACAGATGCTTGGCTGATTACCGCACTGATTAAAAAGAAGGCACCGGACATGCCGGTAATCTTATTAGGGCATAGCATGGGCTCCTTGGTTGCACGGTGTTTGTTGAGAAGAAAGGATAGTGCATATGATGCGGTAATTCTCAGTGGTTCTCCCGGTGCTCATGCGGCAGCACCCATGGGAAAAGTGTTAGCGAAGATGCTACGTGCGCTTCAGGGCGATCAACGCAGATCAAACCTGTTGCAAGTGATGTCTTTCGGGGAGCATGTGGCAAAGTTCCGCGAAGAAGAATCCTGCTACGCTTGGATCAACAGTAGTGAAGAGTTGGTGCAGACATATGAGGAGGATCCGGAGTGTGGCTTTACATTTACCACGGATGGATTTGTAGGCTTGTATGAATTGATGTGCAAGACCTATGATACTGAGGGGTATTGGTGTGAACATCCGGAGTTGCCGATTATTTTCTTGTCGGGAGCGGACGATCCTTGCTATTACACGGAGAAAAAGTTTTACAGTGCTGTGGCGGATATGGTTCAAGTAGGATACGAGAATGTATCGTGTAAGCTGTATTCCGGCATGCGCCACGAAATATTAAATGAGCCGGAGAAGGCATTGGTATATGAGGATATTGCGGCATTTCTGAGAGAAGAGGTAGAGAAAAGGGAGGAAGAATCGTAGGAGGAGTTCCATTAGCGGCATTTGCGGAAAGGTGCAGATGCCGCTTTTTATATTATCTACAGTATTAAGAGGTTGCTTTGGTGATAAAATCCGTCATAATCATTGAAAAATGTCATGTGTCTTTACATTTACACAGTTTTACTGTGGTAATTCTCATTGACATTGTATTTGAGGGTTGCTAGAATTGTAGCATAAAGATGTATATTTTCAATGAAATTGTATGAATTTATCCGAAGGATAATACTTCGGAAATAGAAGAAAGGATGGGATAACTCATGAGAAAGAGCAGATTAGTATGGTGTGCTGTGTTGCTTGCTATGATGATCACCATGATGGTGGGAAGTACCACAGCGGTAGATGGGACATTGACGGGTAGCGGAACCTCGTCCAGTCCGTATCTCATTTATGATGAGGCGGATTTGCAGGCATTTCGCGACTTGGTTAATGCGGGGAATGCGGGAATATACGGAACATTGAAGGCAGACATAACATTGACGGAGACTTGGACGTCAATCGGATATGTGTCGAATTCCGAGATATATAATTATACCGGAATTTTTGACGGAGCCGGATATACAATCAGTGGATTAACGACGTCGACCGACGGTCGGGGGGGATTGTTTTACGGATTGGGTGAGGACGGTGTAATTAAGAGTGTCTCCATAGTTGGAGGTGTTATTACATCGAACTTTCCGTATGCTGCGGGAATTGTCGGCGTGAATAACGGAACGGTTCAAGACTGTTACTATGAAGGTACGATTAAGTCTACTTTCTCTACGGCGGCAATTTGCGGTGGAATTGTAGGTCAGAACACCAGTAGCGGAAGTGTTTATCGTTGTGGTTCCAATGCGACTGTCACCGGTGTGGGACCTTGTGTCGGTGGAGTGGTTGGACAGAATGCCGGTACGGTTTCTTGGTGTTACCATGTGGGAAGTGCAAGTATGACTGCTTCAAATGCATCGTATCCGGTGGGTGGACTTATCGGACACAATACCGACGGTGTAGTTAGTTATTCGTACCATTATGGAACGGTTAGCACGTCCGCAACGACAAAGACGTATTGTGGTGGTTTGATCGGTCAGTATGCAGGTGGTTCTTTGGTTAAGAACTACTACTATACCGGTTCCTCCGGACAATATGCAATCGGTGATGCAACCGCGGATACCTCGGGAGAAGCAGAGGCAAAAACGGTGGCTCAGTTTGCCAGTGGAGAAGTGTGTTATCTGTTGAACAATTCGAAAACGGCAGGAGCGATATGGCATCAAGCGTTGGCTAGTGACGGAGCATCGGATCCGGACGACTATCCGTTGCTGTCTGAGGCGACAGAAGTGGTCTTTTTGACGGAAGAGGGAACTTATACTACGAAAGTCGAGGATCATTATTATATCTATGATGAAGAGGACTTGCTTTATTTTCGCGACATTGTAAATGCAGGGAATTTGACGGTGGATGCCACGGTTATGGCGAACATTTCGCTTACGGAAGCATGGACATCCATCGGAGGATATGTATGGGGCGCTGACGGAAGTCCTAAGGGTCCGCTTCAGTATGTGGGCACTTTTGAAGGCAATGGATATGTAATTAGCGGAATGCGTTATTCGTCAACGCTTTCACCAACTTCGGGAGGATTGTTCGGATATATCGGTGCAGATGGTGTAGTACAGAATGTTCATATTGAGCAATCAACGATTTCTTTGGCACACGTGGGAGTAGGTGGAATTGCAGGCTACAACTATGGTACAATTGCCAATTGTTCTTATCAAGGATCGGTAGCAGGTTCATTTAGTTATGCTTCCTATGTGGCTGGAATTGCAGGGTATAATGCAGGTACAGTCTCCAAATGCTGGGCAGGTGGAAGTGTATCCGCAACCGGTAGTTCGGCAAAAGGAACCGGTGGTATTGTAGGTTACAATATCGGAACAGTAGAGTACTGCTATCACTTAGGCAACGTGACGCAGACAGCTAACACCGGTGTAGGTGGTATTGTAGGTATCAACACTTACAGTGGAGATGCGTATGGAACAGTATCCAGTTGCTATCAAATCGGTACGGTTAGTGATTCGGCATCGAGTGCGGGTGGTGTCGTAGGCACTTTGACAGCGGGAACTGTGGTAAATGGCTATTATTATGATACCAACAGCGTGTACGGAATCGGATCAACGGCAGATGTTGTCGGTAAGACAGAAGCAAGAACTATGGATCAGTTTGCCAGTGGTCAAGTTACTTATGAGCTGAACGGTTCTACGAGTGCGGGAGAATTGGTATGGTATCAGAATATTGATAATGCCGAGGCAGTGGCTAACGGTGCGGATTCTTACCCGTATTTTGAGGGTGGCATTGTATACGGAAACGGAGACTTTGCGTGTGACGGAACTGCAGCAAACTTAACCTATTCCAATACGTCTTCGTCCACATTTTCGGACCATGTCTATGGTACGAATGGCTTCTGTACGGCATGTGACGCGTATCAAGCAGCCAATTTGACAACAACCAAATACGACATAGATGGCGATGGAACGAAGGACGAAGTATATGAGATCAGCAATGCAGGGCAACTGTATTGGTTCGCGGAACTTGTTAACGCAGGTGACACGGATGCAAATGCTATTTTGCTGGATGACATTGTTATCAACAACGGAGAAGTGAAGGGGTATACAGGAGCTGATGTTAATACGTCATGGAGAATGTGGACACCTATCGGTAAGTCATATTCGACAACCGGGTATGCAGCACAGTGGATGCAGTATATTACATATAGTGGCTATTTTGAAGGGAATAATAAATCGATTAGCGGAATATATGTGGATGCATTGGCGGGTTCGGATGATATGCACAGGGTTGGATTGTTTGGTACTGCCGACTCGGCGGTGATTCGAAACTTGACTGTGTCGAATTCTTATTATCGTTACAACTACTCGAATTCTGTTGCGGCATATATGGGCGGTATTGTCGGTTATGCATCAAATGCAAAACTATATAATTGCAACAGCAATGCAACGTTAATGATGAAGAACAGTGTGGGAGTGCCCAGTTGCAGCACGTATGTAGGAGGTATTGTCGGATATGCAACGTCGAGTATTATTGATGAGTGCTCCTCAGAAAGTACGATATCAGGCATAACAAACTATGGATACCATGGCGGTATTGCAGGAAATATATCCGGGACAACGGTATCGGATTCTTACAATACGGGAAGTGTGGCAGCAACGAAGATAGGGTCTGTTAGCGGACCGCAAGTCACGGTGGGTGGAATTACGGCTTGGATGGCATCAAATTCCGTAATTATACGCTGCTACAATAGCGGAACGATTTCGTCCTATGACACATCGTCTATTACGTCTACGACGACGAATTCGGATGGGTATGCGGCAGGTTTGGTAGGATATCTTAATCACGGTACATTGAAGTATAGCTATAACATCGGTACCATTGTTTTGGATCATTCGGGTACTACAAGAGTAGACAATTCACCGGTTGTTGGCGGATTGGTGGGATATGTGGGTGGCAGTAGCGCGTACCAAACCACAATCGTTGGATGTTATCAAAATGGACAGATTTCCGTTATTGACTCCGGAAATGGCACCACGCCGTATATTGCTGATTTGTTTGGCCGAGTGGCATCCAGTGCGTACATAACGATTGATGACTGTTATACCATCGACAGCAGTTATGATACATTTGGATTCCAAGGGGACAATGCGGTAATCGCTGATGTCGGAATTATAACTACAGAGCAACTGAGTTCCGGTGAGGCTACCTACCTGCTTAACGGTTCCGTAAGTACCGGAACTTTGGGTTGGTATCAGAACATTGATAATGGAAATACAGTAGACATAATTCCGAAGTGGAATGGTGGAGTTGTATATAATACGAAGCAATTTGCTTGTGATGCGACAACGGTACTTGCAGAGTATTCGAACAACTCGGAAGAAACAATAGAAGAACATACGCTCTCTTATAGTGCGAATCGAAATGTAATTTCGATTACCTGTACCAATGAATGTGGATGCGGGTACGATGAAGGGCTTAATATCGGATTGAAATCCGGTATCGATACGGTGTACACAGGAACTGCAATTGAACCCGTAGCGGTATATTGTACGGAAGGATTGAATGCGGCAGATTATACCGTTGTGTATGAGAACAACGTTAATGTAGGTACAGCGACGGCATATTTGACCGTGGGCGGAGCGACAGCATACTTCCAGTATAGTATATATAAGGCACCTTTGAAGGTGACGGCAAATGCACATACCATAACCTACGGAACTGCCCCGTCTGCAAATGGTGTGGTCTACAGTGGATTTGTAAACGGTGAGACGGCAAGTGTTCTTGGTGGAGCCTTGACGTATGTATACGATTATGCGCAGTACGACGATGTCGGTTCGTATAATATTACGCCGAGTGGTTTGACTTCGGACAATTACACAATTACATACGTGTCCGGTACACTGACGGTAAATCCTAAAACAATCGGAATCAATTGGACCAACACAGAACTCGCATATACAGGTCAAGTGCAGAAGCCTACGGCAACGGCAACCGGACTTGTAAATGGTGACAGCTGTACATTGACCGTGACCGGTGGTCAGACGAAGGCCGGAACCGGCTATGTGGCAACGGTAACGGCAGTAGGCAATAATAATTATGCGTTACCTACAAGTGGTTTGACAACTACGTTCAATGTAGGTAAGGATATTTTGGATAGTTTGGCGACATTGCTTGAAGAAGTTGTGCAAGTGGATGTGGATTCTTTGACGACGGCAGACTTGACAGAGATGACAACATTGCTTGAGAATTTGGATGCATTCAATGACGCAAATGGGGATGCACTCGTGGCAGAAGATGCGGCAGACCTTGCAGCAGCCATCGAGAAGATCGAAGGTGCGGTAAATGACCTGACGGACATTTCCGATGCACTTGACACCTTGCTTGGTAAGGCAGATGCAGTGGATGCTACTACAGTAACCACAGAAGACTTGGCAGACTTGGAAGCACTTCAGAGCGAGCTGGAAGCATTCCGGACTGCAAACGGAGATAAGCTCTCCGCAGAAGATACCGCAGAGCTTCAGGCAGCCATTGATAAGATCAGCGGTATTGTAACGGAGTTGAAGACTGCGGACGAAACCTTGGATTCCTTGTTGCAGGAAGTAGAAGAGATTAATCCGGAGGAAGTAACTACCGAGGACTTGCCTGCACTGGAAGACTTGCTTGAGGAACTGGAGCAGTTCGAGGAAGAGAGCGGCGATAGTCTTACGGAAGAGGAACAGACGACCCTTCAGGAAGCCATTGATGAGGTGAAAGACCTTGTTGAAGAACTGAATGGTGTCGTAAGTGAACTGGAATCCTTGCTTGCAGAAGCAGGAGCTGTAGATGTTGATAAGGTGACTACCGGTGACTTGGCAGATCTGAGTGACTTGTTGAATCGTTTGGAAGAGTTCCAGACCGAGAATAATGATAAGCTCTCCGCAGAGGAGCAGGCAGACCTTGCAGCAGCCATCGAGAAGATCGAAGGTGCGGTAAATGACCTGACGGACATTTCCGATGCACTTGACACCTTGCTTGGTAAGGCAGATGCAGTGGATGCTACTACAGTAACCACAGA
>JAZQDC010000019.1:0-75178 GCA_045546575.1 Lachnospiraceae bacterium | reverse complement strand
CTTTGGTGAAGGTGATGTGCTGTATTGCTATGAGAATCTTCGCACGGACGGATCAGGAATTCCACTTGCGGACGGAACGATGAAAGTGTTTATGAACCTGAGAGGCGAGGAACGAGATATTAATGGTGAACTCAGTGCACTTGTTCGATACATGAATACCGGTGAGGCAAGCACGTCATTTACCCGGTCCTTGGACAATGAAGTTCGAGTGGTTAGAAGCAATGAACGATGGAGGCGAGAATATATGACGCTACAAGAAGCATTGGACGAGCGATACCAAGAAGGACAGGAAGAAGGTCATTCGCAAGCTGTAGCCATGATTGACACCGTGATTCAACGGTTAATCTCGGAGGAACGGACTGCGGAACTTCCCCTTGTGGCGCAGAATATCGAGATGTACTGTGCTGAATTTGGATTGAAGTAGACAAGTCGAAAAGTGATCAAAGTGTAATATGAGGGATGGTAACGCCACGATTTCATCCCATAGAATGCAGATAAGTCAAGTGCGATAATCACACTTGACTTATTTTTGTTCTGTTTATTCGTTCTGTTTTGTTCTGTTTATAGTAGGGCATCAGAGTTTCTCAATATCCAAAAGAATCTCATAGTCTTGGTCAAGAACCTTAGCGATATAAGTGAGCTCGATGTCGGTAACAAAACGCTGACCGGACTCGATTCGCTGAATAGCATTCTTGTCAACGTCAAGCCCGAGCAATTGAAGGCGATCCGCCAACTCTCGCTGGGAAATGCCGATGGATTTTCTATAGTATGCAACGTTGGTGCCGCAGAGATTATTGCGGCCGTTACTGGTTTTGTTGATGAACATATGGTACCTCCGAATCGACACTTAGTAATTGTCATTCTACGCAAGATTATACGTCATATGTGCAGATAAAATGACATTTAGTGCTTGTCAAAATGAAGTTTGGGTGATATGATTGTATATATGGTGACATTCCGTGAGTGTCAGGCAAAAGGGAAGGTTATATGAAGAAGTGGTTTATGTATATTTTGAAGCACATATCTGAGTCTGGTTCTGTTCTATGACCACCATCAGAAAAATTCACAGGTTGATGCATAACCCCGCATTGTTCCCTGCGGAGCTAATCGTTCGCTTTAATAATGGTGTGAATTTTTTTGGTTTGAGTTGAGCGGGTTCTCGGGCAAAGAAATGCAAGAAATCATCGATAAATTAGACGAACAAGCAAAGGGTGCCAGGCAATCGTAATGATGGAATATGCTCGTTGTAAAGCACTCATAAAAATGACACGCAAGTGTCTAAACTAAAGAAAGAGGATGAATTATGAGCCAACAAATTGTAGAAATAAATTGCCCGGGCTGCGGTGCTAGAGTTACAACCGGTCAAAGCGAATGTGAGTGGTGTCATCAGCCCATTGTTATTTCAACTTTCAACAGCGTATATTCGATGCCAATGCCGCAGGTCAATAAATATGCGGGGGCATACAGAAAAGCCCTCGCTGAAAATCCTGAGAATACCGACTTGAATAATTCCATAGCTATGTGCTATTTGAAACTGAAATTATATGACAAGGCGTTACCGGCATTTGAACTTGCTATGGAAGACAATTTCGATAACTCCGAAACATTCTTCTATGCGGCTGTATGTTTGTTAAAAGGAAAAAAGCCTTTTCTCGCAATGCGTCCCGAAATTGATAAGATCGAGGAATATATTAACGCAGCTTTGATGATAGAACCCCGTGGTATCTATTATTATTTCCTAGCTTATATAAAATACGATTACTTCAATCGTAAATTTTTTAAAACATCTCCAACGTACCAAGAGGCTTTGGTAATGGCAGAGCAAGCAGGTTACTCTCCTTTCGATGCAGAGCAACTATTCACTATTCTTGGTGTTGAGAAACCGACTGGATTTTAAGAAGCAGACGCCACAGTCTGTTCTTGAAATAGATAAACAATAATATTGGAGGTAGTAAAATGGCTTACACTGAACAAGACATTAAACGCTTGTGTAAAGGAAGAACTGAAGAGCAGAAGAAAGTTATCAAATACTTCCTCGGCGGTGGTGGATGCTTGGCAAGCACTTTGAAGGATGAGGAGTATGATGCACTCGTACGGGCTAAGGCTGAAAGCATGGATTTTAAGCAGAAGGCTTTGGATAAAATTGGTCTTGACGAATCTCAGGTTAACGAAATCGAACCTGTTCACTTTGAAGGTTACTATTTCGATGAGAAGAAGACTTATGCTAAGTGGGGCACAGACCGCACTTGGAGAAGTTCTGCTTATCAGATTTCTTGGATTTTCTTCTCCTCTACTCAGGTATATGTATACCAGTATACGTTTAACATGGACGAGGATGGTAAGAAGGAGTCCACCGAAGAATATTTCTACAAGGACATCACTAACTTCTCTACTTCTTCTGATACCGTCGAGAAGGAAGTTCTCGACAAGGTTAGTTGCAAGGGTGAAACTACATACGCTCGTAAGAATGTTGACTCTAATCGTTTTGCGCTTGTTGTCCCTGGTGACAAGTTCTACTGTTCTATGGAGCAGTCGGATTATACCGAGAGAGCTATCCAGGGCATGAAAGCAAAGCTCAGAGAGAAAAAAGGTTAATAATAAGATTCCGGATAGCAGTCGTGTGGCAGAGTGTTATCCAATTTCCCGGAGGATAATGCTGTATGAAAATGCCAAGTCAGGAAGAACAGATGATTGCAGAACAGTATGTTCTAGAACGTGAATTAGAACGACCAGATACAGACGTAAAAAAGGCGGTGAAATACACCTGTGGATTTGTGGTGATTTCTGTCGCTCTTACTATTGCGTCTTTTCATTTGTTCCAATGGCTTGGCCTTTTCGCATTATTGCCGGATTCTTTCGTTCAATTTCATACTCAACATCCAACCATATTTTATGTCTTATATTGCATTATATTTGTTGTTGCTATGGGCCTATTTGCCCTAAAAAGAGCCGCTATTGGTGCGGTAAGGTTATACCAACACTATGCACCTGAAGATATAAGAAGGCGATGCCTTTTCAAACCAACGTGTTCAGAATACGCAATACTTGCGATAAAGAAATACGGATTGATTATTGGACTGATAAAAACATATATTCGTGTTGTTTATAAATGCCGGGGAAATATATACCGTATAGATTACCCATAAGTCCTGACTTTGAAATCAACTGTTGATCAATTTACGTAGGAGGTATAGCGATGCAATTTAATGAAATATCCACTGAAAAACTAACAAGCGGAGAAGTTATATCGCTTGCTTCGCTTGAAATTATTTCTGTTCCGCATATTTCTATCATTGACGACAATCCCAATGCCGTTGCAGAAGTATTATTACGCTACAAAAACGAGTTCAACGGTTTATTGAAGGAAATATATCAAACATATAAAACTATGAGTATTTCGGCGGGATATTCAAAAGACATCTCTGTGGAACTTCTTTGGAAAACAACAGAGGTTAAAAACCAACCGTTCAAGGCGTCCATTCGCCTGTTTATTGTAATAAGAGCAATAGACAATAACGAGGCTTTCGCCAAGAAATCTGTTGAGTCTCTGATAAAACTATGCCAATCAACTTTGGCACTTCAAAAATATGAATATAAAACACTTTCCTACGACGAGTTATCCCCCGTCGTTAAAAGTGTTGTAGATATTAATATCCGAGCAATCGTCAAAGAGGAGAAAGCTGAGAATTTGCAAAATCAGCTTCTACCTTTCTGCTTTTCTTATGATAGATTACCTATCTCGGATGGAGATTTGAGCAGGCTAGTCAATGCACTTATTGACTACCCTGATTCTGCAATTTCGATGCAGCTAATCCCCGTTTCGCTTGACGGTGGAGAAGCATCGGAAGTTGACCGCATTACACAAGCGCTCGAAACTCTCAGCAAGGGCGTTATGGACCAAGGAATCGGTAATGTGAGCTTTGCACTTGCAGAAAGACATGCAGCAAATTATCGCTACTATTCTGATAATAAGTCGAAGGAATTATTCTGTTACAACATTTTAATTTACGGAAATGACGATGCGGTCTCTAATTTGTCTAGCCGTGTATATGGACAACTTTCTTCGGGAACAGAGTCCTCTGCGAGCTTGAAGATTGTTTCTCTTAATCGAAATGAAGTGGGGAAAGATATTAATTTTTATCCTCTCCCTTGGGCGGTAAATGAAGTCCTCATGGGAAGAGACCGAAATTATCAGATTTGGAACTCTGGCCATTTCTCAAATTCGTTATATCGTCTTCCTTACATAATTACGAGCGAAGAAGCGGCTGAATTTTTCCGATTGCCGATTGGTAGTGAACGTGTTTCTGCCGGTTTAAATGTAAATGAATCAGGAAAAACCAGTAAAACCTACACATCCAATATTATTAATGCGGGTGATATTACTGTTGGTAAGCTGCGGTCTTCTTCACACGGCGATACTATTGGGTTTTCCTTGAAAGACTTGGCTAAGCACATGCTCGTTGTTGGAACACCTGGCTCTGGTAAAACCACATTCTCTGTTAGTTTGTTAGATAGACTTTGGAAAGATCATCATATCCCATTTTTGGTAATTGAACCGGCAAAGAACGAATACAGAGCATTGGTACAAAGCATCCCCGATTTGCAGGTATTTACTCCTGGCAAAAACTTCATTTCACCGTTTGTGTTTAACCCCTTTGTACCACCTAAAAACGTAAAGCTTGAGACTTACAAATCAACGCTAAAAACTGCATTTGCAGCAGCAGTGTCTATGTCCACGCCGTTAGATAAGATCTTTGAGGAATCAATCAACAACTGCTATTCCGATTTCCGTTGGTTGGACACCTATACTGTTGACGACAAAGGCAAAACTTTTAATATCTCTGATTTTATTAAATGCTTCCAACAGACATTCGATGAAATTGGTTACACCGGTGATGCTAAAAATATTGGCAGAGCAGGCGTTGTCCGCCTTAATAGTTTGGTGAACCTCTTTGATAACTACTTTTCAATTCCTATTGAAGACTTGTTGCAAAAACCAACCATTATTGAACTGGCTGCCATCGAAAATTCCGATCAAAAGGCATTGATTATAGCGTTATTGTTACTTTCTATCCTTGCCTATGTAAACTCCAATTATGTGGGTGAAGGTGGACTTAAAAATGTGATACTCCTTGAGGAAGCCCATGTTTTATTGGACGCATCTTCTAACGCAGGTCAAGGTGAAGCAAATCCGAGTGCTATTGCACAAGGCTTGGTTAAGCGTATGCTTGCAGAGATTCGTTCTTATGGTGTGGGTTTGGTAATTGCAGACCAGTCTCCTCGTAAAGTATCAACCGACGTTGTGGCGCTAACTGATATGAAGATGGTATTCCGCCTTGTTGAAAGCGAGGACAAGCAAATTATTGGCGACAGTACCAATATGACAGACTCGCAGGTTCAACGAATGGCAAAGCTCAAGCCCGGCGAAGCATTTTTGTTCTTTAATAAACTGGATGAGCCGGAGGAAGTAATCACTCCCGACTACCGTATTGATAACAATATTAGCATCACACTCTCTGATAATGGAATTAAGCAATTGTCTACATATTGGAATAACAAGGCAGAAATGCTTCGGCCTTATCCCCAGTGCCAGTATTGTGATGCCTGTCAGCATACTTGTGATTACGGAAGAAGAATTCTGGCGCGAGAAGTGGCACGCAGAATTTTTACTCGTAATTTTAAGGCCGATTCAAAGGATTTTGCCGTTATTCAAAAAGTATTCGGAAAAATCAGTACCTTAGTAAAGGCTGAGTTAAATGACGAGCCGTTTACTCCCGAACTTTTATCATGTGTAAAAGTCCATCTGTGGAGAAAAATTTCGTATGGTACCAAAATTCCGGTAAAGGAAATTCAAATCGAAAATTCTGTCAAAAAGTCAAATAAGTAATATAGAAAGGAGACGCTCCCTATGGATGAAGAATTCAATGATGTAGTAGATGATACTCCAGTAGATGATACTCCAGTAGATGACGCTCCAGTAGATGACGCTCCAGTAGATGATGTTCCGGTGGATGATACACCTGAAATAGAAGACATACCCGAAGACGTTCCAGAAGACGTACCTGAGGATGTACCCGAGGACATTCCGGAGGACGTACCTGAGGATGTACCTGAGGATGTACCTAAGGATGTACCTGAGGATGTACCTGAGGATGTACCCGAGGATGTACCGGAGGACGTACCTGAGGATGTCCCGGAAGATGTTCCTGAGGATGTGCCGGAAGACGTTCCAGAGGACGTACCGGAAGACGTGCCCGAAGATATACCGGAAGATGTACCCGAGGACGTGCCGGAAGATGTGCCCGAGGATGCTCCAGTAAGCGAAACCGAGGACACTGCCTCTGATACTCCTTCCGATGAGCAGTCTGTTGATACTCAGAGTGATACGCCTGAGGATGCTGTTTCGGAGGCTAATGCTGATGAGCAGCCTGCCGATACACCGAGTGACATACCTGAGGATGCTCCTGCAAGCGAGGCCGAAGATAGTGCGCCGGACACCAATACCGACGAGCAGCCTGCCGATACTCAGAGCGATGTACCCGAAGATGCTCCGGCAAGCGAAGCCGAAGATACTGCACCGGACACCAATACCGACGAACAGCCCGCTGATACTCAGAGTGATGTGCCGGATGATACACCTGCAAATGAGTCCGAGGACGCCGCTCCCGATGTTTCTACCGATGAGCAACCTGCTGATTCTCAGGGGGAAATGGCTGAAGATGCTCCTGCAAGCGAGGCCGAAGATACTGCGCCGGATACTAATGCTGACGAGCAGCCTGTTGATGCGCAGAGCGATGTTACCAAGGATACTCCTACGGGTGAAACCGAGGACACCGCCCCCGATGCCGCCTCTGATGAGCAGGCAAACGATACACAGAGTGATTTACCCGAAGATGCTCCTGCAAGTGAAGCCGAGGACGCTACTCCGGATGCTAACACAGATGAACAGCCGGCCGATTCGCAGGACGATATGGTAGACGAAACTCCTGCGAGTGAAACTGAGGATACCTCTCCCGACACCGATGCTGGCAAGCAATCAGCGGATTCTCAGAGTGATGCGTCCGAGAATGCTCCTGTAGACGAGCAGCCCGCTGATGCACAGGGCGATGTCCCCGAGGATGCTCCGGTAAGCGAAACCGAGGACGCTGCTCCCGATGCTAACGCTGACGAACAACCTGTCGATGCGCAGGATGACACGTCTAAGGTCTTAAAGCGAGATGAATTAGATTTACTCAAGTCGGGAAATGATGCCATCAACCAGCGTTTGGAAGCACAAGCTGATGACTATAGAGATAAAGGCATGAGCGAAGATGAAATTCGTGATAGATTGGCTGCAGATAAGTGGAATTTCCAAAAAGAGTTCTTGGAAGATGCTTTCCCCGGTCAAGATATTTCGCCTAATGTCTTTAATGGCTTTTCTGAAAATGGTGCAAAGGATAGAATTGCTGACATTGACCAAAGTGATGCTTTGAGAAACCAGTTAACATCCAACGAAACAAACAATGCACTTAATGACGGAAATCACAAATGGGATGAAGACGAATGGGGACTCGACCCATTTAAGCCAACGACCAAGGATATTGTCGGCGAGGATGAGTATCATAAATATCAAGATATTTATGATAACATCGATGGTCTTGATGTTAGCGACACTTATAAAGATACCTTGCGTGACCAAATCAAAAATATGGACCCTGAGTTAAAGGGGCTGTATAACGACTATGCTAACGATTTGAAATGTTTAGACACAAAATATCCTGGCACCGCACATTTTAGCCCAAGTGAAGGCGGCTTTAGATTTAGTGAAACCAAAGATGTTAACAAAGGACTTGGAACAGGAAACACATTCTTCCACGAAAGCGGTCATATGTTGGATAATCTCGCCGGAGAGAATGGCAGAAGTCTATCAGAGTGTAATGATTTGACAAATGCAATCCAGGAAGATTACAATGACGCCTTGGCTAATATTATGAAGGCTGAAAATTGTTCTTACGAGGATGCTCAATCTAAACTGAGTGATGAATTGTGGAAGAATCCTACTGCCTCAAATTGTGTTTCCGATGTTTTTGGTGGAATATCTGGAAATAAAGTTTCTGGACCTTGGGGACATAGTGCTGATTATTGGGCAAAGCGAGACCGTTCAATTATAGGCAAAGAAGCCTTTGCCGAAATGACAGCCGATAGTGCAGGTAATGCTCAAAGTCTTGCATTTACCAAAAAGTATATGCCCAAGGCATATAGTACATATCAAAATATGATAAAAGGAGCAAGAAAAAATGGTTGATATGACTAACGATTTGTTAACTTATTTAAGAGCTTTTCAAAAGCATTTCGGAGATATTGTTCCCTTGAGGGAACTTCCTCAGTCTGTAACTACGGAAGAACTGATTGAAGCCATCAAGCTTTCCATCGAGAAAAACGAAAACATTCTTCCTCAAAAATTTGGTTACGGCGAACTGGACGAGAATCCCGATATTATAATTTAAGAAAAGGAGAATATTTATGGCACTTTTTAATAAGAACCCAAACGAAGCTGCCTATGTAGGCGGCAAAAAGCATTGGACTGATGTCATAAAGAACAGCGGTCCTGGCGAACTTCTTATTTGGCGTCAGCCGGAAGAAGATTTCAACACCAACTCCACCCTCGTTGTTATGCCGGGTGAAGAAGCAATTTTTATTAAGGGTGGAAATGTAGAACAGGTTTTCGAAAGCGGTACATACAAGCTCTCAACTGAGAACTATCCCTTTATCAGCCGTTTGAGAAATGCTTTCTCCGGTGGTATCAGCACATTTAATTGCGTGGTCTATTTTGTGCGCAAAGCACACAGCGTTGAAATCCGTTGGGGTACGGACTCTCCTATCCAAGTTCGTGATAAATTGCTTGGAATTGCCACAAAGTTGCGTTGCCGTGGTTCTTATAAGGTTCAAATCGACAATCCTGTTAAGTTCCTCGAAAAGCTCATTGGTAACAATGTGCCGTTGCAGTTGCAAGAAGAATTAAATAAATATTTTATTAATGAGTTTCAGAGTAAAATCAAATCTGTTATCGCTCGTGCATTGAATGAATCCAACACAGAGCTTTTGGGTATTGATGCCCGCCTTGATGAGTTTTCTGAAATCATTGAACCGTTTATGCAGGAAACTCTTGAAGATTACGGTTTGAGATGCGTGAAGTTTGTAGTAGCTGCTATTGATATGGATGACGATGAGCTGCGCAGAAGATACGATGAAATCGGAATGGACGCTATTGCCAAAATGCGTGGAGCACAAGCTGATAAAGCTGTTATGGGCATTTTGGGCGATGATTGGGGTAGACAGCAAGCTGCAAATATTCTGTCTGACTTGGCTAACAATCCTGGTGCAGGTGGTGTCGCAGCCGCTGGTGCTGGAATGGGTATGGGTATTGGTGCAGGTGGTGCATTTGGTTCTATGGCACAGCAAATGTTTGCACCTATGACTAATTCCTTTGCACAGCCACAGCAGCCGCCTATCCAGTCCACTCCTTCTGGAAGATTCACACAGCAGGGCGCTGTTCCTGCTCAGACACAAACAACTACGGAAGACCCAATGGAAGTGCTCGGTAAATTGAAAAAGTTCTTAGATGCGGGTTTGATTGAACAAGCAGAATACGATGCTAAAAAAGCTGAGATTCTAAGCAGAATGTGAGGTGTGCGATATGAATAAAAAGTCAGTGTTATGGATTCTTTTAGACCTTGTTTTCTTGGCGGTTTTTAATACCATCTTTTTCGTAGCAGGTGGAACTGACCATACAGCATCCGTATGGATTTCTTATGGTTTTATTCACTTCGCATATTTGATGGTTCTTGTAACACCTGTTCTTATTCGCAAGAGCAGTAGTGCGACGGTATTTGGTTTCTCGTTATATTCTATCTCCTCTACTTATTTTTTGATTGAATTTGTTGTAGGACTAGTTTTCATTTTTATGAGAAGCGAATCTTATAAGGCTTCGTTAATTGTTCAAGTGGTTGTTGCGGGAATTTACGCTGTGTTGTTACTATCCCATTTGATAGCCAACGAGTATACTGCTGATAGCGTTGAAAAACACGAAGAAGAAGTCGCATACATCAAAACTGCCTCCTCTCGTGTAAAGGCACTTATTGGCAAGGCGAATGACAAGAAGGCTAACAAAGAAATTGAAAAGACATACGACACGCTACATTCAAGTCCCTCAAAAACAGTAGCTACCGTTCGCTCCATCGAATCTAATGTAATGAATAAAGTTGCTGAGCTTGAAGGAGCAGTATCCACCCAAGACACCGCAGCAATTATTACTACAGCGGGAGAAATCGTTGGATTGATGAAGGAACGAAATAGAAGAATTAGATTATCACAATAATCAATTTAAATACGAAATATATCTGGCAAGCAGGGTATGTTAGCGCCCGCTGTGGAAAAGTTGTAACCTCTGTTCCTGTTTGAACTAGGCCATTTTCGCATATTGGATCAGTCGGAGCATATTCCAACTCCAGTTGACTTTCTCTCCTCTATACGCTACTATACAAATAGAGATTATTTTCCATAATGATCTCGGGGGACTTGTTGGTTAGAATACATACGATGAGGAGGGGAAGAACATGAGAAATTCACGTAGTAAGTGCATGGCTTTGTTATTGGTTGTGGCAATGTTGCTTGCATGTGTTGGATGTGGAGAAGAGGCGGAGCCGAAGGATCTTATGGCGGCGATTGCGGCGACTCCGGTGGAAGGAAGAGCAGCAGATGATGGGTTTGTGACTTCGCAGATGAATTTTGCCGTTGGACTCTTGCAACAATGCGTTGCCAAGGATTCGGGGGAAAATGTTCTCATTTCTCCGATCTCAGTGATGCTGGCGTTGGCAATGACCGCAAATGGTGCGAGTGGTCAGACACTGCAAGAGATGGAAGACGTACTTGGCGGTGGAATGCCCATTGCGGATTTGAACGAATACTTGTATCATTATCGTCATTTACTGATGGGAAGCGAGCTGAAAGAGATTCAGTTTGCTGATTCCATATGGTTTCGAGATACGGACGTGTTCACGGTGAAGGAGTCGTTTCTGCAGAAGAATGCGGATTATTATGAGGCGGATGCATTTTGTGTGCCATTTAACTCAGCAACGGAGAAGAGCATAAATGATTGGGTTTCGGAGAAGACCAAGGGGCGTATTGATAAGATCTTGGACAAAATTAACGAAGAGGGCGTAATGTACCTGCTTAATACGTTGACCTTCGATGCGGAGTGGGAGAGCTTTTACACGGAGCGAAGTGTGAGAGAAGGCGAGTTTGTCAACCAAGACGGGGACAAGCGTACAGTGGAGATGATGCACTCGGAGGAAATGTTTTATCTAGAGGACGACGCGGTAATCGGCGTGCGCAAGCCATATAAGGGCGAGATGTACAGCTTTGTGGCACTCTTGCCCAAGGAGGGTACCGTAGAGGAATATGTGCGGAACCTTTCTGTGGGATCATTGATGGCATTATTGAATTCAGAACATCGCGAAACAGTGAAAACTGCGATACCGAAGATAGAAAGCAACTACGATGTGAAGATGAAAGAATTGCTCTGCGATATGGGAATGCCTACGGCATTTTATCGTGGTGATGTGATTCCGGATTTTTCGAACATGGTAATATGTCTCGAACCGCCGTACATCGAAGAGGTTCGGCATAAGACGTACATTATGATTAATGAGAACGGAACAAAAGCAGGGGCGGCTACGCTGGTAGAGATGCTGATGGGTGGTATGAATACGGAATTCAAGGAAGTCATCCTTAATCGGCCATTTGTCTATATGATTATTCATAATGAAACGAAGCTGCCGATCTTTATCGGTGTGATGTCGGATGCCACGGAGTAATGTGGCCAAGTAGCGGAGTATAGAATCTGTAGTATATGGTCTCGTGAAAAACTGCACAATTTTCTTATGTACCTTTTGTAGAGAATGCCATGGGAGCAGCTGCTTTCATGGCATTTTCCTTGTGCGACGTGCTGTTTCAGGGGGCGAGATTTCGTTGGTTTCGTCAATGGAAATGTGGGTACTATCTGTGCTACCATGTAGAGGAACTCATCTAAGGTCTTAAGACTTTTCTATCACCCTGTCAAGGGTTTTATTATTGGTCCGGACAACAATGACAGGATGTCATTTCTGTAAGAAACTTGTTGACAGGATATCTAAAATATTCTACAATGGAGGTAGTAACAATGAACAGACAAGCAACTTCATTTGACAACATTGGACTGAAAAATGACTTTATGTACTGCACTGTGATGCGTAAGGCTGAGTTTTGTAAACCTTTTCTGGAGATGGTTCTGGGAATATCGATTCGGGAGCTTCGCTATGCGGAGAAGCAGACCAGCATTGATATCGCCGCAAGGGCCAAGAGCATCCGGTTGGACGTGTATGCCAACGATGAGGCGGGGACAGTGTACAACATCGAGATGCAGGTGCAACCGAAGAAGAACTTACCGAAGCGGGCGAGGTATTATCAGGACTTGATTGATTTGAATCTAATCGACAAGGGGTACAAGTATTCCGCGCTTCCCAACAGTATTGTGATCTTTGTGTGTGATTTTGATCCCTTTGGTGAAGGTGATGTGCTGTATTGCTATGAGAATCTTCGCATGGACGGATCAGGAATTCCACTTGCGGACGGAACGATGAAAGTGTTTATGAACCTGAGAGGCGAGGAACGAGATATTAATGGTGAACTCAGTGCACTTGTTCGATACATGAACACCGGCGAGGCAAGCACGTCATTTACCCGGTCCTTGGACAATGAGGTTCGAGTGGTTAGAAGCAATGAGCGATGGAGGCGAGAATATATGACGCTACAAGAAGCATTGGACGAGAGATACCAAGAAGGACAAGAAGAAGGTCATTCGCAAGCTGTAGCCATGATTGACGCGGTGATTCAGCGGTTAATCTCGGAGGAACGGACTGCGGAGCTTCCCCTTGTGGCGCAGAATATCGAGAAGTACTGTGTAGAGTTTGGACTGAAGTAGACAAGTCGAAAAGTGATCAAAGTATAATATGAGGGATGGTAACGCCACGATTTCATCCCATAGAATGCAGATAAGTCAAGTGCGATAATCACACTTGACTTATTTTTGATTACTTTATTATTTTTGATTCGTTGGCATCAGAGAAACAATTAGAGCTTTTCGATGTCCAAAAGTATCTCGTAAGTCTGATCCAGTGCTTTGGCAATATAAGTGAGCTCGATGTCAGTTACAAAGCGCTGACCGGACTCGATTCGCTGGATGGCATTTTTGTCAACATCAAGCCCGAGCAATTGAAGGCGATCCGCCAACTCACGCTGGGAAATGCCGATGGACTTTCTATAGTATGCAACATTGGTGCCGCAGAGATTATTACGGCCGTTACTGGTTTTATTGATGAACATAAAAAACCTCCATACATGATGACATTTAATCATTGTCAATACAGGTAAGATTATACGTCATATATGCGAGCAAAATGACATTTGGTACTTGCCAAAATGGGGGTTTGATGATATGATTATATAAAAAGCGACATTTAGTGAATGTCAAACTAAGGCGTACATAAAAAAGTGGATTGTGAATTCAATGGTTCTAATAATAGCGATAGCGCTGATAGTTGGATGTACTATTCTATGCAAGAAGGGTAATGAAGAAAATGTGGTAATGAACGAGGCAAGCACGTCATTTACCCGGTCCTTGGATAATGAAGTTCGCGTGGTCAGAAGCAATGAGCGATGGAGGCGAGAATATATGACGCTACAGGAAGCATTGGACGAGAGATACCAAGAAGGACAAGAAGAAGGGTATGAGAAAGGGCGTGCAGAAGGGCATGCGGCAGGTCGGGAAGAAGGTCACGTGAAAACTGTGGCTATGATTAACGCAGTAATCCAACGATTAATCTCGGAGAATCGTACCGAAGAACTTCCCCTTGTTGCGCAGAATATCGAGAAGTACTGTGCTGAATTCGGTCTGATGCACTAGTTTCTGCACAGAACTATTTGTACGCAAAGCAACAGCGGATACGATGAAGAAGCGACGAAGAATATCACGAAGCATATAACAAGGAGCAGAGACCGCGGTCTCTGCTCCTATATCGTTATCTGAAATGGTTATCAGAACAGTTCTTAGCCAAGAACAACCTCTACCTTATGAGTGCCTTCGCCCATTACCGGAATCACATTGCCTTCAACAGCCTTGCCGTCTACGGTCATGGATACAACGCCCATGGATACGTGGTTCGGGTTCTTAACGGTAATTTCGTATACACCGCCACGGAACAGACGGGAGATTTCGAAACCGTCCCAATCCTTCGGGATGGAAGGATTAATCATAAGTCCGTTGTACTGCGGCTGAACACCGAGGATGAACTGAGATACTGCTACAAAGTTCCAAGCAGCGGTACCGGTCAACCAAGAGTTCTTAGCCTCACCGAACTGATGAGGACGAGCATCCTTACCTGCAATCATCTGAGCGTATACATAAGGCTCGGTTCTGTGAAGCTGATTGTACTTCTCTTCACGGTAAGCCGGAGCAATCTTCGAGTAGTACTCAAATGCCTTGTCGCCATGTCCTACAGCTGCCTCAGCACAGATAATCCATGCGTTGTTGTGGCAGAAGATACCCGCATTTTCCTTGTAACCGCCCGGATAGGTGGAAATCTCACCATAAGGGATAATGTACTTCGTAAATGCAGGGTTGTTCAATACAAGACCGTGCTCGCAGTTGAGGTACTTATCAATGCTCTCGAGAGTCTTCAGGTCATAGCCCTTGTCCTTACCGATACCTGCAAGAACCGCCCAACCCTGAGGCTCGATGAAGATCTTACCTTCTTCGCACTCTGCGGAACCAACCTTGTTGCCGTAATGGTCGTATGCACGAAGGAACCATTCGCCATCGTAACCGTACTCTTCGGTTGCTGCCATCATCTCTGCAATCTTACCGTCAGCTCTCTTAGCCTCGTCTTCGAGACCCTTCAAGCGACACATTGCAGCATACTCGGGTCCGATGTAGCAGAACATAGCTGCGATCATTACGGACTCTGCGGTCTGGCTGTAGAACGGAGGATTCGGGAAGATCTCCTTGTTATTATAAGTCTGGAAGGACTCACCCGGCTTATCGGAGAAGCAGGAGAGGTTCAAACAGTCATTCCAGTCTGCACGACCGCTAAGAGGAAGCTTGTGAGGTCCGATCTTAGTGCAGACATGGTTAAATGCCTTCTCAAGGTGATCAAGGAGAGTAGACTTCAGATCATCGTTGTTCTCGTAAGGAATTACTTCATCGAGAATAGCAACGTCGCCGGTCTCCTTAATGTAAGCTGCAACCGCAAGGATCATCCACAACGGGTCATCGTTGAAGTTGGAGCCCAGCTCGTGGTTACCTCTCTTGGTGAGGGGCTGATACTGATGGTAAGCACCACCGTCACGAAGCATAGTAGAAGCCAGGTCGAGAATACGCTCTCTTGCACGCTCCGGAATCTGATGAACGAAACCGAGCAAGTCCTGGTTACTGTCACGGAAGCCCATACCACGACCGATTCCGGATTCGAAGAAGGATGCGGAACGGGACATGTTGAAGGTAACCATACACTGATACTGATTCCAAATGTTAACCATACGATTGAGCTTCTCATCCGGAGAAACAACTGCGTACTGGCCAAGGAGGCTATCCCAGTGCTTGTTAAGAGCAGCGAAGAGTGCGTCTGCTTTCTCGGAGGTATCGCACATAGCCATCATCTCGTTAGCCTTAGTCTTATTGATTACGTTCTTCTTGTAACCGATACTGTCAATCAGACCTTCGTAGTTGCCACTGTTATCGAACTTGTCCTCGATGGGCATCTCTACGTAACCGAGGCAGAATACATACTCCTTGCTTTCGCCGGGAGCGAGAGCAACTTCAATATAATGAGAAGCGATAGGAGACCAACCCATAGCAACGGAGTTGTTGGGCTTGCCTGCAAATACGGTCTGGGGATGCTCGAAACCGTTGTAGAGACCAAGGAAGCTCTCACGGTCGGTATCGTAACCCTGAATCGGAGCATTTACCGTATAGAATGCGAAATGATCACGACGCTCCTTGTACTCGGTCTTGTGGAAAATGGTAGAACCGAGAATCTCTACTTCACCGGTGTTGAAGTTTCTCTGGAAGTTGGTAGTATCGTCGTTAGCGTCCCACAGACACCACTCGAGGAAACTGAAGAGCTTCAAGTTCTTAGCTTCGCCGGAGTTGTTGGTAAGGACAACCTTCTGAATCTCGCCGTTGAAATCCTGGGGAACGAAGAAGGTGATGTCGGCCTTCACGCCCTTGGAAGAACCGCTGATCTTGGTATAACCCATACCATGGCGGCATTCGTAGCTGTCAAGCTCAGTCTTCACCGGGCTCCAGCCTGCGTTCCATACGTGGCCGTTGTCGTTAATGTAGAAATAGCGTCCACCCATATCTACCGGTACATTGTTGTAACGGTAACGGGTAATACGGCGGAGACGAGCATCCTTATAGAAGGAATAGCCGCCGGCAGTGTTAGAAATAAGTGAGAAAAATCCCTGCGTTCCAAGATAGTTGATCCAAGGATACGGGGTTCTCGGGGATGTGATGACGTATTCTCTGTTGGCGTCATCGAAATAACCGAATTTCATGAGGTGACCTCCTGTAATATTCTCGTTGTGTGCAAACGCGCTTAGGGGCACACGAAACCTCTTTAATTATACATGATAAATTGTGAAATGGCAATGAAGAATGATGAAAATGTGCGTTTTTCATGAGAAATGCAAAAAAATATGTCTCATTTGCGAAGAAATTCATGAAAAGTTTAGAGAAACGCAATTTAATGTGACTTTGTCACGGACAAAAAGAAAAATGATATGATATACTCGCAACGTGAAGAGATGATAACAACTGCGCGAAGTGCATTTGCACCCGGCGCCATAACATAATATTGCTGGTTCATTACTTCTCAGAAGTAATTTCTCCCCCCACACAAGCTGCGTTTCATAACTCGTTTATGGAGCGCAGTCCTTTTTTGTCCAAAAGGGTGATCATACCACGAGTGGATGTGATAAGACCTTGGGAGGCAAATGCCTTCATAACGCGGGATACCACTTCTCTGGCGGTGCCGAGACTCTTGGCAATCTGCTGGTGAGTTAAGTACAGGGTGTTGCTCTTCTTGAAATCGCTTTCTTGTAACAAAAAATCCGCAAGGCGACGATCCACACTGACGAAAATCATCTGCTGAAGGGTATAAATGGCCTCGGTGAAATAACTGAGCACCAGTTGAGATGTATAATTGGATACGTACGTGTTGGTAGAGAGCAAGCGCTGATAGAGACCGGCGGGGATAATTAGGACGGTGGTTAATTCTTCGGCCTCAAAATGATAACTGAGGGCAATGTCCGGGCGCGGGTCGCCTACGAAGGGAATGGTGCTACCGGGGGCATGAAGAAATAAGGTAGCCTCACGACCTTCGGTTGATACCACAGAGGCGCGAAGACGACCCGAGAGGATTATCAGCAAACCTACAGAGGAGCTCTGTGAATTAATATAATCCCCTTTCTGATAGGTTGCAGTCAATGCCTGCTCCTGCAGCTCCCACTGATCTTCTTCATCAATATAATCCCAAAAAGGAAGTCTTGATAAATATTCCGAATAACTCATCATTGATAACATGGTAATCCCTCAATTCATTTAAATGTTCATTGTGACCTAGTCACATAATATTGGTTAGAGTATAGCCGACTCACTGAAAAAATGCAACCGGAGAAGTTCTATGGCGGTGATTTTCCGATAGAGTAGTAACAGTTTGGCAAAATAAACGGAGTTGTGATGGAAGCGGGGAAACTGGAAGAACAGTTACGCATGGCTTTGGAGACACCGGTGGAAGAGCGGGAACAGACCCTGGACTTAAATGTAGGTTACGAGGAAGCAAATGATACTTGGGAATTAATCGTCCGGTATTATGATTCTTTGGAGGCGGTGGAGCGAGAATTGGACGCGCAGGTGGTGACGCTTCTAAACAATTATGCAGTGGTGACGATAAAAGAAAAACTTATCGGGCGTCTGACGGCGTACCCGCAAGTGCTGTATGTGGAGAGTCCGAAACGGTTTTATTTCTCCGTGGAACAAGGGAGGAACGTGTCTTGTGTGGACCCGGTACAATCCCCGCGGATTCCGGCATCGGAACGTCTGTACGGAAATGGTGTACTGATTGCCATACCGGATTCCGGTATTGATTATACCCATCCGGATTTTCGCAGAGAGGATGGGACTAGCCGCATTGTGGCGTTGTGGGATCAGACGGCGGAATATGACGGGAATCGATACGGCGTGGGGCGCATTTTCTCGGCTAGTGCAATCAACGCATCCTTACAAGAGGGGACGGTGTTATCCACTGACCGTAGCGGTCATGGCACCGGCGTGGCGGGGATTGCGGCGGGCAATGGAGCTGCTTCCGACGGGCGCTATGCCGGTGTGGCTCCGGAAGCAGAACTGATTATTATCAAATTATCCGAGGGACGCACACAGGGATTTGCCAGAACGTCCTCGTTGATGTTCGCAGTGGATTTTGCGCTGCGAGTCTCGGGAAGCCTTGGGCGCCCTATGGTGCTGAATCTTAGCTACGGTAACAGTTACGGTGCCCACAACGGGCAGAGTCTTCTGGAGGAATATCTAAATGAAGCCTCTCTCGTGTATCGCAATAGTATCGTTATCGCCACGGGAAATGAGGGTAATACGGATCGGCATGGACGTGTTCGTCTAAGGCAGGACGGAGAAACGGAGTTTTTGCCATTTGTCATTGGGATGGGGGAACCTACGTTGAATCTTCAGATATGGAAGAATTATTTTGATCTTATAGATGCGACGCTGATCGCGCCTTCGGGGGAGCGCAAAGCCTTGGTATACACCGGACAGACAGAACGTGTAATCATGGGAGGTGCGGAGCTTCTGATTCTCTACGGGGAGGCTAAGCCTTATACGGGACAACAAGAGATATATATTGAGTTTCTTCCCATTGGTACCGGAGAGTCACCGTCTGCCTTTCCGGGGTTGCCCGGCGGTGTGTGGCAGGTGGAACTTGCACCGGTGGAGATTCGGGAAGGAACGGTGGATGCATGGCTTCCGTCGGGAGGGCTGTTGCTTCCGGATACGGAATTCTTGGAACCGTCCCCGGAGACGACACTGACGATTCCCTCCTCCGCCTCTCGGGCTATTGCGGTTTCGGCGTATAACGGGGACAATGGAATCTATGCCGCATTTTCCGGGCAGGGGTATGACCGTGGCGGTGGACGAAAACCGGACCTCAGTGCACCGGGAGTGGAGGTGTACACCACAAGCCCCGGGGGAGGGTATGCCAGACGGACGGGGACATCCTTTGCCGCACCTTTTGTCACAGGAGGAGCGGCACTTCTAATGGAATGGGGACTTGTTCGGGGAAAGGATCCGTTCCTCTACGGTGAGAAGTTGAAGGCGTATTTGATTCGTGGAGCACAACCTATGCCGGGAATTACTGAGTATCCCGATCCTCGCGTGGGATGGGGAGCATTGTGCGTAGCAAGGTCGTTTCCGAAAGAGTAGCGGAATCCTGTGTGCGCGAACAATCGACGCAAACGTTGATGTGTTTGTCAAAAAAACACCTAAGATGTAGTAAAGTTTTTTTCAAAAAAGGTTGCAAAATCGATATAGTTGGCTATAATATGGATGGTCGTTTGACCTAAATATGTGATTCTTACACCGGTAAGAGTGCTTGCCGGTGTGATTTTATTAGGAGGAGTAATGAGAAAAACAAAAGTAATCTGTACCATCGGCCCCGCATGCGAAAATGAGGAAACCCTGACAAAGATGTTTTTGGCAGGTATGAATGTTGCCAGATTGAACTTTTCCCACGGGACTCATGAGGAACAACAGAAGAAGATTGATTTGATTAAACAGGTTCGTGAGAAGCTGGAACTTCCGATTCCGATTATGCTAGACACCAAGGGACCGGAGTATCGCATCAAAACCTTTGAAAATAAGAAGATTCGCTTGGAGGATGGGGATACCTTTACCTTTACCACCGAGGACATTGTGGGCAATCAGGAGAGGGTGTCCGTGAATTACGATCATTTGAACGAAGAATTGAGCCTTGGCGATACGATTCTCGTTAATAACGGTTTGGTTATCTTTGAGGTAACCGAGCTTCGCGGAAATGATGTAATCTGCCGTGTTATTGCCGGTGGTGAATTGTCTGACCGTAAGAGTATGAATTTTCCTAACAAGGTGTTGAAGCACGAGTTCCTCAGCGAAGCGGACAAGGCGGATCTCTTGATGGGTATTAGGAATGAAGTGGATTTTGTGGCGGCTTCCTTTGTATCCAGTAAGCAGGATGTGCAGGATATGCGTGATTTCTTAGATGCCAATGGCGGAGAGGATGTTGAGATTATTGCGAAGATCGAGAATCGTTCCGGCGTGGATAACATTGAAGAGATTTGCGAGCTTGCAGATGGTATTATGATTGCCAGAGGTGACCTCGGCGTGGAGATTCCATTCATGGAGCTTCCTTCCGTGCAGAAGCATTTGATTAACAAGTGCCGTATGCTTGGAAAGCGCGTAATTACCGCAACGGAGATGCTGGAGTCCATGATTTATAATCCGAGACCTACTCGTGCAGAGCTGTCCGACGTAGCGAATGCGGTATACGATGGAAGTTCGGCGGTTATGCTCTCCGGTGAGACCGCATCCGGCAAGTACCCGGTAGAAGCGGTGAAGAATATGGTGGAGATTGCAGAGTTCACGGAGCAGAGCATCCATTACGGAAAGCGCTTCCGCAATACGGATTTCGAGATTCGCAACAACTTGGATGCCATTTCCCATTCCACATGTTCCATGGCTATTGATGTGAAGGCAAAGTGTATTGTGGTTAACTCCATCAGCGGACGTACTGCCAGAATGGTTAGTCGCTTCCGTAATCCTGTGGACATTCTGGGTATGACCACCTCGGAGAAGGTTTGGAGAAAACTGAACCTCAGTTGGGGCGTAACACCTGTTATGTGCGAGGAGTTCAACTCCATGGAAGTTATGTTCTATAACGCTCTGAATCGAGCAAAGAAGGTTATGAATCTCCAGAAGGGTGACAATGTGGTGCTGACCGGCGGTCAGATGAACGGCAAGACCGGAAATACCAACGTAATTAAGGTCGAAACGGTAGGTTGATTGCATAGCAAAAGATAAAAATTACACTAAAAAGTGCAAAAGTGAATGCATTATTTGTCCAAAAACATATGTTCTTTTTCGGAGAAAAATCTGCTAAAATGTTTCCGTGGGCGATAGTTTTGAGGTCGCTCGTAATGCGTAATAATATTTTAGGAGGATTTTTCTCATGAAGAAGATGAAGAAGTTAGTTGCTTTTCTTCTCGTTGCTATGATGATGCTCTCTATGACGAGCATGTTGGCAGCTGCAGAAGAGGAAGCAGGCCTCGCCGAGGGAACTGCATACATCTGTTTTTCTGACAGTGCTTGGGGTGTTCAGTACTGGGGTGAGAAGGTGCAGTATGGCGATAACATGGACGTTACCGGATGGACCGCACAGAATGCGACCGTAACCGGTAATGGTACTTATACGGTTTCCGTAGATGTTACCAATCTTGTAGATGCAGAGGGAAATGCACTTCCCGGTTCTGATTTTGCATTCTTTGATGTAGAGATTAAGAACGGTGAGAATTTGTTCCCGAACTGCTACATGACTATTGATTCCGTTAAGATTAACGGAACCGATGTGGAACTTCAGAGCAAGACTTACACCAGCTCCGACAACAAGGCAGAGACTAGAACAAACCTGTTTAACGAGTGGGTTCCTGATGCTACCACCGTAGAGAATGCCCGTACCGCAGATGGTAGCAGTGAAGGTATCACCGCACAGCCCGTTGCTAAGGCTGTAGGTGAGATTAAGAGCATCGAAGTAACCTTTACTTTGGGTGATGGCGTTCTTTGCAACACTAAGGAAGTTGAGTCTGAACTCAGCACCGAAGAGTACGACGTATTCATCGGTATGAACGGTGACTATACTGCTGACGGCGACTGGGGTGCAGGCTATGATGGTACCGCAGACGTTGACGGTATTACTGCTGTAAACGGTAAGTTGAAGAGTGGTGAGACTACCACTATCAGCCTTACCTTTGATCAGACGGTTGTTAGTACTTGGTGGTGTGCACCTTGTATGGTAATCGAAGATCCTACTACTTTGGCGCCGAACTCTACCTTCGATATCAAGGTTTATATTGATGATGTAGAAGTTACACCGGACTTCACTTTGGGTGATATGTTCTGGGCAGAGGGCACCGGTAATGCAACCGTACGTCTTGCAGGTGGTTACAATGAGTGGGGTACACAGTATATCGCTAAGCCTGTTAATTACAAGAAGATTACTTACGAAATTACTCCTCAGATTTATATTGCTGAGCCTGTAGTTGAAGAGCAGCCTGAGTTTGATCCCGATGGAACTTACTATGCATACATCGGTCTTCAAACCCCGAAGTACTCCTTCCGTAATGCATGGGATGATGCTACTTATGGTAAGGAAAGTGACGTATTCAATCAGATTACCGCTTGGGACGAAGAGAACAACGCTTACTCCAAGGGCGGTACATTTACCGACGTTGAGATTACCGGTAACGGTACTTACACTGTTAAGGTAGAAGGTTGGGATGATTTCACCGCTGATTTCGCTGATCAGGATACATTCAACTTGTTGTTCGTATCCACCACACTTCCTAAGAACGATGCTTGTAAGGTAACCAATGTTGTTCTTAAGATGGATGGCAAGGAAATCGCTACGATGGAAGAAGCATTCCTTGATCCCGATGGTGCCGATGTACAGAAGATTCTTCTTGTAAATACGTACAATACCGAGCTTGAAGCTCTTCCTTACTACGCAGTTCCTACCAAGAGCATTGAGATCAGCTTCACTGTAAGCGGTTTCAATAAGGACGTAGAAGTTCCCGCAGAGCCTACTCCGGAACCGACCGAGCCTCCTAAGACAGAGGATACTCCTACCACCGCTCCTACTCAGGCTCCGGCAGCTGATGACAAGAAGGATGACGATAAGGGTGGCAACGGCGGACTCATCGCAGGCATTATTGCAGGCGTTGTAGTTGTAGCCGGTGGTGCTGGTGCAGTTATCGCTAAGAAAAAGAAGAAGTAATTGTTCACAGAACTTAATATGACTTCCAGAGGACTTCGCTTCGGCGAAGTCCTCTTTTTGTGGGTCTGTGTGTGGTAGTAGTCCTCCGACTGTTTGCAGAGGGTGAGTTCGCCGGTGTGCCGATGTTCTAAGCATAGCGTAATTTTCGAGAATTTCTTCTCGTTTGCTTGAACCATTTTGCACTGTTTGAGCATAATGTTCCGCATCCGCGGAACATGGCGAGTTTGCAAAATGGTTCGTATAGAAGCAGGCGAGGAGAAATCCGAAAATAAGCGTAGCTTTGCGACATCGGCACACCGGCGAACTCACCCTCTGCAAACAGTGGATACTGATACCACACTTCCCACAAGGGGACATGCTCTCTTCGTAATGCTTCGGGGCACACAGTGCCCCCCACACACCATCGGAGTACACTTTATCGTCTGCAAGGGCAGGGTGCAAAAAGTACTGTATTTTAGGTCGAGTAATTACAGTATTTTTGATGGGGATTTTCTTGTATAATGGTATAGTCTAAAGTGCTATAACTATAGTCTCGAATCGGTGGCCAAGAGATTTTGTCTTCTGTCGCAGAAGACCCTTTTATTTGATTTCGCGCGTAATAATTGACCCGGATTTGATGTACTGTTTGTGATATCTCACAAGGGTATAGTGCAGAAATGGAGGAAAAAGATGAATACCGAAAAGAGAGGAAAGGAATGGGTCGCTAACAAGCTGTATTATATCGTTCGTATCGGTATATTGCTTAGTTTCGTCCTGATGCTCTTTCCCGGCGTGAATCCGGCCAAGGTGTGTGGATACGTGGGAAAGAACATGTCACTGTTTACGACAGGAATGTCTTATTCCGACCTGACAGCGAACTGTATCAGAGCCTTTGATAAGGGGTGGGTACAGGAGTCGTCCTTTGTTATCTTGTATGCTTCCAGTATTGTGGCTTGTGTCGGTATTGCCATTACGGCAGTATGCGGATGTATGTCCCTTGGTAACAACAAGATGAAGCGTTTCGGCAATTGGTTTGCCGGAGGCGCTATTGTTGAATTGGTCGGTTTGGCAGGCATTTATCTGGCGTATTCACAGATTAACGCAACAACCAGACCGGAGAAGGTGGAGCCGATGTTCCAGACCACCGGTTTTGTATTGTTTGTTGTGACGGCGCTGGTTGTATTGTTGGTTACAATTGCAATTCAGTTGATGTTACCGAAGCCGGAAGAAGGCGAAGTTATGGAGATGGAGTCGAGGTTCAAGTTGTTCTTGATGTTCCTTCCCTTCGCGGCACTGGCATTTGTATTTAGTTACTTGCCGTTGTGGGGCTGGAGATATGCATTCTTCGATTACAGTTCCGGTGGAACCTTGTCGGCAGACAATTTTGTCGGTCTGAAGTGGTTCACACAGCTATTTGAAAATGAAGCGACACGTGCGGACATTCTTCGCGTACTTCGCAATACTTTGGCTATGAGTGGTCTCGGAATTGCTACTAGCTGGTGTGCTATGGCATTTGCAATCTTTCTTTCGGAGATTAAGGTTGGTTGGTTCCGTCGTTTCGTACAGACGTTTACCACGATCCCGAACTTTATCAGCTGGGTATTGGTATATGCTCTTGCATTGGCAATTTTCGCGTCGGACGGTTTCGTAAGCAGTCTCTTTACAGAGATGGGCTGGTGGGATACTTCCAAGAATCTGTTGATGGATGAGAGCCATATGTGGCTGAAGATGCTGGCTTGGGGCATGTGGAAGGGCCTCGGTTGGAGTGCCATCATTTACGTGGCGGCCATTTCCGGTATCGATCAGCAGTTGTACGAGGCTGCTACTGTAGATGGTGCCGGTCGATTCCAGAAGATGTGGCACATTACGGTTCCCAGTTTGATTCCTACATACATGGTATTGTTGCTTATGTCCATCGCGGGCATTCTCAGCAATGGTATGGATCAGTACTTGGTATTTGAGAACGCGTTGAATGGCGACACCATCACGGTACTGGATCTCTATGTATATAAGTTGGGTATTGGTAACGGTATGATTCCGCTTTCTACGGTAATCGGTATGACCAAGTCCATCATTTCTGTAACACTGTTGTTTGCTGCTAACGGCGTCTCCAAGGCGATCCGTGGCGAGAGTATTGTGTAGGAGGTGACGGACAATGGCTAAGACTGCACAAGAGAAACTTGATGCTAAGAGAGAAAAAGAATATTACAAGAAGCATCGTCGTCAGTACCGTCTGACCGGTGGTGACATTGTATTTAATATTTTGAATTACGGCTTCTTCGGAATATTCACCTTGAGTTGTATATTCCCGTTCTATTATCTGTTTATCAACACGATTTCGGATAATGATTTGGTTAAGAAGGGTGCGATTAACTTTATCCCTAAGGGTTTGCATTTGCAGAACTATACGTCGCTTTTGCAGGCAAATGAGATTGGACAGGCATTTTTGGTGTCCATCGGAAGAACCATCATCGGTACGGCGCTGATGGTAGTTGCCTCGGCCTTTGTGGGTTATCTGGTAACGAAGCAGGAGATGTGGCACAGAAGATTCTGGTATCGTTTCCTCGTTATCACGATGTATTTTAATGCCGGTTTGATTCCTTGGTACTTGAATATGTCCATGCTCGGTTTGACCAATACCTTTATGGCATACATTATTCCGGGAATTGTGGCACCGTATAATATTATTTTGGTGAAGACTTATATCGAATCCATACCGGCAGAGCTGGAGGAGAGTGCATTCATGGACGGTGCATCGTATATGGTGATCTTCCGAAAGATTATTTGGCCCTTGAGTAAGCCGATTTTGGCTACCATCGCAATCTTCGGTGCGGTAGGACATTGGAACTCCTTCACGGATTCCTTGATATTGATGCAGGGTGCACCGGAGCTGTATACATTGCAGCATCGTCTGTATAATTACTTGAATACCGCATCCAACTTGTCGGCAATCATGGGTAGCGGAAGCTCGGGTATGTCGGATCAGACCATGTCCAGTTTGTTGAATACCAAGGTAATCAAGTACACCATTTCCATGGTATCTATCATTCCGATTTTGGTTGTATATCCGTTCATGAATCGGTACTTCGAAAAAGGTATTATGTTGGGAGCCGTTAAGGGTTAACAGCTAATATAAAAGACGCGGGAGTGATTCCCGTACCAAGGCTCTGTGGGAGTCTTGAAGCGCGTAATAATTTAAAATGATGTAGGAGGAACATTATGAAAGTTACAAAAAAATTAGTGGCTCTGTTGCTGATGATTTGTATGGCTACGGCTTTGTTCTCGGGTTGCGGCTCCAAGAGTGGAACCGGTACCGGCGAGAAGGGCGAGCCGGTTGTTTTGGAAGTATTCAGCCAGTTGGCAAACTACTCCGGAGAGATGAAGGGTTGGTTTGCGAAGGTTATGCTCGACAAGTTTAATGTTAAGATTAATTTGATTAGTGATGTAGACGGTGTTTATGAGACCCGTATGGAGAACGGTAACTTAGGTGATATCGTAGTATGGGGTGCAGATGGTGAAGAGTACATCAACGCAATCAAGGCCGGTTTGCTGTTTGATTGGGAAGAGGATGATTTGCTTGCAGATTACGGTCCGTACATCAAGGAGAATATGGGCACTGCTCTTGAGAAGAATCGTGAGACTTCTACCATTTACGATGATGCTGGGAACATCGTTGCCGGCAACAAGATTTATGGATTTGGTCATAACGTTGCATCCAGTGCAGACAATCACGAATCTTTCTTCTATACATGGGACGTTCGTTGGGATCTTTACGAGAAGCTGGGACACCCGGAAGTGAAGAATTTGGACGATATGCTTCAGCTTTTTAAGGATATGAAGGAAATTTGTCCTACGGACGATTCCGGTAATCCCACATATGCTATGAGCTTGTGGCCGGATTGGGACGGCAACATGGTTATGTATGTAAAGGCCATGGTAACGGCATATTACGGACATGACGAGTTGGGTCTCGGAAATATCGATGTAAATACCGGTGAGTTTTATTACTGCTTGGATCCGGAAGGTCCGTACATTGAGATGCTTCGTTTCTTCAATCAGTTGTATCGTGAAGATTTATTGGATCCCGACTCTATGACACAGACGTACGATAAGATGATTGAGAAGGTACAGAATGGTGGTGTTTTCTTCTCTATCTTTAATTACGCCGGTAGTGATGGTTTTAACTCGGCAGACCATGTGGCTGACAATAAGATTATGCTTTCCTTGGTACCCAGTGAGGCTACCCCGTTGGCATACGGTATGAGTACTTACGGTGGCAATCGTATTTGGTCCATCGGTGCTAAGACACAGTATCCGGAGCTTTGCATGGAGATCATTAACTGGCTGTGTACTCCGGAAGGTCGTTTGACAATGGAATATGGTCCTAAGGGGCTTTGCTGGGATTACGATGAGAATAAGAGAACGTACTTTACCGAATTCGGTAGAACTTGCACGGATGACAGAACTACGATGATGCCTGAAGAATGGGGCGGCGGTACTTTCAATGATGGTGCATTTCAGATTAACAACACCACCTGGTCTTTGGATGATATCAATCCGGAGAGTAAGGAAAGATACAACAAGAAATACTGGGCGAGTTATCAGTCTCCGGACGGAAGAAATGAGGCAGAGGCTGACTGGAGAAAGACTACCGGTTTCATTTTGACTGAGGAGTACTTGGAGTCCGGTAATTATGCAGTTGACATCGCAATTCCGTACTCTGAGAGCACGAAGACTCCGGAGCTTAAGGTAATCTGGGAACAGGTTGCAGATTGTATTGTTACTTACTCTTGGCAGGCAATCTATGCAGAGACCGATGAGGAATTTGATAAGCTGGTATCCGATATGAGAAACCGTGCTCGTTCCTACGATCCTAAGCAGCAGTGCTTGGCATGGTGTGAGAATGAAGCGGCAATCATTTTGGAGCTTCAGAAGGCAGAAAAAAATAAGTAATCATTTCAAAGATGATAGATGGGGGCTGTCCTTGTAACGAAGGACAGCCTTTTTCGAGAAAGAACGGAGGAACACTATGAAATTTTTCAGTGTGGACAGCCCGCTGTACACGTTCCTTTCTACGCTGTGGAACGTTGTAAAGATTAATTTTCTCTGGTTGGTGTGTAGTCTGCCCATTATAACGCTGGGGCCTGCCACCATAGCGGCATTTTCCGTGTGTTTGAAGATGGTGGATGATAAAGAAGGGTACGTGGGGCGACAATTTATCAAAGCATTCAAAGAGAATATGAAACAGGGAATTCCCTTGGGCTTGTTGTTTTTGTTCTGTAGCTACGTGATATATCTGGATTTTGAGATTAATCGTGCCTTGGTGGAAGGCTCTTGGGCGCTGATTATATTCGGAATTGTTGCCTGCTTTATCTTTGGCATGTCATTTATATATGCATTTGCATTAAGTGCTCGATATGAGAACACGTTGATGAATACGTTGAAGAATTCCGTCCGAATTGCCACAAGATATTTTGTTCGGACTATAGTACTGGTGGTGGTAATTGCAGTGGAGGTATTTCTGTTCTTGTGGAATAGTACCACATTGTTTTTCGGTATCTTAATGGGACCGGTGTGTATCATTTTCACAATCAGCGGTGCGGCTATGTATATGTTCCGCCAGATTGAAAAGGAAAATGAGGACCGTTCCGTTCAGAAGACCGGAAGTGCCGAGGAAGAGTAGAATCTAGCACCGAGAGTGTGATTATTCTAGGTGCGGAATGGAGAAGACTTTAATGAAGAAGAGATTATTGGCGATGGCGATGAGTTTCGCCCTGATGCTTAGTGGGATGTGTGGGGCACTGGCTGATGCAGTGGGAATTTCCGACGAGGAAAATGGTAGCCCGAAGCAGACGGTTAGTGCTACCCAGCCATTTCGAGAGATGACTGCTACGGAGATGGTAGCAGAGATGGGGACCGGTTGGAACTTGGGCAATACTATGGATGGTCATACCGGATTCACACCAAATGAGACGCTGTGGCAGAATGTAGAGACTTCTCAAGAGATTATTAAGACCGTGCATGACTTGGGATTCAATACGATTCGTGTGCCGATAACTTGGGGCACCATGATTGATGATGAGAACGATTATCTCATCAACGAGAAGTGGATGAGTCGTGTACAGGATATTGTGGATTATGCCATCAATATGAACATGTATGTAATTATCAATGTGCACCACGACGGTGCGGAGCAGAGTGGTTGGTTGCACATTGCGGCAGAAGATACGGCACCGATTAAGGTGAAGTATGAAGCAGTGTGGAAGCAGATTGCAGAGCGATTCTGTGATTATGATGAGCATTTGATCTTTGAATCCATGAACGAGGTGACAGGCCCCGGCAATTCCGTGGCAGAGGATACCGCCGTGATTATGGAGTTCAATCAGATCTTCGTAGATACGGTTCGTGCCACGGGAGGTAACAATGGGCAGCGCTGGTTGTCTGTACCCGGACGTTATACCAACATTACCAATACCACGGCGGCAAGCTCCGGTTTCGGACTTCCGAAAGATTCTACGGAGAATCGAATCTTCGTATCGGTTCATCATTATGACTGGACCTTCGGTCTTCAAGAAAATATGAAGGATACTACTTGGACGGAGTCTGAGACTCGCGCATTGAAGTCAGAGTTCAAGAAACTGTATGACACGTTCACATCCGCAGGTATTCCGGTTATTTTGGGCGAATACGGTGCGGTTAATAAAAACAATACGGAAGAGCGCATTTATCATATGGAAGTGGTCAACTATCTGTGTCAGCTGTATGGTGTGGTGCCGGTCTATTGGGATCAGGGCTGGTATGACTTGAATATGACACCGGACTACAGTTTTGCGCTCATCGACCGTGCAACTTGCACCGCAATATATCCGGAGATTATCGCAGGAATTATGCGGGGGTACTATTATGCTAAGGAACCCGTGAAGGGAACCGAGATTACCCCTATAACTGACCTGGGAGAAGCCATGGAGACCTTGACTTTGACTGTAGGAGAAGTGCAGCAGGTTTCTCTGGCGGAACGCATAAACATGGAAGGTGGCAACGATGTTATCCTGTGGAAGAGTGCCGATGAGACGGTAGCAACGGTAAATGGAAATGCGGGAGATCGCACAGCATGGTACGCAGACATTCACGCCACCGGCATCGGTTATACGACGATTACGGCCTACTCTTATGAGGGCGAGGCTGTGTTGAAGATTCCTGTAGTGGTGAAAGCAGTAGAGACTGAGAATGGGGTAACGGACATTGTACCGGAGCACGAAAGTTATGCGCTGTATGAGGAAGAATACATTTTCCTCAATTGCACTACGACACCGGAGACCACCGATGCGTGGCTTACCTATCGTTCCTCCAATCCGGAGGTGGCATCCGTATCCGTGCTTGGTAAGGTACTTGCCAAGGCACCGGGGACGGCATACATTATCATTACATCCTCTGACGGTTATACGGAGACGGTGAAGGTAACGGTAACGGAGCGAGAAGCCAGTGCAGAGATGCTTTTGGCATTGAACGTGTATTACAATGACTCTGCACATGAGTATTATGCAAATGAAACCGGGGATGCCATTACGGTATCCGGTGACGGACAGTACACGGTATGCTTCGATTTTGAGAAGAATATTTCGGGACAGGCGTTGAATAGCGGTGTTACCGGAATTACTAACCTGACGGCAATTTATATCAAGGATGATAGTGTGACGAAGGGGTTGGCATCTAAGTCTCCGCTAGTATCTTGTGATATCATTTATGATGAGATTATTATTGATGGTAAGTCGTACACTGTGAACATGACGGAGCCGAAATCGGCACTGAAGAGTTCCGGAATCTTCGATACCAATGACCCTATTAATTCTTGGGATGGTTCGGTGATCTCGGAAGTTTCGGTAAATAATCATGTGCTGACCTTTACGGAAAACCCGAATCCGAAGTGTGTCGAGGTAACCTTTACCTTGTCCAATATGGTATTCGAGGAAGGTGCTGCACCCATTGAAAAGCCGGAAGCTACGGAGATTAAGGCGGTGCAAGATACGCTGGAAGTGACGGATTTGACGGGAAGCGGGGTATCATTAACGGTGTCTCCCGCGGATAGTGGCAAAGTAACGCTGGTGTCTTCCAATCCTGCCGTTGTGAGCATCAACCATCAAGCAGTAGAGCCCGATGCCAAAGGCGGCGTGCGATTGCCGGTATACGGTCTCAGTAACGGAGAGGCAATCATTACGGCGTATACGGAAAATGGACTTACTGCACAGATTGCCGTGACAGTCAAGCTGGAAGAGACGGAGCCGGAAGCGACACCGACACCGGAGGCTACTCCCACGCCGGAACCTACAGCGGCACCTACCGAAGCACCCCGGGTGCAGGATAACGATTCTTCCGAGGAAGAGAAGGGCGGTTCTATGACCACGGTGTTGTGGTGCGTTCTGGGAGCAGTTCTTGCGGTTGTAGCATTTGGCGTGGCATACAAGCTGGCAGGTGGCAAGAAGAGTTCGGTAGAGCAAGAGAAAACGGAAACAGAAGTATAATTAATTTAAACCGGTATGACAGATGTGTTTTGCACCAGTCATACCGGCTTTGTTATAGTTCTTCGTCTACATATTTCTTGCGGTATTCCGCTGGGCTCTCGCCCACATATTTTCGAAACTTCTTATGAAAATAATCTACGTTGTGGTAGCCCACCTTCTCGGCAATTTCATAGACCTTGTACGGGGAGGAAATGAGTAGCTCCTTGGCACGTTCAATGCGGATATGGTCCACATAAGAGTGAAAACTCTTTCCCATCGTTCGATGAAAGAACTTACCGAAGTAGGCACTGTTATAACCGAAGAGCGGCGCAATGTCCTCTAACTTTAAGGTGCCGGAATAGTTGTGATCGATATAATATAGGACATCGTCCATTACGTTGTTTCTGGAGGGGTTCTCCGTAGCCTTCATTATCATGTCGAACTGGAGCATCAGCGTATCCAAAATCTCGGACAAATAATGATTGCGTTCTATGATTTCAAAGAATTCCGTGTTGCCGATGAAGGGAATCTCGGAATTGCCGTACAGAATACGAATACGTTCTTTGATACACAAATACAAATCAGTCAAAAACAATTTGATAGCATTGGGAGAATCGGATGCATCGGTAAGGGTGGTCTGCATGTGCTTCAAGAAATCCAAGATATTGTTTCGGCGAAATGTTTGCAAATAGCCCACCAACTGCTCTGTACATGTGTGAAGAAGTTCCGAATTGATCACTTTCTCAGCGGGACTTGCGTTTGGTAAGTCCATATATCCTAAGGTGTGCAGTGTAGAATCGCAGAAAAAACGTCGCCGCATAAGTGCCAAGGCATCCTTGTAGGACAAATGAAGCTTCGAAAGCTCCGTCACGGGTCTGCCGTAAGCAAGAAAAAGAGTGTCCAAAGGACTCCCGGGCTGAGGTGGCACGTCAGGATTGTAGTGTTTCAAGAAATGTTGAAAACGCTCCAGGGCATAAGGACCCTTCAAGATCACAATGTCTCTATTGTTATCCCGCAAATGTTGAAAGGTATGGGTTCCTTGGTTACTTACTCGCAACAAATCCGCAAAACTGTACGTCATGGCATCGGGAGCGGAACTGAAATTCTCGTAAATGACCACCTGATACACATCCGATGCCAGTTCCGGCCATGCGGAATCACGAAGAAGGGCAAGCTCCTCCTGGGGTAGGGAATCATTTAATAAATCTTGAAGTAGAACATTTTTGGCCTTGGAACGATAGAATTCCAGCAAGGCACTGTTACGATTGCCCTCACTAACCGAATCCATTTTGGAGGGGGACGTAGGGGACACATTATCCGAAAATGATAAAGCACACATAGTAACCTCTTCTGTATTACGCATAAAAGAATCTTTTCACACAGAAAGTATAACGGAAAAAGCGATGTGCGTCAAGAAATAAGATGAATAATTACATGAAGAAAGTGCAAAAAGTATGGTAACTTTAGTGGCGATAATTAAAATCCCCGCGAGAGGCATATGCCACCGCGGGGATAAAAAATGTTCCGTGATTCCTATGTAACGCACATGAAGGAACTATCGACGTGCGTTGGGCTTGTATACGTAGAAGTAAAATGCAACACCGCCACCTACAAATGCAACGATAACAAAGATCAGTGCGATAATCAGAGAGGTTGTACTGTCTCCGGAAGGAGCCTTCGGAGCGGTTGCCTCCGGTGCCACGGTGGGTATCGGTGTGGGCGTTGGTGTGGGTGTGTTGGTGGGTGCCGGTGTGGGAGTGGGACTCGAAGTTACCTCTTCGCCGGGCAGGTATACCATAGCATAGTAACCTAAGGAGGAAGTCTTGAAACACAGACCGGTACCATCTTCATTAAGGGTAGTATTTACTAAGGACATGGTTCCTAAAGAAGAATTGATGGAGTACAGTTGTGTGTGTGCGGCACGAAAACCATCGGGGACACGAGTGGTCAAGGTTGCCTGTTCACGAAGTAGGACATCGGTGCCATCCGTGTATGTAAGGGAATAACGGTGCATCTCAAAAAGAGCATCCTTATCGATGGACGACAAGGCAATAATGTACTCGTCTCCGCCTAGAACGACTTCCTTATCCAACACCAAATCCTCATGGCGACTGGGCGTATAAGGAATGAAAATGCTTAAGTCCGAGGTGTTATTCCCAGCCATCTCAAAGGGGCCTTCCAAGTTCGGAGCCTCCGTAGGAGTAGGGGACAGTTCAGAGATGGGGGCGGTCTCTACTGTTACAAGGGTAGGTTCGAAGGAAGTCTGAAGTTCGTAAATATTATAATTCTCCAAATATTGAACCGTGCCTGCTGTGGTAGTGACGCTTGTTACTTCGTAGCCCTTTGCCACTACGATGGTAAATGTGATAGTGGAGCCTTCTTGGAACCAAAGGTTGTCAAAACCGAGGATGGAATAGTCGTCATCGGGTTCGACAGCGGAACGACTGGTTTCAAAACGTAGTTTCGCGAGAATTGCTTCTCCGCCAAGGGTCAAGTATCCGCCGTCCTGTGATAAAGTCAGAGTAGTATCGTCAAGAGTCGGGGTAGGCGTAAGAACATCCGGAGTGCCGGTAGGATCTTCCGTAGGTGTAGGGGCCTCGGGAGTAATGGTGGGCTCTTCCGTGGGAGCCGGCTCTTCCGTGGGTGAGGGAGTCTGTGTGGGCTGAGTCACCGTGTCGGTAGGCTCCAGCGGGGAAAACTCGGTTTCATTTTCGCCTAGGGATGCTTGGGTTACCGAGGTAAACAGTAAGAGCAATAGCATCAAAAGGGAAATGCGTATTAAGTATCGTCTCATGGTAATTTCCTCCGTTTCGCCGATGACAGGACGTAGTATGAGTTTTTTATCGCTACGTCTGCCAAATGCGAAAGTCAATTCATGTTTGTTGCTAGAATACCATAGAACGCGAAACTTCGCAAGTCACGAATGCACTTCACAAACAATTAAAGAAATTTATGAATTTCTTAGTAGATATTCCGGTGGTTTCATGATACTATTATGAGGAAGTGCGTCAGCACAACGATTACTTGTGATGGTGAGGAATAAGAAGAGTGGATAAGATTTTGACAATTGCAATCCCCTGCTACAATTCTCAGGATTATGTGAGACGGGCATTGGATACGGTAGTAACCTCCGGAGACAAAGTGGAGGTAATTGTGGTGGATGACGGTTCCGTAGATGCAACGGGAGAGATCGTACAGGAATATGTAGAGCAGTATCCGGATATTGTTCGCTATGTACGTAAGGAAAATGGTGGCCACGGGGACGCGGTTATGACGGGCATCCGAGAGGCAAAGGGACGATATTTCTATGTATTGGACAGTGACGATTGGTTGGATGCGAAAGAATTGACCCGCATTGTAGACAAATTGAGCATTGCAAACAGAGATAAAGTCCGCTACGATATGGTAATTGTGAATTACGTATATGAGAAAGTGACAGAGAAGCATCCACGTACGATTCATTACCGTAGTGCTATGCCGGTGGGGAGAGCATTTGGTTGGGAGGAGACCAACAAGTTCCGAATCGGTCAGTATATTACCATGCACTCGGCCATTTATCGTACTACACTTCTGCAGAGTTGCGGTCTGCGATTGCCGAAGCATACGTTTTATGTGGATAATTTGTTTGTCTATTACCCGCTTCCTTTTGTGAAGAAGTTGATTTATTTCGATGTGGACCTGTACCATTATTTCATCGGCAGAGAGGATCAGTCGGTAAATGAGAAGCGTCTTATGGAGCGAATCGACCAGCAAGTGTTGGTGACCAATACCATGCTTGGCATGCACGAATTGGATCAGGTGGAGAGTCCTCGGTTGCGGAGATATATGTCGCAGTATAATACGATTATGACGGTAATCTGTTCGGCGCTGTATGCGAAGATCGGTACCCCGGATGCACTGAATAAGAAACGAAAGTTTTGGGAGCGTGTAAAGTCTCGTTATGCAGGACAGTACAAGTATATGCAGTATCAGATTCTTGTGGTGGCGGTACGAGGAAACAGTGCATTTACAACTTGGATTACAAAGAGAGGATACGATTTGGCCAAGGTGCTGTTTCATTTTAACTAGAAAGGAACGAAAGTGTTATGAAGAAGGAATGGTTTCGGTACTGGTGGACACTTCTGTATTTTCCGGTATACATGTTCTTCTTTTTGCTGGCGGAGCGACTGTTTACGGAAGACGTGAATATTATTCACATGGGGCTGGACGATGTAATCCCCTTCTGTGAGTGGTTTATCATTCCGTATTATCTGTGGTTCCCCTTTATGGCGGTGTTCTTCGTGTGGATATTCTTCGGAGACAAGGAGGAATATCTACGTTTTGTGAAGTTTCTATACTCGGGAATGACGGTATTTATCCTCATTTCCTATCTGTATCCCAACGGACTGATGTTACGGCCGGAGGAGCTTCCCAGAGAGAATATTGCCACACATGTTGTGGAGTATTTGTATCGCACGGATACCTCCACCAATGTATTTCCAAGCATTCACGTGTTTAATACGCTTGGGGTTATGATTGCCGTGGCGAAGAGTAAGCGTGTGATGCCAAGCACCATAGGAAAATGGGCAGTGGAACTCTTCGGTCTGCTCATTATCCTGTCTACGGTATTTTTGAAGCAACATTCCGTATGGGATGTGTTGGGTGCATTGGCTTTCGGCGTGATTTTTTACTTATTGTATTATTATTTGCCGGAGGCATTGGCGAAGAGAAAGCGCCTAGCAGGTGCCGGCGCTCTCTAAAAATGCAATCAGTTGTTCGTAAGAAGCCTGTCCGTCTGCGTAGCCCTGCTTGTACAATGCCTCCAGCTTGGCAGGATTCTTCTCGGTTCGGCCGATATCGTTCTTCACCGTAGGGCGAATGACGAAGGTGCGACCGGCAGCGACTTCTTGTTCAATGAGAGCAAGAGCCTGATTGTAAGAATCGTGTCGATGGAACATCTGCTCCAAAAAGGCCTTCTTCTTACGGTAGAAGAGACGGAACAGCCAGTGATGCTTCATAGGCGTTCTTACATAGTTCGCCTCCTTGGTGAGAATCACGACATTTCGCTCGTTGCCGTCGGCAATGGAACGCGCCAGAGGAATGGAATCCGCTACACCACCATCCAGATAATCGAAATCCCCGATGCGAACTTTCCGAGATACCAGAGGAAGAGATGCGGAAGCACGTACGGCAATAATGTCACGGTGCATCTCCTTCAAAGGGAGATATTCTGCCTGGCCGGTATCTACGTTGGTTACTACGGCATATGCCTTGCCACCATATTCGTTAAATGTGTCGTAATCGTAGGGCAACAGACGATTGGGAATGTCGTCGTAGCAGAACTTTGCACCGAACAGATCCCCGGTAGTAATCAAACTGTATAAACTACAGTAGCGTTTGTCGTTTAGATAATCTGTATAAGTACGATAAGCACGTCCTCTCTGCTTGGAGAGGAAACTACATTCGATGCAGGCTCCTGCGGATACTCCGTAGCATGCCTGAAAAGAGATTCCCTTGTCGAGAAAGAAATCCAACACACCGGCAGTATATACCCCCTTCATACCGCCGCCCTCTAAAATTAATCCTGCTTGATACATATCGGTACGCCTTTCTTCATAAAATCTGCACAGAGTATAATAGCACATTTTCGATTTTATTGCAAATCTCTCGGCGGAAATTAGGAAAATGGTTGACAGATTCGCAGGAGAACATCATAATATTATCATCGGAGTTAGGAAGGAAATGAGATTATGTCAATCGGAGTTGTAATATTGCTTGGAATCGGTTTGTCCATGGACGCATTTGCAGTGGCTGTTTGTAAGGGGCTTGCTATGAAGAAGCTTACATGGCGGGAAGCGTTCATTTGCGGTCTTTGGTTCGGTGCGTTTCAGGCTTTGATGCCTTTGATCGGATATTTGATTGGCGGACATTTTCAGAAGTACATTGAGGAGGTAGACCACTGGATTGCCTTTGGTTTGCTGGTGATACTGGGAGTTAATATGTTTAAGGAATCCTTCACGGAGGAGATTTCCGATGATGAAGGCGGCGTCGGTGTGCGAGAGATGATTCTTCCTGCCATTGCCACCAGTATTGATGCACTGGCAGTTGGTATTACATTCGCCTTTTTGAAGAGCGGTAATGTATATTTGTCCGTAGCGCTAATCGGATGCATTACGTGTGCGCTGTCGGTTGTGGGTGTGAAGGTAGGGAATATCTTCGGAACCAGATATCGTTCTGTCGCGCAGCGCCTAGGTGCGGTGATTTTGGTGCTGATTGGCGTGAAGATACTGTTGGAGCACTTGGGGATTATACCTCCACTGTTTTAATGGCGAAAATGAAAGATTATTTTGCAAAATGCTCGAGAAATGAATGAATAGTGATAACGTTCGAAGAGGAATCCGAAGAAAATCGGATTCTTTTTTTTGCAAAACCCGCGAGGCATGGTAAAATAAATTCATAATCCAATTTGCAAAGGGGGAAAATCATGATTCGTGCAATGACATCGGAAGAGATTACGCGGGAACGAATAGAAGCATTTTCCCGGATACCGTCTACGCGGCATTATTGCAAAGAGCAGGGCATTTGGGTGTTGAGAGAGTGGGATGAGAAGTGCCCGAAACAGGAGAGCGCAGAGGAGCTTGTGGTGCAATTGCAGAAGCTTCTTGCGTGTGACGGAACGGTGTTGGGAGCATGGGAAGAGGAGCAGTGTGTAGGACTGTGCGGAATCGGTAGTAAGGGCTTCGGAGTTCGTAAGGAATACGTGGAGATACAGGTGCTTCTTGTATCGGAATCACTTCGAAACAGTGACTTGGGTCAAGGGCTGATTGACATGGCGAAGCAGACCGGACGACAATTGGGGGCTGAATATCTCTATATGGAGGCGTCTGCCGAAGAGCGGGAGCAAAAGACTCTGCAGATGCTGGGCTTTCGCGAGGCGGCATGGTATAAGGAGACTCCGAATTATTCTGCACATAAGATTGCCATGGAGTGTCCGTTGCGTGGTGATTGGAACGTGCAAGATGTGTATACCCATTGTCCCACGTTGCATGGAGCACGAATGTCTGTTGGACTTGTGCAGATGAGCGATGCAGAAGAACTGTTGCGTTGCTATTCGGATGTAGAAGCGCAGGCATTGTTCAATGCGGATCATTGCCGAGATAATTTTCGCTACGAAACCATGGCGGAGATGGAAGAAACCATTTTGTTTTGGTTAGATGCATACGAAGCCAAGGAGTTTGTAAGACTTTCCGTGCGTGATGACTGGACTCATGAAACCGTGGGGACTGTAGAGATTTATCACTACATGGGAGAGGATGCATGGAAGCATCGTGGCATTATGCGACTGGATCTCCGTTCGGATTATGAGACTACTGAACGGTTAAATGAGATCCTATATATGTTAAATCGGTATGCGTATGACTTGTTCCACGTGACAACCTTGGCAACCAAAGCAGTGTCCGGAGCGGAGAAGCGTATTCAGGCGTTGAAGCAGGCAGGCTATCAACGGGCAGAAGATAAGTTTTTGAATCAGTATGACGATTATTATGTACGAGAGTGTTTGCACAGTTAGGAATGTAACACAAGAATGCCGGAGGTGCCCGTTCTGTGGACGGACACCTCTGTTATCGTGTTTGTCCTATGTGAAAGAGACGGGCCCATAGAAGATGCAAGGTCGTCTTCTGCTCGGAACTATGAGAATTGTGGTTAACGCGAGGAAAATCCTTGCACGGACGTAAGAAATTGATTATACTGGTGTTGAAGCAGAGCGGTGGTTTGTACCATGTCCTGCGAAGAGGATTGGTTTGCTACGACAGAATTGGAGGAAGATATGATTACTTTTGAGGAATTGAAGAAGAATGAAGCTATTAACACATACATTACACAGGCGGACAAGTCCTTAGCGGCACTGGGATACACGGAGCACAGTTTTGCTCATGTGACCAAGGTTGCGGAGACCGCCAGTTACATATTGAAGACTATGGGGTATTCGGAGCATCAGCAGGAGTTGGCGCGAATTGCGGGTTATCTTCATGATATCGGCAATCTGGTAAATCGTCAGGAGCACTCTCAGAGTGGCGCGGTGATGGCATTTCGAATCTTGGATAAGCTTCATATGGATGCGGCGGACATTGCCACCGTTGTGACGGCCATCGGCAATCACGATGAAGGAAATGGCGTGCCGGTGGATGAAGTGGCAGCAGCACTAATTCTTGCAGATAAGTCCGACGTACGCAGAAGTCGCGTACGCAATCAGGATCCGGCTACGTTTGATATTCACGACCGTGTGAATTATTCCGTGAAGGAGTCTATGCTGAAGATTAATACGGATCGTACTTTGGTAAAGTTGAAACTGGAGGTTGATACGAAGTACGGAAGCATTATGGATTACTTTGAAATCTTCATGGGACGTATGCTGATGTGTCGGAAGGCGGCAGAGAAGCTGGGGCTACAGTTTAAGTTGATTATCAATGAGCAACAACTCATTTGATAGAACATTGATGTGCGAGAAGATGATATTGGAGGATAAGAACATGGGTTATCAATTGGACTACGGGGCGTACGAAGAACTGGCGCGCAAGGTCATTGCCGAGGGCGCAGTACTTCTGAAAAATGAGAATCAGGCGTTGCCCCTTGCGGAAGGGACACGAGTGGCCATGTACGGTCGTGCACAGCTCCATGAGTACAAGTCAGGTACCGGCTCGGGCGGTTTGGTAAATGCACCGAAGCGTGTACGGATTCTGGACGCACTGAGACAGGAGCCCGGCATTTCCTTGGACGAAAGCTTGCTTCAGGTCTATGAGGCTTGGGAGATGGAGCATCCTTATGAAGACGGCGTGGGCTGGGGGAGAGAGCGTTGGTCCCAGGATGAGATGCCGGTTAGTGTGGAACTTGCGAAGGAAGTGGCGGACAGAACCGATGCTGCCATTGTTATAATCGGACGCAGTGCAGGCGAGGACCGGGACAATCAAGTGGTGGAAGGCTCTTACCTGTTGGCACAGGAAGAACTAACGATGTTGAAGACCGTATGTGCGGCACATGACCGAGTGATTTTGCTCTTGAACGTAGGCAACATTATTGATATGAGTTTCTTACAAGAGTGTGCTCCCCAGGCAGTTATGTACGTATGGCAGGGTGGCATGGTCAGCGGTCTCGGTATTGCGGATGTGCTTTTGGGTCGTGCCAACCCTTCAGGACATTTGACTGACACCATTGCATATCGTGTGGAAGATTATCCTTCGGACAGCAATTTCGGCGACCCGCAACAGGATATCTATGCAGAGGATATCTACGTGGGCTATCGTTATTTCGAGACGGTGGCTAAGGACAAGGTGATGTTCCCCTTCGGTTATGGTCTGTCTTATACCACATTTTCCATTGTACCCGGACAGGCGGCATTCGATGGCGAATTTTGCTTTTTGAGTGCCACGGTAACCAATACCGGCAATGTGCCGGGCAAATGCGTCCTGCAGGCGTATATGCAGGCTCCTCAGGGGCATTTGGGCAAGCCCCTTCGGACATTGGTGGGATTTGAGAAGACGGAAGTGTTGGAGCCGGGACAGAGCGAGAGCCTGATCTTCGCCATTGATAAGAGAGAGTTGGCGTCCTATGATGACAGCGGCAAGTCGGGATATCCTGCGGCATTTGTCATGGAGAAGGGCGTGTACTACTTGTATCTCGGTGAAAATGTGCGAGATGCGGAGGAGGTCTACAGCTTCACATTGCAGGAGACTCTTCTGGTGGAGCAGAAGGAAACGGCTATGCGTCCTCATGTGGCGTACAAGCGTATGCATCCGGAGCTTCGTGGTGGCGAGTATGTCATGGGTACAGAAGAGACACCCCTACGGGAAGAGGAGCGTGAGTACCCTATTGCAGATACATTGATGTATAGCGGGGATTGCGGTTATAAGCTGGCGGATGTATTGACCGGTAAGATTCCCATGGAGCAATTCCTGGCGCAGTTGACGGAGGAAGATTTGTTCTGCCTTGTCCGCGGCGAGGGCATGGGAAGTCCCAAGGCTACTCCCGGAACAGCATCGGCCTTCGGCGGTGTTTCGGAGAGCCTTAAGAAATACGGAATTCCTTGCGGTTGCTGTTCCGACGGACCCAGCGGTCTACGATTGGATTGCGGAACCAAGGCATTTTCCTTACCAAACGGTACGTTGATTGCTTGTACCTTCAATCGTGGGTTGGTGAGTGACTTGTTCGAACAGTACGGTTTGGAGGCTCGACTGAATCGCGTGGACACGGTGCTTGGTCCCGGTATGAATATTCACCGTCATCCGCTAAATGGACGTAATTTTGAATATTTCAGTGAGGACCCGTACGTGACCGGTCAGATGGCCATGGCACAGTTGGAGGGTCTGAATCGCGCCGGAGTCACCGGTACTTTGAAGCATTTCTGCGGTAACAATCAGGAGACCAACCGCTATGCGGTGGATTCCGTCATTTCGGAGCGTGCGTTGCGTGAGATTTATCTCCGTGGCTTTGAGATTGCAATCCGGGAGGGTGGTGCGTACCTTGTTATGACCACCTACGGACGTGTCAACGGTATGTGGACTTCCTGCGATCCGGAGCTGAACACCGGCATTTTGCGGGAGCAGTGGTTCTTCGAGGGTATGGTAATGACCGATTGGTGGGCTGCCATTAATGACGAGGGTCGATATGACCCGGTGGGTTGTCCCGGTAACAAGACCAATTTCGCGGCTATGGTAAATGCACAAAATGATGTGTACATGTGTTGCCCCGACGGTTCCAAGAATGATCACGGCGACAATCTGCGCGAAGCCTACGAGGCCGGAACATTGTCCAGAAATGCATTGGTACGTTCCGCAGCGAATATATGCGGTGCACTGCTTCGCACCCCTGCCATGCTTCGCATGTGCGGCGTACAGGAGGAAGTGGAGGTTGTAAATCGAACTGCGGAATGGGAGAATCACAGCAATGAAGAGGTGACCTACTTTGAGGTGGGAGAGGACACCGTGATTGATATAAGCGATGTGGATACGTCCCGTGGTAGCAGTTATGCATTTGGCTTGCGTCTGTCGAAGCCCGGCGGTTATGTTATGGAGATTACCGCAGTGGGCGAAGGAACGGAAGCGGCACAGCTGCCTATAACGATTCATTTCTCGGGTGTACCTGTAACCATGGTTACGTATCACGGAACGAATGGCGAGCCGGTGATGCAGTCCAGAAAGATGTTGTACGTCTCCAATTATGTGATTCATCGTTTCTATTTCGGACAGAATGGTTTGAAACTGAAGAATCTGCGCATTCGCTATGTAGAGAGTGTGGAAGAGGCGCTGAAGGGAACGGGTTATCTGCGAGGCTAATCGAAGGTGACAGAAATGGCGTGGAAATTTAGTGTGTTGTAAGTTCTACTTTCGTAGAATCGCACCTGTTTCAACGGAGATTACAAGAGAATACCCGGAGTATACCTGGGTATGTATTTAAGGTCACTTTTGACACAGAGTCAAAAGTGACCTTTCTTTTGATATAAAGCTCTGCGTGGATGCGCACTTGGCACGGGTGCCAGCAAGGGGACCTTCCCTCAGACTCACAAGCCCTGTTTCCTTGCCAATCTTGCTTATTTCGGAAACTCCACCGGCAGTTCCAGAGGAGTGGTCTTCACTACGATGTAGGGGTAGCTAGGGGTGTTAGAGACCCGGTCTTGCTCGGAAGGACCCACAAGTACCGAATCAAAGTAAATGGTTACATTGTCATGGCATAGCGAGCGCACCTGAATGGAGTAGCCACCGGTGTCCCGGACACCGTATCCTTTTACGAGGTAAAGTGCATCTGAGGTGGTGTAAGTGAGTTGGAAGGGGTGTTCCTTACGTTGATTGATAATCGTCCGTAGGTTCTCTGGGAGCTCCTGTTCTGTAGCGATAGTGAATTCAATATCTTGCAACTCTCCGGTAGGGGATTGCTCCTTATCACATGCGGTGAATGCCAGCAAAAAAGCTAACACAATGATTACGAAGAATAGTAAGGGCTTCATAGTACCTCCAAAATGTTGGCGCAACATTTTCCTCGCGCACTCTTATTAGATTCATATGCATTTTAGGCAAATGCTATGCATTCCTTTGGAATATCCGGCCTAGGGGCAGCATATGCTTTCACAGACCTACAGGAGGCGATTATGGAATTATTGAAGAAACATATACACAGGAATCAAGTGATTTGCAGGAGTACATTGCAGTTCACAGTGGACGAGGATTATAATGTTCCGGACATTAAGCCGGATATGGAGAGCATTATCAGCGTGCGAGGAGAGGTACGTGTACAAGAGCAGAGAGTGAAGGGTGGCAAATGTTATGTTCGTGGGTTGCTGTGCTGTACCATTCTGTACAATGGCGAGGAGGAGGCGCAGCCGGTGCAGGTGTTGGTGACTGAAACCGCATTTGACGAAGTGTTAAATATGGAACAGGAGGGGGACGAAGATAGTGTCCGGGTAAATGCAATTCTTGAGGAACTCTCTGCACATATGATTCACTCCAGAAAGTACGGAATTAAGGGCATGTTACGACTGAATCTTACGGCCAATCGTCTAATGGATGTGGAGAGTGCGGTGGGTTCCGGGGATACGGAGGAATCCGATGGTTTGGAACGTAAAATGGAGAAGAAGTCTCTGTGGAGTGTTGCTGTGGACAGACAGGAGACGTATCGCTTTCGAGATAATATTTTGATCTCCGGAAGCAAACCCGAGTTACAGACGATTCTGTGCAAGGAAGCGGCATTTCGGAATCTGGAGTTTCGTCCTCAGAGTGATCAGCTTTTGGTGAAGGGTGAGTTGGAACTCTTTGTCCTGTACATCGGAGACAATGGTGAAATGACATGGCTATGCGAGGAATTGCCGATCTCTGCCACAGTGCCGGTCAGCGGACTGAGAGAGGAGATGGTTCCGCATATTACTTGGAAGATGGGGGCCTGCCTGGTGACACCTCAGGAGGATAACGACGGGGAGATGCGCATTCTTGAATTGGAGCTACCCTTGGAACTCTGCATTCTTGCTTACGAGGAAGAAAACTGCCAAGTGCTGACGGACATTTATTCGATTACAAAGCAAGTAACGCCGGTATATCGGGAGAGTATGCTGGAGAATCTTCTGAACAAGAATCAGTTTCGTTTCCGTGAAAGTGCCAGAGAACAGCTTCCGGAAAATGCACCGGCTATGCGAGGCATCTGCTACGGTGGCGGCGATGTGAAGGTGGATGTACTTACTTTGCAAGAGGATGGTCTTCTTGCAGAGGGTGTGGTGGATGTTTATGTGTATTATGAGACGGAGGAGCCCGGGAAACCTTTGCATTGTCACCGAGGACAGATTCCATTCTCCCAACTCATTGAAGTGCGCGGAATTCGACCGGAATTTGCACGTGGTGAGGGAGTAAGGGAACATGCAAATGGACTGGGCGTGCAGGGTTACATCTGGGAAGTTGTGCCGGGCATTGACCAGATCTCTGTCTTGATGTTGGACGGTAGGGAAATGGAACTGAAAGTGGCAGTGCGCTTGGAGGCGCTTGTCATGGAACAGCGAAAAGAAGCCTTTCTGGTGGATGCGGTGGAAGCACCTTTCTCTGAGGAAGTGCTCAGGGGGATTCCGAATCTGGTCTGCTATTTTGTTAAGCAGGGGGATGATTGGTGGAGCATTGCCAAAGCCCACTTAACTACCACAAAGCGAATCGGACATTACAACGAATGTTCTATGGAAGCAGCACCGATTCCCGGGAGCAAATTGCTACTGGTGCGGCCACAGTTGTAGAGTGATGTCCTTGCATAGAGCCCAAAATAAATTCTAAGCGTAAGAAAACCGGAACTCCTGCAATACAAGAGTTCCGGTTCTGTTATTGTTGAGAGTGACAGTAATGTGCCTCTCGGATATTCGGGGAAAACATCTACCACGTGGTAAGGAAGGTCTGGTTGCCGTATTCGCTGACCTTGAAATGGTAATACGCATCATTTGCTTTGCGCTCATCGGAAAATAGACCGAACACCGTGGGACCTGAGCCGCTCATCAATGCACCGTCGGCACCCAAGCGAAGCATCTCCCTGCGGATACTCGGAATCTCCGGACAGTGCTGTTCCGTAACCGTGGCAAGCACATTGCCGAGGCGGTCTACAATGCCGCGGTAATTGCCGTCATGCAATGCCTGTATCATGCCGTCCACGTCGGGATGAGGCGTGGATTCATTTAAAATGAGATTCTGGTAGACAAACTTAGTGCTGACGCCGGCAGAAGGCTTGACAATGAGCACATGACATCTGGGGGGTGTAGGCAAAGGAGTCAGAATCTCACCGATGCCTTCGGACAGGGCGGTGCCTCCTTGGAGGCAAAATGGAATATCGGCTCCCAGCGTAACACCCAGTGCTTGCAACTGGCTGAGGCTAAGACCGGTATCGAACAATTCATTTAGTCCCGTAAGGGTGGCGGCAGCGTCAGTGCTTCCACCTGCCATACCCGCTGCTACGGGGATGTGCTTCTCTAGGTCGATGTGTACGCCTCTCCTTACTCCGGTATGGCGGAAGAAGAGATCGGCGGCATCGTATACCAAGTTCCCCGGACCTGCGGGTAGGAAGCCCAGATTGGTCTTCAGCAGAATCTCTTCCTTGGCAATGGGGGTGATGGTAACTTTATCGTGTAATTGGATGGTCTGCATAATCATGCGGACGTCGTGGTAGCCGTTAGGACGGCGCCCGGTAACATCCAGGGCGAGATTGATCTTGGCGTAGGCACGCAACTGTATTGTGTCCATGAAAATGTCCTCTCTGTGGTTTTGTTACCCTCATTATAACCGTCTTCCTCCACCGCGTCAAGCCGGGGGCTACAGGTGCTATTCCGTATGTCTCGCAGTGGAACCCACCCTACGTCGCAGGGGCTTGTGGGTGAGCTAGGTGCTGCTCCGTATGTCTCGCAGTGGAACCCGCCCTACGTCGCGGGGGCTTGTGGGTGGGCTAGGTGCTACTCTTTATGTCTCGCAGTGGAACCCACCCTACGTCGCGGGGGCTTGTGGGTGGGCTAGGTGCTGCTCCCTATGTCTCGCAGTGGAACCCGCGTCGTCCGGAAATTCTCACACGCGCCTATTTTCGTCCGTCAGCGCAAACTCGTCCTTGCGGACTCAAACATGCACTGACGAACGAAGCTAGCGTGTTCGATTTTCTCGGACTTTCCGCTAATTGTTCCACTGCGAGACATAGGGAGCCGCACCGGTAGCACCCCTACAAGTCAACCGGGAACGTGGGTTACTAATTGTTCCACTGCGAGACATAGGGAGTAGCACCGATAGCACCCCCACAAGTCAACCGCGAACGAGGATTGCTAATTGTTCCACTGCGAGACATAGGGAGCGGCACCGGTAGCACCCCCACAAGTCAACCGGGAACGTGGGTTACTAATTGTTCCACTGCGAGACATAAGGAGCAGCACCCCTACAAGTCAACCGCGAACGTGGGTTACTAATTGTTCCACTGCGAGACATAAGGAGCAGCACCGGTAGCACCCCTACAAGTATACCTCGAACGTCTGTTACGAACTGCACCATTGAGAGACTCTAGGAGCGGCACTGTGCACCCCACGCAAGTGAGCGGCTCTGCCTAGTCTCTGAGGAAGCGGAGGAGGTTGAGGATGGAAATCTCGAAGGTGATTTCTTCGTGCTCCACTTGGATGGCTTCGTACTCCCGTTGCTCTAAGGCGTCTCGGAGGGCTTTGCGTGTTTTTGTTGTTTGTGCTGCCGGTGTGGGCGTGGCAGAGGGGGTAGTGATAGGTGTTAGGGGTGCTTCGGAAGGCTTTTCTTGCTGAGGGTCTACAATAGTAGAACCAAGTGAAACCAAAGGCTTCGCCTCGGAAATGGGCGGCAGCGAAAATGCACGAGAGGGCGTCATGTTTCCCAAGGCAGGGTGGGTGAGTTGGGAGGTGACATGGCTGTCTTCTGTTGCATTTGTTTCTGCTTTTTCTTGCCCTTGGGATGTGGTTGTGTTTGGCCCATGTTCCGTTGAAGGTTCCATGACGACCAAGGTGTCGGCGAGACACAGGGAGGGAAAGATAAGGCACCACCAGTTCCGACCATCGGCCTGTCCTAAGGTAATCTGCAAGGTTTCGTAGGTTCCTGCCGGGAGGAAAATGTCGCCATACACCTTCAAGGGGAAGTCCGCCGTTGTCAGACGGGCATCGGCGGTGTAGGAAAATCCGGCGTCGATCAGAGCTTCATTTGCAACCCGGATAATTCGGGAAAGGTTGGCTGCTATTACTTGTTTGACTTCTTCTTTGGTCTCGCATTGTGAGATGTGCTCCGTCAGATATGCCAGTACAGCGTCTCGTACCATCAATTTTACTTCTTGATCGTCGGTTCCGTCGGAATTGGCCAAAATGTGTAGGCGCAGTACCTTCTCTGACAGTTCTTCAGTCATCTCCACGGCATCCGGCCGAAGAGGGTCATGTACGCCGGTGGCGGCATTTTGGGGCTTACGTTGTTCTTCCCAGTCATTTTTCATCATAATGACCAGTGCTACGGTGACGATGACGGACACCACCGCCAATACCAGTGTAAGGATGGTATGCAGCCGCTTCCGTCGTCTCTGTTGCATTGCCGTATGTAGTTCCTCCGGTGTAGAAGCGTAGATAATGGCAGCCTCACGGGGCTGACGATACATCGATATTTTCATATTCAGTCTCCTAAATGATTGGATTTTGCGAAAATGAAGCAAAAAAACTTTTGCAGGATTGGTCGCAACGTGATATAGTAGTTGAAGTATTTCCGAAATGATAGTAAAATAAACCTACATAGAAATGATTAGGAAGGGTTTTGATATGAAGAAGATTGTCGCAGTTTTATTTGGTGGTCAGTCGTCGGAGCATGACGTGTCTTGCGTATCCGCAACCACCGTAATTCAACATATGGATAAGGAGAAGTTTGATATCGTGATGATCGGTATCACTAAGGACGGTCGTTGGTTGCGTACAGACTCCGTGGAAGCAATTATGAACGGAAGCTGGAGAGACGGTAAGGTAACGGCAATTATTTCGCCGGATCGTAGTCAGCACGGCATTTTGTTCTTGGAAAATGGTAAGGCCACGTTACAGAAGGTAGACATTGCATTTCCCGTATTGCATGGTCTCTACGGCGAGGACGGCACGGTGCAGGGCTTGTTCGCCTTGGCAGGCATCCCCTACGTAGGTTGTGGTGTGCTCTGTTCCGCAGTTTCTATGGACAAATTATACACTAAGCTGGTGGTGGATACGCTTGGAATTCGCCAAGCGGCATATGTGGCAGTATTTGCTCACGAACTTGTGGATATGGACGCTGTGGTCGCTCGTATCGAAGGTAAGTTGCCGTACCCCGTATTTGTGAAGCCTTCCAATGCAGGTTCCTCTAAGGGTGTCAGCAAGGCACACAATGCTGAGGAGCTTCATGTGGCATTGAAGGAAGCGTCTTATCACGACCGCAAGATTCTTGTGGAGGAGACCATCGTGGGTCGTGAGATTGAGTGCGCGGTACTCGGTAACGCATACAATGTGGAAGCCAGTGGCGTGGGTGAGGTATTAGCAGCGGACGAATTCTACAGTTATGATGCCAAGTACAACAACGCGGACTCTCAGACGGTAATCGGTCCGAAACTTCCCGAGGGTGTGGAAGATCATTTTAGAGATTGTGCCAAGAGAATCTTCGCGGCATTGGATGGCTTCGGCTTGTCCCGTGTGGATTTCTTCTTGGATACCGTACACGGAGATATTGTGTTCAATGAGATCAATACGTTGCCCGGCTTTACCGGTATTAGCATGTATCCTATGTTGTGGGAAGCTAAGGGCATTTGCAAGAAAGATTTGATTACGCGCCTTATTGCAATGGCAGAGGAGCGATAATTCGGAAGGAAAGATAGAGATGGAACGTGAGTTGCCCATTGGAGTATTTGACTCCGGCGTCGGCGGTTTGACTGTTGCCAAGGAGATTATGAACCAGTTGCCCGGAGAGCGGATTATTTATTTCGGTGACACGGCAAGAGTGCCTTATGGTAATAAGTCCAAAGAAACCGTGACGACTTATTCCAAACAGATTACACAGTTTCTGTTGAGTCAGAAGGTAAAGGCTATTGTGGTTGCTTGTAATACTGCCAGTGCATTTGCCTTAGAGACGGTACAGCAGGAAGTGTCGGTGCCTATGGTTGGTGTGGTGAAGCCCGGTGCAAGAACTGCGGCAGTGACCACGCGAAACGGACGTATCGGTGTTATCGGTACGGAAGGTACCGTAAATAGTGGTTTGTATCGACTGTATCTGCAGAAATTGCAGCCGAATCTTCAGGTGTTTGGTAAGGCGTGCCCGCTGTTTGTTCCCTTGGTGGAAGAGGGCTGGTGCGATGACGAGATTACTAAACAGGTGGCAGAGAGGTATTTGGGCGAGCTTTTGGAACAGCAGGTGGACACCATCGTCTTGGGTTGTACCCATTATCCGCTGTTGCGTGGCGTAATTGCTGAGACGGTGGGAGCGTCGGTAACGTTGGTGAATCCGGCGTACGAGACTGCCAGAGAACTACGCAATCTATTGGAGAAGAAGGACTTATTATCTACCAGAGAGCAGGCAAATGACCATCGGTTCTACGTCAGCGACGGTGCGGAGAAGTTCCGGCAGTTTGCCAACTCCATTTTGCCCTGTGAGATGATTGAAACCGATAGCGTGGGTGTGAAGGTATTTGCGTAGTGTGATTCCCTCTACACCACATTTGGATACGGAGGAAAATGATGAACAACGCAATGATATGGGTAAAGGGATGCAGTATAGAAGACCCTGAGAGCTCTATGGAGATTGCTACCCGAGGCACCTATTGCAAGAAGAAAGATGTGCACTATATCTTCTATGAAATACTGGACGAGAACGAGCCCGGGAACAACGTAAAGAATAAGGTGCAGATTCATCCGGACTATGTGAAGATCAGTTATAGCGGTGGGATGAATCAATCCTTCGTACTGAAGCCGGGGGAAGAGTACGAGAGTGTCTATGCCACACCTTACGGGGAGTTGGACTTTGTGTTCTATGGTAAGGAACAGGAACTTCTAGAGGAAGAGGGCAAACTCCACTTATATCTTCGCTACGACATCTACAGCGCAGGAGTGCTGATGTCGGAAAATGAACTGGTGTTGGAAGTGGAGTACACAGATCAATAATAGGTCGATATAACAATGGGAAATAAGGACATTGCAATCACATTATGCGTACACAACGGAGTGTACGCATAATTTTTTCGGAAAGTCATTAACCGATTTTATTTTTCGATACTATATGAGTGAAAGCTTTCAGGACACAAAGGAGATCAAACATGGACAACACAAGAGTAGCAGAGTTAATTTCGGACAATCTCACGGCAATCTACGGCTATGCATTTGCTCGTCTCTACCACAAGGAACAGGTGGAGGATTTGGCGGCGGAGATTGTATGTGAGATTCTGTCCTCGGCACCGAGATTAAGGAGCGAAGATGCCTTCTGGGGATATGCTTGGCGTATAGCGGAGAATACGTTTTGCAAGTTTATTCGTAGAGAAGAGATTAAGCGACAGGTTGAACAATCATCGTATGAACCCGACATCGGTGTGTACGTTGCTTCTCCTGAGAAGGAGTGCATTGAGGAGGAGACACAGAACGAACGGATATATTTGCTTCGCCGTGAACTTTCTCTGCTGACGAAGTCGCACCGAGAAGTCTGCGTTGCCTATTATGTAGACAACAAGAGTTGTTCGGAGATCGCCAAGGAACAAAACATTAGTGTAGAAATGGTTAAGTACCATTTGTTCAAAACACGAAAATTATTGAAAGAAGGAATCGGTATGACAAGAGAATTAGGAGAAAAGAGTTATAACCCCGGGACATTTCGCTTGGATTTCTGGGGAGATCAGAACAAATACGCAACGTTATTTGAGCGCAAATTGCCCGGTGCCATTATGCTGGCGGCATATGATGTGCCTATGACTGCAAATGAACTATCGATTGAACTGGGGGTGGCAATGCCTTACTTGGAGGATGAGATTCAGACATTGGAGGCCGCGGGAGTGCTTGCGAAGGTAGGGACGAAGTATCAGACCAACCTTGTAATTATCACCGACGCATATGAGAAAGATTTTGTTCGAAAGACCACGCATGTATACGAGGGTACTGCAAATGCAGTCTTCGACAAGGCAGTAGCACTTCTGCCGCAGATTCGCGGGCTTGACTTCAGCGGCAACAACTACGGTGACAACCGACTGCTGTTTATGGTGCTGAATATGGCAATGGTAAAGGGATATCTAACTGCTCATGAGCGTATGTCGTCTGTCACAGTGCCGAAACTGGCGCTTGGTTGCAACGGCTGGATCTTCGGTTATGACAACGATTGCGTCAATCATCATTTTAACGGTATTACCATGGAGACTTGGAATAAGGCGGGAACTGCTTGGTTCTCCGCGGAGAACTACCGTGCGATTCAGGATTGCCAAGTGTATGAACATAGCAACTTCTGCGAGAAGGCGGAGGCGATGTGTGCCGCAATTCTGAATGAAGAGCCGGACAAGTCCAATGAGACACTACCGTGGCTTATCGAGAATGGATTTGTGTTCTGTACAGATGGACGGTTATCCGCCAATTTCCCTGTGTTTTCTGCGGCTACATATCAACAACTTGTGGAGCTACTGAAGCCAATCTCCGAAATGGTGGCGGATTGCGTCATAGAGATTACCGACAAGGCGGCACAGATGCTCACGGAGGTGGCTCCCGCCGCAGTGAAAGAGCAGTGTGCTACTATTGCCGGAATTCATCATGGGCTGGATGTCATGGCATTCCTTATGGAAAGTCTGATTAATTCGGGTAAGTTGATGGTACCCGCGGAGGATACGCCTCTCTGCGTATATGGTGTAAGAAAATGATCGCGTCCGAGAAGATGAAATTTCTATAGGATACAGAAAGGTCGGGAACTTAGGGCTCCCGACCTTTTTCGTATATCCGATACTATGCTTTTTGAATGAATCTCTTGCGTACAACAGCCCGCATGATAAGTCCGGTGAGAAGAATGACAGAACCGGCACCAACCAACATCAAACTGCTATATAATACGGGAACTTTAACGGCGGCAATGGCACCCCAGTATGTCAGGAGGTCCGCATCCACCAACTGAATAATGTACTTAGCGAATACCAATGCGATGGCAATGATACCGGAGAATACCAGCATCACAGAACCGTAGCCGCAGAAACCGCGATGCAGATAAGACTTCTTGCGGAAGGTCATAATCCACCCGAACAGTAGTAAAGCCATGAGTGCTACGATAATCCACATGGTGGCCGCGGAAAATACCAAGCCGAGAATGTCCTTGTGCTCGTCTACGAAACTATCACGTCCGATGGTTTTGTCGATGGTATCTTGATACTCATCCTTGTGTTTTTCAAGATAACTACGCACATCTTGCTTCTTAACGTCAGTAAGTTCAAATCCAAGTTCTTCTTCAATTACCTGCTCATTTGCCTCCACAACGTTCATGATGTCGTCCACATTCACACGAAGACCATGACCGTCACCCAACAAATAATCCGAATATTGAAGCGCCAAATCGCTGACGAATTCTTCGTACTCCAGACGTTCCAACATATATTCCACGTCCTTGGCGTCTACGTCGCGGGTAATCTTGTCCGCAATATATTCCGGAAGTTCTTTACCATCAATCTCGATATCCGTAAGTTCAATGGACTCCACCATACCGGACACGGCACGTGCACTACGCAATTGACGGATGCTCACAACACCCAGAAAGGCAACCATCAAAATGATGAGCAATAAGGAAAATAAGAATATCTTACATCCACCAAGAAAACCAATGGACTTCTTGGGGAGCTTGGTGGAGGACTTCTCGTAAAGGGGAGCAGTGTTCGTGACAAACTGCGTGTCAATACCTTTTTCTACAATAGTAGAATTATGAATATTCTCAATTTCTTGTGGATCCTCTGCCAATATGGTCTGCGTTACCTCTTCTTCCAAAGCGCTCTCTACTTGGGAGAGTAAGTCACCATCCTTGTCCGGAACAAGTGCTTCTTCCGGCGAAGCCTCCGTAGGAGTGAATTCCTCGGGAATTAGTTCTTCGAGAACAGGAGTGGGCTCCAATACGGAATCCACATTTGAAATCGATGTTTCCGCTTCGGAAATCACATCTTCGGGAAGAATCTCTTCCGGTGGAGTAAGAACTGTCAGCTTCGAACCGCAATATATGCAGAACAAAGCATCGGGGGTAATGTCTTTACCGCAAATAGGGCAATTCATCATTTGTCACCTCCAAGAAATAATAATCTACGATTACTTCGTACAATATAATTATAAGCGTTCATTTGGGTATTGTCAATGAGATTTACGCTATGGAATAAGAAAAATGCACGACCACATGAGCGATCGTGCAATATGTTCTTACTTGTTCTTCTTAAAGCGAGCGAAGAAGCCTTTCTTCTTGGGCGTCTCGTCCTTCTGCAGAGGTCCGCGGGCACCGCGAACTTCCATGATGTAGATTCCGCTGAGAAGCGCCTTAACTTCCTTCTTCACCGGAATGATGTCAAATACCTTCTCGTCACACATCAAAGTACGAATCTGGGGACCGATCTTCGCCTTCACTACCGGCACCTTAGCACGGCGTGCGTACTTGGGTGTCTGGTCAATGACGATCTGCGGGAAACCCGCGTCTTTCAAAGGTAAGCGCTTCTTGTCGATAACAAGAATGGAAGCCATCTGTGCGTTGGCACGCATCTCCTGCTGAACGGCATCATTTTTCTTCTGCATTTTACTGCCGACAATGGCCAGAACAATAAATGCAACAATAACGATGCCCAATACTACTAACAAAGCAATTAACCAAGGATTCATGATATTCCTCTCTTTCATCAATCTTGAATTGTATTCGGTGTCGTAACCCACAATGCAATCATTCTATCATTGAATGTGGAAAAATGCAACGCATAATCTTCGGATTTCGAAAAATTAAATTCTAGCTATGACGGATGTCGTTAAGCATCTCTTGAATACGCGTCTGCACGGTTTCGTGAAGGACAGCTCTTTCTTCGCGAGACATGTCGGTAAGAGCAATCGGTTCGCCAAAACGAATGGTCACAGGACCGCCGGTAATGCGGGGGAAATGCTTCTCGAGAATGTCGTCGGTACCGACAATGGCCACCGGTACAATGGGACAGGAAGTCCGCTCGGCAATCTTCAAACTTCCGGCCTTGAACGGAAGCATCTGATCTTCATGGTTTCGCGTGCCCTCGGGCATAATAAACATAGAGTGTCCGTTCTTTACATCCGTAATAGCATCCTGGATTGTCTTCAGACCTTCCCGGGGATTGGTACGATTTAAAAACTTGCAACGTAGGAGCATCATCCACCAGCTGAGGAAAGGAACCTTCTTCATCTCTTGTTTGGAGATAAAACCGGTAAGGTGATTCCACGGAATTGCAGGGTAGGCAAGGACAATATCGAAGAAACTTCGATGATTTGCCGCAAAGAGTACAGCGGTTCCTGCGGGAATGTTCTCTCTGCCTTCAATGGTAGGTTTACCACCGGCGGCAAACATAATAACTCGGAATCCGCAAGCTACGAAGGGTTGCGCCAACTTGGCAGCCAGGTAGGGTTTAAAGCAACGTACAATAAAGAAAAGAATTAAAAACGGCAACGTAATAGCGAAATACGCGATTAGTGCAAAAATTACAAGAAACAATCGAATCATAAGCAATGGTATACGGAAAAATGAAAGCAATATCCGCATACGCTCCTTTCTGTAATTCCGCAAATAAGCGGGTCGTATCTACTATACCACATCGAGCATTTTCCAACAAGTAATTTTTTCTTTCGTTACAAAACATAGGCAACGTTGAAAATACATTTGCGAGTATAAATTCCTCTTGCAAAGTCAAAACTAAAAGCAAAGAAAAAAGGAAAGGGGTGGATTTTTGTTATGAATAGCAATAAAAATCGAAGAGCATATATTACAGCAATCGCAGGAATGGTGGCTATTGGTGCATTGGTGTGCATTGGCATGGTAACCAATGAGGAGCCGGACATGACCATTCCGATTTCCCCGACGCCTATGGCGTATGACTATCCGGAGTTGGATTCTTCCTATCTGAAGGACAACGAGAAGGACAAGGCACCTACGCCTACGGGAATCATATCCGATATGCCCGGGCTGTTGGAGGAGGATAAAGATGATAAGCCGTCGGTGAGTGTCACTCCGGCAGCCACCACTACACCGACGAAGGTTCCGGATCGTGGAGATGCAGTGGGAACCACAGGGGTTGTGGATAAGGAAGATGAGGCCCAGAAGGTGTCTGCCGCTGCCATTGCCGAGCTTTCGCTGAATAAGGAACGCGGTTTGAACTGGCCGGTACTTGGTGAGGTGGTGCTTCGTTTTAGCACAGATCACGGCATTTACCATGAGACACTTGCGTCCTTCCGTACCAACGATGGTGTATTACTGGCAGCTGAGGTGGGAACACCGGTAGTGGCTACGGCAGAGGGTATCGTAACGGACATTTCGAAGGATACCATGCGTGGTACTTGCATAACCATGGCTCTGGGAGATTCCTACGTAGCGGTGTATGGTCAGCTGGGCGATGTGACCTGTGAAGTAGGCGATAAGTTGGCAGAAGGAGACCGCATCGGTTATGTAGCAGATCCCACAAAGTATTATTCCCTAGAGGGTGCTCATCTGTACTTCAAGATCACGGAGGATGGTACCGCCATCAATCCGCTACTCATGTTAAGAACGCTATCGGAAGGTAGTGAAGAGTAGAGCTAATGGGGGCTGCGAAGAACAGCCCCCATTGTCATGCATTTTCATCGGATAGAACCGATGGATGAATCATCTCATAATGCAGGAAAGACAAGCCGATGTAGAGAATATAGAAGACTGCAAGTTCTGTGCTGAATGAAAATGTAATCAGTGTGCCCAAAACACCGGCCACGATACAGAAGGGGCCACCCTCATGTTCATTGACAAAATTAAAACTTGCGATGGTGTGGATGATCTGCCAACAAGCAATGAGCGGGCAGAAGAGTCGGCCCAATAGATTTGCAATGGCATGTACAATGCTGACCATAGCAAGAGCAAATGGGTTTACGTTTGTGGTGGGCTCTGAATACAATGTGAAGTCACCTGAGACAGCCCTATATGCAACATATAACATGTAAATACTCGGAAGAGTGAAAAATATGTTATACACATTCAGTACAGTACGAACAGGACGTTTGCAAACCAACAAAATCGCGACAATGATCAGAGGTATGCAATAAAGATACTCCGTCCCTTGGACGTGCTGTGATTTCACAAAATAATTATATACATCCATTCCGAAACCACCGGCAGTAAGGACAAGTACGGCAATTCCACAGAATCGTAACATCCGGAATTCCTTCATAATCCTAATCCTCCGACTGTAGTGAAATATAAAGTGCATACACATGAAACGAGGCAATGTTGTAGTATTCTTACATTATAGCATACGGTTGGGTTGCCTGCAAGTATTTTTCTGCATTTCGACATTGTAACACCTCTACATTTTTCCCGATTGACAAATTGTCGATTCTGTCGGTATACTGATAGCAGATGAGTGTACAAATGTGAGTATGCTTGTGCGGATATCGTGTTATATGAGGAAAGGAACGTGACCATGGATATTCAGATTGGTGATATTGTTAAGATGAAGAAGCCTCATCCTTGCGGAAGTCATGAGTGGGAGATTCAGCGAGTGGGGATTGACTTTCGTATGAAATGTCTCGGTTGCGGACATCAAGTGATGCTTCCGAGAGTACAGGCAGAGAAGAACATCCGGGGAATTCGGAAACCGGAAGAATAATGAGAAAATGAACGGCGACAGGGGTTCCTGCCGCCGTTTTGCATGTCAAAATTTCTACGCTTTTTTTGTTGAAAATTATGCTTGCATTTTCGAAATTGCTATGTTACAATGTTTAATCGTGATATACTACACGTTTTTTCCTTGCTCTTACGCAGTGTAAGGGCCAGAGACCAAAAGGAGGTGCGAGACAACTATGAACAAGTACGAGTTAGCGTTAGTTGTAAGTGCAAAGATCGAGGACGAGGCCAGAGAAGCAGTTGTTGAGGCTGCTAAGAACCTTGTAACAAGATTCGGCGGTGTGATTACCGAGGTTGAAGTTTGTGGCAAGAAGAGATTGGCTTATGAAGTTCAGAAGATGAATGAAGGTTTTTATTACTTCATCCAGTTCGATGCGGAAGCTACAGTACCCAATGAGATCGAGCAGAGAGTTCGTATCATGGATAATGTGCTTCGGTTTTTGTGCGTTAGACGAGACGAAGAGTAAGGAGGTAATCCTTTATGAACAAAGTCATTTTGATGGGACGTCTCACAAGAGATCCCGAAGTAAGATATTCTCAGGGCGCCAGTGCTACTGCAATCTGCCGTTACAGCCTTGCGGTTGACCGCAGATTCAAGAGAGATGGCGAGCCGGATGCCGATTTCTTTAATTGTACGGTATTTGGTAAGGGTGCTGAATTTGCTGAAAAGTATTTCAGACAGGGAACCAAGATTCTTGTTTCCGGCCGTATCCAGAACGACAATTATACCAACAGAGACGGACAGAAGGTTTACAGTGTTCAGATCATTGTTGACGAACAGGAATTTGCTGAGAGTAAGAATTCTAGCGCAGCCGGTGCAAATGATTCATTTGCAGCAGCAAGACCGAATCCTGCAAGCGCAGGAGATGGCTTCTTGAACATTCCCGACGGAATTGACGAGGAGTTACCGTTTAACTAAGCAGACGACGAAGCAAGGGATTCCATTTGCTTCATAAGAATTGGATAGGAGGTAGACAAACATGGCTTTCGATAAGACCAATAAGGGCGATAAGAGCGAAGCTCCCATGAGAAAGAGAGTTATTCGCAGAAGAAAGAAAGTATGTGTATTCTGTGCAGACAAGACCAACTCCGGTATTGACTACAAGGATACCAACAAGCTTAAGAGATACGTATCTGAGAGAGGTAAGATTCTTCCCAGAAGAATTACCGGTACCTGTGCGAAGCATCAGAGAGCTTTGACTGTAGCTGTTAAGAGAGCACGTCACGTAGCATTGATGCCTTACACCACAGACTAATTCAATACGACTCTGAATTAGGTAAAAGTGAACTGATACGCGAGAGAGCAATCTCTCGCGTTTTTCATTTTCTTCTTCAAAAATGCTCTTTTATTTTTGCCCATAGCATGGTAGAATATGATTAGGGTTTTGTCGCGGTGCGACGTAACAGTAGAAGACGGGAGGAACTGCCGTGAAGACAAATCGTAGAGTTAAGGGGAAGTTAAAGATATATTTGCTGTGGCCCGTATTGCTGACCGTATGGTGGTTGGTGGCGGCGAGCATTTTGCTATTGGTAGATAAGAATGCCGCTTTTGTTGCATTTGCGGCTACATTTTTGTATTTCGTTGTGACTTTGGTGATGTACATTTTGCGTCGCAAGTATATCTTGAAGGATTACGTGGACTTTGCCATGGATTATGGCCAAGTACAACGCAAGATGCTGAAGGAGCTGAAGATTCCTTACGGAGTGTTGGATGCCGAGGGCATGATGCTGTGGTGCAATGATGAATTCCGTGAGCTTAGCGGCAAGGAGCGTGCAGGGTATCAGATTCGAGATTTGATGCCGGATGTTAAGGCATTTTCTCTTCCGAAACATGACAAGGATGAGAGGAATTATCGTTCGCTGATAGGGGATAAGACCTGTCGTATCGTCATGCGTATGATGGATACACCGGAATTCAATGAGGAACTGCAGGCGTTGGAGTTGGCGGATTCTCACGGAAGGGTGCAGAAACTGATTGCGGTATATCTGTATGATGAGACGGAGATTACTCGGTTAAAGCAAGAGAACTTTGACCGCCGTCAGATTGTAGGTCTATTGTATATTGATAACTATGAAGAAGTATTGGATTCCTTCGAAGAAGTAAAGCGTTCCCTGCTTACCGCATTGGTGGATCGAAAGATTACCAAGTACATGCAAGGCATTGATGCGATCATTAAGAAGGTTGAGAAGGACAAGTATTTCTTCGTATTCGAGAATCGTTATATGGCACAGCTCAGCGAGAGCAAGTTCACCATTTTGGACGAGGTGCGTTCTGTCAGTATGGGAACGGCGTCGGAGACCAGCATTACCATCAGTATCGGCCTTGGTGTGGGAGGTGACACTTACGCGCAAGGTTATGAGTATGCCCGGGCTGCCATTGATTTGGCTCTTGGACGTGGCGGTGACCAAGTGGTTGTCAAAGAAGGTGACACCATCACGTATTACGGCGGCAAGACGGAGTCTGTAGAGAAGAACACTCGTGTAAAGGCCCGCGTGAAGGCTCATGCTTTACGAGAATTAATCGAAGGCAAGGAAGATATCTTTATTATGGGACACGGCAATGCGGATGTGGATTGCTTCGGTTCGGCGGTAGGCGTGTATCGAATTGCTAAGCATTTGGGTAAGCGTGCGTACATTGTATTAAATGAGATGGGAAGTGCCGTACGTCCTATGGCATCTAAGTTTCTGAATAATCCGGACTACGAAGAGAGTATGATTATCAGCAACCTACAGGCGCAGGAGTTGGCAACGCCCGAATCTCTATTGGTAGTTGTAGACGTGAATCGTCCAAGCATTACCGAGTGTCCGGAGTTGTTTGAAATCATTTCACAGGTCATTGTGTTGGATCATCATCGGAAGTCCAGTGATTCCATTGAAAATGCAGCCTTGTCGTATGTGGAGCCTTACGCATCTTCCGCCTGTGAGTTGGTTGCGGAAGTTCTCCAGTATATCGGTGACGGCTTGAAACTACGTCCTCTAGAGGCAGAGGCTATGTATGCCGGTATTATGATTGATACCAACAACTTCCTAACGAAGACCGGTGTTCGTACCTTCGAAGCTGCGGCATACTTGCGTAGAAGCGGTGCAGATGTTACCCGAATCCGCAAGGCGTTCCGAAGCGATATGAACGAATATTTGGAGAAGGCTAAGGCGATCTCGGGAACGGAATTCTTTATGGAGCAGTATGCCCTCGCAGAGTGTGATGCACAGGGGGTAGAATCCCCGACGATTCTGGGCGCGCAGATTGCAAATGAGCTACTGGAGATCAACGGTATCAAGGCATCCTTTGTATTTACGGTGCATAGAGGCAAGATATTTATCAGTGCTCGTTCCATAGACGAGCTGAACGTTCAGGTTGTTATGGAGAAACTGGGTGGTGGCGGTCATATGAGCGTTGCCGGTGCACAGTTGGCGGATGTTACGGTGCATGAGGCTATGCGTCGTGTGAAGGAAGTATTGACGAAGATGAAAGGAGCAGGAGAGATATAATGGAAGTTATTTTATTGCAGGATGTGAAGTCCCTTGGTAAGAAAGGTGAAGTGGTGAAGGTAAGCGATGGTTATGCCAGAAACTTTATCTTACCCAAGAAACTCGGTTTGGAGGCAAATGCCAAGAACCTTAATGATTTGAAGCTTCAGAAAGCAGCGGAAGCGAAGCTTGCCAAGGAGCAGTTGGAGGCGGCACAGGCATTGGCAGGTAAGATTAACGGCAGTTCCGTTACCGTGGGTATCAAGACCGGTGAGAATGGCCGTGTCTTCGGTTCGGTATCCGCCAAGGAGATTGCGGAGGCCATGAAGGCACAGCTTGGATTGGATATTGATAAGAAGAAGCTGTCCCTTAGTACGACCATTAAGAACGAAGGAACATTTACCGCGGCTGTGAAGCTTCACCCGCAGGTAACAGCAGAGTTAACGGTAAAGGTGGAAGGAAACTAGACCAATGGATGAGGCGCTGATAAAAAGGATTCAACCCCACAATCGTGAGGCAGAGCAGTCGGTTATCGGTTCTATGATGATGGACCGTGAGGCGATTTTGGCCGCGTCGGAAGTTCTGCGGGGCGAAGATTTCTATGAACGGCAGATGGGCATTTTGTTTGAAGTGCTTACGGAACTGTATCAAGAGGGCGTTGAGGCGGACTTTATAACGGTGCAGGCAAAACTACGAGGTCGCGAGGTTCCGGAGGAGTTGTGTTCGCTGGAATACCTCAGTAACTTGGTAGATATGGTGCCCACCTCTGCCAATGTACGCTATTACGCAGATATTGTGAAAGAGAAAGCAAGACTGCGACAGTTTATTAAGATTGCGGAGAAGCTCACCAATACGTGCTATTTGGACAAGGAAGAGCCGGAAGAGTTGTTCGCTAATGCGGAGAAAGAATTATTTACACTGTTCCAAGAGCAACAGGGCAGTGACATGATGAGCATCAGCGAAATTGTGGTTAAGGCATTGGAAGGTATCGAGGCGGCAGCCAGAAACAAAGGCTCTGTTACCGGTATTGCCACCGGATTTATTGAACTGGACTTCAAGACAGCGGGCTTACAGCCTTCCGATTTGATTCTTATAGCGGCACGACCTTCTATGGGTAAGACCGCATTTGTATTGAATTTGGCAGAGTACATCGCCGTGAAGAATAAGATTCCTACGGCAATCTTCAGTCTCGAGATGAGTAAGGTGCAGTTGGTCAATCGTATCTTGGCTATGCACTCTCACGTAGAATCTCAGCGCATTCGAACCGGTACCCTGGAGGATGCGGAGTGGCAGGAGCTGGTGACCAGTGCGAGAGTCATCGGAGATTCTGCGTTGTTCATTGATGATACTCCGGGTATCTCTATTGCGGAGTTGCGCTCTAAGTGTCGTAAACTGAAACTGGAGAAGAACTTGCAGTTGGTTATCATCGACTACTTGCAGCTTATGAGTGGCGGTAAGAAGTCCGAGTCCCGTCAGCAGGAGATCTCCGAGATCAGTCGTTCCCTGAAGGCATTGGCTCGTGAGATTAACTGTCCGGTTATTGCATTGTCCCAGCTGTCCCGTGCGGTAGAATCTCGTGACGACAAGCGCCCCATGCTTTCGGATCTTCGAGAGTCGGGTGCTATCGAGCAGGATGCCGACGTAGTTATGTTCATTTACCGTGATGAATATTACCATAAGGATTCTGATCAGCAGGGTATTACGGAGATTATTATCGGCAAGCAACGAAACGGTCCTACGGGTACCGTGAAGCTTGGCTGGATGTCCGAGCTTACCAAGTTCGTCAATCTTCAGAGAGACAACGATTATAACAGACAATAAGAATACGTCCGTCCGTTTGTGTGGAATTATGAAAGAAACCGCAGAAATGTGACGGACGTTTGTTGTTGAAAATAAGGTGCATACGTTGCAATGTCCCGCAGACATATGTAAAATAATGACATGCCAGTTATTATTATGTTTACGGAGGTTGAACAAACATGGGAGAAAGACATTATACCATTGCGGAAATTGCGAAAAAGGTAAATGTGGAGCCGCATTTGTTGCGCTATTGGGAGGACGAGCTTGCCCTGGATATTCCGAGAAATGAGCGAGGACTTCGCTATTATCGCAGACAGGAATTGATGCTGTTTCGAGCAATACAGAACCTACGAACCAAGGGATTTCGTATGGGGGCGATCAAGATGGTGTTGCAGGACATTTATCGGGTGGAGGACCTTCCGGCGGAGAAATTGCTGGAACTGCGTGACCGTATTGACGATGCCATGGGACTCAAGAAGTTGGATGCTACTTTTTCGGACGGAAATGAGCGAGTACCGCCTATGAGTGTGGGAGAGGCACCGGTAGTTGCCGAGACCGCAGCGGATGCGGGAACGCAGGTAGTACATAAAGGCACGGAAACAGTTCCCACCACGGAGAAGGACAAGGCTGCCTTGAAGCTGGAGCAGTTTCGCAAACTCATGACGGAGATTGTCTATGATGCTATGAAGAACAACAACGAGGAACTAAGCCGAAGAATTAATTATACGGTATCGGATTCCGTTGTTCGAGAGATGGATCATTTGTTGCGAAAGAGAGAAGAACGGGAGGAAGTTCATTTTCGAAAGATTGATCAAGCACTGGCAGGGTTTCGCAAGGAAATGGGCGAAGTGGCCGTTACTACGGCTCCGGAACTTCCTATGGAGAGCAAGAAAGAGCGAAGAACCTTTGCTTGGTTTAAGAAAAAAGAGGATGCCTAGACGACAAGGGGAGCTTCCGGAGAGCGACCTACTTCCAATCTGTGCAGGCGTCCGAGTAAAAGAAAACACGGTGTCTCTGCGAAAGAAACACCGTGTTGCTTTTGTTCTAATCTTCGTGTACGAAGGGGTACTTCGTACAAGGGGTCAATCAACCCTCAGTGATAGACTCGGTAGGGCAGGTAGCTGCACAGCTTCCGCAATCCAAGCATGCGTCAGCGTCAATTACGTACTTGCCATCGCCTTCGCTAATAGCATTAACAGGGCACTCACCTGCACATGCACCACAGCTTACACAACCATCATTAATAACATATGCCATAATTGTATCCTCCTAAAAACATCGAAATCGTGAAGCACACCCTCTGTACTTCGTCTCTATTCTAACGCATAATTGTTCAGAATACAAGGTTTATTTTAAAAAAAGAATTGGGAATGTCAGTAAGATGCGAGGAAATGGCATAGAAACGGTCATTTTTGACTATACTACGAGTCTTGACGAAACTGTAAGTTGTGGTATACTATAGTAAGCAGTGGGTATAGACAAACCATTGCAGATTATTAAGAAATGAGGTGTTTTGTTATGGTAACAAAGGATATGACGATTGGTCAGATTCTTCGCATGGATATGAACGTAGCTCCAATTCTCATGGAGGCCGGTATGCATTGTCTCGGTTGCCCCTCTGCACAGGGTGAGTCCATCGAGCAGGCTGCTATGGTTCACGGCATTGATGCAGACGAGCTTGTCGCGAAGATCAATGCACATTTTGAGGCATAAGTTTTTTTTGAGACGCAGAAAAAAGTGAGCTTAGAGGCAGAAAACATAAACAGGCGTATGCAATATGGCATACGCCTGTTTTATTCGTCTATGCTATGTAATGATGCTAAAAATATAAAGTTTCAGGGGCGTTAGGTGTGCTCTTATTGCTTGGTTACTCTTTGACTAAAGGGATATTCAACGCCTGAATCAATTCCGAAGAGTTGACCGATAATCCATGCACACTGTTCTTGTGTTAGGTCGTCCAAACTGTAAGAATACATGTCAAATCCGATAAGTCCTTTTGTAGTAAGGGGAATGGATTCACCGGTATTGGAATCTGTCGATTGGTAATACAAGTCGTATTCCACACCTGCGAAGAGTTCCATTTGACTGGGTTCCCCTTGATACGTGTATGCAGTTTTGATAAGAATGACATCTCTTCCTTCCCATTGAAAACCCAGCGGCGTGATTTCTTGAGAATAGTCGGTGTAGTCTTTTGCCGTTGTGTCATCAACATTTCCTTCGAAATATAATTGTGCCACGATGGGATATGCCGGTGAATCATTTGTATATGCATGGCGTTGCAGATAACAGTTGCTCATGGCAACATATTCATTTGTTTCGTCTATGAGATATGCAAATGGAGTCCGGCCGTCGCGTTCCTGTGTTTCAAGGGTGTCAACATTGAATTTGGCTTCCTTGGGGCAATAGATATCCACTATACAATCGGTATCGTTAATGTCCCAACCGTAGTAAACGCTAACATGGTCTATATTGTCGTTGTTGTTACCCGGTGCATCAGTGGGTGGTTGCTCCGGTATGTCCGTTGCAGTAGGTGTTGCTGTATTTGTTACGGAATCTGTCCTTTCGGATATCTTATCACTTCCGCAGGCGGATAGCAAAAAAATTCCCATAACAGCAAGAATAACCGGCAGATTTTTTTTAATTATCATAATAACCTCGCCCTATTTCTTAAATGATTGTTCTAACTGCCTTTCCACCTATATTTTTTATGCCCATGGATCTTCTGCTACAGGAATACGGATATCGGCTAAGCACTGAATATCATTTAGGAACCATTGACCGGTAGAGGGCTTCTTTCGTAGTTTTATTGGACGCGGATGATCTGCGCCGCCGCTTGTAACATAGAGGGTTGCCCAGTTTTCCTCGTCGAAGGAATAAGGGTTCTCACTTACTCTAATTACATACGGAGTGTTAGGCTTATAGCCGTTTTCGGGAGTTGCTCCTTCAAAGAAGGAAAATGCTTTGTAGGACTTGCCACCTAGATGTTCCTTGATAAATCCCTTTTCGTATGTGCTTACGTCAGCAGGTCCTTTGAGAAAGTTCAGCATTTCAATGCAACTGTCCGGATCTTTCTCATAGGCGCAAAGGGTGGCAATTGTGAGGGCCGTTGTTTTAAATGCAGAATCAAGAGCGGATTCCGGCATTGCTTGTAGTTCCGTAACATTATCGGGAAGTGCAGAAAATATAAATGTTTCTGTATGATTTCTTCCGTTGGCCGCGGAGGAGACGGCGTCATGGATGGCTTCTTTGGCCTCCTTCTTAATGGCGTGTTCTATTGATTTCATAAGTGAATCTAATAATCCCATTTGTTAGTCCTCCTTGATAAATCTGAAATTCATAAAGTAAAAGAAGCCGTTTTCATCAATGGGCTTTACCCAACCGTCGGTTTTTTCTCCGAAAACCTCGCCCTCAATGCCCGTGTCAAGCCACAGTTCACCATCACGAAGCTCCCAGCGCATAGGTTCGTTGGCAATTGCTCCGTCTACAAGCGTTATTACTCCTGCGGAAACCGCACGATCGATCTCTGCCTGCGAAACACCGGCAGGTAAAGGCGCAAGCATATAAAGGATTCCGTCATCGCAGATTTTTATAGACATTCCGATTGTTTTTTGGCGTTCTCTCTGTTCATCAGCCACCGCTTCCTCATCGCTTTCGTCAATGTAGGGCATCGGTGAAGCCAGGTATTCCTCAGGCGTAAGATAAACAGGCATGTTATTGTCGTCATAGGTCATGACAGAATGAAACTTCCATTTCCCCGTAAGATTCACGTTGTTCTCTCCTTTGCTGCTTTTTGAATTCTTGACTAAGTGGGTGCAATATGCTAAATTTAAAAAATGGGCGGTTCCTGTGTTTGTTGGCGCACCCACAGGAACATCAAGCGCAGCTTGACAGAGTACCCATAGCGAGGCGGGATATATACGCTCTTTTACCGTTGCAACACTATGATATCAAAAATAGTACCTTCGTACACTACCCGAATGATAAAAAACGGGTGGGAGATTCAAAGAGAAAGGGGATATATAATGAGAAGAGGAATTTTTTTAATTTTTGCAGTTGTACTTTCGGTATGTTGTTTGTCCGGGTGTTCGGATAGAACAAAACCGGATGAGGGTCATCCCGTAACACTAACAATGTGGCATGTTTATGGCAGCCAAACAAAATCCCCCCCTCAATGATATTATTGATGAATTCAATGATACTGTAGGTAGAGAAAATGGCGTAACGGTCAATGTTGTATCTGTAACAAGTTCTTCTGCTATTGATAAGGCACTTTCCGCATCCGTCAATGGGGAACCGGGGACTGAGGAATTGCCTGATTTGTTTACTGCGTATCCGAGAGTGGCGGAGATTGTCGGAGAGGGCAAGCTTCTTAACTGGAAGGAATATTTTTCGGAAGATGAGTTGGGCGAATTTAGGGATGAGTTTATTTCGGAAGGTTTTTTTGGAGATCGGTTGTTAATGCTACCGATTGCCAAATCTTCTGAAGGATTATTTCTAAATCAAACGTTGTTCGAAAGGTTTTGTTCGGAAACAGGTGTGTCCGTAGATATACTAAAAACATTTGAAGGTTTTTTTGAAACGGCAAATGTATATTATGACTGGTCCGAGGGGCAGAACTTCACGCAGATAAATGATTTTTACAATTATGCATATGTCGGAATGAAAGCTTATGATAGCGAATTTGTCAAGGATGGTCGACTTAATCTAGAGGATGAAGCATTTGAAAAGGTGTGGTATCCCTTAAGCCAAGCGGCAATCTACGGTGGAATCTGCCTTGATGATGGGTATGCCGCTTCTCGCTGGAAAACTATTGAGATTATATCAAACATTGGTTCCACGGCAGATATTCTTTATCAGCCGGAAATGGTATTCTATCCCGATAACACCACCGAAAAAATTGTTTCGGTTTCTTTGCCGTATCCTGTGTTTGCATCGGATAAAGCGGTGGCTGTTCATAGAGGCGGTGGACTTTTTGCGGTAAAAAGTGATGACGAACGTAAGAATTATGGTGCGTACATTTTTGCAAAGTGGCTTACAGAGAAAGAACAGAATCTGCGCTTTGTTGTAAGCGCCGGTTATCTTCCTATTACGGATGAGGCATTCACCACACTTTTCGAGGATACGAGCATCGCAGAAAAGAGCAACTATTGTAATCTTTACGATATGATGAATGGTATGATGAGTAGTCACGAACTGTGTGCACTGCCGCTGTATAGCAACGCCTCGGACATCCAGAGCCGTTTCGAGCAAAATGTGAAGCAGGTGTTGAAATCTGCGCATAATCAATATGTAGAGCGAATCGCGAAGGGAGAGGACAAGGAAACGGTACTGAATGAGCTTGTTAATGCCTCTTTGGTCGAATTAAAACGACTTTCGGGCAAAGATATGTGAGGGGTAGGATGATAAAAATGCGAAAATACTTTGACATAAAGGGGCTTGTGAGGCAGTTCGAGTCCGAAGGTGTGTCTATGCGGAGAAGATTTGTTTTTTACGTTTTTTCTGTGATCTCCCTGTTCCTTGCGGTCATTTTTATTCTGCTTAATCTGTTCGGTGTTCTTAATCCTGCCGACCGACAGATTATGAGCGACTTGGATGCACGTCTCTCTGCCTGTTCCGATCGTATTGAACATGATTGTGATGAACTTGCAGCCTGCGCAATATCATTTTCCGGACAACTGGAAGAGGCAATCCAAGATTACCTTATGGAGAACAACATTCCGTTTGATTCGTTGAGAGACGACCTGGAGTCACTGGATACCTTACAAAACCGATTGTACTCTTCGGTTTATCTTAATATGCAGGTCGCTCCCGCAAGTGGTGCATTTTACCTTCTTGATACTACTGCAAACAGCAATGCGGAAAGTGAATTGTATAGTGGGATTTACCTTAAGTACATTAATCTCTACTCCGAAAATACCGTAAACAATGAGTTCTCAATTTATAGAGGATCGTTTTCAACAGGAAAGAGCAGAGGAATTAATTTTCACAGTGGTTGGCGAAGTGAGAGCAGTACCACGTTTTTTGAGAATTGCCGCCAGGTTTTTTCTGACGGAGTACATTATGTATTAAGTCCCGCAGTGGAGATTCCTGAAACTTGGGAACGAGCGAGATATATATACGTCCCTATTCGGGATTACAATGATACAATCATTGGAGTGTGTGGTTTTGAAATAAATGATCTTTTGTTTCAGCTTTCGCATAAGTCTTCCAACGGACGATGGGGCAGTGAAATCTACGGATTGCTTGATGAAGATAACGGCTCTTATTCGGGCCAATTTAGTTTGGGACGCTATAATAATATAGAGAGTGGTCTGGATATTACGGAAAGAAAGGGTTCTCGACTTTTTGATTTTGGAGATGAACAGTGCGTGGGGTTGACGAAAGAAATTGTGCTTGGTAATGAAACCTTCCATGTTGCGGTTATGCTTTCAAAGGCACAATACGAAAGTCATTTGCACAAAGGACAGATGAATATTGTGTTGATTTTTTTGATCGCGGCAATCCTTGCAGCCGTATGTTGTACTGTTATGAGCAAGAAGTACGTGTCACCGATTCTGAAGAAGATTCAGCGAGTCAAAGCAAAGGAGGATTACGGAGAGCAACTTCGTATTCGCGAGATTGATGACTTATTTGCATTTCTTGAGGAAAAGGACAACTATTACGAGCAACAGTTTATTGATCTTGAGAAGGCGAGACAATTTGCAGAGGAAGAGGCACGTAAGGCACAGATCGAATACGAAAAGGCAACGGAAAAATACGAACTTGCCAAGAGCGAAATTAATCAATTGGCGGAAGAGCGTAAGGAGGAAATTGCTCCGGAGGAATATAATTTCTTCGTGGAAAATCTTAGCCTGCTTACTCCGGCTGAATATCGGATATACGAACTATATCTTTCGGGGAAAACCGCAAAGCAGATTGTGGCACATCTTCATATTACCGAAAATACATTGAAATACCACAACAAAAATATTTACAGTAAGCTGGGGATTTCCTCACGCAAACAGCTACTACGCTTTGCCGCCTTGAAACAGCACAGGGACGGAAAAGAGGATTGGACGTAACGAAGTAGACCGGGGATGTTATCTTGCATACTCGGTCTTCTTGTGTTGATTGGTCACACGTTCCCGTATTTTACGCAGAAAAGCCGGGAATCCCACACCTTTTCGATGAAAAGTGTGGGGACAAAAACATCGGATATTTGTAATATATGCAGGAGTATATTAACTTACGTTTGGAACAAACAATTAGGAGGAAGAACAGATGAAGCACAAAGTCTTAAAGCAAGTTATGAGCTTGCTACTGGTGGCGGTATTGACTGTGGGATTGTTGTTTGCCATGACATTTCCGGTCTCTGCGGAGGTAGCAGAAGCAGCGGAAACAGAAGATATCTATGGTGAAGATCCCAACTATGAGCACGGCTACTTTTTAGGTGGCAGAGGATATTGGGAGGGCGGTACCTGGATACGCGAGGTCTATGACTGGGACGATATGGATCAGGTGTTCGAAAAGTTGGACAGCAGCTCTATGTTCAATTACGGATACGTCACTATTAAACTGATGGCTGACCTTTCTATGACCGCACAAGGTCTTGCCAATGATGCTTACACTATGAAAGAATACTCTATTGACTATGGCTTGAATAACGTTGTTTTCGACTTTAACGGTCACACTCTGAGTGCTACAGACGATGTATCAACTACCAATCTGGAGTATCCGCTGGAATCCTTTATTCGGTTGTATGTAGGCGGTGGAAACGTATTAACCTTTACCGACTCCGTAGGAGGTGGCGGCATCAATTTCTATTCCTCCCGTGCAATAGATAGCGGCCTCGCGGCGCTTCACGTCTATTCAGCCGGCGCTCGCGGTACATATGACGAGGAGGACCTGAATTCCTATCCTGCAAAGGTTGTTTTTAACGGCGGTACCTATGAAATGACCGCAAAAATTGAAAAATTCGGTTCGGGAACGTGCTATGATGAATTCTTATTCCGCGGTACCGTTATTGCGGACTATGTTGATGTAGAGATCAACGACGGCACCTTTATCGCAAATAGTGAGGGGCTGATATCCAGTTACGAGAACAGGGATATGTGCGCCCGTGAACTTGCAGCCTTCGGTACAGTGATTTCAGACTGGCAGAATTTTCCGGACGAATCAAACCCTAAGTATGGAGAGGTAATACCGTACGAAGAAACGGGGCGCACCGTTATCAACGGCGGTAAATTCATCTCCGACGGCTATGCAGTCCATCATTTTGATAACTGTAATCTATATCAGTTTAACGGCTTGACAGACAGCAGAGTTCAGACACTCGACAGTCATTTTCACGTAAACTATCCCACCATCAATGGCGGATATTTTAGTGGGCAGATGGGCTTCACCGGTCTTACCTTTACGTATAGTGACGGTAACGAAGATCTAAACAGTCGTCCTGCATCCGAAATCATCCCCGAAACGTCGCTGTTTATCGGTGTTGACGGTGACGGCCACAAGAGCACTGACATCACCGATTGGGATTGGGACGATCTCCACGATATGCAACAATGTCTTGTGGTTTCTGAGGAGGCATTTGAATTCAAGACCACTCCCGAAGGAACGGGGGACCCTATTGAGCTTACGAGAACCGTCAAGCAAAGCGACACCTTCGGGATTAGCTGGACGATACCTTCCTATCTGGAAGGTGAAGTGGTATGTCAGCCGTCCTTTACGGTGACTCGTCTTAATTCCAGTATTGAACCCAGCACTTACACAAGATCCAATCTGACGTTGGATTACAGCAATTACCCGAGAGATGTTAATGTCACCTGCAAGCTGTACGTTATTGCGGCAGGTGAGGCAATCACCTTCCAACAGGACTACACCGTGGATGTAAAGCGCGTCTATACTGCTACGGATGTTTGTATGTGTTGCTTCGTCGGTGGCGAAGAAGGCTGGTCCGAAATTGTGGAAGGGGAAGACTGTTCCTTTGAGATTTATCCCAATGAATATTACGAGCTGACCGATCCCGACAAGTTCGAGGTATACGTTAACGACGTTCTTGTCACACCCGATGCAAATGGTGTATATACCGTGCAGAACGTTACAGAGGATCTGCAAATTTCTTGTGACGGCTCCGCCTTCACAAGTTATTCCAACTTGACGATCACCGCCAACGGAAAAACCGTAACGGAAAAGATCTTCGACGGCGGTACCTATACCTTTAAGACCCTTGCCGAATTCGGCGTGGCAGTGCCTGAAGGCTCCACTTTTACCGGTTGGAAGATCGGCAATAAGACTTATCAGCCGGGTGAAACTTACACAGTGCCCGGTGGTACCGAAATCACGGTCAATGCCGTATTCACAGGTTTTTATAACATCACCGTTGAGGGCGGTACAGCTTATGCCGATGAGGCTCATACCCAGCCTATCACCTTTGCAGCAGAAGGAACGAAGGTATATATCGTAGCAGACGAAACATCCGAGGGCAAGGTGTTTAGCATTTGGAGCTGGACTGAGGAATCTGCCGGCCACTACAGCTGGTCCTCCATTGAGGACTCTAACTCTCCTTCTACTTGGTTTACGGTAAGCACCTGCGATATCACATTTACACCCGTTTATGAGACCCTTGTAAACGAAATCGTCATCAACGGTATGATCAAGCCCACTGCAGGCGTTGCAGTGAATAATTCGGATTATTCCTACAAGTGGGGGTGCAGCGTTCCTACAAATTCCGGCTATAGCCTCGGCATCTGCTATTGGTATGACACCACCACGGGAGAACCCGTGTCGATGAGCGACGGCGACGTTTTCCAAGTCGGCCATACCTACCGCTTCCAAGCGAAAATCAGCCTGTACACCGACTACATTTTCCCTGCAAATGCAGAGGATATTTCCGTAAGACTTGACGGTATTGACGCTAAGGATTATGAGTGGACGATCAATGAATTCAGCTATGTGTATGAACGTGCAGTCATATATTTTGAGTTTACCTGTGAAGAAGTGATTCCGGCAGGTACTATTACCGATACCGGACGTACTTTGAACCTAGACGGAATTATCTACATCAACCAGTACATTACGGTAGAAGGTTACGGAGGAATCGATGTTGCTAAGAATGGCGGTTTGATGATTTGGACCAGCGCAGTAACAGAAGAAGAGGCAATCTATGCAAATGCTGAGATTATCAAGGCACGCATGGTTGAAGTAAATGGTGAGTACAGACAGACAACGCAGGGACTTGCGGCAGCACAGTATGCCGATAAGTTGTATTTGCGTGTATACCTGCAGCTTGAGGATGGTTCTTACGTATATGGTCCTCTGAAGGAGTATTGCGTACGTGATTACTGTGAGACTATTATTACGAAGAATGCAGGCAAGGAATCTGCATTGAGAGATACTTGTGTGGCATTGTTGCACTTTGGTGCGGCAGCACAGACTTACTTTGGCTACAATACCGACGATCTCGCCAACAAGAACATTGTAGCGGATTATCCGGTAGAAGAGTGGAATGCAGATTTGTTGACCTCTCCGGATACCTTCACTACCGATATTGTGGCAACAGGCGATGTAACCGATAACGGTAAGACCATGGCACTCAATGAAGCAATTCAGATTAACTACTATTTCGGAGTTACCGGCTTTGAAGTAGAGAGCGGCGAACTTCTTGTATGGGACGGTGTAACCGATACTTTGACCGAGGAGAATGCAACTTATACAGTAGAGTTAGATGCAGCAGGTAACGAATACAAAGCGCTTTCCAAGGTATTTGCAGCAGCAGAGTACGGCAAGACCATCTTTGCTTGTGCGAAGTTCGTAGATACCGATGGCAATGTCCACTACAGTGATGTGGTTGCATACAGTCCGGAGACTTATGCAGAAGGACGTATCAATAAGAGTTCCAACGCGAACCTTGTTGAGGCAATGAAGCGTATGGTAACCTATGGTGAATATGCAAGAGTATATTTTAGCGAAACCGAATAAAGGATTCGTACGAAGTAATGTCGTGCATTTCGGGATTGTTTGTTTGAGATTTGCTTATGGAATGTATAAATGCAAGTTGATCAATAATAAGTGATATTATAAGGGGCTAACAGCGAAGTTGGTCCCTTATTATTTCTGGCGGGGATGTGTCTGAGATAATCTTTTAATGCATCAACCGGATGTCATCTATTCTTGCATTACGTAATCAATTTTGTATTAAATCGGTTTTTTGACAGGCTGATATATTGAAAACTTACAAAATTCGTGGTACAATAATTCTAAGTTAGTAGGCGAAACTGTGGTTAGTGTTTGCTGTTAAGGGGCGCAACAGGTGGAATGTAATTTAGCCGAACGCAAATTAACAAATGAGGTGAAAGGAATGAAGAGACGTATTTATGCGTGGCTTATGACGTTGGCTATGGTAGTATCATTGATACCTGCCACCGCATTTGCCGAGAGCGCAAGTGCCGAAGCTAAGATAGGAAGTACAGAGTATACAACTTTGGAAGAAGCTATCGAAGCAGCGGTTGCAGACGATGCGATTGTACTACTGGGTGATGTAACAGTAGAATCAATTCAGAAGATTGAGAAGGCGGTTACCATTGATGGTAATGGTTATTCCGTAACCGGTACAGCCGGTAAGACGTTTGAAGTATATGCAGATGCGATTTTCGAAAATATCGAGATTGTAAATACTGCATCCAAGGGACGTTGTGTGGATACACGTACTGCGGTAAATCTCGTGTTGACAAATGCAACACTGAGTACAACTGGCGGTCATAATACACAGCCCCTTACCATCGGCGGATACGATGATAGTACCGTAGTATCGATTACGAATTCGACCATTGAAGCAGGTAAGTCCGGATACGGAATTATCACATTTGTTGAGAGTGACGTAACCATTGATAATTCGACGGTATCCGGCTATGCAGCCATTTATGTAAAAGAAGGTTCGGAAGGCTCTGTATTCGATGTAGTAAATGGCTCTGTCTTGAAGAGTGTGAATAATGCTACGGCGGAGACTAACGATTTCAGTACATTTGTAACGGAAGCAAGCGACATTACTCTGAATGTAACGAATTCCACCGTAAAGGCAGAACAACAGGGTTCGGAGGTGCAGTCTCTCTTTGGCTTCAAAGAGGTTACCAATGTAACCGTATCTGTAGATGCAGATTCTACGCTTGATACAAATGGTTACTATATAGCAGGCTTTGACGACAGCTTGACGATTACGGTTCCTGCAGAGTATGCAGAGGAATTGGAAGCAGAAGGCTACTCTGTAACTGATAATAATGATGGTACCAGTGGCGTTACCGTGTTGTACGTTGCGATTGTAAATGGCGTGAAGTATGAGTCTCTTGCAGATGCAGTAGCAGCTGCAGAAGATGGAGCAACCGTAACTCTTCTGTGTGATGCAGAGGGTGCAGGCCTTGTGATTAACAAGGACATCACCATTGACCTCGGTGGACATACT
>JAZQDC010000018.1:0-4445 GCA_045546575.1 Lachnospiraceae bacterium | reverse complement strand
TGCGAAGTTTGTAGATACCGATGGCAATGTACACTATAGTGATGTTATCGCTTACAGTCCGGAGGCTTATGCAGAAGGACGTATCAACAATAGTTCCAACGCGAACCTTGTTGAGGCAATGAAGCGTATGGTAACCTATGGAGAGTATGCGAGAATCTATTTTGAATCAAAATAAGAAATGTGAATTCGATGCGAAGAGAATGTGTGGTATGGAGAATAAGATATAGTATTGAAATAGATAAAAGGGGCTGTTGACAGCCCCTTTTGTCGTTTGTGAATTGTGTTTATAATGTCGCCAACTGAGCCAATGCATCCTCGGCAAGAATACAGCGATGATGTTCTTTGTAGTAGGAAGGGGTGGCGCGTTCTGCACCGATTCCGTATTCGCAGGCGATGTTACAAGCCTTGTTGTATGCTTCCGGGCTGACGTGAACGGGGTCTAAGCACAGAATATAGGCACCGCCCATGGCGTCCTTGTATAAGGTGCTGGCACCGGTATAGAAGCGATTGACTGCTCTGGCAAATGCCGTGAGGTCACCGAAGCTTCGGAAGACAAATGCCCGAGTTGTCTGAGATACAGGGGGCTCTGCCTGAGAAGTGGTCTGAGGCGAAACGGTCTTAGAACCATCGGATTTGTGCTTGACCAATTGGGACAGCAAATCACCGGTCAATTGCTGGAGTTGATCCAACATCTTGTTGCCAAAGGGAGAACCGGGTTCTGCGGAGCCTTCGGAGTCCTCCTCATCTTCCTCCTCGCGGAATGGAGTAAAGGAGGAAAATCGGGTGTCCAATTCCTCCGGATTGTCTATCTTGGTAATAATCAGCATCAAAGATTCCTGGGAAGTAGGAATCGCCTCGATCATCAAGGGGGTATCCTCTGCTTCGAAATCACATTCGTCGGAAGCTTTCTGCATCATATCACTGAAAAGTTCTCTTGCCTTGTCGGAGCCATACACAAATTCACTCAGTTGCAGATTGCGATCCCGCAGGTCTTGTTTGTTCAAGATACAGCGTATCTGATTGTCGTTGATTCGTTCAATCTTCATGCGGTAGCTCCTTTCTAAATCCATTGAGTATAATGAAGTATACGGTAAATGTGCACTAAAGTCAATGGAGAAAATGTGAAAAGTGCATAATGTAATTTTGCATTTTGGCAGATAGCTATGCATCAATCCGTGAAAATAAAGTCTCAGCTTTGGTGGTTTGGTCAATAGACGAAATGTCTTTCGATTCGGTATACTATAGATGTTCACAACAACAGCAAAGCATGGCATTTGCTTATGCATTTGTGCGGATTCTACCGACAGCGGGTTTCTGAAGCAGAGCAGTTAATAAAAAACGGCTCCGGGTCAAAATGTTCTATATTGTAGTATATCTCATTGTTTACCCCCTATTCAAATTGGAATCTCCCTTAGTGTATGTCGGCACCAAGGGATTTTGCACCGGCCACGAGGTGGAATCACAAAAAAATATCGGCAGGCTATGTCTGCGGCGAGGAGAAGGACACCCCGAAATAATATAGCAATACGCAAAACCACACAATATGCGGTATCGGGGTTTCTTTTCTTCGCAAGATGTGTTACAATATCTTATGACTGCGTTCTAGAAGAAATGAGGGCAGTATTGGAGGAATCGATATATGAGACAGAGGATAATGTATTTGGTGCTGGTTCTTGTATTGCTGTTTGCAATGGTGGCATGCGGCGGTGCAGAGGATTTGCTTCGAGAAGAACCTAAGGGGGAACAGGCTTGTACGGAGATGGCGGATTTGGCGGCCTACTATGGTATTTCGGATTCGCATATTCTATTAATTACCGACAGCATTGTCAGTGAACAGAAAGGCTTGGTACAGGACGGTGTTACGTATCTTCCTATGGAGGAGGTACAACGTTGGGACAAGCGTCTCTACTGGAACGAGCAAGAAGAGCAGTTGATTATTACAAATGCAGAGACAATTCTGTATTTCTGGCCGGACCTTCTGAGACATCAAGAGAAGGACGAGATGGTGGAGGATTCTGTGTGTCAGGTGATTAGCAAGGACGGAATCTTCTATGTGAATTATGATTTGGTGAAAGCATATTGTAACGTTACTACGAAAGCATATACGAAGCCGGGAAGAATTGTGACATTTACAGACGGGGCCTTGATACAGAAGGCAACCGTACAGTCGCAGGAGGAAGCGCAGATGCGTACCGGTGCATCGATTCAAGATGCGATTGTGAAAAAACTTGCTATAGGTGATAGCGTATATTATGGCAATGGTGTCAGTAGCGGAGGGTTCACACAGGTGGTGACGGAAGACGGTCATTTCGGTTATGTGAAGGACAATGTCATTTCCGCATTTGGCGAGGAACTTGCCAAGGGTGAGTTGAAAGAGCCGGAGTATGTGCGTGTGCAGTATGTAGGTACCATTCAGATGGTATGGCATCAGGTGTTCGCAGAGCAGGGAAGCTCGGATCTGAAGAAGGCAGTGAAGGGAACCGATGGAATTACGGTAATTTCTCCTACATGGTTTGCGGTAACCGATGTACAAGGAAATATCAGCTCCTTTGCCAACAAGTCGTACGTAGAGGCGGCTCACAATGCCGGAATGAAGGTATGGGCATTGGTCAATGATTTCACGCCCGGTGTTCCCGGAATTGAGGTGTTGTCCCATACGGAGTCCAGAAGAAATCTGATTGATTCCCTCATTTCCGAAGTGACTCGTGTGGGAGCGGATGGTATCAACGTGGACTTTGAGTATATTACCGTGGAGTCCGGTCCCCACTACATTCAGTTTCTACGAGAACTGTATCTGGAGTGCAGAACTTATAACTTGGTATTGTCTACGGATGTGTATGTGCCCACAGCGGCAAATGCATTTTACGATTTGAAGAGCCAGAAAGATGTTGTGGACTATGTGATTATCATGGCATATGATGAGCATCACAGCACTTCTCCGATTGCTGGTTCCGTGGCTTCTCTTCCTTTTGTAGAGAACGGTGTGGCAGCAGCACTTAAGAAGGTGCCTGCAGATCAGTTGATTCTCGGTGTTCCGTTCTATACGAGAAAATGGACCACGAAGACGGTGGACGGTGTTCCGTCGGTTAGCAGTGAAGACGGTGGGATGAGCAGTTCCAAGAGCTTCATTACCAAGAAAGGCGGAGAGTTTGTCTGGGATGAGAACTGTAAGCAGTATTACGGGGAAGTCACAGTGGATGATGTGTTATACCAGGTTTGGCTGGAGGATACGGAATCTATGAGATATAAGCTGGAAGTGATGAAGAAGAATTCTTTGGCAGGTGTGTCGGGCTGGAAGTTGGGCTTAGAGTCCGATGATGTATGGGAAGTGCTGACGGAATACACAAAGTAAGCTAACATATTGTTATGAAAAGATTCATAGGATAGTGAAAAAAGGTCGGAGACTGCACATGAGAGCAGGACGATGGCTATTGCTCACTATCCTATTTTTACTTCTGTCCGGCTGGATTTCAGAGCGAACCGTAACGGTTTGGCGAAAATACGGTGCTGCACTTTCGGCTGAGGAGCAAGGGGCAACAGTAACCTATTACGAAGATGATGGAGAACAATATACGACGAAGCTGAATGGAGAGCTGATAGTCATCGATGCGGGGCACGGAGGTGCGGATCCGGGAAAGATAGGGACACTTGGTACCAAAGAAAAAGAGATTAATCTAGCAATCGCTTATAAGCTTCGAGATGTGTTGAACAGGCAAGGCTATCTTGTAATCTTAACAAGAAGTGATGATGCGGGGCTGTATGGGGATACAACCTCGGGCAAGAAGATGGCAGATATGAAGCAACGAGTCGCCATTATGAATGAGGCCGGTGCGGACTATGTAATTAGTATTCACCAGAACAGTTATCCCAGCGAGGAAGTCCACGGGGCGCAAGTATTCTACTACAGTAGTTCGGCGGCCGGTAAGGCTTTGGCGGAATCGATACAGCAGTCCCTTCTTGTCATGGACCCATCCAATCATCGACTGGCTAAGGCCAACAACGACTACTATATTCTTCGAAATACCGAACTGCCGGTAGTCCTCGTAGAATGTGGTTTTCTATCTTGTCCCGCCGAAGAATCGCTTCTTCTAACGGAGGAATACCAGTGGAAACTGGCCGAAGCCATTGCAGAAGGGGTGGCGGCGTATCATTAAACTGTGGTGACTTGCGTGAATGCTACTCTATGTGTAGGTGTGTGAGGGACGCAGGGGTGCAGGGGGCGAGGTCCCAGGACTGTGGTCGGCAAAAAGGGACGCTCGTTTCCGAGTGGATCTCGTCATTTTTCGTCCCGTGGCTCTCGCAAACTCGCACTGCGTGCTTAAACAGTGCTTCGCCACGGAAATGACGTAACTCCACTTGCGGAAACTGTCACGATTCTTTTTGCCGGCCACAGTCCTGAGACCTCGCCCCCTGCACCCCTGCGTCCCTCACACACCTACACATAG
>JAZQDC010000017.1:0-56843 GCA_045546575.1 Lachnospiraceae bacterium | reverse complement strand
TGCCCCACCCCGCTCTCATCCCTCCCTGTGCCCTTGCACTCGCCCCGGTGTGCCCCATCCCACCCAGTGGAAAAATGCATCGCGGATAATTTCCGTTGCTGCACTTCTGCTATCATCGCTCATTTTGAACTGCTCGAAGTGCGAAGCACAAGTTTTCAAAATGAGCGAGATAAGAGATAGTAGAAGCGCAGTAGGAAATGAGCGTGCATTTTTCCACTGGGTGGGATGGGGCACACCGGGGCGAGTGCAAGGGCACAGGGAGGGATGAGAGCGGGGTGGGGCAAAAACCCCTACTGGTACTCGGCGATTCTCGTAATGGCCACGTAAATAGCAGAGACTTTGTACCAAGTGGCAGCATCGGTGACACCGGTTACCGGCAGGTCAAATTGCTCTTGGAAGGCGCGGACGGTGGCGGCGGTTCCGGGGCCATAGATGCCGTCCACTGCAAGGCTCGGTATGGAGTAATAGACCTCCGCGATTTCCGCCAGTTGTTCTTGGAGCTGGCGAACCTCGGGACCGGAGGAACCGTTCTGCAAGGGGTTGCCGGGGAAGGATTCCGGAATGCCACTGACCTCATTTGCCGTATTAATATACATGTTGTTTCCATAGTAATTTCGAAGAATTTCAATGGGAGTATAGCCTTGGTCGCCCAAGTATTTGGAGCCCCATTGACTGAGAAGACCGGGACAAGTGACCCGCCGCCCGTCGCAGTACTGGGTCAAGATGGGCTGACGAATCCCCGGTCTGGACAGAAAGTTGGTGAACACGTAATCTACAGCAGTGCTGATGGTATCGAAGAAGTTGCGCTCCGGCACCCATTTGTGGTCATATGCGGTAGAGGATGTGATAGTAAAATTGTAGCCGCGTCCGCGGTACCATTCGGTAAATACGCGGTTCAATGTAAAGGACTGAATGGCCAAAATGTTGGCGAGAATGGTAGACTCCGGCCAGGTAGCGTAGATTTCGCAGCTGGCTACGTTTTTGATATAGTCTCGATAGGGGACATAATAATTCTTTGCGGAGGTATCGCCTGGAACGCCGTCATGTACAACGATATATTCCGGAATGACCACCTCCCGAAGTACGATTTCTCCGGTCTCTACCAGCGGCTTGATCTCGCTTTCGATAATCTTCGGAGGAAAATTACCAAAGAGGGTATTGGCGGGTATGGTGAATTCTTGCGCGGTTCCCGGTTCGGATATGCGGGGGAGGAGCTGTAGATTCTGAGTGGCGGTAACCAGGGGAAGAATTTGATTCCCCGTAATGATTAGAGTCTCATAGCCGGGGGCGTTGATGGTCAACCGGTAGTTTTGATAGGGTTGCACTTCCGACGGTGCCAAGCTGTATTCCAAGGGCGGTGCCGGTAGGTCCCCCGCAAATGCATTTCCGTCTCGGTCGGTTCTTAGTTCTTCAAAAATCTCTGTTTCTTCGTCAAAGGAAATATCAATGACGGCATCCTCGATGGGGCGAGAATCCGCCGCAGAAGTGAGGCTGACTTTCAATTGACCGGTGGAAGCCGTTCCCGGATCTGCGGGAAATGGCAGGGTGTTGATAGGTTCTTCAGGCATAGTATTCTCCGTAAAGCATTTTCTTCAGTATATGCGGAAAATGTGAATCAACCACAGCCAAGGTGGCTCCAAGTCCGTAGAACGGGCTTTTTTTGCACAAAAAAATGCGGATAGAGGCATGAAAAAGTCTTGCCCCTACTTGTTTTGATGGGCATTTTGTGATAATATTTCTTCCAAAGGCGCTTTGCCAAGAAAATGATTGAGAAAGACATGAGGTCGTACCATGAAGAGAATTGAAAGAGAGCAGATGGAGAAGGTTAAGGATTATGTAAGAACGATTCCGGATTTTCCGGAGCCGGGCATTATGTTTCGTGATGTCACCACGGTGATTCAGGATCCCGAAGGTTTGCAGCTGGCGATTGACAGTCTTCAGACGTTGATTGATGTAGACTATGATGTATGCGTCGGTGCGGAATCCAGAGGCTTTATCTTCGGTGCGCCCATTGCATATAATATGGGAAAGTCCTTTGTTCTTGCGAGAAAGAAGGGAAAGCTTCCTTGCGAGACCATTGAAGAGACTTACGAATTGGAGTACGGTTCTGCTACGGTGGAGATGCACAAGGATGCCATCAAACCGGGACAGAAGGTTGTGATTGTGGATGATTTGATTGCTACCGGCGGTACCATTGAGGCCATTGCGCATTTGGTTGAGCGCTTGGGCGGTGAAGTTGTGAAGATTGTGTTCCTTATGGAGCTGGCAGGATTGAAGGGCAGAGACCGTTTGGCACAGTACGATGTGGAGTCGGTAATTACCTACGAAGGCAAATAGGGCGCGGCTGAGAAACGCGCGCCCCCATAATTGCTCCGTGAGCAATTATGCTCCGCGAAGGGGCAGACAGGTGAAGTGGGGAAAGCGCACTGAGGAGCATGCGCTTCTATAATTGCCGTTGCGTAATCCTCACGGCAATTATGCTCCGCGAAGGGGCAGACAGGTGAAGTGGGGAAAGCGCAGCTGAGAAACGCGCGCCCCCATAATTGCTCCGCGAAGGGGCAGATTTACATATGATTTTTTCGGGAAAGGAGGCAGTTGCATATGAATAGTACGAGAATCGGAACGGTACAGTCGAGCAATCCGGATGAGTTGTTTGGGCAGTTGGTGGAGACTATTCGTCGTTATCGTAAGAACACGGATCTTTCGTTGGTCGAGCGGGCATATCAGGTGGCGAAGAAGGCTCATGGCGACCAGCTTAGAAAGAGCGGCGAACCGTATATTGTTCATCCTTTGGCAGTGGCAATTATCTTGGCAGAGTTGGAGATGGATAAAGAGACAATCATAGCAGGCCTTCTACACGATGTTCTTGAAGATACTGCTGTATCCGAAGCGGAGTTGACGGAAGAGTTCGGCCGAGAGGTTGTTCTGTTGGTGGACGGTGTTACGAAGTTGACCCAGTTGAACTATGCACAGGACAAGATTGAGGTACAGGCAGAGAATCTTCGTAAGATGTTCCTTGCCATGGCGAAGGACATTCGAGTTATTGTAATCAAGCTGGCAGACCGTTTGCACAATATGCGAACCATGGAATACCAGACCCCTACGAAGCAGGTGGAGAAGTCCCGAGAGACCATGGATATCTATTCTCCGCTGGCACAGCGTCTCGGTATCAGCAAGATTAAGATAGAATTGGATGATTTGGCTCTAAAATTCTTAGAGCCGGAAGTATACAAACAGCTCTCCGAAGGTATCAAGGCTACTCGATTTGAACGTGAGGCATTTATCCGCAGAATTATTGCGGAAGTTGGGGAGCAGATTAAGGCGGAAGGCATTGAAGCCAAGATTGACGGACGTGCCAAGCATTTCTTCAGCATTTATCGTAAGATGGTGAACCAAGGTAAGACGCTGGAGCAGATCTATGATTTGTTCGCCGTGCGTATCATCGTGGAGAGCGTGAAGGATTGCTATGCCGCGCTTGGTGTGATTCATGAGATGTATAAGCCCATTCCGGGACGTTTCAAGGACTACATTGCTATGCCGAAGCCCAACATGTATCAGTCCCTTCATACGACCCTCATCGGCCCCGACGGAACCCCCTTTGAGATTCAGATTCGTACCGCGGAGATGCATCGTACCGCAGAATACGGTATTGCAGCCCACTGGAAGTACAAGGAGGCACAGGACGGCAACCGCAGCTCCGAGGGCGAGGCACAGAAGCTGACGTGGCTTCGTGAGATTTTGGAGTGGCAGCGTGACATGTCCGACAATAAGGAATTTTTGAATTCCTTGAAAAATGACTTTGACTTATTTAACGATAGTGTATATTGCTTCACCCCTTCGGGTGATGTGAAGAACCTGCCGGTAGGCTCCAATCCCGTGGATTTTGCGTATAGCATCCACAGTGCCGTAGGTAACAAGATGATCGGTGCTAAGGTAAATGGCCGTCTGGTTACCATCGATTACGAGATTCAGAATGGGGATCGTATCGAGATTATTACTTCGGCAAATGCCAAGGGCCCCAGCCGGGATTGGCTGAAGATCGTTAAGAGCACCCAGGCCAAGAACAAGATTAGTCAATGGTTCAAGGCCGAGTTGAAGGAGGACAATATCCTCCGTGGTAAGAACTTAATTATTGCCTATGCCAAGGCTAAGGCGGTGAACCTCTCGGATGTGATGAAGCCGGAATATCAGGACATTTGCCTGCGCAAATACGGTTTTCGCGATTGGGACTCCCTACTGGCGGCCATCGGTCACGGCAGCCTTAAGGAAGGTCAGATCGTCAATCGCCTTCAGGAGGAATGGAATAAGACCAAGAAGAAAGAGATTACGGCGGAAGAGGCGGTGCAAGCCATTCTTACCGCAGAGCGTGCCAAGCCGGAGCGTCAGAGACCTAAGGGCGGTATTATCGTGCAGGGGATCGACGACTTGGCAGTGCATTTCTCCAGATGTTGTGCGCCGGTACCGGGGGACGAGATTGTAGGCTTTGTTACCAGAGGACGCGGCGTGTCCATTCACCGTACTGACTGCGTGAATATGTTGCATTTGCCGGAAGCAGACCGTAAGCGTCTTATTGAGGCAGAGTGGAACATTACGGAGGACGAGAAGAGTGACCGTTTGTACAACGCGGAGATTAAGATATTTGCAAGAAATAACCCGGGAGTGCTTCTGGATGTGACACGTGTTCTGTCCGAGGAGAAGGTGAACATCAACTCTATTACGGCGCGTCCGGGCAAAAATGAGATTAGTACCATCGTAGTAGCATTTGAGATTCGCGGTACGGCACAGCTGAACGGCATCGTGAATCGTCTGCACCAGATTGAACACGTAGTGGATATCGAGCGAACCACCGGCTGATGATCAGCCTCGGCGGGATTGCCTTGGGCGAGGCTCGTTGTCTACCGGAAGGAGTATAAAACATGGCACATACAGTTAAGACGATTCCGGTAGGTCCGTTACAGACCAACTGTTATCTAATCGGCAATCCGGAGACCGGAGAAGCGATTCTCTTCGACCCCGGTGCGGATGCTGCGGAGATCAAGGCAACTGTTAAGGAGATGGGGCTGAAGCCCGTGGCAATCTTCCTGACCCACTGTCATTTTGATCACGTGGGGGCGGTGAAGAATCTGGTGACAGAGTACGGAATTCCCGTGGTATGCGGAGATGCAGAGAAGGAATTGTTGCAGGATTTGGCCCATGTGCTACCGGCACCCTTTGACCGGAATTATCCCAGTCCCGAGAGTTTGTTGATTCATGCAGACCGATTTGTGGAACACGAGGAAATGGTGGAGTATGCCGGATTGTACATTACTTGTATCGCGACGCCGGGACATACAGCGGGGGGATTCAGTTTTTATTTCCCCGTAGAGCGTATGTTGGTGTCCGGAGACACGCTGTTTTTGGAGAGTATCGGTCGCTCGGATTTTCCGTCGGGAGATGAGGAAGTGTTGCTTTCGTCCATCCGAGAGCGGTTGTATGAGTTGCCGGACGATACCATTGTGTTGCCGGGACATGGCCCCGCAACAAATATTGCATATGAGAAGCGGTATAATCTCTATACTCGCATAAGAAAGAAATAATAGATAAGGCGCGGAAGTGCCTATGGAGCATGTATGGAACAGTTGGTGGAATTGAATCTGTACGGTCGCAATTACGAGCAGGAGTTGCGTCCGCTGATTCGGGCGTTTTTGCCGGGAGCACAATTTGAAGTCGAATGGTACGAAGCAGAGGATAACTCCATGCGTATGATATGCGCAGAGGGGGAGACTCCCACGATGCTTCATGCAAATGCGGCCTGTGACTATTCTTTCTGCCTACTTCTCATGGAGGACTGGTTCCGCATGCGAGTGTATCGTAAGGGAGCGTTGGTTGGTGTCGCAGATGCGGACGGTGTAGACGGAGAACGAAAGGCTTTCCGAAACCGCGTGGCAAGAGAACTGTATACCATTCTTGCTAAGGAGACCGGTAAACAGCTTCCGTGGGGGATTCTCACGGGAGTTCGTCCTACGAAGCCGGTATACGAGGCCATTAAGAACGGGGAGTCCGAGGCGGACATTGCGGCGCATTTGCGAGAGGAGTATTATTGCTCCGATGAGAAGATTGCCACCAGCCTTGCCGTGGCGAAGCGGGAGTATGAACTTCTGAGCACCATGGATTATGAGCAGGGGTACAGCATTTATATCGGAATTCCTTTTTGCCCGACGACGTGTCATTATTGTTCATTTACCTCCTACCCTATTGCCAAGTTCGGCAAGCTGGCAGATGAGTATTTGGATGCGCTGACCAAGGAGATTGCCTATCTGGGAACGTGTCGGCCGAAGAAATACTTACAGACGGTATACATCGGCGGTGGTACCCCTACGGCGTTGGATGAACAGCAGTTGGAGCGGTTGCTACAGGCGGTGAAAGAGCATTTGCCCATGGAGCACTGTGTGGAATATACCGTGGAAGCGGGGCGTCCGGACAGTATTACGAGACGGAAGCTGGAACTTCTTCGGGAGTATGGAGTGACCCGTATCAGTATCAATCCACAGACCATGCAGCAGCATACACTGGACCTGATCGGACGGAAGCATACGGTAGAACAGATTGTGGAAGCATTTGCCCTGGCGCGTGAGGTGGGGCATGACAATATTAATATGGACATCATTATCGGTCTGACGGGAGAGACCCCGGAGGATGTGGCAGGTACTTTGTCGGAGATTCGAAAGCTACAGCCGGATTCCCTGACGGTACATACTCTTGCCATTAAGCGGGCAGCGCGTCTTACCATGGAGCGGGAGCGCTATGCCGGCATGGAGGCCACCGATGTGAAGGATATGTTGGCGCAGACGGTGCGCTTTGCGGCGGAAGAACAGTATCTTCCGTATTACCTGTATCGCCAGAAGAACATGGCGGAGAACCTGGAGAATGTGGGATATGCCCGATTTGGCAAGGAGGGTATCTATAATATCTTGATCATGGAAGAGAAGCAGACCATCTTGGCAGCAGGTGCCGGAGCGATGTCCAAGTTTGTATTTTACGGTGAAGACCGTATTGAGCGTGTGGAGAATGTGAAGAGCCTTACGGACTACATTGCCCGTATCGATGAGATGATTCAGCGCAAGAAGGACTTCATCGCCAAGGAAGATCTTGAGGTAGAATAGATATGGACTTGAGTAGAGAATATGAGCTGATTCGAAGAGTCGGCAGTAGTATGCAGAATACCGAGGACATGGAAGAGTTCTTTTCCCACGGCATGATCGTCAGCCTGCTGGCGGGCATGGTGGCCAAGGAATTGGGCCGTGACGAGGCATTTTGCGAAGACATTCAGGTGGCGGGCATCCTGCACGACATCGGCAAGTTGAAGCTTTCGGATTACATCTATGGTACCGGAACGGAGATTCTGGACGTAGAGGAAGTAAAGTACGTGCGCATGCACCCGGCACTGGGAAATGATGTGCTCCGTGAGGAGGGAACCTACTCCGAGGAAATCATTTCGTACATAGCCAACCATCACGAGAACCGCGACGGTTCGGGGTATCCCAACCATCTGGAGGGAGATGCGATCCCGTATGGTGCCCGGATTCTTCGGGTGTGCGACGTATTTGCCGCATTGGTGAGCAACCGGCCCTATCGTGCCGCATTTCCCGTGACGACAGCTGTGGAGATGATGATTGAAGAAGTAAAAGATTTTGATATGCAAGTGTTTCTTGCATTTCTGTCGGTGGTGAACAGCCCGGAATTCTCCAAGGTGGAGAAGCTCATCGAGCAGGCACGCAGAAGCAGTGCACATCGCCGAAATAAATCCGTAAGAAAGGACAATAAGAACAATGAAGAATAAAGTACAACCGAAGATTCTTCCCGGCTTTATGGAACTGTTGCCGGAGGATCAGATTCAATTTAATCGTATGTATGATACGATTCGTGGTGTATATGAGCGCTACGGCTTCTTGCCGCTTGACACTCCTACTATCGAGTATTCCGAGGTGCTTCTCGCAAAGGCGGGAGGAGAGACGGAGAAGCAGATCTACCGTTTCCAGAAAGGTGACAATGACTTGTCCCTTCGCTTTGACTTGACGGTGCCTTTGGCACGTTATGTGGCACAGCACTCTCCGGATCTGGTATTCCCCTTTAAGCGTTACCAGATGAGCAAGGTATTCCGTGGTGAGCGTCCGCAGAAGGGACGTTTCCGCGAGTTTTACCAGTGTGATATCGACGTCATCGGAGTAGATACGTTGGATCTTGTATTTGACGCGGAGATTCCTGCGGTAATCTATAATGTATTCAAGGAATTGGACTTTGGTGCATTTACCATTCGTATGAACAACCGTAAGGTGTTGAACGGATTCTTTACGGCACTGGGCTATGCGGATCGCATCGGTGATATCCTTCGTACCATTGATAAGCTGGAGAAGATGGGAAAGGATGCCGTTGTAAAGGAGCTGACGGAGTACGGTGTTGCAGAGCAGGATGTGGACAAGATTCTCGCATTTATCGGTATCAAAGGAAGCAACGACCAGGTGTTGGCAGCATTGCAGGCACAGGATGTGGCGGACGAGATGTACCGTGAGGGCGTGGACGAGCTCACCAAGGTCATCGGTTATCTCCGCCGTTTCGGAATTGACGAGAACTGCTACACCATTGATTTGACCATTGCTCGCGGTCTTGATTATTATACCGGAACCGTATATGAGACGATGTTAAATGATTACCCCAGCATGGGTAGTGTATGCTCCGGCGGTCGTTATGACAACCTCACCGAGTATTACACCGATCAGAAGTTGCCGGGTATCGGTATCAGTATCGGCCTCTCTCGTCTGTATTATCAGCTGAAAGAAAACGGAATCCTGAAGGACGGTGCCAAGAGCTTGGCGCGCTGTCTGGTGATTCCCATGGGCGAGGATACCATGAATACCGCCATTGCCGTAGCGGCAGAACTTCGAAATGCGGGTATCGCAACGGATGTGTACTATCAGAACAAGGGTATGAAGCAGAAGATGAAATACGCTGCCCGTCTGGGAATTCCCTACGTAGCCATTATCGGTGAAGAGGAACAGGCAAATGGCACGGTTATGCTTAAGAATATGAACACCGGTGAACAGCAGGCAGTACCGGTAGCGCAGTTGGCAGAGCGGATCTAGCGCAAGTGAATAGGAGGTAGTGAATATGGCAGAATCAATGAAAGGGCTGCATCGCAGCCATCGATGTGCGGAACTGTCCAAGGCAAATGTCGGTGAGATTGTCACCGTCATGGGCTGGGTACAGAAGAGCCGTAACAAGGGAGGTATTATCTTCGTAGATCTTCGTGACCGTAGCGGTCTGTTGCAGATTATCTTCGAGGAGAAGGATTGTGGTGCCGAGGCATTTGCCAAGGCAGAGAAGATGCGTAGTGAGTTCGTAATCGCCGTAACCGGTAGAGTAGAGGCTCGTTCCGGTGCGGTCAATGAGAACCTTGCCACCGGTGAGATTGAGGTGCGTGCCGAGGCGGCTCGTATCTTGGCAGAGTCCGATACCCCTCCGTTCCCCGTAGAGGAGAACAGTAAGACCAAGGAAGAGCTTCGTCTGAAGCATCGTTGTCTCGACCTTCGTCGCCCTGACTTACAGAGAAATCTTATGCTTCGCAGTCAGGTGGCAACGTTGACCAGAGCATTTATGGCAAATGAGGGCTTCTTGGAGATTGAGACCCCTACCATGATTAAGAGTACGCCGGAAGGCGCAAGAGATTATCTGGTGCCCAGCCGTGTGCATCCCGGAAGCTTCTATGCACTTCCGCAGTCTCCTCAGCTCTTCAAGCAGATGTTGATGTGTGCAGGCTATGACCGCTACATCCAGTTTGCACGCTGTTATCGTGACGAGGACCTTCGTGCAGATCGTCAGCCGGAATTTACTCAGATCGATATGGAGCTTTCCTTCGTAGATATCGACGATGTATTGGATGTAAATGAGCGACTTCTCGCCCATCTCTTCAAGGAGTGCTTGAATGTAGACGTACAGCTTCCTTTGCCTCGTATGACTTGGCAGGAGGCTATGGATCGTTACGGTTCCGATAAGCCGGATACCCGTTTCGGCATGGAACTGTGCAACGTAACCGATGTCGTGAAGGATTGCGGTTTCAGCGTATTCACCGGTGCCATCGCCGCAGGCGGTAGCGTTCGCGGTATTAACGCCAAGGGACAGGCAGAGATGCCGAGAAAGAAGATTGACGCCCTTACCGCATTTGTGAAGGATTACGGCGCTAAGGGTCTTGCGTACCTGGCAATCTTGCCGGACGGAACCTACAAGTCTTCCTTCGCGAAGTTCATGACCGAAGAGGAGCTTCCGGCTCTTGTGGCTGCTATGGGCGGTGAACCCGGGGACCTTCTGTTCTTCGCGGCAGACAAGAACAAGGTAGTATGGGATTCCCTCGGAGCTCTGCGTCTGGAGCTTGCGAAGCAGTTGGAGCTTCTGGACAAGAAGCAGTTTAATTTCCTGTGGGTAACGGAGTTCCCGCTTCTTGAGTGGAGCGAGGAGGAAGGACGCTTCAAGGCAATGCACCATCCTTTTACCATGCCCATGGAGGAGGATTGGCAGTATATTGACTCCGATCCCGGTCGTGTACGCGCTAAGGCATACGATATCGTACTGAATGGTACGGAGATCGGTGGCGGTAGCGTGCGTATTCACCAAAATGATATTCAGGAGAAGATGCTGGAGGTTCTGGGCTTCACTCCCGAGCTTGCACAGCGTCAGTTCGGTTTCCTGTTGAATGCTTTCCGTTACGGAGTTCCGCCGCATGCAGGACTTGCATATGGTTTCGACCGCTTGATTATGTTGATGGCAGGACTCGATTCCATTCGTGACGTAATTGCATTCCCGAAGGTAAAGGATGCATCTTGTATGCTCTGCGGCGCACCGGATCTCGTAGACGAGGTTCAGCTTCGTGACCTTCGCATTGCAACACTTCCTGAGGAAGAATAATAGGACAGATAATTACGGAGGAGAAGGGCCATGAGCGAATTGCAGATGATACTGCTGGTAGTGCTTGCGTGTACCAACCTGATTGCATTTGCCATGATGGCAATCGACAAGGCCAAGGCGAAGAAAGGAGTCAGACGGATTCCGGAGAAGACCTTGTTCTTGGCAACGGGGTGCCTTGGTGGTCTCGGCGGAGTGCTTGGCATGCAGCTCTGTCGTCATAAGACGAAGCACTGGTATTTCGCCGTATTCTTCCCGGTTATGATGGTTCTGCAGATTGTACTGATTGTGTTTCTGTGGGGCAAGCTGGCATAGAGCATTTCCGTGAAACGGATGAAAATATTGATAGCGCAGATGCGCGGAAAGGATGTTAAGATGAGTGTAGTAAAGACAAGCTTCGGCAAGACCAAGGATGGCAAGACAGCAACCCTGTATACCATCGAGAACAAGAACGGCATGAAGGTTTCCTTCTGCGATTACGGTGCTGCAATCGTAAGTATTGTAGTTCCGGACAGAAACGGTAAGATGGAGGATATCGCTCTCGGTTACGACAACGTAACCGGTTATGAGGTGAACGGTTCCGGTTATGGTTCCTTTATCGGACGTCACGCAAATCGTATCGGCGGTGCTACATTTACCATTAACGGTGAGAAGTATGACCTTGCCAAGAATGACAATGAAGTAAATAACCTTCACAGCGGTCCCGTAAGCTACAATAAATATTTCTACGACGTAGAGGTATATACCGACGAGGAGAGCACCAGCATTGAGTTCTCTCGTCTCAGCCCGGATATGGAGCAGGGCTTCCCCGGCAACTGTGATGTAACGGTTACTTATACCTTGACCGATGACAATGACCTTGCCATTGAGTATTTTGCAGTAAGCGACAAGGACACCGTAATCAACCTTACGAACCACACCTACTTCAACCTTGCAGGTCAGGCAAGCGGTTCTATCTTGGATCAGGAGGTATGGGTAAACAGTCACCAGATCACTCCTACCGATGGTAACTTGATTCCTACCGGTGAGATTATGGACGTAACCGGAACCCCCATGGATTTCCGCAAGGCGAAGAAGGTTGGTCAGGATATCGACGCGGATTTCGAGCCTCTGAAGTTGGCAGGCGGTTATGATCACAATTACATCCTTGACCTTGATATTGACGAGGACGAGATGGAGTTGGTAGCAAGCCTCTATGACGAGAAGAGCGGCCGTTACATGGAAGTATACACAGACCTTCCGGGTATGCAGGTGTACAGTGGTAACTTCATCGACGGTGAGAACGATCCGGAGAAGGGCAAGGGCGGTATCGTATACAAGAAGCGCGACGGTATCTGCTTCGAGACTCAGTTCTATCCCAACGCATGCAATATCCCGAACTTCCCTACCAGCGTATTCAAGGCAGGCGAGCCCTTCGATTATTGCACCGTATATTCCTTCTCTGTGAAGAAGTAAGAAGTGAATAAGAGAGAATTGCGAATAAGTAAGAACAGCGAATAAGTAAGAAATACACCACCCCTCCGAGAAATCGGCAGGGGTGGTTTTGCATGAGGGCAGTCCTTGTGGCGGTGGGGAGGACTACTGCAGAGAGAAGAGTTTCTAAAATCCAAAGGCGAAGCTATGGTATTTGTCATTCTTTGTCTCATTTGCCGATAATGCATTGACGCACCCATGACGAAAATGCTATAATACAAGAAATAGAACTACTGCATACCTGCACGTTACGTGCAGGCTAATTTCGATGTGAGGAGGGGGATGTTATGAAGAAGTCAATGCTATTGCTTGTTGCATTTGTGCTTCTATGTCTTGTGGGCTGTGAAAATGAAGCCAACAAGAACAAGGAGAACATTTCGGCGACGCCCTCGCCTGCCATTACTTCCATCGTTATCGGGGATCTGGAGATTGTTACGCCTGGGGTGACGCCGGGGGTGGAGAATACGCGGATGCCTTATCCTAACATGGAATTCAATACGATTTCAAGACCGACGATGCGGGCAAGGTTTTGTGGCAGCAGTATCGCATCGGTGTAGAATGTTATGAGGTGGAGTACGAGTATGACAAGGAAGGTCGCTGTACGGAGGTCATTTTGCTGAAGGAAGAAGAACCGCATTATCAGTGGAATCGATACTATCCGGAGAATGGTGGCGGTTGTTATTGCGATTTGAAGGCATATTATGAGATGGGCCAGTGTAATTTCTTCATCTATCTGCCGAATGGGCAAGAAGTGTATTACGCATATTAATTGTGTGCCCGGAGCAAAAGGAAGACATGCACTTTCGTGGTGCAGGGAAAGGAGCAGTATGAACAAATATCGAAGAATATTTACCATCGTGCTGGATTCCGTAGGAATCGGTGCGGCAGAGGATGCGGCGGAGTTCGGAGATGTAGGGGCCAATACTTTAGGGCATGTGTCGGAATCGGTGGAGCATCTGAACATTCCTAACTTGCAGAAGCTAGGCATGGCCAACCTGTGCGCCTTGAAGCAGGTGCCGCCGGTGGAGAAGCCCCTTGGGTATCGCATGGTACTGAAGGAGGCCAGCAGGGGCAAGGATACTATGACCGGCCATTGGGAAATGATGGGCATTCACACCACGAAGCCCTTCAAGACATTTACCGAGACGGGATTTCCGAAGGAACTCATTGAGGAGTTGGAGAAGCGTACGGGACATAAGGTCATCGGAAATAAGAGTGCCAGCGGTACGGCCATTATTGATGAGTTGGCAGAAGAGGAGATTGCCACCGGCAATATGATTGTCTACACCTCGGCGGACTCGGTGATGCAGATCTGTGGTCAGGAGGAGACCTTCGACCTTGCGGAACTGTATCGTTGCTGTGAGATTGCCAGAGAGCTTACCATGAAAGAAGAGTGGCGCGTAGGTCGTGTTATCGCCAGACCCTATGTGGGCAAGAAGGTAGGCGAGTTCGTGCGTACCGCAAATCGTCGGGACTACGCTTTGAAGCCCACCGGTAGAACGGCGCTGGATGTGCTGAAGGAGATAGGATATTCGGTCATTTCCGTGGGTAAGATTTCGGACATTTTCGATATGGAGGGCATCACGGAGAAGAATAAGTCCAAGAGCTCGGTGCACGGCATGGAACAGACCATTGAGATCGCGGGAAGAGACTTTACCGGATTGTGTTTTGTGAATCTTGTGGACTTTGATGCTCAGTGGGGACACCGTAGAGACCCCATCGGCTACGGCGAAGAGTTGGAGCGTTTCGATGTGAAGTTGGGCGAATTGTTGCCGCTACTGAGGGAGGATGACCTATTGATTCTGACGGCAGATCACGGTACCGACCCTACCTACAAGGGCACGGATCATACCCGTGAAAATGTTCCGTTCCTAGCATGGTCTCCGTCCATGCGTGGTGGTGCGGATCTGGGAGTGGGAGAAAGCTTTGGCGTAATCGGGGCAACCATTCTTGATAACTTTGGATTGGAGATGCCGGAGGGGGCTATCGGAGAATCGGTACTCCGGAAGATTCAAACAGAAGAGAGGAAGAAGATTATGAATCGTAAAGATATATTGAGTAAGGTTGATCACACACTACTTGCGCAAGACGCTACGTGGGCGCAGATTCGAGAGATTCTGGACGATGCCATGAAATATGAGACCGCGTCGGCATGTATCCCGGCTGCGTATGTGAAGCAGGCGGCAGAATATGTGCAGGGCAAGCTGCCCATCTGCACGGTTATCGGATTCCCCAACGGTTACAGTACCACTGCCACCAAGGTATTCGAGACCAAGGACGCTGTGGCAAATGGAGCCGCAGAGATTGACATGGTTATCAACGTAGGTTTCTTAAAGGACGGACGTTACGGAGAAATCGAAGATGAGATTCGTCAGATTCACGAGGCTTGTGACGGCAAATTGCTGAAGGTGATCATTGAGACTTGTCTCTTGACGGACGAAGAGAAATGCAAGATGTGCGAGATCGTAACCAAGGCAGGTGCGGAGTACATTAAGACCTCCACCGGATTTTCTAAGGGCGGTGCGACTTTTGCGGATGTGAAGTTGATGAAGGAGCATGTGGGGGAAGGTGTACTTGTGAAGGCTGCCGGCGGAATCTCTTCATTTGACGATGCGGAGCAGTTCGTGGAACTGGGGGCTTCCCGACTGGGAACCAGTCGCTTGGTGAAGATATTGAAAGCGGAGAATCCTTCGGGAGCAGGATATTAAGATGCAATAAAAAGGGCGTGAGTGCAACAACACTCACGCCTGTAGTTTTCTGTGAAGACGTAAGGATTACTTCGTTCCGAAGATACGGTCGCCGGCATCACCGAGACCGGGAAGAATGTAGCCCTTGTCGTTTAGACACTGGTCCATAGCACCGATGTAGATGTCTACGTCCGGATGTGCGGCCTGAAGTTTGGCAACACCCTCGGGTGCAGCAATCAGGCACAGGAAGCGAATGCGACTGATGCCGCGCTTCTTCAGCATATCAATAGCGGCGATGGCAGAACCGCCGGTTGCCAGCATGGGGTCTACAACGAAGATATCCCGCTCCTTGGCGTCGCTGGGAAGCTTACAGAAGTATTCCACGGGCTCCAAAGTCTCCTCGTTGCGGTAGAGGCCGATATGGCCGACCTTCGCATTGGGGGTCATACGAAGGATACCGTCACACAGACCGATACCTGCGCGGAGAATCGGCACTACGCAGAGCTTCTTGCCGGCAATCTCCTTCACGGTGGTCTGGCACAGAGGGGTCTCAATTACCTTGTCTGCCAAGGGAAGATTACGACTGGCCTCGTAGTAGATAAGCATAGCCACTTCATTGACCAAATCACGAAAATCCTTCGTGGAAGTTTCTTTTTTTCTCATAATACCGATCTTGTGTTGCAAGAGCGGGTGATCCATCACCAATACGTTACCCATAATCATTTCCTCCGATGTGTATGTTGTCTAAGACTTACTCTCTCTTTATTATACTCTCTGCCATAGGGAATGTCAAAATATTATTGAGAAAATGAACGAAAAAAGAAGAGGCCTGCGATCTCCGCAAAACCTCCCTAAAAAAGAGGAGAAGCCCGAATAAGGGTACCTTACCGGGCTAATATTATATGAAAAAATCAAGTCATCAAAAGTTATTGTGTTTTTCTTTCTGACCTTATTATATTGGACATTTATTGAGATAGTATTTCGAGAGTATGAACAATTTGTTAACTCTTTTAGTCACATTTGTTCAAAAGTTTTAACTATAGCAAAGCCTTGTGGTACAAGGGTTTGGCTACATTTGGCATGCGGATTCGGGTACCAAATTGTGAAATCTGCGTATACTAAAATCGAAGGTAACCGGGGCGTGAAAGAGGGAAAAATGAGGACAATTATGAACAATTCATTTCAGCGATTGTTGGTGCGGGAATTCGGACAGCGCCTATATGGGAAGATGGTAAGTATCATCATCAGCGACGACGAAGATCATCTGATTCATCCGGAGTTGACGCAACTACTGTGTGGTATATTGCACGGACGGTCTTGCGAGGAGTTGAAGGGAATGGGGGAGCGAATGGAGGAGACGATGATGCGGTCATATCAAATCAGTCGAAGTTTCTGGCCCTTTGCCGCATTTTGCTCTCTTATCATCGTGGCGCTGTTTCTCTTTGTAGAACCGGTGGCGGTTCTGGTGGCTTCCGTAGCCGCGGTGAGTGCTTGTACGTTGTGGCGGACGGGAGAGTATCTGGTGAACCGTTATTGCTATGTGGATGCTCGTATTATTCTATGCTATCGTGTGGCTTTGGTTGAGGTGCGTAACCGTCGAAAATGTGCGCTATAAACAAAAAAGGACTTGTTACTACTGAGCAACAAGTCCTTATGTCTTCGTTGTAAGTTGGGATTACAGCTTCATAACGTTGGCAAATACAAGGATTGCGATTACGATAGCTGCAAGCACATAAATCTCAACAATAGCACCGATAATACCGAGAACCCAACCGATAATGCCTCCGACTACGGGGATACCACCGAGAAGCGTTCCTACGAGACCGAGCAAAAGTCCTACAATAAGACCGATGATAAGATACTCAACGATTACAATTGCAAGAGCCTTGCCGTTGGTAGCTCTGTTTACATGAGGCATATACTTACGAATCAGTTCCTTAAAATCCATGATTAGATTTCCTCCTTTGAAATAGTACTGTTAGAAGTATAGCATTGAAAAAATGCAATGTAAATACCTAATTCAAGGTTTTTCAAAAAAATTCTCCGCGCTTTCGGGCCTGCTTGTTCACATACATGGAAGCATCCGCTTGATTAATAAAACTCTCAATGTCAAATGCTTCTCCCGGAGGCACTGCAATGCAACCTACGCTGGCCCCTACCGTATACTCTTTGCCGGAAACGGTATTCAGAAATTCCAGCTGCGAAGCGATGAACTTCTCCAATTTCGGAAGAATCGTATCATCCTCATCGAAAAAGCCTGCTACAATAAATTCATCACCGCCGAAGCGGGCGCAGGTCATTTGCTCGTATTGGCGACAGAGGTGCTTCAAACAGTCGGAAATCATACAAAGGCTGAAATCTCCCTCTTTGTGGCCGTAGGTATCATTTACCGTCTTCAATCCATCCATGTCAATGGATATTAGGATAAATTGCTGCTTGGAAATGTCCTGCTCTGAAATGTACTTGTTGAAGTGATCGTGGAATCCTCGGCGGTTCAAGATGCCGGTGAGCGGATCCAGGTTGTACAGGTCGGTAAGCTTCTGATTCGCTGCTGCCATCTGACGATTCAGAATACGCACGTGCTCCTGCTGTTGCACTACTTGCAGAACAATGCTCATGGAACCGGAAAAACGTCGCACCATGTCAAATTGACCGCTCTTGGAGTTCAAGGCAACGCAGAAGTATCCGAATACAATCTCTTGAAAATGCAAGGGAACGAACAGCAACCCGCCGCCGTTGACAATACGACGATCGACTTCCGGTACAAGCTCGGAGAGAGGGAAGAAGTGATTGTATTGACAGACCCACTCGCTACGAGAAACAATGGCATTCATCTGGGGAGTAAATGCCGGAACATCGTCCTCGTAGGACCCGAAATCCGGAGGTGCATCCAAGATGGAGTTGAAGTCCGTTCTCAGACAAATGGTACCCTCGTTGGGCATGTAGTGCTCCAGACGAGGAAGCATGTCACGGTAACGTAGACGAATGACGTCGTTCTGCATATTCTTCATATGGAGGTCATAACTCTTGGCATCTTCCCAACGCTGCATCTCTTGGATGAGGAGGTCATTTGCATCATTGAGCTCCATAGGGAGACAACCGCAGCTCTGATCGTAACTGGGCTTAAAGGGAATGCGATAAGAATCTTCAACCGGTTCGCCACGCATCATCGTCGTAAATACGTCCAAAACCTTGCGTACGCACCCCAACTGATCTTGAGTGGCCGTAGTAAGGCGCGGCGTGTGCTTCTTGGCAAAATCAATGCCATCCAAACCGGTAATCAATACGTCCTTGGGGACGGTGTATCCGTATTTGCCAAGTTGATGGCAGGCGGCAATGGCCATGGAATCATTTTCACAGATAATCGCCTCGGGCATAGGGAGTCCGGAGGCCATCATGCGGTCAATGACTTGATGGGTAGGGTGATCCCAGAAGTTGCCGTAATCAATGCGTTCTTCTTCCACGGGAATTCCGTGCTTTGCCATAGAGCGTCGGAACGCTTCTGTACGCTCAATCTCAAAGGGGTTATCCTTAAGACCGGCAATGAGATTGATACGGCGACAACCGTGTACTTCAATAATGTGATCTACGATCTGTTCAAATGCTTCACCGTAAGCGAAGGAAATGTTGCAACACCCCTCCAATTCCGCATCTACGGAGATTACGGGACAGTTGTGCTCCAGGGCTTCACGGCTGATGCGAGACGCCAGATCGAAATCCTTAAAAGACTCGGCGAAGATGACCAAACCATCCAATAGGTTATAGGGGAGAATCTGAAAAATGCTCTTCTCGCCCTGATCGTAGCTGTCGCGATAGGTCATGTCGTTGTAGCAGGCGAAGACCAACAGGTGTACGCCAAACTGCGCCGATTCCCGTTCCAAGTGTCGTACGAGATTCTCGTAGCGGGGTTGTTCCAAAGAGGTGGCACACACACCTAGGGTATAAAAACCATCCGATGTCATAGAATCTCTCCTTTCTTAATCTTGCGTAATTTAGTCGGCAATAAGTTCCTCAGCCATGGTAAGAATACGATCGAATTTCTCAAGGGCACGATCTACGGGAGCGGGAGTAGACAGGTCTACACCGCCGTGAGCCAGTGCCTCCATGGGATATACGGAGCTACCCATGGACAAGAACTCCAAGTAACGCTTCACCGCAGGCTCGCCCTCGGTAAGAATTGCTTCGGAGAGAGCAACCGCAGAGGAATAGCCGGTGGCGTACTGGTATACGTAGAAGCTACGATAAAAATGAGGAATACGAGACCACTCGTACTGTACTTCGTCATCGATAACTAACTCGGGGCCGAAATACTGTGCAATAAGGTCGCGGTACATACCGTTTAAGGTGGAAGCGGACAAGGCTTCTCCGGCTTCGATACGGTCGTGAGCCAGCTTCTCAAACTCTGCAAACATAGTCTGGCGGAATACGGTGGCCTTGAAGCTCTCCAAGTATTGATTCAACAGGTAGAGCTTCATCTCTTTGTCGGGGTTCTCGCTGAGGAGACGTTCGATTAAGAGATTCTCATTTACCGTAGAGGCAACCTCTGCAATAAACAGCGCGTAATCGCTGTATTGGGCGGGCTGGTTCTTAGCGGACAGGTAGGTATGGATGGAATGGCCCATCTCATGGCACAGGGTGGACACGCTGTCCAAAGTGCCGGTAAAATTCATCATAATGAAGGGGGTATCCTTCTTGGAGCCAATGGAGTACGCACCGCTACTCTTGCCTACGTTGGGGTATACGTCAATCCAGCGGTCGGTCAGTCCTCGCTTTACAATGGACGTGTAATCGGCACCCAAGGGTTCAATGGCTTTCAAGAGCATCTCTTTGGCTTCGTCAAAGGTATAACGAAGCTCCAAATTGCCGGTGAGAGGTGCGTACAGGTCGTAATAGTGCAATTCATCGACGCCAAGTAACTTCTTGCGAAGTGCCACATAGCGATACATGGTGGGCATGTGCTTGTGTACGGTCTCCACCAAACTGTCGTATACGGACTCCGGGATATTATTTGCCGCCAAAGACATGGCACGAGAGGAGGAATAGTGGCGCAGGCGGGCATTTAGCGCATCCTCCTTCACCTGGGTCTGATATGCGGTGGCAAAGGTGTTGTTCAGAGACTGAAACCCCTTGTAAAAACTTCGGAAGGAAGTCTCGCGAATCCGGCGGTCGGTATTGCTCTGAAGCAAAATGTAGTTGCTGGACGTTACCGGCAACTGCTCCTCGGGATTCTCGGGATTGGGGATGGAATCAAAGGTCATGTCCGCATCCATCAACATATTTGCCACGTCACCACCGGCACCGGAAATCTCTCCGTAAGCCGCGATAACAGCCTCTTCTGCAGCAGACAAGGTATGTGCCTTGCCGCGGATGGTATTTTCAAGGACGTGGCGATAAGGGGCCAAGCACTCTGCCTTCAGGTAGGAATCCAGTTGTTCCTGAGGGAGTTCCAAAAGCTCCGGATCGGCGAAGGACATGGCGCCGATAAATTGTACATATCGGCTCTGAGCACGGGACATCATATCCTGCGCTACGTCCTGTCTTGTATCCTGAGACTTGGTCTGAAATGCGTAACCGTAGATGGTATTCATCTTCTCATCGGTACTATAAATCAAATCAAAATATTCGCGAAGCTTCTCGGGTCCTTCGCCTAAGGTACCCTGGTACGTACTTACTTTCTCAATTAGAGGTGTAATTGCTGCCAAGGCTGTTTCCCAAGCATCTCTGTCCGGAAACATCTTGGTAAGGTCCCACAAGTACTCCTCTGCAATCTGACTGCGTTCTTGCAATTGTTCTGCCATCGGTTCTATTCTCTCTTTCTATTATATCTTCGTTATATCCGGTGCGAAGCATCTCTCGTGGGAAACACCGGAAGTATACACTATGCCTTATTATATCCATGATATAGGAAAACAGACAAAAGGTCAAGAAAAGCCACTCTATTGGAAGAAATTTATTGGGTCGAGGAGATGGGAAACGTCAAATTGCATTGCATTTTCCGAGAAAATGAGTTACCATGGGTTAATGCAATGAAATGTTTCGGGAGGGAATGTATGCACGATCGATTGACCCAGAGCGACATTGATAAGATGAAGCAAGAGATAGAGTATCGGAAACTGGTAGTGCGCCAAGAATCCATTGCGGCAGTAAAGGAAGCCAGAGCCCATGGAGATCTCAGCGAGAATTTCGAGTATCATGCGGCCAAGAAGGACAAGAATAAGAATGAGAGCCGTATTCGTTATCTGGAGAATATGGTGCGTACGGCCCATGTGATTCACGACCATTCCGGAGAGGACGAGGTTGGGATGAACAATACCGTATTGGTGTATTCGGAGCGTACCGGCAAGGAGATGAAGTATCGCATTGTTACTACCATCCGTGCTAATCCGCTGAAGGGCCTTGTGAGCATCGAGTCTCCAATGGGAAAGGCCATTTATCGCAAGAAGGTGGGAGACCGAGTATTCGTGTCTACCGGGGCGAGTGATGGGTATTATGTAGTAATCCGTTCCATTGATAAGACCACGGACGATTCCGAAGATACCATTCGCAGTTATTGATGTGATATGATGGGGGATGGAGAAGAGAGTCAGGGAAGGAGAGACGCATGGAGAATTTTTTATTTAGTCTCAATGCTACGTTGCCGGTGTTTCTGATCATTGTGTTCGGAGCATGGTTGCGACACCGCGGGATGTTCACGGAAGAGTTCATCCGCGTGGCGGATCGATTTAATTTTAAGGTGACGCTTCCGGTATTGTTGTTCTTAGATGTGGCCATGGCGGACATTATGACGGCCTTTGATTGGGGCTTCGTGTTGTATTGCATGGGAGCCACTCTGGCGTCGTTTCTGCTGGCTTTGTTGGTAGCTAAGGTGTGTATAAATGAGTCTGCTGCGGCGGCCACCTTTTCGATGGTGAGTTTCCGAGGAAGTATTGCGGTGCTTGGTGTTGCATTTGCCGTAAATATCTACGGGGATGCCGGTGTTGCTCCGTTGATGATTGCCGCAGTAGTGCCGCTGTACAATGTGTTTTCCGTTATTGTGCTGACGCTGGGGGCGGGGCATGCAACTGAGGAGAAGATGCGAATCGGTAAGATGGTTCGTGATGTGGTGACCAACCCTTTGATCTTGGCGGTGTTGTTGGCCATTCCCTTTGCGGTATGGTCCATTGAGATTCCGTCTATTCCGCTGAAGGTGTTGCAGTACTTGAAGGCGATTGCCACTCCGTTGGCGCTACTTGTTCTGGGGGCGGGAATTCGGCTTGGACAGACCAAGGAGAAGCTTCTGCCGGTCTTAGGGGCAAGCGCTATGAAGCTGATAGTTCTGCCGGCAATCTTCGTGACGATAGCGGTATTGCTGGGCTTTCGAGATGCAGAACTGGTATCCATTGCGATTATGCTTTCTTCCCCGGCTACGGTGGCGTGCTATATTATGGCCAAGAATATGAAGGGCGATGCGGTACTGGCATCGGGAACTGTGGTTGTAACCACGCTTGGTTCCTCGGTGACCATTACCTTGCTGGTATTTATTCTGCGAAGTCTACAACTCATCTAAGAGGAGCGGTAGCTCTCTGACGTGAGCATTTCCCGTAATCGGATCACGATGCTCGTAGGAGAAGCACAGACAGCATGATGTATGTAGAAGACGTCGTTCTTCTATCCAAGCAGGAATATGAAATCGGAATACTTCTAAGTGTTCCGATTTTTTTATTTCTGCGGAGTTGGAACGTGTAGCCTCTCGATATCTTCGGGCTTGTGTCAAGGTTTCTTCGGAGCAAGGGGCATATGCCGGACGACTCTTCAGCTTCTCGCGAAGATATAGGTCGTAAATTAGAAGCTCCTTAAAAAATGCGGTTTCATTTTCGCTGAGCCCCAGTGTCATGGCGAAGTCCAAGAGAATCTGATAACGGGTCATGCGGGAGTGTACCGCGCCGTCTGCGGAGCGTGAATCATAGTATTCACCCAAGTGCAGATAGAGCCGGGAGGCCGTAGGAAAATGAGTCTCCAGGTACGGCAGGGAAACGGTGAATTGTCCGCTGTTATAATAAAGCTCCAGTACTTGTTCCATACTCTTCAAACGGCATAATTCCTCGTAGGAGATGTCCGCAGTATACAGTACTTCGTAGGGTGGGTACTGACGGTAGCGGATGCCGTACAGTTCGCTATGTGCAGCCAAATCCGTGCCGGAGAGCACTTTAAGAAAGCCTAATTGCAATTGGTGGGGCTTTAGGGCATACACATCGTCAAAGGAGTGCAGGAAGGACGCAAAATCTTCCCCCGGAAGACCGGCAATGAGGTCAAGGTGCATATGTAGGTTGTTCATTTGGCGAAGCGTAGTGCATACTTGCGCCAGTTTCTCGTAATCGGAAGTGCGATGAATGGCGACCAAAGTGCCCGGGTTGGTGGTCTGGACGCCAATCTCCAGCTGTACTTGTCCGGGGCGCAACGTACGAAGTAGTTGGAGTATGGGCTGTGTCAAGAGGTCTGCGGCAATTTCAAAATGAAAGTTCGTCACGCCGTTGTCGTGTTCTCTGAGATACTGAAGAATCCCCATGGCGTGATCTCTGCGACTGTTAAATGTGCGATCCACGAATTTGACTTGCGGTACCTTATGATCGAGAAAATATTGCAGTTCGGGATAAACCTTCTCCAAGGACTTGAAACGTAGGTGATGGTCCGCGGAAGAGAGGCAGTAGCTGCAGGAGAAGGGACATCCGCGGCTTGTTTCGTAATAGAGAATGCGGTGGCTTAGATTCTCCGTTTCGTCATAGGGAAATGCCAGCAAATCCATGGAGAGCGGCGGGCGGGGGGATGTGGGTGTCGGCGTACCGTCCTCTCCGCGAACCAGTAGACCTGCAATATTGGCGAGTTCGGTGGGCTGTCCGTGATAGTACGTCAGCAATTCGCGGAAGGTTTCTTCCCCTTCCCCCAACATGACGCCGGTAATCTCTGAATGTTCGTTCAATAGTACGGTACCGTTGTAGGTGGCCTCCGGGCCGCCCAGCCAAATGGGCACTTCCGGTAAGAGCGTATGCAACTCTCTGCACAACTGCAACACCTGGGTTATGTTCCACAGGTAGCAGGAAAATGCCAGTAAGTCAGGAGCGCTTCGGTAAATCTCTTGTAGAGCATAGTCTACGCTCTGATTGATGGTAAACTCTTTGATATGCACGGAATCGCGAAAATGCCCTGCATTTGCCCGAAGACTGCGTACGGCAAGGTTGGTGTGGGTGTATTTTGAATTGATGGCAATAAGTAATGCGTTCATAAGGACCTCGATCTCGAAAATGGTTGTTTCTAAGAGCATAACCTATTTTTTCGGATTTGAAAAGAGACTGTTGTAATTTTTTCATAGGTATACTATAATAAACGTACACAGAATTGTGTGTATAATTTTCAGGAGAAAAGGGGTAGTATTATGGCATTACAGCAACCGGAGATATTATGGAAAGACAGAAAGCATTGGCTGTGGTTCCCGTTTTCTTTTACGAAGTATCAGGTGTCTAAGGAGCATTTATATGTGCAGCGTGGACTGCTTAATACCACATACGATGAGACGCTTTTGTATCGTGTGGTAGATGTCAGTTTGTCCCGTAGCCTCGGACAGAAGATATGCGGAACCGGAACGGTGAAGGTGTTTAGCCGCGTAGATACGCAGAAGGTTATTGAACTGAAGAACATCAAGAAGTGTCATGAGGTGAATCGTTTGATTTCTGATTTGGTGGAAGCGGTTCGCAACGAGAAGCAGGTTGTGGGCAAGGAATTCTACGGTATTATGGGTCATTGTAACGGTGATCATGACGGAGAAGATATGTTCGGCGGTTTTGACGATGGTCCCGACATGGGCGAGTAATGTCGATGGGTTTCTAATATTTTTTTAATATTGTGTATTGACAAATGCCTGAGGATATCATATCATGCAGACAACATGACATTTGAAATACATCGAAGTGAAAAAGGAGAATGATAATGTTTGAGAAGATCTTGAGCATCATGGAGTCCCAGTTGGGCGTTGACGTAACAGGTGTAACGGAGGACACTACGTTCCGTGAGGATCTTAGAATTGATTCCTTGGATTTGTACGAGTTGGTAACCGCACTTGAGGACGAGTATGGTATCGAAATTGATCAGGAAGAGCTTGATGACATTAAGAGTGTTGGTGATGTTGTAGAGTTCCTTTCCGCTAAGGGAATCGAGTAATTAGAGCAGAATATGCATAAGACAGGAGCCGTAGCGTATGCTACGGCTCCTTTTTTATTGGTTTAACTGAAACATTCCCGAAATCATCATGATTCTACTGATGTAGAATACGGAACAATAAAACGAAAAAAAGGAGCATGACCCCTAAGAATCATGCTCCCAAAATCTCATATTCGTATGTACGAAATGAATTACTCTGCAGTCTCAGTCTGAGCAGCTGCAATCTCATCCATCTTCTCAAGGAATGCAGCGTAGTCGCCACAGCCTTCGCCAAGAGTCATCTTGATGTTATCAAGATAGAAATCATCGCTGGTAGTAGAGGACTCGAAGTAGATCTGGCATACGGTACCGCCATCTTCCGGATTTACATAGATATCAGTCGGGAAGTAGATGGTGCCTTCGATGTGAGTCCACTCACCGCTCTTAACAGTAGCGGAAGCTCTGTTATACTGAGGATAGTGAGTAGTAGGAGCGGTAGCACCCTCGTCCATGGTGTTGAACTTGCTGGTAAGGGACAGAGTGGAATCTGCGCCATCGGAAGTTACGATGTAAGCATCGTAGCTAACGGTAAGGCTCTTGCCGAACATCTCCTCGGGAATAGTAATGCTGATACCATGCCAGTTAGCGCCACGACCGGTAACGGACATACAGTTACTTCCGTCAACGCCTACGCCCTCTACATAGCCGGGAGTACCGTTACCCATTGCGGAGAAGTACATATAAGCCATGTCAGCAGAATACAGCGGGTATGCGTTAGAGCTGATAAGGGAACCGCTGGAATCGTTATCGAAGTCAGCCGTATAGTAATCGTTAGGGTCAACTTCGGGAGTCGGAGTAGCCTCCGGGGTAGGGGTTGCTTCCGGTGTCGGAGTAGCTTCCGGGGTAGGAGTAGCAGCAGCGGTAGTAGGGGTAGGGGTCGACGTGGTCTTATTGTCGTCAGCCTTCTCACAGCCTGCGAACATTGCTACTACAAGGATCATGGTCAGAAACATACACATAAATTTCTTCATTTGGATATACCTCCTTGAAATAATACTGTTGTTATTCCACAAAAATGTGGTCGTTTAACTGCCCAAAGTATAGCATTTTGCTTAGACTGTGTCAATGTTTTCGAAGGAAATCCGCATAAATTGCAAATTGAATCGCAAGAAATGAGGAGTTTCCGTGTCAAAGGAGATGTCATTACAGGCGGATGTACATTTCACGAAGAAACTTATGAAAATTTCGTGGAGTTTCTTGATTTCTATTTTGGAATTTGCTATGGTATCTTACGTATCAATGATGATTACTTTGAAGGAGCTTACTATATGAGAACACAACGAGGCATTTTGTTAATTGCATTGTGTGCGGCCATGGTACTGTTGATAGGTTGCAGCAGTGGCGGCGGAGAGACACCGTCTGTGACACCTACGCCGACCATGACGGCTACCCCTAGTCCGTCTCCCACCTTGGAGCCTACCGCAACATCCACGCCGATTCCTACGCCTACGGAGGAACCGAAATTCGATATCACTACCATGATTAATGGTGGAGCAAATGCATGTGCAACATGGGACGACGAAGGCAAGCTTGTAGAGACAGCGGAAGTAGTTCCGGGGGCGATGATTTATTGCAATAACATTGAACGTCATGACGGCAATCGATTTGCTAAGGATAATGTATTTGCAGGTGCGGAGTTGATTCTGAATGACCGCATTTCCCAGACCGGTATGTTTTGTATGAAGGTTGCTACGAGAAAAGAGACGACGCGCGGTGTCAGCGGCGCAGGACTAATCCTGGGAGAAGTGAACGGATTGAATTATGAGTCTCTGATTGGACATACCATTGAGATTAAGTGCTACTTGTACTATGAAGACGAAGGCTTCGGCGCCCCGGAGGAGCTGACCTTTACCCTGTACGATACGTACCATACGGAGAGGGTTATGGGTTTTACCTATGACCGAAACAACGAGCTTGTGGTAGATAAGAACGGGGAACCCGTGCTGAAGGAGCAGGATGCCTATGTGATTTCTTCCACACAGAAGGTAGCAAGAAGAACTTGGACGGAGTGCGTCTTCCGTCATACCGTTACCGAGACCGACGCGAAAGAAGGAATGCTTCTTATCGGTACGCAGAATGAGGTACAGAACAGCGTAGGTATGTATGCTGCATACTATATTGATGATATCACCGTAACGGTGGTAAAGTAGGAACGGAATTGCTTTTTTGAAGCCGCAAGGTAGCGATACTTTGCGGTTTTCTTGACATTACGGTCATTTTTTAATACAATAGCACTATATGTGCACATGCATAGTATTGGTATGTGTGGCTAGAAGAGAAAATGATGCAAGGAGTGCGGGGGATGAAATTTACGAAGATGCACGGTTGTGGCAATGATTATTTATATTTCGATTGTACGAAGCAGCAGCTTCCCAACGCCACGGAGGCGGCCATTCGATTGAGTGATCGTCATTTCGGTGTAGGCGGTGACGGTATTATATTGATTAAGCCCAGTGACGTGGCGGACTTCTATATGGAGATGTATAACGCCGACGGTAGCCAGGGTAAGATGTGTGGAAACGGGATTCGGTGCGTAGCGAAGTTCGTGTATGATTATCATCTGACGGACAAGACCACCATTACGGTGGAGACATTGTCGGGAATTAAGACGTTGGAGCTTACGGTGAAGGATGGCGCAGTTTCGCAGGTGACTGTGAATATGGGCAGACCCGCCATGGAGCCGGAGCAGGTGCCTACCACCCTTGGCTGTGTGGCACAGGAATATCCGGTGGAGGTGGACGGTACGACCTACCGTTTGACCGCCATTTCCATGGGAAATCCCCACGCGGTGATTCGTGTGGATGAGACAGCAAATTTTCCGGTACAGGAGGTGGGAACACCACTGGAGTCTCATGAGATGTTTCCCGACCGGGCAAATATTGAATTTGTGCAGGTGTTGAATCGCGGTGAAGTGAATATGCGCGTATGGGAGCGTGGTTCCGGGGAGACTTGGGCTTGCGGTACCGGTGCGTGTGCTACGGCATTTGCTTGCTATAAGAACGGGTGGACCGACAAGGAAGTGACGGTGCATCTGTTGGGAGGCGATCTGCGGATTCGCTATGATGAGGATGAAGACACGGTATATATGACCGGACCCGCTACCATTGTATTCGAGGGAGACGTGGAAGTATAGGCGTTCCGGCGAAAGACAGCGTTCTACATAAGAGAAATGAGAAACAGGAGGACGAAGAGATGAAACATTCATGTGCTTACAGAATATTAGCATGGTTTCTTTCCTGCGTCCTTTTTGTGTGCTGTATAGAGAGTAGCGCGGCAGCGGAAGGGTCGGTAACCCCTGCTACCACAACCACGGTCACGGTTTCGCCTACGACGGAAGCAACCGCAACTCCTACGGTAGCCATGACCGCTACGCCGGTTCCCACGGTGAGTCCTACCCCAAGTGCAACACCGGTGGCAACGCCCACGGTGACCCCTGCGGGAGATGTAACAGCGACTCCTACGGATTCTGTTACGGGGACGGTGACTCCGGGTGTGACGGAGGAAGTGACAGTGACGCCCGAAGCCGGCGGTACACCCGGCGCAACAGTAACTCCCGACATTTCCGTAACAGGTACAATCACAGTAACACCCGGTTCGGAAGTAACGGTAACGGTTACTGTAACACCCGGTCCGGATGTAACGGGTACGGTAACGCCTACGCCTGAGTTAACGGAGGCTCCGGCGGTAACACCGTCTCCCACCTCGACGCCCACGCCGTCGCCGGTTCCTACAGGACCGATTCCTAACGGAAGTACGGCATTTGTCAATGTGGCGGATTATCTCAGTGTACGAACCGGAGCAGGTACGTCTTATGATAAGATGACGGATGCGGAGGGCAACTTGATTCAGTTGACTCCGGGTACACTTGTGACCATTGTGTCCAATAAGAAGTCGTCAGCGGGCGGAACGTGGTATTTGATTTCCTTTGACTACGGTAATGAGACCGGAGTGGAGGGATATGTGTACGGTAATTATCTTCAGGCGTATTCTTACACGGAAGATCCTGAGTTTATTGCATATCTGACGGAGCAGGGATTTCCCGAGTCGTATCACAAGGGCTTGTCCATTCTGCATTCCATTTACCCGCAGTGGGTATTCCAGGCGCAGCACACAGGATTGACTTGGGAAGAGGTTATGGACGGTGAGTCTGTGCTTGGACGTAATCTGGTTGACAAGGATGCTCCGAGTTCGTGGAAGTCTACGGAGGATGGTGCGTACATTTGGCTGGATAGTAACGGTGAAGACGGCGGTTGGGTGAAGTTCGACGGTAGTATGTGGGACCCGGCCTCCGATGAGGTTCTCGCATATTATATGGACCCGAGAAATTTCTTCTCAGAGCTGGCTATTTTCCAGTTTGAGAGCCAGACGTATAACCCCGACGTGCATACCAAGGAGGGTGTACAGAGCCTGTTGGACGGCACATTTATGGAAGGCGCGGTACCGAAGGAAGGTACTACCTATGCGGATGTGTTTATGGAAGCGGCGGAGCGCTCCGGCGTGAACCCGTACATGTTGGTTGCTCGCTGTATTCAGGAGATGGGAACTGAGGGAACCAGTAGAATTATCTCCGGAACCGTGTCAGGTTACGAAGGCTTGTATAACTATTTTGATATCGGAGCCTACACTACGGCGCAGAACAGTTTGATCATCAACGGATTGATCTATGCCGGCAAGACCGACGAAGCAACCCTTCGCCCGTGGAATACAAGGGCTCGTTCCATTATCGGCGGAAGTTTGTTCCTGGGACGTCAATATATCAATATCGGGCAGGATACCTTGTACCTGCAGAAATATAACGTACAGGGCGAATATCCATTTACCCATCAGTATATGAGCAACGTACAAGCCCCGGCAAATGAGGCTTCCATTATGCACGACGCGTACACCGACCTTAATATGCCGTTGGTGTTCCGTATCCCTGTGTATGAGGAGATGCCCGAGGACAAATGCCCTCGTCCCGTAGGGGATGGCAATCCCAATGCGTACTTGAAGTCGCTGGCGGTGACGGGCAATGATCTGACTCCGGACTTCTCTTATGACGTTCTGGCCTATGATTTGATTGTCTCTGCGGGAACCACCACGGTGACCGTAACCTATGAGACCATTGCAGACACCACCACGGTACAGGGCGGTGGCACGGTAGAGTTGGCACCGGGTGCAAATGCGGTTCCCATTACGTGTACTGCCGAAAATGGCGATGTTATCACGTATACGCTGAACATTTACCGTATCGTAACGGATGAGACCATTGAGACCACCTATACCATTGAAAATGACTTGCTTCGCGGCGTTGCACCGGGCACCACCATTGCCACGTTCCTTGAAAACTTCAAGGTAACGGGTAGCGAGACCTTGTACTTTACGGATGCAAATGGTGAGCGGATCGAGATTCCCTTGACCGATAATGACGAGGGAAGCACTGAGGGCACGGAAGGCGAAGAAGACACCGAAGGTGCCGATGGCGAAGAAAGTACGGACGGCGGAGAAGGCACGGAAGGTGGAAACGGTGCGGACGCAACGGAAGGAACGAGTACATCGGAACGTACCGGGGATGCGGAAGTGCTGCAACAAGTGGTTGGTACCGGTTGGACGGTCTATACCGACGACCAGTCGTACACCATCGTGATTCGCGGAGATGTTAGCGGAGACGGAGCCATTACAACGTTGGATCTTGCGTATGTAAAGTGGCAGTTGCTTGGAACCTATGAACTGTCCTACGTACAAGAGAAGGCTGCCAATATTCACGGCGGTGAAAGTGTAGGAACCATTGATTTGGCATATGTGAAGTGGCATTTGCTTGGTACGCTATTGATTGAACCCTGATGGTGGAAAGGAGCAGTGAATGAACAAAAGACGATTTTATAGAGTGTTAACGGTTCTACTACTGATTGTAGCAGTAGGTGGTTATTTTGTCGGCATGAAATCTGCCCTTGCGTCATCGGGAACGATTTCCGTTAAGAATGCAAGTTGTGAAAATGGTGAGAAGGTAACCGTAACGATTACCATAAAGGGTAGCTGTAATTTCTGTGCATATTCTTTTAACGTGAATTATGATCCGAAGATTTTGCAGTACACCAATTCTTCGGGAGAGCAAGCAAACGGTACAATCAAGATCATCGGGGATTGTGATTCTGCAAATGAGACAGTGACCCTTACTTTTAAGGCGATTGCTGTAGGCACATCCAATATTTCATTTACCTCCATTGAGGTATACAATAGTGACCCGACGAAGGAAGGATTGGCAATGAGTATGTCCTCCTCCGCCGGTAAGGTGACGGTCAATGCCCCCTATGAGGCATCCACCAATGCACAGTTGTCTTCCTTGAAGGTAGGGGAGGGAACGTTGTCCCCGTCATTTTCTAAGGATAAGTACGAGTATACGATGTCCGTCGGTGGTGGCGTGGATTCCGTGACGGTGTCTGCCAAGGCGGCGGATTCCAAGGCAAAGGTGTCGGTTACCGGCAACAAGGAATTGGTGGAAGGTTCCAATACGGTCAAGGTTAAAGTTACGGCTGAGGACGGTAAGACTACCAAGACTTACACCATTGTAGTAACGAGAGGAAAGCCCTCCCCTACGCCCACTCCGACACCGGGTGTGACAATTAACGTGGGTGGCACAGACCTGACGCTTTCGGATACGATTACCGGTGAGATTCCCGAGGGCTACGAAGCGGGAACCATGGAATACGAAGGACATACAGTCGCTACGTTGCAGAGTTTGGCCGGGGATGTGACACTGGTGGAGATGAGCGACGGTGCATTTTATATTTGGAATGGCGAAGACGGAAGCGTGTATCCTTTCCGCGAGGTGAAGGAGGATGCGCGTAGCTATACATTATTGGAGGTTCCCGAGGATGTGACGGTGCCGGAAGGTTATACGGCCTCTACGGCAAATGTTGCAGGTATGGAGACCCAAGTATATCGGATAAGCGAAGACAGTGAGTGCGTCCTTGTGTACGCGATGAACTGGAATGGTGAGAAGGGCTGGTACTCCTACGATACGAAGGAAGCGTCTATGCAGCGATTCTTCGAGGAGGAGCCGGAGGAAGATATTCCGGTGATCGGACCGGTGGTAGATCCCGAAGCAACTCCGGAACCGGAGGATACGCCGATTTCGGTGACACCGGTACCTACCAATGCACCTGAGGGGAATACCGGAGAGGGTGACAAGAAGTCCGGCGGACTCTGGTACTGGATATTGATTCTGTTGTTCTTGCTGACGACCATCATTTTCTTGGTGTTGTATCTGGTGGAGAAGAACAAGCATGCCGAAGAGATCCCGGTCTATGGGGATGCGCCTGACGTAGACGACCTGCCCGGATATATGAGTCTTCGCCCGGAACCCGAAGAGGAGAGCATGGAGAGCTTCATTGAACAGCAGAAGGCAAATCGTGCCCGGATGCAGAAGCTTGCGGAAGAGGCTGAGAAGATGCAAGGCATGGCAGCGCAGGCACAGAAGGACATCGAGGATGCGGATGATTGGTTGTAAGTCGGTGGTATAGAAGTTTGCACGGTTGAGAGTACATAGATATGAAGAAGCGGAAGGAAAATAGGTTTCGAGATAACGTGCGAACGTTGCGATATAATTACGGCGAAACCCAAAATGAGTTTGCCTTGGCGTTGGAGCGGTCCTCCGGTACAGTAGGTAATTATGAGAGCGGAAGACGGCTTCCCTGTCCGGAGGATATGAAGCGGGTTGCAAATCATTTTCAAGTGACGTTGGACGAGCTGTTATCTGTGGATATGGTACCTGTGAAGACCAAGGCGTTTGCTGAGACATCGCAGATTATCACGGAGTGGTTTGAGGGCTTGCGTACGTCCTTCTCATGTTCGGAGAAGGCACGGAAACATCCGATGTTTGCAGAGGCGTATGAGTGGTTGAAGGCCAATCCGAATATGTTGGAATGTGATGAGGAGCAGTTGCGAAATCGTTTCGATTGCATGGTACAGGTTTATGAGGAAGAGGGGTTGCCGGAAGCGGCGGCGGTATGTGCTTGGGTAACGATAGCTGCTGCGATAGGAGAACTTGTGGAGGCGTATTTTCCCGGGGAAGATATTGTTTCGCGGAGTGAAGCGGGTGACCTTTCTTACAAGGATTATTTGCTTAGTTTGGATGAGGAAAATACCGAAGAGGGCTCGCAATTACAGCGAGTGGAGAAGGCAAAGCAGGACATCTGTGAAACGTATGGAAAAGAACTGTACAAGCTTCTTCGTTGCATGCGGAAAGAGCCGAGGTTGAGAAGTCTGGCGGAATGTTATGTGCTAATGAGTTACCTCTTCGGCTTTGGAAATGCAGATCTTTCGATGGCCCAGAATAAGTCCGTAGGATACGAACTGTTGCAAATCTATCGTAGGTTGGGGAATCGGTATGCAGTAGAGCTTGGCAAGATGGGCGATTACATGATAGAAGAATAAATAGAATAGTGGTTATGAGATGATGAAGGAAGACCTAAGAAGCGTGCGAGCACATGTGTGAAGTGCGTGAACCGGGTCTTCTTTTTGTGCATTTTCTCACAGACTGTGAGTGAGATGAAATCGAAAATGAGCTATTATAGTGGTAGCGGAAAATCGTGCTTGGGCAGGAGAAGGAGGAGGCACCGTTCGCGAAAAAAACAAGACCCTTAATGAATGAGTCAAACCATCGACTCATTAAAAAAAGTCCTTGTCAGCACGTAACGTGCAGATGTAGGATAAATTTAGGAGGGCGTATGGACAACAAATTAACTTTAAGGGAAATGTGTAGTAAGCTGGACGTGAAGCGACGCGCAGTGCAGGGTTATGAAAGCGCAGGACTGTTATTGCCGTCCGGCAAGAACAAGTACGGTCATCTACTGTACGACGAAAATGCACAGCGCAGAGTGGAACGTATCAAGTTCTACCAGGACATTGGTTTCAGTATCAAGGAAATCAATGCTCTGATTGACGCGCCACCCTCACTGGTGAAGACGGCACTGGGGCGGCAAATCGTGCATTTGCGTGAAGAACAGCAGCTGAAGCAAGCGCTGATTGAGAAGGCGCAGACACTAATGAACCAACTATGAAGAATCAAAGGAGGAAATGTAGTATGAAGAAGTTGTGGAACGTATTATTGGTTATGGTACTGGTATTGTCTATGACGGCATGCGGAGCCAACAGCGACAAGCACGATGAGGACGATAGCGAGGACTCTAACAAGGTGACGGCCACCGCAACGCCGGGAGAAAATGAAGGGGACGATGATCAAGGCGACAGTGAGGGCGGCGAGAATGGCGGTGAGAGCGAAGACAAAGAGCCGACGCCCACGCCGGAAGAGGAGAAAGTGAGTCCTACGCCGACGGAGAAACCGAAAGTGGAAGGTCTGGACACTAGCGGCGAAATTGAGGAAACTGTGTTGGTGGATAACAATGATGTGAAGATTACGGCAACGGGGCTTGAGTATTCGAAACGGTATGTCAATATAAATATTCAGATCGAGAATAATAGCGACGAAGAGTTGGACTTCGGTACATATGTTGCGGTAAACGGATATATGATGGACGGTGCATATCTGTATGAGACGGTGGCAGCGGGTAAGAAAGCGAAGGCTGACATTGAAATTGATGTTTCCGAACTTCAAATGTATGGCCTCAGTCAGGTCGCCGATATTGTTGTAGGAATTACAGCAACGGATGAGGATTATGATAAAATTCGATTTGGCGAAACGCAGATAAAGACTTCTCTTGCAGATGGGTATGATTATTCGAAGAAGTACTACCAAGACGGAGTTCAGAGTGGCGTGCTGGCGAGTGTAGCGGATTGCGAAGTGGAATTTATCAATGTTCAGGATTTCTTCTCGCAGGAAGATGTGCGCATTGTATCGCAGACTTATGCCATTAACTCCGATGATGAGGGCGTACTTCTGGTTGAGGTTGTGAATGAATCTGACGAAACGATATACAGCGTTACCCAGGGTGTAGTCGTTGACAAAATGGTTGGTTGCGCCGGCACATGGGACAACGGACTTGTCGTACCGGGAGCCACACGTATCATGACAATCAATGTGGCAGATGTATTCTATGGAGAGCCGATGGAATTGTTCGGAATTGAAGAAGTGGGTGAGGTTACATATTCATTTGCCGTAATGGACGAAGAATATGATGAGATTGTGGAGCCGGAAACGATATGTGTCAAGGTTTCCGATGCATCTACCGAGCTTGATACAACGGGAGTTGTGGTATATGAGGACAATGATATCCGCATTATATCCAAGGGATTGCGTGAGGATGAGTCTGAGTATAGCGATGACCTTCACTGGTGGCTGATGATAGAGAATATGAGAGATGAAGAAATTAGTGTCGATGAAGTGTATAATACCTTTGCATTGAATGGTTATATGACGGATTGTCTTGTCTGGTCTTGCAATGTACCTGCAGGTTGTTATGCAATGTTGGATGTGGAGATGTACGAGTCCTATCTTGAGGAATGTGATATTTCCGCGATTGAAAATATCAAAGAAGCAGAGATTGGGCTGGAAATTCAGACGGCAACGTATAAGGATATCGATGAGACTACAGTTAAGGTGACGTTTTCTACGAATGCACCAGTAGCGATTGCGACATCTACACCTACTCCGATGCCGACAGCCACAAACACACCGATACCAACTCAAAAACCCACTTCAACAAACACGCCAACGCCGATAAAGACATCAAAGTATGAGTATGCGTTTATAAGAGATATGTCCAATTATGACCTCTTTTATATGTTCGATTCTGATACAAAGGAAGTTGTATATTTTAGTTCTGATAGTGATTATGTCGATGAAGGAACCTATACGGGAAGCTTTGCTTCAGGAGTCACGATTAATTGGAATCATGGACAATGGAGTGAAAAGTTTGTTTATAAGGGAAATGGCGAAGAAGCAATCATGACGGATGGAAATGGATTCGAGTGGGAATACGAACTTTATAGTGTAGATAAGGCTCAAAAGGTGCTGGACCAGTATAGATGATAGGATGTTTGTTGACACAATATTTCAAAACTTATCCTCACGGATAAGTTAGTGAAGGCGGCTGGTTCGATTGTAAAAAATGAAGAAAAATTGCAAAGCGGGTTGTCATTTTTGATGGACTGCCTTTTGAGGACGGAGAACACATGAATGTTGGAATTGACTGGGATAGTGGAAAAATGACACGATAAAGGTGGATGCATTAGACGATATTATTCTGATATGCGTTTTTGGAAATTACAGTGCGGGCAATTCAACGTTTATTAACTCGTTGATAGGGTATGAAATACAGCCTATGAATAGGTTGAGGATTGCTTGATGAGGAGAAGAAGGAGGTGATTGATTTGCAGATGTGTCCATTATGCGACAAGGTCTATGATGAATCGGAATATAGCCGTTGCCCGTATTGTGCTGGCGAACTAGACGGTGAAGAGACCGAGCGTTCTTTCAAATACTGCCCTAATTGCGGAGGTACTATGCTTTGGTACGGTTCGTGGGAATGTACGAATTGTGGCGAAGAGATAGACTCTGACGAAGACGATAACGATGGAATAATTGAAGGCTAATGAAATGGTACTTGGACATTGGACAAAGTGGAAAGAATATCTGAGTGGTTAGAATGTGGGTACACGGGGGAATGCACCCTTGAGTATTCCATAAGGAACCGAACTTGAACAACTTGTCGGTTAAATGAAAAACTTTTGGAGGTTTACATTATGAGTGTGAGAAAAACGAGAAGCGATTGCAGAGTAGGAACTTTTGAAAAGACAAGAGGACTTCCACCAGGGACTATTAGAAATCCTAATGGTAGAGATACTCGTAGTGATAAGAAAATCGGGACGATCCGTAAAGAAAATGAGAGAAAAAATGGGAAATGATATAGATAAGGAGGCTCTGCAAATATGACGATATATACCACTAATGAGTGGAAAGGTAGCGGAAAACAGAATTATTACTGGAATGAATACAGGCTTGAAGGTGATGAGGTTGTAAAATATACGTGTCATCGGCAGAAAATTTTCGATGGTCATGAAAGCGAATGGTATGAGGACGAGGAATGTGTCGAGTCGTGGTCTGTTGATGATCCTAACATGCCCGATTGGCTCAAACAGTACATTCGCTAAATAAGGGGGCAAAATGCTTGTACTTGGGATTAATAAAGTTTTGAATTGGTGTCAAATAACTACGGGATGGGGCACATACACTTGCCCTATAAAAGAAGTTAACGGCGAACTGTTTTTTAAGTTCAAGAAAGTTTGGCACCCTGTAGCTGAGTATATCTCAGATCACGCTGAAGAATTGGTTCGAGAAGGCGAAAAAGTCATTTCCAGACCATTCAAAAAGTAAAAAGATCGAAGGAGATAAGAACATATGAAAGAAAAGGATGTAGCAGTATTCATCGCGAAAATGAAAACGATTGGCGATGAATGGACACCGGAACAGGTTGAGGAGGTGTATGGTGATTCCTCTTTAGACGAAGCACTGGCAGACAGAGCGACTTCACTTGGTATGTTTTTCGATATCATCGAAAAAGTAATTAACAGAGATTAAGAAGGTGAATGCAACGGGTGAAGTGAGTGGAGTGTGTGAACAAACCTCTGTAAACACAAAATCTTCTATAATAATCATGGGGTTGAAGGTTCAGCTTTGAACCTTCAACCCATTTTTCCTCGTCATCTTGCCCAATTCCTTGCCCTCAAACTATACAACATCACGAACCCCTCCGTCATTTTCCCTTATTTCCTTTGTGCAACCGTGTGAATTCAACTCTCATTTTTCGGTTCTTTTGTCAATAGATTTTTCGCATTTTCCGAGGTATGATGTAGAAGCAATATTCACTTGCGCGGATGCGCATCTATATACGCTGTGGACAGGCTTCGGGTGGCATTTTCGAAGTTCCGTTGTTGCGACATGTAGGACTTGAACAAGATGTCAAAAACGGAAGGAACTGTTGACATGCGTTCTGAAATATTCTATACTTAAGGAGTAACCATGAAGAGAGACAGACGCGAATTTTCATTTGACACAATTGATCTGAAGGATGACTTCATGTTTTGCACGGTGATGCGGAAGGCAGAGTACTGTAAGCCGTTTCTTGAGATGCTTCTGCACATACCGATTCGAAAGCTTCAATATGCCGAGAAGCAGATGACTATGGATATTGCGGCAGATGCTAAGAGTATTCGATTGGACGTATTTGCGGGAGATGAGGCCGGGACGGTGTATAACATTGAGATGCAAGTACAGCCTCGGACGAATTTGCCGAAGCGGGCAAGGTATTATCAAGATATTATTGATTTGAATCTGCTGGATAAGGGACGCGACTATTCGGAGTTGCCCAACAACATCGTCATTTTCGTATGTGACTTTGATCCTTTTGGTAGGGGGCGAGCACTGTACTCTTATGAGAACCGTATGATTGAAGAACCGGAGGTGTCGCTTGCAGATGGTACGTTGAAGGTGTTCTTGAATCTACACGGGCGCCTTGCTGACGTGAAGGATGAATTGCGAGCATTTGTTCACTACGTGAATACTTGTGAAGCCACAACGAATTACACCAAGGCATTGGATAGTGAGATTCGCACTGTCAGAAGTAACGTAAGATGGAGGCGAGAGTATATGACGTTACAAGAGAAATTTCATGACTATTTTAGTGACGGACGCCGCTTGGGGATGGAAATGGGCCGCCAGGAAGGCAGAGAGATAGGGTTGGCAGAAGGTCGAGCAGAAGGTCGAGCAGAAGGTCGTGCAGAAGGTCGTGCAGAAGGCTTGGCACAGGGCCGTGAGTTGGTTGACCGTATTATTCAGTGTTTGATTGCCGAGAATCGTACAGAAGAACTTCCTTTGGTTGCACAGAACTTCGACAAGTACTTAACAGAGTTTGACTTGGCTTAATTTATAGCATATCAACAACAAAACCGGTCTTTCCTGACGAACATCTGCATGTTCACACGGAATGACCGGTTTTATTTACCCACCCGAATGTTTGCTATCGTCCATGGGACGCCATATTTACGAGTTTGATATCAGCGGTTACGGCTGTGATTACAGCTTCGTAACATTGGCTGCCTGAGGTCCTTTGTCACCGTCTACAACTTCATACTCGACAGCGTCGCCCTCGTCCAGAACCTTGAATCCGTCCATGTTTAGAGCGGAGAAATGAACGAATACTTCATTGCCTTCTTCGTCGGTAAGGAAACCAAATCCCTTCTTAGCGTTGAACCATTTTACAGTACCTTTCTTCATGGTCTGCCTCCTAAAATTATAAAAAATATCCATGAAAACGTTACATTATATGTAACACTTCGATATTCTAAATCTATCACAGAACGTGATGCTTGTCAATGCCAATCCCCAAAACAATGCAGAGTATTATTTCCTCGATATACGGCGAAAAAAGATTTTCGGAAAATGCCCCGGAGACCATGACAACAGAGAAAAAGCGTGGTATAATTATCATGGTATCGTTTCGAGGAATATCGAAACCAATGGAGGAAGATAATGATAAAGTTCGAACAGTTGCATAACGAAGCATACGAATTGATGTACCAGCAGGAGTTGCCGGACATTCAGAGTCATGGTATGGTATTGCGTCACAAGAAGTCCGGTGCACGCATTTGTCTGGTTTCCAATGAGGACAATAACAAAGTATTTAGTATTGCATTTCGCACGCCACCGAGGAACGGTACAGGCGTTGCGCATATTATAGAGCATACGGTATTGTGTGGCTCGGAGAAATATCCGTTGAAGGACCCGTTTATTGAATTGGAGAAGGGGTCTCTACAGACATTTCTCAACGCCATGACGTACCCGGAGAAGACTGTGTATCCCGTGGCCAGTTGCAACGACAAGGATTTTCACAATCTGATGGATGTGTATTTGGATGCGGTGTTTCATCCTAACATTTATAAGCGCAAGGAGATCTTCATGCAAGAGGGTTGGCACTATGAGTTGGAGAGTCCGGAGGATGAACTGACCATCAACGGCGTAGTGTACAGTGAGATGAAGGGCGCATTTTCCACAGCGGAGGAAGTGTTGAATCGTGAAGTGCAACATGCGCTGTTCCCCGATACCACCTATGGGCAGGAGTCCGGTGGTGATCCGGAGGAGATTCCGCAGTTGACTTACGAGGAGTATCTAGACTTCCATCGTCGCTACTATCACCCGTCCAATAGCTACATTTATCTGTATGGCGATATGGATATGGCGGAGAAACTTGCGTACCTTGACGAACAGGTGTTACAGCATTACGACTATGAGCCCGTAGATTCTCGCATTGCTGTGCAGAAGCCGCTGGGTATGCGCCGTGTGGAGGTGGAGTATTCCGTTGGGGAAGAAGAGTCTACGGAGGGACGGACGTACCTTGCGTACAATACGATTATGGGAAGTGCGCTGGACTTGAAGCGTTGTACGGCTTGGGAGATTCTTGAGTCGGTGCTCTTCTCGTGTCCCGGTGCACCGGTGAAGCAGGCGCTTATCGACGCAGGCATTGGAAATGATATTCTCAGCTTTTACGAGGATGAGATCTTGCAGCCCACCTTGTCCATCATAGCGAAGGACGCTATGCCGGAGCAGGAAGAGGAGTTCCGTTGCATAATCGAAGATGAATTGAAACGGCAGGTGAAGGAGGGGGTTCGTAAGAGCAGCCTCTTGGCGGCGCTGAACAGTGCGGAATTCCGCTATCGCGAGGGGGATTTCGGGTCTTATCCTAAGGGACTTCTGTATGGTTTGAATATGTTGTCCGGCTGGTTACACGACGATAATGCGGCATTTGATTGTGTGCAGATGAATGGCATTTACGAGGAACTTCGTAGGGAAGTGGATACCGGCTATTTCGAGAGACTGATTGAAGAGGATCTGTTGGAAAATGAACACGTGACTATGGTCATTGCTAAGCCCAGTCCGGGTCTTGCCTCTCGCAAGGAAGAAGAGTTGCGAGGAGAGTTGGCGAAGTACAAGGCGTCTCTTAGTAAGGAGGAGTTGGAGCGCTTGGTGGAGGAGACTCGGGCACTTCGTACGTTCCAGAAGACTCCGGAGACTGAGGAGGCACTTCAGTGTATTCCACTCTTGGAGCTTTCGGATATTAAGAAGGAGGCAGAGCCCTTCTCCAATGTGGAACGCCCCGTAGGGGACATTCCGGTGGTGATGCACGAGGGCTTTACTAACGGTATCGCATATTTGCGACTGTACTTTGACGTTACGGATTTGCCGGAGGAAGAACTGCCTTATGTGGGCATGCTGGCAAATGTACTGGGTTACATTGATACCGAGGAGCATACGTATCTTGATTTGGCTGATGAGTCCAGTCTGCATACCGGTGGCATGGCGATTGTGACGGACACCTTTAGTAAGAGTAAGGAGACTAAGGCATTCAGCGGTCATTTGGTTCTTCGTACGAAGGTGCTTTACCCGGAGTTACCTAAGGCATTGGAGTTGATTGCGGAGATATTTACGAAGTCTCGCCTGACGGACACTAAGCGTCTCCGTGAGATTGTGGCAGAAGGATGCGCGAAGCTACAGACTACCATGGAATACGGCGGACATTCCATGGCAATCTCCAGAGCGGCATCCTATCACAGTGCACAGGATTATTTCGTACAGAAGGTGAAGAACCTGGATTATTATCGTTTCCTGCGTCGCTTGAACAGTGAGTTTGAAGAGCGCAAAGAGGAGACGGTGGCGCATTTGCAGAAGGTACTGGAATATGTACTGTGCAAGGAGCGTCTGATTGTGAGCCTGGCAGCTGAGGAAGAGGGTTACCGTGTTTTGTCTGAGGCGTTGCCCGCATTTGCCGAGACAGTACTGAAGAGTGCTAAGGACGTTGCTCTTGCACCTTCTAAGGTGGAACCTTGGAAGGGCGGCTACGCGATACAGAAGAAAAACGAAGGATTTACCTATGCAGGTCAGGTGAATTACGTGGCTCGCAGCGGCAACTACAAGGAGGCCGGCTTGGAGCATACCGGAGCGATACGTGTGATGCGTACCATTCTTTCGTTGGATTACTTGTGGAACAAGGTACGCGTAGAGGGAGGAGCCTACGGTTGCATGTGTGGATTTGCCCCGATTAGCGGCACGGCACATATGGTTTCTTACCGTGATCCGAAACTTTCGGAGACCAACGAGGTATTTGAATCGGCGGCAGAATATGTGGAGCAGTTGGAGCTTACCGATCGTGAACTGACCAAGTACATTATCGGAACCATCAGCGGTATGGATACGCCTAAGACACCGAAGATGATGGGAGACCGGGCCATGAATATGTACATGACCGGTTACACATTGGAAGAGATTCAGAAGGAACGTGACGAAGTGCTGGGAGCTACCGTGGAGGAGATTCGTAAGGGGGCGAAGCTGATTCGGGCTTGCATGTCTCAGAACTACCTCTGTGCCCTTGGCAGCGAAAGTGCGGTTAAGAAGAATGAGGCGATGTTTATGAAGGTAGAGCCTCTTGGAAATACATATTAGTCGGAGGATGAAAAATGGCATATAAATCGGGTTTTGTAACCCTTATCGGACGCCCCAACGTGGGCAAATCCACTTTGATGAATCGTTTGATTGGTCAGAAGATTGCAATCACATCAAACAAACCGCAAACTACGAGAAATCGTATTCAGACGGTGTATACCGATGAGCGCGGGCAGATCATTTTCTTGGATACTCCGGGTATTCATAAGGCCAAGAACAAGCTGGGTGAGTTCATGGTGGAGGTTGCGGAGCGTACTTTGACGGAGGTGGACGTGATTCTGTGGCTCGTGGAGCCTACCAATTACATTGGTGCCGGGGAGCAGCACATTATTGAGAAGCTGAAGAAGGGGAAACTTCCGGTGATTCTCGTTATCAACAAGATTGACAAGGTGAAGAAGGAAGAGATTCTGGAGTTCATTGATACGTATCGCAAGGAGTTGGATTTTGCAGAGATTATTCCGGTGTCGGCACTGAAGGGTGAAAATACAGATCATTTGACGGAAGTACTCTTCTCGTATCTGCCGGAGGGTCCCATGTACTATGATGAGGACACGATTACGGATCAGCCGGAGCGTCAGATTGCGGCGGAGATGATTCGTGAGAAGGCACTTCGGAACTTGTCCGACGAGATTCCTCACGGCATTGCGGTTATGATTGATCGGATGAAGGAACGCCCGGGTGGTACTCTCATTGACATTGATGCCACCATCGTATGTGAACGTGATTCACACAAGGGTATTATCATCGGTAAGCAGGGGGCTATGTTGAAGAAGATCGGTCAGGAAGCACGCTTGGAGATTGAGATGATGGTGGGCTGTAAGGTCAATCTGAAACTCTGGGTGAAGGTGAAGAAAGACTGGCGGGATAGTGAGCTCCTGCTGAAGAATTACGGTTATCGCGATGAGGATGAAGACACGCCCGTGTGGTAGGTCTGCGTAGGTTTTTTGGAAAACTACCGTGATAATTGAAGACTCGTAATATATGGAATCCACTTTACACAGGATAAATTCTTTCTCGTAAGGAAAACATAACAACAGATAGTTATTGCAGAAACGGGGGAAGGTTTATGGACGAAGAAAAGTGGAACAAGTTTATACAGACAGGCAGCGTGTTCGACTACTTGGAGTACGCCGCCTGCACTATGGAAGGGGAACACGTAGGTGACGGACCGAATCACAGTGACAGGCTTGGTTCTGTCGGTGCAGCCGGTGGGGGAATACGACCGAAGGCTGACTATCCTGACGAAGGAACGCGGTAAGATCAGTGCATTTGCAAAGGGTGCCAGAAGACCTAACAGTACATTGGTAGGTAGCTCGCAACCCTTTGTTTTTGCGCGCTTTTTACTCTTTGAGGGGCGTACATCTTATACGGTTTCTCAGGTGGAAGTGTTGAACTACTTTCCGGAGCTACGAGGGGACGTGGAGCTGACGTACTACGGTTTCTTCTTCTGCGAATTTGCCGAATATCTTACCAGAGAAGGAAATGACGAGCGAGCCATACTTACATTGCTGTATCAGTCTCTGCGAGCACTGACCCATACCGGTATCGGCAAGGAACTGACCAGGATAGTATTTGAACTGAAAGCATATTATCTAAATGGCGAAGGACCGCAGGTCATGGAATGTGTGCGCTGCAAGAAGAAGGATGTTCCCTTTGTGTTTCGCGTGCGAGCCGGTGGTTGTTTGTGTGAGAATTGTGCCGGAGAGGATTTTCGAAGAGAAGTGCGAGAGCGCAGAGAGAATCAGGGATTGGTGCCTGTGGGAGATTACTTCAATCTCTCGGATTCTACATGGTATACGCTTCGGTATATCGCGTCAACGCCACCGGAGAAGATCTATTCATTTACCGTCAGCACGGAAGTCTTGGCGGAACTTCGGGCAGTGACGGAAGCGTGGAGAAGAGAATACAACCGCCATACATTTCGTAGTTTGAGCCTCATTGAGATGCTATAACATCATTTTACGAAGATATTTTGCAATATTTCAAAAAAAGATTTGACAGAAATCAAAACTCGGCATATGATAAGCACAGCATTTGTTTTACGGGAATACCGTGGAACAAGAAAATGAACGTAGTATCGGCGCAGGCGCCATCTGTTGCGATACTAAGGATTAGGAGGATATTATGGAAAAGACGATGGATAAGATTGTAGCTCTGGCGAAGGCGAGAGGATTTGTGTATCCCGGCTCCGAGATTTACGGCGGTTTGGCGAATACATGGGATTATGGTAACCTGGGCGTAGAGCTTAAGAATAATGTAAAGAAGGCTTGGTGGAGCAAGTTCATCCAGCAGAATCCTTATAACGTAGGTGTGGATTGCGCCATTCTTATGAACCCTCAGACTTGGGTGGCTTCCGGTCACTTGGGCAGTTTCTCTGACCCGCTGATGGATTGTAAGGAATGTCATGAGCGTTTCCGCGCAGACAAGATTATCGAGGATTTTGCTACAGAGAACGGCATCGCACTGGAGAGTTCCATTGACGGTTGGAGCCAGGAAGAGATGGCAAAGTTCATCGAAGATCACAACGTTCCTTGCCCGACCTGTGGTAAGCACAATTTCACCGACATTCGTCAGTTCAACTTGATGTTCAAGACCTTCCAGGGTGTAACTGAGGATGCCAAGAACACCGTATATCTGCGTCCCGAGACGGCACAGGGTATCTTCGTTAACTTCAAGAACGTACAGAGAACCAGCCGTAAGAAGATTCCTTTTGGTATCGGTCAGATCGGTAAGTCCTTCCGTAATGAGATTACGCCGGGTAACTTCACCTTCCGTACCAGAGAATTCGAGCAGATGGAGTTAGAGTTCTTCTGTGAGCCTGATACTGACCTTGAATGGTTTGCTTACTGGAAGCAGTTCTGTATTGATTGGTTGCAGACCTTGGGAATCAAGCCCGATGAGATGCGTGTACGTGACCATGATCCGGAAGAGTTGTCCTTCTATTCTAAGGCAACTACCGACATTGAGTTCTTGTTCCCCTTCGGTTGGGGCGAGCTCTGGGGTATTGCGGATCGTACCGACTATGACCTTACCCAGCACATGAATGTATCCAAAGAGGACATGACCTATTATGATGACGAGAAGAAGTGGAGATATACTCCTTACGTTGTAGAGCCTTCCTTGGGTGCAGACCGTGTAGTTCTTGCATTCCTGTGTGCGGCATATGATGAGGAGGAGATTGCAGAGGGCGATGTTCGTACCGTGTTGCATTTCCATCCGGCACTGGCTCCGGTGAAGATTGGTGTTCTTCCTCTCTCTAAGAAGCTTGCAGAGGGTGGCGAGAAGATTTATGCTGAGCTCTCTAAGTATTATAATTGTGAGTACGATGACCGTGGTAATATCGGTAAGCGTTATCGTCGCCAGGACGAGATTGGTACTCCGTTCTGCGTAACTTATGATTTCGAGTCCGAAACCGATGGTTGCGTGACGGTTCGTGATCGTGATACCATGGCGCAGGAGAGAATTAAGATTGAAGATCTGAAGAGCTATTTTGAGAAGAAGTTTGAGTGGTAAATAAAGAATGGAAAATGTCGCCCGTTTCACGAAAGTGAGGCGGGCGATAATAATGAATCGTAGAATCCGATTATGCGGGTATTTCTGCTCTTCTTGTGACAAAATACCATACAATCCGTCGGGCGATGCGAAAATTTTTAGATATACGACAGCGAAAAGTATTTGTAATGTTTCAATATATGTGGTAGAATATCACCAGCGGCTGACCACAGACGTTTTTTTGTGGTTTCTAAAATGAGCCACAAGGAGCGCGTTGCGTATTTCGGAGAGCATTTAGAAACGTCGGGACAGCGAGAATATGATAGGAGGTCATTGTAATATGGCTAAGAAATGGGTTTATGCATTTACAGAAGGTGATGCCAGCATGCGTAACCTCCTTGGTGGTAAGGGTGCGAACCTGGCAGAGATGACCGGACTCGGTCTTCCGGTTCCGCAGGGATTCACCATTACAACTGAGGCTTGTACGCAGTATTATGAGGATGGCGAGAAGATTAACGATGAGATTCAGGCTCAGATCATGGAGTATATCGTTAAGCTGGAAGAGACAGCAGGCAAGAAGTTCGGTGATAAGGAGAATCCGCTCCTTGTATCTGTTCGTTCCGGTGCGAGAGCATCCATGCCGGGTATGATGGATACGATTTTGAACCTTGGTTTGAACGAGGAAGTAGTAGAGGTACTTGCGAAGAAGTCCGGTAATCCTCGTTGGGCTTATGACTGCTACCGTAGATTTATTCAGATGTTCTCTGACGTAGTTATGGAAGTTGGTAAGAAGTACTTCGAAGAGCTTATCGACGAGATGAAGGAAGCCAAGGGCGTTACTCAGGACGTAGGGCTTACCGCAGAAGATCTGAAGGAGCTTGCTAATCAGTTTAAGGCTGAGTATAAGGCTAAGATCGGTGCTGATTTCCCCAGCGATCCCAAGGAGCAGTTGATGGCTGCTATCAAGGCTGTATTCCGTTCTTGGGACAACCCTCGTGCCAACATTTACCGTCGTGACAACGATATCCCGTATTCTTGGGGTACCGCAGTTAACGTACAGATGATGGCATTCGGTAACATGGGTGATACATCCGGTACCGGTGTTGCATTTACCCGTGATCCTGCTACCGGCGAGAAGAAGCTCATGGGTGAGTTCTTGATGAACGCACAGGGCGAGGACGTAGTAGCAGGCGTTCGTACTCCGATGCCGATCGCAAAGATGGCAGAAGAGTTCCCGGAAGCTTTCGCTGAGTTCCAGAAGGTTTGTGAGACCCTCGAGAAGCACTACAGAGATATGCAGGATATGGAGTTCACTGTTGAGAACAGAAAGCTCTATATGCTCCAGACCAGAAATGGTAAGAGAACCGCACAGGCAGCTTTAAAGATTGCTTGTGATTTAGTAGATGAAGGTATGAGAACCGAGGAAGAAGCAGTTGCAATGATCGACCCGCGTAACCTCGACACCCTCCTTCACCCGCAGTTCGATGCTAAGGCATTAAAGTCCACCGAGCCGATCGCTAAGGCACTTGGCGCATCCCCGGGAGCAGCTTGCGGTAAGATCGTATTCACCGCTGACGACGCTGTAGAATGGGCTGCAAAGGGCGAGAAGGTTGTTCTCGTTCGTCTTGAGACCTCTCCGGAAGATATTACCGGTATGAAGGCTGCTCAGGGTATTTTAACCGTTCGTGGTGGTATGACCTCTCACGCAGCAGTAGTTGCTCGTGGTATGGGTACCTGCTGTGTATCCGGTTGTGGCGACATCAACATGGACGAGGAAAATAAGAAGTTCACGCTTGCTGGTAAGGAATACCACGAGGGCGATTGCATCTCCCTTGACGGTTCCACCGGTAAGATTTACGATGGTCTTATCCCGACCGTAGACGCTTCCATCGCAGGTGAGTTCGGCAGAATCATGGCATGGGCAGACAAGTTCCGTACCTTAAAGGTTCGTACCAATGCAGATACTCCGGCTGACGCTAAGAAGGCTCGTGAGCTTGGTGCAGAGGGTATCGGTCTTTGCCGTACCGAGCATATGTTCTTCGAGGAAGACAGAATTGCAGCATTCCGTGAGATGATTTGTTCTGATACCGTAGAAGAGAGAGAAGCAGCTCTCGAGAAGATTCTTCCGTATCAGCAGGGCGACTTCGAGGCTCTTTACGAGGCTCTTGAGGGCAACCCGGTTACCATCCGTTTCCTGGATCCGCCGCTTCATGAGTTCGTTCCGACCGAGGAAGCTGACATCGAGAAGCTTGCTAAGGCTCAGGGTAAGTCTGTAGAGGCTATCAAGGCTATCATCGCATCTCTTCATGAGTTCAACCCGATGATGGGTCACAGAGGATGCCGTCTTGCAGTTACCTATCCGGAAATTGCAAAGATGCAGACCAAGGCTGTTATCCGTGCAGCTATCAACGTTCAGAAGAAGCACTCCGATTGGACCGTTAAGCCGGAAATCATGATTCCGCTTGTATGTGAAATCAAGGAGTTAAAGGTTGTTAAGAAGATGGTAGTTGATACCGCTGAGGCTGAAATTGCAGCAGCTGGTGTTGACCTTAAGTACGAAGAAGGTACCATGATCGAGATCCCGCGTGCAGCTCTTACCGCTGACGACATCGCAAAGGAAGCTGATTTCTTCTGCTTCGGTACCAACGACTTAACCCAGATGACCTACGGTTTCTCCCGTGACGATGCTGGTAAGTTCTTAGACGCATACTACGACAGCAAGATCTTCGAGAACGATCCGTTCGCAAGACTTGACCAGACCGGTGTTGGTAAGCTTATGGAAATGTCCATTAAGCTCGGTAAGCCGGTTAACCCGAGCCTCCACATCGGTATCTGTGGTGAGCACGGTGGTGACCCGACCTCCGTTGAGTTCTGCCACAAGATCGGACTTGATTATGTATCTTGTTCTCCGTTCCGTGTGCCGATCGCTAGACTTGCTGCTGCACAGGCTGCTATCAATAATAAATAATAAGCAACGAGCTGAGTGCTCGTGAATACGAAAGTCCGGCGGGAATTCATTCCCAGCCGGGCTTTTTGTATTCGCGCAGCACCCGGCGACTGCCGGAACCGAGCTGTAGCGAAGCGGAAGCGAGGGGCGAGTTGCGGGGGAAACAAGAGGGCTAGGCAATCGCTTAACTAAGGGTTAAGGAAACTGAATAAAAATCTCAAATACCCACTGGAACTATAATGGTTCTGGTGGGTATTTTTGCGTGTGCGGGAATCTGAGAGAAGTCTATGCAGGGGATGGAAAAGGGCGGAAAAAGCAATCGGTTTCGACGAGGAAAGGTTGGGATGAGAATTTGTGAGGAAAGTAGTTGATAATTTGTAAGCAATATGATATGATTAAAAGTGAACATATATTCGATTTTGTATGGAGAAGGAGAATGACAATAAAATATGAAAACACATGCACAAAGGTCAATAAAGCACTGTTTAGACATGCTTGCTCCGTTTGAAGCATCAAATCAACAATCAGAGACTGGACAATATGAGTTTTATCAGTTTATGGTATCTCTATATCGAGGGATGTATGAGAATCCAGAGAGATACTTGGTCTTTCCGGAACCTTATGAAGAATATATAAAGAAACTGGAACAGCAGAATACACATAAGAGAAACGAGAAGGAGCATGTAACCGATTCTAAAGAAAGCACATTGAGAAATACATTTCAACAAGCGATACAGTTTTATGCAATGTTTTTCTATAACCTCGGTTTAGCAAGTAAGGGGATTGATGCGGAGAGCGGTTCATTAATAATATCTAAAGAAGATTACGAAAAAGTGATGTTTCAAATGAATCGACTCCATGGTTCAATCCATAACACCGAGAGATATGAACTGTTGTCAGAGCTGGGACTCAAAATTACCGAGGATGCAGATGTATTTTATGTTGTTCATGAAAAATATAGAAAAGCGATGGAAGGTGTTTTGTTTTTATGTAACGCACCGGATAGCAAATATAGATGGATGAACTTTCTGCGTCTGGATTACAAAAATGCTTATGTGCCAATTCCTACCGTAGAAGATATATGTAAAACGTTGCCGAATGAAAGCGTAGACATAGTTAAGAGACTAGAAGATAAGATTTCTGATATAAAAGTGAAAAAGAAAATAAAACCGTTGCGAGGGATAGTATCCGATTTTAAGTGGAAAGTCGAGTATTGTTACAAAAGCAAAAACATATGTGGATTCTACGCCGATAACTCGTATTTTATGCTTTGTATCTATTTTAATGATTTCAAGAATATTAGTGAGTTCGCAAGTGTCTTGTGTCAAGAAGACACTGAACTGTTTCAATGGTTTAAGGAGCAGTTTCCGGAGAGGTTATGTAAATGCCCAAATAATCGGAGAGTATACTTTGGAGATGAGTCACGACGAATTTGTGGGTTGTCAAACAGAGCAGAGATTGTGAACCCTGATAGCAGTGATTTAGAAAAGGCATTGTACGTATTGAAGAAATATCGAAAGATAGAGGACAAATAGAGGAGGACATGAGAATGGAGATAAATAGATGTACGAAGGAGTCTTTTGTAGTTGTTGGAAAAGAAGAAGCAACGACTGATGGAGAGGGCTTCATCCAAAAACTATGGGAGGATGCCAACAGTCATTTCCATGAGGTTTCGGGTTTGGCGAAGAAGGATGAGGAAGGAAATCTTCTGGGAATTTGGGGAGCTATGTCGGATATGTCCCGTTCCTTTTTACCATGGGAAGACGGATTTACCAAAGGTCTTTATCTGGCCGGAGTGGAGTGCGTGGATGACGCCGAGGCACCGGAAGGGTGGACCAAGTGGGTAATTCCGGGCTATGAGTATCTTTGGGTGGAATGTGAAGGGGGAGATACCTTCCTTCAGGTGATAAAGTATATGGAAGAGAATCAGCTTCCGCTGGTTGGCGCGGTACATGATTTTACCTGTCCGGAGACCGGAAAGAATTTTATGTTTTTCCCGATTGGGAGATTGTAAGAATTACGATGAAGATACAGACATTTAAGGAGGCGTGAATCATGGCAAAAAACGATAATGCACATTCGATTCGGTTGCTTGATAGTTTGAGAAGAAATTTGGGAAATGATGTGGCGGATGAAGTGGACGAGAAATATCCATTGTCAAAGAGTGCTGATATTGAAAAGAAATACGAATGGGCAAAGAGTGTATGTGAGTATCTTGATGGTCACTTTGATACCGAAACAATCATGACGCTTAGAAAAGAGTGCAGGTGTAATGATGGAAAATCAATAGCGACTAAGATTTTGAAGTATCTGAACAAAGCAGATAGCACAGAGCAGTTTGTAAAGGATTTTAATGCGAATGAGTCCTTTGCGAGTCTTGAATACATATCGGACAATAAGATTCTGTTTTGCTATCCGGAGTGCTACTGCGCTTGCGTAAAAAGAGTACCGGGAGAAGTATCAAAGTCTTGGTGCTATTGTACCTTGGGGAATGCAGAAGGTATCTTTAAAGAAGTGTTTAAGAAAGAGATAAAAGTCACATTGCTTGAAAGCATAAAAACGGGCGGAGCTAGGTGTGTAATTGAGGTGGAGTGGTAAGAGTAGGAGCAAGATTATAAAAAATGATAAAAGAACAGGGAGTGACACTATGATAAACTATGCAAATGAGAATGTGGATTTTAAGGGTTGTCCGGGATGCGCTTATGCGAATCACGAATTTTGTTTACCCTGTGGTATGGCATATGAAAACGAGAGATTTACATTATCACAGGATTGGGAACTTCCGATTCAAGGTTTTTTTGTTGTTTCGCCAAAAAGGTGTGTAGAAAAGTTTGAGCAGTTAAGCAAAGAAGAAAAAATGGAAGCCTTTGAGATTGTGGATAAAACCATTAAGATTTTAAGGGAAAATAATATTTGTGACGGATTTAATGTTGTTTTTGAAGAAAAAGAAGAGATACATTTTCATATTTGGATAATGCCGAGACATAAATGGATGTCAGATTTAGTTGGTAATATAATCGGTAATATCGGTCAGATTTTTGAATATGCAAAAAGTAATATGAGAAGCGTTGAGAATTATGATGCAATTAAAGAAATAACAAAGTTGGTTAAAGAGGGATTTGAAGGTTAAGTAAGATAATAGCATGAAGTATTATTTGTAAAATTAAAGAAGGAAGCAAAACGATATACGAAATGGAAGCTACGCCGTATAGTTCATGTCGTGTTGTTTTTGTTGATAAGTTTGGAATACGTTGGGGAATTATGACTGAGCAAACAGAGAGATAAATTAGAATTTATACAGATGAAGGAGGTATTTATTATGGGGTTTCCAACACACATCGTTGCCGCTGCAGGCTATGTTTTTGATGCAAAAGGGAACATTTTGATCATTAAAACTCTTAATCGTGGTTATGATGCCACAGGCGGACAGATTGAAGAGGGAGAAGATTTGGAAGCAGGTGTTTTACGAGAAATTATGGAGGAAAGCGGTATTAAGGCCAAGATAAAATGCCTTTGTGGGGTGTACTCTAATGTAGGGAAATATACATTCTATGATGGTGTTACACCTGTTCCTACGAAGGTTATGTTTGATTTTATCTGTGAGTACGAAAGCGGGGAATGTTGTACATCTGAAGAATCGAGCGAAGTCATCTGGGTGCCTAAGGAAAAGGTGTTGGATTACATCAGTTCTCCTGCTCTGCGTTATCGTTTTGGAAAAATGTTAACTTTAATGGAAAAGTTACTTACGCCTCCTTTGTTACTAAGCCAGAATTTCAAGTATTAACAGAACGACATATTTAGTTTTCTATACAATTTCCAGTTTCGTAGAGATTGGGAAATTAGAATTTAGCGAGGAACTATTATGGCACATAAAACCGGAAAAATAGCGGAACAGATTATCGCATTGCAAAATGCTGATGGTACGTGGGGAAATGAGTTTCATTCATTATCGGTACCCAATAACAAAAAGCCACTGACAACGGAACAAGCATTACGCCGTTTGAAACTTTTAGGATTCACGATCAATGATGAACCTATTAGAAAAACGGTGGATTGTATGACTGCCTGTTTGAACGGGGAAAGAAAGATTGATAATTACAGGGAGAAAACAAGAGATTGGGATTTGTTTACGAAACTGATGTTATCTACCTGGGTGAAGCTATTTGACCCAAATAACGGAACCGCTTTGGAATGTGCAAAGTATTGGGTGAGTCTTATCGAAGATGCATTTGCAAACAGTAAGTACGAGAATGATACCGGAGAAGTGGATTTTGTAACCTTTTATGAAATGAATCTATTACAAGGTCTTTTAAAAGAAGAAACAGAAAGCCGTATGCTGGACTATGTAATAAATCATGAAAAAGGCATCTATTATATTTACGGAAAAAGAATTAGTGAGTTGCCGAAAGAGTTCCAGTCAATCGAGACAAGCCGTTATTTAGAGGCGATTGACATTTTGGCAGGTTATAAATCAGCGAAAGAAAAACTTGCCTTTGTTGTAACATGGTTGGAAGAAAATAGAGATGAGAACGGTCAATGGGATTTAGGTGCGAAAGCGAAAGACAATCTTTATTTTCCGCTTTCAGATTCGTGGAGAGATGTCGAGTGCAGAAAGGCGGATTGTACAGAAAAGATTAATGCAATCGTTGATAAATTGAGGGCGTAGCTAATCCATAACCGGAAAGGAGACGAAAGAGAAATGAGCGTGATTAAAGGAAAGTGCGGAACGGATTGTAATGCCTGTCAGTTCAAAGAAAAGTTTAACTGTGGGGGTTGCGTGGAACAGGAAGGGAAGATTTTTTGGGGTGAATGCGACATATACAAATGTGCGACAACGAAAGGTTTCAAGCATTGCGGAGAGTGCAAAGAGCTTCCTTGCCAGGAGTTGACTACGTTTATTGAGAACGGACATAATCCGGACCGGTTGAGTAACTTGAATAAGTGGAAGGAAGAGAAGTAAAGTACATATTTATGGAGGAAGAACCACATGAAAAATTACACTCAAGTCTATGTAAAAAACAGCTTTGAGGCAGCGGAAGTGTACTGTAAAGCCTTTGGAGCAGAGATTACACGTGAGTTCAAAAATGATGCCGGAACGATATATGAACACTGCGAATTATCAGTAAACGGGGAAGGATTTTTAGCATTGGCAGAAGCGAAGAATCCTTGTGATGTCGAGTTGGTACATAAGATGAAGTGGGAAACCATGACATTTAATGTTTTTGAGATGGGAAGTGAAGAGGCTGTTCAAAGGGCGTTTGATGTATTAAGTGATGGGGGCGTTGTACTGGAACCGATTGGTCAGTTGCCGTGGAGTAGCTGTTGTGCAACGGTGATAGATAAGTTCGGGGTTTGTTGGTGGATTGCGATTTAGGAGAGGTGAGGTATGAGTGTAGTATTTTCCAAATGTGGCATGCGATGTGATTTGTGTTTAATATATCGTCCAAACGTAGAAAAGGAAGACAGACGGTCAGAGATTTGTAGTGTTTGGAAGAAAATCTGGGAAGGATATGAGCCTGATCCAAGTACGGTTATATGCGACGGTTGCTTATGTACAAAGGAAGATGCTGTTTTGCAAGACCCGGATTGTAAGGCAAGAAAATGCGTTATAGAGAAAGGATTGGAGCATTGCGGATATTGTGATTGCTATCCTTGCGATATATTTCCGGCAGAACCGACGAGGGAAGAAACCTTTAGAATGATAGAAATTGAAAAGAAGTGGACTTGGGAAGATGAAAAGCTGATGGAAGCGTATTCTTGTAAAAAGAATATGGATGAGTTTAGGAAGAAACACTAAATACTATTCTACGGAAATAAGAGGAAGCCGGTCATATGATAACAGAAACATTTGCAAAACCATGTGTTGGAGCTATTATTGAAAAAGTGATAGATAATGAGAAATATATACTAATTCAAACAAGACAGAAGGACTATGGAAATGAAACAAACGGTATGATAGAAATTCCTGCCGGTAAAATCAGAAAATACGAAGATATATTTGCTGCATTACGAAGGGAAGTTTTGGAAGAAACAGGACTAAAAATAACGAAAATATATGGAGAAGAGTTATCGGTTTCAACTCAAACAAGTGATGTGACAACAATATCTTTTACTCCTTACTGTATAACGCAGAATTTGTCCGGGGCGTATTCGATTATTTTACATACTTTTTTGTGCGAAGCAGAAGGGAGTTTAGTTGAATCTACAAATGAAACAGCAAATATCCATTGGGTAAAGATTTCGGAGATGGAACAGTTGTTAAGAGAATACCCTGAAAAGATTTTCTTTATGCATATCAATGCGTTGAGGAAGTACTTTGGGGAATAGATTTTGTTGGTGTTTGCCCCCTATCACATCTGTGATAGGGGTATTTTTTAAATCTCGAATCTAAGGAAGTTCTCTAGCTGTTTCCGTTCTACCAAAATTTTCTTGCCGGTACGAGCAATATCATCCTCGTAGATTCTTAAGTGATGACATATAAAAGAGGTTTGATGATACATGGAAATAAAATATGACTTGAAAAAATCTGCAAGGTTTAGTATAATAAAACTACATGTAGGATATAGGGACTAAATGTGATGAAAAGAGATTGTATGGCATATATTATGTGTGTTAAAAAGGATGTTGTTTAAGAAAATTTATTATGGAATTTAGAATACAAAAATTTTTTTGGCTTTTTTGAGGGAAAGGATAGATATTTAATAAGTAAGGCGCATATTATAGGATTAGAAGATGCATTACAGAAATTGTAGTTGATTATGATTAATAAGGCTATTCTATGTAGATTGGATGTTTGAGTTTGTTGATAATATGTGTAACAGAAAGGTAAGATAGAATAAAATACTAGAGAGAAGGTGAGCAAGTTGACTATCAGAAAGAAAAACAAGCCAGTCGTCTATGAAGGACAGGCTGCAGAGCAATACAAGCATATGAAAAATAAATGGATTAGATTGGCTGTTGTAGGAACGGGACTTCCATTTTTGATTTCTAGTTTGGTTGTATTATTTAGTGATTCCTCTAATTTTATGGGATTGTTTACAAATGGTGAAATTATTTTATCACTTTTTTCTTTAAATTTACCTTTAGCAATTGACTTGTTTGAAATAAAGAAAAAGAATGATGAATATTTATCATGGGCATTTTGGGGATGCATTATTGTTGTTTGTTTTCAGTTGGTGTTGTATTGTTTAGTTAAAATGACAGCGACAGAAAAGGGTGTAGTAGCAAGTGTTGTTGTATCTGTTGTTATGATGATTTCGTCATGGATATGTTGTGCTTGCTCAATTAAAGCAATGTTCCGGCATAGTACAATGGATAAAGGTGGTGATAATAATGTTAATTGAAATTTTTAGTATAATTTTATCAGGTGCGTGTTTAGTACTTACAATAATTAGTAGTATTGCACTGAGGGTCAAAGAGAGAAAGATACATAAGATTAAAATAAAATTTGGCGGGGATTGTTTAGCAAAGAAAGTGGTGAAGCCACTATTATGGAAAACGAGTGGTGTATCGGCAGATATGTATTTAAAAATACTTTATGATAGAATAAACGAGATATATCCTCATTCAGATACTAAAATTTTTATAAAGGTAATAAAAGAAAAGAATTATGAACATCCTGAGGATAGTAAGGTAGTAACATGTATTACTT
>JAZQDC010000016.1:0-100709 GCA_045546575.1 Lachnospiraceae bacterium | reverse complement strand
ATAGCGAAGCTCCCGAATGGATATTCCCAGAACCATCTCCAGAAACGGCTTACAGAACTCTGCCTTACGCATCACAGTGCAGAACATAAAGTCATTCTTAAGTCCGATGTTGTCAAATGAAGTTGCTTGTCTATTCATTGTTACTACCTCCATTGTAGAATATTTTAGATGCTCTGTCAACAAGTTTCTTACAGAAATGACATCCAGTCATTGTCGTCAGGACCAATAATAAAACCCTTGACAGGGTGATAGAAAAGTCTTAAGACCTTAGATGAATTCCTCTACATGGTAGCACAGATAGTGCCCACATTTCCATTGACGAAAGCAATGAAATAACACATTCAAATTCACAAGGATGCACAAAACATACAGACCACCGTATTGTGATAATTGACAGTTTGGATGGGCAAAATTTGTGCAGGATGATTTCGCCTGCTTTTCATCCCAAACAATAAAACAAGAGCGCTCCCCTACGTTATAAGAGACCTTCGTAGGACAACGCTCATTTTTTGCAGATATCTACTTACATGTCTGTCTCTTATCTGTTCTACCAAGAATATAGTCCACAGAGACATCATGAAAATCGGCTAATTTAATAAGGATTTCCGTTGGAATATCCAACTCACCTCGTTCGTAATTACTATAAACCCGTTGACTGCAATTCAAAACCTTTAACCTTTCAAATTTTAAGCTCGTATGTAATTCATATTACAAACAAGGAAAGATCTATGATATTATTGAACAGCTGTGCGAAGTAGACGATAATGTTCCTTATCCGTTTTATACGGTTTGCACCACATCTTCGTTAAAACCACTGTATGTTAGATTAGACAATCTAGATTATGCACAAAGAAATCAATATATTCGAGCAAGTATCTCAATGGTGGGCTTCACTAATGGAATCACAATTAAAAACAAAAAATACTATGATGGTGCTCTTCTTGATAACACACCAATTGCACCGATATTATCCTCAAGTCTTGATTTAATTATTGTCGTTCAATTTGATGATTATGTCCCGAATATAAAACCTCCTTTATCCAACTGCCCCATCGTCTTCTTTTCGTTTCAAGAAGATAACTCTCTTCTTCACACAAGTCTATGCTTTGATCAATCGTCCATCTCTCGCATGATTGACAAAGGATTTAATCGAAGCAACAATCTATTATCACTGTTGGAATCAAAATACGAAGATAAGTTTTCATTTAGAGAGTATATACACGAAATCAACTCTCACTTAATTCACGGTGAAAACAATGGAGATAAAATGATTCGTATGCTAAATCGACTTTCAAAAATCATAAGGTAGGTATTAAACATGCTTTCTAAAATAATACTAGCTATACATATAACTTCTTTACTGGTCGCGCTATCAACATTTGCGCTTCTACTGATGTGTTGTATACCAAAATTATTGTCCTACTTTACGCAGTACAAAAAAAATCGCGAAATTTTGTGTGGTTCTTTGCAGTGCATATAGTAAATACGCACTATTCCATTTTCAAATTCATATATTACAAAAATGCGCTACAAGTATTTTTCCTGTAGCGCATTAAGTATCAAACTATATTTGAAATATCCTTCTATCTCTTCTCCACAACCTCGCCTTGCTTCTTGTAGATGCTTCCCGCAGGAACAACGCCACGCACACTACTCAGAGGATAAATATTTGTATTCGCTCCGACTACGGTACCGGGATTCAAGATTGAACCGCAACCAACCTCAACGTAATCACCAAGCATAGCACCGAATTTCTTCAAACCGGTTTCGATCCGCTCCTCACCGCATTTTACCACAACCAAGGTCTTATCGGACTTCACATTGGATGTAATAGAGCCTGCACCCATATGCGCACGATATCCCAAAATGGAATCCCCCACATAATTGTAATGCGGAACTTGAACCTTATCAAAGAGAATGACATTCTTAAGTTCTGTAGAATTACCCACGACTGCCCCGTTGCCCACCAATGCATTTCCACGAATAAATGCACAGTGGCGCACCTCAGTCTCGTGACCGATAATGCAGGGGCCGTTGATATACGCCGTAGGAGCCACCTTGGCATCCTTGGCAATCCATACATTATCCGAGGGATGATCGTATTCCTCTTCGGACAATGTAGCACCGATGGCTAATATTGTATCCTTAATCTTCGGCAAAGCTTCCCACGGATACGTACAACCCGTAAGCAACTCCTTTGCCAAGGTCTTATCCAAATCTTCGTACAGTGTGCAAATCATTGCATCTTTCATATTACATACCTCCATTTGTCTAGCTTGACAATATACAATAAGACAAGAGCACCGAATCAGTGCTCTCATCCTCTGTAACAATATTAGCGAATCTCCGTCTGACCGCCCATATAAGGACGCAATGCCTCCGGAATACGTACGGAACCGTCTGCCTGCAGATTATTTTCAAGAAAAGCAATGAGCATACGAGGCGGTGCCACTACAGTATTATTCAACGTGTGTGCAAAATATTTGCCATTCTCACCTACAACTCGAATCTTCAAGCGTCTCGCCTGTGCATCGCCGAGGTTCGAGCAACTACCAACCTCAAAATACTTCTTCTGTCTGGGCGACCATGCTTCTACGTCACAGCTCTTCACCTTCAAGTCTGCAAGGTCACCGGAGCAGCACTCGAGAGTACGTACGGGAATGTCCAAGGAACGGAACAAGTCTACCGTGTTCTTCCACAGCTTCTCATACCACTCCATGCTCTCCTCAGGCTTACAGATAACAACCATCTCCTGCTTCTCGAACTGATGGATACGATATACGCCACGCTCCTCGATGCCATGCGCTCCTTTCTCCTTACGGAAGCAAGGAGAATAACTGGTCAACGTATAAGGCAAATTCTCTTCCTTGTTGATGGTGTCGATAAACTTACCGATCATGGAATGCTCACTGGTACCAATGAGGTAAAGATCCTCACCCTCAATCTTGTACATCATGGACTCCATCTCTGCAAAGCTCATAACACCGGTTACAACCTCACTGCGAATCATGAAAGGCGGAACACAATACGTGAAACCGCGCTCAATCATGAAGTCACGAGCGTAGCTAATCACTGCAGAATGTAAGCGTGCAATATCACCCATTAAATAATAGAAACCGTTGCCGGCAACCTTACGTGCACTATCAAGATCAATGCCGGAGAACTTCTCCATAATCTCTGTATGATACGGAATCTCAAAGTCCGGAACTACCGGCTCACCGAAACGCTCCAGCTCCACATTTTCAGAATCATCCTTACCAATGGGAACACTGGGGTCAATAATATTCGGAATCGTCATCATAATGGTCTTAATCTTCTCGGAAAGCTCCGCTTCCTTCACCTCAAGCTCGGCAAGACGTGCGGAAGACTCGGCAACCTGTGCCTTCATCTTCTCTGCTTCTTCCTTCTGTCCCTTTGCCATCAATCCACCGATGGACTTGGAGATACGATTACGATCTGCACGAAGCTGGTCAGCTTCCTGCTGAGTCTGACGGCTCTCCTTATCAAGTGTAATTACTTCGTCCACCAAAGGAAGTTTCTTGTCTTGGAACTTGTTGCGAATGTTCTGCTTTACAACCTCCGGGTTCTCTCTCAAAAACTTCAAATCTAACATATGTCTACCTTACCTTTCTTCGCATATGCGAAAATGATTATTCACTATCTACGACAACTGCCGGAGTCATGCTCCGAAATTAAAAAAGAGCCCATTCGTCCACACGTATGGGACGAATAAGCTCCGCGTTGCCACCCAAATTGTCTGCCTACCACAGACCACCTTATCCGCACGATAAAGGATGCGACCCTTCGGCTTTCACCGACGGCTCCGAAAGTGGAAGGACTTCTTCTCATACCGATTCGCACCAACCATCGGCTCTCTGAAAATGTTCCGAAATCGTAGCTTTCCTCGCTGCCATGTACATATTATACACCAAGTCCGGGGAAATTCAACCCCATTTTCAATGAAAGTTTAGTAGAATGTCAAACTGTACTCTTTCTCTGCTGTCTTCCCGACTTCCACGGATTGCACATAATACTTATCCTGCAATTCGCCACGGAACCCCTTGTTATCGCATCGTCCCATCCAGGGCTCCAGACATACAAACGGAGCAACTGTTCCGGGCTTGGACCAGATTCCGAAGGACGGAAAACCTTCGCACTCCATAACCACATAAGGCGAACCATCCGGATAAAGTAGCGAAATCTTGTCAATCTGAAATCCATCAAAAATCATGGCATCCTGATCAAACAAATGATCTCCAATGGGAAGTACGCCACCCTCCGGCTTCAAAAGCCGCTTCTTCTCCATATCAACACAAGAAGTCACCGGGTCAATCAAAGAATAAGAATACACATCCTCTTCAAACTTAATAAAGTAATCCTTACGCTCTGTTCCGGGTACCGCGGGACATGCAAATGCGGGATGCGCACCGATGGAATAATACATCTTCTTGTCTCCGCGGTTTGTCACCTTCCAACAAATCGTCAAGCAATTCTCGGACAACTCATGCACAATCTCCAAACCAAAGGCAAAAGGATACTTAGCCAGCGTATCCGGTGTACTCTCCAGACGATGTACCACCTTCGCCGCATCCTGTTCCACACATACAAACTCCATATCTCTGGCGAAACCGTGCTGCCCCATAGGGTATTCAACACCATCGTACCGATATACGCCTTCACTCACCTTGCCTACAAACGGAAACAACACCGGTGCATGACGATTCCAATATGCGGGATTCCCGTCGTACAAATTCTCCTGCTGTTTCTTCTTATCATATACGCGACATAACTCAGCGCCGTGGTCCGATACTTCCACGCGAAGCCACTCATTTTCCAATATTCTCATATTTAACCTCCCTATACTCTCGCGCAAATGAGGATATTTCTTTCCACAACTCTTGCAAATTGTTCATCTCGTCCTATCATACCACTATGTCATGAAAAATTCCAGTGAAAAGTAAAAAAACAAGGGATTGAAAGAGGAAAATATATAGTGTATAATGATTATGTATGCGAAGGAGGGTATATTGACGTGTCTGGATTGATTGGTTTATTGGTTATTATTTTTGGCTTCCGAGCTATTAAGTCTGTTTTTTCAACCCTTTCCAAAGAGGGAATCAGCGGATTATTCAAGCGTCCCGGGCTACTTATCTTAGCCTTTATATTATTGGGTTCCACAGGTCTGCTACCGGTAGCAATTGTTGGGTCCATTATTGCGGCCGCAGTAAAGAACGACTCTAAGAACAAGAATAAGAACAAGAGAACTCGCGATACAACTACATATCGTCAAGTGAATAATCAATATACTTATACCTCTCCCCAGAACAATACGCCAAACGGCGTGTTTCAAGGCAACTCCTACTACACGGGCTACAATAATCAGAGCAGTCCTTACACAAACACGACGTACCAAAATGCCTACTCTCGTCCACATTCCTTCGGACTTCCTACTTCTGCGAAGAAACGACGTCGTATTGTTGACCGCTTCAACGAACGTTATGATTTGAGTTTGACAGACGCAGAAATCGATCGTATTGTTGACGCTTCCTTCCTGTCTACGGATTGGGCCAGGGAAGTATGCTATATGAACCAGAAGTACGATAACATCTACTCTTGGTTCGGAACTATGAATTCTTGGTTGAAGGTTTATCTCCACGCATTCCAAGTGCAGAATATTTCTTCGGACTTCGCCATGCAGGAGCGCATTGCATTCGATGCATTTGATCAAGTATTTTCGGATATTTGCTCAGATCCTAATCTTCCGTTGGACGTAGCAATTCGCAAGATTAACGATAAGTATTTTACTAATTTCGACGAGACCACATTTATGATTGCATATCGTTTCATGGAGTCTAAGGGCAAGCGTTATACCCTTTCCTTTAATTCTGTAGTAAATAATCAAGCCGATATTGATGATTTGCTCAAGAAATACGGACATCAGCAAGAGCCCAGACCTATGAGATAACATTTATAACAAACCAAAATCAAGCCGTCCTTTCATGCATATGATGAAGGGACGGCTTCTTTTCTTTCAATTATTACGATAACGTTTCAGCAAATATCCGCTTTAAAATTTCATACGGTATCTCTTGTTTCAAATAAATTTGCAACATTCCTTTCGGTGTAAATTTGTATCCTGTTAGTTCTTCTCTATACCGAATCGCCGCCTGTGCCTCAACATTTATGTGGTCCTTAAACGGAATAAGCCTTACAAAAGATTCCCCAACATAATAGCTAGGTAATCTGGCCCATACGTTTTCCTCCGGTTCGCACGAAACAGCATCAAAAATAATCTGCCTCAAATCATTGTACATATCAATAATCTCAGCTGAATATTTAGCCAAGTAATTCTTCACTTGCTCATTCATACCAATCACCTCCGGCATCCGCCCAGTACATACTATCGTAATGGCGTAAATAAGTTGGCATATCCGACCGAATCTACATGAATACATACTTCCATATATGTGGTATTGTCCTCTTCATACACATACTCGAAACACGACAAATATTCACCGCTTACATTTTCCTTGAATCCATTGGCATTTAAGTATTCCAAAACTTTTTTATATGCATTTGGAATATATTCAAATGCTCTTGAAAATGGGTCACAAATCGTTATACAAGCGTAATTAGCCGGTCCTTGACTCCTGATATCCACGCCACCACACTTCGGTTCAAATCCATCCGGCAATATATATGCTGCCACATACCCTCTTAATCCAAAGCGATTTTGCTGTTCTGCTGAAACAAATGGAAAATCCCATCCGATCCTTTTCGGCTTATAATCTGTAAATGCATTTAAACCACTGGATTCAGCCCATCTATCCATGTAGGCATGGACATCATCTTCCGGATTGTATGAAATAATAACATACCGTCCCATACGAAATCCAGGAATCTCTTTCACTGTTACATCGGAATAAACATCTGTGCATTTACCCAAATCTTCTTTTAACAGCTCGTCTACCTTGCAATGAAATATATTCCCTATCTCAATGAGCTTTGGTATTTCCGGATACGCTTGATCCATTTCCCATTTAGAAATGGTTTGTCTTGAAACAGAAAGTCTTTCTGCAAGTTCCTCTTGCGTAATATTATTTACCTTTCGTAAATATTGTATATTGGCTCCTAAAGACATTCCTAACACCTCCTGTTTAATAATCATAGCAATAATACATCGATTATTGAACCAACTTAGTGTTGCTATTATACTAGTGTTTGCAACCATTGGTTGCACTACGCTACTTTGTATGACGTAAGACAGCCTCTCTTATTCGTTTCGCTACTTCGCCGGAATATTCGAAGGGACCTTCGGGGTACTTCCACCCGAAACCATCTTCCTTGTACCTCGGAAACACATGAAAATGCCCGTGTCCGAAGTCACAAAACTCTCCGCCATTTTGCATAATCGTATATCCTTCCATCAAATATACTTCTCTTAGCGCTGTCACAACTTTTTGAAGCGTCTCCATGATTTCAGTGATCACACATATGGGCATTTTGTCAATGGACGCTTCGTGTAATTTCGGAACAACAAGAACATGTCCCTCATTGATTGGATCAATATCCAAAAATGCTACAACCTGCTCCGATTCATAAATGATATGGGCCTCGGTTTGTTCGTTAATTATCTTACAAAATGGACATTCCATGATATTCACCTCACACTTCGCCCCGAACCAACCGCTTATAAGACAATTTTCCACCGAAGAGATCCAAGGCACTTCCCACCGTATAGTCCATGCGACCACTGCTAATCTCCCCAATGTCACGAATAGCATCATAGGTATGAATACCTCCGGCATAGGTCATGGCAATCCCTTCATACTCTGCAAGAATTCGAAGAAGATCATGTTCGATGCCATTGCCTTTCCCTTCAACATCTACGGCATGAATCAAATATTCATCACAATATTGCTCCAGTTCCCGAAGCAAATCCGCATCTACACGGAGCTTCGTGAACTTCTGCCAACGATCCGTTACGATGTAATATGCTCCGTCACGCTTTCTGCAACTCAAATCCAGCACAATTCGTTCTTTGCCCACGGTATCAATCAGCCGCTTTAAATTATCCAACGCAAATTCACCGTCACAAAATACGTAAGAAGTAACAATGACATGAGAAGCTCCCGCTTCTAAGAACTCCGAAGCATTGTCCGCGGTAATTCCACCGCCAATCTGCAATCCGCCGGGATAGACGCGCATGGCCTCCAATGCCTGCCTCTTCGTACTTTCGTAATAGGAACTGTCCTTCCCATTCAATAAAATTACGTGACCGCCGGTAAGCCCGTCCGCCGCATACATTCTAGCGTAATCCGCAGCTCTCAGCTCCGATACGAAATTTTCCTGTGCCCAGTCACCACTGTCCTGCAGGCTACCGCCCACAATCTGTTTCACTTGTCCGTTATGTATATCAATACAAGGTCGAAATTTCATAAACTACCTCCTGCTTTGGTAACTCATTTGTGATACGGTTCATTGTTCCGTATGCGAAATGCCCGATATATCTGTTCAAGTAATATCACTCTCATCAACTGGTGCGGAAATGTCATCTTCGAGAAACTCAGTTTCCAATCTGCCTTCTTCTGCACTTCCTTGCTAAGCCCAAGGGAACCCCCGATAATAAACTGAATATGACTAACACCGGACACCGTAATCTTCTCCATCCGTTGCGACAGTTCCACGGAATCCACCATGGTACCGTCAATGGCAAGTACTACACGGTAAGCGTCACCTTGCATGTGCTTCAATAGACGCTCGCCCTCTACTTGCAAAATCTGCTGTTCCTCCGCTGCCGATGCCCCATCCGGTGTCTTCTCATCCGGAACCTCAATAATCTGCACCGTGGCATATCTAGACAATCGCTTCGTATACTCTGTAATGGCATCGGTAAAGTATCGCTCTTTAATCTTACCGACACATAATATTGTTATCTTCATAGCCCCTCATCTCAAAAAATGCCTGACATTGCATCTCGACATCTTTCCTTTTCAATCCCTAAAGTTTCATAAACTAATGCTTCATTTTTTCTTTCGAAATACGACACAAAATCAACACATTTTCAAAGTATCATTTCAAATGAAAGTTGAAACACTTTCTACTCCCACCCGATTATACAAGAGTATAATCAATCATATGCAAGAGAAGCAAGCTCCCCCGCTTGCTTCTTTTGTTATATTTGAACTTCTCTAGTCTTCCAAAGCCTCCGGTTCTGCCTTTGAAATCTTCACATCACCGATCATACGATTCTCGCAGTGCAACACGGAGAAGATATAACCACCATACACTAGCTCAGCCTGTTCCCCGTCTTCCGGAATATGTCCAAGAAGAGAAATCAACAATCCGTTCAATGTATCAAAATACTCTTCATCTTGTGGCAAATAATGAATATCCAATCGCGTCTCCAATTCTTCTAGAGAAATGGTACCGGATACGTACAATGCCTCTTCCGTCACACGGGTCTCCTGCTCCACCACATCATACTCGTCCAATATCTCACCTACAATTTCCTCAAGAATATCCTCCATAGCAACGATTCCGGCTGTTTGTCCATACTCATCAATGACAACCGCCATATGTATCTTCTTGCTCTGCATCTCATCAAACAGAGAATCCAAAGGCAAGGTTTCCGGAACATAGAAGGGTTCCCTAGCAATGTCGGTTAGCGGTGCATCCTTATCTCCCTCCATGTAGGCAAGCATTACATCCTTAAGATACAACACACCTACAATATTGTCTCTGGTTCCGTTGTACAGCGGGTATCTGGTAAAATTACAATGCAACATGTGATGAAGCGCCGATTCCAACGTCTCTTCCGTGGAAATGGCATCAATCCGACTGCGATGAGTCATAATATCTTTGGCCTGCGTCTCCGCAAATTCCATGATATTCGTTATCATCTCCGCTTCCTCTTCTTCAAGAGCCCCTTGGTCCTTATAATCATTTACCAGGGCAAGTATCTCTTCATCACACCTCTCGTCCTCTTTTTTCTTCCGAAGTAATCCACGCAACCTTTGTCCGAAGCTACGTTTGTCCGAATCTTCCATGTACATTTACATCCTTTCTCTCACGTGCCCGGATATGTATCCAGGGCCAAACTCACAATCAGCGCTTGATTCACCTTCTCCATAGTGTCCTTCCGAAGGTGGCACACCTTATCCGACAAACGCTTCTTATCAATGGTACGGATCTGCTCCAATAAGATGACTGAGTCACGTACAATATCGTACTCCTTTGACGAAATCTCGATGTGCGTCGGTAATTTCGCCTTATTCAGCTTTGATGTAATTGCGGCACATATAACCGTAGGGCTATAACGATTGCCCAAATCATTTTGAATGATCAGAACCGGTCGAATTCCTCCTTGTTCCGACCCCACCACCGGTCTTAGATCCGCATAATAGATATCGCCTCTTACTATATTCAAAGTCCTCACACTCCATACTGTTTTCCTGTATTATTTCCAGTTTCTGCGTGAGTATTCTTCGAAATTTTATAATAATACGCAACCTACTCTGTCAGCCAAATCTCCTGCCATGGTGGCATATGCCCCCACTTCCATCCTACATACATCTCCTGTAGCTCCGTGAATATACACCGCCTTACATGCAGCATCATAAATACTTGGCGTGACTGCAGCAAATGCACCGCATATTCCCGCTAGTACGTCACCGCTTCCCGCTGTTGCCATGGCATCATTGCCCGTAGTATTCAGATATACTCTGCCGTCACCAATCACCACGGTACAAGCATCCTTCCATACCAACACAAATCTCAACCGTTCTCGTAGCCATTCACACCACGCCAAACGCCGATTTGTTAACTCTTCCTTAGGCACTGCCAACAATCGCGACAATTCCAACAAGTGCGGTGTCAATATACAAGCATCGGATAGCCATTCATTTAATACCGCAATACGCTCATCCGAATCTCGCGTAATTACATCCAGACGTCGTGCCAGCAGATTCAATGCATCCGCATCCAGCACCTTATGCCCCTTCCATACCAATGCACGTTCCAATCGCCTCTCGGCATCTTGCCCAGTGCCCAGTCCAGGTCCCACAACAAGAACCGAATATCCCGAAACTTCCACCGCTTCTGCCAAATGAGCCTCTGTTTCCTGTCCGATAGCCTCCGGAACCAGCTCATGAAGCGTACGCAACACTTCCGTATGACTTACCACTTTCACAAGTCCGGCACCACTGCGGTAAGCAGCCTTAGCACAAAGCGAAGCCGCTCCCGGCATGGACTCACAACCGGCATAAATCAATATCTTACCAAAGGTTCCTTTGTGACCGCACGCAGAACGCTTGGGCAACCACTTGTCTCTTGGTTCCGCAAGAGCCTCGTATGTCCAAGACTCATCTGCGGGAATTCCCACATCCGCCACTCGAACCTCGCCTGCATATGACCGTCCCGGATATAACACCAAACCGGTCTTTTGAAAGGTAAACGTCACCGTTACATCTGCCCGAAGTGCTTCTCCCATAATGACTCCGGTAGTTGCATGCACTCCGGAGGGAACATCAATAGCAACAACCTGCGGTCTGACTTGCAATTCATTTATGTTTCGAAATAGCTTTCCTATCGACTCTGCCACTTGACGATTCAGTCCGATTCCGAAGACACCATCTACTAAAAAATCATATTCTTCAAAGCTCGGCAGAGTTCCTTCTTGTAATGAAAATATCTGACTGTCCTGCTTATATGCCTGTAAAATAGCCCACTGTTCCCGCCACGCTGAACACGGCTTGTCCGCAAACCCGATCAAATAATCCGTGCGACAACCTCTTCGCAACAGAATACGACCACATGCCAGTGCATCCGCACCATTACAACCGCCACCGCACAACAGAAGCACTCGTGCCCCTTGCGTAATCTCCTGCGCTACTGCCATGGCTGCATGCTCCATTAACAACAATTGAGGAAGTCCCAACTCCTCCATGGCAATACGCTCAATCGTACGAATCTCTTCTCCCGATGCAATTCGATATCGCCCTTCGTTCATCCAATCGCCCCCGTTTCCCCGTAGCTTTCATGTGATTCTACTCTTGATTCCCGGAAAATTCCGTATGAATCGCATACGATAACGTCATTAAACTCTCGGTCAAATGAACATTTTCCACCTTCGTGGGCCCTTCCACCTGCAACTTTGTAGAAGAAAAGTTCCAAATTCCTTTAATGCCCTTCTTAGACAGAAGCTTAGCAATCTGTACTGCATTGGTGCTGGGAATACACAAAGCGGCAATCTCCACCGGTGTCTCATCCATGAAACTCTCTAACTGTTCCATAGCATACACGGGAATACCGTTGATCCGCGTGCCGTGCAACTCAGGATTGCTGTCAAATAAGGCGACAATATGAAATCCCCGACGCTGAAAATTATGATGATTACAGATGGCCCTTCCGAGATTCCCCGCCCCCACAATAATCATGGAGTACGTATGCCCCAAACCGAGAATCTTACCAATCTCTCTCTGCAAATAGGCTACATTATAACCATATCCCTGCTGGCCGAAACCACCGAAATTATTGAGATCCTGACGAACTTGGGACGCGGTTGTTCCCATAATTGAACTAAGTTCGTGGGAAGAAATGCGCTCCACATCACGAAGCAACAAATCCGAAAGAATCCGATAGTATCTGGGAAGTCTGCGAATAACAGCCATCGATATCTTCTTTTTGTCCATCTCTCACCCTGCACCCCTTCCATATTCCACATCATGCGAAGAAACGTCATCGTTTCATCGACAAAAATATTATAGCATACAGTTGCCAAAAGTCAATGAAACCATTATAATTACTAGTGGTTTCAACAATATCCCCGCTATAGAACAGGAGTAATTCATGATTTTATCCGTTAACAATATATACAAAGCATTTTCAGAAGAAAATGTACTGGAGAACGTATCATTTCACATGAATGAATACGACAAAACCGCCCTTATTGGCCGCAACGGCACAGGCAAATCCACTCTACTGAAGATTATCGTAGGGGAATTGCAGGCAGATTCCGGCACAGTAACTACGGCAAAGGACACCACCATCGGGTATCTATCACAGCATCAAGATCTGGACAGCGGACGAAGTATATACGAAGAGGTGCTCTCCATGAAAGCTGCAATTATCGAAATGGAAGTCCGACTTCGTACTCTTGAAGAAGAGATGAAGCATCTGTCCGGTGACGAGTTGGAGAACGCTTACCGTGAGTATCACCGCGTCACTCATGCATTTGAGATGGAAAACGGATACGCTTACCGTTCCGAAGTTGTAGGCGTACTAAAAGGTCTCGGATTTGCAGAAGATATGTTCGACAAACAGGTTTCCACCTTGTCCGGTGGTCAGAAGACTCGTGTTGCCCTTGCCAAGCTCCTTCTGTCCTCTCCGGATATGATTCTTCTGGACGAGCCTACGAATCATTTGGACTTGGCTAGCATTGCATGGCTTGAGACCTTTCTTATGAATTACAAAGGAAGCGTTCTTATCGTTTCCCATGACCGATATTTTTTGAACCGTATTGCTAACCGCGTTGTGGAACTGGAGCACGGCCATGCGCAGATGTTTCTGGGCAATTACGACCAATTTGCCGAGAAGAAAGCACAACTACGGGAAACACAGCGTCGCCAATATGAGAATCAACAGCGTGAGATTCGCCATCAAGAAGAAGTTATTGAACGTCTTCGCTCATTTAACCGTGAAAAGTCCATCAAACGTGCGGAAAGTCGCGTCAAAATGTTAGATAAGATGGAACGAGTCGAAGCACCGGCATCGGAACAGCGTAGCATGTCGCTTCAGTTGACCCCGTGTGTATTGAGCGGAAATGATGTGCTGACTGTGGAGCATTTATCCAAGTCCTTCGGCACGCAAACCCTCTTCCGCGACCTCTCTTTCTTAATTCGTCGCGGAGAGAAAGTTGCGATTCTCGGCGAAAACGGCACCGGTAAGACAACACTTCTTAAAATCATTCGCGGAATCCACACCGCCGACACCGGAAACATTCGTCCCGGAGCCAAAGTAGAAATCGGCTACTACGATCAGGAACAGCAGAATCTCAACGAGGACAAGACGATTTTCGAGGAGTTGCAAGACACCTATCCGAATATGGATAATACGCAAGTACGCTCTACTTTGGCGGCATTTTTGTTCACCGGAGATGACGTATTCAAGAAGATTGATAGTCTCAGTGGTGGTGAACGCGGACGTGTGTCACTGGCGAAATTGATGCTGTCGGAGTCCAATTTTCTGCTTCTCGATGAACCCACAAACCACCTGGATATCGACAGTAAGGAAATCCTTGAAGATGCCTTGCGTGCCTATACCGGAACGGTTCTGTACGTCTCTCATGACCGATATTTCGTTAATCGTACTGCAACACGAATTCTGGATCTGACCCATGGTACCCTTCTCTCCTACGACGGCAATTATGACGATTATCTAGAGATGAAGGAACGTAAAGAGGCGGTAGCATTCGGCACTTCTTCCTCGAATGCCACTGCAGCTCCTGTCAAAGAAACAGAATCCAAGGTCAACTGGAAGGAACAGAAGGAAGCGCAAGCCAAGCAACGCAAGCTTCAAAATCAAATTGCCGGGCTGGAAGCCGACATAGAGCGCTACGAAGCTCGCATTGCAGAGATTGATGAAGAGATGGCACGTCCCGAAATCTGCACCAACTCTCTGGAGCTCAACCGCTTAGCCACGGAGCAGAGCGAATTGGAGGAGAAGCTTCTGGACGCCATGACACGCTGGGAAGAATTACAGGCATAACAAAAAAGGCCGCTGCATCACTGCAACGGCCTAATTCTATGCTCGGATTACTCCACTAACTTGTGGATATTAATATTGTAAATGGTCTGAATAATGTGCTCGTGTGCCAAGCTCTCTGCTTTATCGGCATCATGATTGCGAATGGCCTCCAAGATGGCACTATGCTCCTCATTTGCCTTGCTGGCACGCTCCGGTTCTGCCAAGGTCACCTTACGAATGCTGTGCACATACTGATGATAGTCTCGTAGCAAATGTCCCAAGATCTTGCTTCCGGAAGCAGCATAGAGCAATTCGTGAAACTTGGTATCCAGCTCTACAATCTGATCGTAGTGCTGCTTCTTCACATGAAACTCAGCCAGATAAATGGTCTCCTCAATTTCATCAATCTGCTCTTCCGTAATATTCTCGCATGCCCATCTCGCACATAAGCCCTCCAGATAAGAACGAATCACATAGATATCATGAATATCCTTGTTGGAAATGCCGGCTACATACGCACCCTTGTTAGGAATAATCTTAACCAAGCCCTCCAACTCCAGCTGACGCAGAGCCTCGCGAACCGGTGTACGGCTTACGCCCAGCTCCTGTCCGATAGAAATCTCCTTCAACTCTTCGTTCTTGGCATACTTGCCGGAAAGAATATCTTCTCGTATCTTCGTAAAAACCATTCCTCGTAAGGAATACTTGTCGGTATTTTCATTGTTGAACACTTTATCGTCCATGTAGGCACCTCCGTGTTAAGACCATCATTTAGTCTTGTATCATTGTATACACGTGTCGTGAAAATGTCAATAGTTTTTCATTTCCAAACTACATGGTGCGCAACAATTCTTTCCCTATCTCTGCCCAGGTATAAAAATGGAATACTTCTTCACGAACTCCACCGGAAAGAAGGACAGCTTGGATCTCCTAAGACCTTCCTCACCCATATCCTCCTCGCGATTCACATAAGTAACCTCACGCGCAAATCGTTCCGCAAAACATTTGACCAAAGTTGCATATACACCACGATAAGATATGTCAGCCTTCTCCACATGCACAAACAACGTATCTCCCTTATATTCACCCACAGAGAAACCCACAATGTTCTCTCCAATGCGTAGAAATCCGCCCACAAGGGATAAATAAAAAAAATCTCGGAGCGTATCCAATACCGCACGATGCTCCATCTCCTCAAATCCCTCTTGGGGAACTCGTTCCGACGCAAAAGAACGATAAAAGCTCTCTACCTCCCGGATGTTTTCCGCCGTAATCTCACAAAATACCGGCTCTCCGTATGCCTTCACATACTGATGCAAATGATTACGCTTCTTACCGAACTTACGTCCCGGAAAAGTACGCATCTCCTCTGCCAGGTACAAATAATCACAGAACGCCTCTTCATAAGATTTGTCGTATGCGCCAAACTCTTCTGTCAAATGTACGGTCTCTCTCTCTGATAGAAAACAAAATCTCGTCTCCTGCCCACCGCAATACTCAAGAAGCCGCAGGATATCCTGTCGGTCACAACCTCCATCTCTACGTATAGGAAGCCAATAGCCCATAACTCCATCTACGTTCTTACTACGCAGATACAACACATCATCCTCAATACAAAACTCAATATCAAACTCCGGCATCCACGTAGAAAAGGTTACGGGAGTATATTCACACGCACGCTTGTCTGTATTCATCAGATAGGGAAATACAACTGCCGCATCTTCCTTTGTATATCGTTGAAACTTCATAGTCGCTCCTTCCGGTGTCGGCTCATCAAAGAGAATTTCTCTGCCCACATGTCAGCGACACCTGTTCACTATTATACCAAAAATTTGCGAGAAAGAAACCCTTTTCCTTGTAACATAAAATTTTTTAGCTCATAAGATACAGTATAGTATCCAATATGGAGGAAAACTTATGAGCGATTGTATTTCTAACACTTGCGGCTGTGGCAACAGCAATGGACTTTTCGGAGGCGGCAACTGTTGTTGGATTATCCTGCTTCTCTTGTTCTGCGGCGGAAACAACAACTCTTTCGGTGGTGATGACTGCTGCTCTTCGATCATTTGGATCATTATCCTTCTCAGCTTCTGCGGAAATGGTAGTTTCAACTCTTGCAACACCTATAACAGATGCGACAACAACTGTGGATGCGGCTGCTAATTGCAGGATTTCGGGGGCACCTGCCCCCCTTTTTTTAAAAAGAGCAAGAAAAAAAGTAGCTATCGCTACTTTTTTTCTTTGATGTGATTGTGTGTATGTGAAACGAAAATCAGCTTAGTTCTGAAGGCCGTAACCCCGGCCTTCCCTCTTATCACGCGCAGGAGACTTTGTCTCTGTCTCTTGTAGTTATATTATACCTATTGGCAAATCATTTTTCTTGTGCTATAATCACAATAAATAGCACGAAATTCACCTCTACCGCAACAAATGAGGAGTCATCCTCGGTACGAATCATATAATAATCACATTTTTTCCTAGAAAGGATTGCGAACTTATGAAGCTATTGGATTACAAAGAGAACCGTCAGCGAGGCAGCGAAGAGTTCCCTTTTGATTTTCATCACTTCGACCCTACCAGCCTCCACTATATCAATACCTATCACTGGCATAATGAATTGGAGCTTATGCGGGTAATCGACGGCGAATTGAAGGTCTCCATAGACGATACGGAATATGTAGGACATGCAGGAGACTTTTTTATCATAAACGGAGGTGCACTCCATAGCACAACACCAAACAATTGTGTATACGAATGTCTTGTCTTTGAATTTGACAAGTTCTTTCGTACTTCCCAGATTATACAGACACAGCTGGCCGACTATTTTAACGGCAAATATCAGATACTGCCTCAGGTCCCTCCGGAGGATGAAGAAGCCTTGCGACTCTTTGAAGAACTGTTTCAAGCATTCTCCGAGCCTACGCCGGAATCCCCCCTGAAAGTCAGTGGCATTTTATTTCTCCTTGCCTCCATCTTCAAAGCAAGAGGATACTATCTTCCCGTGGCAGACGATTCCTTGCCGAGTTTGCAACGAACCAACGCCATTAAGCAAGTATTTCAGTACATCGCACAGAACTACGACCATGCCATCACGCTGGAAAACCTAGCGGAACAGGCGGGCATGTCCCCGAAATATTTTTGTCGTTATTTTAAGGCATTGACCGATCGCACTCCCATCGATTATTTGAATTATTATCGCATCGAAAGTGCTTGCGAGAAGCTCACCATGACTAAGGAATCCATCACCGAAATCGCTTTGGATTGCGGTTTCAACGATTTGAACTATTTCATCCGGTGCTTTAAGAAATACAAAGGCATCAGTCCCGGAAAGTATCTGGCTACTTCAGGACGGATGCCCGGTATCGAATAATCATTTACGAAGTTACCACATTGCGTTTTTCGCCACTGAGAAATGCCTGAATATTGCGAAGCACTTCATCCGCACAGCGCTGTCTTGCTTCCACCGTTGCCCAAGCAATATGTGGTGTGATAATCAGTTTCTTGCTATCGGTGATGGTGCCCAGTGGATTATCCGCCGCCATAGGTTCCACAGTGAGAACATCCAGTCCCGCACCACCGATCCAGTTCTCTCTTAATGCTCGCGTCAGAGCCTCTTGCTGCACAATGGGACCGCGCCCAAGATTCAGAAGCACTGCATCTTCTTTCATAAGACGCAACTGCTCTTCTCCAATAAGCCCCATGGTTCGGTCATTTAGCGGTGCATGAATAGAAACCACATCGGAAATACGAAGCAGTTCTTCGAGATCCACCCGAACAAAACGGCTGCTGTCATGGGCACCTGAAGTACTGTAATAGTATACATGACAACCGAATTGCTCCGCAATCTCTCCCACCTTGCTACCGATCTCACCCAGACCGATGATACCCCAGGTCTTGCTCGCCAGTTCATGAAACGGCACGGCGAAATGACTAAAGATATCATTTCGGGTGTATGCTCCCGATTTTACAAAATGGTCATAATACGCCAACTTCTCATATACGTAGAACAATAGAGCGAAGGTATGTTGAACGACACTGTTGGTAGAATAGCTCTTAACATTCGTCACAACGATGCCCCGACTATTGGTATATGCAAAATCAACATTGTTAGTTCCTGTGGCTGTCAAGCAGATGAGCTTCACTGCCTTGGCATGCTGTAGCAGTTCTTCGTTCATCAATATCTTGTTCACAATAATAATATCTGCATCTTCGATGCGACGGGCATTTTCCTGCGGATCGGACTTACCGTAACATACAACCTCGCCAAACTGTGTATATTCTTGCAGACACACATCCTCGCCCAGCGTGTCTCTCTCCATAAATACAATCTTCACTCCATTGTCCTCCTGATTATCATAATATCATTGTAATTCTTCGCTTCCGAAGTTGCAATACCTTTTTCGTCTTGAAATTCAGGCATATTCGGACTATAATGTTCTCATACAACATTATCAGTATATCGAGCAAATGCTCAGAAATGAGGCATTATGAAACCTATCGCAAGTTTTACCATTGATCATACCAAACTTCTTCCCGGAATCTATGTGTCCCGCAAGGATTCCGTTGGAGATTCTGTAATTACCACCTTTGATATTCGCATCACCAGACCCAACTATGAACCGGTATTGAATACTGCTGAGATTCATACTATGGAGCACTTAGGTGCTACATTTCTTCGCAACCACCCGGAATACGGTTCGAAGATTATTTATTTCGGCCCCATGGGTTGTCGTACCGGCTTCTATCTTCTGCTGGCGGGGGATGTGGAGCCCTTGCACATTTATCCGCTGATGTGCCAGATGTTTCGTTATATGGCCGAGTATGAAGATGAGGTTCCCGGAGCTTCCGCCGTCTGCTGTGGCAATTACTTGGATATGAACCTTCCCATGGCACGTTACGTTGCGAAGCGGTATTTGGATACGGTTTTGGCGGATTTCACGGAGGAACGCCGAATCTATCCTTCGGAAAATGAATAAGTACATGCATTATCTCCCCTGTCCATCATATGATAGAATAAGTCACGATGAACAGGGGGTTTTCTATGTCTCCACACGATATTGCCATTTTGAAAGCCACTGTTCCGTTTTTACATCCCGGAATCAGGCCTTTTCTTCAGATATATCTGGCTTATACGGACCTTGGTGCTTGCCTGCATTCCCTACGTAACAATCCTCTTCCCTCCTCCGGTGCATCCATAATCACCGATCGTGAATCTTTTTTCTGCAAACTAGCCTCCGTGTGCAGTCCGGAGGAGCGTAATATGTTGGAACAAATACAAATGATGCAAAACATGATGCAGATGATGAACTTCTACCAGAGCACGGAAGCCTCCGGCGGTGATCCCATGGAAATGATGATGCAGATGCTATCACCGGAACAACAGAGCACCTTTGAAATGTTGAAAATGATGATGGAGATGGGGGATATGACCGGGGATAATCCCTTTGCCTCCACAGAAAACTCGGAAACATAATTTCGCCCTCTCCCTCGTATATTCCTATGGTTGACGCAATGTATGGAGGTATCTATATGAACCATGATTGGCTAAATGACCCGCGTCTTACGGGTATCTCACCGGAGAAGAAAACAATCCTCATCTCCTTCGCAGAAGGCCTAACCCCCGGCATGACCAAGCAACAGATGATGGCAAACTTTATGCAAACACAAAAGAAAATGAAGGAACAAAATCTGTCCCTTAGCAATGACGAGGCTGCCTTAATGATTCAACTGCTGAAAGAATCCATGTCCGATGCAGAGAAAGAACGTCTGGAGGGATTAATGGCGAAGATGGGGAAACATAAAAAATAAGACAACGGAGAAATACACAAAATCAATTCACCGAAAATACAAGCCTCGGAAGCGTTGCTTTCCGAGGCTTGATGTGTATCCATATTATTTTACTACAAGGTTTACGATACGTCCCTTAACATAAATCTCTTTCACAATGGTCTTGCCTTCAATGAACTTCGCTACGGCAGGTACCTCCTTGGCCTTTGCGATAGCATTTGCACTATCCTCGTCGGCAGCAATCATTACCGTGCCTTTTACCTTGCCATTTACCTGAATACCAATCTCAATGGTATCCTCCTTGATAGCTTCCTCATCGTAGGTAGGCCAGGACTCGTATGCCAAGGTCTTGTCGTGGCCGAGAATCTGCCACAATTCCTCACCGATATGAGGACAGATACAACTGAGCATCTTCACAAAGCCTTCTGCGTATTCCTTCGGACAAGTTCCGATCTTATAGATTGCATTTACAAAGATCATCATCTGACTGATTGCTGTGTTAAATGCCAACTGCTCAAAATCTCCGGATACCTTCTTCACGGTCTGGTGATATACCTTCGTAAGCTCATCCTTGTTGGCATCCGTAATGTTCGCAGGCTCGGAGAAGAAATTCCATACACGTATCAAGAAACGTCTTGCCCCTTCTACCCCCTGCGCATTCCAAGGCTTAGAAGCCTCCAAGGGGCCCATAAACATCTCATAGAGACGCAAGGTATCTGCACCGTAATCACGTACGATGTCGCTGGGATTCACAACGAATTCCGGATAACGCTTACCCATCTTAATGCCGTTGGCACCGAGAATCATACCCTGGTGTACCAGCTTCTTAAAGGGCTCCTTTACCGGAGACAATCCCTTGTCGAACAAGTAACGATTCCAAATTCTCGAATACATCAAGTGTCCTACTGCGTGCTCCGGTCCGCCGATATAGAGGTCAACCGGCATCCAGTGCTTCAGAAGCTCCTGATTGGCAAATTCATTCTCATTATCGGGATCGATATAGCGAAGGAAATACCAGCTGGAACCTGCACTGCCGGGCATGGTAGAAGTCTCTCTCTTACCCTTCAGACCATTCTTGTCATACTGCTTCCACTCGGTAGCATTTTCAAGCGGTGCCTGACCGTTCTTGCCCTTGTAATCTTCCAGTTCAGGAAGTACAAGCGGAAGTTCCTCATCCGGAAGCGCATGAACCTCGCCGTCTTCGCCGTATACGACCGGCACCGGCTCGCCCCAATATCTCTGTCTTGCAAAGATCCACTCACGGAAATGATAGTTGGTCTTCTTTCTTGCAATGCCCATTCCAACAACCTTGTCGGTAATGGCAACCTTTGCTTCTTCTACGGTAAGGCCGGTAAATTCCTCGGAATTGATGAGTTTACAGCCCTTTCCGAGATATTCGCCCTTCTCAAATGCCTTCTCGCTGACATCCGCACCTTCGATTACCTGAATCATAGGAATGTTATGAACAATGGCATACTCAAAGTCTCTCTGGTCATGAGACGGTACCGCCATAACCGCACCGGTACCATAACTTGCAAGAACGAAATCGCCGATAAACACCGGCACTTCTTTGCCATTCACGGGATTGATTGCATAGATACCCTCCAGCTTACAACCGGACTTGGTCTTGTTCAGCTCAGTACGATCCATGTCATTTTTCTTAAGCGTCTCTGCAATGTATGCATTGACCTCGTCCTGATTCTGAATGCGAGGCATCAAATCCTTCACCAGCTGTCCGTCGGGAGCCAGTACCATGAAGGTGATACCGTAAATGGTCTCAATACAGGTAGTGTAGATAGAGAACTTGCCTCCGCCTACGATTTCAAAATCCACCTCTACACCCTCAGACTTGCCGATCCAGTGACGCTGCATATCCTTGGTGGATTCGGGCCAATCAATCTCATTTAATCCTTCAAGAAGCTTCTCTGCAAATGCCGGCTGGTCGATAACCCACTGCTTCATATTCTTACGAACTACCGGGTATCCGCCACGCTCCGACTTGCCGTCAATAACCTCATCGTTGGACAATACGGTTCCAAGCTCTTCACACCAGTTTACCGGCATGTCAATGTTCTTCGCATATCCATCAAGATACAGCTGTTTGAATATCCACTGGGTCCACTTATAGAACTTAGGATCACTGGTTGCCACCATCTTGGACCAGTCGTAGTCAAAGCCCAGCTCCTTCAGCTGCTTGGAGAATGTCTCAATGTTTTCCTCCGTGAATCCGTTAGGATGATTTCCCGTGGAAACCGCATACTGCTCCGCAGGCAAACCAAAGGAATCGTAGCCCATAGGATGCAATACGTTATAGCCCTGCATTCTCTTCATTCTTGACATAATATCCGTTGCCGTATATCCTTCGGGATGACCTGCATGCAAGCCTACGCCGGAGGGGTACGGAAACATATCCAATGCATAGTACTTGGGCTTGCTGAAATCCCACACATCGGTGCGGAACGTATCGTTCTCTTCCCAATACTTCTGCCATTTCTTCTCAATCTTACTCGGTTCATAATTGCTCATAATCGATATGACACCTCCTATTTCGCTCATTCTTTCCTATTGTAGCGAATGTGCTCTCATTTTTCAAGCCTTTTGCGATGCCGAATCGCGATAAAATACATAAAAATGTACTCAAAAACATAAACTATGCCAAAAACACAAGGCGAAAATCATGGAATTTCTCGAAACGCTTCTCAACGAATACGGCATTTGGGCAATGCTACTGTTTATTTTCTTAGAATATGCCTGCTTCCCGGTGTCCAGCGAAATCGTGCTCCCTCTCTCCGGAGCCCTGGCAGCCGCCAAAGGGTATCCCTTCCTTCTGGTGGTTCCGCTAAGTGTGGCCGCAGGACTGCTGGGAACTTACCTGTGCTACGGCTTGGGGCGTCTTGGTGGCGATTCGCTGTTAAAATACATATGCAAACGCTTTCCTTCTATGGAGGCAGGGATTCAACGTTCCGAGAAATATTTTGACCGTTATGGTTCCTTCACGGTAGCACTCCTACGTATCGTCCCTCTGTGCCGAACCTATGTAGCCTTTGTTGCCGGAGCTTTGAAAATGCCCACTGCCACGTATCTCTCCTCCTCTCTTCTAGGCATCACATTATGGAATACTCTGCTAATCGGAGCAGGATACGAATTGGGCAAGCACTGGGATATGGTGCAGAACTGGTATGCCTCGTACAAGGGAATATTATTGCCGGTTGTTACGTTGATTATTTTAACTATAATCAGTTTGCACATATCAAAGCATTCCAAGTCCTAACACTTCTATTTACTCACGACAGAATTTTTCGCTCAGTCTAGAGCCATACAAAATTAATTCGGCGAACTGTCCAATTGCCGACAGTTCGCCATCTATTACTCTATTTTTGTTTCATATTCTTTATGTATCGAAGCATTTTATTCAAATCATTTTCTTTAGATATCACTGGTAGCATGGACCCCACAATAGAATAAATGCTTGACCAAATGATAATCTGACTGTACAAATAATTATAATCCATTCGAAATGATGAATAGGTATCTTTGTTGCTTTTCCGTTCCACCAACACGTCCTCTATTGTTTTTGGTTCTTCCTCATATCCATGAGGCTAATTTTCTTAAAACGATAGGCACCGCAAATGCGGTGCCCACCATTTCAATGATATTAGCCCCGAGACTATATACTAATCTCAGGCAAATCGTTCTCGCCACTTGTTGTAATAATATCGCTTGTTTCAAACGCTACCACGTTCATCTCCGGCAATTCATATACTTCTTTCATGAGCTCTCCCTCCCTCGCTGTTATTCGAATAAATCATTTGCTCTAAGATTAAATATTCTCAAAGCAGCTGTTACATCCTTTAACTTCTGATCCATTTCACTATCTGCTACAGCGCATGCGTATGACATAGCACTGTATAAAATGGAAGATTCATTACCTTCTTCATCAGTGACACAAAAAGAATACGTCGTATCTAAATCTGATGCCTTTATTCCTGTCAATGTTATTAAACAAACATTTTCTGTCGTAACAGTGGTTACAGGAACTACATTTCCCAGCGGATCCTCCACTACAAATCTTAAATCCTCAAAACTCACTCCATCTGCCAATTTGAATTTAAGGTTAATTGCTGTATCTGATTCAAGTGTCAGATATGCCGAGGTAAACGAACCAACTTTATCATTATTCGAAATACTCGGATTAAACAAATCCCAATCATCTGCTTCTGATAAATCCAAAATATCTAACTCCTCATTTGCCAGATTGGTTGTATTATAATCAAACCATTCCTGAGAGTATGCACCGTAATGCAACATTGCCTTCACAAGCTCTTGGGTCTCAGCATCGTAATTACCGGACAATATTCTGTCCGCATATTCTCTTACGGAGTACTCATAAACTTGTGTTTTGGAACCATCTGAAGTAATCAATTGAGCCTGAATCGTATCCGTCATTTCCTTGGCTGCAACATTGCAAGTGAATACGTAGTATATTTTGCCGTCTACCAACGCGGATTCTTTTGCTTTTGCTTCACTTACCATTACCTTCTGCGTCGCACCATTTTTCAATGTAAATAACATATATGCTTCACTGTCATCCAGCACCGCCTGTGTTACGTCCATATGGAAGTTAACACTAATACTGCCGTTCAGGCTTACACTATAACCCGCAAGATGTGCTCCGATACCATTATAAATAACACCACAATCATCACAATAATCATCACCGTTCTCATCTATGTGAGGCTCATTCTTATTCTCATTGCTATATCCGGCTGGTGTTTCTCCATCACATGCAGATATAGAATATACCGTACCATGTGAATTATCCGGTACCGGATAGGTATCTGTTTTCAATGTCTGATACCAACTCTGTGTGCCATCTGTCTTCTCGCCGTTTAAGAGATATGCAACCTCACCACTTGCAAACTGGTCTGCTGTCTTTGCAGTTGCTACTGCATCGGATACTGTTGCAGCGGTATAGTAATAACAATTCACTGGTGTGTTACCGCTTTCAACAATTGCATACAGGTTGGTTGAATTGCTAAATGTACATCCATAACTGAAACAGTTAATTACATCACCGCTGTTATTCTCTACAACAGCGCCTATTGCATAGGTGCTATTATTTGCGGCGCTCCATCTTCTCTGCAAGAAACAATTCACAACGCCGCAATCCGTAACCATTCCTGTATTTGTTCCTGCTATCGCAGCGAGACCATGACTTGCACCAAGCTGTATCGTGGAGTCCTTTACAATACATTTTGAAATGATACCATTGTTCACAGCAGCAATTGCACCGGCGCTGTTCGCAGACCACAATTGCGCTCCTGCCATCGTAAGATTGGTAACCATACCTCCTTCTGATAACGTCTGGAACAATCCGCATCGACTTCCATCGGCTACGTCGTCATCTCCGCCACTTTCATCTGCACACAAATCTAAAATCGTATATTCATTACCATCAAAAACACCGGCGAAGCTACTCATAACAGTCCAGTTAATATCGTTCATATCAATGTCTGCGGTAAGCCTTGCCTTGATTGCAGTTTCTCCGGCATTTACCTCCTTTGCAAACCACATCAAATGACCTGCATTTGCAATTTGATAATATTCGTCCACAAGCTCAGGCACTTCATAGAAACCACAATAATCACAAATTCCATTGTCATCGGCATCCGTACAGGTAATCGTAAGCGTCATGGTACATTCTCCTGCGCGGTAGTTATCCGTTTCAGCCAAATGTACCTTTACATCGTAGGTTCCGCATACCGTAGGAAGTCCGACCGTATATTCTGTATCACCCTGTGCTTTATATGAGTATGTAAGCTCCACCTCCGGATTGTCGGTTCCGATAAATGCAATGGTCGGTGTAGCAATTGCAGCCTCCTCACCCGTGCTTGCAAGCGTCTGATTATTCCATGTAATCGTTATGTCTGCCTTATTAATGGTGAACAGATATGTCAAATCGTCTGTCATTCCATTATTCCATACGGTATTCTCTTTATCATTTAGAGCGACCGTTATGGTATACACACCTGCATTTGTCTGTGTGATATTGTCCGAAATTGTGTAGCAATCACTGTTCGTGAGTGCATATATCTGCTCCTCACCGTTGTAGGTGAACACAATATCATCGCTCTTAGGTGCGTCAACAACCTTCACCCACTTTAAATTTGTTGTATTATAGGTGTACTTTACTGTTGTACTACCTATTGTAACCTCGTTAGGCGTCTCTGCCGTCTTTGCAGGAAGATATACATAAAGCTTTTTTTCACTAAAATGCTTCTTCGGGTAAGTAACGCCGTTAATAATAACGTCGCTTGTTCCGTCGGTGGAGAGTTCAAGCAAATACAAAAGTGTGGTTCCGTCTTCAAGCGTCGGAGTCACAGCGCCGCCACCGTAATAACCACCACCGATACCGTTAGCTCTTGCTCCTGCCACAGCCTTTACCGATCCACCACTGATGATAATATTAGTTCCGTCGCCTCTGTAGCCTCCGCCGAGTCCGGCACCGTACGCGCCACCTGTAGCAGTAACTGTGCCACCACTGATCTTAATATTTGTTCCGTCACCGCCGTTATCTGTTCCGTCACCGCCGCCGATTCCTGCCGCGTATTGACCACCGGTTGCGTATACGGTACCACCACTGATCGTGATACTGTTAGCACTTCCATCGCTACCACCGCCGATTCCTGCCGCGTATTGACCACCGGTTGCTGTCACTTCTCCACCGCTGATGACGATATTGCTACCACTTCCCTCGCTACCACCGCCGATTCCTGCCGCGTATTGCCCACTGGTTGCGTATACGGTACCACCACTGATCGTGATACTGTTAGCACTTCCTTTTTCGCCACCGCCGATTCCTGCAGCGTACGAGGATCCGGTTGCTGTTACTTCTCCACCGCTGATGGTGAGACTGTTTCCACTACCGTTGTAGCCACCGCCGATTCCTGCACCGCTGGAGCCACTCTGTGCGGTTACTGTACCACCGCTGATTTCGATATTGTTGGCGCTGCTATAGTAGCCACCGCCGATTCCTGCACTATTATCACCACCTATGGCCTTAAGCTCGCCTGTGCCCGCAATCGTAAGCTTGCCGTAATTGCCGTTCTTCTGAATGCCCGCACAGTTATATCCACTTTTCAGCGTATTTGTCGTGCCGTCTGCCAGGGTGACTATAACCTCCCCCGCACTGTTATTGGCAATTTTAATTGCCGCCGCATTGCTGACGCCTGACACATCAATATTTACCCCTGCGAGGGTAATGTTTGCAGAAACACCTTTTGCGATTTCAATTCTATCGGTTGTTGCTGTGCTAGCATCTGAATTTGAAATCGTAAGCGCCTTATCAGAAAGAATCGTAAGCACACCGCTTTCGTAGGTGTAGTCCGTACCGCTCGTTCCGCCTGTTACCACAAATGCTTCTCCTGTTTCCGCACTTGCAGCAACACCTACCGGAATCCCGCCAAACGATATACCCGTCAGAATCAAGAGAGCCATAGCCATAACCGTAGAAACGGATAGGGATTTCATTAAAAATTTGTTTTTCATAAATTCCTCCTTTGGTTTAAATAAACCATACCCCATGCAAATTTAAATACGCTTTTAATACCTATCATAATTAGGTCTTAACGCGCAATATGACATTACAATGCAAACCAAAAGGACAGAGTATTCCCTGTCTGTAAAAAGGCTCTTCGGCTTGCCAACCCCCTTTCCAAAATAATAATAAAGCTCATTCATAACATTATAGTGCATAATTGCGCAAAACGCAAGGCATTCTCTGTATTTTTATAAGAAACGCATGCAGAAATTGCAGATATAACCAGATGGTTTCGTGCAAAATGCCTTTCGTTAGTGAGCCCATCACTTTCATCAATGCATCTCTACATCTTCACTACGCTTCCGATATCCTCGATCATATCCACAACTGCCTGACGGGATGCATCGGCGTAATTATCTGCACCGAAGCTTGCGTACTTGTCCTGCTTGTAGGCGGCAATGATACCACGTGAAGAATTCACGATGGCACCGAGACCATCCTTGTTGAAGTACGGTGCAAGGTCCGCTGCCTTACCGCCCTGTGCGCCGTAGCCCGGTACAAGGATATATGCGTTAGGCATCACATCACGAAGAATCTTTCCCATCTCGGGATAAGTTGCGCCTACAACTGCACCAACGTTGCTGTAATCGCCGTCCATGGAGTCAAGTCCCCACTTATGTACCATCTCACCCACCATCTCATACAACGGCTTGCCGTCGATCTTCTGATCCTGGAACTCACCGCTGGAAGGATTGGATGTCTTAACAAGTACGAAGATACCCTTATCGTTCTTGTTGCACACGTCGATGAAGGGCTTCACACCATCGGTTCCGAGGTAAGGATTTACCGTTGCAAAATCTTCATCAAAGGGTGCATACGTATTGCCACCTACTGCTACGGTTCCAAGGTGTCCTACCGCATATGCTGCGGAAGTAGAACCAATGTCACCACGCTTAATATCACCCATAACAAGCAAGCCCTTGTCATGACAGTAATCTACAGTCTTCTTATATGCAATCAAGCCCGGAATACCAAACTGCTCGTACATAGCAATCTGGGGCTTTACGCAAGGAATCAAATCATACACCGCATCTACAATGCCTTTATTGAACTGCCATATAGCCTCAGCAGCACCTTCAAGAGTCTCACCATACTCGTCAAATGCCTTCTTCTGAATCCATTCAGGCACGTAGGTAAGCATGGGGTCCAGCCCTACAACAATCGGTGCATTTGTCTTCTTAATATTCGCAATCAACTTCTGAATCATAGTTCTTTTCTGCAGCAACGACCTCTATAGCCGCCACTGACTCCTCCTTTTCTTCTATTGCTTACGTTTTTCTGTATTGTATCACAGCACTGGCGGAAATGCTATAGCATTTTCGAAAAACCGTGATTACTCTCCGCAGTATACGGTCTCTCCGGCCACCATGGTGCGCAGGGTCTTACCATATACGCGGTAACCGTGGAAGGGTGTGTTCTTACCCTTAGAGAAGAACTTATTCTTGTCAATGAGATACTCCGTATCCAGATCCGCAATGGTCAAGTCTGCCATAGCCCCAACCTCCAAGGTTCCTCCTTCATGCCCGATGATTTTTGCAGGGTTCGTACTCATACAAGCAATCAATTGAGGCAAGGTCAGCTCGCCGGTTCGTACCAGGTACGTATAACTCAATGCAAATGCAGTCTCGGAACCCACAATACCAAAGGGCGTTCCCAAGAAACCGCCGGCCTTCTCTTCCTCGCTATGGGGAGCATGGTCCGTGGAAATGCACGTAAGCACTCCATCCTTCAACGCACCAATCAAGGCCTCCACGTCCTCGCGCTTGCGAAGGGGCGGATTCATCTTGAAATTGCCGTCATTTTCTACGATATCTTCATCACACAATACAAAATGATGGGGGCACACTTCGCCGGTTACTTGATATCCCATGCGCTGTCCCATTGCCAGCAATTCTACACTACCTTTGGTGGAGCAATGGCACAGATGAAGTCTTGCACCGGTTTCTCCCGCAAGGAAAATATCTCTGGCCGTAATAATATCCTCTACACTGTTGGGAATGCCGGGCAAACCGAACTCTTCCGACTTCTGTCCCTCGTTGATCACACCGTTCGCCACAAGATTCTTGTCCTCGCAATGTGCCAGCATCAATAGTTCCTGCTTCGCTGCTTCCTTCAATGCTTCTCGGTACAAGGTAACGTCCATAACGGATTTTCCATCCTCCGAGATTCCCTTTGCACCTGCAGTCCGAACCGATGCAAGGTCAACCGGTTCTTTCCCTTCTTGTCCTACCGTTACCGCGGAGATTGGCAATATATGAATCTTACACTCGTCTTCTGCGCGACGCAACAGCTCCGCAATCTTCTCCGCACTATCTGTAGAAGGCTGCGTATTGGGCATAGGACACACCGCCGTATAACCACCGGCCGCCGCTGCCTCACTTCCCGTCTTCAAGGTCTCCTTATAGGTCAGACCCGGGTCGCGAAAATGCACATGCAAGTCTACAAAACCCGGAAACACATAACGTCCGGTCAGATCCAGAACCTCTTCTCCGGCGTGCGCCGAAAGTTCCGCACCGATTTCATCCACACGACCCTGCGCAATACGCAAATCGCACACTTCATCTCTTCCGGTGGACGGATCCACCAGATGTCCTCCTTTTAGTAGCATACTTTTCCCTCCGATTATTTTTATTTTACCTCTTGACAAATGAATTCAAAAGGGGTATATTCCGTTTATCAAAATTAATATTTTTGCTAGGGGCGCCTTTGCTGAGAGATATCTTCGGATATCAACCCTCATTACTTGATCCGGTTAGTACCGGCGTAAGGAAGCGATTTTTGTTCAACAACCCCCTGGGAAAAGTATAATACGTCAGGAGGTTTTTTTATGTTCTTCTATGAAAGTGACGGATATTACTATCCCACCACCGCAGGCACTGTCCTGCTCATCGTTATTGCATTTGTAGCCCTGTTTCTGGCTGCGTTTCTCACCAATCGTAACAACAAGAAGAAGTTGCTGAACACAAAGCAACTGGTGTGCTGTGCTCTGTGTATTGCACTTGCATTTGTTACGTCCTACATCCGCTTCTTCCCCATGCCCTATGGTGGCTCCGTAACCTTACTTAGCATGTTCTTCATCTGCTATATCGGTTATTGCTTCGGTCTTCGTGCAGGTATCTCTTGTGCATTCGCCTACAGCATTCTGCAATTTATGCAGGAGCCCTATATTCTCAGTCCTTTTCAGGTATGCTGTGATTATTTCTTAGCATTTACCGCTTTGGGTCTGTCCGGTCTGTTCCGTAAATATAAATATGGTCTTATTACCGGCTATATTGTAGGTGCCTTGGGACGTGGAATCTTCCACATTATCGGCGGATACATCTACTGGATGGATTACATGCCGGATAATTTCCCGAAGGCAATTACCGTGCTCTACCCCATCGTATACAATATGTCCTACATCGGCGCCGAGATGGTCATCACCATCATCGTACTCTTGGTTCCTTCCATGAGAAAAGTATTGGAAACCATCAAGAAACAAGCAAATTACTAACCGCCGTATTCGAATTACTCATATATTACATCGTCAGGGAGGTACTCACCGATTATCAGGAGGGTACCTTTCTCTGCGCTTATCTCCGCCGTCTTCTCTAAGAAGGAGTTACTGACTCCCAAGGAAAATGCATTGCTTAATGTAGCATGGTTCAATTCATATTTCAGATTTCTAAGGGTCACACCTTCCACCTGCGTATCCATGGCAAATACCGACAAGGTCCTACCGGCTCTTCCGCATATCTTAACTGCCCCTTGGCACAGTGCCATAGCAGTCATGCGATTGTCTACTAGATATCCTTGTTCTCCACGTCTTGCAATATTCACAAGAAGCTGATAATTGGCTAGAGTATGATCGGCACGACCTCCGGTTCCTCCATACAGATAAAAGGTTTTACAGCCAAATCTTCGACCTTCTTCCACCGCCAGTCCCATATCCGTATCGTCCTTTTCTACCGGAAACTGCATACACTTCTCCGGCGGGGCCGGTGCTTTCAAAGAATCCATATCTCCTAATACCACATGGACCGGAATTGCCTCCTGTTGCGTCCATACATATCCGCCATCCGCCGCAATGATGAAGTCCTCCTTATCATAAGACGTAATTCGCTCTCTTGTGCAAGGCTCTCCGGCTCCGAATATAAGGCATCGTTTCATGGCACTCTCTCCTGTCTACGATAGAATCTGAACATTATCTACTAACAATTGTACCTCTTTTGTTCCTCGGTATTCCCGAATCTCTGCAGAATACAATATATGAAGTCTTCCGACACCTCGTCCTGCAAATGTTTCTCCACACGCTTCTTCGCCCCACACCCTCTGACATTCCGCCACAAACTCTTCTGCATCTTTAAAATACAATGCAGTTACACGACTTCCGTCTTCATCCTGCAGGACAAGTTTGAGATACTTGGACTCCTTACCGATGTAACCCATGCGCACTAACGTGACATTTCTGGTAGCCAAAATCGGCTTTGCATTGCCCTTCCCAAAGGGCTCCATACACTCTATCTCCTCCACAAATTCCTGTGTCACATGAGCAAAGTTCATTACCAAATCAATCGCTACCGTCTTAGTAACGTCCGCCCCCGTAGAAGCAAAATGAGCATTTATCCCTTGTCGGAATTCATCAATCTTCTCCTCACGTAGCGTCACACCTGCCGCCATGGCATGTCCACCATAGCGAACCAAATGTGCTTCACATGCGCACAGGCCTTCGAAAATGGAATATGCTTCAATGCTTCTTGCAGATCCCTTCCACAGTCCTGGTTCCTGTTCACTCTCGGTCAACACAATGGTAGGTCTATGGTATTGCTCGCGAATTCTTCCCGCAATAATTCCCGCAAGGCTTTCGTGACAGTCCCTAAGTGGAATCACCAATACATCTTCCGGAGAATATCCCTGACGCTCCATATATTCTTTGGCCTGAGCAAGGCCGACCGCTGTCTGCTCCTTACGAAGTTTATTTACCGCCACCATGCGCTGACTGTAAGAAACCGCCTTCTCTTCCTCCTGTGTCAACAATAGTTCCACACCAAAGTCTGCCGTCTCCATACGCCCCAACGCATTGATACACGGCCCCAACAAGAACCCCATATCAGAGACGCGTACATTTTCGGCAAGTCCACAAATATTCACCAAAGTACGCAGTCCGTAATTCCACCGACTTCTATCCTTAGCAAGTCCCATCTTCACAATGGTTCGACTCTCTCCGGTCAACTCCATGACGTCGCAAACGGTAGCCAAAGCCAAAATCTCCGACACATGTCTCAAATATCCCGGCTTGCCCTGAAGCCGCAACACCATATCCATCAATTTTGCGGCAACCACAGCACCACACAGATTGTCCGCATAATAGGCAGTATCCCGGCGCTTCGGATCTACAATTGCATCTGCCATCGGCAATTCTTCACGCGGTTCATGGTGGTCCGTTACCAATACCGTTAGTCCATGCTTCTTAGCATACGCAATCTGTTCTAAGGCCGCAACACCATTATCCACAGTAATAATCGTATCCACACCGTCACGAACACATTCCTCAACCATAGCGTTGCTGATTCCGTATCCGTCAATTACACGGTCCGGAATGCGATAATCCGCCGGAATTCCCAGAGAATACAGTCCCGCAAGCATAACATAGGTTGCAGTAACACCATCCACATCATAGTCACCGATAACACGTACCCGGGCTCCCTGTGCCTGCTTCTCCAACAAAATGTGATAGAACACCTTCGCATCCGGAAGGTTATCTCCCGAAGGAACCGCCTCATTTCCCGGGTACAAATATTCCGTCACTTGTTCTTCCGATTGATATCCGCGATTCCATAGAAGTCTGGCGAACTGCGGTGTAATTCCCAAGTTCTTCACCAAATCCGACACGTTGCCGGACTTGTTTCGAATAATCCATCTTTCCGTGTACTTCTTCATAATCTCCTCTGATACTCCCGTACGATTCAATACTTACATCTCCGCTAGCGTATTCTCTTCTGCTAGTTCTGCCGAAAATGAACGTCTGCGAAATACATACCACAACGTACCGGCAATGCAGATGGAAGAATACGTTCCGCACAGAAGTCCTACCGCCAAGGGAATCGCAAATACGCGCATGGAATCCACGCCCAAGATGATCAACATAATTACCGTCAATAACGTGGTTAACGAAGTATTGATGCTTCGGGTCAAGGTCTGGCTGATACTGTCATTTACCACATTCTCCAGTGCATCCTTCTTAAGCATCTTTGCCAAGTTCTCCCGAATACGATCAAAGACAACAATAGTAGCGTTAATACTGTAGCCAACAATGGTAAGTATACACGCAATAAATGTGGTATCTACCGAAATTCGTGCCACAGTATATACGCACAAAACAACCAAAACATCGTGAATCAAAGAAATAATCGATGCGGCGGCAAATGCGAGATTTTTGAATCGAATCCAAATATAAATCAGCATACATACCGTTGCCGTCACAACCGCCCACACTGCATCGGTCTTCATACGAGAACTAACCGAACCACTGATGGTTTCGGTCTCAATACCGGCTTCGTCTACACCATAGGTGTCTGCAAGAGCTTTCTTTAGATTGTTCATTGTCCCTTCATCGTCCAAAAATGCCGTGGTCTTAATAATCAATGCATTGCTGCCCTTCACTTCCGATACTGTTGCGGTCTCACCGATGGTATCCGCTACAAAACGCTCCATCTCTGCATTGGAAGGAAGCTCTCCCGGAAATGATACCTGTACGGAACTACCACCTGCGAAATCCAACCCGTAATTTAACGCCGATCCGATAGTCGCTTTATTTACGAAGAGCATTCCCACACACAGCGCAATTATAGCGCCGGAAATGAGAAGATACTTCTTACCGTGACGAACAAAATTCATACGACGAACAGGCTTCGCCACACCATACATAGCCGCTTTATCTGCGCCAAGATTATAAAAGGTCTGCATAATCAGCCATGTGACGAACATTGCCGTCACCATAGACACAACGATACCGATGGCTAATGTGGTTGCAAATCCCTTGATAACACCGGAGCCACGGAAATACAGCACTGCCGCAGCAATTAAGGTCGTAACATTTCCGTCGATAATCGCCGAAGCAGCCTTATGGTATCCAAGTTTAATAGCGGAACGCACCGTCTTACCGGTAGCAAGCTCCTCTTTGATTCGCGTGAAAATAATAACATTGGCATCCACCGCCATACCTACGGACAGAATAATACCCGCAATGCCCGGCAAGGTAAGGGTCACATCAAATGCCAGCATCAACAGAAGCACCAGCCCCAGATATACAATCAAACTGATACTTGCAGCCACACCGGCAATACGATATACACAAATCATGAATACGCATACCAAGACAAAGCCGATAATACCGGCTACGATGCTGGTAGACAAAGCCTCACTACCCAAGGTCGCACCTACAATATTGGACCGAATAGCGGTAAGCTCAATGGGTAACGCACCGATTCGGATAATCGTTGCAAGATTCTTCGCTTCCTCTAAGGACTGGCTTCCGGTAATCTGCACTTCTCCTTCTGTAATTGCCTTAGGCACCGCCGGTGCACTGTATACCACATCGTCATATACAATAGCAATGCGATTCTTCAGTCCACTTTTCTGTGCTGCCCAAGTCGTTGCCTCGGTAAATTTCCCGGTACCCGCAGCATTCAGATTAAGCACTACGATGTACTGCGTCCCTTGCACCTGGTCGCCATAGGTATACATGCCCTCGGCTCCGGTCACGTCCGTACCATCCAAAATCACATCGCCATCGGCAATAATGTCTTTCATAGGGCGTGCCAAACTCCAAGTACCGTCTGCACTATACTTAATATTGGCAACACTTTCGGCATTCTCACCGTAAATGAAGTAAATGTTTCCGGCATCACCAAGCGTAGCAAGTACTTTTTCCGCATTTTCCACACCGGGAATGTCCACGTTGATGCGGTTGTCGCCTTCCTGAAATACAGCGCTCTCCGCACTCATGGCTTCCGCACGCTTCTGAAGTTTCTCGATGGTATCCGCCATCTCAGTCTCCGTAGGATTGTCCTTCACGGTCTCGTAAGTAACACTGACGCCTCCGTTTAAGTCAAGCCCCAACTTGATATTATGAATTCCCGGAACTCGGTCATCCGTAATTCCAACGCATATCCATCCGATAATCCCTACTACAATTAAGATTACCAATGCCAACTGTAAGGCACCTTTTGTCTTCGTACTCATTGCGATTTCTCCGTCGTTACCCTATTTCTGTTGATTCGCTTCCGCAACCTGAATCATAATTGCACATTCCACGCGCTTTCTCTGCAATTCACAGCCTTCCTTGTATACGGAACGAATGTCTCCGTTGAAGTTATATGCATTTGCCGCACAACCACCGCTACAGAAGAACTTCGCAAAACAATTCTTGCAATCTTCCTTTGCGTATACGTTGCACTGTTTGAACTCCTCACGTAACTCCGTATTGGTCACTCCCTTGTACACATCGCCCATAAGAAATTTCTCATTTCCTACGAACTGATGACAAGGATACAGATCGCCCCAAGGCGTTACGGCAAGATACTCCGTACCCGAGCCACAACCGGACAGGCGCTTGTATACACAGGGACCACCACTGAGATCAAGCATGAAGTGGAAGAAATTAATCCACTTAGACTTTCTACGTTCCAAAATGTACTTGGCCAGCTCATCATATTGGTCAAGTAGCTTCGGAATGTCCTCCTCTGTCAACGCATAAGAATCCTCCGGTGCCGCAACTACCGGCTCAACGCTGATCTGCTCAAAGCCCAGTTCGGACAAATGTATAACATCCTTAGCAAAATCGGTATTGTAATGCGTAAATGTTCCACGCACGTAATAGTCCGTCTGATTTCGGCTCTCGGCCAATTTCTGAAACTTCGGAACAACCAAATCATAGCTTCCCGCACCCTTACGGAAGGGACGCATGAAATCATGAACCTCTTTTCTACCATCAATACTGAGAACAACGTTACTCATCTCCTTATTGGCAAACTCCATGATTTCATCATTAAGGAGAACTCCATTGGTAGTCAATGTAAAACGAAACTCCTTGTTGTGAAGCTTCTCCTGTTCACGACCATAAGCCACCAACTGCTTTACAATATCCCAATTCATCAATGGCTCTCCGCCGAAGAAATCCACTTCCAGATGCTTTCTTGTGCCGGAATTGGCAATCAAAAAATCAAGTGCCTGCTTACCAACCTCATAACTCATGAGCGCACGACGTCCGTGATACTCGCCCTCTTCGGCAAAGCAATAACGACATGCCAAATTGCAATCGTGAGCAATATGCAGGCAAAGTGCCTTTACTACAGTGTCACGCTTGGAAAATTGCTGAATAAAGGGTTCATACTCATCCTTGGAATCCAAAGTTCCGTCGGCAATCATCTGCTGAAGTTCTCCGTAAATGTCCTCTAACTCCTTCTGTGCCGCCTCTCCGCCGAGACAGACACCATCTTCTCCCGGTAACTTCCCTTCATATTTTTCAAGAAGTTCTCCGACAATCTCATCCTTCGACTTATCATTTAATAACGCAATCATATCATAAGTTACATCGTCCACCACGTGAACCATACCACTGTTCACATCCAAAACGATATTGTAACCATTATTTTTATACTGATGTATCAACCTTTTGTACCTCCATAGTCTCATTACATACAATAAGCAGCGGCATCAGATGTCGCTGCTTATCTTACGATTATCATGTCTTGTAAATGCTGCAAACGGCATGCCTTTCAATCACATAGATTGGTATAGCAAATTACTTGCCGGCATTCTCACACTTCTGGTTACCAACAGTACAAGAAGTCTTGCAAGCAGACTGGCAAGAAGTCTGGCACTCACCGCAGCCACCCTTCTTAACGGTGTCCTTAAGATTCTTTGCATTCAAAGTAGTAATATGTTTCATATGGAATCCTCCTAAGTTATATAACTTATGGTATTATAGCATACTTTTCGAAAATAGCAAAGGCTTTTTTTAAAACATGTATTTTTTCCGGCAAAAAGATGTTTCGAACCTCATTTTCCTCTTGCACAGCAGAAAAATGTATGATAATATGTATGTAGTTTCGAAAACCACATCTTTTAGAATCTCGGAACTTATCATTTCGTTTATTATATCACAGACGGAGGTTTTATTCATGTCCAACTTTATTATTTCTACTGACACCTGTTGCGATTTGCCCGATGATTTTATCAAGGCGAACAACATCTATGTTGAGCCTTTGTATTATATTATTGATGAGGTTACTTATGGTGGCGACAATGCTATTGATCCGTCCACCTTCTATCAGATGATGCGTGATGGTGCGGCACCTAAGACCTCTGCTTCTAATATCGATCATACAATGCAAGAGTTTCGAAAGATTTTGGCTGCCGGCAATGACATCCTGCATATCAGCTTCTCTTCCGCTCTCAGTTGCTCTCACAACAATACTGTACTGGTGGCCCAAGAACTTGCCGAAGAATTCCCCGAGAGAACCATTACAGTAGTTGACTCCTTGTCCGCATCCTTAGGTCAAGGTCTTGTTATCTACTATGCAGTTCAGAAGAAAGCTTCCGGTGAATCCATGGCAGACATTGCAGCATGGATTGAAGAGAACAAGTTACACTTCTGTCATTTCTTTACCGTAGAGGATTTAAAATACCTGCATCGTGGCGGACGTGTCAGCAAGGCAACAGCAGTTATTGGTTCTCTCATTAATGTCAAGCCGGTACTCCATGTTGACGATGGTGGACATTTGGTTTCTCTCAACAACGTTCGCGGACGTAAGAAGTCATTGACCGCCTTGGTAGACAACATGGCATCCGCCATCGAAGGATATACCAACGATTGTGTATTTATCAGCCACGGCGACTCCTTAGAAGATGCTCAGTTCGTAGGCAATCTCGTGACCGAACGCTTCGGTATTACGAATATCGTATACAACTACGTTAGTCCCACTATCGGATCCCACTCCGGTCCCGGAACAATTGCACTCTTCTGCATGGGTTCCAACCGTTAGTGTACAATAATCGGATGACGATTTCATTTCTTCAGAACCCTGCATTATTGCAGGGTTCTTTCGATTGTATACCACCCTTCACTTACATCTCAATCATCTGGCTTCCTTCACAAATTCCTTTCCTTCGTTGTTTTCATCAACTCTCTTCATACATTATGCCTCTGTCTTCCATTCGACTTTCCGCAACTCTCCATCGATGAAGCCTTTCTAATTCTCTCGCATAACCGATCGTACCACACTCCGCCTCATCTTCGTCGCTTAATTCCTCTGAAATATCAATATCAACACTCTGGCAACTCCACAGTCGTCGTTCCTTCTGCATAATCTGATACACCATCTCTTTCACTTGATTCACAAACTCATATTCCGATTGCCCTTTGTCGTCATAGAAATGGGTGCACAGATACTCTAAGCCTCGTCCCTCCGTCAGTGCAGCAAATGCCGACATCGTATATTCCAAATACGTCCAACGTGTTGCTTTCTCACCAAACTTAGCATCCAACATCTGATGAAATAACGACGAACCTTGCCCACAAAACACAAAGTAAACCTTATGTAAAATGGACTTATACTTGTCACAGAACTCTCGCAATGCATATGCATCTGCCGGCAAACACACCACCACCTCGTCTGCCATATCAAGAATCGGGATTGTGCTTATATTTCGATTCTGCTCCACATTAACAAACACAAAGTCATAGAACTCCAATCCGTAGTTCATCAGTTCCACATATTCATTCTCAAATCCGTATTCGTAAACATCTCTCTGTGTACTTTGATTCAACGGCAGAAAATAAAGGGACTCCGGTATAATCTCAACACAACGATTATGCCGAATGCTCCTGCCGGTTTCTCGCCGAATGTGATGCAAAAACGTATCCCCTACCGTAAAATTCTCAGGACTATTATTACGATACCGACTCTTAATCTCATCGTATCGCTTTCCAAGCAAATGAAACCCCATATTATGCGTACACAGATAATTCTCCATGGTTAAAACCTTACACGGAAAACTAAGACATCCAACAATCGCTGTAAGTGCCATAATTCCCGCCGTATCTCTTCGGTCGTCTCCCGACCAAAATGCCACTAACATCTTTCCTCCTTACCTACTCCAAACACAGTTGCTCACAATAAATTCAAGCAGGCAACCATATTACTCGTTCTCACCTCCAATACACATTGGCCAAATGTGTATTTCGTGCGCGAACATACCTTACCCTCATATAACGCTTATAACTATTCCCGGGAACCTTGCTTACTGATATTCGTAAACACGATAAAATAGAATGCTTACTGTATTAGTAAGCTTGGCAAAAGATATCTTACCATCGATACTGTAATTATCATACACGCTTCTTCACGGATTGTAAAGTACCTCAGTGCAAATAACTAGTTTGATTAGTTATTTTTGGAGAAGTAGCCAAAATAAGCGTGCGGCATTCGACAACATGCCGAAATGCCGCACCGGCTCAACCGTGATTTCGCTGAATTCAGCTAGTTGCATTTTGTGAAAATGTAACAAAACCATCTCTCGCTTCTTCAAATGTGCCACAGACATTCCCCCGCAAAAGCAATCGAAAATAGGAGTCCTTACTACTGCAACCAGCATCGCGAAAAGGCAACCATTCTCTAGCGAAACAAATCCTCTATCCCTTCTATCTGTGACAGGTAAGAGTTTCGAAACCTCTTATCAAAGGACACTTCCGGACCGAACCACTTCGGTAATGTAAGGGATTTCACATCCAAAACATCACAATACTCAATCTCTGCCAGAATCAACCCTTCCAAGACCCCCTCGAATACATCAAGTTCGACGGTGTGATCTTCGTAAGGGATATAATATCGCGTCTTGGTAACCATGTTGCCATCGACTTTGCTCTTAAGATATTCATATGACGACAACGGAATCTCTTCTTCGACCTCGTGATTTATAATCGCACCGGCCACTGCACCTTCTGTAGACCTATTACGTTTTAACGTCAAATAACAGACATCATCTGCCTTACGAATTCGAAGCGTACTTCCCTTGGTACACAAATAGCCCTGTTCTATGTGTCTACTAGGGTACTCCTTCCATTCCTCCACGTCTTCCATTACAAGAAACTTACGTTCAATCTCCATTAACTCACCCATCCTCACATTATTATTCTCATTGCATAAGTCGTACCTTCTTCGCCAATAATATTGGCATACGCAAAAAGTTCCACAACTCTTCTCGATTATCATATCACAAAGACAAACGTTTGTCATGTGGCATTATAAATCGTATATCATCTTAAAACAAAACCGAGGTATAACATGAAAACTTTTTTCAAACAGTTTCTGCTATGTGGGATTGCCGGCTGGTGTTGGGAATGCTTCTGGACCGGTATGCATTCACTCCGCCTTCGTCAGCCGGAGCTTCTATGCAAGACATCCCTCTGGATGTTTCCCATCTACGGAGCCGCAGCATTTCTCTGTCCTTTATATCATCGTCTGCGCTCCGTCCACTTTCTTATCCGAAGCTTTGTATACGCAATCTGCATCTTCATCGGAGAATTTGTTACCGGCTCACTGCTAAAGAATATCCACGCCTGTCCTTGGAACTACTCACATGCCAAGATGAATATCCAAGGTATCATACGCTTAGACTACCTTCCCGCATGGATGTTGGCCGGACTCCTATTCGAACGCATCGTATTAAAATGCGGCTGTACACCATCGTCTCCACAGAAAAAAGACCTTGAATCTCCCCACTAACTGTGTTATGTTGAGTGAAGCAGTGACACCGAAGTCACCGCCTCATTCAACACTGTCAAAGGAGAAATATGAGCATCGCTCATGTTCAGCGAAAGGAAAATGGATATCAAACTACTACTCTTTAATCATGACCACAGTTCCACAGAAGCAACGACCTTTCTGCGCCGTATTACTTCCAATGGAATTCGCTACGAAATACTCTCCTGTTATCCCACCGTCCTCCGCAAAGATGCACTCTACATTACCGACGATAATGAACTTGCACTTCTTTTGGAACAACAAGATATCCCCGTAATCGGCTTCGAAGACGAACATACTACTTCTCTTCACTGCCGAACTATTGTAACCGACTTGTGGGAAGTAGAAGCAGCTTATCTGTCAGAACGTCTTGCTTATCTTACTGATGCACCATACTGCTATTACTCATCCAAAAGATTCTCCTATTGGTCCATGTCTTCGGAAGAATCACTGGCTTTATATCAATTACACAAAGACGATCCCTTCTATCTTCCCAACTCCTTGCGTACTCTAGTTCCGCAAGAAGTTCATGCACGTTATCAATATACTCGTGCATATGCGGAAATGGATCCCTTACAGCTTCCTCTTGGTATCCGTCTGAGGGGAACCCAGACGCTCATCGGCAATCTCTCCTTGTCAACAACGCCGGAATATCCCACCGGATATTACAACTTAGAATATTATATCCTTCCCGATGTTCGTGGTAACGGTTATGCCTCCCTTGCAATCCGTGACTATTTGGCATCCCTCAAACCGCAACATCCTATTCACGTATATGCCACCATACATAAGGCCAACCTTGCTTCCATCCGTGTCATGGAGAAATTGAACCTCATAGCAACAAGTTCTCCCGGCAGATTGGATCCTGACATGACTTACTACTGCCTCGACAGTCTTGTAATATAGTTGGCAGAAATGTCCGGCTTCTGATCGGACACTTCCTGCCGAAACTCATGCTCCACACTGTCGCCATTCTCTCGGAGAAATTCCGTCATATAAGTTCGATACCATAACGGGCATAAATTACGCTGACAAGCATAATTCTCCCGCTCATCAATAGCAATTGTCTTAAAAAATATCCTCCACAGATTCTTATAACGATCCTTTCTCTTCTCTGCACGTTCCAATGCGTTCTTCTGCGTATCGTCCAACTCCATCAACACCCATGGTTCCTGCAATGTTTTCTGCGTACTGTTATAGATTCCGGCTATTCCCCGTCCCTTATCAAAGATGATAAAATCCTCCGTATTAAACCGCTGACTGAAATGTGCCATAAGCCCGGGAAGAATGTTGTTCTTCGGCTCCATAACCGCCAGCCACCGGTGCTCACCAACCGGCTGAAATCGCAGAAATCCAAGCATCAAATGTTCTTCATTCGCATAATAACGTAGAATCTCCATGAGACGGCAATTACATACCACTGACAAATCCCTGCTACAATCTCTCCCTTTAGCAAAAGACAACTGTAACACTTCATAAATGACCTGCGCTCGTTCCTCCGCATGGGACATCGCTGCCTTAAGCAACATATATTCAAGACTTGCAGAGAGTTTCTTTCTCACACTACGTAATACTTTCTCCGTCTTCTCCGCATCCGATACTACCGCAACGTATTCCGCAAACAATTCGTAATTATGTCCGCCGGTCTGTGTGGCCCGTATCTCCTGCATTCCCTGCTTCTTGCGATTCCCCCACGCATCATATACGGCCGTAAAGATGCCTTCCACACTGTCCTCACACAGATAAATTGTCTTCCACATCTGCTCCATCTCACTCTCCTAGCCGCAATTACTGCAATCAAACAAAGATATCTGCCGATATCCGGCTCCATACGCATCCAAATGCCCCTTTCGGTGCCTACTATCCTCACCGATCAAACAATTCGTTATGTTATCCTCACTAAGCGGACCTCCGTACTCCATACGACCATTGCATGTAAGAAAATACTTGGCACGCTTCAATACCACTCCCAAACGCTTCAACACACCAAAATCCAACCTTCCGCTTCTTCTGGTGGATATAATTCTCTTGGCAGATCTTGGTCCGATACCGGGTACTCGGAGCAAAGTAAAATAATCCGCCGTAGTCACCTCCACCGGAAAATGCTGCAGATTTCGAATCGCCCAATCACACTTCGGGTCCAAAAACACATTAAAGTTCGGCTGCTTCTCCGATAGCAATTCCCCTGCGGAGAACCCATAGTATCGGAATAGCCAATCTGCTTGATACAACCGATGCTCTCTAAGAAGTGGCGGTCCTCCCGGAATATCAGGCAAGCGAGAATCGTCGTTCACCTTCACAAATGCAGAATAAAACACTCGTTTCAAATCAAAACTGTGATACAATGCTTCCGCCACTTGAATCAACTGATAATCCGTCTCCTGTGTTGCGCCGATAATCATCTGGGTACTCTGCCCTCCTACCGCAAATCCCTTTCTTCCCTTCATGGACTGCGGCGGTGCATATTGTAAGTACCCCTTTGTACCTCCGGTAGATAAACTTCGATTCTCCCCGGACATACCGAAGTTCCTAATCTCCGTAGAACTCTCGCCCCTTGTATCATTCTTCTCCAAATTCCTATCTTCCAGTGCGTCCTCCGTATTCCCCGCCAAGGCACTTCCTTCTCTAGCCAAACGCTGTTTCGTATGCCAAAATGCACTTCGATTACCACCCATCATCCCCAAGCGATTTCTACTCTCATCAATACACCCTTGAATCTGACGCATAGGCGTCAAAATATTCTTCCTTGACTTATGTGGTGCCAGTTCACGCAACCCATCTGCCGTCGGCAACTCCAAATTCACACTGAGACGATCCGCATACCATCCAAGCATCTCTACCAATGACGGGTCTCCCCCCGGAATCACCTTCACATGAATATATCCCATGAAGCCATAGGTATCTCTAAGCAATTGTAAGGTAATCAGCAACTGTTCCAGAGTATAATTGGGGCTGATCATAACCCCCGAACTCAAAAATAGCCCTTCTATGTAGTTTCTTCGATAAAACTCCATGGTTAACTGACACACTTCTTCCGGAGTAAAGCTTGTTCGAATAACATCATTGGACGAACGATTAATGCAATACTTGCAATCGAAGATACACTCATTGGTATATAAAATCTTCAACAAACTGATACACCGTCCGTCGGCAGCGAAAGAATGACAAATACCCATGGCCGAGGAATCCCCCAGCTTTCCTTTCACAGCACTACGCTCCACTCCGCTGGACGTACATGACACATCATACTTCGCTGCATCCGATAATATCTCCAGTTTCCTCTCCAAAGACATCTCTTGACTGATAACCACACGCCTCACCTCCGAACATCTGTTCTGTGTTTATAGTATATCACAATTCATAGCCTTGTCAACACTTTTTTCGAACATTTGTTCGTACTATTTTTATTCGTGTCGATTCGTGACCTTTTGACATGCAATGCATATATTGTCATATAAAAGCATTTGGTTGGCCATGGATCCCTTTCTTCAAATTCATAACGTCTCCTTTTCTTACTTCCGACACACCGGAGAAGTACCGGTCATCGACAACCTGTCATTTTCCGTTGCTCCGGGGGAATTCGTCGCCATCGTCGGTCCTTCCGGATGTGGCAAGACAACACTATTATCTCTGCTGGCGGGACTACTGGAGCCGATGTCCGGCAGTATAACCATAGGCGGTCAGCCCGTTAAGAACTCCACATATACCATCGGATATATGTTGCAAAAGGACCATCTGTTAGAATGGCGCACCACCAAGCAAAACATTGCTCTGGGGCTTGAGATTCACCATCAATACACCCATGAAAACGAACAAAAAATAGACTCCATGTTGTCGGATTACGGTCTCTTGAACTTCTCCGAAAGCAAACCCTCCGAACTCTCCGGCGGTATGCGCCAACGAGCTGCTCTCATTCGTACATTGATGCAGAAGCCGGACCTACTTCTTCTGGACGAACCCTTTTCCGCACTGGATGCACAGACCAGACTGCTCATTTCCAACGACGTACACTCCGTAATCAAGAAGTTCGGTATCACCGCTATTCTTATTACCCATGATGTATCTGAGGCTATCAGTATGGCGGATCGAGTTCTTGTCCTTGACAAAATTCCTACGAAAATCGTTGCCGAACATCCCATCACTCCGGAGTTGTCTGTGCTCTCGCCCTTGGATTCACGGAACTCCCCGTTATTCCAAGATTATTTTCGCACCTTATGGAAGGAGTTAATGTCATGAGTGTCCCCAGTTTCACTACCTTGCAGGAATATCTGCGCTATCACAAGAAGAAACGCTTGATTATCAATTCGCTTCGCGTCATAATCATGTTGAGTTTCCTCCTCTATTGGGAACTCGGCACCCGTTACGGAATCATCGATTCCTTCTTCTACAGTAGCCCCAGCCGTATTTGGAAATGCTTTGTCATGTTGGCCGAATCCGGCACATTAATGTCTCATCTGTCGGTTACCGTTTTGGAAACCTGTGTTAGCTTTGCCATCGTTATTGCCGTTGCTTTTGCCGTGGCAATTATATTATGGTGGAACGATACGTTGCACAAAGTTGCAGAGCCTTATCTGGTTATTCTCAATAGTCTTCCGAAATCCGCTCTTGCCCCTTTGTTTATTGTGTGGTTCGGAAGTTCCTCCTTAACCATCATCATTGCCGCGGTTTCTGTAGCGGTGTTTGGTGCAACAATGACGGTTTATCAAGCATTTTCCGAAACGGAACCGGACAAAATAAAACTAATCTACACCTTAGGCGGAAACAAAATGGATGTTCTCCGGCGAATCATCATCCCCGGAAACGTCGGTACCCTTCTCAGCGTTATGAAAGTAAACATGGGACTCTCTCTTGTTGGTGTCATCATCGGCGAATTTCTGGGAGCCAAAGCCGGACTTGGTTATCTGATTATCTACGGCAGTCAAACCTTTCAGTTGGATTTCGTTATTATGTCTATTGTACTTTTGAGCATCCTTGCCACCACCTTGTATCTTCTCTTGGACGCTTTGCAAAAATGGTACTTGCGCCGCAAATAATTGTGATGCATAACAAAAAAGCTCCCTTCGCAAGCCACGAAGGGAGCATCCATTGTTCTGTTATACTGTTTTATTGGCCTCCAAAAAGTCCTTAAGCTCCTGCCAGGCTTTGTCGCGGTCTTTCACCAAGATTCCGTGAATCCCCATGGCCTCCGCCGCTTCGATATTCTCTCTGCGATCGTCTAGAAATACACACTCCTCCGGAACCAATCCGTACCGATTCAGAAGAATTCGATAAATCTCATCGGAGGGCTTGGAAACATGCTCTTTGGCAGACACGACACATCCATCCACCATAGGCAAGAAGCGAAAGACCTTACGCGCATGAAGATCGAAGATTTCTTCAGGGTAATTGGTAAGAAGATACGTCCGATACCCATTCTCTTTGCACCATGCAATCCATGCCGATGTATTGGGATAGGCTCTTACTAACCGCACCGGATTCTCGAAAAACTGTCGAATCCAAGGTTCTTGCTCAGGATACCTTGCTACGAATTCTTCCACCGCTTCCGCTTGCGACAAGCTTCCGTTGTCCATCTCTTTCCACAGTTCACTGAGAATAATATGCTTCTCAAAGAAGCTTCTGCGTTCCTTCGGAAACTTCAATTCCTTCATATATGCGTCATATCGAAAATCCACCAACACCATTCCGAGATCGAAAATAACATTTCGTACGGTTCGTTTCTCATGTCTGCGAAGTCCCGATTGCAACCAGGTATTCATCTTGTCTACAATACTTGTGGGACGCAAGATACGCACGTCCTCTCCCAGTCCGAAGATCCAACCGAGAAACACCTGTGTCGGTGCTGCGTTCACTCGTACTTCAAACCAATCTTTCTCTGGGGTTTCACGCACCGCAATCTCTGTTCCGAAGTAGTCAATGAAGGCTCCGATTAGATTTTTATGACATGCAAGAGTGATTGCCTCCGGTTCTCCGTCAAACATCTGGAAACGCTTCTGACTGTAACTCTCCGGGCCTTTCTTTTCAAATACATCCTTGCCTTCTCTGGGTTTCTCCGACAATACAACATGTGCCATCTTATCCACTCGGTAATGACGAATCTCTGCTCTCGCCGGGTCATAGGCAACCAAATAATAGTTGGCATTTTCCCATAAAAGCATCCACGGACTGATATCTGTCTTGTGACCGTTTTCACGTAGGGTCAATTGCTTCCGTTCGTTCCATTCCATATAATCAAAGGAAATTCGAACATTGTCCGCCAAAGCATCGTGAATAGCATCTACACTTTCAAGTCCCCGTTCATTTCCGGACTTTGCTCGGTCCGTTACGTATACCTGTCGCTCCAATCTTCTGGACTCGTGTCGGCTCAACTGGTTTCCTAATTTCTTCACCAACTTGCGGGACTCCTCTACTTCGATAAACTTGGAGGACCAAACCGCATCTACCAGTAGCTTAATCTCTGCCACGTCATATTCACGTTCCACCCAAGCATAATACCATGTTCGATTCTTCTTGTATTTCACTATGTTAATGCCGAATTCCTGCAACAATTCCACATCGGTGTACAAACTCTTTCGTTCCGCTTCAATGCCTTCGCCATTCAACTTCTCAACAATCTGCTCGATGGTCAATCCATGTTCTTCGTCGGTCCATTCTCTTAGAAACTTAATCAAGTAGAGAAGCTTCAACTTCTGATTCTCCGATCTCGCCATACCCTTCAACCATTCCTTTGTTCACTACTTCTTCTGGGGTATCGTAAGTTCGATGCCCTTCATGGATTCCTGCAAATCTCTATAACTGATAACGCATAGTACAATCGACACAATAGCAATCACAAGGCAAATTCCTGCACATACATACTTCTGCTTCTGCACCGCACGAAATCCCGTATATCCCGCAATTACCAAAGCAATCACTTGGAAAAAGAACCAATCCAACAAGAAGAAACTCACCACAAGCACTGCCGCGGCAATAATCGCCATAGTATTCAAAATGTCTGTATTTTCTTTATCATGGGGAAGCAATTCCGCCGCCAAAATCGCATGATAATCCTTCTCGTACATTTCGCTTCGATTCACCTGTACATCATGACGCACCTCTTCCATCCAGTTCAGAAGTTCCCCCTTCAGTTTCTTGCGAATCACGGCATCCTCACCCTGTTCCAAAGGTAATGTATCCTTCAACATCAATACCATTCGAAGATTGGTGGTGTTCAGCTCGTCCTCAGACCTCCAAGCCGCACTCCCGCCATAGGATATCCATACATCGTGATCTCCGTCGTCTTCCCACTGAAAATGCGCCTCTAAAACCTCTGTCAGACGCTTCTGAAGCTCTCCGAGATACGCCTCTACTCTAGGTTTCTTCATAAGTGGGTTCAAATCTGCAAATCGTACAATCTTACCATCCGCCAGCACTGCCATATGAATCTGTAGGGCATTGTTCTTTCGTGCAAATGGACTGACGCAAATCTCATACACTGCATCATCCAAAAACTCCGTGTCCTTCTTCCACATAGTCGCATTAAAAATCTCTTTCGGCATCACACAATGACCGATAACGGGACAAATGCTCATAACTCCTCCTTCGTAATGACCGGTACTTGTTCCTCGGTGACCCACAATCCGGTCACCCTCTACTCCACATCACATTTAAGTATAGCATCTTTCCTACACTTTGTCATGCATTTTGTGCAGAAATCGTGAAAAAACTCATAAGGCCGAATTCTATACTCCTCCTCGTCCTCGCCACTGCCGAAAGAACAAAATGTGACGCCACGTAAAATACCCGAAGGATACCCACTGAAATGCAATAAATACAAGTTCCAATGTACCGAATGCATCACATACCCACAGTAGTAATGTCAACACAATACCGATGGCGGCCATTAACTCGGTTCCCCGATATTCCGAATCGGTATACTCTTCCAGCAGAAGTATTTCAATAAATATCACCAGGTACAAAATGAACGTGAACAGTCCCATGGACGATCCCCCTTGAATGTTTTCCTACAATTTTAAGCGACGCCCCCAAGATTCACAAGCCCTTTTGTTCTTTTCGCAAATATTCGTACGACAAATTCTCCTCCCATCCTTGTTTGTTCCCGTCACACATCATTTTCCCTTAATTGTGCACGAGAATGGTGCAATAAAGGTTGACAGTTTTCAAGTCTTTACTTATAATATTTGATGGATTTGTTTCGACAGAATAAGAACGTCATTTGCGCCACAGAATGTGACGCAGACAGAGAATTTTGGAGGTAACTATGATTACAGTACACAATGGTGGCGTCTATCTTGTAGACGGCAAGCCGGTTGCGGAAGGACTTATGCCCAAGGAAGAAGCGAAGAAGCTGACCATGGCTTACGGAATCCTCTCCGCTCATAATACGTCCGGCGATGATAACAAATTGAAGATCAAGTTTGATGCCATGGTATCTCACGATATAACTTATGTCGGTATCATTCAAACGGCACGTGCCAGCGGACTTACCGAGTTCCCGCTTCCCTATGCCATGACCAACTGCCATAACAGTTTGTGCGCAGTAGGCGGTACCATCAACGAAGACGACCATGTATTCGGTCTCTCCGCAGCAAAAAAGTTCGGCGGTATCTACGTTCCCGCCAACCAGAGCGTTATTCACTCCTACGCTCGTGAAGAGTTGGCTGCTTGCGGCAATATGATTCTCGGCTCCGACTCTCACACTCGCTACGGTGCTCTCGGTACCATGGGTGTTGGCGAAGGCGGTCCCGAACTTGTGAAGCAGCTTCTTAAGAACACTTGGGATCTGGATATGCCCGAAGTTGTTCTCGTATACCTCACAGGTACTCCCAAGCGCGGTATCGGTCCTCATGACGTTGCTCTTGCTCTGGTTAAGGCAACCTTCGAGAGCGGATTCGTGAAGAATCGCGTTCTTGAGTTCGTTGGCCCCGGTGTTGCCAACCTTCCCATTGACTTCCGTAACGGCGTTGACGTTATGACTACAGAGACCACTTGCTTGTCCTCCATCTGGGTAACGGACGAGATTACCAAGGGTCATTACACCGCTCACCATCGCGCAGAGTGCTATAAGGAGCTTCAGCCCGGTAACGGCGCTTATTATGATCGTTTTATTACCATTGAGCTTGATAAGGTGGAGTCCATGATTGCTCTTCCTTTCCATCCTTCCAATGCATACACCATTCATGAATTCGTGGAAAATGCAGAAGAGATTCTTGCTAAGGTGGAAGCCGAAGCTTCCACAAAGTTTAAGAATGTAACTTATAAGTTGACCGATAAGGTTAAGGACGGCAAGGTATATGCCGATCAGGGTGTTATCGCAGGTTGTGCCGGCGGTTTGTTCGACAACATCGACGAGGCTGCCGCAATTCTTGCAGGCAACAGTTGCGGCAACGGATATTTCTCCTTGAATGTATACCCTACCAGCGTTCCCGTTAGTCTCGAGCTTACGAAGATCGGTGCTTCCGCAGAGCTTCTAAAGGCCGGTGCGGTGATTAAACCCTCCTTCTGCGGTCCTTGCTTCGGTGCCGGTGATGTTCCGTCCAACAACGGTCTGTCCCTTCGTCATACTACGAGAAACTTCCCGAACCGCGAAGGCTCCAAGCCCTCCGATGGACAGTTGTGCGGCGTAGCTCTTATGGATGCCCGCAGTATCGCCGCTACCGCGGCAAATGGCGGTGTAATTACCGCTGCTACCGATATCGAGTACGAAGTACCGAGCCACGAGTATCATTTTGATAAGACTGTATATCAGAATCGTCTGTACTACGGCTACGGCAAGGTAGACAAGGACGCTGAGCTCATCCTCGGTCCCAACATTACAGACTGGCCTAAGATGGAGGCACTTACCGACAATATGTTGGTGAAACTTGCCGCTGTTATCCGCGATCCCGTAACCACCACCGATGAGTTGATTCCTTCCGGTGAGACCAGCTCTTACAGAAGTAATCCTCTTCGTCTCTCCGAGTTCGCACTCTCCCGTCGCGTTCCCGAATATGTAGGACGCAGTAAGGCAATCCATGCGGTAGACCTTGCAAGACAGAACGGTGAGAAGCCTGAAGAGCTTATGGAGGTGCTTGCTCATTTCGGTGATGCAGAAGCACTGCTTAGCAACACCCAGTTTGGTTCTTGTGTATTTGCAAATCGTCCCGGGGACGGTTCCGCCAGAGAACAGGCCGCATCCTGCCAGAAGGTGCTTGGCGGATATGCAAACATTTGCTATGAATTTGCTACCAAGCGTTATCGCAGCAACTGTATCAACTGGGGTATCCTTCCCTTCACCTTGGAGGAAGGCACCGAGTTCCCGTACAGCGATGGCGACTATGTATATATTCCTAACGTGCGCAAATATATCATGGAAGGCAAAGAGGAGTTCCCTGCAAAGGTATTGACTGCGGACGGAAATGTACATGATATCACCTTGTACGTGAAGAATCTGACTCCCGACGAGAAGGAAATCATTCTGGAGGGCTGCTTGATTAACTACTACGCAGCACACAGCAAGTAGGAATTGAAGATGTGCCACTGCCCTTGCCCGTCATTTTCACGGGTAAGGACAACTACTATAATATGAAAATGAGAGGTGTTCCCAATGAACAAAATTGCAATGACAACTCCCTTGGTAGAGATGGACGGCGATGAGATGACCCGCATTCTCTGGCAGATGATTAAGGATCAGTTGATTCTTCCCTTTGTTGACTTGAAGACCGAGTATTACGATCTTGGCCTTGTAGAGAGAGAAAAGACGAAAGATCAAGTAACCTTGGATGCAAGCTACGCAGCTAAGAAGTACGGCGTTGCGGTTAAGTGTGCTACCATCACTCCCAACGCACAGCGTATGACGGAGTACAACCTGACGCAGATGTGGAAGAGCCCCAACGGCACCATTCGTTCCATTTTGGACGGTACCGTATTCCGTGCTCCCATTATGATTGACAGCATTAAGCCGGCAGTTCGCGGCTGGAAGAAGCCCATCACCATTGCACGTCATGCATACGGCGATGTGTACAAGAACACCGAATACCGCGTTCCCGAAGAAGGCAAGGCGGAGCTAGTATTCAGTGACAAGAACGGAAATGAATTGTTCCGCGAAGCAATCTACGATTTTGAGTGTCCCGGTGTGATTCAGGGTATGCACAACAAGGACACCTCCATCGCCTCCTTCGCAAGAAGTTGTTTTGAATACGCACTCTCCTGCGGTGAAGACCTGTGGTTTTCCACCAAGGACACCATCAGCAAGAAGTACGACCATCGTTTCAAGGATATCTTCCAGGAGATCTACGATACAGAGTACAAGGAGAAGTTTGAGGCTGCGGGCATCACCTACTTCTACACCTTGATTGACGATGCGGTTGCTCGTGTCATTCGTTCCGAAGGTGGATTCATTTGGGCTTGCAAGAACTACGACGGCGACGTTATGAGTGATATGGTCAGCACCGCATTTGGCTCCCTTGCTATGATGACCAGCGTTCTGGTTAGTCCCGACGGCAACTATGAGTACGAGGCTGCTCACGGCACCGTAACAAGACACTACTACCGCTATTTGAAGGGCGAAGAGACTTCCACCAACCCTGTGGCAACTATTTTTGCTTGGAGCGGTGCTCTTAAGAAGCGTGGCGAGAAGGATAACCTTCCGGAGCTCGTTGCATTTGGCGAGAACCTGGAGACTGCTACTCTTAAGACGCTCAATGACGGCATCATGACCAAGGACCTTGCCGGTCTGTGCGAAGGCATCACCGTAACAAGTGTAAACTCTGCAGATTTCATTGCAGCCATTGCAGAGCGTTTGCAGGCTTGCTATGCATAAGTGGATTGTCCGATAGGATAATGTGTTGAACAATATTATTGCATATAACAATGACCTGAGAGTTAAACTTCTCAGGTCATTGTTCATATCACTCTTTTATTTTACTCAACACACCATCGGCACTCCCCGATTACTCCGCCAAGAACTCCAGAAACTCCGCAACATAAGAGGGTTCCTCGCAAAGGTAACTGATTATGATTACATACTTCTCAGAAAAATAGCCTGTTGCATAATCTACCTCTTGCTCAGGGAACATAATTTGAAAGTGTGGTATATCCCCCTTACAACTCGTTTCCACGCATGAATTATAATGCTCCGCCGTAAAACAATACATGTCCGGCTTCTGTTCCTTCATCAACTGTGCATACTCTGCAGATAAATATACCTCTTGCTCCGTCTCCGGTAATGCAAACGTGACAACTTCGATTCGAATCTCATTCTGAGACTCGTTAAATGCCTTGACTTTCTCACTTACCCACTTTTCACAGGCATCCGTCGCAATCGTAAATGTGTACGGCAATTCCGCAAGCCTGCATTCCTCCAAGTAGTCCAAGAAAGCAACCACACCGTCTATATTTATGCTATCCTTGCACAACGTCACTACATTTTTGCGCGAACGAAATATGGTCTTCGTATCTCCAACGGATTCCACAAACATCCCCATCATCTGCTGAGACACGTGAGCCGTCTCTAGCGTCTCCAAACATCCTTTATACTGTTCTGTTGTAAATGCAAATGCATCATAACGGTCATTGCATACTGCCTCCAAAAATGTCGCAGATGTGTGCGGTCTCTCATCTTTGCAAAAACAAGCTTGTTCTCGTACTTCCACATAATATTCATTCTGCGACTTGTTGTACGCGTCCGCCATCCCCTGAATCCAATCCTTGCACCCTTTGGTGCCCACCATCAAATTCGTTGGCGTAACCTCAGCTTCCTTCGTCACCTCCACAGTGGGCGTAATCTTCCCCGAATCCACTTCGGGAGTCTTGTCCTTACTACATGCGGCAAATGCCAAGATACACAACAACAATAACCCTACATACCATGGTCTTCGTTTCATAGTGATTTTCCCCTTTCGAAATTGGTACTTTCTTGTAATTCGAGCATAGCACATTTCATTTACCAATGTCAACCATTCCATCTGACTTCACAGAAAAAACACGAAATCCGCCTTAACGAATTTCGTGTTCCGAGTTCTTACTTCAACAATTCCTTAATCCGAGGTACCAATACCTTGCTTGCCGCCAAATGAGACAAGTATCCGGGGTGCATACGACTTCCCACCGTCTCATCGGTGGTATCCGGCAATTGCAGATACGAGCAATTGGTATCTCCCGTCTGTTCCTTATATGCTTCCAAAGTCTCCTTCATCACCGGTTCCAACGGCGTTCCAAGCATACCATATACCCAGAGAATATGTGCCGTAGGGTGCTTCTCTCTCAATGTCTTCAAAAATGCGATTGCATCATCTGCAAAACGCTTCTTGGAAGCCTCCTCGTAGGTGCCGTCTTCACGCTTCTCTTGTTTGTATGCGATGCCGGTGTCCGGCTCAACCCAAGCCGGCTGGTCAAATGCACTGGCATCGTTGGTTCCCAGATTCAATACCACAACATCCGGCACAAACTCAGAGAAATCATACTCTTCCAGAGCACCACGCTTCTCAATCTCATCACCGGTTAACCAACCACACACCTTGGTATAGTACTTAGGAACCGCGGTACGTACATTATTGTCCCACCCGGAATGAATGCCCCAACCACTCTGGGCAACCACTTGATATTCTGCATCCACCGCTTCTGCCGTCATATACGTATAATTCTGATATCCGGAGAAATACATGGACACCCAATCCATGTCCTGCTTTGCACCCATACAGCCTTCGCCACACGTAATAGAATCTCCGATAAACACAAGCTTATGCGGACGCTCTTCTACCGGCAATAACTCACCGTCCGTAAGAATGTCCACAACATCAATGTAGTTATTCCAGTCTCCCGCCGGAGGCAACACATCCCGAATCAATCGAACGTTATATACGGTCTCACGGTTCATATTGCGAAGTACCGCAATTTCATGAGTTCCCTTGGTAAGACACACACGAGAAACCATTGCACCATTTACCAGGATTGTCACATACTGCTCGTACGTATTATAGGAGGCCTCCAACACTAAGGAAAGCTGGGACGCCTTCACATTTAACTCAATACCGCTTCCGGTCCAGAACAACGTAGGTCTCTCGCCTTTCTTCGTTCGTCCGTGAACCTTCACCAAATCCCAAGCATCTTTCGTAATAGATGTCATACAATGCGCCTCCCTCTATGCCTGTGCATTCTTTTTCTTTTTATCCTCAATCCATTCTACCTTGCCATCCGCAGAGATACGAATCCTCCGTAGGTTCAATCGCTTCGCAACTTCGGTTCGCAACAGTACGTACAATACCGAGAACAACGGAACGAAGATCAACATACCGACAACGCCCAACATGGAGCCACCAATGGTAATGGCCGCCAATACCCATATAGCCGGCAGTCCCACGGTATTGCCTACTACCTTCGGGTAGATAAGATTGTTCTCCAACTGCTGAAGAATCAAAAATACAACGACAAACCAAACTGCCTGAATCGGGCTCTCCATAATAATAAGAAATGCTCCTACGCCACATCCGATAAATGCGCCACACACCGGAATAAGTGCCGTTACACCGATCAACACACTGATTGCCATAGCATAGGGGAACTGGAATATAGTCATTACGATGAAGAACAACATCCCCAGAATACAAGCCTCTACACACTGTACCGTGAAGAAATTCGAAAATGTATCCGATGTCATCTTCATAAGTCCCAAAAACTTCTCTACCTTCTCCTTCTTTCCGAAGGCATAGAGAATCTTCTTACCCTGCACTGCAAGAATATCCTTCTCTACCAAAATGTAAATCGCAAAGAACATTGCCAGTACAAAATCCACCACAGCCGAGAACAACGACGTAGCAAATTCTAAAGACACCGTAATGACCGTCTCTGCGCCGGAGTATACAAAATCACTGATACTCTTCCAGATGCCTGACCAGTCAATTGAATTGATATCCAGATGCGGAAGTATATATTTCTTCACCCAAGGAGTCTCATTTGCCCACACAACAATCTTGTTCCAGAACTCCATAAACGTTGCGGGAATGTCACTCAGCGTCGTTCCGATCTGCGGAATTACAATACACAGAACAAGTGTCAGCACTGCTACAACCGAGAACAATGCAAGCACCAATGCGATTCCGCGTTTAAAACGACGTAGAATACCTCCTACTCCCTTATCCTTGCAACGCATAATCAGACGTTCATATGCCCGCATAGGAATGTTTAATATAAATGCGATACACGCACCCAAAATAATCGGAAGGAATATGTTCACTACAGACAAAAAGAAATCCCACACGATTCCTAACTTGCTCATCAACAGATAGAACAAGATACCGAACATCATCAGCCCGGCTATTTTTATCATATTGCCCTTATTGAGGTTCATCTCTATCTCCTCTAATTAAAATATACCAACTTATCTACAGGCTCCTGTGCCGGAACCATCTTCGTTGCATACAGTACCGGACCTTTGCCCTTATATTCTCTCTGGTATTCCACCTTCATGGTAGCCGTCACCTCAAACCACTGACGACTGCGAAGCGACCGAATATCCATGGTAGGCGGTACCTTAGTCAACAAACCGATAAATGCAATATCATCGGCACAACAGGTCATGGCCATACGCCCCGGAACTATGTAACCTGCCGGTAGTTTCGGAGATACATACAACATTCCGAGAAAATGCACGGTCTTCCCCGCATAATTCTCCGGATGGTCCATGGCATCCATGTACCAAATACCATAATCATCATCGGTAATCTCCAACTCATCCTTGGTCATGTCGTAAGGAAGCTCTTCTTCCACTTCTCCGGCGTCCATGCCGTCCTCACGCTCGTAAATGATCTGCGCTTTACGATTTACCGGCTTAATTCCCCTTCGAATGGCCACCTTGTCCGTATTATCGTCACAACGATTCACTATAACAACATCGGCATAACGCACCTCGTCCAACATCAAGGAACGCATATTTGCCATATACACAGGGAACGTCGTGGAATCCACCATGGTAATAATCTGTGCCATTACCCAATCTTCCGGAAAATCTAAATCCAGAAAATTCTCCAGTTTCCACATGCCGTTCATCTCCACCATAATCATATCCGGCTCATAGAAGGTCTCTAACCCTAAGAGGAATTCACTGGTCAACTGAGATTCATCCTCTACGGTGATTACCTGAATACCACGCTTTGCGTATGCAACCTCGTCGTACTCCTCTTCCCCTTCCTCACAGAGAATAATGAGTATCTTTCCTTCCTCACGAAATTCCGGATCCTCCAATGTTTCCTTGATAAACGTGGTCTTACCACTATCCAAAAAACCTTGTACAATAAAAATCGGTTTTTCCATAGCTTACACGTCCTTTCTGCTCTCCCTAGAGAGAACACGTCCTACTCTTTATGAAAATGAACCATTACAGCTCAAACAATGCCTGAATCGCAGCCTCGTCCAACTTGCTACCGATGACGCAAATGCGCCCGATAATGTCTGCCTGTCCCTGGCGAATCTCATACTCACCCGGAGTCAAATCAAAATAATACCAACTGCCATCAGTAGACGGAACCATTCCCTTGGCACGAAGAATCATACCGTAATCCGAGGAATTCGCCAGCTTGTCCAAGATGTCATCCAACATCTCCTTCTCATACTTCTTGGGAGTCTCCTTGCCCCAGCTGGTAAACACTTCATCTGCATGATGGTGATGATGTCCGTGACCACCACAGCCGCAACCACACTCCTCATCGTGGTCATGATGATGGTGGTGATCATGGTGATGTTCATGCTCACAGCAACACTCCTCATCGTGATCATGGTGATGATGTTCGTGATGATGTTCATGCTCACAGCAGCATTCCTCATCATGCTCATGGTGATGATGGTGTTCGTGGTGATGCTCATGCTCACAGCAACAATCCTCATCGTGATCATGGTGATGATGTTCGTGATGGTCATGAGGATGTCCGCAACAAGGACAAATCTCTTCCTCCAGCAGTTCCTTCGCCAGATCTACCTTGGTCTCCATCGCACCAAGAATCTGCGCTCCGGTCAAATCATCCCAAGGGGTTGTAACAATAACTGCATCTGTATTCTTCTCACGAAGCATGGATACACAAGCATTTAACTTCTCCTCGCTAACATTCTGGCTACGGGACAACAAAATGGTCTTCGCATACTCTACCTGGTTGTTAAAGAACTCACCGAAGTTCTTCATATAGACACGGCATTTGCCCGCATCAACTACAGTTACCAACGCATTAATCACCATCTCGGAATCCTGAATGTTCTCCACGGCCTTCATAACATCAGAAAGTTTGCCTACACCGGAGGGCTCGATCAAGATACGATCGGGAGCAAACTGCTCCTTCACCTTCGTCAGTGCTTCACCGAAATCGCCCACCAAGGAACAGCAGATACAACCGGAGTTCATCTCCGTAATCTCTACACCTGCATCCTTTAGAAAACCTCCGTCAATGCCGATCTCACCGAATTCGTTCTCGATAAGTACGACCTTCTCTCCCTGATATGCTTCTGCCAGAAGCTTCTTAATCAATGTTGTCTTTCCTGCGCCCAAGAAGCCAGAAAATATATCAATCTTCGTCATGTTCTTCCTACCTCCTTCTATGTCTGTGCCCCTAGGCACACTCTAAACCGCTTACTGCACTCCCGTAGTGCCGAAACCTCCCCGAGCTTCTCCCTGCAAATGCTCCACCTCTTCAAACACCAGCTTCGGCTGATTCTTCATAATCCGAAATTGGCAGATACGGTCATTTACATGAATCTCAGTGTCTCTCATGGCAAGCACAGGGTATTTCCACTCATCGGTATCACCGCAATAGCTGTGATCCACAATGCCCATATGATTGGTCTGAATAATACCGAAATTGCGAAATGTACTGCTTCTGGGCACGATATGTGCTTCGTATCCTTCCGGCAATTCCATGGCCACACCCAGACGAATCAAGCGGGTCTCCCCCTGCTTCAACACTACATTTTCGGAAGCCCGCAGGTCAATCCAATCGGACTTGCCGTCAATGTAACGCAGCTTCTCGATTTCATTGCTGATATACTTAATCTTAATCTGTTCCATACAATGCTCCACACATTAAATGCTCTTGAAAAATGCCAGATATCCCAGATATGCCTCGTAGATATCCGCCTTGCTGGTAACCTCCCAGGGTGCATGCATATTCTGAACGGCAACACCACTATCAATAACGTTCATACCGTAGTTGGCCATAATGTATGCGATCGTTCCACCGCCTCCCTGATCGACCTTGCCGAGTTCGGAAGTCTGATAATATACATCCGCCTCATCCAACAGGTTTCTCAACTGCGCGATATATTCCGGATTCGCATCGTTGGAACCGGACTTACCACGGGAACCGGTATACTTATTGAATACCAAGCCCTTGCCGAAGTACGCCGTATTCTTCTTCTCGGATACACCGGGATAATTAGGGTCAAATGCTGCACTAACGTCAGAAGAAAGCATGTGAGAATTCTGCAATGCTCTACGTACCTTCAACTCACTGTAATCCCCCATACGATCCATAAGCTCTGCCACACAATTCTCGAAGAAGCGAGACTGCATACCGGTGGCACCTACACTACCGATCTCCTCCTTGTCCACCAACAGGCACACTGCGGTGCGATCCGTCTCTTCCAAAGCAAACAATGCCTCTGCGGAAGGATATGCACACACACGGTCGTCTTGACCATAGCCCATAATCATACTGCGATCGATGCCGTAATCTCTTGCGGCACCTGCCGGAACGATTTCAAGCTCTGCGGACTGGAAGTCCTCCTCGTCAATATCATAACGCTCCTTCAAGAGTTTCAGTGCATTTGCCTTAACTGCATCCTTCTCTTCTACGTCCAGAGGCATAGAAGCGAAGGTCACATTCAAATCTTCCCCCTCAATCACCTTAGAAGCAGTCTTCTGCAATTGGTCCGCAGCCAAATGAATCAACAGATCACTGATACCGAATACCGGATCCTCTTCGTCCTCACCGATAACTACATTCACAACCGTGCCGTCTTTTTTAACAACAACTCCGTGAATTGCCATAGGAAGGGTCACCCACTGATACTTCTTCACACCACCGTAATAATGGGTATCCAACATTGCAATGTCGGTATCCTCATACAGAGGATTCTGCTTAAGGTCCAGTCTGGGCGAATCAATGTGTGCACCGAGAATCTTCATACCTTTCTCAAGGGGTTCGGAACCTACCAAAAACAATGCCACTGCCTTACCCATTACGTTGTAATACAGCTTGTCTCCCGGTACTGCCTTCTCACAAGTCATCAGATCATGGTAACCGAGGCTCTTTGCCTTCTCAATGATCGTAGTGGTGCACTCTCTCTCCGTCTTATTTTCGGAGATAAACTTGCGATAGCCCTCGCAAAAATCCATAACCTGCTTCATTGCATCTGCATCATACTTCAACCAAGCAGAACTCTTCTTACCCATAATTCTTATCCTCCTTAACTACTTTATTGTGATGCTGGGCTCTCTTCTCAATTCGTAGCAAGCTCCAGCAATTCTTTCATCTCATCCACGGTAAAATAATAATGAGAACCACAGAACTGACAATTCACTTCAATGGTCTCTTCTTCCTTGATTAACTGAGAAAGTTCCTTCTCCCCCAAGCTGATCAAGCCCTTGGCATACCGCTCCTTAGAACAATTACATTGATACTTGGTCTCCAGCTTGTCATATATCTTCAACTCCAAACCACCCAACAATTCTTCCAAGATATCCTCCGGAGTCATACCATTAGCAAGCATCTCCGTTACGGAAGTAATCTCCTTAATACGCTCCTCCAATGCCGTAATTACGGACTCCTCCGCAAAAGGCATCAACTGTACGATAAAACCGCCGGCCTGTGCCACGGTATTGTCCTTGTTCATCAATACACCCAAGCCTACACAAGATGGAGTCTGTTCCGATGCCGCAAAGTAATACGTCAAATCCTCAGCAATCTCTCCGGTCTGCAAGATGGTCTCACCTACATAAGGCTCCTTCAAGCCCAGATCCTTCATAACACTGAGAATCCCCATATCCAGTGCTGCACCCACATTAAGGTGACCGTCCTCTCTGGGAGGCAGAATAACATCGGGGTTCTTCACATATCCTTTCACATTTCCCTTGGAATCCGCCGTTACAAGCAACCCTTCGATGGGACCGGAGCACTGAATCTTCAAGGTCATGAGATCCTTGTCTCCCTTCATCATCACGCCCATCATACCACCTGCGGTCAACAGACGCCCCAGCGCCGCAGTGGCAATAGGGCTTGTATTATGCGCCTGTCTTGCAAACTCCGTCAATTCTCTTGTAGTAGCCGCAAATGCCCGAACTTGGTCATTTGCCGCGGTTGCACGAACAATATAATCCATCATACATACTGCTTTCCTTCTTGAAAGCCTTCCTTTGCAATAATATAAAACCGTTCCGTCTTCTCCGTAACCGGTTCTCTGGTAAATGCATCGTAAGCGGCTACAAATTCCATTCCCGCACGCTCTACCAATGCTTTCACCTGCTCTACACTATAAGCCTGCTGCACATGAGTCTCCGTCATCTGCTCAAACAGTTCTTCGTCCTCTTCCGTACGGCAGTACATAGTGAGATCGTAGCGATTTCTGCGGTTCTCGGTGTCATAGGAATTCTCCCATATCATCGTCCCGTCTTCCCAATGCTCCACTCGTGTTGTCTCTCCCAACACATGCTCGTAATAATACGCCGTCTTCATATCAAAGATAAACACGCCGTCTCTCTCCAGATAATTATTCACCAACTTTAGAGTCTTTAAAACATCTTCCTCCGTCAGCAAATAGTTCATGGAATCGCAGACACTGACAAATGCTCGAACCGTTCCATACAACTCCATCTCCCGCATATCCTGTAACAAGTACAAAATGCCGGGTTCTTCACAGAGTTCGTATTCCTTCTCTCTGGCCACCTCCAGCATGTCCGGAGATGCGTCAATGCCAATCATATCATACCCCTGCTCCTTCAAGCGCAGAGTAATCTCGCCGGTACCGCACCCAAGCTCGGCAACAATACCGTCACAAATCCCATACGACTGCAGGAGTGAGCATAAATACTCACTCCAGCTATCATAAGGGATATTATCCATACACATATCATAGATTGTAGCAAATGCACTGTACGCTTCCATAGGATTACTCATTTGCAACGATCTGATCGTATACCGGTACAAGGGCAGGATAAATTGCGCGGAATACCTGGTAACGCTTCTCATACTCTGCTACAGTTGCAGGATCCTGCTCAATGGTATCTACCACGCGAATCAGCTTCGAAGAAGCCTCTTCTACGGATGCAAACTCACCACAACCTACCGCCGCAAGAATTGCAGCACCGTAGCCGGGACCCTCTTCACAGTTAATCTTATCAACCTTAACGTTCATAATGTTAGCAAGCACCTTGCACCACAACGGGCTCTTAGCACCACCGCCGATGGCACGAATTCTGGAAATCTCAACGCCGAAAGAGCGTGCAATCTCAAGAGCATCTCTCAGTGCATATGTAACGCCTTCCATAACCGCAAGGGTCATATCTTCCCTCTTGGTATCCATGGACAAACCTACGAAGCAACCTCTTGCATTGGGGTTGTTGTGAGGGGTTCTCTCGCCCATCAGATAAGGCAAATAGTATACATTGTTGGTTCCAATCTCGGTAATGTTCTTCTGCTCAGCTGCATAGTCCTTGGTTCCGATAATGTCGTCCATCCACCACTTGTTAGAGGATGCCGCAGACAACATACAGCCCAAGAAATGATACTTTCCGTTGGCATGTGCGAAGGAATGCATTGCATTTGCATCGTCTACTGCGAACTTGTCCGTTGCGATAAATACGGTTCCGGAGGTTCCCAGAGATACGGAACACATACCATGCTCAAGCGTTCCGGTACCAACCGCACCTGCTGCATTGTCGCCGGCACCTGCTATAATCTTCACAGTCTCGGGAAGTCCAAGTTCAGCCGCAATCTCGGGAAGAATCGTTCCTACCACCTCGTAGCTCTCGAAGATCTTAGCAAGCTGATCCTCCGTTACACCTACAATGTCCATCATCTCCTTGGACCAGCACTTGTGCTCTACGTCAAAGAGAAGCATACCGGAAGCATCGGATACATCGGTGCAATGTACACCGGACAAGAGATATGCAATATAATCCTTGGGAAGCATAATCTTCTTAATCTTCGCAAAAATGTCGGGCTCGTTCTTCTTAACCCACAGAAGCTTCGGTGCGGTAAATCCCGTAAGCGCCATATTGGCAGTATACGCACTGATCTTCTCGCGACCGATTACATTATTGAGGTAGTCACACTCCTCCTGAGTACGTCCGTCATTCCACAAAATTGCCGGGCGGAGTACGTTATCATTCTCATCCAAAATAACAAGTCCGTGCATCTGACCACCGAAGCTGATGCCTGCAACCTGAGAAGCATCAAAGCCTACAATCAACTCCTTAATACCAACCTTCATCTGGCTCCACCAATCCGCGGGCTTCTGCTCAGACCAACCGGTCTTCGGGAAATACAACGGATACTCCTTAGATACAATATTCTTAATCTCACCCTTCTCGTCCATCATCAATAATTTTACGGACGACGTTCCTAAGTCAACACCTATGTAATACATACGACACCTCCAAAAATCTTTTCTCTTATCTGTGATATGAGACCTACTGCCCCATAATCCATCCTTACCATCATACCAACAAGCACCTATAAAAGTCAAGATGCACAGGCAAATTCTACATCATTTGCTCCGAAAAAATTAATTCTCTCCCGTCGGTTCATCATCGAAAATGCCCACAATGCTCTTAGGCGTCATAAATGTTACCGCACGATTGTGAATCTCAATGTCCACACGCTTCAATTCACCGCCGAATTCTCCGTCCAAAGTCCAAGGGATACTCTCCTCAGAGCGGAAGGAAACGTTACGAACCTTGGCATATACAATGTTGGGATTGGCGAAATTCTTACGAAGAATATCATTTACCAATTCCGGTATCTCAATGGTTTTCGTATCACGGATCAGAAGAAGCTCATATTCTCCGTCATTCAATTTCACATCCGGTCCGGTGAAGCCTTTGAAACCTCCGATGGACTCCGAACTGACAACCATACCATAGATAAAGTCATCGGTAATCTCCGTATCTCCATAGGTCACCGTGACCCGATATTTCTTCATACGAGTCAGCGATCCGGCACCGCTGATTACATAGGCCGCGTGACCGAAGATGTTCTTCAGCCCCTGAGATGTAGCATACGATACGTCGGTAAACAGGCCGAAAGCTGCCGTATAGACAAAGTACACTTCATTGAACCGTGCAATGTCGCATACAAATGTCATACCGTTCTTGGCAAGCTTCGCCGCCTCCACCAAATCCTTCGGAAGATTCAACGAATAACCGAAATCATTGGTGCTTCCCGTGGGAATATACACAATAGGCACTCGCTTCTCCTTCTCTTGGTGCATCATACCGTTAATGACTTCATGAAGGGTTCCGTCACCGCCGGAAGCAATCACCTTCCGACACAGTCCCTCTTCAAGGTAAGTCTTCACCGCCTCCAAGGCGTCACCGGACTTTCGCGTGGGACTGATTACAAGGTCGCAATCTTCCTCCACCAGTTCCTGCACCACATCATTTAGCTTCTCTCGAATCTTCTTCGTCCCTGCATTGGGGTTGTAGACAAATAACAACTTCTCTCTCATCCTTCGACTCCCTCTTACACAACAATCGTCCCAATCACGATTCCTCCGAACACGCTTCCTGCTTCTTTCTCTTGTGAAGCAATCCTCCGATTCGACCGGATTCCTTGGCTGTCAGGCTTCCCCAACCGTCCTTCAGAATCCGATCAAAATATCCGAGTTCCTTGGCCAACTCATATTTCGGCCATTCCTCTTCGGTAATCTTCGTAATGTCCACCGGTTTCTTCTTACCCATACACAACCTCGCTTTTTTATGCTTATTGTGCACAAAATCCGATACTAGTATACTACAAAACCAGCTCTTTTTGAAGCCCGAATGAATAAATTAATGATTCTTTTACTTTCTTACCGGTTCCTCTCTCGATGGCATCCGCATACAGACGTAACTGCTCCGCATAACGACCGCGTAGCATTTCCTCCGGATTAGCGACATTGTGTGTACTGTCAGTCTTGTAGTCCAACAACACAATCTTGCCATCTTCCTCGAAAAATGCATCAATAATACCCTGCACCAGCACCGTGTCCGTCTCACCATAGGAAACGTCGATGTACCGTGCGGGAATCTGCATAACAAATGCCTGTTCTCTGTGCAAATGACCTTTCTGTGCCGCCACCCGCATACGCTGACCGATGGGCGACCGGTAATATCCCATCAATTTGTCCACGGACAGAACGCTCAGAGCCTTCTCTGTTAGTTGCTTTCGTGCTACCATCTGTTGAAGTTCTTTCCTGCAAGCCTCTGCCGTAAGTTCCATATGGTAATCGTGAAGTTCTAATACCCGATGGTACAGAGTTCCTCGATCACTGCCCTTCACTTCTTCCACGGCCTCCTTGGCAAATGCGGGAATCGGCTCCTTCGGCTCTTCTTTACTCATAGAGATGCAAGGAGCGTTCCACTCCACCGCATTTTCCTCCATGGCCGCATGCTTCAGTTCCGAAACAGACACCTTTACCGGCGGTACCTGCTCTGTGGCATAAGGGTAAGAAAATGAATGATATTCCTGTAGCACCTGATCAACATAGGACGTATTACTCTCTTCCCTACGCTCCTGCTCTGTCACAGTGGAAACCGTCGGTTCGTAAAAACTCACTTGCAATCTCCACCATCCGCAAGAAAATGCATTGCATTCTTCCTCTCTCCGTGCCGAAGCCGCAATCAGCTTCGGTTCTTCCGCCTCCGAAGCAATGGCAGGCAGTAACCACGACAAATAACTGTCTGCAGAGCTAACAGTAATATAATCCAGCACTCTGCGTCCGATGCCCAGGCCAATCTTCTTATCCAAAGAATCCGGTTCATCCACATATCCCACTACCGTCAAATAGTCTTTGGCACGTGTCAGCGCAACATACAGAACACGTAGTTCCTCCCCTAACAGATCCAGCTTACGACGCTTTGCAATCACCTTCTTGGGGAGGGTATCGCTCTTAGTGCGCCGCACTAGATCCACTGTTTTCGGACCGATTCCCAAGTCTTCGTGAAGCACCAAGGAATCCTTCAAATCCTGCATATTAAACTTGCGCTCCGTATCCGGCAGAATTACCACCGGAAACTCCAAGCCCTTGCTGGCGTGAATGGTCATTACTCGTACAGCATTCTCCGTGCCACCGGCACCATCGTCATTTACCTTGATCTCATATTTCATCATATGCTCCAAGTAAGCAACAAAGTCGCAAAGTGCCGCAAAATTTCCCTTTGCGAATTGTTTCGCTCTCCGGTGCAACGTCCGAAGATTCTTCTCGCGAAAATGTCCCTCCGGCATTACCGTCACATAGGCCAAATATCCGGTTGTCTCATAAATCGCCTCGATCAATTCCGGTACCGACAACACACCTTTCTTCTCATAAAGTTCCTCATACAAAGCAAGAAAATGCACTGCCTTCTCCTTCAGCGGGCGCAAGACCTGGGTACAAGGCTCCAACTGTTTGAGATACGTAAGTACTTCGTACTGGTACGGAATCTTGTGCTCCACCGCCAGCGCTTCCCCAAGCACATGAAGCTCTGCCAGTTCTCTCTCAGAAAATCCTCCGAAAGGCGAGCGAAGCACCGTAGCGAAAGGAATGTCCTGTAACGGATTATCCAGCACTCGAAGCAACGAAAGCACCGTCTGCACCTCACGGCTTTCAAAATATCCGGTCATGGAAGTAGCATACGCGGGAATTCCCGCCGTCTGCAAAGCGTCGATCAACGGGTATGCCACTCCCGTCATGGAGCGAACCAGAATTACAATATCCCCATAACCAATAGGTCGTAGACGTCCATTTTCCTCGGTAACATATCCCGAACCCGCAGAGGTCATCTTTCGAATCTCGCCAACAATTGCAGAGATTACAACCTCGGACTTGCTCTGTCCTTCCTCCGATACGCACAAGAGGAATTGATTGCGCGGAAGCTCCTCAAGTACAGGCTGCTTTCCATCGGGAGGATTCAATGCCACCTCATCGGTATAATCGATGCCACCCACACCGGCCTGCATAATCTTTCGGAATACACTGTTGATTCCCTCAAGAATCGTAGGGTGGCTACGGAAATTCTGCTGCAAATCAATACGACGCCCTTCTTCGGGGTTAATACCATAGCGGTTGTATTTGTCCAGGAACAATTCCGGTCTGGCCATTCGAAACTTGTAAATGCTCTGCTTCACATCACCAACCATGAATACATTAGGAATCCCCTCTGCTTCCGTAGACACACTGCGAAGCAATAAGTCCTGAATCAAATTGGAATCCTGATATTCGTCGATTAATATCTCACGATATTGTCTGCGACATTGTATGGCCGCATCACTGGGTATTGCATTGCCCTGTTCTTCGTGCTCCAACAAAATGTCCAGAGCCATATGCTCAATTTCCGAGAATCCGAACGCATTTTCCTCACGCTGACGCTTATGGTACTCCCTTACGCATTCCACCGTGACTTCTACCAGCTTATCCATCAGCGGTGCACACAGACTCAGTTGATCAGCCAACTGCTGCGGTTCCACGGCAAAATACTCATCCTTTAGGGTCTTGAGAATCTTCTTGGTAATCTCTCGGTAATCTTTGACCTGCTGTTTCTTCTCTTCGGAAGCATCCGGCTGTTTCTTTCTCGACAGCGGGGTATACGAGACATCTGCAAAGAAAGCCTGAAACTCCTCATATGTACTGCAGCGCATAGCCAATCGAATCATAGCAATATCATCATTAATGGCATCCGCATAAGCAATGGCTCCGTCCTCGCCCATGGTGGCCTCTGCGGCCAACTGCGCAAAACCCAGAGCGTCCCGTAACTCTGCCTTGGCAACTCCAAGCAATTCCCGCATATACGGTTGTTCGTCCATCTCTTCCATAGGAGCCTTCAGAATGTCTGTAGCTCCTGCAAGCCACTCCTCCGGCCACGGTGCACTGTCCGAAAACTTATGCAACTGGGAAATGTACTTCTCAAGCATACGATCTCCGCGGTTGCCGCCATAGCACTCCGCCAACTGATAAAAAAGCGAATCGCCCTCTTCCAGCAGTTTTTCAAGCACCGCATCCACTGCTTCACTCCACAGAAGCTTGGACTCCGTCTCGTCCATAATGCGAAAGTTCGGGTCAATATCCAGCTTATGAAAATATCGCTTCACGATACTTTGACAATACGCATCAATAGTCATAATATTGGCCATTGATACCCGCCCCGATTGCCGAATCAAATGCACATTGTCCGGGTCCTCCCGAAGTGCCGCATCCACTGCCAACTGTATACGTTCCTTCATCTGGGCTGCCGCATTGTTGGTAAAGGTCACAACTAAGATTTCATCGATGTTGATGGGATTTTCCCTGCGAGTAATCATGGACAGAATACGCTGTACCAACACTGCCGTCTTGCCGGACCCCGCCGCAGCGGATACCAACAGATTCCCGATGGGTGCATCAATCACTTCTTGTTGTCTTGGTGTAAATGAAATGCCCATGCTTACTCCTTTCCTCCCTCTTGCCCTGCATCATTTTGTGCCTCTTCCTGCGGGAAGTATTCTTGCAAGCGAATGTTTCGCTCCTTCATGTGCCCGCGATGCTCCTTACCGCACACACCATGATACGGACAATAGTCACACGCCGTGGCGTTGCCGTCACGATAGGGATTACGTGCAATATTTCCGGACAAAATCTCCTCTGCCTCACGCTCCATCAGTTGCTCCGTAGCCTCCAACAGTGCCTGCAATTGTGCATCATTTACCACTTTGGTTGCCGCAGTCAAGCTACTGTCCTTGTTAAAGGCCGCCGGAATCACCGGGGATGTATATTTGCCTTGATCCCCATCGATATTGTGGTCCATAAGCCCCATAATTCCCGTCTCTTCTCGTAGGATTCCGTTGGGACGCATGGCGGCAAATGCCGCTTCTTTCGGATTGTCGCACTCATCCACAATAGGATTGTCTACCGGTTGATAAAATGCCGCCGCAGGCTTCGCTCCCACAGGACCTTTCTTTGCAATGGCACCGAGATACGCCGGAAGCTGAATATCCAGTCCCGCGCGCATCCGGTTATAATCCAGTTTCTTGTCACCGGACTTATAATCAACGATCTTAAAATACGTTCCATTCTCCTCTTGGCACATATCCACACGGTCAATAATACCATGCAGATCCAATCGCTCCGAGAAATATTCAAATCGTTCTTCAAACAGCTCCGGTTCAAACTTGCCGTATTTCTGCTGTTTCGTAATAACCTCCATCATGTTCTGAAGGGTATGACGCATAGTGGCACTGAGATATGCATTTCGCTGACTGGATGTGAACACCTCACGCTCCGGTTGCATAAGCATCTCCTCCACAGCATGATCCATGTATTCTGCCGCAACCTCCATAGGAATGGTACGGAAGGTATATTCACTGTTCTTCACCATGTCGGAATAGCGCTTCAGAGCATCGTGAAATGCGTTACCGATATCCAGTGCATTTGCCTGGTATTCCCGACGTTCCTCCAGACGAAGTCCGTACTGTAGAAAATGCTTATAGCCACAAGCCGCGTAGCACTCCAGACGGGAAACCGAACCTCGTAGGCACTGAGAATACAGTTTCTCAGCCACGGAAGCTCCGATACTCTCTTCCCATACTTCCCCCTCTGCCGCTTGCGTAAGTTTCTCCATACCAAGCGGTAATCTCGCCATTTCGGCATGCTCTCCGTACCAAGTGAACAATGCCATGGTTGCCGCATCTGCATCTGCATGCAATGCTCTCGAAAATCCATGCAAGAAACGATTTAGTCCGCCATCTACCGCAATGGCGTCATAGAAGGATTCCTCGTCCCCCTCATTGGTAATCCGAAGCTCCGGAAACATTCGAAGAATACGATAGACTACATAAGACGGACGATATTCACGCCCTTCCTCCCCCGTTCTGCGATAGGTTATGGTTAGATGCTCCGTAGGCTTCGAAAATGCAAGGAACAAATAGAATTCCTCCGTGGCGATGCTCTCCTTTCGGGTCTCCGCCAACTCCATACCGTGACGCTCCTTTAGAAGTTCCCGCTCCGACTGTGTAAGAAGTTCCGAACTTCCGCCACCTCCCGGAACCACACCTTCATTTACCGCCATAAAGAATAGCTGACGAATTCCCGCAAGACGGGAACGCTTGATATCACCAATAACAACACAGTCCTGCTCCGGAGGAATTACCCCAAGCTTCATCTCCGCAAAACCGGCATCCAATACTCCCGCAAACTCCTGTAACGGCAATGTGGTATGCCCCAAAAGCTCCACCAATCGGTCAAAGAGGTCCATGACACTCTGATAAATCTGATGATACTCCTTCTCCTTGCGAAGATTCCATGGCACATCTGCTGTGTGCATCTTCTCCGCTAAAGTCTCCATCTTGCCGTACAAGCCTTTGCTTCGTATGTAATCGTAGAGAGCGGACACCTTCTCCTGCACCGTGGTTTGACCACGAAATGCTTCTACAAGCGGTGTCATCTCCCGAACAAAATTGCATCCCAGTTCTGCCACCTGCTCTTCGTGGCATCCGTGCTTAGTGGAGTACCCACCCTGAAAACCTCTACACCACGACGAATAACCCCGAATGCCTCTGGCAATCAGGAAGTTCTCCAAATAATTCACTTCATCTCTTCCGTACTCCGACAAGGGATTCTTCAGAAAATGAACCACATGGTCACGACGAAAATCCGTAGCCAACACTCGCAACAGACTGCGAATATAATCTACCAACGGGTTGTCCATAACGTTGGATTTGTAATCAATGAAGCAAGGGATGCCCGCCATATTCATGGCCTCCCGAAGTTCTTCGGAATACCCTTCTACGTCTCCGCAGATGATACCGATCTCGCCATATCGATAGTTATCCTTCTGTACCAAATGAACAATACGCCCTACAACATACGCAACCTCCTCTCGCATTCCCGCCAAAGAATGTACCGTAATGGCAGGTACTCCGTTATAGGTTGCCACCGGATATCGAAAGATGCCTTTCTGTAGATGCATAAGGGACGCTTCTCCCTCCTTAGACTCCGGAAACATCGGTGATAACACCCCATGTCCCGTCTCTTCTGCCAAACGCTCCAAGGTGGCGATCATACGTGCACTCATGGTAAACAGGTGTTGCTCCGGCAACGTCCGGTGATAGCACTCAGGCTCCATGGTCACCGCCACCGTAATGTCCTTGCAACGTAGCATCAACGCACGCAACAACTCATACTGGGAAGGCGTAAATCCGGTAAATCCGTCAAGAAACAGTCTTCCATCTTGCAGATGTGCCGACTGTTCCACCAGCGGACACATAGCCGTAAAGATATCTTCTTCTGTGATATATTCCTCTGCCAAGGTCTCTCGGAACCCACCCACAATTACGGAAAGCTCCCGCAGCTTGCGCGCCACATACTCATCCTCTACCTGCTCCGCCGTCTGAGACAATTGCTCCGCATCCACCATGTATCGAGAGAATTCTGATATCATGGATTTCATCTCTTGTACGAAGCCGGATTTGGATGATTTGCCACGATACATCCGAAGTTCCCTGTCCTTCTCCTGAAGAACCTTCTTCAGTACCATTCCTTTGCCGATATCATCAAGAACCACAGGAAGTACATCCCCCAACTCCTCCAACAGGCGGTAGGACAGACGACGAAAGGGCAAAATGTCAATATTCATCACACAACCACGCTTATGTAACCGAGCCAAATCCTTCTGAGCCTGAAGCGTAGCCTGCTCCGGAACAAAATAATAGATCTTGCTCTCCGGTTCTCCCTCCGCAAGGGCCAGCATCTTCTCATACATGGCCTCAGTGGCCGACGCCCCTTGTCTACTGATTACAAACTGAATTCCCATGGTATCCCCTCCTGCACTTTGCGCATTTCTCTTGTTTCCTTCTCACGGCAGTCATAACCGTCTCTTCGCGTCATATAGTATACAAACATTGATAGGAGTCCATATGTCCGAAACAAAGATCATGGTGCTGAAACGGTCTCATATCTTTCTCGTGTGTGCCGTAGTTTTGGCACTACTGGCGCTGATTCTTCTCCTGTGTTTCATCGGTAAGAATAAGGACGACAGCCAGCCCTCTGCCGCAAGCTACACCGCCGGTGTCTATCAAAAAGAGCTGACCATCGGAGAATATCCGGTAACCCTGACGGTAACCGCCAGCAGTACACACATAACCGGTGCCAGCCTTACTTATCACGCAGATGCCGTAGAGACCATGTACCCGCTTCTGCCCAATGCACTGCTTCACATCAACAAAGAACTGGCAAAGGGCATTGCTCCCCGGGACATCACGCCCCAGAGCGAACTACGCTACACGGAAGCTTACTTACTGGAAGCCATTCAGAATGCGGTTCCCACCGCAACACCTCAATGAAAAATAAGTCCACATAGCAAGAACGGGTGAAAGAAAAATTTCTTTCACCCGGTTTTTTTTACATTACTCCCAGAATGCCGGTTCCTGCATCTTGACTCCTAGCCAAAGCCAGGTGGGTAACCGCAAGTAATACTTCTGCCTTCCACTGCAAACGGAGGCCTGACATCCGCATACCAATATAGGAATCCCTTTTTAAAGTTGTAGGTTCAAAATAACAGGAGTATCGAACACCCCAGGATGCATGTTTGTTTTCTGAATTTAGTATACCCTTTTTTACGCAAAATAGCAACCCATGATTTGCAGTATTTTTTGTAAAATTCAAAATGACGCATTTTCTTTAGTTGTTTGCCAACATACCTCCCAACATTCCGCTGGTGGCAATGATTATGTACGTAATGACGGCGTTTCCAATGCCAATGCCCTCATTATGCTCCACGCTCATTCCCATACACAAATAAAACAGAAAATACGCTGTAGCAAGACCGATCCCCCATAGAAAGCGCCGATTCTTCGCACATTTACCCAGTATAAAGCCTCCGGCAAAATTAGAGATAACGTATGTCGCCACCACGCATATACTGATGCCTACGCCGGTAAGACTTCCCTTATACATAGCAAATGCCGTGATAAGCAACAGACACACCGTAAGCACCATACTGACCAGTAGCGACAGACAGATGGATTTGATTCGCATGATTCTCCTATGATTTTTTGGTACAGTATATGTGTAAATGCTCATTTCCATGCCTTCGACATGGTTGCATTTTCAGCAGAAGCATGTTAGGATGCAAGCATAGATTTGAACCCTTCGGAGGTTGTATGAAACCCATTGATCTACACGTACATTCCTGCTATTCCGACGGCACACTCCGCCCGGAAGCGTTAATACAGAAGGCACATCACATCGGTCTGCGTGCCATGGCACTCACCGACCACGACACCATGAAGGGCATTCCCTATGCCGCAGCGGAGACACAACGCTTGGGACTCCGTCCCGAGGAATTTCTACTGATTCCCGGCATCGAGGTAACCGCCGGTTATCTGGGCAGAGATATTCACATCCTCGGTCTCTTCGTAAACCCAGAGGACGCTAGGCTCGGTACTATGCTGGAGACTTCTCTCGCCAGTCGAATCCATCGGAACGAAGAGATGCTCTCTCGCTTCCAAGGGGCAGGCATTCCCATGACCATGGAGGAACTGACGGCAGGGGCAAAGGATTCCACCATTACGAGAGCACATTTTGCCAAGGTACTGCTGGCGAAGGGGTATGCCGAGAATCGCGAAGAAGCGTTTGCACGATACCTGTGCGAAACCAGTCCATTTTACTTGCCAAGGACTTACCTTGACCCCAAGGAGGTCATCGACACGCTACACGGCGCCGGGGCATTTGTCAGTCTTGCGCATCCGATGCTGTATCATTTTACGGAGGAACAGATTGAAGCACTGGTGGTAGAGCTGAAGCAATACGGACTGGACGGCATCGAGACCATCTACTGCACCTACACACCGGAAGAGGAAGCATTTGTCCGCAGGCTGGCGAACCGCTATGCTCTTCTCCTCACCGGAGGCTCCGATTACCACGGCGACAATAAGCCCGGATTGCAACTTGGAACCGGGTATGATGGGCGACTGTTCGTGCCGGAGACGGTTCTAGACGAGATTCTACGCTACCGTGAGAAAAATCATCACAAAGCCTTATAAATCAAAGCTTTTGTGCGTAATGCAACTTCAAGTTGCGAAGATGCAAACGTAGGTTGGTGGTGCTTCTTCCGTTCATTTTCTATACTATAGACATCACAAACGAAAGGGAGGCAAGACATATGAGTTTTGCAGATAATTTAAGAGCAATCAGACAAGAAAGACATATGACACAAGAGGAACTGGCAGAGAAATTAGACGTGTCCAGACAAGCCATCTCCAAATGGGAATCCGGCCTTCACGTTACTTGGTGTGGATAGAGTCGGCCTCTTCGGTCCTCACTCGGTTATCCTCGGCTTCTATGAACATAAGGAACCGATTCTCAAGGAGATGAACGCTATCTTCGACGCCATCAACCGCGGAGCAACTGCATATGAGTTGCAATACGATTCGGAAGTGGAACTAAAGGGATTCTTAGGCATCGCCAAATTAAAGAAAGACGAATAACGAAACACGGAAACACCCGGCATAACCTCCTTTGGGTTGCGCCGGGTGTACTTATTAGTAACTTCTATTTCTCTACACGCTTCCAGTCCTCATAAGACTCAAGGCTCCAGCGACCGGAGCTATATTGGTGAAGGGTACAATCGTAATACGCATAAGGTCCCGCACCATTTTCCTTAGCCGGAATGGCTACACAATGGATGGTCTCCCCATCGGTATACACATACATATACTGATTAACGTCAAATTCGCCTCCGCCATTGTAGAAATCAAAATCGTACACAAAGGTCTCGTCGAAATATTCCTCCGCAATCTCCTGTGCACGCTCCATATTCTTCTCATCAATCTTTTCTTGCTCCTCGGGAGTTTTGCAGGCTACAAGGGACAATATCATACCCACACATAAAACTATAGTCAGTAATCTTTGAAATCGTTTCATACATCTACCTCGCATTTTTTCCTCCTCACCACAATACTTCGGTCCCACATTAACTCAAACGACTCCGACGCAATGTCGGAGCCGCCTTACATACTTATCTAATGTTCAATTACTTCGTTGCCTTCTCTACCTCAACAACAGCACCCTTCTTCATAGGGATACGGCAGTTCTTGTTGTTACCGAACTCAACGATAATAACGCCCTGCTCGTCCAAAACATCAATGATAACACCATAGAAGCCGGCAGTAGTAACTACGCTATCACCGATCTCCAAGGATGCCAACAGTGCCTGCTGCTTCTGCTCCTGCTTCTTCTGCGGACGAAGAACCATGAAATAGAAAATGAGAATAAACGTAACTATCATAATAATTGAAGATACAGCCTGTTCCATAACGATACTCTCCTTTCTTAAGATCACTTACTATCTTGCGCCTTTCGTTCTTAGGGTTCTATTCCTGCTTCGAACCCTTCCAAGCGCATCTTCTTGTAAGCCTTGTACTCACCACGCTCGATTGCGTCGCGAATCTCCTCCATCATTCTATTATAAAATCGCAAATTATGCAAGACCATTAATCGATAACCAAGCATTTCTCCCGCAACAAGCAGGTGACGAATGTATGCTCTGCTGTGATTTCGGCATGCCGGACAATCGCAACCCTCCTCAATGGGGCGATCATCGGTCTTGTATCGCTCATTTTTCAGATTCATCTTGCCATGATTGGTGTATGCATGACCGTGGCGACCGTTTCTCGTAGGATATACACAGTCGAAGAAATCCACACCTCGGTCCACCGCCTCCAAGATGTTGGCAGGCGTTCCTACACCCATCAGATACACCGGCTTATCCACCGGCAAATGAGGCACCGTACAGTCTAGAATCCGATACATCTCCGCATGGCTCTCACCAACCGCCAAACCGCCCAGGGCATAGCCCGGAAGATCTAATTCCGTAATCTGCTTGGCATGCTCGATTCGGATATCCTCAAAGGTTCCACCTTGATTAATACCGAAGAGCATCTGCTCCTTGTTCAGCGTTTCATCCAAGGAATTCAGTCGCTCCATCTCTGCCTTACAGCGGTGCAACCACCGTGTTGTACGATCCACAGAATCCTGCATATACTCTCTGGTGGCCGGATGAGGCGGACACTCGTCAAATGCCATGGCAACCGTAGATCCCAGATTCGACTGAATCTGCATACTCTCCTCCGGTCCCATGAATATCTTTCGACCATCCACGTGGGAGTTGAAGGTAACCCCCTCTTCCTTCAGTTTTCTCAGTTTATTCAAGGAAAATACCTGAAATCCGCCGGAATCCGTGAGAATCGGCTTATCCCAAGTCATAAATCGATGCAATCCCCCTAATTCCCGGACAATCTTATCTCCCGGACGTACGTGAAGATGATACGTGTTACACAACTCAATCTGGGTACCGATCCCCTTCAGGTCAACGGAGGACACCCCTCCCTTAATGGCAGCCACCGTTCCTACATTCATAAATACCGGGGTCTGCACCGTACCGTGCACGGTAGTAAACTCGCCTCGCTTGGCATTTCCGTCCTTCTTTATTACTCGATACATACTTCTGCTTCCTTCTTCAATTCATGATATACCTGCAAGAAACGCTCTCTTATGGGAATGTCCACTGCATTTCCTAACAGGTGAATACGCTCAGCATACACTAAGCCTCCCGCCATGGTAGGATGTCCACCACCATTTCCGATGTCTCGCAGAGCCAGATTAATTAACCGACCGGCATTCAACCAGTGTACCTCCGAACGAACGGAGAATTTAAGACCGCCGTTTCTGTTGGCGTAGATTACCGCCACCTCCACTGCATCCAACGACAAAATAAAACTGGACACCTGTGCAATCAGTCCGTCGGGACAATCAAAGGGAATGTGAGCAAATCCGATTCGGTCATATATAGCAATGTCCTGTATGGCCGCACCATATGCGCGTAGGTCGGAAATCTCCATAACATTATTGTCGAGATCCGCGATTAGCTGATGATCCGCCATGTCATGAAGATACGAAAATGCCGCAATATCCTTCTGATGCACTCCGTTACAAAAATTCTGCGTATCCATCTTAATTCCGTACAAAAGAGCCGTAGCCACATTGGTGGGCAAAGCAAGTCCTGCCTCCATACAATAGCCGGCAATAATCGTGGCACACGCTCCCACAATCTGATGATCCACATATTCATACTCATACTTCGTCACCCAAGGATGATGGTCGATACACGCCACCTCATCCCCCGGAATGTCCGTGAAGTTCGAGTTGTTCTTCTGCCCATCAATGGTAATAATGGCATCCCCGGACTTCGTGGTCTCCGACTTCTCTGCCGACTCCATCCGAATCTCCAGAAGCTCCAGCATACGCTTGGTATTAACCTTATCAATCCGACCGCAATAGCACAGGCGACTCTCAATGTCATTCATTTGCAAGAGATGCTGTAAACCAAATGCGCTGGCAATGGCATCCGGATCCGGAAAGTCATGGGTCTGAATCCATACTGTCTTCCCCTGCAGCAAATCCACCAAATTCTCAATCGTGCTCATTGTTCTTCCTCCCGGTATAACCTTCTCATATAGCGATCTTTGTCTACTTCTTCACCTTCATGTTCATATACCCGAACAAAATGCCCGTAAGTGCGAACAAGATTCCCCCAAGCATCCAGTTGGACATGGAGGGCACCACCGCAGACAAGATCAACAGGCCGACACCGACTACTATAAATCCAATAATTAAGATGCTATAGAACACCGCATCCCAATGGTTTCGATGATCTCTGGTGGAATGAATACCATCACTGTAGCTACTGGAAATCTCCTCAATGCTCTTAGGAGACTCCCCCTTTTGGTAAAACTTCGTATACTTATCAATCTCTTCTTCCAAGGATGCGTAAGCGTTCTCAGCTCGCAGGCCATCCATTTCGCCATCGGTCTCCGTCAACATCTCTCGATATGCCGCAAGACTTCGGTCCGTCAGCAAACCCTGCTCGGTAAGTCTCTGTAAGAGTTCCTTGCCCTCCCCTTCGGTTCCCATAAGAACCTCCGCCATACGGGCAAAGGATGTTCTCACCTCATCCAAACACTTCACATATTGCCCTTGCACTCTAGCCTCTCTCGCAGCCACACAATGTTCATACAACACCGAATCCTGCTTCACACGTAAGAAATCTTCCATGGCTCCGTCCTTTCGTTTCCCATATCCTAAGCCTACGCTTATCATCACCCGTTCATTTTATCACAAGGACATGCAAAATACAAGGCATGGCCTTCCTATTCCGCATTCTTCTTCGCAATCCGAAAGACAATCCAGAAGCTAAAGTACAATATAGCGAAGGCAAATGCAAAGGTCAGTAGGTACAATAACCCGAGAAAAAGAATGGCGTTCCACACCCCGTACTCCCAAGTATTTGTACAGATACGAAGTGTCCACATTCCAATGGCGAATACAAGTGCGATTCCTCCTGCCACCAGTGCGTAACGTCGCTTCGGAAACCGATCCGTATCGAGATCCGTAGCACCGAAGGCAATTCCTCGCTTCGCCAGCATAAATATATTGATATAGAATACCCCTAGCAAAATCAAAGTTTCCAATCCAAGCATCCACAACGTCGGCAATCCCCCGTCTCCTATGGAATACAACAAATTAAACTTCACAATTAAGTCCAGATAGATTCCACCGCACAATATATAAAAACATATCCGGTAGATTCGATTACTCTCACTGATGATACGTTCGTCCTGAATTCGATTACTCATTGTCGTCCTCCTCCCAAAAGATATCATTTAAAGTTTTGCCGAGAATTTTGCATATGGCAGTACACAGTTTCAAAGAGGGGTTGTACTCTCCTTTTTCAATCAAAGAAATTGTCTGTCGCGTAACGCCCGCACGCTGGGCCAGCTCCGCTTGGCTCAATTCTTTCTCTGTGCGTGCAAGAATCAATCGCATGTTCTTCATTTCACCACTCCTTTCGTTTCAAATGTAACATATATATTACATTATGTCAACTATATTTTTTCCAGACACATTTCTATGAATTATTCTCCCATCTCTGTACTACGGCGTATCGAGATTCTCCGACATTGAATCACACAAAAAAACTCCCGAACCGAACCATCGCAAGGTTAACCCGCGTGTTTCGAATTCGAGAGTCTTAATAACGGTCATTTTATCAACATTATTGCCAGTAATCCACCTCATGGGGAAGTTCAATGTCCTTCGCATGAAAATGCGGCTCTTTCCCTTCCTTGCGCTGACGTGTGTAGTCATCCAATGCACGAAATACATACTTACTCATAATAAGTATCACCGGCATATTTATCAAAGTCATTGCCCCCATAGTTACATCGGCAATATTCCAAAGCAAGTCCGCACTCAAGCCCGCACCAAGCAGAATTACCGCCGATGCAATTACGTAATACACGCGTTTGAATCGCATCCCCGGCTCTCGCCCCATCATGTAGCAAATGCTCTTATCCACGTAGAACAAGTTGCCTAGCAACGTGGTAAATGCGAACAAAATCATAGATATCGTAATAAATATCGGACCAAAGGCTCCTAGCGCAGACTCCAACGCTTTCTGCACATACGGTGCTCCCGAAAGTTCAGCCGACGGTTCAATGCCGGAGCTCATACACATAAATGCAGTTGCCGAGCACACCAAGAGGGTATCAATAAATACCGACAATACCTGCACCAAGCCCTGCTTTACCGGATGACTTACTTCTGCCGATGCAGATGCATTCGGGGCGGAACCTACACCTGCTTCATTGCTGAACAAGCCTCGTTTGATTCCGAACATTACACATGAACCACTGAATCCACCGAAAATCGCTTTGACGTCAAATGCCTCCTTGAAGATACGTACCAATATTCCCGGCAATTCCGTAATATTCATCACCGTAATCAGCACCGCCACCAAGATATACGCCAAACCCATAATCGGAACTAAAAATGTAGTGGTCTTAATAATTCGACCTCCACCACCGAAAAGACAGAAGCATACGATTGCCGCAAGAATCAATCCGATAATCCAAGGCGAAACCTTCGGATCATAGAACTCATACGCAGAAAATGTGGACTGCAAATTGTAAGAAGCCAGCATATTAAAGCCCACACCGTACGTCAATATCAATAGAAAAGCAAATACCAACGCCACTCCGCGTCCTTTGCATGCCGCCTCAATATAATAAGCAGGACCGCCGTAACTACCATCTTGTCCGCGCTTCTTATAAATCTGCGCCAAAGTACTCTCTACTAATGCAGACGCACCCCCGATTAAGGCAATCACCCACATCCAAAATACCGAACCGAACCCACCTAAGCACAGCGCCGTAGATACTCCTACAATATTGCCCGTTCCTACACGAGATGCGGTGGATACCATCAAAGCCTGAAAGGAAGATATCCCATCTTCGGTATCCGGTTTCTCCGTCACAGCACGAATCTGTTCCCCAAACAATCGAAACTGTACAAACTTTGTACGCAAGGTAAAGTACAGTCCACCTGCCACCAAAATGACAATCAGTACCCAACTGTACAGCGCATCATTGATCCATGTAATCACTTCATTTACCATTGTTACTCTCCCATCTTACAATTATATAGTTTTGATCCGCCCCGGAAAGAATTCTGTCTCCTTACAGAGCTTTTTTGTGATGCCGATAATTGTCTTTCCAACGTCACAAAAAAAGAACCAACCCATCTCTAGGTTGGTTCCATATACAGGGGCAGTAGGATTCGAACCCACGACCTGCGGTTTTGGAGACCGTTATTCTACCAGCTGAACTATACCCCTATATGTGAGCGGTTTCACAACCGCTTCACTATATTACTACAGAAATCACGAAATGTCAACTCCCAAAATCGGAGTTTTTTCATTTCTAAAAAGTTTTATAGTAAGTGCAAGACGCGGTAACGTCCCCGTATCGGTAATGACATCGAATACATAATAACGGAATCACCTATAAAATGTAAATTAAGGAGACTAAAAAATGCAAGTAAAAGTTATTGGAAAAACTTCGTTTGTTTCGAAGAAGACACAGAAGCCGTGTTATATGATTCATGGTGTAAAAAATGCACCTATTGCAAATGATAGGGGTATTGGGTACGAAACTGTACAGCAGTTTTGTAGTCAGGGTATGTATGATAAAGTAACTGTTGATATGGATGTTAATATTCTGTACGACAGCAGAGGTTATGTTGAAGATATTGTTCCTGTAAAGTAGTATTTTCTCCGCCATGTTACCGCATGGCGGTATAGTTATAGGTGGAGGAAATGTTATTATGTTAATTTGGGTTTTGGGGTGTGGCTCTACTTGACAATAGCCACACAATTAGCCCCACTTGCTAATTGAGTTATATCAAATTGCAACCATATGCAGATGGTTGTATTAAGTCAATAACTCTTTCAAAAAACATTACTCCACCTGTTCCCGAGTTTGTCGAAAGTCCTTTTGATGGTCGTTTAGCTAGGGTGTGCAAAAATGCAGTTCCAACGGATAAGGAAGAAATCAAGAGAAAGTCATTAAGTCGTACTCGCGATAAGATAACTACATACGCGCATAACATGATTCCCGAATGGTTTGGTACTCTCACTTTTTCGGCTGATAAGGTAGATAGATATAACATGGACGTGTGTAGGAATACTGCTACTCGATGGCTAAAAAAGATTCGTGAAAGAAAATGTCCTGATATGATGTATTTGTTAGTCCCGGAACAACATAAGGACGGAGCATGGCATTTTCATATTTTGTTGAGTCATGTAGATGGTATTGAGTTTGTAGATTCGGGGCATAAGTCGGGAATACATACGATTTACAATTGTGCTGATTGGCGGTATGGGTTTTCTAATTTTACTCGTGTTCAAGATGCACAAAAAACCGCATCATATATGGCTAAGTATATCACAAAGGATTTATGCGATTTGTCGGGTCGTCAGCGATATCTTGTTTCTAAAAATATTCCTGTGTATGAACCTTATGTGGTGAATCATACGCAAATGACTGCTGAGGAACTTCTTGTTGATTTCGTTGGTGAGGTTGAGACTGTTTATTGTCGTGAGTACGACATCGCGCAAATGATTGGTATTGATGAAGAGTATACAGCACGTATAGCATATCATCAAAGAAATGAGGTATAGGTATTTTTTTTGGTTTAGTTGTGGTTTGTTATTTTATTTTTATTTTATATTTTGGTGAGGGGTGAATTAATTCATGACGTATATGTGTTTGATTATTCCTTTTGTGATTTTATTGTTTTATGCAATTATGGACTTTATTTTAATTATTATTGATAAAAGGGAGTATAGAGAATATGAAGAAGAATGTCGGCGAATCGAAGAACGTCGGAAGAATGGAGATTATTTGGAACAAGAATTATGATATAGCATGTGTAACATTTGGCTTATGTAATGTTTTCTATGTGGTGCAACGTGATAGGTATTGGACTATTGCTATTAATCTTAATTGTAATCTAGTTGCCGAGGTCGGACAATATGATTGTTATGAGAGTGCGCGTGATGAACTTGTGCGTATAATTAGGATTGCTTATCCTAAAGCGTTGCATTCTAGAATCGATTTTGATGCGGAGGTTATCTAATGTTTAGTATATTGAATACTGTATTGCTTATCGTTGTATTAATAATGCTTGCCAAGTTGGTGCGTAGTGATAATGTTGTTGTTGTAAAACATTATAATTATTATTCGCCCGATAAACGTAAGTAGTTGTTTTTGGGGCGGTATCTTAAGTGGTAAAGAGTTGCGTACGTATTAAAACTGTGATTTGGTTTGTGGGTTCGAATCCCACCCGCCCTTTTATTTTTGTTTGGAGGTGGAAAAAATGAAGCGTGTTATTGCTTTAGTTTTGGCGGTTGTGTTTATGGTAAGTTGTTTGGGCTTTGCATCTGCCGAGGAAGATTATAGTCAGTATTTGGGTTATGGTACTGTGTCTACATCAAGTGACTTTTTAGGGGTTGTAGGTGTTGATTTGTCACTTTTATACAATGAGTTAGTTTCTATGTATGATTATATTGGTATTACTCGAACTACTTACAATGGTGAATATATTTGGGCGTTTATAGGCTCTGCTGAACCTTTGGTGGTTTGTTCTCAGGGTCATGATACTGGGTCATGGGACTGTTCGTTTTATATGTTGTCGTCGTCTAATGATTTGAAGTTTTTTATGTACAATGCAAATAATGGATATGTTTCTAGTGCATTGGATTCGATTAATATGCTTACTAATTCTAATGATAATACGTCGTGGCTTGATGGTTATTATTATTGGTCAGCAGCTAATAATCCTATCGGGTTTTCGTATTATGGTTTGTTGTATGGCAAGGCGTCGCGCGGTATTTCGTTTTATTATGATATCCAAGTGTGGTCTAATCATGATGTTGTTGATATTATTACTAATCAAGTTGTCGTTCCTGCTAATCTTGATGTAGCTGTAAATGATTATGAACATTATATTGGTACATATCAAGGTGTTAAATGTTTGTATATTCCTTGTGGTTCTGCTCCTACTTCGTTACCCATTACTGTTACGTTGGGAGATGGTTCTATTTTAACTTTTGAAATGGATTCTTATCAATTTGTGCCTTCGCTTGGTGGAAATGATTTGTCGTATGCTGTGATTCCTTTGTATGATTTATCATCCGAATTATCATTTGTTATTTGGCAATCTTCTGTAAATATGTATGGTGATGTTCTTGTGTGTAATACGGAGTTGTTAGTTGATAACTTTACTAATGCCGACATATCCGATAAACTCACAGGGACTTCGCCAGAATTTGTGACACCTAATACAGATTTTCCGTTGGATGATATGCTACATTATTATACTAATACTCTGCCTAATAGTGGCGAAATAACTTCTCTTGATACTGTTTTATCGTTTATATCGGAATTAGAAGCGTATGAAGATAAGTATGGCATTTCGCTAAATGTTGGGTACTTGGTCAATTCGCAAGGTATAGTAAATTGGGTTCCGTATGGTGATATAGAACTATATCTACATAATCTTCCACAGCTAGTTTGGAATTTTGGTAATGATATTGGAGCGTCGGCTATTTTGGGTTCAATGATTTATGATGTAATTATATATCGGTATCATTACACCACTAGCACAGTTGATGGAGATGTGGAACAAGATTATTATAGTATATATCTTACTCCGTTGTATTATGCTCGTCAAATTACGACTATTCAGCGTGCCTTATCTGTGATTTCTAATCGTATGGGTGAGATGTACGAACTTATGTATAACTCTTATTATACAGATGTTCAATTTTTGAAGGAATTTATCCATTCTATGTCGGAAGTAAACTCTAATATATCAAGTATGGAAAATTCTTTGGTTGCTGAAATTAAGGCATTAAAACTACTTGCGGATGTTTCAGCGGTTGAATCTCTTTTAATGCAAATATTAAATGAGTTTCAGAATTTTGAAATTCCCGAAATTAAATTTACGGGATTGTTATTGCCCGATTGGCTTGTTGCTACTAAAGACTTTGTTACGGATTTTATCGCATTGCCTATAACTGCTACTGGGCAGTCTGTAGGGGTGATTGCCGATGGTATAACATGGATATTTAATTTTTATACTTCTACGGATGGTAGTGGATTTATAGAGGTTGATGAAAATGGGAATCCGTCAATATCGGTAGATTTGGAAGATTCGGGTAGTACTGGTTATTTACCAGTGCTTGAAGAATAGGGGGTGTTGATATGTGTGTGATAACTGGTTCTTCATCCGAACAAATTTCTAATTTTATGCTTTGGGTACGTGAGACGTTTTTTTGTGTTCCGTATGGCATTGTAAATTTTTTGACGTTTGCGTTTTGTTTTATCGCTCTCATGTTTCTTCTTGGTCTTTTCCGTAGATAAGGGGGTGCATGTATGGATAAGCTTTGGATAATGCTTGAAGCATTATATTCTTGGTTGCCTTATCCGCTTAACGTGTTAGTTTTATCTCTTTTTGCTGTGTCTGTTGGCATGATTGTCGTAGATGTGGTAAAGGTGTGCTGGTCATTTGTTGGAAGGGGGTAACTTATGAATACGATAGGTAACTTTTTAGACTTAATATGGCAAGCTCTGTGGAGCATCGAATTTTTTGGTTTTGGGTTTTCGTGCGGTGCGTTTTTGGTTGGTATAGCGTGTATTAACCTTGCGATTATAATTTTTCGAATTCGTGTATCAAAGGGAATTAACCCAGATCAAGAATAGGAGGTTTTTGAATGCGTGATTTAATTATCCGACTTTTAGGAGAATATCAACCTAAAATCTCACCCACTACGGGTCAAGTTTTAGGCGGTATTGAGTCCTTAGATTTTACATGGATTGTTGGCGCGGTAGCGTTTCTCTTGACACTGTGGTCAGTGTATCGGTTGTTGGGGGTGTTGTTGGGTCGTGTTTGATGATATGTGTAACTTTTTTATGTACCTTTTGGGTACGGTCTTACCCGAATTTTTGAGTGCTGAGCCAATTAATTATTTTGTCGGTGTTATGTTCGGGTTTTGTGTAATCGTTTTTATAAAACGGTTGATGTTTGTTTCTCGATGATTTCCCCTTGTGGGTTATCATATAAAAAAATAATGGAGGTGATTATTGCAGAAGTAACAGCATTTTTAACGGCGCTTACTGCTACCGTAACAAGTGTATCTGCTATGGCAGGTAATGTAATGACGACTATCGCGGGTAATGAGATGTTGCTGACCTTTTGTACTGTGCCCCTTGTAGGTATTGGTATCGGTTTTGCAAAGAGACTTATTCACATTGGACGATAGGTCCGGAAGGTGGGGGCATTTGCTCCCACCTTATTTTTTTGGGAGGTATGTAAATGTTCAAATTTTTGATTTATAGTACTATATTGATTATAGTGTTGTCGTTTGTGTTTGATTTGCTGACGCGGAAGTTTCTTAACCCTTATAAATTGATAATGATTTTCGGAAGAAAAGGTTGTGGTAAATCAACTACGCTATGTAAGTTAGCGCAAGAATACACAAAAAACGGATGGAATGTTTTTTGTACCGATAAAGGTATACCTAATACTATTTGGTTCCCTGCGGAGTGGGTCGGCAAATATAAAATTTCTCCTCGCTCGTTGTTGCTTGTCGAAGAGGTTGGAACTATTTGGGATAACCGCCAGTATAAAACATTCCCTACTTGGGTTCGGGATTGGTTCAAATATCAACGGCATGAGAAAGTTAAAGTATATCTTTTTTCGCAATCTTTCGACATTGATAAAAAACTTCGTGACTTAACAGATGAAATGTGGCTTTTGGAGAATGTTATGCGTGTGTTTTCATATGGTAAACGCATTGCAAAGAAATGGGTATTGACGTTTTCTGAATCGGACAAACCTTCTGCCTTGGCTGAAAATCTTCAGTTTGCTTCGTTCTTTTCTCCTAAGTCTCGTTCGCTTATTTATATTCCGAAGTTTGCAGGATTGTTTGACTCTTTTAAGCCTTTGGAACTCCCTGCTATACCCGAAGTTTATCCCGATGGGTCGTTTGTTGAGTTGCCCGACAATCTTAAAACGTACTATGACGAGTTACCGAAAGTCGCATAAAAAAATAGTGCACCGCTACGAAGTAGGTGCACTATTTTTATTATTTGCGTTTGAAAAATCCAAGTAATAAACCTAGTTTATATGATTCTTCTTTCTCTTTTTCTATTTGTTGTTTTGTTTTTTTTTCGTCTGTTTCGGTAAATACTAATGCTATTATTAAGATAATAATAAGCGTGCATATTATAATTAGTTTCATTCTTTTATTCCTCCTCAATATACTCTAAAATATCACCTGGTTGTAATTTAAGCATTTTACATATACTGTCTAATGCTTTAGTACCAACTATTTTCCCTTCTCTCAAATATTGTATGCAGTTTTCTCCAAGTAATTTGTTTGTTCGTAGGAACATTGTGTTGTATCCTGTGTTCTTGAGTTCTTGTAGTACGTTTATCTTGTATCTTAGCATATGTTATACCTCCTTTGTTGGATTGTATCATATGATTTGATGTAATGTCAACTACATTATATTATGTGTTATTCAATGCATTAAATTTTGTGTAGTTTGCACAAAACGCTACATTATTTTTTGTGTATTTTGACATTGTAATTACATTATATTTGGTGTATAATGTGATTGTAAATAAGAAATGCGCCTACCGCGTTAGAGTAGGAGAAAAGAGGTTAATATGCTAAATATTAAAGTTGTTGAAAACGAATGTAGTTTTGAATGTAAGGGTACGGCTGATACTCTGTTTGCAGAACTTGCAATTGCAGTTATGAAAGGGTGTGTTCATGTAGCAAATGCAGATGGCGAAATTTCTCCTTTATATGTTCTTGAAATGTTGAATAACCCTATTGTTTTTATGTTGTTAAATCGTATGTGTGCAGAAAAGGAGGAAAAATAGAATGAAGAGTGGTTATAAAATTGTCCGTAAATTGTCAAAATACAGTGTGCGCCGTTTGTGCATAGCGGAAAATTGGTATACGTGCGGTGATGTTGATGATTATAACCATATGCTTGCTATGGTTGATGTAGAAAATGAAGAGGAGGACAGGTAATATGTTAGTTAAGGATGTTTTGAAGGTTGCGTGGTCGAGTGATGAAGTTGAAATTCTTATCGAACAACCTAATAATTGCAAATTTGTTTTCTGTGGCACTGTTGAAAATGCTTGGCTTCAGTTGTCTCAATATTATTTAACTTGTAAAGTGGTTTTTATTGGTTCTCGCGGTGAAGATTCTCTCTTTATCGGTTGTGAATAATCCATTGGCAGGGGGCTTGCGCCCTCTGCTTTTCTTTGCCTTTGTTCCTGCCTTAGTCGGTAGCGCATTAAGCCGTCGTAATGCAAGCGGTGGAACGCCGATTGCATAGACAAGGAATGAGTGCCCTGCGGGCAACTCATATCCACCCACTGACATCAAGAGCAGTAACTATGCAACATACAGAAACAGGAAAAGGAAGGGCTACGCGAAACACCTTCTCTTATTCGCCCACTTCCGCATAAAACCTTTGGAAAAAGTTAAACATAAAATTACCAACTAGGAGGAGCAGACCATGAAGCATTATAAGCAACTCACGTATACGGATAGGCTGATTATAGAAAAGATGCACGGAAAACATACGCAAGTAAAAATTGCGCGTACTCTTGGAGTGTCTGAATCCACCATCTCCCGAGAAATCAAACGAGGACTATATAAGCGGTTATCCTCCGAACTTGTAGAGTATCCCGCATACTCTGCCGATATCGCGCAAGAAAAACATGATTTCGCGCAAACCTCCAAAGGCAATGAAATCAAATTAACGTGGCAAATGGTAGAACTCTGTACAGAATACCTTGTTAAGCAAAAAATGTCTGTCCGTGCGTTCTGCGGTCGTATGAAATACTTAAAAAAAGATATGGTTTCTGCTGTCACCCTCTACCGCTATATCTCGCTAGGATATATTCCGAATCTAACCGCAAAAGAAATTGTGCGCAAGAAGAAATATCATCACGTATCAAAAACAGCAAAACGCGCTCCTGTTGGTACGTCAATCGAAAAGCGTCCCCAAAAAGTCAATACTAGGGCTGATTTCGGGCACTGGGAAATTGATAGCGTAGTTGGGCGGGCTTGTGGTCGTAGTCAATCTTTGTTGGTGCTTACCGAAAGAAAAACACGTTTTGAAATCATTCTAAAGGCTAAAAATAAAACCGCATCGGAAACAGTCCGTTTGCTGAAATATGCACGTAGAAAATATGGTAATGTGTTTCGTTCTGTCACGTGTGATAATGGTTGTGAATTTGCGGACTATAACGGCATGAAGAAAATCACGCATGAGGTTTATTATTGCCATCCCTATTCTAGTTACGAGCGCGGTAGTAATGAGAACTGTAATCGAATCATTCGTCGGTATTTTCCTAAAGGCATGGATTTTTCAAAATTGACTCAAAGGCAAGTTAATATAGTGAATGACGTAATAAACGACATTCCGCGCGGAATTTTAGGTTATAGGACTGCTAGGGAAGTATATGAGGAGGAACTAAAAAATTTTTTTCAGTAAAACTTGCAGTTTGGGCTTGACTTCTGCGAGTTTTTTCATTTCTATGCCTACTTTACATTCTCAAGCATACGATTTACCGCACTTACCAACGCTTTTACCGATGACATAATGATATCGTCGTCAATTCCGACACCCCAGAATACCTCACCCTGCGCGTTCTTCACACTGACATAAGAGGCAGCCTGAGAACTGGTACCATTTTCAATGGCGTGCTCGGAATAGGATTCCAGCGAATAAATCGAACCGATTACCGACTTAATTGCATTGGACACTGCATCCAAACGACCGTTACCTTGAGATTCAATGGTAGACTCCTCCCCCTTGTATTTCATAGTTACTGTGGCACGAATACCATTTCCCTGCGTATAATGTGCCTCGCAGATGTTCAGTACGGATTCGATGTTCACATAATTGTCCATAAGAATACGATATACTTCCTCCGGCATCAGCTCCTTATGGGCATGATCGGACACGCTCTTCACATGATAACCAAAGCTCTCGCGCATCTTAGGCGGAAGCACCAACGAGAAATTCTTCTCCAACAAATATCCGATTCCGCCCTTGCCGGACTGGGAATTAATACGGATTACGTCTGCCTCGTACACGCGACCGATATCCGTGGGATCAATGGGCAGATACGGCACATTCCATATCTCACTGTTTTTCTCTTCACGGTAATGCATGCCCTTGGCAATAGCATCCTGATGGGAACCGCTAAATGCAGCAAATACCAAAGCACCGGAGTACGGCTGACGCTCGTACACATGCATACGAGTCACTTTCTCATAAACCGCGCTAATCTCCGGAACATTGGAGAAATCCAATTCGGGATCCACACCCTGAGAATACATATTCAATGCTAATGTGATGATGTCTACATTTCCGGTACGCTCTCCGTTACCGAACAAAGTTCCCTCAATACGATCGGCACCTGCCAATAACCCCATCTCACTGTCGGCCACGGCGCAGCCACGGTCGTTATGAGGATGCAGAGAAATAATCAAATTCTCACGGTTGTTCAGATGCTTACACATATACTCCACTTGATTTGCATACACGTGGGGCATAGAATGAGACACTGTTACCGGAAGATTGATAATTACCTTATCCTCCGCGGTAGGTTGCCATATGTCGATTACTGCATTACAAATCTCCGCTGCAAACTCCGGCTCCGTTCCCGTAAAGCTCTCCGGAGAATACTCAAAAGTAAACTGACCTTCCGTCTTCTCACGGTATTCTTTGCACAATTTCGCTCCGAAAGTGGCAATCTCCACAATTTCCTCCTTGGACTTACGGAACACCTGCTCACGCTGTGCCACAGACGTGGAATTATACAAATGCACAATGGCGTGCTTTGCTCCCTTCAACGCCTCAAAAGTCTTAGCGATAATATGCTCTCTGGACTGGGTTAATACTTGAATGGTCACGTCGTCCGGAATCATATTTTTCTCAATCAAAGTACGACAAAATTCATATTCTGTCTCACTGGCAGCGGGAAATCCGATCTCGATTTCCTTGAAGCCGATCTTCACCAAGAGTTCAAAGAACTCCAACTTCTCTTCCAGATTCATTGGTGTGATCAATGCTTGATTACCGTCTCTCAAATCCACACTACACCAGATCGGTGCATGGTCGATGTAATCCTTATTCATCCAATCCGACGTTACACCCTGTGCGGTAAAATACTGCTTCTGATACTTGTTCTGTCCTTGCATAAGAAAATCCTCCTGCTCATGTTACTGACTGTACAACAGCCGCTTGGCATTACCGTATTCGGTAATGCCCTATGTTTCCTCTCACTATGAAGCTTGCTGGTGTATGCAAGGTAGGTTTCTAAGACTTACGTCTTCGCTTTATTTGTTGTATGGAAGGATTCTTATACAACAAAAAAACGCCTCCTCTGCACTCCACAGTTCAAGGTGCAAAAGAGACGAAGAATATTCTCCGCGGTACCACTCTTTTTGGTGAAATTATCACCCACTCACTCGCGTCCAGCAACACGATTCTCTGTAACGGGAGAACCCGGTCCAACCTAGTATAATCACAAAAGATTATTGTTCAGCCGACGGCTCAAAGGAAGAGCTATGCTCCCGACCTAACGTTGTCTCGCACCACACGACAACTCTCTGAAGATAGGGTTTCAGGACTTATTTCCTTATCAACGCCTTTGTTGTTTGTCATTTTACTCTATTAAAGTATTTCTGTCAAGTCCTATTTTTCCGAACTTCAAAACAACCGGACTGTACCAATCCTCGTACAGTCCGATTACCTCACATTCTCCGCCTTCCGCCCTTCCGTAGCATATACGGAATGCAGTTGCTTCATCTGCTTCCACTCCTCGGTGGTGCAATTCTCTTCTGCATATCGAGCCTTCTCATACAATTCGCAATACTCGCGTCGCCGACTCCAGTCCTCCAAAAGTTTCTCGGGGACAACCGAATTCGGTACATTCTTCCCATACCTGCGGCGCACGCTTCCTCGGAAAAGCTTGCGAATACGAGCATCATTTCCATTCTCCTCACATCTGCGTTTCCCGTGATGCACCGTTAGTTCCTTCGTTTCCGCTCCATCTCGATTCAGCAGTTCAACATCATCACCTTCGTACGGTACAATACTTGTTACCCGACGTGCCAACAGGAAAATCGCATACACAACAAGCGCAACCATTGCTACCAAAGCAATCATCTGCAGAATCACGATAACGCCTGAGCCTTCCTGTGCTCCGGGCTCATCGGTAACAATAATTCCCGGATCCCAATTCTCCTGTACCTCAGGCATGACGTCCGGTGCTTTCTCCTTGAAAATGAGACGCAGAAATGCAATAAGTCCTCTCTTCAACTGCAATATCAAAGGATCCGTCCAGCCCCAAATGGGCAATATCATAGCAAGACCGGCAATCAGAGCCACTGAAAGATTCCAGAGAAACCACATACCATGATTGGTCTGAGTCATCTGTCGAAGAGTCCCTTGACTCACCTCGGCATTTGTCCGAATAAATCTTGCATAATTTCCGAGATAACGCCCGGTCAACCACAACTCCACCGAAATTATCACAAGTACAATTTGCACATCATACATCGGACCAAAGCCCGAGTTATACGCATACAGAAGCGCAAATATCGGAATCCCCAGCAAAAATATCGGCATCGTCTCGCCCCTCTGCGGATTATTTCCCATATACCTTCCGGCTCCCACCAGCACAATCATTAGGAGCATCACATACAATCCTATAGGTAACAACAATAATTCATAGGATTGCTTCCAGCTCTCCGGGAAAAACATAATGCAAATAATGGAGTACATCACAAGAAAATACGAAGTCATTCGCATTGCATGAACCGCAATATCGTATCGTCGTAAAGACATCCCCTTCTCCATTCCGTACATCACCATCCCTTATGCCTATGTGCCGTGAATAACATTAATGTCGTCTCCACAGAGTACACATTCTGCGTACCTCATCAGACAACTCTGCTTCCTCATCTTCCGTATTTCTTACCAATATCCAAGAAGTTCCTAATCCCATACCCAAACGTTGTGCCACAGCTCTTCTGATGGGTTCATGACCGGAGCAACTCAAATATACTACGTAACCGAGTTCCTTTGTATACTCTGAAAAGAACTCCTCATACGGTTGCGGTCCCATCTCCCAATCCACCAATGCCAACGCTTCATCAATAGCAAGACTCTGATTCAATCCGCTGCCTATCGTAATATGAATCCCATTCTTACTACCGGAGCTTCCTATATTACCATATAGAGCCACACGCATACCAAGACGCAAGAATTCCTGCGCTACACTATCCGTAACACGCAACAATTCCTCTAATATATCCTCGGAATCCCGCATGCTATGCCTAGTTCCGTCCACTACCAGAAGAACTTCTCTCTGAATGACCGGCTCATACTGATTCACGTACCAGTCATCCCATTTTGCAGACACCTTCCAATTCACTGTACGTAGAGGGTCCGTAGGCAAATATTCGCGAATGCCACGGAAGGTACACGGTTCCTCGTATCCATTTACCTTCGTTACCAATTCCCCCATTAATTGCGGAAATGGCAAATGCTCCTCCTTGATTGCATATCTTCGAGGCGAAACAAGCAAGCGTTGCTCCTGCGTATAGTGCTCCGCGTATACCTCCGTCAGAAACAAATCCGAACATACCAATTGAAGACTCTGTATCGTATAACAGCCTCGTTTGATTGGTATTAAGGGAAGTCTTCTTGTTATCTTTCGAAACGGAAGTACCGTAAACATATCCCCTCGATAATACTGATCCGTAACGGAATATTGAAGATGTCCTCCTTCTCTACCGGCGTCCTCTTCATCTGCAAATCGAAGATTTCTTGACACCTGAAACTTCACCTTCAACGATGGCAGAGGCAACCGATTCCGATTTTCAATCACCTCTTCTAAGTACAGTGATTCTCCTTCCTGTACATTTTCCTTTGAAAATGCCAGCCTAACAGTGAGACCCCGATTCCAGTACTTTGCGTAGAGCCGGCGAATCAATAAATAGCTTCCCACAATCAGAAATAGCACCGCTACCAATCTCATCGCCAACCTCCTTATCGCCTTCGTTTTCTAACGTTCTTTCCTCTAAGTAAAACGTCTAATAGTCGATTACAGCCACCTGCATTGCCGCCCAAGATTCTCTGCAAGCATTCCAAATGGAATCGAATTCATTGAGTGACAGCGGTGTCGAACCATTGCCCAAGGATACCGACAGTGCGGGAACTCCGGCAACCATATTGCAGTATCCTTCGTAGCTTCCGTAGCCATCCATGCCCACCAATTTATCCGAAACTTCATAGTTCATCAAAGTCGCCAGTCGATTCGCATACCCCTGCGTCTTTCCCAACAAAGGATCCGCTTGACCATAGTTATATTGAACCACGGAGCCGGATGTATGATAACTGATGACCAAATCCGCATTATCACGGGTCAACTGATACAACAGTGCCTGCGTCTCTGCCTCTGTGGCCGCTGCGATGCCCTTATAAGACATAGAGCCCGGTTCTGCTGCACCAACAATCTTATCCCACTGATAATCAAAATTCATACGTACATCCACACCGTATGCATTCGCATAATAAAACATCAAATAATTATCTTGACTAAGACTGGTGCCGCCGGAGGACTGGTCTCGTTCAAACCATGACCGCAAATCATCTTGAATCTCCTCACTCTTCACACAGGACAGATACTCCTGACTAATAGTAACGCCATCGGGATTCAACATCGGCACAACATGAATCGCCACATTGTTAAACAAGTCCTTATACGAGAAGCCTTTGTAATTACCGGTGTCGTAGAAGCACAAATAATACTCCAATTGCTTCATACACACCAACGTACTCATATACTCCGCACCACAAGTTCCCGCACTGATATACACATGTTTCTTGGCAGATTTCGAACCGAGCACAACCTCGAAAATGCTTCGATTATCTCTGGTTGTTCCCAGGACATTAAGTTTCATATACTCCGGATACTTCGTCCGAAGTTCCTCCAAATCTTCGCACATGGAGTCATAACTGTAGATCTGCCTTGACGTGTCCACCACAGACATCATAGCCGCGGAAAACTCGAACTCACGCTCCTCTTGAATCTTCACACCGGTAACGTATTGATTGCTGACGTATGCAATCTGATCCTCATAAAACAGCCGATCCCACCCCTCGGTTCCACGTCCGGTTCGATTCAATGCTGTACCGTAGGATACCGTTGCCAGCAATTCCGCTTCAACATTGGGGCCTTTGCGAATGTTCACGGTATTGGCAGTTACATATACCATATCATTTTTTATAATATACCCTTCATCATCCACCAATTCTGTCTGCGTACCGTCATCTCCCACAATCTCTGTGGACACGGAATGCTCGAACATCATGGTGTCCTTCAATTCCATATCGGTCTCCACCGCTTCTTCCTTGCATCCCACCAATGTCAGCAGGAACATTGCAAGCAATATGTACACTCCCCGTCTCGTTCTCATCCTCAGTCCTCATTTCGTAAGTATTTCTGCAATTCCTTCACGTTTCTAATTCCAATCAAATGAATATTCTCCGGTACTTGTCCCGCGATCTTATCCATATCTGCCTGTGGCAAAATGCACACCCGATACCCAAGCTTCGCCGCCTCCTTCACTCGTTGCAACGCTTGCGATACGGCACGCAACTCTCCCGTTAAGCCCACTTCTCCGAATACAACCGTATGATTTGGCAATGGAAGATTGGAATATCCGGACAGTACCGAAATAACAATTCCCAAGTCCAGTGCCGGCTCCGTTACTCGCATACCTCCTGCCACATTCAGATACGCATCACATCCGGACAAATTCAACCCCAGTCGTTTCTCCATCACCGCCAGCAACAGATTCACACGATTATAGTCGGTTCCCGCCGCAGTTCGTCTGGGCAAATTAAAGCTGGTGCGACATACCAACGCCTGCACTTCCACAAGTATCGGTCTCGTTCCTTCCAAAGTTACGGTTACTACCGATCCGGGTTCATCCTCCGGCATTCCGCGAAGCATATGCTCTGACGGGTTGTCCACCTCTTGCAGGCCATTTCCCGCCATCTCAAACACACCGATCTCATTGGTGGAACCAAAACGATTCTTCACCGCCCGTAAGATTCGATATGGTGTGTTATTATCTCCTTCAAAATACAACACCGTGTCCACCATGTGCTCCAACATCTTCGGACCAGCCACCGTTCCTTCCTTAGTGACGTGGCCTACCACAAACATGGTAATCTCTTCTTCCTTCGCCATCCGAAGCAAGAGGGACGTTATCTCACGTACCTGTCCCACACTTCCGGGCGGAGTGTCAAGAGACGGTAACACCATGGTCTGAATGGAGTCGATAATGACTACGGAAGGACGGAATTCCAAGATGCTCTCTCGCACATCCTCAATATTATTCTCCGCAAGAAACAACAACGTGTCACCAAACTCACCGATTCGTAAAGCGCGCAGTTTGATCTGACGTAGAGACTCCTCGCCGGATACATACAACACTTTCGTTCCCGCATTGCTGAGATTACGACACATCTGTAGCAACAACGTGGACTTCCCGATTCCGGGATCACCGGATGCAAGAACCATGGAACCCGCCACAATTCCGCCTCCGAGAACTCGATCCAGTTCGCCCATTCCGGTCGTAGTCCGTTCCTCTTCTGTCATAACAATATCCCGCAATGCTACCGGCCGACTCACACTACGAACCGCCGCCGATGTTGCCCTGCGTACACCTGTTTTCGGTGCCTCCACCATGGTATCCCAAGCCTTACACCCCGGACACTGGCCGGACCATTTGGCACTTTCCGTGCCACATTCCTTACAGAAGAAAATGATCTTCTCCTTCGCCATTGTTACCTCCAGTTCCAAGTGCCTACGGGACGCAATCTGCTACTTCCGTCCCTTTCCGCACTTCTTCAGTAGATATCTCCCTTCTTCATAACAGAGACTAACCTGCTGTCCTTCTCTTACTTCTCCCGAGAGAATTGCGTCTGCCAGCAAATCCTCCAACTCTTCTTGGATGGCTCTGCGAATCGGTCTCGCACCGTATTTCGGATCGTATCCTTTCTGTGCGATGGCATCAACCACGGAATCTTCCATAGTCACATGCAACTGCTTAGCCTCCATACAACGATTCGCAAATTGCGTCAGCATCAGCTTCGCAATCTGCAACAATTCCGCCTTCGTCAACGGATGGAATACAACAATATCGTCAATACGATTCAAAAACTCAGGTCGGAAGATACGTTTTACTTCCTCCATAACGCCTTCTTTCATGCGCTGATAGTCTGCTCCGGCATCTGCCACCGCACCAAAGCCCAACTGCTTCGGTGACATGATACTCTGAGCGCCTGCATTTGACGTCATAATAATCACCGTATTCTTGAAGTCCACAACTCTTCCCGTGGAATCGGTAATTCTTCCGTCGTCCAGCACTTGAAGCAATATGTTGAACACATCCGGATGTGCCTTCTCAATCTCATCGAACAAAATGACAGAATACGGCTTCTTGCGCACCTGTTCGCTCAACTGCCCCCCCTCGTCAAATCCCACATACCCCGGAGGACTACCGATGAGCTTCGACACACTATGCTTCTCCATATATTCCGACATATCCACGCGAATCATGGCCGCTTCGTCTTCAAACAGAACCTCCGCCAGAGCTTTGCACAACTCCGTCTTACCTACACCGGTAGGTCCTAAGAATAAAAACGAACCAATAGGACGCTTCGGATCCTTCAAACCCACACGACCTCTTCGTACCGCCTTGGATACGCTACGAATGGCTTCTTCCTGTCCGATGACACGTCGATGAAGTTCTTCCCCCATATGAAGCAAACGCTGACTCTCGCTTTGGGTCATCTTGCTTACCGGAATCTTCGTCCATAAGGCCACAACCTCTGCCACGGTCTGTTCTGTAACCACAGGTTCCTCTGTGTTCTTTCTCTGCTGTGCCAGTTGCTCTTGCTTCTTGCTGAGGTTCTTCACCTTTCGTTGTAGGCGCTTAGCTTCATCCAAATTGCCTTCGGAAAATGTGTCCTCAATGGCACGAACCAGCTCCTTTCGCTGTTCCTCCAAAGCCAGTACTTCTGCACTGAAATTGTTGCCCTGAAGACTGACTCGACTGGCCGCTTCGTCCATAAGGTCAATCGCCTTGTCCGGCAAAAATCGATCATTTACATAACGTTTGGAGAGTTTTACGGCACTCTTCAATGTATCATCGGTAATCTTCACACCGTGATGATGCTCATAACGACTCCGAAGTCCTTCCAATATGCGCAACGTCTCTTCTTCGGTCGTCTCATCCACTGCCACCGGCTGAAAACGACGTTCCAGCGCGGCGTCTTTCTCGATATGCTTACGATACTCCTCTCTGGTTGTGGCACCAATCACCTGCAACTCCCCGCGAGACATGGCCGGTTTCATAATATTTGCGGCATCCAAGGAACCTTCCGCACTGCCGGCACCCACAATGGTATGCAACTCGTCAATGAACAAAATGACATTGCCATCTCGGGTAACTTCATCGATCAATTGGCGCATTCGCTCTTCAAACTCGCCACGATACTTAGAGCCTGCCACCATGGATGACATATTCAAACTCAAAATGCGCTTAGAAAGCATACGTTCCGGCACCAACCCATCACAAATGCGAGTTGCAAGCCCCTCCACAACCGCAGTCTTGCCGACACCGGGATCTCCCACCAGACAAGGATTATTCTTCGTTCGACGGCTCAAAATCTGAAGGATACGCTCTGTCTCTTCATGACGTCCGATTACCGGATCCAACAATCCGTCCCGTGCCCGTCCTGTAATATCCGTACAGAACTGCTCCAGTGCCGATGCGCCGTTCCCCTTCTTACCTTTCATCTTGCCCATATGATTCTTGACCTCTGCTTGAGGCATGCCCATAGCAAGCAACGTGGCGTTATACAACTTCGCCAAATTGCACCCCATGGAATTCAGCACCCTCACGGCGATGCAATCATTTTCCTTCAAGATTCCGATAAGCAAATGCTCCGTCCCCACCATATCTGCATGCATACTTCTGGCAATGCGTGCACACTCTCGTAACATCCGTTCCGCACCGGGGGTCCATTTCAGACGACTCCGTCCGTCACCACGCTCCGAAACCAGTGCATCCATAAGTTCCGTCACCTTCTCGTAGGTAACTCCATGCGACTCCAGCACTTCTCCGGCAACGCCATCGTGCATTAACAAACCTAGCAAAATGTGTTCCGTTCCTACATAAGCCCCACGACGTTCCTTTGCAATCCTCTCCGCATCGTCGATTACCCTACGAGCGTACACTGTATATTGAATCTCCATACAACCTCCAAGTTATCTTTCTCCCTGAAAATCGGACAATACGTCCAACAGCGTCTTCTGTATCTCGAGTTCGGAAACGTTCTTACTTAACGCACGAGCTACAACCGCCTTCAACTGCCCTCGCAGTTCTTCCAGTGCCCGGTACTTGTCATAATCCACAGCAATCACAGCACCTCTTCGGCGATCCAGCTTCACATATCCTTCTTGCTTAAGTATAGTATATGCCTTATTCACCGTATGCATATTAATTCCAATATCTTCAGCCAGTTCACGCACACTGGGCAGACTATCCCCTTCTCGAATCTCGGACATAGCAATTCCCATAATAATCTGATTACGCAACTGAATATAAAACGCCTCATCACTATTAAAATCAATTCGCACTAACATCTTCTCACCATCCTGTGTATCATACCTGCACTCTCTCAAAATGCACACCAAAGTCCGCACCTTGAAGTTATAATTGTTATACGTAAAGTATAACAACAGGCAGGTGGTTTGTCAAATAGTAATGTAAGGGAAATGGAATATAAAAACGCCACACCCCAATCCAGGGTGTGGCGTATAAACTACTACTTTAGATGTTTAACATAAACATTACTGCACTTGTTGTTACTTCAACGACTCAAAGTAAGTATTCGCATATTCACCATAGGTTACCATACGCTTCATTGCCTCAACAAGGTTCGCGTTGGAACTATTGTTGATACGTCCTTCTGCATAAGCCTCCGGACTGTAAGCGATAACATCACTATAGTGTACATTGCCATCGGTATCTACAAACTTCGCA
>JAZQDC010000015.1:0-60591 GCA_045546575.1 Lachnospiraceae bacterium | reverse complement strand
GTATTATCAGGCAGCTTCTATGTTATCGACCGCCGCAAATGACGCCGTCATGATTATTTTCACATGCGATTGACTGCATTAAAGCGTCTAACAAAATTGACCTCTTGCGTCTAACAGTTGTCTAACAGTTTTGCTGCATTTTTGTTTTTTGTTCTGTGTTATCGCGTGTTAAAACGTCATTTTTTTGGTTATATTGTTCAAATGACAAACAGAAAAACTGTTTAAAAGTCACAATAAAACACACTGTAAAACGAAGCAAACATATGTTCTGGCCGCTGAAAATCCGCGTGTCACTGGTTCGATTCCGGTTCTGGGCATTTTTTCATTCATATTTTTGAATGAAAGATGGAGCACTAGCTCAGTCGGTAGAGCACTTGACTTTTAATCAAGGTGTCGCGGGTTCGAATCCCGCGTGCTTCATTTAGAGAAGATTATAATAGACGGAGACCTATTACGGGTTTCCGTTTATTTTTTTGTTCCTTGTTTCATAAAACATTCTCCGAGGATGTGCACATCGGAATTGAAAATAAGCAGAGAATCAACTATAATACGAGTAATAATATCATTGGCATGGAATTGTGAATTTGTATGAAACCGTTGAGATGCATGAAACCGTGCTGAAATCGATGAAGGGATGTGGTGTGATGAAACTGGTATTATTGTGTGGAAGTAATGCAGTCGGTAAGATGACGGTGGGGCAGGAACTTATGAAGCAGACGGGGCTACGTCTGTTCCACAATCATATGACGATAGAGCCGGTAATCGAGATATTCGGAAGATATGATGCGGAAGTCACTGCAAAGTTGCGGGAGGTTATATTTCAGGAGTTTGCGAAGTCGGACAATTACGGGATGATATTCACGTACATGTGGGCATTTGACCAGCAAGCGGACTGTGATTATGTGCAGCACGTGGCGGACATATTCAAGGCGCAGGGCGGGGAAATCTACTGCGTGGAGTTGGTAGCATCCCAGGAGGTGCGCTTGCAGAGAAATGTTACTGAGAATCGCTTGAACAACAAGCCATCTAAGAGGGACACTGAATTATCAAATGAGAGATTGTTGCGAAGTGATAAGAAGTATCGTCTGGAGAGCTATGACGGAGAGGTGCCATTTGAGCATTACTTGAAGATCGACAATACTGAGCTGACACCGGAGGAAACCGCCGCAAGAATTAAGGGGCATTTTGACCTGTAAGGATACTATGATTCAAACTAAGAGAGTGTGAAAGTACTGAATCTTTTAAAATGAAAATGAATGGTAAGCTTCCGGCATCATTTGGTGTCGTAAGTTTTGTTATTTTCGGAGAGCGACACAAATGTAATATTAAAATAAATTATTATTTTTAGTGAATTCTTCTTCAGATGGTGGTATACTATTAGGTAAATCACAAGCAAAATATTGGTTCATTTGAATATATTATTTTATTTCGGAGGCAGAGTTGCGGATGAGCAAGAAAAAGGAAGACAGGGGGCTGAAGATTATCATTGTTGGTTGCGGTAAGGTAGGTGCCACTTTGGTGGAGCAGTTGAGTCGAGAGGGACATGATATTACCATTATCGATAAGGATGCGCAGAAGATTGAAGCCATGACCAATATGTATGATATCATGGGCTTGGTGGGCAATGGTGCTAGTTACAGTATGCAGATGGAGGCTGGTATTGAAGAGACGGATCTCTTTATAGCGGTAACGGAGTCGGACGAGCTGAATCTTTTGTGTTGTACCGTGGCCAAGAGAGTCGGTAATTGCGCCGCAATTGCCAAGGTGCGCACGCCGGATTACAGTACGGAGGTAGGATATCTTCGTGAGAAATTGGGGCTGGCATTAATTATTAATCCAGAGTACGAGTCTGCCAAGGAGATGGCGCGGATCTTGTATTTGCCTACTGCACTGGAGGTTAATTCATTTGCTCATGGACAAGCAGAACTGATTAAGTTCAAGATTCCCCAGGGAAATGTACTCTCAGGACTGACTATTGCATCCCTTGGCAAGCATGTAGATACGAAGAATTTTTTAATTAGTGCTGTGGAACGTGATAATGACGTGATTATTCCCTCAGGTAATGTTCAGTTGCAGGCAGGCGATAAGATCTCTCTTGTAGCTTCGCGTAAGGCAGTTCGAAAGATTCTTGCAAGCATCGGTATTAAAACAAAGCAAGTAAAGGATACGATGATTGTAGGTGGTGGCAAAGCAGCGTATTATTTGGCGAAGCAGTTGATCAGTATGGGCATCAATGTGAAGATTATTGAGCACAATCGTGCACGTTGTGAGGAATTGAGTATGCTATTGCCCCAGGCAGTAGTAATCTGCGGTGACGGAACGGATGAAGAACTGCTGAAGGAAGAAGGCATTGGAGCGGTGCAGTCCTTTGTTCCTTTGACCGGAATCGACGAGAAAAACATCATGCTAACGTTATATGCAAAACATGTGTCGAAGGCAAAGGTAATTACGAAGATTAACCGCATTTCTTTCAAGGAAGTAATCAACCAATTGGATCTCGGTAGTGTGGTATATCCGCGATTTATTACTTCGGAGTCCATTATTGCGTATGTTCGTGCTAAGAAGAATTCCATGGGAAGCAATATCGAGACCTTGTATCATCTAAATGACGGACGAGTGGAGGCCATCGAATTCTTGGTGGAGTCGGAATCTGAATTGACAGGAGTTCCGTTGAAGGAGCTTTCCTTGAAGAAGAATCTGTTGGTGTCCTTTATCAATCGAAACGGTACTATTATTATTCCCCGTGGTCAAGATTGTATTGAGGTAGGCGATACGGTTATGGTGGTAACAACCCATACCGGTTTCAAAGATATTCAGGACATTTTGCAGTAGCGGAGGCGGATATGAATCGTAGTATCATTCGGTATATATTAGGATATGTTCTGAAGATGGAAGCCATTCTTCTGCTGATTCCTTGCTTAGTGGCGGTGATTTACCGCGAGCAGGAGGGTTGGTACTACTTGGCGGTGGCGTTAGGAAGTGCTTTTTTGGGCATGCTTATGACGTGGCGAAAGCCGAAGAGCTTTGTATTTTATCTGAAAGAAGGCTGTGTGACCACAGCACTGGCGTGGATTGTTATGAGTATTTGCGGCGGACTACCATTCTATCTCAGTGGAGAGATTCCGTTCTTTGTGGATGCCATGTTTGAGACGGTGTCAGGGTTCACCACCACGGGTGCCAGTATCCTTAGTAACGTGGAGGCGTTGAGTCACTGTGCACTTCTGTGGCGAAGCTTCACCCATTGGGTGGGCGGCATGGGTGTATTGGTGTTCCTCTTGGCCATTGTACCGCTAAGTGGAGGCTCTCATATTAACCTAATGCGAGCAGAGAGCCCGGGCCCCTCTGTGGGCAAATTAGTTCCGAGAGTGAAGAACACTGCGAAGATTTTGTACTTAATATACTTCGGAATGACTGTATTGCAGGTTATTTTACTGGTGGCCGGTGAGATGCCTTTGTTTGAGAGTCTCTGTACGGCTTTCGGAACGGCGGGAACCGGTGGTTTCGGTATTAGAAATGACAGTATGATGAGCTACTCGCCTTACATTCAATGGGTAGTAACCATTTTCATGATTTTATTCGGTATCAACTTCAACGCGTATTATTTTATATTGTTGGGGAAGTTTAAGAAGGCAATGATTATGGAAGAGGTGCGTTGGTACTTAGTTATCATTCTTGCTTCTACAGGGATTATTTTCTTCAATATTCTCGGTACCTGTGCAAATGCCTTCGAAGCCTTGACACATTCGGCATTTCAGGTTAGTTCCATCATAACGACCTCAGGTTTTGCCACCACGGATTTCAATCTGTGGCCGTCCTTATCGAAGGTTGTGTTGGTGACATTGATATTCGTAGGAGCGTGTGCGGGAAGTACCGGTGGTGGTATCAAGGTGTCTCGGTTTATTATTGCATTTAAGGCAATGATTAAGGAACTGTGGACGTACATTCATCCCAAGGGAATTCGGGAGATTAAGATGGACGGCAAGCCTGTGGAGCACGAGATGGTACGAGCGGTGAGCGTGTATTTTGTGACGTTCTTTCTATTATTCGGAACATCGGTATTGCTGTTGTCTATTGACGGAAAGGATCTGACCACCACATTTACGGCAGTAGCAACGACCTTGAATAATGTGGGGCCCGGCTTGGATGAGGTGGGGCCGACAGGAAACTTCGGGGGTTTTTCCGTATTTTCCAAATGGGTAATAATTTTCGACATGCTGGCAGGACGTCTGGAACTATTCCCGCTTCTGTTGCTGTTCCATCCGGGAGTGTGGAGAGGAACATTTTCGAGAAAGGCTAAGAAGGTGGAAGAACGATAATAGAAAGGCATTGTGGCTTCATGAGGCTACAATGCTTTTTTTATCGGAAAGTCGGTCATACATAACGGAATTGGAATTATCTGTTGACCTTTTGTCGGAGATATTGTATAATTTTATCGAAGGTACATAGGGCTGGCTGTAGGTCTGGGGGACAAGACAATGGGAGAGTTTATTTTTTTTGCGATTCCGGGAATCTTAATTCCGGCAGCGATTACGTTGACGAATTGTAGCAATCTATTTTCAAAGCAACCAAGCAAAACGACATTTATGGCAGAGGTAACGTTGATTATAGGATTGTTGGAATACGGGTTGTTATTCGGGATCTGTTTCAACCAAGGTGGCGATGGAGATATGCCCATATATACAAATGAAGTTCACAATGTGTTGAACTCTGAGTATTTGGTGTCCTTCTTGCTTCCCTGTATTGCGGCAATTGTAGCGTTAATGATATTAGAGCTCTTCGAGGTCAAGAGATTACCGCCTCTTGTGGGTGCGACACTGGTGGCGACGGTGTTACTCGGTAATGTAATGAACGTTTTATTTGCTATCCAGATACTGGAGCCGTGCTGGCGCGGAGAAGTGTGGGGCGTTCTGTTCTATGTCTTTCATATTAATGTACTGCTCATTTCGTTGGTAACGATACGAAGGCATATTCGTGACCATGTGAAATGGTTGCAAGAGAAAGTGATTGTGTATCGCCATGCTTGGGTTAGCAGGTGGTACAAGTTGATGGGAAGGTTCTCGGGAATGAGTCTCATTTGTTTCGGAATGATGTTTCCCGTAGCACTGATTATGTGGATTGTACTGCTGATTATGGGGCAGGGTGTGGATGGATTTGTTCAGGTATTTACGAAGACAGCGGATTGGACATTCTCCACGCAGATTCCGCCACCGCCCATACAGTATCCCGGCCACTACCTCTGTACCGTGGCCGCAGGCGGGCACAAGAGAGTAGTGAAACCTCTCCGTCCGGGCAAGCGCTTAGGCCATCCTATTGTTGTCAATCGTCAGTTGTGCATTGCAAATGCATTCGAAGAGCTGATTCGAGAGCGTATGCCACGCTTCCACAAGAAGGTGCGAAGCGCCTACGATACCTATGGATATCCGTTGTCTAAGGTGATCACCACACCCTTTCGTGCAGACGTGGTGTACCTGTTGATGAAGCCCCCGGAGTGGGGGTTCCTGTTGGTGCTGTATCTCTTCGATTGCAACCCAGAGCAGAGAATCGCACGACAGTATGAATGGAAATGAAACCAATAAAGAAAGCCCCTGGCAAGTACACTTTTGACGATGGTGTAACCTGCCGGGGCTCATTTTAATTCATGTGGATTTTACGATATCGTCAGTGCCAAGATGGTAAACTTGTCGCCCGTGGAATCTGCCGCAGGCTGAAGACGAATGGTATGGGTACCTTCCTCGTCGAACTTCTTCAGCTCGGCGTAGTCAGCGTAGCTTCCCCAGCGTCCTACGAAGTTAGCATCAATAGTTGTAACCAACTCATCGTCAATGAAGACGTCGTACTTGCCACTCTTACCGTCGGTAGTTCCGAAGAATACGATACCCAGATTGGTACCGGTCACTTCGAAGGAAATGGTACCTCCGGTAGTGGTCTGCCAACCGTTGGGGAACTGTGCACCGCCAATCTTCTTCACATCAAAGCCGTCGTTGGTTGCCGCAACATAGTTGGTGTTGTCATACATCTGACCCTTCTCGTAACGAGAACGAGTGGTAGTGTTGGTAGGAACCTCATAGGCCTTGTATTCCATGGTCGGAATCTGCTCAAGCACGGAGTTGAAGAAGTTGGTCAGAAAATGAGCAATTACCTTATGACCGCCGTTGTTGGGGTGTGTACCATCAGGGCTACCTACGGACAGCCAGTCCAGAGAACCGTTTTGAATTGCAGGGTAGATGGCATTGCGGTAGCTGATCATAGGTACGGACAGATTAAATGCAACCACCTGATGATTGTTCTGATAGTCGCTACCATTTTCCTGGGTTAAGAACAGGGAAATGACTGCCGGGTTGCTCTCGTGCTGCAAGATGCGGCGCAGAAGGCTTTCGTAGCTCTCCTTGTTGAGGGCGCGATAGTCATTTACACTGAATTCTACAATAACAACGTCCGGATCGTGTACAAGCACATCCCCTTCTACGCGGTGAACACCAAGGTAGGAGTCGGTGGCACCGATGCCGGCGTTGACATAATTGATGGTAGCGTTGGGGAAGGTCTTCTGCCACCATGTCATGGACAAGTAAGCGTAGCAGGCGGTTGCCTTGGGGTTAGCGGAGTCGCCGTCGGTGATGGAACCGCCGATGTAGGCGATGGTCACTTCTTCGCCATTTGCCGCTTTTACCATGGCATCGGCCAAGCGGGTAATGTTGCCCTGATTGATAACGGATGCCTTGCGCATGTCGTCCGTAATCGCAACATCACCGGTGTCGGTAGCGTCCACGCGATTTGCAAGCAGAGACTCCGGAAGTGTTACCACGTCCTTGTACAACTTAGCGGTATCGCCGCCGGGAGTCGCCTCCGGTGTCGTGGTTGCTTCGGGAGTCGGGGTTGTGGCAGCGGGCGTATCCTCGCCGCAGCCAGTCAGTAGAGACGCTGCCAGCGTAAGCACCAGCAGAGCCTTCGTAAACTTCTTCATGTCTATCATACCTCTCAATCTCGTGTCGGCAGAGCAAAAGGAAACCGCTCTGTCGCACACGCGCATATTTTTTTCGGAGTATTAAGCAAATGCTTGTTCCGACCTTGTTCTTACTATACACCAAAGCGAGGGAAAAGGCAAGGAAGAACACGATTACATTGTTGCATTGCATATTTCCTCTGACTGCTGTATAATAATGCTCGGGTGACGAAATTGTAATTATGGTGTCACGGTGTAGTCACTCGAAGGGATTATGCTGTGAGAAACGTGTGGGAAGTGAGGAAATCAGAATATGGTATTCAGTAGTTTAACATTTTTATTTTTATTCTTGCCAATCGTATTGTTGCTATATGCAGTATGCCCCGGCAAGCTACGAAATGCACTGCTTCTGTTAGGAAGTCTTGTGTTCTATGCTTGGGGGGAACGACTGTACATAGCAATTCTTTTGTTTTCTACGGTATTTGATTATGCAAATGGATTGCTCATCGGGCATTTTCGCGGGAAAGGGCGAGAAGGCGCGGCGAAAGTGGTGCTCTGGGTGTCCGTCACCGGCAATCTCGGAATTCTTGCGGTATTCAAATATTCGGATTTCGTGATTCACAACTTGAATTCCTTGGGACTGAACCTGGGAACTTTGGGGCTGGCGCTGCCCATCGGTATTAGTTTCTATACCTTCCAGACCATGTCCTACACCATCGATGTGTATCGCGGTCTGGTGGATGTGCAACGGAATATCATTTCCTTTGGTACCTATGTAACCATGTTCCCGCAGCTGATTGCAGGGCCTATCGTGCGTTATGCGGATGTGGAGAAAGAAATCAATTCTCGCAAGGTGGAATTGTCGGTATTTGCGCTGGGCATTCAGCGATTTGTGCTTGGTCTCGGTAAGAAGGTGCTTCTGGCCAATCAAGCCGGTGCGGTGTGGGAACTGGTGAAGGCTGACCCGTCGCCTACGGTGTTTATGGCATGGCTTGGAGCAATCATGTATGCCTTCCAGATCTATTTTGATTTCTCCGGCTACTCTGATATGGCCATTGGTCTTGGAAAAATGTTCGGCTTTCATTTTCCGGAGAACTTCCACTATCCATATCAATCCAAGAGCATTACGGAATTCTGGCGTCGTTGGCATATGACCTTGGGTACATGGTTCCGGGAATACCTCTACATCCCCTTGGGTGGCAATCGTTGTAGCAAATGGAAGCAGTTAAGGAATCTCTTCATCGTGTGGGCGTTGACGGGCTTCTGGCACGGTGCGGCATGGAATTACTTGCTGTGGGGCATCTACTTCTTCGTGTTGCTTACGGGAGAGAAATTCTTGTACGGCAAGGCACTTGCCAAGGCACCGGCTGTGTTGCAACACATGTATGCACTGCTCTTCATTCTTCTTGGCTGGGTCCTCTTCGCAAATGAGAGTCTTCCCGCTCTGGGAACCTACCTACAGAACATGTTCTCCGGTACATTGTGGAGCGGTGAAACGTGGTATCTGCTTCGCACCAACTTGGCATTGCTTGCAGTTCTCATCATTGGCAGTACGGAGTTTCCAAAGAAGCTGGCGGCTCGCTTGGCCACTGCATGGGAGGAGAAGCCGGTGCTTCTGACCATGGTGAGAAATGCGGTGTTAGCGTGTGTGATGGTGGTGTGTATTGCATTTTTGTTGCGTGATAGTTACAATCCCTTTTTGTATTTTCGATTCTAGGGGCGGAGAGTTCGGCATGGCAGCAGGGCATTGCCATGCAGGTATATGAAACAGGAGGTAGTGTATCAGTGAAGAGATTAGATGCGATTGTGACAATCGTGGTATTCTTCGGATTCTTATATATCTTCGCGGCGTTGTTGTTCTTGCTTCCGAAGAAGGACTATTCGGAACAGGAGCGACGAGTTCTGGCGGAGGCACCGGAGATATCCAAGGAAAGCATTATGAATGGAGAGTTCATGGAGGACTTGGAGACGTATATGGCGGATCACGCCCCGGGACGGGAGACACTGGTGGCGCTTCACAGTGGATACTCCTATGCCATGGGCAAGCGAGACATCGGAGGTGTATACATCTGTGAGGACGGGTATCTCATGACCCGGTTGACACAGGAGGAATTGTCGGAAGCACAGGTGTTGAAAAATGCAGAGGCGCTTTCGGAGTTCGGTGAGTATCTGACAGGTGCGGGCGTTGGATATCGAGTTATGATAGTACCGTCGGTTAGCTTGCAACTTCGGGAAAAGTTGCCGAAGGGAGCACCGATTTACGAGCAGGAAGAGATTTTGTCGGAGTTGTCTGCTACGCTTTCCGAACATTTTCTTGATCTTCGGGAGGTACTGACAGAGGACAGACACTATTATATGACCGATCATCACTGGACTACGGAGGGAGCATATGATGCGTATCTGGCGTATTGCGAGTCTGTGGAAATGACGGCGGTGCGAAAACGACGTTACACCGAGGTGACGGTGGCGGAGGATTTTCGCGGTACGCTGTACGGCAAGGCGTTACTTGCCGGATGTGATTATGATACAATCCTAGCGTATGAGAAGGAAGAGACCTTAGAAGTCCTGGCCGGCGGCAAAGAACTGGATGGTCTGTACGATGCTACGGCATTGAAGGGGGAAGACAAGTACAGCTATTTCCTCGGCGGCAATTACGGAACGTTGACCATTACGGGCGGGTGCACTTCGGAGGATGAGGGCTATGAAGATCGCCTCTTGGTGATTAAGGATTCCTACGCCAACTGTTTCCTGCCGTTTCTGACGGGGAACTACGGAGAGATTCACGTGCTGGACCTTCGATATTATAACGGTTCTCCCAAGCAGTACGTAGAGGAGAACGGGATTACCGATGTACTGGTGTTGTACGGTACAGATGGGTATGTGCTAGACGCAAATGTTCCGAAGTTGACCATTGGTCTGCCGGAGCAAGGAACCACAGACAACCCCGGTACAGACGATCCGGACACCCCCGGTGGAGAAGAACCGACCCCTACACCTTCGGAGGGAGTTCAGCAGCCGGGAGCCCATGGGCAAGTAGGGGAGTTGTTAGAGCAACTTCTGACGGCATGCACCGCAGATGAGTATTGGGAGCGTGCAACATACGAGGATGCCATTTACCGGGACAGTTTTGCAACGTTGTATGGAATGGAGTTGGATGAGACGGTCATTTGCGACGGAGCCATTGCGTATGGCAACGGAAATGCAAATGAGATTAGCATTCTGTATGTGGCGGACGAAGAGCATTTGGATAAGATGGAATGGGTGCTGGAGCAACGACTGGAACGTCGCATCCGAGATTTTGAGGGGTATATGCCTCAGGAGCTTCCGAAATTAGAGGAAGCGCAGATTGTGACCAACGGAAATTACATTATGCTTGTGGTGAGTTTGGATGCGGACGCCATAGCGGAGGAATTTCTGCAATGGTCGGAACAATAACAAGTGGGAAGAAGGAGAATGAACGCCATGAAGAACAAAGTTTTGGCAGCAGTAGCAGGTGCAGTGCTGGTGGCACTGGTAATATTGACGGTAGTTCTGAACGGAAAGGTACAGAAGCTATCCAAGGAGGTGTCGCAGAAGGACGATTCCGGAGCGCAGGACATTCAGGAGCTTATGGATGACATGAACGACCTGGAGGACCGATTGGTGGCAACCACCAAGGAGTTGGAGACCGCCACCAAGGACTTGGAGGATGCCAAGGACAAGGCCGAGAAGGCACGACAGGAAGTAAAGGACATAGAGGATATATTAAGTGAGTATCTCGGTATAGAGACGGATGATTTTGAGGGTCCTAATTGGGGTGGCCTGTTAGAAGGTTTGTTCGGTGGTGCCCATACGATCTGGGACAATACCGCGGTAGTGGAAGCGTACCATACCGGAGACGCGTCTAAGTTGACGGATGAGAAGGACATCTTTGTGTTGGAGGAAGTAACCCGCTTTATTGATGCGCTGATTACCAGCGATATGACGGACTATGAGAAAGAGAAGGCCATTTATGATTGGCTGGTAGGATATACGGCCTTTGATGAAGGCAATATGTCCGCCATTATTAGCGGGGAGGCGTACAGCCATACCCCTTACGGAGTGTTGAAGTATCGGACGGCCATTTGCGTAGGTAATGCTACGACGTTTAAGTTGTTTATGGACTGCATCGGTATTGAGTGTAAGATTATCCACTCTGTAATCTCCGGTGAGCATGCATGGAATATGGTGAAGTTGGACGATGAGTGGTATCATGTAGACGTAACCTTTGACGGAGGTACGTCTCCGGCCAATTATTCTTACTTCAATGTACCGGATGAGGTGATTGAGGAGAACGGATATCCTTGGGATCGAGATGAATTTCCGAAGGCAACTAGCTATGAATACTGCTACTGGGTGGCCAATGCAGTGGATTGCGACGACGTGTATGAGCTTCCGCGATTGATTGCGGAGACGCTGGATAAGATGTCTACGGGAGGAGTACTTTCCTATCGTGTTGCAGAGGAGGATCTGGAAGCGGCGTACATCATTTGCGAAGAAATCAGTAGCCGTGTGACCAGTGACGAGGTGTGGTTGGAAGTGATGTCTGACATTGAGCTTGATGGAAAATGCTACATTCAGATGTCTTACCAAGTATGGGAAGAAGACGACGGTTCGAGTGATATCATAGATCCCGACGATTGGGGCGATACGGATATGGACCGTATCTACGAGGAAATTGACAAGTATTTTGAGGCAACCTATTATGAGGGAGGTATGTAGGGCGAAGATGTGTGGCATGCCGTAGAGCGTGTTTGGTAAAGAGATCTCGTCGAAACCATATACATTACATAAAAAATGACAAGACGTGTCCGAAGTGCTTAACGAGCTTCGAACACGTCTTTTCTTTGTGATTTTATGTAAAACGTATGGTTTCTTGAAATTATGCAATACTACTATCGTTAATACAAATGTTGTCCACACGAATAGGGAGGTATTCTTATATGAAAGATAAAATATTCGGAGTGTTGCAGAGAGTTGGGCGCTCCTTTATGTTACCAATCGCGTTGTTACCGGTGGCGGGCTTACTTCTGGGTATCGGTAGTTCATTTACCAATCCCACTACGTTGGAGGCTTACCACCTGACCAATATTATCAAGGAAGGCGGTTTGCTCTATACCATACTGGATATTATGAGTAAGACCGGTAGTGTTGTATTTGACAACCTGGCATTACTGTTTGCTATGGGTGTTGCCATCGGTATGGCCAAGAAGGAGAAGGAAGTGGCGGCACTTTCGGGAGCCATTGCTTACCTGATTATGAACATGGCCATTAGTGCGTTGATTGCCGCAAAGGGCGGTGTGGAAGCACTGCCGGCGAACTCTACTACCACTGCGTTGGGAATCACAACCTTGCAAATGGGTGTCTTCGGTGGTATTATTGTGGGCCTTGGGGTGGCGGCACTTCACAATCGGTTCTATAAGATTCAGCTTCCGCAGGTATTGTCTTTCTTCGGGGGTACTCGGTTTGTACCCATCATTTGCAGTCTGGTGTATTTGGTGGTAGGTATTGCGATGTTTTACATTTGGCCTCTGGTGCAAGGGGGAATTGCGCAACTGGGACAGTTGGTGCTGGCATCGGGTTATGTGGGAACGTGGATCTACGGAATTATCGAGCGGGCGCTGATTCCCTTCGGTCTGCATCACGTATTTTATATGCCCTTCTGGCAGACGGAGCTGGGCGGTTCTATGATTATCGACGGAGTAACGGTGCAGGGTGCGCAGAATATCTTCTTTGCGGAGTTGGCATCGAAGAGCACAGAGCAGTTCTCTGTTGCCGCTACCCGGTTTATGTCCGGTAAGTTCCCTTTTATGATCTTCGGTCTTCCGGCGGCGGCATACGCCATGTACAAAGCGGCACGTTCTGAGAAGAAGAAAGTGGTGGGTGGTCTTCTTCTGTCCGCCGCGCTGACTTCTATGCTGACGGGTATTACGGAGCCGTTGGAGTTTACCTTCCTATTTGTTGCACCGCTCATGTATGTGGTACATTGCATTCTTGCGGGACTTTCCTATATGTTGATGCACATTTTCGGTGTGGGTGTGGGTATGACCTTTTCCGGAGGTGTCATTGATCTGACGTTGTTCGGTATCTTGCAGGGAAATGCGAAAACCAATTGGATCTGGATTGTGATAGTAGGTCTTGTCTACGCGGTAATCTATTATTTCGTGTTCTATTTTATGATTACGAAGTTTGGATATAAGACCCCGGGACGCGAAGCGGACGACGAAGAGACGAAGCTATATACAAGAGCGGACATGAATGCAAGAAAAGCCGGTTTGGTCAATGACGCAAATGCCCATTTTGACCGCACAAGTGCGTTAATTCTCGGAGGGCTTGGGGGAAAAGCAAACTTGTCCGATGTGGACTGCTGTGCAACGAGACTGCGTGTGACGGTGCACAAACCGGAGTTGGTGGACGATGGGATGTTGAAGGACAGCGGTGCCTCCGGTGTCATTCACAAGGGAAATGGTGTGCAAGTCATCTACGGACCTCAGGTGTCGGTGGTGAAATCAAACTTGGAGGATTTTCTTGAGAGTGCCGATGCGGACAGAGTCCATGAGTTGTTGGGTGGGGAATCGGAGACTACGGCAGAACAAGCCTCGAAGCAATTGTGCAATGAGGAGGGGGACGTGCGGGCATTTGCCTTATACGCCCCTATGGCGGGAGAGATTGTACCGTTGGAGGATGTGGAGGACGAAGCCTTTGCTTCGGGCATCTTGGGGGACGGCGTTGCCATAGAGCCTGGGGAGGGCAAACTGTACGCACCCTGCGACGGTAAGGTGGCCATGGTATTTGAGACGAAGCATGCCGTGAATCTGGTATCGGAAGAGGGCTGTGAGGTGCTTCTGCATATCGGTATTGATACGGTGAAATTAAACGGGCAGTATTTCGAAACTCACGTTACGAAAGGGCAGGAAGTACGAAAGGGCGATCTTCTGATTTCCTTCGACCCGGAGGGAATTCGACAGGCGGGATACGAGACAACAACACCGGTGATTATTTGCAATACGGAGGAATACGGTGCGGTGAACGTGGTGGCTACGGGGACAGTGTCTGCGGGGCAACCCATTTTGGAGATTTGGTAGTACGGTGAAGCAAATGCCGTAGAAAGGGTGAGATTATGAGAACATTCACGTATACCATTCAGGATTCGCTGGGCATTCATGCAAGACCCGCGGGGTTACTGGCCAAGGAAGCGAAAGGCTACGATAGCGAGATTACCATTACGAAGGGGGACAAAACCGTGGGTTGTACGAAGCTCATGGCGCTTATGAGTCTCGGTGTAAAATGCGGGGATACCGTAACCATTACCATAAACGGAGGGGACGAAGCCGCGACGGAGCAGGGAATGAAAGCGTTTTTGAAAGAAAATCTTTGATTGAGGTGACGGAATGAACAAGTATGCGGGGAAGAGTGTCTACGGCGCTATTGCCGTAGGTAAGATCGGAATATTCAAACGTCGGGATATGCAGGTGGAGCGCATTAAAGTGCAAGATACCGGGGCAGAGCTGACGCGACTCGAGGCGGCCAAAGAGGCGGCCACCCGCCAGCTGTGTGAAGTGTACGAAAAGGCCCTGAGAGAAGTGGGGGAAGCCAATGCACAGGTCTTCGAGGTGCATAAGATGATGGTGGAGGATGAGGACTACAACGATGCCATTGTGGGGATGATTACGACGCAAGGGGTCAATGCAGAGTATGCCGTGGCAATGACGGGGGATAATTTCGCGGAAATGTTCGCTGCCATGGATGATAGTTACATGCAGGCACGGGCCGCAGATGTGAAGGACATTTCCAATCGAATTATTGCGTGCCTCGCGGAGGGTGCAAGGGGCAAGGAGAGTGCCATGGGCGGCGAAGATTCCGTCGGCGACAAAGTTATCATTTGCGCCACAGACCTTGCCCCCAGCGAGACTGTGCTGTTAGATAAGGAGAAAGTGCTGGCATTTGTCACCGCCCACGGGTCATCGAACTCCCATACTGCTATCCTGGCAAGAAGCATGAACATTCCCGCCATTATCGGAGTGGGGGAGGAATTCCTGATGAGGATTAAGGACGGCGATGTGGCCATTGCGGATGGATTTGCCGGAGAATTGATTGTGAATCCCGATGAAGAGACTCTGGCGGCTGCTCGCCGAAGAGAGCAGGAGGAGACGGAGAAGCGAGAGCTGTTGCAGACTCTGAAGGGCAAGGAAAATGTTACGCTGGACGGAACGACTGTGAATATCTATGCGAATATCGGTAGCGTGGACGACCTAGGGGCGGTGCTTCTGAACGACGCCGGAGGAATCGGGCTGTTTCGAAGTGAATTTCTGTACTTAGAAAATACGGATTACCCTTCGGAAGAGGAGCAATTTTCCGTGTACAAGCGAGTGCTTGAGAGCATGGCGTACAAGAAGGTCATCATTCGGACACTGGATATCGGTGCGGATAAGCAGGCGGACTATTTCGGGCTTGCGAAAGAAGAAAATCCGGCCTTGGGACTCCGAGCAATTCGAATCTGCCTAACCAGACCTGAGATGTTTCGAACGCAGTTGCGCGCCTTGTATCGTGCGTCGGTCTACGGAAGACTCGGCATTATGTTTCCCATGATCACAAGTGTGTGGGAGCTTACAGAGATTCTTCGCCTGTGCGAAGATGTGAAGCAAGAATTGGCCACGGAAGGGCTACTCTATTCCGAGGATGTGGAGCTGGGAATTATGATTGAAACTCCCGCAGCAGCGGTTATCAGTGATCGCCTTGCACCTATGGTGGATTTCTTCAGCGTGGGAACAAATGACCTGACCCAATACACCCTAGCCTGCGACCGTCAGAATCCGGAGTTGGAGCGGTTCTGCGACACTCACCATGAGGCGGTGCTCCGTTTGATTGAGTATTCCGCGAAGAGCGCCCACGAAAACGGTGCTTGGATCGGAATCTGCGGTGAGCTGGCAGCAGACACTACACTGACGGAAGCATTTCTACGCATGGGGATCGATGAACTCTCGGTATCGCCCTCATTTGTCTTGAAGGTGCGAGACGTGGTGCGGAGACTGGACCTGAAGGGGGAGAGGTAGAAAAGGGAGTGTCAATGAATTTTGGAAAGAAAATCAAACAAGTATTTTATTCGATTTTTAAAATTTCTTTCCCCATTTAAGGATTATATAATCTGACACTGTTTTCAGCATTCCCGCCGTCACGTGGCTCTACGCAAGTAGAACGGCGGAAATGCTTACTTTCATGCTTCTTTTGAAGTTCGGCGGAAACGTGCTGAAAAGTACCGTTAGTGAAACAATTAGGAACAAACTCGGAACATATTCGGAATCTTAATCTTATGAATCTCGGCGCGGAGTTCGGCAATGGTGCGGTGTCCGTAAACGACCTCTTCTACATCGCCCTGAGAGTGTCCCATTAGCTTATGCTTTGCGGTAGAGTTTACCCCATAGCGATCACAGAGCCAAGAGAAGGTATGTCGTCCATCGTGGGGAGTATGCTTCTTGCCATTAGAGGTTCGAGCAATGCCGAGTGATTCCAGTGTAGCATACAGATGCGAACGGAAGGTGTATATCTTGCTCTGAGGGAGCCGCTTCGGCTCGAACTGCTCCACCAGAGGACGGATTGCCGGATGAATAGGAACGACGCGCCCCTTGCTTGCCCTTGTCTTCACTCCACCTTTCATATAGCCTTCTTGCAGATTGATTTCAAGAGTGTGTAGTGCGGCAATGCGGAATCCGGAGTAGCAGAGTATCAGAAGGATTCGGATTTCTTCCTTGTCCGTATTCTGCCACAATATCCGAAGCTCATCTTCGGTAAAGGGCTCTCCGCGTTCGTCGTCCTCCGGAATATTGATTCGAACATATTGTGCCGGGTTCTTCGTTGTGTATTCCATCTGATTAGCAAACACCCACATCTCACGAAACAGGGATACAATGAGCTCCAGGCTGGAATGCTTCAACGGACATCCATCGACTACGCGCTGAAGATCGTCTACACGTATCTCATCGAAGATGCGGTTGTGAAGAGCGCTACTGTTGTGGTATGCCGCACGGGTGGAGTTCATGGAAGCGTTGGAATACTTCCTCTTGCTATCTACGTACTTGTAGGCATACCAACGCTCATATATCTGTGCAAAGGTCAGCTTACGAGCTTTCAGGTCGTATGGCTCCTGTCGATATGTAGCCAGTGCATCATATGCCTCACTGTACGTTGCATAATATCCAATGGCGGGCTGTTGTACCGGTGATCCGTTCAAATGAAATTCTTTCACTGGGGGATAGGCTGCGTAAGGTCGTGCACGACGACCGGAGAGCTTCTTAATAGTCCCCCATCCATTCGGGAGCCGGTGGCGTGTTCGTGCGGCTCTAGTTGGCTTGGGTGTCCCTGTGGGTGCCGGATCGGCAATCATAAGCGAGGTGGGGCAACCGCATCCGGGGCAAGCAATAGCACGGTCGGAGATCTGACGGCCACACTCGATACATTCAATTAACATAATGGCACTTCCTTTCATGTTGTTTTGAAAAAAGGGCATAAAAATGCCCGGAAACAATGGACTTTTGCTCCGGGAAGTGTTACAATACTATTGCGTTTTGTATTATGTTCTCGGAGCATGGTACTTGTCCCTCGGGTGCTGGTAACACCTGAGGGACTTTTTATTTGAGTTAGTCGTTAAGTACAATGTGATTGACCAGTACGAAGGGAATCGAAATCATGCCACCTAGGGTAGATTCGTAAGTGATAATCCCACCGGACAAACCATAGATAGTAACATTGTCATCTTCAAGGATGCGAACATCAATTATATTAGGCTCGTATGCACAGTAGATAATAGAATCATAGTCGCCATTGATGGCCAATCGGATTTGAACCTCATCTTCACCTTCTATAAGTTGAACAACCTTTCCCTTGAAGCAGACTGCCTTACCGATGTAATCATCCGGCGTTCTTGCTAAGTTTTGATATGTAATTGAGGTACTGTAATCGGACAAATCTTCGGGGGTATCGACGACTACTTTGGTCTCTTCTTCATAAGCAAGCTGTAGCTCCTCATAATCCTCTTCTAGTTGCTTGTACTTGTCAGAGAGCTTATCGTACTTCTTTTGTAAAGAATCAAGGTCTTCACTTAATGATTCATAATTAGAATTTAACGATTCGTATTCTTCGGTTAATGAATCATAATTCTTCTGCAATTCGGCATTAGCCTCGGCAGAGGTATTATTCTCTTGCTGAAGTTCTGCGAATGCTTCTTCCAGCTCCTCATGCTCTGATGATAAATTATCGAATTCTTCAGAGTTGCCACAGGCACAAAGGGACAGAGTGAGTAGGAGTAAAATCGATATCATTAGTTTCTTCATAGGAAAATCTCCTTTCGGGTGTATTTACAAAATGCAATGCAAGCACTATTCCGCAAGACGATTAACCGCGGAAACAATATTTTCGTATCGGAACAAGTAGTAGGTAACGTATAGAGTGACCACGTTGAAGATAAGTATCGGCCAATCATTACCGTCACGGCACAAAAGGCGGAAAAAATATAGCAAAGACGAAAGTCCACATAATGATGTAACATAAACAATTGTTTTGTCGAGATTCTCCGGATAAATCATACCGCCCAATAGTGCAATCGAAGAAATCAGCGGGAGAAGGTAAATGCATGAAAACCGCTCTCGATAATATCGTTTGCCGGGTTCGCCACATCGAGGACATGACAAAGCGTTGGTAGACATGAGGGTACCGCATGCGGAACAGCAAGTTATTTTCTTGTAGTTGATTTTTGGGGTCTCTTCATTCGCTTTTGGCGTCTGTTGTTGCACGGTCTGGACAGGAGCAGTCGGGGGTGGTGTCTGAGAAGTTAGTTGCGCACCACATGCTTTACAATACTCTGCTCCATTTATGTTTTCTTGACCACAAACATTACATTTCATTAGTAATTCTCCTTTCGGGTGTTGTTTTTCTAAATTATAACAAGAAACCCGATTTCTAGCAACGTAGGTGGAGAAATTCATGTATGCCTTGCGAAAAGAATCATAATATGCAACTTAAAAAATTTCTCTAACATGCAAGAAAATCATACATTTTATTTGCAATGTATGTATTCACCCTTGACAACAGAACAAATGTTCGATATTATAATGATATCGCTACCTTAGTATCCTGCTCGTGCGACGGAGAACATAATGCGGGACGCTATAATTGAATTACTTGACAAAGCGGATGAGTCACAGCTACGTCGCATCTACATCTTTGTCAAGGCTTTTCTTGGACTAGGCTAACCACCTAGTCCTTTTTGCGTTCTGCAATCAGCTGCTCTGCCATCTTGGCAAGCAGTTCCCAGCCTTCCGGGGGTAATCCCATAAGCATCTTCACGAATCTCTTTCGGAAATCTTCTGAATCAGCAGCAAGGACTTCGCCTGCCCATCTCATCAGCTCTTCTTCTTTATCCAACTCCATGAACATCTCACCTTCGCCGGTGCGAAGCCATTGTTCGCTAACGTTGAACTCGCGACAGATGGATTTGAGCATCTGTTCTGTAAGGTTACGATTTCCGTTCTCAATATTAGATATTGCTACCTTGGAAACACCGAGAGCGGCACCAAATTTTTCGAGAGTATCTCCTCTCTGTTTTCTAACTTCTTTAACGCGATCACCCTGTGTCGTCATAAAGCTCACCTCCTTATGCATGCATTATACAATAAGAAAATTAACGTGTCAATAAAAAAAGTTATCAAAGATAACAAAAAACTATTGACAAAGTAATCGGAGGTAACTATAATGTAATCAAAGATAACAAGAAAGGAGCACAACATGAGCAAGAAAAGGGCAAAGAAAAAAGGTGACCAGAACTCCGATAGCCTCACCCGCTTCTTGGTACTAGTCACCGCCACACTTAACCTTGCAAAAGCACTGGTTGATTTACTCAGTGAGTTGCTTGGTTAGGACAAGGGGCTTCGGCCCCTTCGTGGATAGGATACCTTTTTGAATCTCATTTGTCAATAAGAAATGTAGAAGGAGGTACACCGATGGACGTATTGAGAATCATTTTTGACCTGTTGGTAATTGTCGCAAATGTGGCGCTTATCACGGCGATTCTGATGGACCACAAGAAGTAGAAAGGAGGAAGCACAATGAGCGAGATTGACGAAAGAATTATGAAGACGGTGGCGGAATTACTTCCAGAGTTGTCGGAGAGAGAAAAAGAAAGACTTGCTGATTATGGTGAGGGCATGCGAGCTATCGCGGAGATTTGTCGCATGAACAATGAGCAGAAGCAGGGAGCATAGGAAGGAGGAACGGAGATGCAGAGCATTACTACCAAGAACGGAGAGACGGAAATCACTCACGGCAATGAGATGATTTCCGTCAAGGCTCCGGAGGTTACAGGTGAAGAAAGTTTCTTCGAGGTGAAGCGAGCGGGAAAAGTTTGTGAATATACCTCTCACCGAAAGACAACCTACAAGGTCTCGCATAGAGGAAATACGAATAACAACAGAATAATAGCGACTGTGATATTTCAGAATCGTCCTGAGAACGCCAAGGGTATAGCAAAGAGAATAAGATATGCATTGGAGCAAGCCGTAGCAGACTTCGAAGAAGAGTGCGGTCCGTTTAGAGTATCTCTTTATTTCTAACGTGCTTATCGATTCGTTCCAAGCGAGCCTTCATATTTCGAGCACCCACAGAGAGTCTCTTTATCATGTTGCGTTCATCTTTACCACAATCCTTACTAGATAGACGCTCCTTATAGAATGTGAGTGCGTTACAGACAGAGTTATATAGGATCTCAACTTCATCGAATGTAAAACAGGCATAGGGCATTAGGGTAGTAGATGGGTCAAATTCTACAACATCGTCAACGATGGCATAGATAGGCTCTCCCTCTGGGTAATTGAATTCAATCGAGGGTTCGTTATCACTATCATCGTACATGACTTCGGTGAAGACTTCACCCTCTTCATGGAGGGATAATAGATCCTTGAGCAAATCGGAAATTAAGAAAGTTGCCATTGTATTGGTTCTCCTTTACGTAAGTTTTATTTGGTTGCGGGAACAACCTATATCTAATTGTAAGGCGAGAATTGGTAAAAGACAAGAGCGAATATGCAAAGAGTAAAAAGGAGGAGAGATATGCTACCGAAAGAGGTTACGGTACTGGGTATCACGTACCGGGTGGAAGAGGTGGAGTACATCAGCAAAGAAGCGTTCCGGATTGGTGAAATCAATTATACGGAGCAGGTTATCAAGATTGATCGCTCACTGTCGGAGCAGAAGAAGGGACAGGTCTTTATGCACGAGCTGATTCATGCTGTACTGGATGAGCTAGGCATGAGCGACTGGAGCGCGAACGAACATGCGGTACAAAACTTAGCAGCGGTCCTGTACCACGTGTTCTCAAGTCAGGCTATTTGCCCTTCTTGCCCCTGGAAGGGGTCTGAGAAAGAGCAAAAACAAACAGAATAGGAAGGAGGAACGGAAATGCAAAACAACGGAAGTAGAGTGCCCCTTCAACAGGCGGCAGAGGAACTTGGAATCTCCGCGCAGGGAGTACGTGAGTACATGAAGCGTGGAATTATTGATATCGGAGCCGTGCTACCTAACCGCACAGGCAAGACGGTACGGTATACGTACTTGATTTTTCGCGACAAGTTGAATCGGTACATAGGTAAGACACTACCCAGCGAGGAGGAACTAGAGGGAGGTGCACATAGCGCATGAAGGCAATGATTGAGTGGTTGATTATAGTCTGCGTGGCAATGACTGCCGGCGCCTCTCTATGGCAACAGGCTACTGCGGTACCGGAAATACCCGTAGTTGCACCGGTGCAACCGAGTGAGTATTTGACACCGACACCGACGCCGGGCGCACCTTCGGTAGCAGTGGATGCGGAGAGTACCACGAGCATTTCCGAGGCGGACCGAGATATGCTGGCGCGAATCGCCATGGCAGAGGCAGAAGGCGAAGGGCTTGTAGGCAAGGCGTTAGTGGTTCGAGTGGTGATGAACCGGGTGGAGTCGCCCGCTTGGCCGAACACGGTAGAGGACGTGATCATGCAGCCTAAGCAGTTTTCACCGGTCTGGAATGGTCGTTATGAGCGAGTGAAGCCGGATGCGGAATGCTATGAGGCGGTGGACATGGTGGCAGCAGGATGGGACGAGAGCCAAGGGGCTATGTACTTCCGGCAACATACCGAGGAGAGCTGCTGGCACAATGACTGCCTAACGCTATTGTTTCGGTATGGCGGGCATGATTTCTTTGAGTAGTTTTTTGTTTTTCGAGGGAATCAGCCATAAGTAAGTTAGAAGGTAAGAAAGGAGGAAGTGAGTCTATGAGCAAAGAGCTCACGAGAATCGTAAACATCGAAATTACTAGTATCAACAAGGCGCCGAAGGGGAGGACCTTTTCAGCAAGGGACGGCTGTAGGGCAGGTATAGAGATGTTTCTCCGAGATTTCATCGAGGATATTGATGACCTGCATGTAACGGTACAGGATTTTGAGATGGAGGTAAAGGGATGAAATTGTGGAAGATGCTTTTAGTCGCGTTTGTTGTCTTGAAGTTAGTAGGCGTCATTACGTGGAGCTGGATATGGGTGTTGTCGCCGCTTTGGATAACGATTGCACTTGCGGCACTGATAGACTTATTTGAGATTCTGCGACTATGGTGGCGCTGATGAGATGAACTTAGCAAAAAAAATTGAAAAAGGCTATGTCAGAAAATATGTGTGCAGTTTTTTCGCCAAAACTGCCATAAGAAATATAGAGACACTTGGAAAGGAGGATACATGGAATATATCACAAAGATGTTGGAGGAAATCAAGATAAGGCACGAGGAAGCGATTGAGTCGGCAATCATGGCGGAGGTTAAGCAGATTGGAGAGAATCACATCGAGACAACGCTCCTAATGAATCCGCTACTGATTAAGAGTGCCATTCTGAAGCAGATGCCGAAGAAGCCTATTATGGGAGCATATCCCGGTTTCCATGTAGAAGAAGCGGCTAGGGCTACTTGCCCGAACTGTGGGCGGTCAGTCATTAACTATTTTATTCGAAGTATCCAGCCACCTTACTGCATGATGTGCGGGCAGAGATTGGATTGGATTAAGGAGGCAGAGGAATGATTATTGCGTTTGGAATTTTAATTGTGCTACTTGTTGTGCTGGATATCGTACTGATTTTTGCGCTGAAGGAGAGCAACAAAATCTATGAAGTTCTCATCGAGAGATTGACGCAGCGGAATGGAGATGATAGGGAAGAAGAGAAACAGGTGGATAGATTAACAGGATGGTTCGGCTCTTACTACACGCATGATCCGATAGACATTTACGAGAACGACTACTCACAGCATAACTTTGCAAAGGTGGTTGATAAGCTAGGTAAGTATGAAGATGCAGAAGAGCGTGGCCAGATAATTCAACTACCGTGCAAGGTAGGAGATAGGGTTAGATTACTAGTTGCGTGTGAATTTATAGAACGAACTCGTGATATGGAAACCGGTGAGATTATTTGTCCGTTTGAAGGGACTTGCGAGTTTGATGAGTGTGAGGAATCGAATGAACGGGAAGTTATTTCCACAGTAGAAAGAATATGGAGTGATGAGTTTGGTTGGCAGTTTACTGTCACTGGGATGAATGGCGAGATACCAGTTACGGACATTGGAAAATATGTATTCTTAGAGGAGGACTAACATGGACGAAAAAAAGAATTGTCGGCAGAGGAAGTTTTGAGGACGACACAAGAAATATGCAGGGCACACGCAAATTGTACGAGATGTCCTCTTAACGACATCGGATGTAGTGTTCCATTCGAGGCAGAGCCTAAAGCTATCGTGCAGGTCTGCAATGAGTGGCACCAAGAGCATTAGCAGAAGGAGGAAAAAAAACATGATGCTACTAGAACCCTTGACGGATGAACAACGAAAGGAAGCGAGGAGCTTTCCGGACCTCAGTCCGCCGAATGATGCCGTGCTGGTGCACATGGTCGGTGAATCAGAGAATATCACCTATTACTATCGTGACCGGGCCGGACAAATATATTATGAGACGTCCGCCGGGCGTAAGTTCAAACGCGAGATGGAACTGGCACGTCGAAAGCGAAAAGAAAGAGCCAATGTTGCAGCATCGGCTCAATGAAGACCTTATAAGTTTGGAGTATTATTTCGGTCGATTTAAGTGTATCAAATGACGACCGAAAAGTCAAGTTTTTCAAGGGACGGGGCGCGTCCCTTGCAGGCTTGCTAAACCAATTATCCATAGAACCAAATCGATAATATTTATACGGAGTATAAAGGCATGCCATACATAGAGGAAATATGCGTAGCCGGGAAGATCACCGAGGTACGTAGATATTATACCCTCCGATACCACATCAGAGGGGAGACGAGGAAGCCACGGGAGAAGCTGACCACAGAGCAGCAAGCAGTGGTCAATCTCAAAAAGGCAGAGAGAGAACTAAGAAGAATATTGAATGCCACCTTTTCCGATGAAGCCGGAGATATGCTAGTGACGTTGAGTTACAAGAAGGATTTGAGGCCGAGGGATAGCAAAGAGATGCAGGAGCACATGGCGGAATACCTGCGTAAGCTCCGGAGAGCATTTGCGAAGGAGGGCAAGGAACTGAAGTATGTGTACGTGAAGGAGCTAGGGCCCAAAGGGGCAGCGCACATACACATGGTTATGAGCCATTGCGATCTGAAGGTTATACGGAAATGCTGGAAGCATGGGCAGATAGACGCCAAACTCTTATGGACGGATGGCCAGTATGCCTCTATTGCCGCTTACTTCGTGAAGTACTCACGGAAGACGGAGGAGACCGAGGGCGTACTGGTAGGCAAACGGTACTACTGTAGTCGGAATGTTACGCGGCCGGTACCGGTGAAGACCATCATCACCCGGAGCAATCAGTTCCGTAAGGTACCGAACGTTCGGAAGGGCTACTACTTAGAGACTGATTCTCTCCAACACGGCATCAATGAGATGGGATATGAGTATATGAGCTATTCCCTTCACCGCATAGGTCAAACAGAAAGGAAGGACGAATGATGAACAAGATTATTTTGATGGGGCGGCTGACAAGAGACCCCGAAGTGAGATATTCTCAGGGCGCAAATGCTACGGCAATCTGTCGTTACAGCCTTGCAGTGGACCGCAAATTCAAGCGAGATGGAGAGCCGGATGCAGACTTCTTCTCTTGCACAGTGTTCGGTAAGGGTGCGGAGCTCGCAGAGAAGTATTTTCGGCAAGGCACGAAGATCCTCATAAGCGGCCGTGTCCAGAACGACAACTACACGAACCGCGACGGGCAGAAGGTGTACAGTGTTCAGATCATCGTGGAGGAACAGGAATTTGCCGAGAGCAAGAGCGCTACGGAGAGAGCAAGAGCCGGAGTATCCGCAGACCGGTACACACCCACTGACGCAGGGGACGGTTTCATGCACATCCCCGAAGGCATTGACGAAGAACTGCCGTTCATGTAGACAGGAGGATGAAATGCTATATACGGAGAGCGAGATCATCAATGCGTACCGTTTGGCGAGGCGTCCGAGGAGTCAGATTAAGATATTAGCACAGCTCAATGCGGTGCCGGAGGCTACTATCAGAGAGATACTTGCGAGAAACGGTTATGAGGTAAAAGCACCAAAGCGTTCGAAGCGGTGTACATGGACAGAGGATGAGGAGCGAGAAGCTGTTACAAGGAGACTTGCAGGGCAGAAGATTGCGGAGATTGCACAGGCCATGAACCGAACAGACGGTGCAGTGTCGCAGAAGATTCAAACGCTGATTAATACGGAACAATTTAAGGCTATGCAAAGCGAATATGAGAAAGGAGTTATAACATGAACAATGATTTCGCAAACACAAGACAGAGCAACGAGGTACTGTTAGCGGAGATGCTTACCGGGCTTCCGGCAGAGAAGTTGCTGAACTGGTTACAGGAGAACGGATATTATACCGCACCTGCGGCCAAGAACCACCACGGGAATTTTGAAGGGGGACTCTTTGAACATTCCTTGCAGGTAACCCGTGAACTGATGATTATGACGGAGCAGATGGGCTTGCAGTGGTCTCGCCCCCAGAGCCCGGTTATCGTAGGAATGCTACACGACATTTGCAAGTGCGACCAGTACATTATGCAGGAGGACGGTAGCTACGAATACAACGAGCGCATGCTGTACGTCGGCCACGGAGATAAGTCTTGTATCTTGGCACAGGCGTGCATGGAATTGACGGACGAAGAGTTGATGTGTATCCGCTACCACATGGGTCCCTATGAAGGGAAAGAGGTGTGGAAGGCATACAATATGGCAATCAAGAAGTATCCGAATGTGCTGTGGACGCACACGGCGGATATGATCGCATCACAGATTAAGGGCATTTAGGAGGGCACGAGGTTGAAGAACTATGAGCTGATAAGTAAGTTGGTGGCGTTGCCTGCGGGGTACGATATCGTATGCTGTGGCAGTGTGACAAAAAAGGAAATGGATGAGGACGACGGATATATTAGCAAAGACGTTAATTGCACGGATGACAACAAGGACAGTAAAACAATCATATTGTTCTGGCAGTAAAGAGACACGAGATTAGAGAGTTGCACAGGTGCAACAAGAAGGAGGTTATCATGGAATATAAGTTTGGAGAATTTAATAGTGCGGAGGAGCTGAATGCGGCGGCACAAGGATTTTTGGAGGAAGGAGATATTGAATCGCTCACGGCTATGGCAGCAGAGAACGGAATCGAGGCGGAGGATGTTGCAGACTTCGCCGCCGGAGATTTGCCGTGGTTGGCTACCGAGTATTCTGCCGCAGTGGGCAAACTGGCAGCAGAGCGCCGAGGATGGCCGCAGAAGAACATTGTAGAGCGCATGGCGCTGAGAGTCATCGGCAACACATTGTTGAGCATGCTGTGCGACTCGGACGAGTTGGTACGAGCAGTCATGCAGAAGGGTAAGCGTATGCAGGGCATTTACGATGCTATGCGACAGGTGGCACAGAAGCACCGCCAGGGCAATGAAGCGGTATCCGCCGGAACGGATCGGCAGTTGATGCAGATTATCAAGACGTATTATATGGGTACCGCCGCCGACCTTACAGCGAAGCTGGAAGAACTGTATACGGAGGTGTGAGATGTTGCTGGCGTATAAAGCTCTCGAAAAGGACCTATCCTGCAGAGGATATCAGTTTAACCCAACCGGGTGGAATAAGGAACCTGCGGCAAATTGTAGAGAGAATGGATTTCATTGTGCGGAGAACCCGCTAGATTGCCTGACATACTATTCGGATATGGACAATGCAGTATACTATACGGTTTTGGCAGCAGGGGACATACACGAAGACGGCAGTGATTCGAAGATTTCTTGCACAGAGATGAAGCTCGTCAAGCAGTTAAGCATAGAAGAGTTTGTAGTACATGCATTAAAGTACATCAGTGACCATCCACTAAGAGCAAATAGCAACAATGTCTGCATGAACGAAGGAATTGTTCAAGACAAATTTGTTATTGTGCGAGGGAAAAATCCCATTGCCCGAGGTAAGAAGGGCGAGATATTAGGATTCGCCAAGGAGAATATCAATGACAAAGATATTGCAGAACTGGGCATGTATGTAGTGGATGGGGTCAACATACAAGAAAACACTTGGTATGATATCTGCGGAATGGTTTACAAGGAAGGTGATAGCGCATGAAATTAGAGATGCTCAAAAAACTCAGAACACTTAATGCAACAAGCACTATGATGAAGTTGGCAGGAATGGATGTACCGACCAGACACCACTATGGGTACAACAACCGCTATTGCGACAAGTACCAATATGGGGTATATCTTCGGTGCCAGGTTCTAAGAGGGATATTAAAGATTGCTTTTTTCTTGGCGCATGAAATGAGGCTCGGGATTAATAAACCGGTATACGAGCTGTTTATCAATAAAGAGACCGGTGAGTTTATCACCTGGGATGCGACACACGAGAAGTGGAGAAATGCAAAGGTAGATATGCTCGAATGGCCGGAGTATTCGCTTCACTCCGGGAAATATATTAATCCCGAGGGGCACAGAACCATTAAGAGATATCTTGGAGTAAGCAATGGCGGCTATAAAGGAATACATGAGTATCAACTACAGGTCCGAGCAGATGAATTGAAGCAACGACATAGAAGAGAAACCAGTGCTTGGGATATGGCAATGGAACAGGTTCCGAATCTTCCGAGAGACTTCAAGGAATGGGCAGACAAAAAGGGAATGAGGCAACATTTCATTTTCTACGAATATTCGAGGAAAGGGGCTACGGAAGGATACTGCACTTATTGCGAAAAGAGTACCCCTATCGAAAAGCCCAGGCATAATTCCTTTGGTAAATGCAAGTGTTGCGGTAGAAAAGTACAGTTTAAGAGTAAAGGAAAAGCCGGAAGCTTCTACACGGAATATGAGAAGATGTATTTACTCCAGCGGTGCGAAGATGGATTCATCGTTAGACAATTTAGAGTAAGAAGAAAATATCGCAAAGGTAAATACGAGACTCCGGAAAGAGGTGTCTTCGAAGAAAGACGAGTAATCTACGATAAGAACCTACATAGTAGACAGTTTTTCTATGGCCTATATAAGAACGTGGAGACTAGGTGGATTGCGACATATGGATATGGTGGCTACAGTTATCACTATGATGTGGGAAGGGTATACACAAGAAACCTTCATACTCTCGCAGAACAATTGAGAAGGACAGGGTTACCTGAGATGATTAATGCACTGGAGAGAAATGATCCGGAAGTTTATATTGCAAATGTTAGAAGGAGACCATACATAGAGCAGTTGGCGAAAGCGGGACTTACACAGTTGGCTTTCGATGATGCATATAAAGGCGACCACTTAAACATCAAGACAATTAAGGATCTTGGAAAGGCATTGAACATTGATAAGTATCGTCTAGGAAGATTGAGAGCACATAACGGCGGTATGGGATTTTTGGAGTGGTTGAAGTTTGAAAAGCACAATGTGAGGAACATACACGACGAAGACATTAAGTATTTTGTGAGCCACGGGATAACACCGAAAGACATCGAATTTATCTTAGACAGGATGGGCGAGAGGAAGATATGTAACTACTTGAAGAAGCAACATGCACTGTCAAATCGAAGACCGAAGGAACTGCTCTCTACATGGAGTGATTACCTACACATGGCAGAGCGACTGAAGATGAATACCAAATTGGAGCTGTTTTATAAGCCCAGAGATTTGGTACAGAGTCATGATGAGGCTGTGAAGTTGTCCGGTGGCAAGGAGATTGCCATAAGAGCCGGAGAAATAGCTGCAAAGTTCCCCGATGTAGATAGCATCTGTCAATCCATCAAGGGCAAATACGAATTCTCGGACAAGAAGTATATGATCTTGGTACCGGATAAGATCGAGGACATTATTGTTGAGGGACAGGTGTTGGGTCATTGTTTGGACAGGAGCGACATCTATTTCGAGCGAATACAGGAAAGAGAGTCGTACATCGTATTCCTTCGTAAAGCAGAAGCCCCGGATACTCCATATTACACGATGGAGATTGAGCCGGGAGGAGTCGCAAGGCAGAAGCGAACCACCGGCGATAGACAAAACAAGGACTTTGACGAGGCGAAGACGTTCATAAAGAAGTGGCAGAAGGAGATTCAAAAGCGCCTTTCCGAAGACGATATGAAGCTGGCAGAACAAAGCGCCGTTTTGAGAGTCGAGGAATTCAAGGAGTTGCGCAAATCCCAAACAAAGATTTGGAGAGGACATCTAGCGGGAAAACTTCTTGCAGATGTGTTGGAAGCGGACCTGATGGAGATTGAAGAAGAGAAAAATGCGGCTATGGCAGCAGGAGCATAAGGAGGTTAAACAATGGATGATTTATTGAGACAGAGCGGGTATCGGAACTATAGCGAATGGAAGGAGGCGTTTGAGAGAGAACTGAACGCGTCGGCGGCAGGATTCGTGCGCATCGGCTATATACTGAAGGTGGCACGAGATACAGACGTGCTTGTAGAAGCAGGCTATTCCTCGGTGACCGAGTATGCAAAGGCGGAATATGGACTCTCTAAGGACATCGTATCCCGTTGGATGGCAATCAACGATAAGTATTCGAAGGGCGGATACTCTCCGGAACTGGAGGAGAAGTATGCGGGGTATGGAGTGGCGAAGCTACAGGAGATGTTGACACTGCCGGACCACATTGCTGACGAGATACCGCCGGAAATGACCCGAGCAGAAATTCAGGACATCAAGCGGGAGATCAAAGACGAGGACTCTATTACCGAACTGGAGGTGATGATGGAGGAACCGCCGGAGGAGCGTCCGTTGATGGAGCAGGTTCTCAGACAGCTCTTCTACGACCACCGAGAGTTGTATACAATGACATTACGGCTTCAGGCAATGGCAGCAGAGTTTGAAACGAACATCATAGCACGTAGCGAAAACGTAATGGACCTCTTGGCACCTAAGGGAATGCGCATTGAGATGGTGCGAATATCGCAGATTGGACGCATCATGCTGACCATTCGTGGTACTGATTACCCCATCGTGTTGGTGAACCACCGGACACAGGAGAAGCAAGAATATCCGTGGCGCGATTTTCTCTGCCACCTGACGAACATTTTCCGGGATACCGTGGGGCTGAGTATCGAGGAGGCTTGGGAGAACGAGTACGGAGAGCCGTACAAGGTAGCACCTCCGGAGCCGGAACCGACACCTGAACCGCCGAAGAAGGAGAAGAAGCCGGCACCGAAGAAACCGACAGCAGAGGAACGTAAGAAGAAGGCGCCCAAGCCGGAAGAGAAGGAAGAACCGAAGACGGAGCCGGTGTCGCAGGTGGAGGAAGATGTGGAATCTGGTGCACAGGAAGACAGTCAGTCGATGGATGAGCAGACAGAGGACACGGTGGTAGCAGAACCGGAAAAAGAAGAAGTTGCACCGGTGCAACCGGACGGCATCTCCGACGAGGAAGAGGATACTGTCGAAGATGAGCCGGAACGTGTAACCGGAGAAATTGTGAGGGAAGAGAAAGGACAGTTAGAGCTACTGCGGGATGTGTCATGGCTCGAAAAGTACATCACGGAATCGAAGTACGACATGGCACTGGCAGCAGCGGAGGGCATTGTCCGCACTCTGGAAAGGAAAGTGAAGCGTGAGCAGGAGACCGATTGTATCGAAGACATATAATTTGAGCAAGGCGCGATATTATGAACTTATGTACTGGTGTAGACAGTACCCGGAATGGGTAGCGAAGGTGCGGCAGGTATGCGGTGTCGGCAATGTGCAATATGACGGCATGCCGCACGGGACCGGCACCTCTAATCCGACGGAAGCACATGTGATTGCAACCGAGGAAGAGCAGGCGAACATTAAGCTACTGGAGGATACAGTGGCAGCAGTAGCGGAAGGATGGAGCAAGTGGCTCTTGGTGGCAGTCACGCAGGATGCCACCTACGACGAACTGCGAATGAAGGGTATCCCCTGTGGGCGTAGACAGTTCTATGACGGTCGGCGAAGGTTCTTTTACTTGCTTTCGCAAAGAAAAAAATAAAAAAGGGTCACGCAGGCGCCAACAATCTGTGGTATATTGATAGTGTGAAAAGTTAGCTAAGCAACTTCAGCCCATGAAAAAAACCTCATATGTACAGCAAAGAGCATCCCATGTCGGGGTGCTCTTTGTACGTACAAGCATGGCAGAAGATTAACATACAAATCGGACAAATCGGACACCAAGGCGCGTGTGCGCACGCGAAGAGGAGCCGGTTTTCTTGAAAAATAGGGACTTAAAACGCCGAGGAGAGAGACGCAGAGATGCGTCCTTTTTGCGTCCAAATAAAGAGAAAGGAGTGGCCGTCATGGCGAAAGGGAAATATGAATACTGGCTTAGTGGTGAAGGTCTACTCCGCTTGGGTGCGTGGGCGAGAGACGGTGCAAAGAAAGAAGATATCGCCAAGGCAATGGGGATATCAAGGAGCACGCTGAACGAGTGGGAGAAGAAATTCAGTGCAATAGAAGGGGCTCTAAAGAACGGCAGAGAGATCGCTGATATCAGGATTGAGAATGCCCTGTATGAGAAGGCGTTAGGCATCAAAGAAACGGTGATAAAGCCGATGAAGCTCCGTCATGTAGAATATGACGAAACCACCGGCAAGAAGAAAAAAGAGTGGGAAGAGGTTAAGATGGTACCGGAGCAGGTATATGTGCCTCCCGATACCAAAGCGCAGATATATTGGCTTGGCAATCGTAAGCCGGAGACATGGAAGGATAGGCGGGAACCCGATCCGGGAGACACCGGCTCTGCAATATACCTAGAGGAGTTCTTGCGGGCTACCAAGCCAACAGCGGAGGACATGGCACAGCTCTTTGAAGGAGAGGATGGAGAACCGGATGAAGCGACATCATCGTAAAGCACGGCTATTTGTCTTCCGGCCATTTTCCCAAAAGCAAAGAAAGTTACTCCATTGGTGGCGTGAGGGTTCACCACATGCAGACTGTGACATGGTCATTGCAGATGGCAGTATCCGTAGCGGTAAGACAATTGCATGCATCTGTAGCTTTCTACAGTTCGCGTTTACGACGTTTCCGCAGGGGCAGACGTTTATTCTTGCGGGTAAGACCATGGGAGCACTGAAGAAGAACGTGGTACGTCCAATGACGCAGATACTAAACGCATGGGGAATCCCATACAACTATAACCGCTCCGAAAACTACATAGAGGCAGGGGAGAGCATCTTCTACATGTACGGCGCCAACAACGAAGCAGCACAGGACGCTTTGCAGGGTTTGACGGCGGCGGGAGCGTATGCCGATGAGGCGGCACTGTTCCCTCGTTCCTTCATTGAGCAGATGATAGGACGATGTTCTGTAGACGGTAAGAAGATCTTCTTGAACTGCAACCCGGGTCCGCCAAAACACTATCTCAAGGTCGAGTACATCGATAAGGCCAAAGAGAAGAACATATACCACATTCACTTCACCATGGACGACAACCTGACGCTCTCGGAGCGTATCAAGGAAGGATTCCGGCGGATGTTCACGGGTGTGTTCTTCAAGCGTTACATTCTCGGTCTGTGGGTGGCGTCCGATGGGCTTGTATATCAGCAATTTGCGGATTCTCCGGAGCAGTTCATTGTAGACGATAAGTGGCTTGCGGAGCACCCGATCATATATGGCACGATCGGCGTGGACTTCGGTGGAACGCAGTCGGCACACTCCTTCAAGTTTACCGGCTTTACAGGGCGATACCAGCAGGTAGTTACGGTAGCGGAGTATTACCGCAAGGAGCGCATTTCTCCGGAGGAAGTGACAGCGGACTTCGTGGACTTCTGCAAGCGGATTCTCAGCAAGTACAAATGCTACGAGGCGTACTGTGATAACGCCGAGCAGACACTAATGACAGGATTAGAGGTGGCATTAGTCAAAGCACGGGTACCGATTGAGATTAAGAACGCGCTGAAAGGTCCGCTCAATGACCGTATCGCGTTTTACAATAGCCTAATGGCGCAGGGACGATACAAGGTGCATAAGTCATGCACGCATCTCATTGAGGCGTTCGAGCAGGCAGTGTATGACGAGAAGTCTGTAGTGAAGGATAAGCGTCTGGATGATGGGCAGATGGACATTGACTCCTTGGATAGCCAGGAATACAGCACAGAGAGCATACAGGACGACATCCTGTATCTGAACTTATACAACGACAACATAGCGTAGGAGGTACGCAAGAATATGATTACAATAAAGAGCTATTTGGAACAGCGCAAGCTGCATACGGCGTCGGATGATACCTATACGCATATCACCGAATGGGAGACGTGGTACGCCGGCTTTGTGGAAAAGTTCCATAAGTACAACATCTATAACGGTACCAAGTATGTGGCTAGAGAGATGGAACGTCTCAACATGGCAAAGACCATCTGTGAGGACTGGGCATCGTTAATCCTTAATGAGCGGGTGCAGATCCGCACGAACAACAACTTTGATAAGACACTGCAAGAAATCCTTGCGAAGAACAACTTCTACCGCCGTGCGAATCAGCTGGTGGAACTGGCATTTGCATTTGGTACCGGAGCATTTGTAGAGTATCTGGACGCCGATGGCGAAGTGGTCATTGACTACGTGCGCGCCGGCATGATCTATCCGCTCTCTTGGGAGAACGGGTACATTAACGAGTGTGCCTTCGGAAGTACCAGAGAGACCGCCAACGGCAAACAGATCTACTTGCAGATTCACCGTCTGGGTGAGGGCAAGACATATGTCATTGAGAATCACATGGTAGACGAGGACGGTAACGAGCTTCCCCTACCGGAAGACATGGCGGAGGAAGTGGAGACCGGGTCTAGCGAACCACTGTTCCAAGTGTTCTACCCGAACATTGTGAACAATATCGACATTGACAGCCCTATGGGCATCAGCGTTTTTGCTAATGCTATTAGCCAGATTAAGTGCTGTGACGTCATTTACGACAGCTACATCAATGAATATGTGACGGGACGCCGTCGCATTTTGGTGCCGCTCAATATGGCAAAGATACTCATGGGCGAGAATGGAACAACAAAACCGGTATTCGATGCCAAGGAGACAGTGTTCTACGCGATACCGGATGACCGGAACGGCAACACCAAGATTGAAAGCATGGATATAAGCATTCGTGCACAGGAGCATGATCTAGGTATGGAAAAGGCTCTCGATATGCTCTCCTTCAAATGCGGGCTCGGAACAGGCCGGTATAAGTTCGTAGCCGGCGGAGTAAAGACCGCTACGGAAGTGATCTCCGAGAAGAGCGAGCTGTACCAGCAGTTGAAGAAGCATGAGAATGTGATAGGCGAAGCGTTGACCGGAATGGTACATGCTATAGCGTATTTGTGCAATAAGAAGGTCAAGAAGGTTGACATCGACTTTGACGATAGCATCATTGAAGACAAGAAGAGCGAGCGCGAGACGGACAAGGCAGACGTGGCCATGGGTGTCATGCGTCTGGATGAATACCGGGCGAAGTGGTACGGAGAGACTCCAGAGCAGGCGAAGGCGAACCTACCCGTGCCCATGGAGATGGAACCGGAGCCGGTAGGGGAATAGTTGAGGTGAGAATATGCTTACAGCCGATGAGATGGAGAAGCTGCCGGAAGCGGCGGAACAGATGATGGATGATCTGGCACGGAGTATTCTGTGGGAAATCATCGACCGTATTAAGAACGGACGGGAGATCACCAGCACAACCGATTATCTCATTTACCGCTATAATGCCGTGCGTGGCTTCGACAAAACGATGAAGAAGCAAATACAGAGTGCCATTGCGGCCACAGATGCGGAGATTGACCGAATATTTGACGACGCTATGAAGCAGGCATACACCCGGGATGCAGAACTCTACCAGAATATGCTCAGCAAGACGCTGACGCCATACGAGCAGAATGTGGAGGTTATACAGTACGTAGACCAAGTGAAGCGTCAGACCAAGAGCACCATGCGGAACATCACGAACACCAGCGGTTACATGATTAAAGTGAACGGTCAGTACAAGATGACGCCCGCAGCGGCAACCTTGCAGAATGCTCTCGACAAGGTCATGGGGCCGCTGAATCTCGGAGGAAAGACCTACGAGCAGGCAATCCGTGAGGTGGTGTCGGAGCTGGTGGAGAGCGGTCTGCGTACCGTTACATATGCCTCCGGGAGAACATACTCTGTACCGGCGGCAGTCCGTATGTGCATCATGACCGCACTCACCCAAGTACGTGCCCGCATTGTTGAGAGCGAGATGGACGAACTTGAAGCAGAATATGTAGAGGTCTCTTGGCACAAAACAGCCCGTCCCAGCCATCAGAAGTGGCAAGGACGGGTATTTCACTGGGATAGAGGTAAAACACCCGAAAATGAGGCGCGTGGTGCGTTGGAGGGGCAGAGGGACGAGCGCAAAGAATTACTTGAAAACGAGCAGGGCATAAGTTATAATCAAGATATCCAATATGGTGCAAACGGACACGGGCGTAACCCCGTGTACTATAACGCTGAAAATGATTATTCTATTCATATCGAGGGCTTGTCGGATGGCGTGAATCAAGAACTGAGTCGCGTTGCCAAAAAGGTAGCGCAGTTGGGAACCAAGGATGGGAAAGAGCATATGTTCCTCGTGGCACTTGATGGTTCTACAGAGTCGTATTATGAGACAAGTGGAAGGGCAGATGCTGTTGGATATAGGTATACTGGATTTATAGACGAGCATCCCAATGTTCAATTTGCATTCGTACATAACCACAACACCGATAGTAACTTTTCTGAAACGGATTTACTGACACCGATTAGGACAAAAGAAATATCAATGCAGATAGCCGTAAGAAATGATGGAGTAATTCATTATGCAGTACGTAAAAAGATGGCGGATAAAGCGTTTTTCCCGGATGAGTATTATCAAGATGCACTAAGTGAAGTCAATCGAAAGTCGAGAGAAGGAAGCATTACGATGATTGAGCGAATGCAGGAGCGGGAAAAGATTATTGTTGAGTGTATCATGGCAGAGTTCTATGAAAGGGTGTATAGCACAGATGGCAGAAAAAATTGATTGGACACCTACACTGAAAGAAGTGATTTGGTGGAGGGACGACATTACAGTTGAAGAATACGAAGAAGAGCGGGCATATTTCTATACGCATTATGACGATTTTCTTGATGGAACGTATATGACACTGTACGAGCAACAGCAAGGAAAAATCTTGCGCGAAGCAATTACACGAACGGAGCCTATTGGAGGTACAATCGGAAGATAAACAGCGCCTATAGGGCATTTATACAAAGACAGTAAAGCACTTTGCAGTAATGCAGGGTGCTTTTTTCGTGGAGTTGCACCGGTGCAACTATAAGGAGATGAGAGCATGAAAGAATATCCGGACTTTGTGGAGTCCACCGGGTACGGAGTGGATCCGCTGGGACTGTGCGGCATCAACTGCTATCACAGCTTCGATGTGTTCTTTCCGGAGTTCCAGACTCCGACCTATACGGAGGAGGAACTGGAGGAGCTACAGCGCGGCGAGGAAGCCACCAAGGAGTACGAGGGTAAAGAGTACACGGGCTACCAAGCAACGCAGGCTATGCGTAAGATGGAGCGAACGATGCGGAAGCACCGGGAGAAGATAGTGGCGTTGAAGCAGGCGCAAGCGGATGCGGATGCCATTAAGGAGGAAAAGGCAAAATACCACGCAGTTTCCGCAAGGTACAGTGCATTTGCCAAGGCGATGGAGCTACCGGAGCACCGGGACCGTGTAACCATGGATGGACTGGGGAGAGTAACATGACGAACATAAGAGCCTACAGGAACAAAGAGAACCGCTTGACCGGATTTGCAGTCGAGGGACATGCGGATTACGGTGCACCCGGTTACGATATCGTATGTGCGGCCGTATCGGCAATCAGCATAGCCACGGTGAATGGCTTGCAGGTGGCAGCAGGGCGCATGGTGGACGTAGAGGAAGGAGACGGAGTACTTCGGTACCGCATCCGTGGTAGACCCACTGTGGCGGCAACGGCAATACTCCGTACCGCAGAGCTGGCATATCAACAGATTGCCGAACAATATAACAACAATGTGCAATATGACTCTTCGGAGTCTTAGCAAGGGACGCAGAGATGCGTCCTTTTTTCGTGGTCCAGACCGGATGACCATCAAAAAAGCTGAGGAAAATATATAGCCGACGGGCTGAAAACGGAGGAGAAACATCATGAGTTATTACAAGCAGCAGTTATTGAAGTACCGTTTGCAGATTTTTGCCGAGGATGGCGGAGACGATGGCGATGGTGGAGACGGTGGCGAAGGCGAAAATGATGACGATGACGATGACGGCGAAGGTAACGCCGGTGGAGACGACACCAAGAAAAAGTCGGAGAAGAAGTTCACCCAGGCCGAGGTGGATGAGATTATCGCTAAGCGCTTGAAGCGTGGCGAGAAGAAGGAAACGAAGAAGACCGAGACCAAGGGCACGGAGGATGCGCATGGTGAGAAGCTCTCCGCCATGGAAGCAAAGCTCCTGTGTTATGAGTACGAGGTCGCAAAGGAAAGCGCTTCGGATGTAATCGCACTTGCCAAGGCATACATGGACGAGGATACCGATCTTGAAGCCGCCATTCAGAAGGTAATCAAGAAGTATCCGCAGTTTGTGAAGAACGCTGACAAGGAGCCGGACGACACCGGAGCAAAGAAGGGCTGGGGAACCCGCCAGAGAGGCAATGGCAAGGAGCCGGACGATGTAGAGAAGGCATTTCTTGCGAAGAACCCCGGTCTTAAGATTTAAGAGAAAAGGAGATTAACACTATGAAGAAGATGAGAATGTTGTTACAGAAGTTCGCACATGAGCTTCAGGAGAGATGGAGTGCACTCGTTATGGCTAAGGTTCGTAGCGAGCTTGTGCTGAAGGATGGCGTTGTATTCAACAACGACTATGAGGGATCCCCTAAGGCAGGTTCCGTAAAGATTCCCGTACGTGATGCTGAGGTTGAGGTGTCCGACTACGACAAGGCCAACGGTATCCAGGGTAAGACCGGTTCCACCAGCTATGAGAACATGAACATCACCAAGGATAAGGCAGTTAATGAGATTATTGATGGTTACGATGCTGCAGCGGTACCGGATGGGTTGGTTGCAGACCGTCTTGACTCCGCTGCGTACTCTTTGGCGAGGCAGATTGATAGCGACGGTGCCGCTGTTTTGCTTGCGGGCGCAACCAAGACGACCTTAACCGCGGCACTTACCGCAGAGACCGTATACGACGAGTGCGTTAACTTGCGTACTGCAATGTCCAAGGCTAATATCCCGAACGACGGTAAGAGATACTTGCTTGTTACTCCGGATACTTACGCACTCATCTTGAAGGACAAGGATCACTTTGTAGGGGCATCTGATCTTGGCGATGATGTGAAGCAGTCCGGTGCAGTAGGTATGATTGCCGGCTTCCGCGTAATCGAGTGGAACTTCGATACCGAGGACGGATTGGCAATGCTTGCAGGTCATCCGAGATTCGCAACCCGTGCCACGGAATTCGCAGTCCCTGTGCACCTTCAGGACCTTAACGGTTCCGGCAATTATATTGGCGCTTCCGCTGTACAGGGTCGTAAGGTATACGATCACAAGGTCCTTCGCTCTGTGGCTATCCGTGCCGTATACAATCCGGTGGGCTAAGAATTAACGGAGGTGAGACAATATGATGATCTACGCAACATATGAGTTCTACAAGACGGAGTATGGCGCCGGTGAATCCGGTCTCACCTCCGAACAATTTACACGGCATGCGCGAAAGGCAACGGCTATCATTCGTGAGCGCACCTTTAACCGAATCGGGGAGGATATCCCCGAGGAGGTGAGCCTGTGTTGCTGTGAGCTGGTGGGGCATTTGCAGAAATGCGAAGAACGCAAGGAGCATAGCGGCATTACCAGTGAACGTGACGGGAACTGGTCGGCGTCCTATGAGACCGGCGAAGCTCAGGCAACGGAGGAAGCGGTGGAGACCTCACGCATCATCAATACGTGGCTGATGCCTACGGGCTTACTGTACGCAGGAAGGGAGTGGCCGTAATGAAGCAGACATGCAAGGTTACCATCTACCATTTGCGGGAGAAGGAGTACGTACGTGCTGTGTATGAGGGGTGCTTCTGGGACGCGGACGCGGCTACGGCGGTGGAGAAGACCGGGCTTGCGAATGCAGATAGCTTGTACGTATCAATTCCTCTTCTAAACGCACCGGCGCTTACGGTAGCAAAAGGTAAGGACTTGATTGTACAGGGCGAGTGTTCTGTGGAGATCGATAACACGTCACAGACGACGCAGACGGCGTCCATTAAGGCGCTGAAAGCAGAATATGACGTGTACACGATAACCACGCTGACTCGGAAGGACCACGGGAGCCCGCGCATGCATCATTGGGAAGTAGGTGGTAAGTAATGTTGCATACGACATTGAACCTTAAAGGAGGCGTGAATGGCGTAATGAAGCGGGTTGACCGAGCGCAGAAGATTCTCGACCGCGAGGTAATCCGACGTATGAAGCCGTACACGCCGAACCGCAATAGTGCACTGGAGAAAGCGGCGAAAGTGGTCGCTCCCGGTACCATCATGCAACATACACCGTATGCACGCTATCAGTATCACGGCAGAGTATATACCACCAAGGATGGCCGTTGCATTGCGGGTAAGTATGAGAAAAAGCCGGAGCCGGGATTCAAGAACGGAGAGCCGTGGATGATGGAACACAGCAGAGCCAAGAACATGAAGGCAGGTCCGAAGTGGTTTGACCGAATGAAGGAAGAGAACACGAAGGAACTTATGGAAGTAGCCCGTAGAGTTTTGGGAGGTAAGAACACATGAACGTTATTGAAGTGATGAAAGACACGCTCTCGAAATTTCGAGGGATGCAAGAACTGCATATTGATTTTACGGAGGACGATGCGGAGAGTTACGGGTTGTCTTTCGTGGGTGATCAGTGCTTGAAAGAGGATATCCTGGGTAATCAGGAACGCCGTGCCGAAATGGTGTTATATCTAGTCACCGACAACGTGAATGATGAGAACCGCCTAGAGAACAGCTCGTTCCTTCTGGACCTCGGGTATTACCTCGAACAGCAACGCAGAATGCCCGTGACGGCTATCGTAGATGACATGACGTATACGGGGCAGGTAAAGCGCATAACCGTGGCAAATGCCATGGCATATACTGTGTCTGAGGATGGGCAGTACATAACGTATAAGATTCAGATACAGTGTATCTATTGTTTGAATATGAGTTGAAAGGAGACAACAATCATGAGAAAGATGAATTTGCAGGTATTTGCGGGAGCAGCAAGAACCGCAGGGGCACTGATTGAGCGCAAGTACCTCGCTCACTATGTTGACGCTTCCATGGGAAGCGAGACGCCCGCTTATGTCCGTCTTGGTAAGGACTTGGAGGACTACAGCATTAGCATGAATGCGGACGTTGAGAAAAAGAAGAACATTCTCGGCGAGACATCCGTCAAGGTGAAGGGCTACGAGCCGGAGAGCGACGTAGATACTTACTATGCTACTGAGGGCGAAGCGCTCTATACCGCGCTGTATGACATCGTGAATAAGAGAAGCACCGGCTCCGAGTTGGAGACCACTGTGGTGGACGTGCTTATCAATTCCGATGGTTCCGTAGTGGATGCATGGCGCGAAAATGCAGTTATCGTTCCGGAGTCCATCGGTGGCGATAACTCCGGTATGCAGATTCCGTTCAAAGTGCACTACACCGGTTACAGAACGGAAGGTACGTGGGATCTTGACAAGAAGACCTTCACGGTAGCGGCAGGCTAGAATATTGTTACACATTGCGGCGGCTCTTCGGGGCTGCCGCTTATACTTGTATAACTGGAGGAATAGAACAACATGGCAAATAGAATTGTTATTGATACCGGACTGGAGTCTTATGAGATTGCTGACGCGAGCGACAAGGTGCTGGGCGTGATTTCGTTCAACCCGAGAGACCTTAACTTCTACGGCCGTGCGCGTCGTATTCACGGCGATATTGTGTCTCTTGTGAGAGAGGCACAGCAGGTAGCGAAGGATGCGGAAAGCGAAGCCGACGCGACGTTTATCGAGACGATTGACCGCATCGACAAGCAGATCAGAGCGAAACTGGACGAACTGGCGGGCTGCAATATCTCCGAAGTGGCATTCGGAGCAGTGCATTGCATGTCGCTTGGCAGTAATGGCCGTAGCCTGTGCCTGAATCTCTTGGAGGGCATTGCCGGTCTTGTGGAACAGCGTTTTGCGGAACAGGCAGAGAAGAGCCGTGCGGTAATGAACGAATACACGGAGGGCTATGATGAGACAGTTAGGGAGGCTCCCTCGGAAGCTACAGATTAACGGGAAGACATACCCGATACGTACAGACTTCCGGGACATCCTCCGGATACAATGTGCATTTTCCGATGAGCGATTAGACAGGGCAGAAGCGCTGGAAGTAATGCGGCGCATCTTGTACCCGTCGTGGCGGGAAATGCCCACGGAGGATGTCGAGGAAGCCATGAAACAGGGGATGGAGTTTCTCAATGCCGGGCGAACGGCAGAGGAAGTGAAGGACGACCCGCTATATTCTTGGTACCAAGACGAACAAATGATCATGTCCGCCATGAATAAGGTGGCAGGTTATGAGGTCCGGAGCTGTGAGTATATGCACTGGTGGACATTTGTCGGTATGTTCAATGAAATAACTGACGGTCTATGGACACAAGTGATTGCGATAAGACGGAAGCTCCGAGACCATGAGAGACTCGATAAGAGCGACCGCAGGTTTTACAACGAAAATAAAAAGATGGTTGATATACAGAGAATCAGAACCGAGGAAGAGCAGGCGAACATTGACCGCCTTAATGCGTTGCTCGGTTAGGAAGGAGGAAGTATGGCACAGGTAGACGGAACCCTTGTCTTTGACACGAGGCTGGATAAGCGAGGGTTATTGCAGGGGCTCAGAGAATGCGAGATTGAAGCGGGCGAGTCCGATGCGGGAGCCAGCGCTACGACCAAGGCCATTAAGGAACTCGAACAGGCGAACAAGAGAGCTATGCGAGAGAACGAGAAGGCAACTGTCGCCGTGGGCAAGCAGCTCGATAAGGTACGTGAGAAGATCGCTAAGACAGAGGCACAGTTGGACGCCATGTATGAGGCACGTGGTCAACATGAGAATGCGATTGCGGTACCGGGGCTCTCGGATGAAGTCAATGCAGAGCTTGCCAAGAGCAACGCAGAGTGGCAGAAGCACACGGCAGAGATTCAGAAGGTAGAGAGAGAACTACAAGGGTACCAGAAGGAGCTAGAGCCACTGCTGGAAAAGGAACGTGAACTGAAAGCAGTGGCCATGACACAGAGAAATGAGCGCGTAGCCGGGGCAAATGAGACCACGGCGGCAATTCGAGAGGAAACCGTTGCGGAGGCGCAGGCAGGGTCTACCGCATCTTTTGCGAAGCGAATGGCAGCAGGGGCGGCGAAAGCATACCGCGCTACCCTTGAGCGTGTTATTGATGGTCACAAGCAGTCCGAAGAGAGCGTAAAGAAGATGGAGACAGCCGCAAAGAAGGGATTCAAGAGCGCAAGTAACAGTGCATCACATTTTCAGAAGCGTTTGCTTGGAATAGCCAGCAGTGCGCTCATCTTCTCGCAGGTATACCGTGCGATTCATTCGTTTCTCGGATTCATGGGCGATGCGGCAAAGTCGAATGACGAGTTCTCGGAATCGCTACAGCGCATCAAGGGAAATATGCTCACAGCATTTGCACCGATCTACAACGCGGTGATGCCGTTCATCAACTGGCTCATGAGCGGTCTGGAGAAGGTCAGCGCAATACTTGCGAAGATCTCCGCACAGTTATTCGGGTACACCGTGGAAAGTGCACAAGAGGCCGCACAGGGCATCCAGGATAATATTGATGCAATGGACGGCTTCAATGAGTCCGCGACTGCCGCTAAGAGAGCTGTTGCGGGTTTTGATGAGTTGAACAACCTGAGCATGGGAAGCAGTTCGAGTGGTTCTTCTTCCGGCGTAGGCACTGGAAGTGGTAACGGAAGCACGGAGCTGAAGTTCTCGGATGCGTCGGAATTCAAGGTGCCGGAGGTGGTCGAGACCACATGGGAAATCACATGTAAGCTCCTCGATGGTGCTGGAAACGCAATAGACTGGGTGTGGAGCGCCGGCAATAAGCTGTACAGCCTGCTTAGTGGGGACAAGACGGACTACGGAACACCGGAGGAACAGCGGGAAACCATTGCAGAAACCTTCCAGACAGGTGAATACAAGGATGTCTTGGCACTGTGGGCAGAGGAATCTGCGACTGGCGTGACGGAGTTCATGGAAGATGGTGCGGAGGCTGTTCGGCATTTCTTCCTTGGAACAGAAGTCTCGGATGACAATGTGCTCATGAGCGGAGGAAAGAATGGCAAGCTTGGTATCTTTTCGAGCACGTGGGAATTACTCAATGGTTTCTTGTACGGTGACAAGATGTCGGACAACAATATGTACAAGGCGGGATATCATTCCGCTGAGGAGTGGGTGTCCGGATTCATCGAGGGAGAAGAATATGTAGCACCGAAACCGATCTTAGGCGCGGATGAGCTTGCGGAAGGGTTGATGAAATGGGGCGCTGAGCGTCGTAAGCAGTTAATCTCAGAAAAACCACTTGGGACGTCGGAGGAACTGACTAAGAATCCTGCAATTCAGCAGGCGTACGCAGCATTAGAAAACGAAAAAACAGGCTTTTGGGCCAAAGGTAAAGAGTTGATTGACAATCTTGCCGGCGGATTGACGGAGAATAAGCCCACATTCCTCGGCAAGGTAAAAGAGGTCTTTGTGAACGCGTCGGAGACGCTTACAGAGAGCACGAAGAAGGGAAGCACGTACTGGAACAGTTCCACCGCTGCCGGTGCGAATGCGGTTGGTGGCGTTAATTCTGGGTTGAGCAACAACCAGAACAACCTCAAAACAGCATTTGTGAATGCGCTGACTACCGCGGCCAATGACGCCAATACAAGCACGAAGAAAGGGACCTCCTTCTGGACGACCATCTCAACACTAGGTAAGAACGTGGCAGAAGGTATCCTTGCCGGGTTGGACAGTAAGAAAAACTCTCTTGCAAATGGCATCAAGGGGATTGCGGACAATCTAGTATCGAAGTTTAAGGAGACCTTAGGTATTCATTCTCCGTCTACCGCATTCGAGGATGAGGCGTACTGGATTCCGCAGGGAATCAATCGAGCAATCGTTGACGGCGAGGCGTCTACCATGCAGATTATCCGTAATTATGCGAAGCGCCTGCCGGATGCGTGGACCACACCGGTATTCTCTACTGGTACCTACGTACCTGCGGGCATCTCGGCTAATAGCACGGGAAGCGAGAACAATACGCTACTTCGTGAGCTAGTAGCCGAGATTCGTGCGCTGAAGACCAATAACAACGGTCAGCAGAAACTTAGCGTGGAGCTGGTTGGCGAAATGGCTGCACTATTTACTGCGATAGTAAAGGAGAAGAATAGGCAAACAGAATTGACGGGTGTGGACCCGCTATTGGGGGTGTAAACGATGGCAAAATGGAAACCCGAATTTAAGGTAAACGGTATTGCGGTGCCGATTCCGGACAACTACGAGCAGTTGCTCTCTGATCTTACGACGGAGAGTTCCGGTCGTACACTTGATGGAGCCATGCACAAAGCTACCGTAGCTGTGAAGACGACAATGTCATTGAAGTGGAGCGACCTCGAATGGACCGAGGCGGCAGAGCTTATGAATGCGGTAGATGGCGTAAACAAAATGACAGCGTCCTGCATCGACGTCCGCAGGCCGTACCAGATGACCGAAGTCACGATATACATCGGTGACCGAACATCGACTCCGTCGTTGTTCGAAACAGACGGTAAGGCATACTGGAACATTGAATTTAAGTTGATTCAGATCTAGGAAGGAGAGAGCAAAATGATTAATTTTCCCTTTGGTCATACCGTGCAGTTTGCGTTGGTAGACATCACGACCGTAGGTGGTGAACAGTTGACACTCGACAAGAGCAAGCTACGCTCCTTCCGCCGTTCGCAGTCGGTACCGGCAGCACAGGGCTTCCCGGTAGGCGGTACCGCAATGAAGGAGTTGGTGCTCACCGTAGATGAGGAGCACGTAGGATCTTATAATTTGGACAACGCATCTGTTAGTGCGTATATAGAAGATGGCAGTGTGGAGCACACGTACGGTACGTACAAGGTTGTCGGAACGACCAAGCAGAGCGGCATCTGTACCATCACCATGTATGATGATCTGATTGCTATGGACAAGGAGTACGTAAGCGAGCTCACATACCCCACTACGCTTGGCGCCATGGCGGCAGAGATTGCAAATGCGCACGGCTTACCGGCACCGACATTTGATGCATCGGGCGTTGTTTGCTCGGTGGCTCCGTCTGGGTACACGGAACGGCAAGTGCTTGGTTACATAGCGCAGTGTGGCGGTGATGTGGCCATGATGGACAATGCCGGCAGTCTAGTGTTCCGGGCATTTGGCAAGGGCGCTTTTGATCCAATAGGAGACCTTCATGTGGTGGATGGGTTGACCTCTGAGAACTATGGCACACCGGTTACCGTAACAGGCGTTAAGTGTACCGTAGACGGTGAGCACGTGCTGACCGGCGCGGAAGGCTACGTACTAACCGTAAGTAACCCGCTCATATCCGCTGACAATGTGGCAGCAGTACAGGCGCTGTGGGAAGAGAAGGTTGTAGGATTGGAGGTATGCAGTTGCTCTGTGCAGGCGGTGGATGATTATCGCATCGAATGCATGGACGCAATCCGCATTTTGGACTCTAAAGGCGAGTACCACAACATCTATGTGACAGACATCACGTATGACATGCAGCGCGAGACCCGCATTGCCTGCACCGCAAATGAACCGGGTACACAGGCGAGCAGGGGCAGAGTTGCACCGGTGCAACAGCTGCAGGAGGCAGTGAAGAAGCAGGGGACACAGATCACGGAACTGGAAGGGTACTTCGAGCGGAAAATCTGGAAAACCGATGTAGAGGAAGCAGTGGCAGGCATCGAGGTCGGCGGGAGGAACCTGCTGAAAAACACGGATGTGTTCTATACGACCACAGTTGATGCGAACCAGCCGATTGTTCAGAGTTTTACTGCTTATTCGGATCTATACGAATCTCTCATAGGCAAACAACTCACGGTATCGATTTATGCGGATACCACGGGCGAGTATATGTTCTATTCCGGTGATGGTGGTGATCCCAATGCGTATATTGTATTCATGTGCATCTGGGTCAATAGCATATCTGGACAATCAACAACCCAAGGCTACGGCATATCTGGAGTTAGCATATTAGGCATTGATAATCGAAGAGTAACAGCGACAAGCGAAGTGATTACGCAGCCGAGTGGTTACGACAAACTTGTGTCTGTACAGGTAATGATACAAGGGTATGCAAAGCCAGCCGAAGAAGGCGTCACATGGACTATAGGCAGACCCAAACTGGAGGTTGGTAATGTTGCAACAGATTGGACTCCGGCTCCGGAAGACACTACGGCCGCTATCGAAGATGCGGAATCGAATGCGGCAGCGGATGCGACTGCCAAGGCAGACAAGGCGCTTGCGGACGCCATCGCAGATACCGACGCTAAGCTGGTAGAGTACAGTAAGACAACCGAGATGGAGACGGCCATCAAGCAGAGCGCAGAAGCTATCCGTTCTGAGGCAAGTGCGACGTATACAACACTGGCCAAATTCGAGTCGGCAACGGCGAACCTGCAGCAGCAGATTGATGGTGCTATTGAAACGTTTACGGGAAGTGATGTTCCGACTCTTAATAATTCCCCGGCAAGCGATTGGACGGACGATGCGGAAAAAGACACACACATCGGTGACCTGTATGTGGTGAATGCCGATGGTGGAGATTATGCCGGTTTTTATTATCGCTTTGAAAAGGCTGGAACCACATATCAGTGGACTTTGCTAAAGGACACTGAAATAACCAAGGCTTTGCAAGATGCCAAAGAAGCCAACGAAAAGGCACAGGCGGTAGCAGATGACTTATCTGCAAACTACAGCACTACTACCGAAATGAATACTGCAATTGAACAATCTGCAGAACAGGTTCAACTAACAGCGAGAAAAGAAGCGGAAGAAATGATTGCAGATAACGTAGAAAGTGTTGGAAAAGTAAGTGGAACCCTTATCACAATTGAAGACGCAACCGATGCACAATTGCAGGACATCACCATCTACGGCAAGAGTACGCAGGCAAGCACACCGACACCGGATGCACCTGTGGATGTGGTGAGTGTTGGTGACGGTGGAAGTTTTGGAATCACGGCTTGCGGAAAGAACCTGTTCAATGATACACCGATTGCATCACGAACTCAGGGCGGTGTAACATATTCACCACATGAAGGTGGCGGTACGAAAATTGTTGGTACTACCACGCAAGCATATTCGCAGAACAGCCGTGGGGACTACAGCGAACTAAATGTAAGTCCGAATACTACAATATACGCTAAGATGTTTACAAATATTCCTACTGCATACATCATGTTTCGTCGGTACCTATCCGATGGCACTAATGCTACGGCACAGTTTACAGTCGACAATGATGCAAGAACAATAACAATAGAGAGTAACTGCACAGAAGTCGGTATATTTGTAGTCGCATCCGCATCTTCGGAGACAACAGTCAACGGGTATGTTCGATTAGTTGTTAGTGCTACGAATGATATCACAGAGTATGTTCCATACAACGGCAACACAGCAACCATCACGGAAAACCTTCCCTTGCGTGGCATCCCCGTGTCAAGCGGTGGCAATTACACTGATTCAAGTGGTCAGCAGTGGATATGCGACACTTTGGAGAAGTGTGCGGATGGCAGTGGGAAGTATATCAAGCGCACAAGGTACATGGAGTACAATGGTGCAAGCAGTGAAGCATGGAGTTCATTGAACGGATATTTCCGAATTGCTGTCACAGGATTGAATGCGAATAAGGAAGGCTTGTGCACTATTTGCCCTGTGGCAACATCATTCCCTTCCAATGGTGCAATGTACAATTCCGCATTTGTATATTTCCGATACAATACGTTGGAAGTGAATAGCACAAGCATGACAGTGGCTGATTTCAAGACATGGCTTGCGGAACATCCGATGCAGTTGGTGGCAATTTTGGCAGAACCGATTGAAACCGAACTGACCACAGAGCAGGTGGCAGAACTGGAGAAGTTGTATTCCTTCAAGCCTGCTACCAACGTGTTCAACGGTGACGGAGCTGATATGGCGGTGTGCTATGTTAGAGATACGCCATTACAGGATCTGCAGAAGAGAGTAAGTAAGGCAGAAGCCTCTCTGACAGTACAGTCCGGACAGATCGGAGCGAAGGTTGATAAGGACGGCGTCATTGGTGCTATCAATCTTACGCATGAAGAAGCAACCATCGACGCCAAGAGAATAAACCTCAAGGGAGCTGTTACGGCGGATATGATGGCTGTGGACTCATTGTCTGCCATCAATGCTAATCTCGGAACGGTGACAAGTGGTAGGGTGCAGAGCGCGGATTACATAGAAGGAGAAAAAGGAACAGTGCTTGACTTGGACAATTCGAGGATATATTCCAAGAGTGATACGCAAGCGACGGTGTATCTTGGTAACTATACCGGCTACACTGTAGGTGATGATGGAACGGTCCACTGGAAATCCATCTCGGGTGCCGCAGTAATTTATCCTGAAATAGAGATTACGAATGGTGAACTGAGAATCAATGAGACAAGATACGAAACGAGCGGCATTAGTTATGGTGATAGGCGCGTTCTTGATCTTACTAGTGACGGAGGAATTTATTCGCCGGTAATGACGACCGGAACGATGAAGTGTACAGACAGTGTTATAGCCACTACCGCTCGGGCAACCAATGTTATCTGCAAGAATCTTACCGTGTGCGGCGAAGCATTCGACCTTACCGTCGCAGCATCCACCACAACGACACTCTACGACTTCTCGGATGCGGAAACAGGCATCTATGAAATCATGGTATGGAATGGTAATGCAACCGCGTTATACGCTATAGCGTGCGTTAGTGCGGCTCAGGTCAAACTGTCCACCACAACGGTGTCTACAACCATAAGCACAAGTTTGGGACAACCGGGATCGCACGTCATAACTCTCGTGAATGGGGTGGCGTCAGAGCAGACGTTTAGTTGCAGGATCGTGAAGAAGAGCTAAGGAGGTGATTACCATGAATGAGCAACAGAGAGACGGACCCGCAGAACAAACGAGAAGTCCGAATGATAACGTAATATCTAACAGTAAGTGCACCTACAGGGAGATGCGGAAATATCAGCCGGCTTCTAGTGGGTGCATTTTCTATGACTATTGTACGCGAAAGGAAAGGCCGTGTACGTACTGCAAACAACGGAAAGGAGAAAAGAAAGATGGATAGAACGGATAAGATTAAGGCCGTTTTTTCGGGCGCATGGGGAATCTTCCTGAGCTTGTTTGGAGCTTTGGCGATTCCGGTACTCTTACTGGTGCTCTGCAATGTGATTGATTATGTCACAGGCATCGTGGCAGCAGGCTTCCGCTCCGAGAAGATAACTTCCTACAAGGGACTTAAGGGAATCGCCAAGAAGGTGTGCATGTGGCTTCTCGTGGTAGTCGGGGCGATTATCGATGAACTTCTCGTGGTGGCGGGGCAGAGTATAGGCATTACGATGCCATTTACTTTTTGCATCGCGATCGTAGTTGCGATCTGGTTAGTATGCAATGAACTTATAAGTATATTGGAGAACCTGAAGGACATTGGTGTACCTTTGCCGGCATTCCTTGTCAAGCTCACACACTACCTGAAGAGCAAGACGGAACAGGCCGGAGAATTTGAATTACCCGGAGAAGAGGAAGGAGAAGAGACATGGCAGCAGTAATGAAAATTAAAGAGGTTTTCGCTGTTTTGGATGCGATTATCGCCGCCCAGAACGACGTATACGCCAAGGGCTGTTACGGTCAGAAGCTCACCAAGAGCCTGTTGGGCTCGAAGCGCAAGCAGAGCAAGAGCATGACAGCGTGGTACGACAGCGAGTGCCCGCATGCTCCGGGTAAGACGTGGTACGAGTATCTGCTTACCAAGTTGGGACATCAGGGCTACGACTGTGTATGCTTGCAGAAGGGTATCCTGTGGGGCTCCCGTCCCGGAACGTGTGGCAAGTACAAGGCTAATGACGTGCCTGATCTGAGCGCAAATGGCTGGTTTGCGAAATGCACCGAAGTGATTAACGATCTCGGCAAAGTCAAGCCCGGTATGGTAATATGGTTCGAGGGCCACGTAGGACTTGTCAAGGATGCGCACACGGTCTACGAGACATCGCCTAAGACCGGCAAGGTTGTGCTCCGAAGTATCAAGTGCCAGCCATGGAAGAAGGCAGGCCACCTTCCGTGGTTGGATTACACGGCGGAGGAGAGTTGCACCGGTGCAACAGCTAGCTCCTCCAGCTCCAGCGCATCTGTCGAACTGGAGGAAGGCGATCAGGTGACCATCTGCGCGGGGGCTGAATACAGCGGTGCGGCCAAGGGCACGCCGGTACCGAGCAAATATACGGACGGCGATGTGTTTACCGTCAGCGATACCGGTGCAGCGGGAGCGCTCCTGAAGGAACTGAACAGCTGGGTATCGATGAAGTATCTGCGCAAGGTAACCACAAAGAAACTCACCGTGAGCGGATGCTCGGCGCTGAATGTCCGGAAGGGACCGGGTACCGGTTATCGTGTAGTGAGGGTTCTGAAAGCTGGTACCGTAGTGACCGGATACGAGAAGCAGGGCAACTGGTGGTGCATCGGCACGAATCAGTGGGCGAGTGCAACATATTTGAAGTAAAAATAAAGGCTCCTTTAAGGGGCCTTTATTTTTTTGTACAAAAGTAATGTTTTTGGTGGAAATTTTAGCGCGCCTGTTGTATACTCTAAGTACAGGAGGAAGAAAGGAGGGCTTGAAATGGCATATAATGCGGTTGCACTTGCAAAGTATATTGTTTCATACTGTAGTTCGAAACGGAAACCCATAAGTAATTTGAAACTACAAAAAATGTTGTATTTTATGTGGATTGATTATTACAAAGAGACAAAGACACCATTATTTACTGAAGCGATTTGTGCATGGCAACTTGGACCAGTAATACCGGAAGTATACTATGAGTTTTGTTCATATGCTGGAATGTCAATTACGCGTACAACAGCTAAAGTGGCGTTACCATCGGGGGAGATTTCGATTATTAACCGATTGATTGAACGCTATATAGATATTTCTGCAAGAAGTTTAGTAGAACGGTCTCATCGTGCAAATGGACCATGGGCATTAATTTATCGTTCGGGCGGAGGAACGAGAAAAGTTATTCCGTTCCCCCTTATATGTAAATTGGAGTGTGAAACAAATGCTGTTAGAGGAATCACAACGTAGGCAAGGAGAACTTATTGGCATCCTGTACGACATGGCGTATGCAATAAAGGATGAGGCAGGAATTGAGGAAATAGCAAATAAACTATCGGAATTGTGCTCTGACGGATTCAGGCACCAGTATTCGGAATTGTTTCCGTTAGTTATTGATATTGGGAGTGGTGACGGGGGCTATAATCTTGATTATCTTTCAAATAATTTAGCAGAAGTACGTACTCTGGTGGAAAATGATTATCTAAGTAAAGGCAAGAGGTATACAAGTTTGTATCGGCCATTAACAAAAATAAGTGATCATATTAATCTTGAAATAGCGCGATATAACTATTACTCTATAAGCGAGCAGTATCAACAAGATCTTGAAGCACGAAATAGAGAATTATTAGACCAGTTGGAGACGAGTACAGCGGCATTAGAAGATGCCAAAAAGAATGTTTCCACCGTACAGACAGAACTAATATCTGTGTTGAGTATTTTCGCAGCAATAGTGCTTACTTTCTCGGGAAGCATGAGCTTATTAGGGAATGCCTTAATAGGTATGCAAGAGGCTCCATTTTTTAAATCAATATTTTTCATAACACTTTGTGGTTTCATTGTGATGAACGCTATTTTTTTGATGTTATATATGGTTGGGAAACTTACTCAACGTAATATATATGTTTCTTGCGAAAATGGAGACTGTATCTGTGATAGAGGTAATCTGGATTGTAAAGGCATTGCCCGAATAAAGAAACGGTTACCATATGTGTTTTGGCTAAATGTAGTATTACTGTCGATTCTGATAATTGATATTATAATGTGGGCTATATGTGTGAATTGTGAGTGTCTACAACATCTATGCTAGAAAGGAGCAGGTAAGAATCCTGCTCCTTTCTTGCGTTTCAATATCATCTAAGTACATCTGTCACATCAAAACTCGGAACAAACTCGGAACAAATTAAATTCAAAAAGTAGCGCAAAGCCTTGATTTCCAAGGGGCGAAGAAATATATTGAATTTTGCGGTATTTAAGGATTATTTAAGAATCGGTATGATAAAGTGAGGTCACAACATAGGAAGGAAGGCAGTGGGAACCGCCAAACCGGTAGGCGGCGCTGTCCTTCGGAACGGAGAAGCGATGTACTTACGAATATTAAAAAAAGATTTGAAACGAAAGAAAACGATGAACGTCATTTTATTCTTGTTCATCATACTGGCGACCATGTTTGTGGCCAGCAGTGTAAATAATATTATTACAATTACAACTGCCTTGGATGATTTCTTTGAAAAGGCCGATGCCCCGGATTATTTTATGGCTACCGCCCGAAAGATGGATGGCAATCCCGTGGAGGATGTTTTGAAGGACGTTTCGGCGGTGGATCGTTATAAGGTGGAGAACGTTCTCCTCGGCAGTCCCGAGAATTTCTACAAGGACGGAAAGCAATTGGAGACGAAGAATACTTCGATTATCATGTCCTTTGACGATGCGGCGGTGAATTTCTTCGATGAGGAGAACGAGAGGATTACCGAAGTTCCGGAAGGAACCATTCTTCTGTCCGGCAAAGGGATGGAGGAGACCAACGTAAAAGAGGGAGATCGTTTGGAAATCCGTATAGGCGAAGTTACCATCACCCTGAAGGTCTTGGGCGGTTGCAAGGACGCGGTACTGGGCTCGGAACTGATGGGAATGTCCCGCTTTATCTTGAATCAGAAGGATTACGAGCGTATGACAGAGGGACAAGAGGCAATGTTAGAGACCTACGGTGGATGCCTTGTGTACATTCATTCCGAAGATGTGGCAGCAGTAGAGAAGGCGCTGAGTCAAGAAAATGGTATTCTCTTTGCCGGTGACAGAGCCACATTGAAGATGACCTACGTCATGGATATGATTATTGCCGGTGTGTTGCTTGTGGTAAGCGTTTGTCTGATTCTTGTGGCATTTGTGGTGTTGCGTTTTACGATTACATTTACCTTGTCGGAGGAGTTCCGGGAAATCGGTGTTATGAAAGCCATCGGTATCGGAAATATAAAAATCCGGGGCTTGTATATGGTAAAATATCTGGGGCTTGCCGCAGTAGGTGCGGTGATTGGATTCTTCGCAAGCATTCCTTTCGGAAACATGTTGCTAAAGAGCGTATCCAAGACCATGGTTCTGGAAAATGACAGTGCATTGTTCATCAACTTGTTGTGCTGCGTGGCTGTGGTGGCAATTATTTTGCTGTTCTGCTTCGGCTGCACCCGCAAGGTGAAAGAGTATACCCCCATTGATGCCATTCGCAGTGGTGCAACGGGCGAGCGATTCCGTAAGAAAAGTGTGCTGCGTCTGGGGAAGACGCCGGGAAGACCGTCGGTGTTCATGGCATTTAACGATATTCTCAGTAGCCCGAAGCGGTTCCTTTCCGTCATCGTTACATATACGCTGTGCATGCTTCTTGTACTCATTCTTGTGAATACTGCGAATACGTTAAGAAGTGATGATCTTATTACCACTTTCGGTATGTATAAGAGCGATGCTTATCTTAGCCTAGACGAAGCGGAAATGATGGGCTTCATGGCGACGGGAGGCGAAGAGCAATTTGAAGCGAAGTTGAAAAACGTGGAAGAAACCCTTGCGGCAAACGGAATTCCCGCACATTGCAGTATCGAGATTCTGTTTAAGTACAATTTGTTCTACGGGGACAATACTTATAAGTCCATTGTTCTTCAGGGAATCGGAACCACCACGGATCAGTATACCTACCAGGAAGGAACTGCACCGCAGAACGCAAATGAAGTGGCAATTACCCCTCTGATCGCTGAAAAATTAGGTGCTAAAATCGGTGACACCATAACCATCAGCAACGGTTTGGGAGAACAGGAATATATCGTTACGGCACTCTATCAGAGTATGAACAACTTAGGAGAAGGCGTGCGTCTCCATGAAGATGTGATCAATGATTTTGCTGAGGCTTCCGGTTTCTTTCTCGTTCAGATTAATTACACCGACTCCCCGGATGAGGAGGAGTGTGAAGCTCGCTTGGAGAAGATGAAGGACATTTTCGACTCGGATAATGCATGGGATAACGTATGGACCGCAGGAGAATATGTGGAACAGATGGTGGGTGTCGCAGATATGATTGATGGCGTGAAGATACTTACCCTGGGCGTTGTAATCATCATCATTGCACTGGTGACTATTCTGATGGAGCGTTCCTTCATCGCTAAAGAACAGGGCGAAATCGCTACCATGAAGGCCATTGGTTTCGGAACGGGCTCTATTATCGGTTGGCATACCTTGCGCTTCGTGATTGTCGGCATTGTCTCCTCCTTTATCGCGGTTTTGCTGGCGATTCCGGTGACAAAACTGACAATTACACCGATCTTTCGAATGATGGGAGCATTCTTCGGTGTTCCTTACAAAATCAACCCGTTGGAAGTGTTCTTATTTTATCCGGCAATCGTACTTGCGGTTACGCTTAGCTGCGCACTTCTCACGGCACTCTATACAAGAACAATTACGGCAACTCAGGCCTCCGGCATTGAGTAATGGAAGAAAGGATATATATTATGAATACCGTATTAAACGTCAAAGATCTCTGCAAAACCTACGTTGTGAACAAGCGTCAGAACAACGTTTTGAAAAATGTGAATTTTACCGTCTCCGAAGGGGAGATGGTGGCTATCATGGGACCTTCGGGTTCCGGCAAATCCACCTTGCTCTACACGGTGTCCGGTATGGACACCATGACGGCGGGACAGGTGGAGTTCTGCGGTCAGGATATCTCGAAAATGAGCGAGAAGGAGTTGGCGAACCTGCGTCTCGATGAGATGGGATTTATCTTTCAGCAGATGTACATGCTGAAGAACCTGACGGTGCTCGATAACATCATTTTACCGGCTTGTCAGTCGGAGAAGCAGAAGGAGAGCCGTAAGGAAATCGTGGAGCGTGGACAGGAACTCATGCGGAAGCTTGGCATCATCGATACCGCAGATAATGATATTAACGAAGTGTCCGGCGGACAGCTGCAGCGTGCGTGCATTTGCCGTAGTATGATGAACAAGCCTCAGATGATCTTCGCCGACGAGCCTACGGGTGCACTGAACCGCACCTCCTCCGATGAGGTTATGGAGGAGCTGGCGAAGCTAAATGGCGAGGGTACCACCATTATGCTGGTCACTCACGATGTGAAGGTGGCGGCACGATGCACCAGAGTGCTCTACATAGTTGACGGCAACATCAAGGGAGAGTATAATTTGGATAAGTACACGGCGTCGTCGCAGTTGCGGGAACGTGAGCGTGCACTGAACAACTGGCTGATGGAGATGGGCTGGTAATAAAGATAACAAGGTATTATTATGACGGACATTTTGATTGTGGAAGATAACAAAGAACTGGCGGAGCTGCTGTGCGATTTTCTCCGGGCGGAGGATTACACGGTGACTGTGGCAGAGAGCGGAGAGAAGGCTTTGCGTTTGTACGAGCAGTACGGCGCAAGGCTTCTTGTGCTGGATATTATGTTGCCGGGCATGGATGGATTTGCGGTATGCACCAAGATTAGAGAACAGAGCAACACACCCATTCTCATTGTCAGTGCCAAGACGGAGAAGGAGAGCAAACTAAATGGTCTGATTCTCGGGGCGGACGATTATATTGAGAAGCCCTACGATATCGACATTTTGCTGGCGAAGATTAAGGGCATCTTCAAGCGTCGATACGCGGTGGATGAGCTTACAGACGGCAATTTGCGGGTAAACCGCGTCAGTCGCACGGTGTATAAGGACGATGTGCCGGTGGAGATGACCGCCAAGGAGTTTGATCTGTTGGTGCTTCTTATGGAGAACAAGGGCAAGGTTATGAATAAGGACTACTTGTTCAATCAGATCTGGGGCAGCGACAGCTTCTCCGAGCAGCAGACCCTGACGGTGCACATGAAGTGGCTGAGACAGAAGATTGAGGATGATCCGAAGAAGCCGGAGAAGCTTCTGACGGTATGGGGCGTGGGGTATAAGTACGTATGAGAAGCTTTGATAAGATATTCATAGGCATTGTGGTGATGATTGCGGTCATTTTCATAGGGGCAAATGTACTGTTGTTACGTCAAGAAGATTCCGATATCGGTAGACCGTACCGAGTGGAGATTGGGCGTATTGAACAGATTATCGAAAATGACGGGCTCATGGCGGTGGATATGTCGGCATACGAGTATGTGACGGACGTAGTAAAGGACGACGGTAGCGAAGCATTTTACGAGACAGACAGTGATTACGCCCTGCGGGAGATTGACGGAGTGCGGTATCGGTTCGATTATAGTGCCGATGCAAGACAGGACAGAACCGGCATGGTGATTATGGTAAATGTGATTCTCGGTGTCATGGCAGTGGCAATTGTGGTGGTGATGCTCTACGTGCGCCAGAAGATCTTGCGTCCATTTGGCCGACTCTCCGATGTGCCCTATGAACTTGCTAAGGGAAATCTGACGGTGCCGGTGAAGGAGAGTAAGAGTCGGTTCTTCGGAAGATTCGTATGGGGCGTGGACCTGCTTCGGGAACACATGGAGGAGCAGAAGGAGCGGGAGTTGGCGTTGCAGAAGGATCGAAAGACCTTGGTGTTATCCCTATCCCATGATATTAAGACCCCCCTTTCCGCCATCAAACTGTACTCTAAGGCGTTGTCCAAAGGGTTATATACCGATAAGGACAGACAATTGGAGATTGCGGAGAATATTAATGCAAAGGCCGATGAGATTGAGGGCTATGTCTCCCAAATCGTGAATGCATCTCGGGAAGATTTTCTTGCACTGGAGGTGCAAGCCGGTGAGTTTTACTTGTCGGAGCTGATGAGCAATGTGGAGAGTTATTACCGCGAGAAATTGGCGCTAATCAAGACGGAGTTCCAGGTGGGAGCTTATGTGGACTGTCTCTTGCACGGAGATAGAGAACGGGGCATCGAGGTGATTCAAAACCTTATGGAAAATGCCATTAAATACGGAGATGGCAGCAGGATCACGCTGTCGGTATCGGAAGAGGACGGCTGTGCACTTGTGTCGGTGAAGAACAGTGGTTGCACTTTGCCTGAGACGGAGTTGCCCCATGTGTTCGATAGCTTCTGGCGGGGCTCCAATGCGGGCGGTGCCAAGGGCAGCGGACTGGGGCTGTACATTTGCCGCCAGCTCATGCATAAGATGAACGGAGATATCTTCGCAGAAGCGCGAGATGGAGAGATGAGCGTTACGGCGGTGTTTGCGAAGGTATGACAGTAGAGTGCAAAGCATACAGAAGAAACGAATATAGGACCGAGTCAATTCCCGACTCGGTCCTTTCTACTCATATATTCACTTTACAGATCCGCAATGACGCTGATGACCTTACTTACATACTCCTTGCACAGGTCGTCGGTCTCTGCTTCTACCATAACGCGGATAACCGGTTCGGTACCGCTCTCGCGAACAAGGATACGACCATCGGTGCCCAGTGCCTCTTCTACTTCCTTAATGGCCGCAACAACCTTGGGATTGGTAAGGGTCTCTTGCTTATCCAGAACCCGGATGTTGCGAAGCATCTGGGGATATACCTTCATGCCGGATGCCAGTTTACCAAGGGTAGTCTTCTTGGCCAAGCATACCTCCACCATCTTAATGGCGGTGATGATGCCGTCGCCGGTGGTGCCGTATTTGGAGAAAATGATGTGACCGGACTGCTCGCCGCCCAGCCGGCAGCCGTTATTGACCATATATTCGTACACATACTTATCGCCCACATCCGTTTTGGCGTAACCAATCCCCTTTTCATCAAGGGCCTTATACAGTCCGAAATTGGACATAACCGTGGTCACCACTGTATTGTTGTCCAGCTGTCCCCGCTGCTGCATATACTGCCCCAGGATATACAGGATATGGTCACCGTTGACGACCTGCCCGTTTTCATCCACACACAGGCAGCGGTCTGCGTCCCCGTCATAGGCAAAGCCCACATCCAACCCGTTATCCACCACAAATTTTTGCAGCACTTCAATGTGGGTCGACCCGGCGTCTCGATTGATATTGGTGCCGTCCGGCTCCGCGTTGATCACATAGGTCTTGGCGCCCAACGCATCAAATACCGATTTGGCAATGCTCCAGGCTGCGCCGTTGGCGCAATCCAGCCCTACCTTAATCCCCTTAAAGGAAAACAGGCCCAAGGAGATCAGGTATCCGGTATAGCGGTTTCGCCCCGCCACATAGTCTACGGTGCGGCCTACCCGGTCCTTTTTGCCGTATGGAAGCTCCTCCCAATACTTACCGAAGACCCGCAATTCTCCGTCCAGATAAGCCTCCACCAATCCGATGGTTTCCTCGTCCATTTTCTCTCCGTAGGCGTTGATCAGCTTGATGCCGTTATCGTAATAAGGATTGTGGCTGGCGGAGATCATAATACCGCAATCAAAGGCATCCACCCGCGTTACATAGGCAACCGAAGGGGTGGTGGTCACGTGGAGCATATAGGCATCGGCGCCGGAGGCCGTGAGTCCTGCCACCAGAGAATACTCAAACATATAGCTACTGCGGCGGGTATCCTTGCCGATCACCACCCGGGGCGGCTCTGAGATCCCCGCCCGGCGTTTCAGTTCCCCATAGTACCAGCCTAAAAATCGGCCCACCTTGAATGCGTGGTCCGCAGTCAGATTTACATTGGCTTCCCCCCGGAAGCCGTCGGTTCCGAAATATTTTCCCACAGATTATCCCTCCGCTTTTTTTACGATCACACCGCCGGTCTTATAAATACTGTTCGCCGGCACAACACCCCGCACACTGGACGAGGGGTACACCTGGCTGTTTCTGCCGACGACCGTACCGGGATTGAGCACACTGTTGCACCCGATTTCCACAAAGTCGCCCAGCATAGCCCCCACCTTCTTCAGGCCGGTTTCCACCGGTCGCTCCCCGTGAATCATCACCTGCGTTTTATCGGACTTCACATTGGAGGTGATTGAACCCGCGCCCATATGGGCTTTATACCCTAAAATACTGTCGCCCACATAATTGTAGTGGGGTGTCTGCACATTGTCGAAAAGAATCACATTTTTCAGCTCCACAGAGTTGCCCACCACGCAATTGTCACCCACCAGCGCCGCGCCCCGGATAAAGGCGCAATGACGCACCTCCGTCCCCGCACCGATGATACAGGGCGCGCCCAAATAGGCAGTAGGCGCCACCTGCGCCGTCTTATGCACCCACACCTGGGACGCTACCCGGTCATAGTCCTCACCCAGGGTCTCTCCCAGGTCGACAATCATCTGCCGAATCCCCTGCAGCGCCTCCCAGGGATAGGCAAACCGGCCCAGGTAAGCCTGGGCCATCGTATGGGACAAATCGTATAAGTCACGGATACAAAGCATATCTTTTCTCCCCTTCCCAATTCCAGTTTTACCCTTATAGGATATCCATCTGCAAGCGCAAAATTCTCTTTGACATCATTCTTTTTTATGGTATACTAAAAATGTGGTTAAAATACACTTAACAATTTATCTTTTACGAAAGGTTGGAACTATCTATGGAAAAGAAGAATCCTTATGCCGGTACAAAAACCGAAAAAAACCTGTGGGAAGCCTTTGCCGGCGAATCTCAAGCCCGCAATAAGTACACTTACTTTGCCAGCGTTGCCAAGAAGGCCGGCTATGAGCAGATCGCCGCGCTGTTTCTGAAAACCGCAGAGAACGAAAAAGAACACGCCAAGCTTTGGTTCAAAGCGCTGGGCGAGCTGGGCAGCACCCCCGAGAACCTGCTGGAGGCCGCCCAGG
>JAZQDC010000014.1:0-30796 GCA_045546575.1 Lachnospiraceae bacterium | reverse complement strand
TGCAGGGCGAAAACAAAAAAAGAGAGAAACGTAAGTTTCTCTCTTCAGTCGAGGCGACGTGACTTGAACACGCGACCCCTGCGTCCCTAACACAGTGCTCTACCAAACTGAGCCACGCCTCGAAAGAATTTTGTCGTGCTTGCTTATTATGCAACAAAGAAACCAAATTGTCAAGTACCAATTTTAAAAAAAATATTTCACGGGCATTTGGCCCTTTTTCGTTGTTTTTCGTCAAAAGTATTGACATTTTGCATTTCAGTTGCGATAATGAAAAGGTAGGACGACAGTATACTAGGTCCTGCGAATACATAATTGCAGTGCATAAGCATTGTACAAGAGAGATTAAAGGAGGATTTTATTATGAAGACGAAGTTTGGCGTAGGTGTAGGTCTTATGGCAGCTCTGGTTTACTTGCTTACTTTGTTCGGTGGTTGGACCGGCATGGTAGTTGTATTTGTTGTGGGCTGGCTTCTGTACAAGGAGAGCGATGAGTTTCTTAGAGTATCCGTTGTTAAGGCGTTTTTGGTAGCAGTAGCATTTTCTCTTCTGAACACCTTGTTGGGATTGGTATTCAATGACTTGATTGGTATCATCGACAACATTATGCAGATTTTCGGTGCAGAGAAGGTATTGAGCTACACGGATTTCGGTATGAAGTTGAATCAGATTCATGCATTGCTCGCTAACATTATCGACATTGTTCGTACGGTTGTAATTCTTCTATTGGCTTCTATGGCTCTTAGCAAGAAGACCATGGCTTTGCCGGTTATCGATCGTATGATCGCTAAGCACATTCTTAGATAATTGCTTTGCATTTCGCAGCGGACATTTCTTCGGAGATGTCCGCTTTTTTATTTCACAGGGAAGCTCGTCTTACATGAAAAAGTACTACAAGTGACGATGCACTAAGTTGTGCAAATATCAGCGGTACTTTTTTGAAAAATGAGCATCCTAACATTGAAAACCATGCGAAGTTGGGCTATAATTATCCTAAGTATGCTTTTGAAATGATTATCGAGGTATGGAATGAAGAGTGGAATGAGAACAATAAAGATCGTGGCTCGATTGCTTGTACTAATTATGCTTGCATGTCTCTTTGTGGCGTGCGATAAGGAAGAGGAACCGTCAAAGCAAACGTCGGAGCCTACCACTGCCGGTACTGTGACACCGGGGGGCAATGCACCTACGGATGTAGAGGAACCGGCACTGTCCGATAAGGCCCAGAGCATTTATCAGTTTGCTGGGCCTGTGAAGGGGGACGTATGTGCTGAAATTGTTATTCGAAACTATGGTTCGATTTATGTGAAACTGTTTTCGAAGGAGGCACCAAAGGCCGTGGAGAACTTCACGACATTGGCGGAACAGGGGGCTTACAACGGAATTAAGATCAGTCAGATTATTGATGAGTATATGTTTCAGGCAGGGGATAAGGAAGGAACGGGAGCCAGCGGTGAGAGCATATTCGGTGCGGGCTTTCGTAATGAAATCTCGGACAAGCTTCTCCCGGTGCGAGGGGCACTCTGTATGGCAAATGAGGGGGAGAACGGAACGAATACCAACCAGTTCTTCTTCGTACAGACACCGGCAGAGGTTCTGCGAGATTTGGAGGAACCCTTGGACAATCGGTACCATATGACCTTGCAGGATTATTTTGAAGAAGCGTATAATACAGAGTTGACCAAGGCACAGCTTTCGCATTTTATGACTTACGGCGGGGCGCCCTGGCTTACAGGACATCATACGGTGTTTGGGCAGATTTACGAAGGGTATGATGTGCTGGATTCTGTTATGAAAGCTAAGGTCACATCGAAGTTGAAACCCAATCCCAGCGTATATATTGATGAAATCCGTGTATTTAGCTACGAGGGATAGACACAGTTTTCTTTGAAAATGTTCACGAAGAGGACATAAACCGATGGTATGCTGTGCGTAGAAAGATGGGTAAGTTCTGTTCGGAGAAGGGACAGAGGAAGAGAGGGTACGGATGGACGAGATTCGCATTTTGGTTGTAGACGATGAGAGTCGCATGAGGAAACTGGTGTGTGACTTCTTGCAGAAGCGAGGCTATATAACCATAGAAGCCGAGAATGGAGAGCAGGCCATTGATCTGTTCTTTGCACAGAAGAATATCGATATGATTATCTTGGATGTAATGATGCCGAAGATGGACGGTTGGCAAGTATGCAAGGAAGTGCGTCAGTATTCGAAGGTGCCAATTATTATGCTTACCGCTAAGAGTGAGGAACGCGATGAACTTCTAGGCTTCAAACTGGGCGTGGACGAGTACATCGCCAAGCCCTTTAGTCCCAAGATATTAATGGCACGTGTGGATGCTATCCTTCGGCGTGTGGGACAGGTAGAGGATGAGGCCATCAGTGTGGGCGGAATTGTTATGGATAAGACGGCCCATGAGGTTACTGTTGACGGTGTTCCCATGGAATTGAGTGTGAAGGAGTTTGAATTGTTGGCGTATTTTATCGCCAACAAAGGAGTAGCGTTGTCCAGAGAGAAGATTTTGAATAATGTATGGAACTATGATTACTTCGGAGATGCCAGAACCATTGATACTCACGTGAAGAAGTTACGGAGTAAGATGGGGGATAAGGGCGAATATATTAAGACCATTTGGGGGATGGGCTATAAGTTCGAAGTGTAAGATGCAATGACTACGAGCAGTGGTGCTGCAGTGCTCGATGATGAGTATAGAGAAGACGGGAAATTGAATTGGGGAGCGTAGGCGATGCTCCCTGATTTTGTTTCGGGAAAGGAGATAGGCATGAAACGATTCACTTCCTTTCGGACGAAGATGCTACTTGTGTTTATTGTGGCGATTTTCGTTGTGCTTGGCGGTGCTTGGTTGATGACGAAGTTCTTTTTGAAGGATTATTATCTGAATCTGAAATTGACGGACTTGGATAGTTGTTATCAAGTGATTAATTCGCAGATGGGAGAAGACGTGGTGCTTACTCCGGACACGGAGCTTTCCTTCGAAAAGATATCCAACAATGCACGATTGACCATTTTGGTGATTGACCCTTATACCATGGGATCGGAGAAGTTCGTGTTTACCAATGATGCAAATGAGATGTCGATTCGGCGTTGCATGGCTTCCATTCAGAGGTATCTCGGTCTTGGTCATGACAGTCAACTGGACAAGTACGAGGAATTACGCGTGAGTTCTCGGTACACCATTTATCAGATTGAAGATACGTATATGGATTCGCGAAGCATTGACTTGTTCGGAACCTTGGATAACGGGTGTTATATTTTTGTGCGAACCAACTACCAAAGCATTGCGGAGGCGGCGGACATTGCTTCTCGATTTCTGCTGATTACGGGTATCGTGGTACTGCTGATCGGTTCGGTGCTTCTATTCTTTTTGTGTGGTGCAATTACGAAGCCGATTACGCAGATGTCGCAGATTGCGGGACGTATGTGTCGGTTGGATTTTGATGCAAAATATGCCGTAACTACCAGAGACGAAGTGGGGCAATTGGGGGAGTCCTTGAACCGCTTGTCGGATCGCCTGCATACTACCATCGGGGAATTGAAGCAAGCCAATAATGAGCTGAAGAAGGATCTGGAACGCAAGGTTGAGATCGACAATATGCGTACCGAGTTTCTCTCCAATGTGTCCCATGAATTGAAGACTCCGCTGGCACTGATTCAAGGATATGCGGAAGGACTTATGGAGAATATCAACGATGACGAAGCTAGCAGAGCATTTTACTGCGAAGTCATTATGGATGAGGCTTCGAAGATGAACAAGATGGTTCAGAAACTCCTAACGTTGAACCAGATTGAATTCGGACAAGATGCCATAGAATATGAACGGTTTGATATCGTCAGTTTGTTGCAGGGGATTCTGAATAACACGGAGATTATTAGACAGCAGAAGGGTGTGAAACTTCATTTTTATGAAGAGAAACCAATCTACGTGTGGGCAGATGAATATCGAATCGAAGAGGTTGCCACCAATTATATCAGCAATGCGTTGAATCATGTGGCGAAATCAAAAGAAATTGCGGTTTCTGTGAAGAAAAATGGTGCAACTGCGCGAGTTTCCGTGTATAATACAGGAGAACCGATTCCGGAGAAGGAACTTTCGAACATTTGGGTGAAGTTCTACAAGGTGGACAAGGCCCGTACCAGAGAGTACGGCGGAAGCGGTATCGGTCTCTCCATCGTGAAGGCAATTATGGAGTCTCATAACCAGAAGTACGGTGTTGTTAATCACGCGGCAGGCGTGGAGTTTTGGTTTGAGTTGGAGACCGCGGAAGATTAAGAAGGGATAGGATATAAGATGATAGCGATTATCGATTATGATGCAGGTAATATATGCAGTGTAGAGAATGCTCTAAAGGCACTTGGTTTGGAAGCCAAGGTAACGAGAGATCCGCAGGAGATCTTGCAGGCGGATCGTGTGATTCTTCCGGGTGTTGGTGCATTTGGCGATGCTATGGAGAAGTTACATCGTTTTGGGCTGGTGGATGTAATTCGGCAGTGCGTTGCACAGGGGACGCCGTTTTTGGGCATTTGCCTGGGTTTGCAACTTCTGTTTGAGGAGAGTGAGGAGAGTCCGGGAGTACAGGGACTTGGTATCCTTCCCGGTAAGATCATTCGTATTCCGGAAGGTGGCGGACGGAAGATTCCTCACATCGGTTGGAATGACTTGACCTGTAAGGAAGACTCCAAGTTGTTCGCAGGGTTGCCGGCGGAGAGTTATGTGTATTTTGTTCATTCTTACTACTTGCAGGCGGGAGATCCGGACATCGTTGCGGCCACCACAGAGTATGGTCCGGTGATTCATGCGGCGGTAGAACGGGACAATGTATTTGCATGTCAGTTCCATCCGGAGAAGAGTGGTGATGTAGGCATGCGTATTCTGAAGAATTTTTCTCAAATATAAAGGCAAAGGATTGATAGATTATGTTTACAAAGCGAATTATTCCTTGTTTGGACGTACATAACGGCAGAGTTGTGAAGGGCATCAATTTTGTGAACCTTCGGGATGCCGGGGACCCGGTGGAGGTAGGAAGAGCTTACGGAGAAGCCGGTGCGGACGAACTAGTATTTCTGGATATTACCGCATCTTCTGATGCAAGAACTATTCGAAGTGAAATGGTACGTCGGGTGGCAGAGACCGTATTTATTCCCTTTACTGTAGGCGGAGGTATTCGTACGGTGGAGGATTTTTATATGATTTTGCGAGAAGGCGCGGACAAGGTGGCGGTGAATTCCGCAGCTATTATGAACCCGCCCTTGATCTCCGAAGCGGCAAAGCGTTTCGGCAGTCAATGTGTGGTTGTGGCCATTGATGCCAAGCGCTGCGAGGACGGAAGCTTCCACATCTTCAAGAACGGCGGTCGTATCGATATGGGCATCGACGCAATTGAATGGGCGAAGCAGGCGGAAGCCTTGGGAGCAGGCGAGATTTTGTTGACCAGTATGGACTGCGACGGAACGAAGAACGGTTACGATATTGAACTGACCCGTCGTGTCTCCGAGGCGGTGAAGATTCCGGTGATTGCTTCGGGTGGTGCCGGAACGAAGGAGCATTTTTATGAGGCGCTAACAGAAGGCAAAGCGGATGCGGCTCTGGCGGCCTCTTTGTTCCACTACAAGGAACTGGAGATCTCCGAGGTGAAGGAGTACTTGCGCGGTCGTGGCGTTAGCGTAAGATTGTAAGCAGTTTAGAAACCTACAAGGACGGTACATACTATGGGTGCGATTACAAATGATTGGCTGTCTGCCATTGGCGGAGAATTTAAGCAGGATTACTATCGTAAGTTGTACAAGTTCGTTCAAAATGAGTATTCTACTCGTGTCGTATATCCTCCGGCAGACGAGGTGCTCAGTGCATTTCATCTTACTCCCTTATCCAAGGTGAAGGTGGTCATTATCGGTCAAGACCCATATCACGGAGAGGGACAGGCTCACGGGCTTTGTTTTTCGGTGAAACCGCCGGTACAAGCGCCGCCGTCTCTAGTGAACATTTATAAAGAACTACAGGACGACCTTGGTTGTCGTATCCCCAACAACGGATATTTGGTAAAATGGGCGGAGCAGGGCGTATTGCTTCTGAACACAATCCTGACGGTTCGTGCTCATCAACCTATGTCTCACCAAGGAATGGGGTGGGAGCAGTTCACCGATGCTGTGATTCGTGCGGTAAATGCTCAGGACAGCCCGGTAGTATTCTTGCTCTGGGGATCACCGGCACAGAGGAAACGGAGTATGTTAACTAACCCGAAGCATCTAGTGTTGACGGCACCGCATCCCAGCCCATTATCGGCGTATCGGGGATTCTTCGGTTGTAAGCATTTTAGTAAGACAAATGCATTTCTAAAGGAACATGGGGTGGAGCCAATTGATTGGCAGATTGAAGATATTTGAGAAATTTCCGAAATTGATTCGGTGGTTGTGCATCGGCTTCGTTGGCCTAATCGGTTTGGTGTGTCTTGGGTTGTTGAGCGTGGCAATGGCAGATGTCTATGTGAGGAATTCTACGAAGGAGCAGATCTTTCATACCGAAGGTGCACGTGTTGCCGGTGGCGAGTCGGAGAATAAGAAAGTGTTGTTACAGACGGAGAATGGAATATCGATGGAGATTCCCGCAGGTGATGCCATTGTTGTGCTGGGGTGTGGCGTATGGAATGACGGAACCCCCAGTCCTATGTTGGAGGCAAGGCTTGAGCAGGGCATCCTTCTGTATCAAGCGGGCGCGGCAGACAAGATATTAATGAGCGGCGACCATGCGTATGAAGGGTATGATGAAGTCAATGTGATGAAGCAGTACGCCATTGACTGCGGCGTGCCTTCAGAGGATATTTTTATGGACCATGCGGGACTGTCTACTTACGATAGCGTCTGGCGTGCGAAGAACATTTTCGGGTGTGAGACCGTGGTGTTTGTAAGTCAAGAATATCACCTGTATCGTGCCGTGTATCTTGCGGAGTGCTTGGGCATGGAGGCTTATGGCGTGTCGGCGGATTTTCGGGAATATGCGAGACAGGATTATTATGATTTTCGTGAGTTTTTTGCCAGAGGGCAGGCATTTGTCCAAGGAATCATAAAACCTAAGGCAGAGTATGGAGGAGAGGCAATTCCCATCTGGGGGAACGGCAATGTAACCAATGACTAAATATGTGCGGAGCATGTACAGATGCCGGCACAGGAACAGGGGTAACCATGAGCGAGATATATTCGGACATTTCCTATCGGGAATTACACCCGACAGTGCTGTATTGCAGCCGTATTCGGGATGCACATTTGACGTCGTATCACGCACATTCTAATTTGGAACTGGCGTACATTCTGTCAGGTGCGGGACGATATTTGGTGGATGGGATTACTTATGAGGTGAAACAAGGGGATTTGCTGGTGTGCAATCCCGGTGTGATGCACCAGAGTATTGTGACGAATCCCGCGGATTCTACCCTTGAATTTGTAGTGGGTATTACGGATATTCATTTGTTAAATATGCCGGAGAATACCATCGAACTTCCCGGCGGAGGGCACATACTCAGTCTCAGTAGTGAGATTAAGAAAGAGATTAGCCGATGTTGCTATGAAATCATCGAAGAAAATGCTTCAACACAGCCGGGGCGCTATTACTTGATTCAGGCACAGATGATGAAGATGTTGATTTTGATCTACCGCGCCATCTCCGGAACAGCGGTTCAAGAATCAATGGGTATGGCGTTTGAGAGCTATTCCAAGAGTTATGTGGTGAAGAAAATCGTACAACATCTTAGAGAAAACTATGCTCAGCACATTTCCTTGGATCAGATTGCTCATAATATGTATCTGAGTCCGGTGTACATTTCTAAGATATTTAAGGAGAAGACCGGAGACTCGCCGATCAATTACTTAATTAAGCTTCGTTTGGCAAAGGCTAAGGAGTTGTTAGTGGAGGGCAAGGATAGTATCAAGACCATTGCCGCCAGCGTTGGATATGATGATGTGTACCATTTCAGTAAGCTGTTTAAGAAGCATTACGGAATATCACCGTTGAATTTTCGTAAGTCTATGCGAGAAGATAACGAGTAGGTTGAGGAATGGTCTGTATGTTCGGAGGTGGAGTATGACAGAAAGAGAAACCTTGGCACAGTGGATCAAGAAGTGTGATAATATAGTTTTCTTCGGCGGTGCCGGTGTGTCTACTGCCAGCAATATACCGGATTTTCGAAGTGCACAGGGCATTTTTTCGAAGAAGCTTCAATGTCAGTTGACGCCGGAGCAGTTGGTGTCTCACAGTTTCTTCGTGCGATATCCGGAGGAGTTTTATGATTTCTATAAGGAGCACCTCATTTATCCGGAGGCGAAGCCAAATGCGTGTCATATGGCGTTGGCACAGCTGGAGGAGATGGGAAAACTTCGAGGGATAGTAACGCAGAATATTGACGGTTTGCATCAAGCGGCCGGTTCCAAGAAAGTGTATGAGTTACACGGTTCGGTGCATCGGAATTACTGTATGCGCTGTCACTCGTTCTATGATGCAAGCGCGGTGTGTGAAGCCCCGGGTGTACCCAAGTGTTCCTGCGGTGGTACGATTCGACCGGATGTGGTGTTATATGAGGAGTCACTGAATGACGAGGTGTTGTCCGGAGCTATTCGGGTTATCTCTGAAGCGAAGATGCTGATTGTGGGAGGAACTTCCCTTATGGTATATCCGGCAGCAGGATTGTTGCAGTATTTTGGAGGTTCGCAACTAGTGCTTATTAATAAGAGCAAGACATCGGCGGATGCCAGTGCGGACTTAGTGTTACATGAGGACATTGCCGAAGTCATGAAAGCGGTGATGGAGAGCATCGGAGATGACGATTTATAAATTGATACTTGTGTACGAAAGGGCGGCCATGCGAAATGCATGGCTGTTTTTTTGCTGTACGAAATTCTCACAATCTCACATGAGTGCAGCATAATCTGTTCGTGTTCTTCTAATACTATTTTTAAATGGTTGCAACAAAATTAAATTCATGTCCAAAAGTAAGGGAGGCTGAGAGTATGGAGGAGATGAAAATCGTATCGCCGCTGGCAGGCAAGATTGTTCCTTTGTCTAAGATACCGGAACAACAATATGCCAGGGGAGACATGGGACCGGGAGTGGCTATTCTTCCGAAAGAAGATATCTTGGTGGCTCCTTTTAACGGGACCGTAATTGCCGTTTCTCATACCGGACATGCTATGTTGTTGGAAAGCTCGGAAGGTGTCCGCCTCAGAATTCAGATTGCAATGGATAGCGGATTGTTACACAACGATGTGTTCTCTACAATTGTAGAATCGGGGGAACCTATGGAGCGAGGACAGATACTCATGCGGTTTGATCGTCGGAAGATCAAGCGTATGGGATACAAATTATATTCACCGGTAGTGGTGGAAAATGCTGAGGAGTTCTCTATATCCGAAATTAAGTCAAAAGGACGCGTGGCATTTCTGGAAGAAATCATGCATTTGATTCGCAAGGAGTGGGTGGAATCCGGTTTGTAGTAGGGAGTTTCACAAAAATTTCATGGCGTATGGGTTGTAATTTGGACTGGTTTCATCTATAATGTGCGTATGTAACATGGGAGGTGTCACGTGGAGAATAAGAACCCGAATTCGGATAAGAAGCCGAATCAAAACGGAGATAATAACAAGAAGAAGAGCCAAGTCCCGAGAATAATTGCTACGGTGATTGTGTTTTTCATTTTTCTTGGTAGCTATATGCTGATTAGTGAATACATTGCGGGACTGAAGAACAAAGAGATTACCTACAATGAATTCATGACGATGATTGAATCCGGAACCATTGAGAAGGTGGAGATTCAGACGGACTATGACAAGATTGTCATTACTCCGAAGAAAGGGACCACCGAGGATTCCATGATTGAAACGTACTATACCGGTATTGTGGATCATGAGGAATTGACGAGTCTCTTGATCGAGAAGCAGATTCCAATGCAACGTCTGATTATCAATAAGAGTACGACCATTATCGATATTTTAGTTGGATATATATTGCCTTTTGTATTTATCTACATCGTTATGTGGGCGTTGTATCGCATGATTAGCAAGAACGGCGGTATCGGTGGCATGGGTGTCGGTAAGAGCAATGCCAAGATGTACGTGGAGAAAGAGACCGGCGTTACCTTTAAGGATGTGGCGGGACAGGAGGAAGCCAAGGATTCCGTATTGGAATTGGTGGATTTCCTGCATGACCCTGCAAAATACACTCGTATCGGAGCGAAACTCCCGAAGGGTGCATTGCTTGTTGGACCGCCCGGTACCGGTAAGACGTTGCTTGCCAAGGCTGTGGCAGGAGAGGCGAAGGTTCCCTTCTTCTCACTGTCCGGTTCGGATTTTGTAGAGATGTATGTGGGTGTGGGCGCGTCTCGTGTACGTGATTTGTTCCGTCAGGCACAGCAGATGGCACCTTGTATCGTATTTATCGATGAGATTGTCGCCATCGGTAAGAGCCGTGACAGCCGTTACGGTGGTGGCAATGATGAACGTGAGCAGACACTGAATCAGCTCCTTGCGGAGATGGATGGTTTCGATACCTCCAAGGGAATTGTTATCCTTGCGGCTACCAACCGTCCGGAGGTACTTGATAAGGCACTTCTTCGTCCCGGACGATTTGACCGTAGAATTATCGTAGACAAGCCGGATCTCAAGGGACGTCTGGCAACTTTGAAGGTACATGCTAAGAACGTGTTGATGCACGATTCCGTGAACTTGGAAGAGATTGCGTTGGCTACCAGTGGAGCCGTAGGTTCCGATCTCGCCAACATTATCAACGAGGCGGCCATTTTGGCGGTCAAGGAAGGCAGAACTGTGGTGAAACAGTCTGATTTGTTGGAGTCCGTAGAGGTGGTATTTGCGGGCAAGGAGAAGAAGGACCGCATCCTCGGACCGGAAGAGAAGCGTATTGTTGCTTATCACGAGGTGGGTCATGCACTAATCGCTGCGCTCCAGAAAAATGCGGAGCCGGTGCAGAAGATTACCATTGTTCCCAGAACTATGGGGGCTTTGGGTTATACCATGCAAGTGCCAGAGGAAGAGAAGTATCTCAGCTCCAAGGATGAGATTCTCACCATGATAAAGACTTTCTGCGGTGGACGTGCAGCGGAGCAGGTGAAGTTTAACTCCATTACTACCGGAGCCAGCAATGACATTGAGCGTGCTACCAATTTGGCACGTCAGATGATTACCTTGTACGGTATGTCCGATGAATTCGGAATGGTGGCGCTGGAATCCGTAGAGAGCAAATACCTTGAGGGGCGTACGGTATTGAATTGCAGTGATCGGACAGCGGCAAAGATTGACGAAGAGATTCACAAGGTTATGGACGAGAGCTACAAGGAGGCGGTTCGACTGTTGGTTGAGAATATGCAGATTCTCGATGAGGCTGCGGAGTTCTTGATTACAAAGGAGACCATCACCGGTAAGCAGTTCATGGAGATCTTCAATCGTATTAAGAATCCCGAGACAGTACAGGAGCCCGGAGAGATTACTGAGATTGAATTTACAAATGTACAAGAATAAATTTCAAAAGCTGTCGTTTGTCCAAGCGACAGCTTTTTGACAATGTGGAAGAGGAAGAAGGGAGGAGTGCTATGCGGGAATTTGATTTTGCCGAGGAACTGAAGAAGTTGCCGGACAGTCCGGGTGTGTATCTTATGCACGACAAGAGTGATAATATCATTTATGTAGGCAAGGCAAAGGTTCTGAAGAATCGTGTACGGCAGTATTTTCGTCAGGGAAGCAAGCACTCGCCTAAGATTCAAAAAATGGTGTCCCTAGTAGCATGGTTTGAATATATTGTAGTGGATACGGAGCTGGAAGCGCTTGTTCTTGAATGCAATCTCATCAAGGAACACCGGCCGCGTTACAACACCATGTTGAAGGACGATAAGAGTTATCCCTACATAAAGGTCACGGTAAATGAGGAGTTTCCCCGTGTGATGCTGGCCAGGGAGCAGAAGAAAGACAAAGCAAGATATTTTGGGCCGTATACCAATGGAGTGGCTATCAATGATACCATTGATTTGTTGCGAAAGTTGTATCGCATTCGTACCTGCAATAAGAATCTTCCTAAGGAAATCGGGATGGGACGTCCTTGTCTCTATCACCAGATTGGGCAGTGCGATGCTCCCTGTGTGGGAAATGTGTCCGCAGAAGAGTACGGAAAGATGGTGGAGAAGGTACTTCATTTTCTGAATAATAATTATTCGGAGGTGTTGGAGGCGTTGGAGAAGAAGATGTATGCCGCCAGCATGGAGATGGAGTATGAGGCGGCAGCAGGCTATCGTGACTTGATGAATCGTGTGAAGGCTTTGTCGCAGAAACAGAAGGCTACAGATACTCATGACGACGAACGAGATATTGTAGCTATGGCAGTGCGGGAGGAGCACTGTGTGGTACAGGTGTTCTTCGAGCGTGGTGGCAAGCTTCTCGGTAGAGAGCACTATCACATGACGGAGGTGCGTGACCGAGAGGCCGGGGAGGTTCTTGGAGAATTCATTAAGCAGTATTATGCGGGAACCCCCTATATTCCTAAGGAGATATTGATAGAGGCAGAGCCTGCGGAAGTCGGCTTGTTAGAGACATGGCTCAGTGGGAAGAAAGGTCGAAGCGTTCATTTTCGTGTGCCTAAGATCGGTGGCAAGGAGCGTTTGATACAGTTGGCGAAGCAAAATGCGGAGATGGTGTTGAACCAAGACTTAGAGAAGATAACAAGAGAAGAAAAACGTACCATCGGAGCAGTACGAGAACTGGAAGAGATTCTTGGGCTTTCGGAATTGCATCGCATGGAGTCTTATGACATTTCTAACATTAGTGGATTCCATAGCGTAGGCTCCATGGTTGTCTTTGTGGACGGCAAGGCCAGAAATGCAGAGTATCGCAAGTTTCGTATCAAAGGCGTGCAGGGCCCTAACGATTACGCTTCCATGGAAGAGGTGTTGACAAGACGGTTCCGCCATGGAGAGGAAGACCGGGCACAACATGTGGAGAATAGTTTCACGCGATACCCGGACTTGATTTTGATGGATGGTGGCATGGGACAGGTGCATATTGCAGAGCAGGTGCTTCGAGATATGGGCATTTTCATTCCGGTTTGTGGTATGGTAAAGGATGACCGTCACCGAACCAGAGGATTGTATTTCCGGGATCGGGAACTTCCTGTTGGCCCCGGCAGTGAGGGCTTTGCCTTGCTGACGCGTATTCAAGATGAGACCCATCGGTTTGCCATTGAATATCACCGGAGTTTGCGAACAAAGGCGCAGGTTCATTCTCGTTTGGATGATATTCCGGGGATCGGAACTACCCGTAGACGTACATTAATGAAATATTATCATAGTATGGAGGAACTGTCTGCGGCCGATCCGGAGAAACTGGCGAAACTTCCGGGAATGAATCGTAAAGCAGCACAATCGGTGTATGACTTCTTACACGGCAACGAGAAACTGAAAAACGCAGAGACGTCAGAGGAAAACACGGAAATTTGATTGCATTTACCGCGAAGGTAGCATATAATAGAACTTAATGAATTGGTGCATGAGGATAATGTGCCTTCGGAAAGGGGAACTATGTACGAGGTAGAATTACAGAAACTGGTTGATAAGATGAAGCTTATTAACCTGACACCGGAGATTGATATTAGCGATCGTATGATTACGAAGCCGGAGATTAACCGTCCAGCATTGCAGTTGGCGGGATTTTTCTGTGACTTTGATAAGGATCGTATTCAGTTGATCGGTAACGTAGAGTATGCATATATGTATCAAAATGAGATGACCTCGGAGCAGCGTCATGCTTGCTTCTCCCGATTGATGGGGTATGGGGTTCCTTGTATTATCTTCTGTCGTAGTCTTGAAGTCAGTCCCGGCATGAAGAAGTTGGCGTTAGAGAAGGGGGTTCCGCTGTTCAGCAGTCCTTTGGAGACCACCGCATTGGTGGCAGAAGTTGTGCGTTGGTTAAAAGTACAGTTGGCACCGCGCATTTCCATTCACGGGGTACTGGTTGACGTGTTCGGTGAAGGTCTGCTTATTATGGGTGAGAGCGGTATCGGTAAGAGTGAGGCGGCACTGGAACTTATTAAGCGTGGTCATCGACTGGTCTCTGACGACGTTGTGGAGATTAAGAAGGTTAGTGACGATACCCTGTTAGGGACGGCTCCCGATATAACAAAGCATTTGATTGAATTACGAGGCATTGGTATTATTGATGTCAAGACACTGTACGGTGTACAGAGCGTCAAGGAGACGCAGTCCATTGATTTGGTAATTCAATTGGAAGAGTGGGACAAAGAACGAGAGTACGACCGTTTGGGTTTGGAAGATAAGTACACGGAGTTCTTGGGCAATAAAGTTGTGTGCAATAACATCCCCATTCGGCCCGGTCGAAATCTGGCTATCATTTGCGAGGCGGCCGCCATTAATTATCGTCAGAAGAAGATGGGATACAATGCGGCACAGGAATTGTACAATCGTGTCACAAACAATCTTATGAAGAACATGTAGTTGTATTGGACGAAAAATCACAGAATAATAATATACAGTGTACATACGTACGCGGATGGAGGATAAGATGAAGTATTGTTTCGGAATTGATATTGGAGGAACTTCGGTAAAATGCGGTCTGTTTACCGCAGAAGGTGAGGTTATTGACAAGTGGGAGATCCCCACGGATCGTAGCAATGGCGGTAGCAACGTGCCCGGACATATTGCGGCTTCGATTTTATGTAAGCTGGACGAGAAGCGTTTGAGTCGCGAAGATGTTACGGGAGTAGGTATGGGTGTACCAGGACCGGTACTTGCGGATGGTACGGTATTGCAGTGCCCGAATCTTGGCTGGGGACGTATGAATGTACGCGCCACTATGGAGGAACTGTTGGGAATTCCGGTACGTGTAGGAAATGATGCCAACGTGGCTGCTCTGGGTGAGCAGTGGAAGGGCGGCGGACGTGGTTACGATGATGTATTGATGATTACTCTCGGAACCGGTGTCGGTGGAGGCTTGATTCTCGGTGGCGAGATTGTGTGTGGTAGCAATGGCGCAGCAGCAGAGATCGGACATATGATTGTGAATTCCGCAGAGACGGATGTGTGCGGATGTGGCGGACATGGTCATTTGGAGCAGTATGCATCGGCAACCGGTATTGTACGCATGGCAAAGAAGGCATTGGCAAACAGTGAGGCGGAAACTTCTCTACGTACATTTGAGAATTTGACGGCTAAGGACATCTTTGATGAGGCGAAGAAGGGCGATGCTGTGGCATGTGAGCTCGTGGAGCAGTTGGGCTCCTATTTGGCAATGGCTCTCACTCACGTGGCAGCAGTGGCAGATCCTACGGCATTTGTTATCGGTGGTGGAGTGAGCCGTGCCGGTCAGATTTTGTTGGATGCAATTTCGAAGCACTACAACGACAATATTTTGGATGCCTTGAAGGGCAAGGAATTCCGCTTGGCGGAGTTGGGCAATGATGCGGGTATCTTTGGTGCCGCAAGAATGACCCTGAATGCAAAATAATCGGATAGGACGGAGTGCTGTGAGTAAAAGACAAGAGTTTGAACAGAAGCTTAGGAAACTGTATACAGAAGATACGTGTCGGTTTGAGGAGCCTATGTATAAGCATACGACCTTTCGTATCGGAGGGCCGGCGCAATACTATGTGATTCCCAGGGAGACGGAGCAGTTGCAGGCTACCATTGATTTGTGTAAGGAGTATGAGATTCCTTATGCGGTCATCGGCAATGGCAGTAACCTCTTGGTCTCCGACATTGGGGTGCGTGGCGTGGTAATTCGCATGGAGACCAAATGTTCGGAACTTACGTACGAAGACCGTGAGGATGGCACGTTAGTGACGGCACCTGCCGGTATGTTGTTGTCCACATTTGCAAGAGAGATGTGTGCAGCAGGCTATGCCAATATGGAATATGCCACGGGGATTCCGGGTACCATAGGTGGCGGAGTTGTTATGAATGCCGGAGCTTATGGAGGAGAGATCAAAGATAGTCTGCAGGCGGTTACGGTCCTTACGAAGGAGGGCGAAGTGTGCAGCATCTATGCAGAGGACTTGGAACTGGGATATCGCCATAGTATCGTGGACGAGAAGAAGTACATTGTTTTGTCTGCAAGTTTTCTGCTGAAGCGTGGCCAAAAGGAAGCCATTGCGACTCGCGTGGCAGAACTTACAAAGCAACGCAAGGAGAAGCAACCTCTGGAGTACCCCAGTGCGGGAAGTACGTTCAAACGTCCGGAAGGATATTTTGCAGGCAAATTAATCGACGATTGCGGTCTGCGAGGTTTTCGTGTAGGAGGCGCGCAGGTTTCGGAAAAGCATTGTGGTTTTGTAATTAACCGTGAAGAAGCTACGGCGTCGGATGTTATGAATTTGATTACACAAGTACGGGAACGTGTACAAGAGCGATTCGGGGTATACTTAGAGACCGAAGTGCGTTTCTTGGGCGATTTTACGTAGAACAGATCATTTGCCTTGCCGGCAAGGAAGGATTGGGAGCAATTGTGTCATTTGCCAGTGATGTAAAGAAAGAATTGACGGAGAAGATGCCCGGTGGACATCATTGCCGACTGGCAGAGTTATCCGGCATGCTTTTGATGGGGGCGAAGATAGAAGAGGAGCCAAATGGGGTGATTTTTCTATCATTTTCGTCAGAAAATGAGCCCGTGGTAAAAAAGTGCTTTACTTTTTTGAAAAAGTCATTTAATATGGAAACTGTTGTGGAAGATATTTTGGAGAGCGACAGGAGAAGGCACCTGTTTCGCTTGAATGTATCGGACCGAAAGCAGATGGATAGCGTGCTATCGAGTTTGGGATTGCGAACAGATGCAACAGGGCAACTTCACCTTAAGAAATGGGAGTACTTACTTAAGAGACCGTGCTGTAAGCGGAGTTGGATTCGTGCATTGTTTACTATGGCCGGAACCATGACGGATCCGGTGAAATCGTATCATTTCGAAATTGCTATGCCCACGAAACCATTGGCGGAGCTTTTGATGGAAGCTATGAGAGAGTTCGGGTGTGAACCGAAGCTCATGGAACGTAGGCAGGCATTTGCGGTATATTTGAAAGACGGTTCGCAGATTGCGGATGCGTTGAAGGTGATGGAAGCTCACGTGTCGCTCTTGGAATTTGAAAATGAGCGCGTAGTACGAGAGATGCGAGGACGTGTCAATCGACAAGTGAACTGTGAGGTTTCCAATCTGAATAAGACGACGGCTGCTGCCAAGAAGCAGGTGGAGAGCATTGTCTTGGTCCGGGATACCATAGGTTTGGAAAATTTGCCGGACGAGTTGGGGAAGATGGCGAGACTGCGATTGCAATATCCGGAGTCTTCGCTGAAAGAGTTGGGAGAATTGATGAGTCCGCCTATGGGGCGCTCCGGGGCGAATCATCGATTGCAAAAGTTATGTGATATTGCAGAGGGATTACGAAATAGGGAAAGTGATTAGGAGGGAATTCAATGATTTCTAAGAAGATGACTATTAACATTCCGAATGGACTGGAAGCCAGACCGGTAGCTTTGTTGGTACAGGTGGCAAGCCGATACGATAGTAGCGTATATGTGGAGTGTGAGAACAAGCGCGTAAACGCTAAGAGTATTATGGGAATGATGAGTCTGGCACTTCCCACGGGTACTTCTGTTACCATCACTGTGGACGGACCCGATGAGCAGACGGCCATGGAAGGTATTGAAGCATATTTGTGCGGCAAGTAATCACAGGTCGGTGTTGCGGAGAACGCGATATCACGCAATGACAGATGGTAGATTTGCGGAATGTGCGTGAAGAGAACGTAGGTAGATGCGGAATTGGAGATCGCAACCTTTGAGTTGACGGATGGGATTACTACCAATTGGGAGCCGGATGGCATGAAGCGGACATTATCACAACCCGGTGAGTTCAAGGGTGGTTGTTTTTGGAACAGAAACGTGCAGACTTCGAGAGATTCTCGGAGTCTGTTTTTTGCATATGGGAAAGTTGCGTTCTTCGTGAAAAATCTCTTTCTAAATTCATAAGAATGTGATACAATATACATTGGGAAGTAATTTGGGTAAGGAGATGGCATTATGGAAGCGCGTACGGATGAATTTCCTGAGAAGGCGATGGAATCGCAGGACGAATTTGAGCGTCAATACGATGCCCGTAAGCTTGCAGAGGTGCAGGCACGGAGGAAGTATCGAGAAGAGCTCCTTACGCATCGTGATAATATTCGGATGTGCAATCGAATGTTGATTTTAGAAGGAATCGTACTGGTAAGTTTGATTGTGGCGTTAATATTGCAATTTGTATGAGGCAACGGAAGAAAGGGAATACATGAATTTCACGCATTTACATGTTCATACGGAATACAGTCTTCTGGACGGTTCCGGCAAGATAAAGGATATGGTGCACCGCGCTAAGGAGCTTGGCATGGATGCATTGGCCATTACGGATCACGGTGTCATGTATGGCGTGATTGATTTTTATCGTGCCTGCTTGGCTGAGGGAATCAATCCGGTCATCGGTTGTGAAGTGTATGTGGCACCGGGGTCTCGATTTGAACGAGAAGGAACCATGTCCGATAAGAGATATTATCATTTGGTTCTGTTGGCAGAGAATAATCAAGGCTATCAGAATTTGATGAAGATTGTATCCAAGGGATTCACAGAAGGCTTCTACTACAAGCCTCGCGTGGATTATGAAGTGTTGCGGGAATATCACGAAGGAATTATCGCACTTTCCGCGTGTTTGGCAGGTGAAGTGGCAACCGCCATGCGCATGGGACTATATGAAGAAGGCAAGAAGCGCGCCCTTGCGTTGCAAGACATTTTCGGGGAAGGCAATTTCTTTTTGGAATTACAGGACCACGGAATTGCAGATCAGCGTTTGGTAAACCAATCCTTATTACAGTTACATAGAGAGACCGGCATTCCCATGGTGGCCACAAATGATATTCATTATGTGTTAGAAGAGGATGCCACTGCTCATGACGTGTTGTTGTGTATTCAGACCCAAGCCAAAGTCAGCGATGAGAATCGTATGCGTTATGACGGGGGACAATATTATATGAAATCGCCGGAAGAGATGGCGCGTCTGTTCCCGTATGCAGCTGAGGCGCTGGAGAATACGTGGAAGATCTCGAATCGGTGCCATGTAGAGATTACATTCGGTGAATACAAGTTGCCGAAGTTTGATGTTCCGGACGGGTTTACGCCATTTGCGTATCTGGAGAAATTGTGTTTGGAAGGTCTTCGGATGCGTTATCCCGCGAACTACGAGGAGCATTTGGAACGACTGAATTATGAGTTGAATACCATACGCAATATGGGCTTTGTGGACTATTTCTTGATTGTATGGGATTTCATTCGTTATGCAAAGGAGCATGATATTCCGGTTGGTCCGGGACGAGGAAGCGGTGCCGGAAGTATCGTGGCGTATTCGTTGAAGATTACCGACATTGATCCGATTCGATACTCTTTGCTTTTTGAGCGATTCTTGAATCCGGAGCGATTGACGATGCCGGATATTGATATTGACTTCTGCTACGAACGTCGGCAGGAGGTTATTGATTATGTTGTTAAGAAATACGGTACCGATAAGGTGGTGCAGATTGTTACTTTCGGTACTATGGCGGCTCGAGGCGTGATTCGAGATGTAGGTCGTGCGCTTGATCTGCCCTATGCCAGATGCGATGCTGTTGCCAAGATGATTCCCATGGATCTTGGAATTACAATTGATAAGGCATTAGAGATGAATCCGGAACTTTCCAGATTAATGGCTACCGATCCCGAAGTGAAGGAATTGATAGAGATGTCCAGGAAACTGGAAGGATTGCCGAGACACACATCCATGCACGCTGCCGGTGTTGTAATTGCAAATGCACCCGCCGATGAGTATGTTCCGCTGTCTTGTTCGGGGGACGGAACCATTACCACACAGTACACCATGACAACCCTAGAGGAACTGGGACTTCTGAAGATGGACTTCCTGGGACTTCGAACGCTTACAGTTATAAAGGATGCAGAGCGACTGATACAGGCACATACTCCCGATTTCTCTATTGAGGCGGTTTCTTATGATGATCCGGGAGTCTATGATTTGCTATGCTCCGGTAAGACCGAGGGTGTTTTCCAGTTGGAAAGTGCCGGCATGAAGAGTTTCATGAAGGAGCTAAAGCCCCGAAGTTTAGAGGATGTCATTGCCGGGATTAGTTTGTATCGTCCGGGCCCCATGGACTTTATTCCGAAGTATATTAAGGGTAAGGAGAATCAGGAGAGTATTCGATACGATTGTCCGGAACTGCAACCGATTCTTCAGCCAACCTACGGCTGTATTGTATACCAAGAGCAGGTTATGCAGATTGTACGTGATCTGGCAGGGTATAGTTATGGACGAAGTGATTTGGTTCGCCGTGCCATGAGTAAGAAGAAGGCCGCGGTAATGGAGAAAGAGCGCCAAAACTTTGTGTATGGTAATGCGGCGGAGAATGTTCCCGGGTGTATGGCCAAGGGAATTTCCGAGGCTGTGGCGAATAAGATTTATGATGATATGACAGACTTTGCGAAGTACGCCTTCAATAAGTCTCATGCGGCATGTTATGCAGTAGTTGCGTATCGTACTGCATATTTAAAGCATTATTACCCGGTGGAATTCATGGCGGCACTTATGACGTCTGTCATCGACAATACCGGCAAAGTTGCCGGATACATTGCCAATCTAAAACAGATGGGGATTCGTCTGTTGCCCCCGGATATCAACGAGGGATATTCCGGATTCAGTGTTAGCGGGACTACCGGTGATACTGCTATTCGCTATGGACTTTCGGCGATTAAGGGATTGGGACGACCGGTTATCGAAGCCATTGTTAAGGAGCGAGAGGCAAACGGTCCGTATCGGTCCCTTGGCGATTTTATTTCTCGATTGACCGGTAAGGAAGTCAACAAGCGGACCATAGAGAATTTTATCAAAGCAGGGGCGTTTGACAGTCTTCCGGGTACACGAAAGCAGAAGATGCAGGTGTATAACGGAATTATGGATGGCGTTTCTTTTGAGCGGAAACGTGCTATGACCGGTCAGATGTCGTTGTTTGAGTTTATGGAGGAAGAGGATAAGCCGGGAGACGATGCGTTTCCGGACTGTGGGGAGTATTCCACGCAGGAGATGCTTGCACTGGAGAAGGAAGTGCTTGGTATCTATGTTAGCGGACATCCGCTGGAGGATTATCTTCCATTGTTACAGAAGAATGCTACATGTAAGACGGCGGATTTCGAACTTTCGGAAGAAACCGACAAGCCCATGGTGGAAGACGGTAGTGTTCAAATTGTCGGTGGTATTGTGTTGAACAAGACCATGAAGACTACTAAAAACAACACAATTATGGCATTCCTTACGTTGGAGGACATGTACGGAACGGTGGAGATTATCGTATTCCCTAGAGATTACGAGAAGTTTCGCAGTTTATTGAATGCGGATGCCAGATTGTTTGTGAAGGGACGTGTCGCTGTAGAAGAGGATCGTCCGGCAAAGCTAATCTGTCAGGGAATTTGCAATTTTGAGGATGTTCCTCGCGAGTTGTGGATTCAGTTTGATAACAAGGACAGTTTCTTGGCAGACAAAGATCATTTGATCGGATTGCTTCAAGAAGAGGATGGGAGCGCCCCGGTGGTGGCGTATTGTACAAAGGAGAAGCAAATGTTTGCTTTGCCACAGAACTTACGGGTGCCTACCGACGGGGAGTTTATGGAGCGTATGCAAGAGGTTTACGGCAAGAAGAGAATGTTTGTGAAATTCGGTACCATTACCTTTGGGCGGTAATGATACAAGATCTATTTGGAGGTAAAATACAATGGCGTTTCTTAAGGGAAAGAGAAAGGACATCAGAACGATTGCGGTACTTACCAGTGGTGGAGATGCACCGGGTATGAATGCGGCAGTTCGTGCAGTGGTTAGAACTGCAATTGTCAACGGATTGAAGGTAAAGGGTGTGCGCAGAGGCTATTCCGGTCTGTTGGAGGAAGATTTCGTAGACATGGATGCACGAAGCGTTTCGGATATTATTCAGAAGGGTGGTACAATTCTTTATACTGCACGTTGTCCGGAGATGATGCGTCCGGAAGGTGTAGAGAAGGCGGCTTACATTTGTAAGAAGCATGGCATTGACGGATTGGTTGTTATCGGTGGTGACGGTTCCTATCGCGGTGCACAGAAGCTTTCGGAGTTGGGCGTAAATGTAGTAGGTGTTCCGGGTACCATTGACTTGGATATCGCATGCTCCGATTATACCATCGGTTTTGATACGGCGTTGAATACCGCTATGGATGCCATTGACCGCGTTCGTGATACGTCCACTTCTCATGAGCGTTGTAGTATTATTGAGGTTATGGGACGTAAGGCCGGTCACATTGCACTGTGGTGTGGTATTGCTAACGGTGCCGAGGAGATATTGGTGCCGGAGCGTTACGATTACGAGGAGCAAGCGATTATCGACAGAATCATTTCCAAGAAGAAGTTGGGCAAGAAGTTGCACATAATTATCAATGCGGAAGGTATCGGTGATTCCAACGGTATGGCGAAGCGTATTGAAGCGGCAACCGGATTGGAGACTCGTGCTACTATTATCGGATATATTCAGCGTGGCGGTAGTCCTACCTGTCGTGACCGAGTATTTGCTTCTGCCATGGGATCCAAGGCGGCAGATATCCTGGTTTCCGGTGGATCCAATCGCGTGGTATGTTTCCAGAATGGAAAATTCGTAGATATGGATATCAATGAAGCACTGGCTATGCAGAAGGACATTGATGGTTCTCTTTGGGAGATCTCCAGAAAGCTCTGTCGGTGATAAGTGATGATTTGGCCGGGAAATCTGAAGAAGAATAAGCAGATAACCATTCCGACTGGGTACTTGAGCGGACAGAGCCTAGAACCGTTGAAGAATCTGCGTTATGGTATGGCGACTGCTGCACACTGTGGTTGTGGACCCATTTCCGTGTATAATGCCATGTGTTACCTGGGGAAGAAGGTATCGTTGCCGCAGGTAATGCGCGAGTTGGAGCTATATGCGGCGCCCTTTGGAGCATGGTTAGGGACGTTTCCTTATACTATGGGTATTTATTTTTGGCGAAGACATCTTCCTTGTCGTATGACATGGTCCATGAAGAAGCTGGGGCAAGCGGATGCCGGAATTATTGCTTATTGGACGAAACGACCGATATTTTCGGGAGCTCATTTGGTTTTTTATGAGAAGACTCCGGAAGGAGAGTATATCATATATAATCGATACAGTAACCGAGGGATGCCGTATCGTTATAAGGATTTGAAGCAATTGACTACAAGAGGACGTCTGATTCTTGGGTATATAATTGCGGGCAAATGATTGTGCAAGGGGAACGTATGGTAAATCGAAGAGGCAACAATCGAATGATGACAGTCCTGCTACTGCTTATAGTAACAGGACTGTTTTTGACGTATTTTACGGCCATGTCGCCAGAAGGACAGTACTCCGGGGATGGCGGAGTAAAACCTACCAACGTTGTCGGTGACGAGCCTATCATAACTCCGGAACAGGAACAAGAGATGCCCTCCGTAACTCTCCAAGGATCACCGCAGGTGACGGAGGGAGTCTCGGGGAAAGATACACTAGAGGTTCATTTTCTGGATGTAGGAGAGGGGGCCTCGGTATTACTTCTATGGGAGGGGTATTCTATGCTCATAGACGGTGGTGGTAGAACGAAGTCTTCTTATGTGGTTAGTTACCTGGAACGGCGGGGCGTGGAGAAATTATCTCTCTTGGTAGCGACCCATTACGATAGCGACCATATCAATGGTCTCATCGGTGCATTGAAGGTATATGGAGCGGATGAAGTATGGGGACCGGACTATGAGGAAAATACGAAGACATATAGATCATTTGTAAATGCGACGGAAGAGCGGGGCATAGAGATTGTTCACCCCGAGGGTGGTCATTCGTGGAAAGTAGGTAATCTGCATGTGACGGTGATGGCAACGGGAGAGCAAGGAGATTCGGACAACGATCAATCGCTGATATTGCTGGTTGAATACAAAGGGGTGAAGGTTTTATTTGCGGGAGACGCCACCACGGAGCGAGAGGAACGGGTGTTGGCCACCGGCAGTTCTGTAGATTGTGATATCTATTATGTAAGTCATCATGGAAGCAATTCTTCTTCCGGTTCGGAATTCTTAGCAGCCATGTCGCCGAAGATTGCGGTTATCAGTGTCGGTGAAAATGATTACGGCCATCCTCATCCTGCATGTTTGGAACGTCTGGGTGCTTGTGGTGCGGTGGTATATCGGACGGATGTGCACGGAGCAATTGTGGCAACAATTGGAGACAAGGGAAGGATAGCGATTCGGACAGAACGATAAATGTGTTGACAATTATGAAAAAGTAGAGTAAGATGCAGCAGTAAGATATTTTTCAAAGGAACATGTTTCAGGGGCAGGGTGCAATTCCCGATCGGCGGTAAAGTCCGCGAGCACATGTGTGTTGATCCGGTGAGATTCCGGAACCGGCAGTATAGTCTGAATGGAATGATACATGTGGTGAGCAATCACTGTACGTATTGAAATGTTATGCCCCCGTATATGCGGGGGCTTTTTTCGTCATTTGCCACGGCGTTTCCATGGAATGCCGTGAAGAAACGAGATGCCGACATGTTTCCTGCGATGCACAGGGCGAACCTCGTTAGAAGGGACGTTCTGAATCATCATAATACATGGAGGTGCTCTTTTATGAAGGAGTTGAAGGAACTGGCCGGTCTGGCCAGAGAAAATGTGGGCTTTTTGTTGATGGCGGCAGGTGTAATTATTGCCATTGTGTTGGTTGCGAAAGTGGCGGAGATGTTGATTGACAAGGCTCATGGGAACAGGGAGAAGGAGAGAGAATCGGCAAGATTGTACCGCATGACACGCATTGCTATGTTGGCTGCTATTGGTGTGGTGTTGATGGTTTTGTCTTTCCCACTTCCGATCTTTCCGGTATTTTATAAGCTGGATTTTGCGAATCTTCCTGCTTTGGTGGGAGGCTTTGCTATGGGCCCGGTGGCAGGTGTGTGTATTGAGTTTTTGAAGGTGTTTGTGAATCTGTTTGTTGATGGTACGGATACTGCATTTGTCGGTGAATTTGCTAACTTCTGCACCGGTTGTTGCTATGTGGTACCGGCATCCATCATTTATTATGCGAAGAAGAAACGTTCGTCAGCGGCCATTGGTCTTGTGGTGGGAACTGTGAGTGTCGTTCTGCTCAGCTGTTTCCTAAATGTATACTTGATGCTTCCTACCTATTCTAAGGCCTTCGGAATGGATTTGGATGCGATTATCGGTATGGGGACAGCGAAAAATGCCAGCGTGAAGGACATGATGACCTTCGTATTGTATGCGGTGGCACCTTTCAATTTGCTGAAGTACGGAACGGTGGCGCTGATTACCTTCTTTGTGTACAAGAAGATTAGTTTCTTGTTAAAAAAATAAAACATATTAGGAAGCACGGAATTCAAGGGCGGAATGGTTTCCTCTTGCGAAGCCGGGGGCTTTCTGTTATAATCAATCTGTTGCACGTCTTCGCAGTGTTTGTTCAGTACGAGGACGGTGATGGGTTGATTATTTTTATGAGGATAGAACGATGGAAGAACACAAGAAATATATCGAAGAAACCGCGGAGGCAGCGGTTCTCGAAGAAGATAAAGGGCAGAACGAAGGGCGCAGTATATCGCTGACGTATATTATGAGGTTTCGAGATATTTGGGCATTTACCATGCGCCACGCACTTACCGGACTGAACGGATGTGCATTTTGGCTGGTGATGGCATTGGTGGTCTGGCGTTTGGTTACGGGATGGGGGGAGTTGTCCGCTAAGACCCAGACGCTCTTAATCCTGTGTGTGGTTATCTTAGTGTGGATGACGATTGTGACGCCAACACTTCGTTCGCTTCGTCAGGCAAATGCACTGGCGCAGGCAGGGAAGCCCACTACCTATACTGCGGGAGAACAGGGGATTACCGTTCGACAAGGTGAAGCCGAGGAGATGGTGAGCTATGAGTATATTCGTAAGCTGAAGATTACGAAGAATTACATCTATGCATATGTACAGAAGAATAGTGCATTTATCTTTCCTAAAGATTTGGTGGGGGAGGATATGAAGGCTTTGACAGAACTTCTTGGGGAGAAGCTGAAGAGGTAGATGGAGGAAGAACATGGTCATAGAGAGTTTTTGCGTGGAAGATACGTTTCAAATCGGTGAGCTTCTGGGGAAGAAATTGACCCCGGGAACGGTGATTTGTCTTGAAGGAGATCTCGGCGTGGGTAAGACAGTTTTTGTTAAGGGAATTGCCAAGGGACTTGGGATAGAGGAACCGGTAAGCAGTCCCACATTTACGATTTTACAGGAGTACCGAGAAGGACGCCTTCCGTTGTATCATTTTGATGCATACCGCATTGACGACCCGGAGGAGATGTATGAAATAGGATTCGAGGATTATCTCTACGGTGACGGCGTGTGCTTTATTGAGTGGGCGTCTCAGATTCGTGAGCTGTTGCCGGCAGATGCAGTGTGGATAACCATTGAGAAGGATTTGACGAAGGATTTGTCCTATCGGAGAATTACCATTACGGAGTAGGTGAGGTAGAGAGTATGAAGATACTGGCAGTTGACAGTTCCGGTGTTGTGGCTTCCGTGGCAATTGTAGAGGAGAATGCATTGGTAGCTGAATATTCCGTGGATTACAAAAAGACGCATTCGCAGACTCTGCTTCCTATGATTGATGAGATTATGCGTATGACGGAGACTGAGCCGGACTCCATTGACGCTATTGCGGTGGCGGCAGGACCGGGATCATTTACCGGACTACGTATCGGAGCTTCCACGGTGAAGGGACTGGGAATGATATGGAACAAGCCTATAGTTCCCGTGGAAACCGTAGATGGGCTGGCGTGCAATTACTATGGAACGGAGCAGATTATTTGTCCGCTAATGGATGCCCGAAGAGGACAGGTATATACCGGATTGTATGCATTTGTGGATGGAAGATTACAAGTGCTGGAGCCCCAGTGTTGTATTATGGCCAAGGAGATTTTTGAGAAGGCAAATGCCTTGGGACGACCGGTAGTATTTCTCGGGGACGGTGTTGCTGTGAATTGTTCATTGATCCGAGAGACTATGACGGTACCTTATCAGTTGGCACCTGCACATTTGGCGAAGCAACGTGCAGGAGCGCTGGGATGGTTGGCAGGACAGTATCTGGCGGAAGGGCGAACCGTGAGTGCCATGGAGTTCGTACCGGAGTATTTGCGACAGTCCCAAGCGGAGAGGGAGAGAGCGGAGCGGCATGGAATGTAGAGAGATGCGGTTGGAGGATGTGCTACGGATTGCCCACTTGGAGCAGGAGAATTTCTCGGAACCTTGGAGCGAGAAACAGTTAATGGAATTGTTGGACCGACCGGAGTATTGCTATTTGGTGGCTGTGGAGGGTGGAGTTATCCTCGGATATGCCGGAATGGTGCAAGTGGGGGATGAAGGACAGATTACTAACATTGCCACGGCACGGAATGCAAGGCGAAGAGGTGTGGCCAAGTGTCTGTTGACACAGTTGCTTGCAAGTGCTGATGATCGCGGGATTCGTGCATTTTCCTTGGAGGTGAGAGATTCCAACGTGCCGGCCATTTCCCTGTACGAGAAGTTGGGATTTCAATTGGCAGGCGTAAGGAAGAATTTCTACCGAAAACCTACGGAGGACGGACGTATCTATTGGTATCCGGAACTCCCTTGAATTCCCACTAGGTATTGACCCGGGTGTTTCGTTATAATAAGAAGGACACCTTTGAAGCAGATATGATGGGAGGTACGTAAGATGGGAAGGATATGCTGTAACAAGTGCGGGCGTGAACTGCAAGGAGTCACGAAAGAAGATGCCCTTTTGGTGACAAAAGAATGGGGGTACTTTTCTGAGAAGGATATGGAACGCCACCGTTTTGTATTGTGCGAGCATTGTTATGATACGATGATTGCCGGATTTGCAATTCCGGTGACAATAGAGGAGCAGACGGAACTATAGTTTATTGAAGGTTTGGGGTATTTGAGGAGCAAACAAGCCCCGTTATGAGTACGATGGAGAGGAGGAGCTTGCCATGTTAGAAGTGTGCCTGTTGGGAACCGGTGGGATGATGCCCTTGCCGGGGCGTTTTCTTACTGCGTGTATGACTCGATTCAACGGGAGTAGTTTATTGATTGACTGTGGGGAGGGCACGCAGGTAGCCATTCGAAAGAAGGGCTGGAGTTGTCACGATATCGATGTGATTTGTATTACGCATTTTCACGGGGATCACATCAGTGGTTTGCCGGGGCTCCTGCTGTCTATGGGAAATGCAGAACGTACGGAACCTGTAACAATAATCGGCCCTCGCGGCCTTGAGAAAGTGGTGGATTCTCTCCGAGTGATAGCACCCGAACTGCCATTTTCATTGGAATTTCATGAATTGACGGAAGCGCAGGAGAGCATTTCGCTACACGGTTATACCATTGATGCGTTTCGTGTAAGTCATAACGTGGTTTGTTACGGGTATTCGCAACGTATCGGAAGAGCGGGGCGTTTTTTGCCTGACAAGGCAAAGGAAAATGAAGTGCCTATGCGCTGCTGGAACCGCTTACAGAAGGGGGAGACCGTGGAGTATGAAGGACGTGTCTACACCCCGGATATGATTTTGGGACCGGAACGACGTGGCCTGAAATTGACCTATTGTACGGATAGCAGACCTACAGCGTCCATTGCAGAGCATGCGACGGATGCGGATTTGTTTATTTGCGAAGGAATGTACGGAGAGCCGGGCATGGAGGCGAAAGCCAGAGAGCATCGGCATATGACATTTGCGGAGGCGGCGAAGATTGCGAAACAAGCGGGGCCCACGGAGATGTGGTTGACGCATTATAGTCCGTCCTTGGTACGGCCGGAGGAATACGTGGAGCATGTGAGGAGCATTTTTTCAGCGGTACGCACGTGTCGAGACGGTTATACCAAGACGTTGATGTTCCAAGAGGAAGAAGAGGGAAGATAACTCGGCGGAAGGATAGAAAACAATGAAGAGCACATACATTTTAGCGATTGAATCATCTTGCGATGAGACAGCAGCGGCTGTAGTGAAGGATGGGCGCATTGTCCTGTCAAATGTAATATCTTCGCAGATTGATTTGCATACACTCTATGGCGGTGTAGTGCCGGAAATCGCATCCAGAAAGCATATTGAGAAGATTAATCCGGTGATTACGGAGGCCTTGCAGAAGGCCGGGATGACCATGGAAGAGATGGATGCTATTGCGGTGACCTATGGTCCGGGCTTGGTGGGCTGTCTTCTGGTTGGAGTAGCGGAAGCCAAGGCCATTGCCTATGCGGCGAAGAAACCATTGATTGGTGTGCATCATATCGAAGGACATGTGTCGGCCAATTACATTACGCACCCCGATTTGGAACCGCCGTTTCTTTGCCTTGTGGTATCCGGTGGACATACCCACATTGTTATGGTAGAGGATTATGGAACATATCGAATTCTCGGTAAGACTCACGACGATGCGGCAGGGGAAGCTTATGATAAGGTGGCGCGTGCCATAGGACTTGGGTATCCGGGTGGTCCAAAGATTGATAAGTTGGCCAAAGAAGGCAACCCGGAGGCGCTGGCATTTCCGCGGGCGCATATTGAAGGATGTCCGTATGATTTCAGCTTTAGCGGTGTGAAGTCTGCGGTGTTGAATTATTTGAATATTGCCAAGATGAAGGCAGAAGCTGCCGGATTGGTTTCGGGCAAGAATGATGTAGCACCGGCGGAGGGGACGCAGGCGTGTCCGGAGGTATTTGAAGACGGTACAACAAGGGCGGATCTGGCGGCATCATTTCAGGAAGCGGTAGTGGACGTATTGGTTTCCAGAACAATCGCTGCCGCAAATGCATATGGAATTGACAAGGTGGCTATTGCCGGAGGTGTGGCATCCAACAGTGCGTTGCGAGCAAGAATGCTTACTGTTGGAGAGGCGAACGGCAAGAAGGTGTATTTTCCGGAACCGATTTATTGCACGGATAATGCAGCTATGATCGGGGCGGCAGCTTACTACGAATATCGTAAGGGTGTTAGTCATGATTGGACATTAAATGCGGTACCGAATTTGAAATTGGGCGAACGGTAATTGCGGATAAGTTATCCACAAGTGATGTGGATGTTTGATAACTTATCAAAAAATATTTTTGAAAAAATGAAAAAATGCCTTGACATGTTTTTTGGGATGTGATAAGATAGCGAAGCGTTCTTCGGAGAGTTGCCCGAGTGGTTTAAGGGGCCGGTCTTGAAAACCGGTGATTCCGAAAGGGACCGTGGGTTCGAATCCCACATTCTCCGTTTCGGTTTTTGGGCGATAAGAACCGACAAGTGCATATTGCTTTGGGATTGATTGTTCATCAGGCGACAATCAATGAATATGTGGACAAGAGGGCAACCTCTTGACATAGATTGGAGAAGTACCCAAGAGGCTGAAGGGACACCCCTGGAAAGGGTGCAGGTCGTTAATAGCGGCGCGAGGGTTCAAATCCCTCCTTCTCCGTTTGTTCCGAGCGGTTTTTTGACTGAGAATTTTTTGGTCGAAAAATAAAAAAAAGGTGTTGACAAATGCTTTGCGATGTAGTAAACTAGCAAAGCTGTCGCTCGAAAGAACATCTTTTCGCAGGACAGAGAACCTTGAAAACTGAACAGTGAAACAACCTTGAAATTCGTTTGAACATTGTAAAGTCGAAAGACTTTGCGAACCTTATAACAA
>JAZQDC010000013.1:0-114255 GCA_045546575.1 Lachnospiraceae bacterium | reverse complement strand
TTGTTCCTCTCAGTTGAACTCTAGCTTGTTTTTAAAAAGCCTGTTCATCCTGAAATTTTACTTGTTATAAGGTTCGCAAAGTCTTTCGACTTTACAATGTTCAAACGAATTTCAAGGTTGTTTCACTGTTCAGTTTTCAAGGTTCGTGACTCGCTTTCAGCTCTGTCTGTTAGCCGCTTCAGCGGGTCAGCGAAGTTGATTATATCACCCCTTAATCGTTCTGTCAACACCTTTTTTTATTTTTTTCGAAATTTTTTTAGGCCTTAAAAATCCCCTGTTTTATCCTCGTTTGTCTCAATCGACCATGCATTTTTACACACCACTCCATTTCCACTATATATAGGTAGAACCTCATACGCACAGCAATATCTGTTGTGCCATTTTCCTGTGTCAGTAATGGAAAACAGACCATTTCGTGCGTTACCTCTGCACGAAACGGCCTGTATCTTCTGTAGGCTTTCATGTGCCAACAGATTGTTTTTTCGATACTTCTTCAAGTAAATTATCCAGATCTACTCCGTAACCAACTCGCGGATTGCTACGCCCTTTATCTTGCGAGATGCGTGAAATGAGGACACAAAAAAACCGATTATCAATAATACAAACGGCACGATAACCGATGTCATGCTAAAGCTTGCCTCAATCTTCGACAACCCAAGTACCGAGAAGAACATGCCCAGTACCTTCTCAGACAATCCTGACCCCATCAGAATACCGATCACTGTACCCAAAAACGCTATGATTGCAAATCGAATTGAAAACTGCATTCGGAGTTTTCCGGTGGAGAACCCGATTGCTTTGTATATTCCGATGTCAATTCTCTCTTGAATGAATGCCTTTGTACACACCATCTGTACCGCCACAAATGCAAATATCATCGAAAAGATCGTAATGATACTTTGAAGCAGCACAACAACCCCCTCATATTCCGCAAGGGCAGAATTATCTTCATCATAATACGCATTTACACCTATAACGTCTCCATACTTAGCAAGAATCTCATCAACAAGTGCCTTTTGCTTCGAGGTATCCTCCAGCACATAGGAACGCGTCACATAGGTGGCATCAAACTCAGGATCCAATCGATATACGACTCCAAATCCCATGGCATAGGTCGTTCCACTGTCCCAGGTTGACTGAAAGATTCCCGACACAAGACACGTTACTTCTGCATTTCCCGTAGACACTATCACCTCGTCGCCGATCTCTATCTCTAACAGTTCTGCCACCATCTCAGTAACAACAACTTCATTATCATATATTGGTTCTCGTCCTTCCCACACACCACCGATATATTGAGGTTTCTCATACATCTGACACAAAAGATTCTCTCCATTTAGGGAAATGTACTGCGTGAACATGGCATTTTTCTCTGTAATGGGTGAATACGATTCTATAATCCGCTCCACCTCTGCCATGTAATCCGTTTCTGTCTCCTCCAAACAGAACATCTCAATATCCGGAACCGCAATACCCATCTTTCGCAAAGCATCCTCCGAGGACAACATATCTCTTACCAAATTCATGGTTATCATAAAGAACATCAATATCGCTACAATCAATATTGTTCCTATGTATCGTTTCTTTGCCGAAGAAAACTCACGAAACGCAAGACTTATCAACAAACCTTTCTTATTAATAGGAGCATTCAAATGCGGTTCGAAATATATCTCCTCTTTGCCGCCCGAAATTGCTCTTACCGGCGAAATCGCCGCAATCTTTCTTGTCTTCCAGAACACAAGCATGGTGGAAATGAGCAAAATAGCCAAGGAACAGATGGCACACTGTCCTATATTCAATCCGCTCTTGGACAGAACTCCTGTTATCAGCTTGGATTCATCACCAACCACATCGATGATCGGTAGTGCAATCAGGCTTCCGATCCCGATACCCACCAGCTGTGCCACCATATATTGAAGAAGAATCACCTTGCGTAGCTGCCATCTGGAGAATCCCTGTGACTTCAACACACCCAGAGTGACATAATCAATTTCGATCTCCGTTCCAATGCTATGGCTCATAACTATCATTATGATAACGAACAGAAAGACTGCAAAGACGAGGACAACATCGGTTATGATGTCCAACAGCAGCATAGAATACCTTGCACTCTGTTCGCTATTCAATGCTCCAAAAGCTACATCCACAACTTTCGTATCCATATTTAATTGTCTCTGAAACTTCGATACAGAAAGTTCGCACCCTTCCACACGATTCACCATAAGCATTACAACTTCCAAGGTAATCTCTTCCGTATCCAACGGCTTACACTCTTCGTAAATCGACTGAAGGTCTTCTTCGCATACAAAGAGTTGTTTCCACCCAATAGTCAGTGCACCCTGTGCCGGTTCCTCTACAAAACCCTTAATTACGAACTCTCGACTGACGCCGTAGATGAAATCTACAACCAGTGTGTCACCCACCTCACAGTAAATCTTCTCTTTGAGCCCAAGCGGAATATAAATCTCTCCCGGTCGGAGCTCCGAGGGTGTCTCCTGGGTATCGTCCAATTTCTCATTCAGCACCTTAATCCCGTCGCGCATCTGTGTCAAGAACTGCGAATTCCCGCTGTCATACTCTCCGCAATGCATTCCATTGGCGCATATGCAATCAATGTATTGAACATCGCTAACCAGTGCATTGTTCTCTACCGCATCTCGTAGCTCTTGCGTCATTCTTTCAGAATCAATAAGCAAAAGAACTTCTCCGCATTTTGATTCTTCCCACGCCTCGTAATATCCCCGTTCATAATTTTCTCTTATTGAGAAAATCGATACTACTACCGCCATTACAATTGCCGTCAGAATCGCTATCCCCAATAACGTCCCCTTCTTCTTCCGTGCATTTGCCTTAAATAATGTCCAAATCTCCATGCCGCACCTCACCATTCCATTGAAGACAGCCATGCATTAATCTGGGCCTCGCGACTCTTCTCTTCGTTCTTCTCATAAGGAGGCAATGTCAATTCTCCCACAATCTTCCCGTCCTCAAGATACAAAATGCGCGTGGCGCGAAGTGCCGCTTTCATATCGTGAGTTACCATCAAAATGCTCTGTCCCGCTATGTTCAATTCGGTCAGAAGATTCAACACTTCCGTTGTATTCTTTCGATTCAATGCACCGGTAGGCTCGTCAGCAAACAAAAGCTTTGGCTCATTTATCACCGCTCTTGCAATGGCACATCTCTGCTGTTCCCCACCGGATACCTGTGACGGCAAATGTGTCTTCACATGGGAGATGCCCATCTGCTCCAACAGTTTCTCCGCCCGTTCCTTCACCTGCGCAGCGGTCTTCTCCTTATTCAAATACCCGGAGACTGCAACATTTTCAAATAAACTCAGATTGCTCACCAAATGCATCTGCTGAAAAATAAACCCGAAATCGGTATAGCGCAACCTCGCCAATTCATTTTCCTTGGCCGCCACCAAATCACGCCCGTTATATATCACCTGCCCCGCCGTAGCGCGGTCCATCCCGCTGAGGGCGTACAGAAGCGTAGACTTTCCGGAACCGGAAGCCCCCATAATTACCGTAAAATCCCCTTCGTACAGTTCCACATCCACGTGTGATAATATGTGCAACTGTCCTCCGTTGTGTGCAAAACTCTTGCAAAGTCCCTTTGCCGACAGAATCGTTTGTTTCATTTGTATTGTCCTTTCCTCTGATGATATCTCGACTCTACCAGAAAAGTTATTAAGAAGTCCTTAACCCTTTTGCGAAATCATCGGAAAATGCAAAATCACTTCAAACCCATCCGCAAGATTCCGCAGTTGCACCGTTCCTCGCATCTGCATCACAAGATATTTTACTATGTATAAGCCCAGGCCTGAGCCTTGCTCCGCCCCGCAATTCTTCCCTCGATAGAACTTATCGAAAATAAACGGAATGTCCTCATCCGGTATCCCTCCACCGTAATCACGAAAATGAAGCCGGACACCCTCGTCTCCTCCACAGAGCCGCACCTCTACAGGACTCTTTGCATATTTTCTTGCATTGTTCACAAGGTTCTCTATCACCTGCTTCAACCGATTTCGGTCCACCGAAGCATATGCAGACTCCATCTCTGCCGAAAACGTTACATCCTCGTGCTCCGCTGCCAATTCTTCTACCGTCTCACCAACGAAAGAACATAGTTCCACCGGTTCCTCAGCAATTTTCAACTTCTCTAAATCTGCCAAGGAGTGCAAGAACAAATCATTGGTAAGCTTAGACACCTCATCGCATTTTCGCATTATGACTCCCACATACCGCTCCCGCTTCTCCGGTGTGTTGTCCATATTCGCCTCCAACCCCTCAGCATATGCCCGAATGGAAGCAATGGGCGTCTTAATATCGTGAGAAAGAGTGGCAATTACCGTCTTATTGTTCTCGATAGCTTCCTTCTCGCAGGCACGAGCTTTGGTTATCTCACGTCGCATACTGTCAAATGCCCATGTAAATGCCCCAAAATAATTGGAGCGTTCATAGTCCAACGGAACATTCAGATTCCCTCCTGCCACCTGCTCTGCAAAACCCTTCATCTTATCAAATGGACGCAAGATTGCATAATACACATAGGTCGAAAATGCCCCAAAGAAAGAAATGCAGATGATGCACATCCACACTAAGCCCCGATTGTTTCGCGCATCCGGCTCTTTCTCGCGGAGGCTTGCCTGTAATGTCTGAGACTTCTCCGTCATCTGCACAAGCCGGCCTTCCTTCGCCAGTTGCTCCAACTCATTAACCGCCAGAATCACCTCGTTGTAAGTTTCTGTTTCCTCTTTCTTCGTCTCTTTATTCCAAAGCAATAACAATGCTAAGATTGCAATTCCGCAGAACAATGCGGTCACAGAAAATAATCGTTTGTTCATTCTGCCACCTCCAGCATATAACCCACTTTGTAGACCGTCTTAATATACTGTGGCTGTGCCGGCTCGTCCTCCAGCTTCTCGCGCAACCATCGTATATGCACCGTAAGTGTGGACGGTTCCACTAGGGAAAATGCTCCCCACACCTCAGACAGTAGTTTCTCCTTGGCCACCGCTTGATTTTTATGTTCACACAGATATGCCAATAAGTCAAATTCGCGCAGCGAGAGGTTCACTGCTCCCCCCTTACGCATCACCGTTCTGGCAGAGATATTGACAACGATGTCCCCGAATCTTTCAATTCGATCACTCTCCCCAAAACCGTAGGTTCGCCGCATCAGTGCATTTGTTCGTACAAGCAATTCTTTCATAGAATAAGGCTTGGGCAAATAATCATCCCCACCAATATCAAATCCGGTAATCCGATCCGTCTCATTGGTTCTGGCACTTGCAAATAAAATCGGCACCGTAGTCACACGACGTAGTTCCTTACAAAGTGAAAACCCATCCCCATCCGGAAGGTTGATGTCCAATAGTATCATATGATATGCGCTCTCCGACAAATGATTCATAGCCACCTCGCAACTCTCCGCACAAGTCACCACATACCCATAATCGGCAAACATCTCCGCAATAATATATGACAGATCGCTGTCATCGTCTACAATAAGTATCTTCTTCTCCGACATCTTCTGTGCTCCTCTCCTTGCCACAACTCTTGTACATTGGTCCACTTCATCTGCAACGCAATTTCCCCAGCAATACACTACAATTAAAAAATCCGCAGAGGCGCCTCTGCCTCTGCGGAACTACTCTTTGCTCTGCTTCCTCTCCGAGACCGAACACTAGCGCATTCTAGAACTCAAGTCCACAAAAGCTCCATTGATAATATTATTATCATATAATGTGGTCAGAATCTTGCTCTCAGTAATGCACTCCATACAAGACTGCCCCCATCCGGTGTTGGATGCCGCAGTAATCAGTGCGAATGCTACTAGAATAATAATGAGCGCTTGAATCAGGCCGATGCTCATTCCTCCAACCTTGTTAATAAAACTCAGTCCCGGAATCTGAACAACGAGGTTCAACATATTAGATAATAGGAAGAGTATAATAAATGCAAGGGCAAACACGATTACAAAACAAACCGCACGAATTACGATATTCGCTACGACTTTACCAACATATTCTGCCGCAGTATCCGCCGCCAGTTTCGCAAATCCTTCACTGTCATTGAATTCACGAAGTTGCTCTTTAATCGCATCCGGCAACTTCATATCATCGATTGCCGAATCCGAAATCTCAGTGCGTTCCTCCCATGCCTCCAACTTCAGCGTCTCAACCAAGCCTTCTGTCACCGTCTGTACGAAATCCTCTTTCTCCAGAAAATGATTCGCAATCACCGGAGAAATCATTGCCGCCAAAGCAAGTGCCAACGCCAACGATAACAACCGAAACACAGTCTTGACAAATCCCTCGTGCCAACCCAGTAAGGCAAAAAACAAAACAACCAACGCACATACACACAACAACCAATTCATATCGCTCTTCCTTTCTCCCTTTGTTACTCCTGTTCGCCAATCAAACGAATTCGCTCAAGTACATTGTCTCCCACCAAAACAAACTGATTCTGTCCGTCCACGGAATAAATATGATTCACATTCTTCGCCACAGTGGCAGAAAACTTATCCTTTCCTCCTACCCGAAAAATGTATATCTGCAAATCATCATATAACAAAACGTCATCGCCGTCAATCTGAAAATGATCATATTTCTCTGTAAACCCTCTCTGGTCAATCAATTCACCCTTCAGATTGTATATGTATGCAGTATAGTTACCACCGGAAGCAGTACCATTCGTCACCACACCAACATACGACTCATTGTATGCCACACTTATGATTGTCTCGTTGATTACAACCTCCGTAATCTTCTCCTGAATCTCCTTCATACTGTATAGAACAAAACCGGTATCAGAAAAAGCAACTATAATGTCGTTGGTTGCAAAGACCACGTCTCCTACCAGTTGTTCTTTAAACTTCTCAAGACCTACAAGGCCGTCCACATAGTTAGCACCTACATCACCGAAATTATAGAAGGTAAGTTGCGTATACAACTCTTCCTCTTCGAAATTAATGTACGATGTCAGCAATTTACTTCCATCCTTAGAAAGTGCGATATCCACCGGGAATCCACTGGCAGATATAATCGTGTTCATCTCTACTAGTTGCTTCCCCTCTATATCATATAGGATGATATAATCTCGAGTCCCGTCATCCATCCACACTGCAGTTACCCCTTGATTCGCCACAGAAATCTTCTGAATCGGATATTCGGTTTCCACAGGATTCGCCGAGCCCGTACCGTCAAATATATACAGCAACTTAGCATCCATATCTGCCACTGCTGCACTACTCCCACACACTGCCGCAATCGGATTCGACATATTATAAGAAACATCCCACACAACCTTGCCATCAGAGCCGATTACCTTGGCACCGTCCCGCGAGTACATGAAGACACCTTCGTTCATGGAATAAATCCCGTCTGTCTGCGTTCCGGACAATTCTTTGCTCATCTCAACATCATAGCTCAGATACGTACGGTTTTTCTTCTTATTCATATTGATTCCCACAACAACGGCCACAATTAACAGAAGCACAACCACACCGATAACCATGTAGCGCACCTTCACTTTCTTCACCTTGTCCTTCATGTTGTTAACCATCACTTCCAAAACGTACTTTCCTCGCCTTCGCCATGAGCTTTTCTTATGTGTGTGAGTCATTATAGCATAGTTTTTCTGATTTCGCACTACTTTTTAATTAGGATCCAATACTTTTTGCAAATGTCTGTACGGCTTCCACCACTTGGTCGATGTTATCATATTGCAAATATAGAAAAGTAGCCAACAACATCAAAAAAGTCAGTGTTGTTATCAGCGTCGCTACCGAAAGGCTCGACCACCTGCGTCTGCCCGCCATTTCCCCTGACTCACCCCGAGAAAATGTATCTTCACAGATCGCTTGCTGCTCTTGCTGTCCTTGCACCAACGAGTTCTGCTGTATAGCCTTCTTCGTGGCATCTTGTTGTCGCCTACTCCCCCACCCCAATGCCTTTCTTGACACGGGCATCCGGTAGGAGGCATTCTCTTCAATAATCTGATTATCTTCTCGAAACCTTGCCCGAATGGCTTCTACTGCAGCTTCTTTTGGGCGTTCTCTCTGCGCTGCATTCTCATGCTGCTCCACCATATAGTCCTGCATCGGCATGTTCTTCTCATAATATATATAGTACCCAGACAATTCGAAAAAAGCATCTTGTTGCACCATGTATGCATGAAGCATTCCATCAAACAATCGATAAGTTAGAAAACATAGTTCTTGCTCAGGGAACCATTCTCTGCTCAAAGTTTCATAGAGACTATCCTCCTCCGGAAGAAGTGCCGGCATACGAAAAAACCATCCCACAAATTGCATCTCCGAAAAATGCTGTTCGTGCAGTTCTAAGATTCCTTGCCGAACATCTTCCTCCACTCCGGGATAAATATTATTCATACCTATAGGTAGCCGTCCCGCCCCCTCTATGTACCATTCTCGTACACTCCCTCGCTTCTGTTTCGATCCAAACAATGCAAGGACACAGCCTTCGTCCAATCTTTCTTCGCATTCCTGCGTCAAATAACTCTTTACATAATCCTCAATATATACGTGTTCCCGCTCAGCGCCCTGTCCAATCTGCCGAAAACATTTCGGTGTCTGCCGTTGTTCCATGCTCAACCTCCTATACATGTACATTCATATCCCAAGGATAACATGTCCGGCATAAAAAACTTGTCGAAATGCAATCAAATGCAGGCATTTCGCTCGCAAATTACGACACCTTCCCCTCCTTCAAAAACTTATGCTATTTTCGCAGATTAAAAATATAAATATTGGTAACAATTCAAACAGAAACAATAGAAAGGACACTTTCATGAACCATCATAATTCAGAAAAACAAGTGCACTATTTCAGCATAGAAGACCCTTGCGCGCCATTTGCCTTTGCAACTGCCTTGCGCAATCTCATCAAATATCACCGCCGCAAGGATCAACCTCTTATCTTGTTGTGTATAGGAACTGACCGAGCTACGGGCGACTGCCTTGGCCCACTCCTCGGGTATAAGCTCCGCTCCATCCACGGAAACTTTCAAATCTACGGAGACTTAGACTCCCCTGTTCATGCCAAGAATCTAATGGATACGTTGGAGAAAATCCGTCACGATTATCACGACCCGTTCATCATTGCCGTGGATGCCTCCTTAGGAGACGCAACCCACGTAGGGTATTTCACCTTGTCAACCGGCCCGTTACATCCCGGCGCCGGAGTCAACAAAGCCCTTCCACCGGTAGGACACTTATGTATTACAGGAATCGTAGACCATAATGACAACCTACGCCAAATGCAATTACAAACCACACGCCTACAACTGGTCATGGCATTAGCAGACAGTATCTTTCTTGGCATCTGTCAAGGGCTACCTTTCAAAACACAAACAAAATTCCCACGCCTCAAGAAAAATTCTGCCCTCTCGCGAAGATATCTGCCCGAAGTCTGACCCTCATGGCAGACTCCGGCATTCACACCTCTATAACGAAGTACGTCCCTCCAAGGCGCGTAGTAACGTCACTTCATCGATATACTCCAAATCACCACCAACCGGAACTCCGCTTGCGATACGACTTACTTTAATTCCGGTAGGTTTAATCAAACGACTGATATACATGGCGGTCGCTTCACCTTCCAAGCTGGAATTGGTTGCAATGATAACCTCCTCCACATCTCCCTGCAGACGCACCAACAACTCCTTGAGTTTAATATCTGTAGGTCCGATACCCTGCATAGGAGAGATTGCCCCCTGCAACACATGGTACACACCCTTGTATTGCTTTGTCTTCTCATACGCCGCCAAATCTCGCGAATTCTCCACGACCATGATTACGGAATGATCTCGTTTTTCGCTGGCACAAATCGGACACACCTCTTGATCAGTCAATGTAAAGCACTCTTTACAATAGCGAACGTTCCGTCTTGCATCCAATATAATATTGGCCAAATGCTCCACTTGTTCCACCGGTTGATTGATCAAATGGAACGCCAGACGTCCCGCTGACTTTGTACCTATTCCCGGCAAATGCCCTAACTCAGCAATTAGTCTACTTATATGTTCGCTATAATACTCCACAATGCTTCACCCTTTTCCGGCATTAGAAGCCAAAGCCACCAAGGCCTCCGCCCAATCCGCCTGCAATATCACTCATCATCTCGCTACTCTCCGCTTCCATGTTGCGCAAAGCCTCATTGGTTGCTGCCATAATCAAATCCTGCAACATCTCTACATCATCCGGATCAACAACTTCCTTAGCAATATCAATGCCTACAACTTCTTTCTGTCCGGACACACGAACCTTAACTGCGCCACCTCCGGCAGTTGCTTCCCAAACCTTGGACTCCAACTCCTTCTGCTTCTCTTCCATCTGACGCTGCATTCTCTGCGCCTGCTTCATTAACTGGTTCATGTTTCCGGGCATACCTCCCGGGAATCCGCCTCTCTTTGCCATAAAATCTGACCTCCCTAATCGGTTATTTCTATTTTAATATTCTTTAGGCGCTGATTAAGCACCGTAATATCCGCATATTGATTCACAGACTCACCATCTTGTAACAATTTTAGATCAATCGTCACCTGCTTGCCGGTAACATTACCGATAATCTTCTGCAGCAATGCTTTCTTGTCATCCGTATTCATCAACGTGTAATCCGTCACATTACGAAATACAACAAGCAAATGTCCGTTTTCCGTTACGCTCGGTCTGCAATTATCCAAGCTCATCCTGCCTGGCAAGGGAAACTGACGAACGATTCCCTTCCATTCCTGTGCCACTTGAGCAATATCTTCCGGAAGTGCCTGCGGCATTTTCGCCACCATTTCTGCGGGCTTCTCCACCGGTACCTCAGCGATAGGAACTGCAACTCCCGTTCTACGCAAATCATCCAAAGCATCTTCCAGCTGTCGAATACGTTCCAACATCGCACCGGAGTCCTTCTCCGTCTGAGGTCTGCACAATCGCACAAAGGCCATCTCTATCAGTACTCGCTTCTGTGTAGCATATCGCAACTGGTTAGTCAGTTCACAACATACTTGAATATATCGCATGAGTTCATCAGCCCCAAACACCTGTGCTTCATGAATCAACATCTGCATCTGCTCTGTGGACACCTCTAGAACCTCGCTAATGTCTTCGCCGCTCTGTGCCAACAGAAGATTTCGCATGTACCATGTGAAATCCACCACAAATCGCGAGAGTTCTCTTCCCGAAGTCACCATCTCCTCAAGCAGACCCATACATCGAATCACTTCGCCGTTATGAATATATCGAAGTGCTCGTCCAAACACTTCCATGTCCACACTGCCCAAAATCTCCAGGACACGATCATACGTTAGCTCTTGCTGATAGTAAAATGCCACGCAACGTTCCAATAAACTCAGCGCATCTCGCATGGAACCGTCTGCAACCTTGGCCACATAATTCATGGCCTTTTCGTCAGTAACAATGCCTTCTCTCTCACACAAATCCAACAATCGGCCCGCAATTGTCTCTATGCGGATTCTCTTAAAATCATATCGCTGGCAACGCGATAAAATCGTAATCGGAATCTTGTGTGCTTCTGTTGTTGCTAAGATGAAGACTACATATGACGGGGGTTCTTCCAATGTCTTCAGCAATGCGTTGAATGCTCCTGCCGAAAGCATGTGAACCTCATCGATAATATATACTCGATACTTACCTTCCGTAGGGGAATACCGAACTTCTTCTACAATTTCTCGAATGTTATCCACACCATTATTGGATGCCGCATCGATTTCCACTACATTCATAGACGCTCCGGTGCCGATTGCACGACATATCGCACATTCATTACACGGGTTACCGTCCACGGGATGTTCGCAATTGATTGCCCTAGCCAAAATCTTCGCTACCGTCGTCTTACCGGTTCCTCTGGTTCCGCAGAACAAATATGCATGGCCAACACGCTCCGAACGAATCTGATTTTTTAGAGTAGTCACAATGGCCTCTTGACCCTTGACTTCTTCAAAGGTATCCGGTCGAAACTTTCGATATAACGCTGTATATGCCATAACTCCCGTCCTTTCTCTACTCTTACAATCATCTATGGTGTATCCACAGATTCATAACAGAATCATAATACCATACCCGCCGAAAATTATCAATATCGGAATCGCCGAGACACTAATCCTCTTCTATCACATGAATCTCCAGATAGTCGAAGGATATCTCCTCATTGAAATTATCCTTGCCAAACCGTGTCTTGGCATGTCTCTTAAAATCTTTCACATTCACATCAAGCCACATAGGCTTTGCAAGATCAAATTCTCTGCACACTGTATCCAGTGCATCAAACACCTTCTTCGTTCGATTCACCGGTTCTTCATTGCACACTACCATGTCACGTACCAAATGATTATTCTGCCATTCCTTAGCCCATAAACGAAACATCTGCGCTCCATTCCGCACCCTTCTTTCGGTGCTATCGATATATTCTCTTCCATCGCGATCTTTCTACGGAAGTCATGAGTAAATAACAAGCTGCCCCAACAAGAAAGCCTCCGATATGTGCCGCATTATCGACATTCTCCCCTGTAAAAACAGAAGAAAACAGTATCACTAAAAACAATACCACACGAAATACATTTTCCTGACTACGACTGTTCGCCTCCACTAAAAGCAAAATCACAACTGCCCCAGCCACACCGTATATTGCTCCGGAAGCCCCGGCAGACAATACATTTTCGTTCTGTTTCCAGTGATAGAACAGAGAGGCTGCTCCTGCTCCGATTCCAGACAAGAAATATAATATTACAAATCGTAAATGCCCCAGTCTCTGCTCAACCAAACCGCCAACCCCAAACAAGGACAACATATTGTTAGAGATATGCCCCATGTCAAAATGCAAAAACATACTGGTCAACATGCGGTACCATTCTCCATCAAACACAAGCATCCACGACAATCCACCCTGTTCCAACCAATGCCACTGCTGAAACAAATCTGTGCATAGGAATATGAATACATTTACAATAATCAAAACGCCGACACACCAGTTATAGTCTCTCCATCGGCGAGTCCATGATCGAATGTCCTTATATCGTTGCTGTTTCGCATAAGCTCGATATGTCGCATGCCTATCTCCGGTACTTTTCTTTGCTTCCGTAAAATCTGTCGTCTTGCATTGATTCCGAAAATTATCTCGATCTGCGGTTCGCTGTGCTCCTTGACTGTTTCGGCTCTCTCCACCAAAATGAAGGTTATTTTCGATCATTCCACGCAAGCCCAAAAAGTCTTCCGGCTGATTTTCATATACAACCAAACGTCCATACGCTTCGTCCACAATCCAAAACATACTTTCTTCCGCAATCTCCTTTGTTCCCGCAATGTCCGAGGTCAAAAACAATGCCAAGATAGAAACCATGGAATACCCTTGTTTCACGAAAATGTTACGTATCGTCTCTCGGTAATACTTGTACTGTTGCGCAGAAAGCTCTTGCATAAACTCCTCGCGAAGTAACCATACCATATTCGCTGCGGTCCTCTCAGCAATATAGAACAACTTGCTGTTCTCCATATGAAGGTCCACTTCGTGAAAATGTCTTCCCGCAAAATATTGCTGCAACTTATTCCACATCTACGATGTTCTCCTTTACTCTTCACGGAACAATCTTGCACTGGCAACTGCTCTTGAAAATCCTCGGAGCAATTTGGCCCGTCTTTCCTCATTCATAGAAGGTTGAAATACTCTATCTGCTTTCCAGTTCGCTCGTATAGACTCCTTGTCCTTCCAATATCCCACCGCAAGTCCGGCAAGGTACGCTGCTCCCAGCGCAGTTGTCTCAATACAGTTGGGACTAACTACGGTAGCCTCTAGTATATCTGCCTGAAATTGCATCAAGAAATTATTCGCGCTGGCACCGCCGTCTACCTTCAACTCCTTCAAATGCGTCTGCGCATCCTGCTCCATTGCTTTCAACACAGTCTCTACTTGATAGGCAATAGACTCAAGGGTTGCACGGACAAAATGCTCCTTCTTACACCCTCTTGTTATTCCTACTACCGTTCCTCTTGCATATTGGTCCCAATACGGTGCACCCATTCCGGTAAATGCCGGCACAATATATACGCCTGCAGTGTCTTCCACTCTTCTCGCCAATTCCTCTGACTCTGCCGCAGTTCGGATCACATGCATCTCGTCTCTCAACCACTGAATAGCCGCCCCGGCCACAAAAACACTACCTTCCAAAACATATTCCACATCTCCCGGACCACCCGCCGCAATACTGGTTAACAGTCCATGTGATGAACGCTTTCGTGCATGTCCGGTATTCATCAACAAAAAACACCCGGTACCATATGTATTCTTTACTTGTCCCGGCTCGAAACAACATTGTCCAAATAATGCAGCCTGCTGATCCCCTGCCATTCCCGCAATAGGAATCTCCGTGCCGAACAAACTCTTATCCGCATAACCATATACTTCACTGGAGGACACAACCTTCGGCAACATCTTCCGTGGAACACGAAACAACTCAAGAATCTCCTCATCCCAATCCAATGTTTCAATATTGAACAACATAGTGCGAGATGCATTCGTATAGTCCGTACAGTGCACCTTTCCCTTTGTCAAATTCCACAACAACCACGTATCCACGGTACCGAACAACAAGTCTCCATTTTCCGCATCTGTTCTGGCACCTTCCACATGATCCAAAATCCACTCCAACTTCGATGCTGAAAAGTATGCATCCGGAATAAGCCCCGTCTTCTCCGTAAGCATCTCCCCATATCCCTGCGCTTTCAACTCGTCAATTCGCTCCGAGGTTCTTCGGCACTGCCATACAATGGCATTATATACCGGCAGTCCGGTATGTCGATTCCATACCACCACCGTCTCCCTTTGGTTCGTAATACCTACTGCGGCGATATCCTCACCTTTCACATTAATCTTTGCCATTGCTTCCGCCGCCACACCAATTTGCGAAGACCATATCTCCATAGGATTATGCTCTACATAACCGGGGCGTGGATAAATCTGTGTAAACTCCTTCGCCGCACTACTAACAATCTCCCCACTTTCATCAAACAAAATGCATCGAGAACTGGTTGTTCCCTGGTCCAATGCCATTATATACTTCATACCTGCTCCTTCCCGACCTCTCAGTCACACAACAAGTTAGAATCATTATAACACATTTTCATCGAATATCCAACGGAGGACCGGCATCTAATGCGGAAAGTTTTCAAAAGACCTTCTAAATTATCAGTTCATAGCCCAAAACACCACTGCCACAAGAATCAATACAAGAGCAATCCCCTTTAGCATTGACCATATCTCTCTTCTTTGCCCCCTTTTTGCTTTTTCTCCTGCCTTCTGCACCTCAGTGGTGGCGTATTCTGTTGTCTCGTCAATTATCGGTTCTGCATCTACCCACGATTCCGATACTTGAACGCAATTCTTCTCATGTAACGTCCTCTGCACCTCGTCATCCTCTTCTATTTCGTTTTGCAAGACTTCTTCCAAGCCACGAAAACTACATGCATCACTATGTGCAACCACATGAAATGCATAGCCACAATATACGGCTTGCTTATCATTTGTATCTACATAATCCAGTAACCATTCCGACAACTCTCGAAACTGTGTGACCAACGCTTTTTCGTAATCCGGAACATAACATATCTCCACTACGCCCGTTCCCTCATGAATGAAAATGCTATCTTTTGATAACAAAAAACTATCCTCTTGTAGTAAATACTTTTTTCCTCGAGACATACACTCAAATATCTCGGAAAATAACCTCTGGTACTCCTCTCCCGAAATTTTTCTTCCCTTTAATTCTTCCTCAAGACAACGACAACCGGTAATACAATATCTATATTCCTTCGCCCCATCCTTCCATCGAGTCTCCATAGGCAACAATCCGGAGATTTGATTCTGCAACAGCATCTCTTCTTCAAAGGTATCTCTCCTCTTCTTGCCTTCCACAACAAGATAGCGATCCTCCATTGATCTTTCGATGTTCCATTTGATTTCTTCCTCATCTTGCAGTACCTCAACCAAAGTATCAGGAACTATTTCACCACTGTTGTCACACATCATGTCTTCTTCCTCCTCTTCCTTGGACCATCATAGAAATCATCCTTTACATGCTCCCAATCATACACTACTCTTCACCTCCCAGCAGCTTTCGTAAGCCCGAGATTACTGCGTCCGCCCCCTTTATACGTAAACCGGTTCGTACTACAGCTGTATATATTCTTGTCTTTTCGGATACGTCATGCCAATCCTCTTCAAATACAATCTCTTCACTGAAGAATCCTCCCGGAATCCATTCCCAAAGCCCTGCAAATGGCCCCGATGCTACTACAGAAACCGTTACTTGTATTTTTGATTCCGTTACATCCACGTCTACATTTCGGAACTCACCAATCCACAGCCGGTTTACAAGATTTTTTCCAAAATAACTTGTTGTAACTCCCGCATCTTCCTCATAGGTATCTCTTAATATCCTCGAAAAAATTCCATTCTGCAACGTTCGCTCATACATAGTATCATCGGTGCCGGGAATCACATCGCATTCCACCAGTTGCCGTCCTTCCAACAAAGCCTCGTAGGCAATGCTCCGTGCCACAGATACATCTCGAAGGAACATTGCAACCAAGATTAGCAAAAAAACAATAACCGTAATCATTGGCATTAAGAACACTGCTTCGACAGTGTATGACCCTTCAATCATTTGCACTTTTTGTGCTTTGACATTTTCGCTTTCTCCTTGTTCGTATCTCAGTATCATAATGCACCCCACATAGAACACAACATTAGAAGATATCCTACTGTAGCAAATGGGTAAAACGGCAATTTGCTCTTCCTCCCAATCTTCTTGATGCACACCAGACACCCCGCTACCACCATTAACAAGGCAAAGGCAGCACACAAAATCGTGCACAAATTCCATATCCCAAGTACATATCCAATCAAAACAATCAGAACACCATCTCCACTACCAACCGCTTTGCACAGATGCCCTACAATTCCGATCACAACCCCCGGTACCAGTCCCATAATACGAATGGGCGAAAATACATCGCCTTCTATTAGCACGAATGTGCACAACACCAAAGCCCCACCTCCTAGAAGCCAAACGGGGATCCGCTGATATCTAATATCATACACACTCCCAACTCCCATAACCAATCCCAGAATGCTCAAAATCCCGTTTTCCATCTTTGTAGCCTCCTTTATTTCTTACCACATTTACTGCATTCGGCCAAACCTCTACTTTCTGCCTCCTCCAGAGAAATGCTCTGAATATTTCTTCGAATATTCGAACACTCCATGGTTGTGTGATACCGATCCCCATAAGTTGCAATATACACAACGTCTCCCATTGGTTTCTTCTTGCATGCACCGCACAGATAATATATTCCACCCGATTGATTACGCTCTCCGTCAATCTTATTTGCCAGTACTTGGCGTACAGAGACCTTGAGATACGTACATGTAGAATACCGATGGTACACCGTACTGTTATCTGCGACATACACTTCCTCCGGTATTTCCTGAGATTCAATACTCTCCCACCCGTACCCATAGAAGCCTCTGGCTTCTATTCGTTGTATCACCGGAATGGAGATTGGTACGAATAACACACCCGGTATCCGAAAATGATATGATACAACAAGACGGATCTCCCCGTCTTCTTCATAAAATTCCGAACCGCTCAGATCCAATCCCAAGGCACCATTTCTAATAAATCGTATCCACTCCGCATCCTGTACCGCATTTTTCATACGATATGTCAGATAGGTCTGTTCCGTAACACTTGCAACCAGTGCGTCAAATCCATACTCTTGTAGTATTGTCTCCTGCTCATCCGATGCCAAAAGATTGTGAACCGAAGCAACCAAATTACCGTACTCCGCTATTTCTCGCACTAGTACACTCATACTTCGTTGCACCTCGGTTTGCACATGAAAGAACAGAAATAATTGCAGAAATGCATATACGGCAAAAAAGAATATAGGCACGGCAAAGGCCGCCTCTGTCGTAAGAGAGCCTTGCACGTCCCATGTGTCCTTCTTTTTCATCATTATCCTCCCCTCCTCGGGAAGCTGTTTTGTCATTATATATGCCTGGAGAGAGTCTAGAGATAGTAGAAAGAGATGTAACAAAACAGCTTCCGGAAGAGAGGCCTCTAATAAGAGACCGCATCTTCCATCGAAATCTCATATTTCACATTGCGCTGAGGTGCATATCCGCCAAAAGAAACTGTAGTATATAATGCCGGTACCTCTGCCCGAAGCAGAACTCCGAAGCCAAAATAACATTTTCTCAGCTCGAATTCCGGGTCATAATACAGCCGGAGGTTGCATTGAATTACATCCATCGCCCTGGCTGTCAAGGTATCCTCATTACAAAGCAACATAAACAGCAACAAATAATGCTCATAATCTAATGCTCCCGTTCCTCTTTCGGAATAATTCTTTGCCTTCTCAAGCCGCGTGTCCTTTCCCATGGTAAACACCTCTCCAAATGCCACTTGACAAGATTTCGTACTCACGAGAAACGGTACTTCCTTCCCTTGCAAAATCGCAGCAGTTTCCACTTGCGCATTCTGAACTCCCCAGACAAATAAAACAATGTATTTACACAACGATATCAAAAACGGCATTCCCACTGCTCCCAAAAGTGTCGTCGCGCATTCCGTTGCCTGCGCATTCTTTGCCGGATCGGTGAATGTATGAACCACATTCATTGCCACTCGAAGCCCCAGGATACCAAGTGCCGCCGCTTCTACATTCGACTTGTCGAATTTGTGTCCGAATATCAGGTACTCCTGCTCATATCGCAACGCTCCCTTGTTCGCATTGTCCGTATAACACGAAAAATGTTCCTCCATATAGACAATCAACAGCAATTTCTCTGCCATAGCCTCCACGCCATCAGCCAAATAGTCCAACAGTTTCTGCAGTCCGTCTTCTCCGAAAAATTGACGTATCAGATCCCAGCTCATCTCGGTGTCTTCCAAATTTGCAGTCAAGAACAGATCTCTCTCTGCACCGGACATCATATCCGACGGTAAACTTTCATTCCAAACATCACGCGACGAGAAAATAACACTCTCCGGGAACAATCCTTCACTCAATTCATCCAGAATGAATCCGCGAATCAAAGCCCACAGTGATTCCTCCGCAGTCGTAGCTTTTCGAACATATTCATAATCAATATACAGATTCTCTAATGAATAGTCCTCAAACAGTACCTGCATATCCCGATATGCCTCACACCACTCTCTTGCTCCCACATTTGCCAACGGTATTACAAACAACTCCTGCATCTCCTGCAAGATAATCTGATTGTTCTGTAGCGTCAGCAGCATTCCTCCAAAATCATAGCCTGCAGCATCACTTTCCATGCCCACATAGTTCTTCATATCCGCAAGACTGTCTGACAACATGTTCTTCACATCATTCTCAAGAAGGTCATCCACTCCCAGAAGGAGTTTTTCATAGGATTCCACCAACGGTCGTACTTTCTGTTGAATTGTTTGTATCTTCGTTACGTATTCAATGGCCGGTTGAAGATTTATCAGTGCTCCTAATGTTACCGCTTGTAGTTGCGCTTGCAATTCCAGCATCCTTCCCGTTATCTCTGTTGCATTTTCGGCATTCATGCTATTTGCCAAATACAAAATATCCTCTATATACTTATTTCCGTTCACGTAATGCGGCTGTAATTGCCGATAGAACTCCATATTATTGATTAACACCGCATCTTGTGTAATCGCGCCGGGGACCAATTGTTTTACATAGGTATTCGTAATCACGATCTTTCCACCTTTGTCGAAGATAACGCCATCCTCTTCTGTGGACACTCCATCCAATACCGGCATAAGTTTCAGCAGCAATTCATCGATCTCCGATAACTTTTCCTCCACTGCCATCTTCTCCTCCAAAATGCCCAGTGTTGCCTCTGTACTTTCCAAGAGATTTACTGCTGCCAGCAGTTCTTGTGCCAAAGCCTCTACTCCGCAATACACTCCCACTTCCGTCATTTGACGCTTACAGAGTGTACCTCCCCCATCTGTCAAACGTGTTGCAGAAGTCAAGGCCAATTCCGTTATCTCGTATGCATAAGAATACCCTGACTCTTCGTTCCCCATATATCCCACAGGAAGATTCTCTGTCGGATTGGCCGAAGCATCGGCATACCCGCGCGCCAAATTCTCAGGTGTATCTTCATACAAGCCGTAAATTCCATACTCGTCGTACAATGGCGCATAATAGTGCCCCAATGTGGACTCCAGAGCTTGAGCGAGATTCATTCTTACCATGGTTGCTGTCGCCTGCTGCCGCGCCGATTCCAGACTTACCAACACAAGCGACAGCACCAAAAATAACACAAAGGTTAGAAACACCGTAACTGCACCTTCGAGTCCTCGTCTTCTCATTTGACAATTGCCTCAGAGTTCAGTTTGATCGAATCAAATGCCGTAGAAATAATAGTAGAAATTTCGTTTTTGAATATAAGAACAAGTCCGATGAGAATAACCAAAATAAGAATTATCTCCACGACACCGATTCCACGTTGATCCTGTTGAAACCCCTCAAATGTTGCTTTTACTCGATACCATAATCTCTTCATATCTTCTCCCTTTCTGCCTAAAAGGCCATAAATGCAGGAATCATCACAATGGCTAATATTAAAACCAAGATTCCTCCCATGGGCAGAAGCAATTTTGTTCCTGCTTCCTCTCCCGCTTGTTTTGCTCGTTCTTTACGGTCGGAAAACGCTTCCGCCGCCTCTTTTTGTAACAAAGGAACGATGCTTGCCGTACCTTTCTTCAGATTTTGTACCAGCACAGAAGACAGTCGTAGATACCGTATGTTCCCGCATCGCTTCCCAAAGCTTTCATAAATCTGCTCCTCTCGTCCCCCGGCCGCCATCTGATTTCTGCACCGAAGCATCTCCTCATATGCATATCGTCGTTGGCCGTCTCTATCCTTCCTTCGTTGATAATCCGTCACCATTCTCTCCCACGCATAACGCGGTGTCATTCCTGCTTCCAGTAGCAGCGTCAATTTGCTCACCACATCCGGATAGTCCACCAACAGTTGTTGCTCACGTTCCTTTTTTCTCTGTTTTCGCCCACTTTCCCATGCTAACGATAGGCCGAACACTGCCAAAAGTGCCAGGGCTACCAATAGCCACGGAGACCGTTCGCTCTTCATGTAGAACCAAACAGGCTCTCGGTTCCACTCTTTAGGAAGTTCAATCTGCTCTGAGTTCTTCTGCTCTTCCGAATAGTCCAAAAGTAACTGGTGCAATTGCTCTTGAATCTTATCTATCCCGATTTCCTCTGATGGAAGCACCGTAACTTCGATATCCGTTCGTTCCTCCCAGTCCCCATAAGACATCACTGCAGTGAGCAAAACTTTACTTCCTTCCGGTCCGGCATACTCGTTATGTACATTCCCTTCATAGTCCACAACTTTATAGTCAGAGGTGAACCACTGAATTCCAATGGCTGTCCCGGGAATATGATCAATAAGCGTTAACGACTCCGTCACTTGATCCAAACTTTCATTTGCACCGAGTATCCACGTTGTCAGTTTCGTCCTTGCAGTTCCCCAAGCTTCCAGAACTTCCGCTGTTGTCATCTGCTTCTCCGTAACCGAAAGGGAAATCTCATACTCCTTTCCTTGATATTTTGCCTTCAGATAACGCACGCCCGTTCCTTCTTCCGGTCGTTCCAGTGCAATGATTCGCGTGTCGCGAAATGCTCCCGACAAAGACATTCCCAACAATCCGATTGCTAACGCAAATAAAACCGTCAATACAACCAAGCCTTGTCTACAACTATCTTCCGTTCTTTTCATCTCCGGCTGCTCATTTATATAGATTCCTTGGAAGTAACGTTCTTCCTGATCCTCTAGCTGCAACTTTCCGAGAACTGCCCTCCGCGCACGGAAATACCAATATCCCATGAACAAAAATCTCTGCGAAAATGTACTCCGCTTCCACATCTCAGGTTCTGCCCTCGCTTTATACACAACACTCCCTGTCGCCAATCCTATGGTTACGAGAAGTATTCCTATTCCTATAATGATTCCCACCATAATACGTTCTCTCCTTCTTCATACTATGTAAACTTGTCCGTTCCTTCGTCGGTTCTTCTGGCTTGTCCTTTAAATATCTACCGTCGCAATCGTCTCTGCCGCATTGCAACAGAACAGATAGATTGCAAAGATCACGGCCATCAACAAATGTCCTGTAACACCTGCATATAGTGGTGCCAAAAACCCTTCGGAAAACATATGAAAGTAGAGCAATATTCCATAGGGCATTACCTTCATAATCGCCACTTCCATCTGCTTCGCCAATAAAATCGTCTGAATCTCTCTCTGTACCTCGTGTTTTTGATACAAAATATCGGTCACCGAACGAATCACCTTAGTTACATCCCCTCCGGTTCTCTTTGCAATGGTATATACACCGGCAAAATTACGAACATCTTCTATTGCGCTTCGTTCCCCGAATTGTTCTAACAACTCCTCTGCCATACTTCCGGTGCTGAGTTTGTGCTCCATCCACTGAAATTCCTGTACAATCGGTTCCTTCTCGCCAAACATGCCCTTCAGATCCTTCGTTGCATGGACAATGCTGTTCTCCATGCTATAACCAGCCTCCAGCGCTGCCAAAAGGCATTGCAACCCGTCCCGGAATTGTTCTTCTATCCTCTTTTTACGCAAAATCTCTTGATGTTTTATTTCTCGACGAATCCGATGAATATAGAACGGTATCAGTACAACAAGACTCCACCCGTTTTGAAAAAATAAATATGCGGTCAAACCACAGATAACAATATTCTTAACAATTGCACGAAAGACAATCAAATAACATCACCTCCGATAGGCTCCATTCCTTCCTTCTTGGTAATATCCGCCATTCCTTTCGGCAGTGTAAGCCCGGCTGCCAACAACTTCCCCCTGCGCCGAAGCGATGATCCGGTTGCGTATAATCCGCCGCAAATACTTCCGTCCGCTTCCTCTGCTTCTTCCTGAAAACAGAACAACGGATTCAATCGGATCTCTCCGTCAATACATTCCACAACTTCGGTAATCTCCAACACCCTCCGGCTTTTATCTCGCAAACGTCCTAATTGCACAATGATATCGATTGCGGATGCAATCTGCTTTCGAACTGCAAGCAAAGGAATTTCTTCTCCCAATAACACCATCGTTTCAATTCTTGACAGCATGTCCGCCGGAGAATTTGCATGACCTGTACTCATTCCGTTATGGCCTGTATTCAATGATTGCAACATATCTATACTTGCCGCATCCCGCACCTCGCCCACAATAATTCTGGATGGTCGCATACGCAGGGAGCATTTAATCAAATCACGAATGGTGATTGCATGATTTCCTTCCATGTTAGCATTTCGTACTTCCAGTCGTACCAAGTTCGGAATGTTTTGTAGTTGTAGCTCCGCAGAATCCTCAATGGTAATTACGCGTTCCGACGGATCAATATATTCCGACAAAGCATTAAGAAATGTTGTCTTCCCGGCACCTGTTCCTCCACTTACAAAGATGTTATACCCGGATTGCACCAAGACCTGCAGATAATCCGCCGCCTCTCGCGAAATGGACTTCATCTCCACCAAACGCTCCATCGTAATGCGCTCCTTCGGGAACTTACGTATTGTTAGTGCAATCCCTTCCAGAGATACCGGAGGTAGTACAATATTGGCTCGCGCGCCCCCTTCCAGCATAATGTCGGCAATGGGCTGAGACTCATTCAAAATACGATTCGCCGATGAAGAAATTCGTTGTACTACAGTTTCCAATCTGCGCTCATCCGCAAACCGATATTCGCTTCGAATGATTTTTCCGTCTTTCTCAAGAAATATTTGATCCGGACCGTTGACCATAATCTCCGTTACCGACTCATCTTCAAGAGGTTCTTCGAGGATATCCCAACGACGTAAGGCATTAAACACATCCTTCTTAGCTCGTAACCGTTGGAACACCGTCAGCTCGGTACCCCTCCCATGCGTACGTATGGTGTCTTCAATCATCTCCGATAGTTCTTCATCACTTATCTCACGAGAGCCATCAATTCGTGCCAATACTTCATCGGAAAGTACTTGACATAAAGTTTCTCTACGAAAGAGTTCTTCTTTGTCCCTCATACAACCATCTCACTCTCTTCGAACCGCTTCACACGGTTAAAAATCCCCTCGACTTCCGCTTGTCTTTTGAAACTTATCCACTTACGTCCTCTACTATCACCTACTGCATAAATGATATCGCATCGTCGCAGTAACTCCACATGTGCTCCGCATACACTCCCGAAATCTATTACTACATTCCAATAGCCCAGCAATTGAATTCCTTGTATCAAAGCTTCCACCTCAGCCTCTCCGAACAGACTTAGATCCGACAGTCCAACCAATCCGCTAATATAGTAGAAACCTCCGCCGCCTCTGGTGCACTGGTCTTCCTTGTCAACCCAGTTCTCCCCGTACTCCCGCAGCAGATAAATGAGTTCCGATACATCTCCTTCTCCCTCCGTGATCTCCTCCGGCAATCCCGGTGTAGGGTCCAAACACAAGAACAAAGTCTTATTTCTCACTGCCAGACGACGTGCCAAACCATAAGCTGTCTGCGTAGCTCCGCTTCCTCCGGAAACTGACCACACGCCGTAGAAATTACAACCATTTGGTGGACGTTTTCCGAGGATATTTTCTTTGCGGTCCATGCGCTTTCCGGCATCCAAGACCGCTTCCGCCACCTGATCAATTGGTTGATATCGAAAGATCTGATTGTATTCCAGATCCTCACGATCCTCTTTTAACCACAACAATGAGGTGTCGGTATCTTCCGCATATCTTCGCAAATGCTCCGACTCTTCGCCATCCGGGTACGCATCCTCAACAATAATTACACGGACGCGCCTACGCTCGCTCCAATTCAGCATACTTTCTATAGTCTCAAAACCTGCTACAACCCATTCTCTGGGCAACGCTTTCTGCAACGCTTCGACCATACGATTTCGATATCGTTTCTCACGAAAAATCAAGGTCACTACCTTCATCGTCTCTTCCTCCCGTTTCGTTGGTGACGCCATATTAAGCCACAAAACCCCACGCCGTCAACAACAAAATGTGCCTCAAATGCAAGTTTGTGAACATTAACGAAGGCCCATTTTTTGTTTGTTCAAAATGTCTTAAACAAGTTGCACAAAGATTTTAAGCTCCCCGAAAAAACTGCCCAAACGGCTCCTCGAAATTTGTTCATTTTTCCGGTTTTTCGTTTTTTTCACTTCTGCCGTTGTATTTTCCTCTGTCCGTGTGCTACAATGTCGAAAAATGAACTTGTTCCACCGGAGAAAACCATGGCATACACCGAGCTGATTAAAAATTTCGATCGAATTCGCAGCTACATGCGAGAGTTCTACGTATATGGATTTAAGAGTCGCGAAGAATTTCATGAGAAGAGCGCCAGATCTTATGATAACGAACGACGTCGCGTAGAGAGTTATTTGGGTGAGCATATGGGCTTTCGCCAGACTCCGTCCGGCAAAAATGTCTTTCTTTCTATTGACAGTCGGAACACCGGGCACAATCCTCTGTACAAGGCCTGGAAATCCAAGAGTTTCACCAACGGCGACATCACGATGCATTTTATCTTAATGGATATTCTACAGGAGCCCCCCTACGCATTTACCCTCAAAGAGATTTTGAATCAGATGGACGAGGAATATTTGACCGATTCTCGCTGCGCCCTACTCTTCGAAGAATCCACCGTCCGAAAGAAGTTGCAGGAATATACCTCACTTGGTCTTATAGACGCCACGAAGCAAGGCAAGACCATGTATTATTCTCTGAAACCACTTCCTTGCATTGATTCTTATGGCAATGCACTATCCTATTTTTCGGAGGTTACCCCTTGTGGCGTATTGGGAAGTTACCTATTGGATCGAATTCCGCAGACACATGGCATGTTTTCCTTCAAACATCACTACATCGCTCACACTATGGAGAGTGAGATTGTCTGCACTCTTTTGGATGGAATTCGTACCGGAAAATATGCGACAATCGTCAGTGTTCAACCGCGAAAACAACCCTCTACTACGCAGGTTGTTCTCCCTCTGAAGATATTCATAAGTGTGCAGAACGGGCGTCAATATCTTCTTGCTATGAACCAAAGCTCCGGACATATCCGCGCCATGCGAATCGACTATATTACTAAGGTTAGTTTGGGAGAAGTCTGCCCTTCTGTTTTCACACACAGAGAACGACTTGCGCAGATGCAGAAGCATATGTGGGGCGTTTCCACCAATTCCGCAGCTCATCTGGAGAGTGTTGAATTTACGATTCATTTTGATAATGATGAACCGCATATATATCAACGGCTACTACGAGAACGACGTTGTGGCGAAGTAGAATTGCTTGACGCGAACACCTGTCGCTTTCGAGCCGAGGTGTACGATTCTATGGAGTTGCTTCCCTGGATTCGCACGTTTTTGTGTCGTATTACATCGATTCATTTTTCGAATAAAGCTTTGGAACATACCTTCTATGAAGATTTGAAACAGATGTGCCACCAATATGGAATTATAGGAGATCAATAATGCTATTTCATGAGATACATAACCTCTATTACCAAGCGGTAGCAAACATTCTATCGTCTGCGATTGAAGGTACCTTAACGAAGGAACGTCTCCGCCAGATTGCCGGTAAACACACCTTTTCGGAAAGTGCGATTACAATTGTGCCTTCATTGGAAAACGGGGACTGGCCTTTACTGTCTCCCGACTATACAACACCTTTGAAACATGTGCCGGTGTGTCCGTTGACAACTTTGGAACTTCGATGGCTCAAGGCACTGTTGGCAGATCCACGGGCATTGCTCTTTCCCGAACTGCAAAAACTCTGTACAGAGTTCCCGAATTGGGACGAAATCGCCCCTCTTTACCAGCCGGAAGACATCGTATATTTTGACCAATACAACAACGGCGATCCTTACACAGCCCCCGCATACATCGGTAATTTTACAACGATTCGAAATGCTATCGCTATGAAGAATAATCTTCATATTACATATCGACGTAAGAACGGGCTCTCTATGTCCTTCACTTGTCGCCCCACGGGACTTGAATATTCTGAGAAGGACGATTGTTTTCGCGTTCTTGTTGAAAATGCCAAGCATATACGTACTTTACGCTTAGCCTCAATAATCAGCTGTAATGTACTTGACACACAGAAGAATCATTCTTTAGTTACAACTAACCCTGTTTCCGTGCAAACAGACTGCATTTTTTCTTCCTCCTTCTCTCCTTCCCATGAAACCAATATTGTCATGGAATTGAAGGATGAGCGAAATGCACTGGAGCGCGCCCTATTACATTTTGCTCACTTTAAGAAGGAAGCACAACGCATGGAGAATGACCGCTACCGGATTACTGTTTACTATAACAGTGAAGATGAAAGCGAATTACTCATCCGCGTACTCTCCTTTGGACCATTTCTAAAGGTAATCGAACCCGCCTCCTTCATTGATTTGATTCGTGCTAAGTTACAGAAGCAATATGCACTGCTCTTGCAAGACAAGACTTCGAACCTTGAAAACTAAATAAGTTCGCAACTTTTTTTCCGTGATTGTTCTCCTCTTATGACGTATAGTAGTCCTTGCAAGCGATACTTAATGCCGGTGTCTCATGTATCACCGCGGTATGCTCGGTGTACCAACGCATATGCCAAGGAAGTTTGCGCAAGGATGCGAGTGTTCTGTGTAACGCAGTTCACTGCATTGGGTTTTTGGCATCACTTTCTGTGAAGGGGTTCGACTCCCCACCCTACTACAATGCGCCAAAGGCGCAAAAATTTATTTATTCATAAGAGGATATTAAATGAACACAATCGTTCCGCCGCGTTTGTCACGAGTCAGCCTCGTGCATTCCGGCAATGCAGACACAGCCCTGCCATCGGAAGGATACCGATTTGCAGCCTGACTGTCACAGTGATTCGCTTACCCCGGGACGGGAAGCGACACTGTCACTCTCACAACGCACTTCTGAATTCTGCTGCCGCTGCTTCCGCATGAACGATTGTAACGAAAATTTAATCACGGAGGATTTTACATATGTTAAGAACAACAATTACTGAAAATGAACGAGGACTGTTATTCAAGAATGGCCGATTTGTGAAGATGCTGGTTCCCGGCAAATACTTCACTTCTATGGGACGCGACATCGAAGTATGTCCCGTAGACACCCCTGTGGAATCTGCATTTTGCAACCTTTCCACTCTGCTAAAGAACGATACCGTCACGGCAGCAACTACCGCAATTATGGTAGGGGACCAAGAGGTTGCCCTTCATTTTGTGGACGGCAAATTTGAAGAGGCTCTGTCCGCAGGACACTATGCTTTTTGGAATGCAACAGGGGAGCACACCTTCCTTGTGGCGGACACTTCTACCCCGGAGATTTCCCCGGTGGTTCCTGCATACATCTTGCCCAAATTAGGCCCTGCAATTCGCACCAAGATTGTGGTTGCAGAATACCAGAAAGCACGCCTGTTCTACGATAACCGCTTTGAGAAACTGTTGGAGCCCGGTACTCACTACTTCTGGAATGGTACCACTCACGTTTCCTACGACTTGGTGGATACACGTCTGATGCAGCTCAACATTACCGGTCAGGAGATCCTGACTCAGGATAAAGTTGCCTTGCGCATCAACTTTGTATGCAACTATAAGATCGTGGATTTTGTGAAGGTCTACAACGAGGTGGATGACTTCAAGGAACAACTGCACGTTGCCGCACAGTTGGCTCTTCGTGAATTCGTGAGTCGCTACCGCATTGACGAACTCTTGGAGAACAAAGAGTTGCTGAGCAACTATGTCTTTGAAAAATTGCAGGAGAAATCGAAAGTTCTCTATGTAGACATCTGCGATGCCGGTGTGAAAGATATCATTCTCCCCGGAGACGTACGCGATATCATGAACACCGTACTGATTGCCGAGAAGAGAGCTCAGGCTAATGTAATCACAAGACGTGAGGAGGTTGCCTCCACTCGTTCCTTGCTGAATACTGCCAAGCTCATGGACGAGAATCAGACACTGTATCGCTTAAAGGAGCTGGAATTCTTGGAGAAGATCTGTAGCAACGTCGGCAACATAAGCCTGAACGGCAATGACGGCGTGCTCACCCAGTTGACCGCACTGATGAAGGGGACGTCCGTTCAGAAATAAACGCCCCCTCATTTGAAGCGAGGTATAACACAATACGGCACCACTGCTTGAAAGTAGAAACGTGAAAACCAAATGGTTCTCGCACATAATCTACTCACAAGGAGTGGTGCCGTATCTTAATATATCAACATGCAGCATAATGTATCAACAATATATCATAACGCATCAACATGTATCTAAATATATCAATTTGTATCTTCAGATATTAGAATATTTCAAACTTCCACTCGCGTCATTGTAGAACGCAAGATATATCGCCCAAACTAAATGCGACCGAACATCTCACATACCCAACGATAGTATGCCTTGTCAATCTTCTCAGTCTCTCCGGGCAACATACGCCACTGCCAGTTGCTACCCAGAGTAGACGGGTGATTGATTCTCGCGGAGTTGTCCAAATGCAAGAAATCTTGAATCTGAATAATGACTACGTTGGCAATGCTCTCATAGAGTCGTCGAATCATCTGGTCATGAAGTTCTTCCTTCTTCAAGATCCCGAAGTAGCCCATCATCCAGTAGATGTCCTTCTCTTCACAACCCTGCAAGAAACCTGCTAAGGTCTCATTGTCATGAGTTCCGATGTAAGCAATACAATTCGGAGACTGATAGTTGTGCATAAGATAGTCATTGGAAGGATCTCCGGATACTCCAAACTCGATTACCTTCATACCCGGATAACCGCACTGGGCAATTAGATCCTTCACCGGCTTTGTCAGAACACCCAAGTCCTCTGCGATAATCTTTGCGCCCTTGGCTGCCTTGTCAATGACATTGGTGAGTTTCTCTCCGGGTCCCTTCAGCCATTTGCCGCCCTTAGCGGTCTTGCATCTGGCAGGGATAGACCAATAGTTCACAATACCAATGAAATGATCGATACGAATTACATCGAAGAGCTCGGCATTGGCTTTCATACGTTCACGCCACCAGCGGAAATTCTTCGCTTCCATCACATCCCAACGATACAATGGATTGCCCCAACGCTGACCTTCTGCGCTAAATGCATCCGGCGGAACTCCGGCGATATTCACCGCATTACGGTCAATATCCAGCTCGAAAAGCTCACTATGTGCCCACGTCTCGGCACTATCCATAGAGACATACAGCGGAATATCTCCGATGATCTCTATATCTGCCTCCTTGGCATACTCGTGCAATGCATTCCACTGACGGAAGAATTGGAACTGCATGAATTTCTGGAATTCCATCTCCTCTGCCAATTCCTCTTTTGCACGCTTTACCGCTGCCGGCTTATGAAGGCGTAAAGCCTTGTCCGTCCACTCTTGCCAGCTACGGAAGCCTTCCCGCTCCTTAATGGCCATAAACAACGCATAATCATCCAGCCAGTATGCACTCTTCTTCAAAAATGCAAGATATTCTTCGGTCTCCCCGTGCTTACTACGGGCAAATGCCTTGCGTAACACCACATATCGACTTCCGAACTGAGCACCATAGTCCACGTACCGCGGCTCCGTACCGTAATACTCTGCGTCAGCCTCTTCCCTTGTCAGCAATCCTTCCTCAATCAACATATCAAAATCAATAAAATATGGATTGCCGGCAAACGCAGAATACGACTGATACGGACTATCACCATAACTGGTGGGGCCTACGGGCAGTACCTGCCAATAATGATGTCCCATCTCCTTAACAAAATCCACAAACTCATATGCCGCCTTACCCAAAGTACCGATTCCGTAGGGACTCGGTAACGAGAATATAGGCATTAGCACTCCGGCACTTCTCTTCCATTTGGCTCCGGATTGTACACTCATTACGCTCTACTCCTTAACAACTTTGTTCCTCTTTATTTTGTAGAAAGACTTCTCTTCGCGTACACAGAATCTCCGCATATACACATACTCTTTATATGTGTTCACACTCTCTGCATATACACATACTCTCTATGTGTGTTCACACTCTCTGCATATACACATACTCTCTATATGTGTTCACACTCTCTGCACGTACACAAACATCTTTCTCGGTGAACCCCTAAACGCTTATTCCACTACCTCTCATCGATGCAGACGACCGGGACTTCCTCTCCGGTAACTACATCAGATGCTCCACGTTCAGTTGCAAGCTCTTCTCCAATTCTTCCTCCATGATAGAGGACAGTGCCAGATTACCGGTGTTGGCCATGACTTCAATCATCTCTACCTCTGCCGCTTCTCTCTCGGGAGTACTGCCCTGAGTCGGACCCTTTGGCTGGGCCGGAATCTCTCCTGCCATTCCCATGGCACTGAGATTCTCACGAATCCTATTCTCCAACTCCTCCTCGGAATCCTCAGACTCCACACCACGCAGATACGCCTCTTCTTCCGAAGTAGGACCCTGTGCCGTTCCGGCAACCGTATGTCCCGGAACCTCCGGCATCTCTTCGGCTGCCATGACCTGCACTTCTGCGGATTCCGGTTCCTGACCGGTAATGGGAATCATGCGGTGACACCGACTGGCCACACGTTTGCTATGGGTAGCAATTACGATGGTATAGCCCGCACTATTCAACACTTCCAAGAAGTCCAGAAAACGATCCACATCGCTGGACACCAGACACGCCGTTGGTTCATCTGCTAACAGATACTTGGGTTCGGTAATCATAGCTCTTGCGGCACATACCTTCTGCTGCTCCAGCTCGGTAAGCTCGTGGGGATAGAACTTCCCCTTTCCCTTCATGCCCAAACTACGCAACAGATCCTTCGCACGCTTCATCTTCGTCTTATGCGTCATAAGGCGATGACTCAGGGGCATCATAATGTTCTCATATACGGTCATGTCCTGAACCAACAATGGTTCTCTTGTAATAATTCCGAACTTACGGCTTCGCAACATTGCCATAGCAAATGGGTTCCACGGATGTACTTGCTTGCCGTCCACTCGATAGATTCCCGAATCCGGACGCGACATTCCGCCGAGAATATTCATAAGCGTACTCTTGCCGCTACGTTTCTTGCCAACAACCGCAACCATCTCTCCATCCTCAACCGTCATGGAGAAACGACTCAAAACGGTACTGCGTCGATTGCCGATACCAAATGCTTTGGTAATTCCTCTAACCTCTAATGCCATCTCGTTACCCCCTTACTCTACGGAACATTCTTCCGTAGTCACGAATCAGCACCCATACGGAAATGGCCAGCGTAGGCAATCCGATCACCAACAGATTCCACTTCACAATACCGCCGATACCTATCATCTGCAGATGCAATAGTTTACAGATAACGAAACAACCTACATAACCCACCGCATTTGCAAGAACGAACAGGAGTGCCCCCTCAAGCAGGAACAATACCATAACCTCAACCGAAGAGGTTCCGGTCAGTACAATGGCAGTATAATAATCCTTACCTCTGCGAAGTTTCAGGAAATAATACAACACCAACAGTGCCAAACCAAGCCACAGGCCCACCTTAGCAATTGTCTTCATCTTGCCTTGCAATGTGGCAATGTCCTGACGATACAAGATGCTATTTGCCGCATCTGCTTCGCGAACGGTATAGGTGGTTATCGCGTCCTTATTCTCATTCTCCAAGTAGAAGTTCTTCCATGCGTCCTCTACCATGACAGTGAGCTTACGCTGTGCCTCATTTGGCGCATAAGTGGTCTCAAAGTAACCACGGTTCTTCAGGAAGAGAATATAGAATAACTTCGAACGTTCTGCCACACTGTACGTATTCACAATCATCTCTGTAGAAACATCCGAATCATCCGGCGTAATCACATCTTCCCCGTCTTGATTCACATCCTCACCGGCCCCTGCATCGGGAGCAGGCGTGGGGGATACCGGTGCACCGGGCGCCTCACCTTCCTCAGAATAAATCACTTCATAATCCGGCTGAACGAAGACAATATAATCATCCAAGCAAATCTCCTTGCCGTCTACCGTTATGGTAGTTCCCGCCGGCAACACCTGCGTACACACACAAGAAAGAATCGAATCGATACCCTTCACATCCATGGAACTACCGATCTTGCCAAGTCCGGTAACTTCATAGTTGCTACCAAGCGCAATGCTGTTATACATTGCATTCTGACTCTTGGCCAGTTTCTGAATCCACTCCGGATCCGTCTCCGTACTCTTCAGTACATCACGGGACAACCAGAGACTCTTCACCGCACGATACTCCTTATCGTCTGTGACCATAGTGGCATTATTCAAAGTATTATCACAGACAGACATATCCTCTGTCAATGCTGTATGATGTAAGAATATCGGCGACACGTACGTCTCAGCCGCCTCGTCATCGCCACCGTAAATATTGTCCATATTATCCAGCGGGCACACAATAAAGTAATCCAGATTGATACTCTTACCGTTCAGTTCCGCTTTGGCACCTTTGTTCAAAAAGCCTCTAACATAAGCGTCCATAGAACCATAGTCCGTTCTTACTTCCATTACATCGCCAACTTGGTAATCACCTTCCAGGCCCGCACCCAGCACAACAAACATACGATCTATGTAGTCATTGGGATACTGAAACAGTTTCTCAGCATAGAGACCGAGCTTAGCCTCTTCCACCGCTGCATAATCCATCCAAATGGTATTAATCAGACTGTGAAGCGTACCTTCCACATCCACGTCCTTATTGTCCACATAATCGCCCTGCTCGTAACCGACAATCGCCAGATCGGTTCCCGAATATGCGCGCACATAGAGGTTGTCCACCACGATCTCGCGGTAGTCCATCCAATCCGCGCTGTGCAACTTCTGATTGAAACGAAGTTCCGCCTTTAGATCGCTGTCGGTCACAGAGGCCATCTCATCGTAATACCCCGCCACCTTATATTCCTTGGCAGTTCCCGATGTCTTCACGCCGTAATCCCCGGGAAATGAGCTCTTAAGCTCTTGCAAAACCGTTCCCTGGAATAGCCATAATGCCGTGGTTACCGCAAACCAAACAAGCATCAAAAAGAATAGATGCCTACGCATCTTCATGGAATATCTCAACTCTTTCATAAATCGCCCCATAATTGCCTCCCTTATATAGCGTTGCATTCGTAGATTCTCTGTATTCTCACACGCAATGTCCACCATCACATACTAACTATATAACAAAACAACAAAAAAAACAACGGAAGAGGCGAAATGTAACACAAAGTTAATATATTTTCGACGTTATATCATGCACTCACCGGCAAATGAACCAAAAGGGACAGAAGCATACGCACTCTGTCCCTTATTCCTTATCTATTCCCTTGTTTCATCAGACACTGACACACAACAGACCACTCCCGCAGTACTCCCGTGATGCCACATGTCAGATTAGCAGATCTCCGCTCCTGCGGGCATATCCTTCTCAGGTACCATCAAGGAGAGTTCGCCATTTTCGTCCTCGGCACACAGAAGCATACCTTCGGAGGTGAGTCCTGCCAGCTTGGCGGGCTTTAAATTCACAAGAACCATAACACGCTTGCCTACCATTTGCTCAGGGCTGTACGCCTTCTTGATACCGGATACGATCTGGAGCACCTTGCTACCCACCTTCACCTGAGAGCACAGGAGCTTCTTGGACTTGGGCACTTCCTCGCACTTGAGGATTACGCCCACCTGGAACTGCATACGAGCGAAGTCGTCGTACTCAATCTCTTCCTTGGCTTCAAGGTCAATAAAGCGAGTCTCTGCCTCGGCAAGAATCTCCTCCGTGGACTTGGTACCTGCTGCCGTGCCGCAACCACATGCACTTGCGCCGGCCACACCGACTCCGACACCACCTGCACAGGTCGCTCCCGTAGCACTACCTTCGGCAGGTGCATTTACACCTTTGCCGTTCTTCGCATACACTGCGGCGATACGTGCCTGCTCTGCTTCGTACTCTGCCTTCTGTGCCGCCTGAATCTCCTCCACCTTGGGAGCGATCTCCTTCCAATCCAGACGAGCGAAGAGAATCTGAGGTGCATCCGTTACCTTATTACCGCTCTCGTACAGACCGAACTCTTCGGTAGCGTCATATGCACGAAGCTCCGTACCCAGCTGTGCCGCAATCTTCTGTGCAGTCTCCGGCAAGAAGCTCTCTAAGAGGCTTGCGCCGATTACGATAGACTCCGTCAAGTTGTAGAGCACCTCTGCAAGACGGTCCTGCTTGCTCTCATCCTTGGCAAGTGCCCAAGGCATGGTCTCATCAATGTACTTATTGCAACGCTTGAACAGCGTGAAGATCTCGGAAATGGCATCCGCCACACGCAGACCGTCCATCTTCGCAGCAACCTTGGCCTTCGTACCGGTGACAACGGCCTTCAGATCTGCGTCCACCTCTTCCTCTACGCCGGTCTTCTTCACAACGCCGCCAAAGTACTTGTTGGTCATGGAAATGGTACGATTTACGAGGTTACCAAGGGTGTTGGCAAGGTCGGAGTTGGTACGCTCCACCATGAGCTCCCAGGTAATCACGCCGTCATTTTCGAAAGGCATCTCATGCAATACGAAATAGCGCACCGCGTCTACGCCGAACAATTTCACAAGGTCGTCGGCATAGATCACATTGCCGCGGCTCTTGCTCATCTTCTCGCCACCCTGCAGCAGCCAAGGATGACCGAACACCTGCTTCGGAAGAGGCACATCCAGAGCCATGAGGAAGATGGGCCAATAAATCGTATGGAAACGAATGATGTCCTTGCCGATCAGATGCAAGTCTGCGGGCCACAATTTGCCAAACTGCTCGGTGCTGTCACCGTCCGCATCGTAGCCGATACCGGTGATATAGTTGGTGAGGGCGTCCAGCCACACGTATACCACGTGGCGATCATCAAAATCCACGGGCACGCCCCACTTAAATGACGTACGGGACACGCACAGATCCTGAAGTCCCGGCAACAGGAAGTTGTTCATCATCTCGTTCTTGCGGCTCACGGGCTGAATAAACTCGGGATGGGTGTTGATATGCTCGATCAAGCGATCCGCGTACTTGCTCATACGGAAGAAATACGCCTCCTCCTTGGCGGGCTGCACGTCACGACCACAGTCCGGGCATTTGCCATCCACGAGCTGCGACTCGGTCCAGAAGGACTCACAAGGAGTACAATACAAGCCCTCGTAGCTTCCCTTGTAGATGTCGCCCTTGTCGTAGAGCTTCTTAAAAATCTTCTGCACCTGACGCTCGTGATCCGCGTCGGTGGTGCGGATGAACTTGTCGTAGGACGTGCCAACGAGATCCCAGATACCGCGAATGGTCCCTGCCACCTCATCGACAAATGCCTTGGGTGTGGTCTCGGACTCCATTGCCTTAATCTCAATCTTCTGACCATGCTCATCCGTACCGGTCTGGAAAAATACATCGTAGCCCTCGTAACGCTTGAAACGCGCAATGGCATCCGCCAAAATCGCCTCGTAGGTGTTGCCGATGTGGGGCTTACCCGAGGTGTACGCAATGGCGGTGGTAATGTAGTAAGGCTTCTTCGTCTTGTCACAACAATTGCACATAATTCTTACCTCCGTAAAAGTAGTATATCTGTTTTGTTCATTTCTATCATGGGCGGTGGGGGTGGTTCCAAAAACCTTGGTAGGTTCCTTTTCTCTGTTCCAATATCCATGAGCCGACACGCTCCCAGATATTGAAAAAGGCTCCCGTCTTATATAAAGACGAGAGCCGTAGCTTCGTGGTACCACTTTACTTCACACAGTTTCCTGTGCCTCTATCAGCTGCGGATTGCTCGACAGCCTAACACGATAACGGGTGCTCCCGGCGCAACCTAAGATGCCACTCACCGCTCGTTCCGCCTCCGGAACAAAACCTCTGCATCCTCGCCTGCGCGGCTCCAAGACCATGTTCCCTCCTGCAATTGCCGTTCCGCTCTCAGCCACCGCGGATTCTCTGTATCGGATTACAACAGGTACTCTTCTCTTCATCGCCAAATGATATGAACTTGTTGCAATCATACTACGAGGAGGAGCGGGTTGTCAAGGGGGAGTTTTGCGAGACATTTCTATCTCCTGCAATCACTTAACGGTTCCCCATAACTTATCCACCTTTTCAAACAAAGCTACTACCGCAGCCTCGTTTGCGTCGTACATACGTCTTCGTCCTTGGGATTCATATGTGTGTACTCCATATTCGAATTAAGCGTCGCCCTACCCGACCACTTGTCCTCTTCTGCATCATAAATGGACAAGTACATTTTCTTCTTTCCGAACAAGCTTTTCTCAATGAGTATCTCCACTTCTATGTCGTCCGGAGCATTATAGGTGGCATATATCTCTACCTTCGGAAGAAACACGGATGCGGTATCCGCAGTATAATAAAAGTCCCCATCAGCCTCCCATCTACAGTTCATCTCCGGGTTGAAAGCAATTTTTTTCGATGTCCTTTCGTTTAATACTGCAATTGCAATCAAGTATGCCGCAACACCAACAAACACAAGAGCCACAAGAACTCCGATTAACCATTTCTTCTTTACAGATTCCATTTCCGCTTCGCTGCCTCCATCGCACTACAATTCAATGACCCGTCCTCCCGCATCGATTATTGCTTTGCTGTGTGTAACAAGCACTACTGTCTTCCCTTCCCGATTCAGTTCGCGAAGAATCTCCAGCACTCGTTCTCCATTCTTATCATCCAAAGAGCCCGTAGGCTCATCCGCAAGAATCACTTCACACCTCTTTATCATCAAACGCGCCAGTGCTACACGCTGCTGCTCTCCTCCGGATAACTTGTAGACCTTCTTTTTCTTTTCGTTTGCAAGTCCGACTCTCTCAAACGCTTCTCATATCGTTCTTATTGACGAGAGAGCCCAACAATTGTTGGTTTTCTTCATACGTCGACAAGAATTTTTGTGAACAACTCCATATTTCCATCGTTGTTTTTGCAAGAGATCCACTAAGCCTTTTTTGCAAATCTTTGCCTGGGATCGGAATGTAAACATCTGCTAACAAATCATCTTCTTGAACGCGTGCGCGAGAAGACGAAGATCCTGTAGACAACCGTACAATTTGATTGTGTACGTGGGACGACTGTAATATCGCGCAAAGAACATACCTATCTTGATAGTCTATATATTCATTGGGCTTAAGTTCCAATCTAAATACTTCTTTTGAAACAATTCCATAATCATCGATAGGTGGCGCGATGGCAATTCTGTTTTTCCTTGGGTTAATTCTTGTAAATAATATATCCCCTGGATAGAATTTGTGGAAGGATGACTGGTTTAATAATTTACCTGCAATCCTTCGAACATTAGTGATTACACCGGTTGCTTCAGATATGTCAGGCACCTCTAAATAATTATAGTCCTTATCATTTCGCACCGATACAGACTCGTTTCGAATTTGACATACTTCTTTTAAAGGCACCAAGATTGGAAATCGTTCTTCTAAAGCATGTCTATCAATTCGATTCAGAAGATAATTCGCATCAATTCTATAGGATGTTATATCTTCTTGCTTAATCCACCCGCATTCACCACCATTAGTTGTCTGCTTTACTCCATTAAATATTTCATTTATGAAGAACGTCATCTCTTCCAGATCATTTTTATTATTGGGGATGTAAGCCTTTTTGCCAGTTTCATACCCTACTTCAAGAGCTTTGCCAAGGAATACATATTTGGGTGGCGCATAATTATCTTCTTCTCGGCCCTTCTTCCGAACTCCCAGAATACACGTTTTAGAAACTGATCCACCGAAAGGGATAAATGCCCCCTCAGGAAGAGAAATTGACATTAGCATATCTGTTTTTTGTAATAACCATTCTCTAAAATAAGAATATTTTTTTATGTTTAAAAGTCCCTCAGGTAAAACTATATACATATCGTTACCTGGTTTTAGTGCCATCAAACTTTTCTCAACAAAAAGAACGTCTAATTCCTCGGACCTCTTTCCAACTCCCAACTCGTATTTACTTAAAACATCCGAAAACGTATACGCTATGGTAAATGGCGGATTTGCCAAAACAAGATCAAAATGATTGTTTGGAATCTTGTCACTCTTTAATGTATCCCCTTGATAGATATTATTCCATCCATCTCCGTGCATAATAAGATTGATTTTTGCTAATACATGCAGATCATAATCCGCCTCATGCCCCCATAAGCATTTGTCTATGAGCGCCATGAATTTGTTATTATTATCAATTTCAGAAGTATTAGAATTATTGATCTTCTTATTTACATAATTAAACGCTTGAATAAGAAATCCACCCGATCCGCAGGCCGGGTCTAAAATAACATCTCCAATATCCGGATCCGCGCATTTAACCATAAAATCAACCAGCTCTCGAGGAGTAAAATACTGATCAAACTCTCCTCTAAGTGTAGATTTCAAAAACACTTCGTATACCGTTCCCTTGATATCATCTCCAGTTCCAACAAACGAGAACGGTTCCAGTTTCCTTACGATATCTACAATACAATTATTATCGGATATCTGTAGCGTTTCATTTTCATTTGTATAAATACTTGGATATTTTGCTTTTGCTTCATCAAACAACTGATTGAATATAACAAGTTCAATAGTTTCATTAATCTTAGCCGCAGATGAAAGATATGAACTAGAAAACCGATTATTCCCCTCTTTTGCTTTGACTCGTCGCTCTTCGTTCATTTTGGTCAATATAATTTTTGTCATTTCTCTAAAGGATTGATCGCTACGAATTAAGCCTCGTTTTTCTATTACATCCTTGCTATCTTGAATAACCTTATATAATTCTTTTGTATTATGAAGGGTAAAGAGAATACTTTCGACTTCTCGCAACTCAACATCGCGAAGAGGTTTCTTCTTTGATTTATCAATATCTCTAATGAGCTGAGTTTTAGTGGGTATTTCGCTAATTCGTTTTCCTGTATATACGTTTGTAACAATACACTCCAGTCCGTTTGTAGTAATACCATAAAGCGCAGGAGGAGTATTAATCAGCTTTGCATAACTGGCTGATTGCAATACATCTTTTTCAGATATACTTTTTGATGGCGACTTAGTATCAATGACTATCTCAGCTTTGCCGTCAACAATAATCTCCAAATCCGAAAACACCGTAGTTTTCTTTGTTCCGATTGTCACGTCAATGCTATGTTCAAAACGAAACTCAGAATCCATATACCCTAAACTTCTTAAGTAAGGAAGCAATACTTTTATTTTTAAATCTTCTTCGGTTTTTATGTTGTTATTAAAGTCACTAATATTATTCACTATCCACTGCTTCAACATTTTGAACTTTTCTCCTTTTCAGTTCTTTAATTATGGCATTCATCATAATTAAATTGCTAAATATACTTTTGCTTTCATCTGTCATAAGTTTGGCATCTAAATATGATAACCACTCAGAACTGTTTTCTTCAATATAATCATTCGATAACAGTTCAATAACATCACTGTCTTTAAATACCAAGTGTGACAATTCATGAGCAAGTTTGTTTCGCATATTCAGAAGTTTAATGTAAGAGTCCGTAAATACGTATTCCGTTTTTTTATTATTGATTGACTGTATGTTAAAATCAAACACATCCAACAAATGACATTGCCGATGGATTTTAATAATTTGGTTGGAACTAAACATCGAAAACTTTTCATTTGAACAATATTGAGCCGACACCGCACTTAAAGAATGATTTCCGTATTCAATATGAACGTTGCTTTTTATTCCTGCTAAATAAAAAAACAGTAATTCCTTCTTTTGTGGCAATATTAATGATATGTTTTCTGTAAAAATGTTTCGGATTTCCGCTTCCAATTCATCATAAGCAACCAAAAACCGCCTTATTAACAATGCCTCTATTTGTGTTTCGATAAATTTTCTATTATCACTTGCCATAATAGATCACTCACCCATTATTTCATGAATCCGTTTAAATCTTGCATTTACATTGCTTGTAGTCGTTGCGGATTTTTCTAGCGTTTCCTTAATTATATCATCATTAACAATTGTAGTATATTTCTCTTTATACTTTTCTAACTTTTCGGTAGCAAAATATATCGAGGCATCTATCAAATGTAAACCATTTGTTTGATCTTTATACATTAAGCAAAGTTGAATGGTAGCATTAAGGATTGCTTTAAGTTTGATATCATTTATAATGATAGTTTTATTTTGAAGCCCCGAAAGAACATTATTTATCATTTCACGCGGTCTCGAATTGTATGCCTCAATAATATTCCGTTCCGGATTGGATCTAACATAAAAAGCAATGCTCCTAAAGAAGCGTCCATAATCTTCGTAACGCTTAATATCATTTTTTGTAAAGATGGTCTCGTATATTGGATTTTTCAAATTTCTCTCAACATATTCAGAAACTAGTTTCAATACATGGCTTTGATATATTGCCTTTCTTATCTCATTTACTTTTAAGGGCTCCGATCCTTTATTCAAACGAGAAAATATATCGTATTTAGTAAATTCAGGAGAATTCGATGTGATCACATATATATCGAGCACTGATGAGAGCATTGTATTTGTAAGTTCGGTATATTCTGACTGTATTTGAGCGAACTTTTTGTTTTCAAACCAATCTTTATAATACTCAAGCGATTTGTTCGCTAACGCAAATTTGTTTTCTATAAAATCTAATATTGTAGTTAATCTTTGTTTACCATCAACAACTTCATAAGTTGCACCATCAAGAATATTTTCTCCGGGTATTTCAACAACGTAAATTGGTGGAATTAGAATTCCCATATAAAGCGACTCAATAAAAGCGGTCTTTTTATCTAATTTCCAAATCTGATTTCTTTGATAATCAGGATCTAATACAAGCTTTTTCGCTTGAACTTTTTGGTATATTTCCAAAATAGACCATGTTTGTTTAACTATCTTTGTTTTTTCCAAAAGTTTTCTTTTGTCTTCGCTTGAAGATTGTGTTTCTTCGTCCACATTCTCATTCTCGGCTAACTGTAAATTTACCTCTTCGTTTTCGTTTACAGCATTATCCATCATGGGTTTTTCCAGATCTTTCATTTAATTCTCCTTTCTGTATTCATTGATATCGTTTTCGAGTTTTTCAATTCCCTTCATAATCTCTTCGAAGCTCGGCTTATCTCCGAACGCATATTCTGCATATGCTCACAGTCATCGCGGAGCTTATCAAGATTATATCCGGGTGGCATCAAGCGCATTGTGCCGCGCTTGGCGAGATCATATCTCGCCCATGGGCAACAGTAGAACTTGTCCTTGAAATCCACAACGCAAGTTAAAATGTCATTATTCGCAAGCGTGTTGTCTTTCACTTCAGTTTGCATCATTTGATACAAGTCGTAATAATGTCGGGAATATCTTGTCGGGAAGGGTCTATCTTCCGCGCGAAACGCCTCTCCGTACAAAATTGTAATTTTTCTCCCAAGGGATGCGCTCGGGTAGGACGGTTAAAATATCAGTTGAGGGTTGCTTGAAGAGTCTGCCGTACACTTGCACGGAATATGGCGTAATAACAGCAACCTTTACAGAAGTCCACGCGGAAGTGCCCGATTTCAAGCCTGATATCTTGGAGAATCGACATATCCGCAAAACTATTCGGATATGAGATCTTCACAGTCTGCGGATCGTCGGGATCGATAAAACATTTCACTCCGCCGCCAAGCTCGGAAGCAAGGTCGGCAGAAATAGCGGGCAAGAATGTATCACGAAGGAACTCTTCGGCTCTCGTATTCGCTTCTTTATTGAATATATCCTGTTTCATATTGCTGCGTTCTTCCCACGGCTCGTTGATGCCGTAGCCGAGAACACGCCAATCGAGAATCAAATCAATGTCCTCAAAGAAACGCTCGATAAGTCCGTAGGCTTTGGAAAGGCCTGTACCCCCTTTGAACGCAAGATTCTCCTTCCTCGCAGAACGGTGGAAAAGATAGTCGAGCATATAGCAGACCCAAAAATCTTTTCCTATAATCGCCTCGCGGTCACGCGCCGGTATTGTTGCTATGTTTCTCGTCTTGCCCCTCCACAAAGTTCTATTATGATGTCGTATATCCACGACGTTGCGTATTTCGCTTCAACAAACATCGTAGCTTTTTCTTCGTCGGTAGTCGTTGACACAATTTTATCGATAATCTCGGCGGTTATATTTTCCTTACCAAGTGCTTTGAGAGCCCGAATAACAAGCGCAGTCTTATATGAGATCTTCGAAATCTCTCTATTCGTTGTGCGCTTGAATTTAATCATGGTGTTTCCGTAAGAATACTCCTGTCCCATCACTGATGTAAAGCCAAACAGTAGGAACTTGCGCTGAAAGTCCAAGCATATTGAGCGCCGTATCTCCGCAGGGAACACTCGTCCAACCGAACTTCCTTGCCAAAGTGTTACGCTACTATATCAGGCGACGACTCGACATATTCGCCCCAAAATTCATTATAATCGGGGTATTCGTAAATGCCGAAAAGAATCCTTCGAATAAGTCCAGCATCCTCAAGACGAAGAAGAGCCTTATTTGTAGCATCCGATGATGCAAAATCCGTAAAATCAGAAGTCAAAAAAGCGTTCCCTTTTGTGATTTACGGATTCGTTTTTCAATTTGATTCAAAGAAATATTACGCTTCATATCATCACCTCGTCGGATATATTATGCGCTAATTTCGACAAAATATCAATAGGTTTTGAATAAATAATGTAAAACTCTCGCCCGACGAGAACTTCTTTGACAACTCAACAAACTTCTCAATAAGTCTATATTCTCCGCATTTTCAGTTGCCTTCCCCCTCTCCGCATGTTAGAATAAGAGCAGACAGCCCCATCCCGATGGCTCATCTCCCGTCCCTCTCAGGACTCATTTCCCGGATGACCCATCGCCCTGCCCTCTCAGCTCATCCCCCATTACCCCACTCACCCCCCGGAGGTCCTCATGAACAACCAACTCCTACAACACATCATTTCCCCTGAGCGTGCGCAGCTCTTCGAGCAAGTCTGCGACGCCACCCTAGATGAGCTCACCGCTGCCGGTGGCATCGGCACTTTGGCGGAGAAGAGCACCCATGCGGTGCTGAAGCGGTTCTATGCGGAGGAGGCCGTGTATGAGGAGGTTCCCACCTGTGGATTTGTGGCGGACATTTGCCGTCCCGAGGGCGTCATCGAGATTCAGACCCGCGGTTTCTTCCGGATGAAGCGGAAGCTCCATGCATTTCTCACGGAATGCCCGGTGACCATTGTATACCCCGTCACGTATCGCAAATGGCTCTGCTGGGTGGACCCGGACACCGGTGCTGTGACCGCTCCCAGGCGCAGCCCCAAGACGGACTACGGGTTTCGTGTATTTGACGAGCTGTACGGGATTAAGGATTTTCTGCGCCACCCCAGGCTCAGCATTCGGCTGGCGCTGATGGATATTGAAGAATACAAGATGTTAGACGGGTACGGCGCAGATAAGAAGAAGCGCGCCACCAGAAATGACGGTCTGCCCAAGGCCTTGGTGGCGGAAGTGCCGCTGTGCACCAAGGAGGACTACGGCTATTTCCTTCCGGACTCCCTCCCCGAGGAGTTCACCACTGCCGATCTTGCCGCCTGCGGGAAGATTCCCAAGGCAAGAGCCCAGGTTGCCACTAACATCCTGTTGCACCTCGAGTGCATTGAACGGGTAGGCAAGCAAGGGAATGCGTTTGTTTATAAGAGAACAATATAAGGCTCCCGTCTTATGCCAAGACGAGAGCCTTTGTTTCATAGTGGAGATGATTCTTATTCATTCCTCTGCCTATAGATCTCTTTCAGATCCTCGATCGCCACTTCGGGGGCGAGGGTGTGGAAGATGAGCCAGTTGCGTCTCATGGTTTCGGCAGGGGCTTGCTTGTAGATCTCCTTGCTGTTCTCGCCGGTGGTAAAGTGCCAGAAGCGGTACAAGTAGCCGCTCCAATAGAGCACCTCTGTGTCGTACACCTCACCGCCTTCGGTCAGCTCGACGATTTCCGCAAGCTCGGCAAGCAAGTATTCCTCCCCCGCCCATTGCATGCGATTAAACTTGGAATCCAGTCCCTTGGCCACCTCAGAGGTCATAAATGCTTTGATAAATGTCACGCTGTCGTAACCCCTCGCGCCGGACAGTTCAAACAGTCTGCCCTGTATATCACACAGTTTCATTTTCAGTTCATCCATACTCATCTCGCCTCATCCATAATCTCATCGAAGAAGTTTCCTTCACGGCGGTAATTCTTGCAGATATCATTGGCAAGAGCAATACCCTTCTGACGGTTAGCGTCGCTCTCGTCCTGTAGGAACCGGCGTTCCATCATGGACAGAGGAATCTCCCGTTCAATGCGAACGGCGGCGCAAGCCTTCTCGGTGGTGGCCACATACTGCTTGCCTAGCTTCAGAGCAGACAGGCTGTTTACAAGCGCCATATCCGTAATATTCCCCATGAAGAAGTTGTCTAGCACGTAGAACATTCTGTCGTTGGCAATACTTCCAATCACCAGGTCCTTACCGGCATCGATACGACTGTACTTCTCGTAGAAGGCAGTGCCCTTGATCTTATCCATTCTGCCTCTATGAAAGGCCACCAGCATCGCCCAGTCCAGATCGGCCTTAATCTCCACGGTGTCGAGGCTCTTCATGTTGATGGACACGATATAAAACTTGGACTTTTCAAAGTCACAGATTAGCGTCAGTGGCTGCCCCGGCTCGGTACCCATATAGAAACCCTTGCCAAAGTCGCACATCTCCCGGCTCTTAGGGGCAATGTCCCCCACGAGGCCGGACTTGGAGCCGTGGTACAGGAGAATCCGTCCGTCCTCTAGGTTAACACTTGCAGCCTCATTTGCGATCTTCTCCAGTACGAACTGATAGACGGGAACGCCCTGTTCCGTGCAATAGTCGTACAGCTTCGCCTGCGCGAGCTTAGTAGGAATGGCTCTACCGTTCTCCCAACGATTCACCGTGGCAAAGGTCACACCCAGCTTATCCGCAAAGTCAGCTTGACTCAGCCCCAGATAGTCTCTTATATGTTTCACAAGTTTCTGCATAACACACCTCCTTGCTATATAACAAGTATTATCATCTACATTATAACCAATGTTATATGCCCCGTCAATGGGTTTTGCGCAAGTGTTTTAATCGTTCGCGAAATTCATCAGTCTTTTTATTGTACTGCGAAATCAGCAAATAATCATATAAATTACGTCACTTTTATCGCATTTTCCGTCATTTTGGCGGAAGTGCGATTTTTTATTGCGAAGAAACATTTGCATGAGTGCCCTTGGGATGCTATAGTAGATTTAGAAGATATTTTTGTATATAGAAAGGGGATATATTATGGCGAATCGTTTTGTGTTAAATGAAACTTCTTATCACGGCGCCGGTGCCATTCGGGAGATTGCTACCGAGGCGAAGGGGCGTGCATTTGCGAAAGCATTTATCTGTTCTGACCCGGATCTGATTCGTTTCGGAGTAACGAAGAAGGTTACGGATGTGTTGGACGAAGCGGGTCTTGCATATGAGATTTATTCCAATATCAAGCCCAACCCCACAATTGAAAATGTGCAGTCCGGCGTAGAGGCTTGGAAGACAGCCGGCGCGGACTATTTAATCGCAATCGGCGGTGGTTCCTCCATGGATACGGCTAAGGCTATCGGCATCATCGTGGCGAATCCGGAATTTGCGGACGTTCGCAGTCTGGAAGGTGTTGCTCCCACCAAGAATAAGTCGGTGCCGATCTTTGCCGTACCCACAACGGCAGGTACTGCTGCGGAGGTTACCATCAACTACGTGATTACCGACGTAGAGAAGAATCGTAAGATGGTATGTGTAGATCCTCATGACATCCCTGTGGTTGCATTTATCGACCCGGATATGATGTCCACCATGCCAAAGGGCTTGACTGCCGCTACCGGCATGGATGCTCTGACACACGCCATTGAGGGTTACATTACCGGCGGCGCTTGGGAGCTGTCCGATATGTTCCATTTGAAAGCAATTGAGATTATCGCACGCAGTCTGCGCGGTGCCGTAGAAGGCACTCCGGAAGGTCGTGCGGATATGGCACTTGGCCAGTACGTGGCCGGCATGGGCTTCTCCAATGTCGGACTTGGTATCGTTCATTCCATGGCACATCCCCTCGGTGCACTTTATGATACTCCTCACGGCGTTGCCAATGCTATTATTCTTCCTACGGTTATGGAATACAACGCTCCTGCCACCGGCGACAAATACCGCGAGATCGCCCGTGCCATGGGCGTGCCCGGAGTAGACTCCATGACGCAGGAAGAATATCGCAAGGCCGCTATCGACGCTGTACAGCAGCTGTCCATTGATGTCGGTATTCCCGCCAACTTGAAGGACATTGTGAAACGCGAGGACATTCCGTTCCTTGCACAATCCGCGTACGACGACGCTTGCCGTCCGGGTAACCCCAGAGAAACCAGCGTCGAAGAGATTACCGCGCTGTACGAAAGCCTGATTTAGTAGATTCACTTTTTAATCATCTCTCTTTTATGTGTGAAAATGTACCGCCACAGAATCACAACACGTTGTTACGATTCTGTGGCGGTACATTGATTTTACTTCCTATCTCGGCATCGGTGCGAATCCTCGAACATTCGCTTCAGAACCGAAACTAATTAGAACATGCCGTTGTTCTGGTTCTTATTCTCTGCCTTATTCTGATTGTTGTTCTGTGCTTTGTTCTGATTGCTGTTCTGCGCCTTGTTGCGGCCGCAATTCTTAGCACTATTCTGGTTATTGTTCTTAGCCTTGTTGTTGCTGTTGTCCATACCATTCACCATCCTTATCATTATTCACGCCGTTCTCATGAACACCGTACTAATAATATCTCCAAACAGTCGAATAATATGGCTTGCATTTTTTGAAAATTATTATTCCAAATGAATTCCGAAGATCTTCTTGCCGCGGGTTCCCACCACGATGGTGTTCTCAAATACCGCCGGAGAAGCCTCCACATTCTTGCCCAGATTAATGGTGTCCTTCAGTACACCGGTGCGTCCGTCCAGCAGGTGCATATTGCCGTCAGAATCACAGAGGATAATATATCCGTCGCCCTCTGCATCGTATACCGCCACGGGGCTGGACCAGCTGTAGTACTTCAGATCTACGCTCCAAGCCTCGCCACCGGTCTCCTTATAGATGGCCACCAGCTTACCGTGCTTCTTACCACCGGTTCTGGCAATATTAAAATACACAAGGTCACTGATATTGTTCTCGCCCAGACACGCCGTGGCCTGCACACCGCCGGACACGCCGTCCACAGTCTTACACTCGTAGGTACGCTTCCACACCACCTCACCGGTTGCGGCGTTAATCTTGTAGATGGGCACCTCGCCCTTGTCCTTCTTGTCCTTGGTCCAATGGAGAGACGCACTGACATAAATGTACGCCGTTCCGTCGGAAGTATCCACATCCAGTACGGGAGAACCGTTGCTGTCGTCGCTGACATCCTGCACCCACACCAGCTCCATGGTGTTAAGGTCTATACACATCAACTCACCGCTGTTGTTACTTGCGTACCAATAATGATCGTAAATAACCGCCGAGGACTCCACGCCGAGCCAACGATCACCGTCGGTGACGCGGTCATTTGTATAGCGCCACTTTACAACCTCAGAAGGGTTAATGGTCAGTGTCTTGCCGTCGTATTCGGTATTCAGCCTCATAGTGTAGAGAATACCGTTTTCGCCGGGCTGTATCAGGGTGTCTGTCTCCGCATGGAACAATGCAGAAGAGTCAAATGCACAGAACTTGCCGTTGTCTTCGCGAAGTGCATATGCATCATCGTAGCCAAATTCGTAGATGACCTTGCCCTGCAAGAGATCTACGAAGAAGAGACGGGCGCTGTCATCCCCCATGTCATCTCCGGCACCCACCACATACAGCGGCGTTCCGTCGGGATACAAGGAGCCGGTTCCCTTAATAGGGAAGCCCAGGCTGATCTTCTCGCGAGTTGCGGAACCGTCCTCCAAGTCCAGAAAATATATATTGCCGTCCATGGTGGCGTAGATGACTTCCACCAAGTCGCTCTTGTTCTTCTTGGAGTCGTACAGGTTCATGGCCTGTTTCGTGTCCTCGTCCCAACGTACAATTAAGGGCTGTCCCGTCCAACCGCTTCCGGTCCACTCACCCTTGCTTACGGTCTTCTTCAGCTCACCGGTCTTAATGCTCCACGCCTCAGACAAAGCATACTTGCTCATAGTGGCCACGCCGTAAGACGCGCCGGTACGATAATTGTTGCCACGGAAGGTGATAATACCCTCCAACTCCGTATACTTATTGCTATCAAAATGAATCTCGTCCTGACGGTAGTATCCGTCTACCTCGATTCCGTTAATGTCTAATCCGGTCTGGTATCCCCAGCGGGAAGGCAGTGTGGCAGATACGGATACACACACGCCGGTCTCCAACAGCTTCTGCTCCTCCGTAAGCGCCGTAGTATTCAGAACAGGCGCCACAAGATCTCCCTCATTTGGCTCCGAAACCACGTCTCTACAGCCCGTAAGTCCCGTCATTGCCACACAGGCAATGGCCACCATCAATCCTCTGCGAAACTTATCTCTCATCTCGTCCTCTCCTCCAAATGCTCTGCATCACAATCTTAGTATAAGACGCATCTGCCTATACCATAAAACAGCGCAGGGACTCCGGAACATCCGAAGCCCCCTGCCGCCTAAGGCGCTCCCACAGAGAGTATCTGCGGGTCACCGTCAAATATTCGTGAATTACTTGAGTACGGACTTCACCGTAGCAACTACATTCTCTGCGGTGATGCCGAACTTCTTGAAGAGAGTTGCAGCCGGAGCGCTGGCACCGAAACCGTGCATGGTAACGTAACCGCCGTCCAGACCAACATACTTCGCCCAACCGAAATCGCTGAGAGCTTCTACAGCCACACGTGCGCGAACGTTCTTGGGAAGTACGCTCTCCTTGTACTCATCGGACTGCTCCTCGAAGAGATCCATACAAGGTACGCTGACTACGCGAACGTCAATGCCTTCCTCTGCCAAGGTCTTCTTAGCATCCAAGGAAATGGATACTTCGGAACCACTGGCAATAATGATTGCATCGGGAGTCTCCTTAGCGGAATCCTCGATAACGTAAGCACCCTTTAATGCCTCCTTAGAGGAACCTGCCAACTGAGGAAGGTTCTGACGGGTAAGTACAAGAGCGGTAGGTGTAGTCTTGCTGGTTACTGCGCTGTACCAAGCTGCCAAAGTCTCCGTAGCGTCTGCCGGACGGAATACATGGAAGTTCGGAAGGGAACGAAGCATTGCAAGCTGCTCAATAGGCTCGTGGGTAGGACCATCCTCACCAACACCGATACTGTCATGGGTAAGTACGAAAGTGGTAGGAATCTGCATCAATGCAGAAAGTCTTGCCATAGGCTTTACGTAATCGCTGAATACGAAGAACGTAGCGCAATATGCACGGAGTCCGTGAAGGGTAATACCGTTGCTGATTGCTGCCATAGCGAACTCACGTACACCGAAATGCAAGTTACGTCCGGTATAATCTGCCTTAGAGAAGTCGCCCATATCCTTCATGTAGGACTTGTTGGACGGAGCAAGGTCAGCGGAACCACCGATCAAGTTCGGAACCTTGTTCTTCAACTTGTTGAGAGCCCATCCGCTCAAGTTTCTTGTAGCGTCTGCCTTCTCATCATATGCCCAGTACTCTTCGTCGTTAATAAGGTCTACTGCGATGTCCATGTTGAACTCGTCATCCCAAGCCTGCTTCATCTCAGGATACTTCGCGCAGTACTCAGCGAACATTGCGTTCCATGCTTCCTCATCCTTCGCCTTAGCAGCGGAGATTGCAGCATAGTTATCGTATACTTCCTGAGGTACGAAGAACGGCTCCTGACTGGGCCAGCCAAGGTTCTCCTTCATTGCAGCTACATTTTCCTCACCCAGCGGTTCGCCATGTGCGGAAGCCTTGCCCTGCTTAGCGGGGCAGCCGTAGCCGATCTGCGTCTTCACGGTAATCATGGAAGGCTTGGTCTTCTCTGCCTTAGCAGCCTCGATCGCCTTAGCGATCTCGTCAAGGTCATTGCCATCCTCTACTACGAGAGTCTGGAAGCCCATAGCCTCAAAACGAGCCTGAACATTCTCGGTAAATGCAATATCGGTATCACCCTCGATACTGATCTTATTGCTGTCGTAGAGAACAATCAACTTGGACAGACCCAAAGTTCCCGCAAGGGACATTGCCTCGTAGGAGATACCCTCCATCATACAGCCGTCGCCGCCGAGAACGTATGTATAGTGATCCACTACCGGATAGCCTTCCTTGTTGAACTTAGCAGCCAAATGAGCCTCAGCCATTGCCATACCAACAGCCATACCCATACCTGCGCCGAGAGGTCCCGTAGTAGCCTCTACGCCCTTGGTATGACGGTACTCCGGATGACCCGGGGTAAGAGAACCATCCTGACGGAACTGCATCATATCCTCCTTGGTCAAGCCGTAGCCGAACAAGTGAAGCAAGGAATAAAGCAAGGTAGAACCATGTCCACCGGACAAAATGAAACGGTCTCTGTCAGCCCAGTCCGGATTGGCCGGATTGTGCTTCATGTGCTTTGCCCACAGCTCATATGCAACTGCTGCGGAACCAAGGGGAAGTCCCGGATGACCGGACTTAGCCTTCTGGATTGCGTCTGCTGCCAACACACGAATGGCATTTACAGACATGTTGTCAATCGAATTACTCATGAAATTACCCTCCTAAAGTATGTAGTCTCTCGTCCCGGACGAGGACTCTGTGCCATCGGCTCATCACACCGTACACACCTAGAATAATACTAGCATAAAGCACGGGCATTTTCAATCCTCTTTTCGGTGGGAGGGCGCCAATTTTTCGGGAACTTTTTTGTGGAAAACTATGCAAAAGGAATAAAATCAGACAAGGGGGTAGAAGAATATAAGCAGGTGCAGTGATTGATTCGCTCATCTTTTTGTAGTATATGGCGGGTAATTCGCTCATTTTTTTGTAGTACACGGCGCATAATTCGCTCATTTTTTTGTAGTCACATGCGAAAAACTCGCTCATTTTTTTGCAAAACCCTTGATTTATGGGCATTTCGGAGATATACTATATACAGAAGATGCTCGGAGGTGATTGTATGATATATCTGCAACGAAAAATCGATACGTATTTGTCTCAATGGAAGGCCGACCCCGATCGCAAGCCCCTGATTGTAAAAGGGCCCAGACAAGTCGGAAAGACGGAATCCTTGCGCCGTTTCGGTGAACAAAACTACGACAATGTTATCTATATCAACTTTGTGGAAGAACCGAAGTACAAGACAATTACTTCGGAAGGGTTTTCGCCGGACGCAATCTTGCGAAACATTTCGCTTCTGGATCCCGCCAAGCATTTTGTTCCGTCGAAGACGTTGTTCTTCTTCGACGAGTTGCAGGAGTTTCCCGAGATTGCAACTGCTCTTAAGTTTTTCAAGATCGACGGGCGATATGATGTCATTTGCAGTGGCTCCATGCTGGGAATGGGCTATCAGCGAATCGAAAGCAACAGCGTGGGTTACAAGACCGATTATGACATGTACTCTCTGGACTTTGAAGAATTCCTGTGGGCCAAGGGCTATTCGGAGGAAGCCATCGAATCTCTTTTGGCACATATGAAACAGTTAGTTCCTTTCAGCGAAACCGAGATGTCGGTGTACTCCTCCTTATTTATGGACTATTGCATCCTGGGGGGCATGCCCGCCGTAGTGCGTGAATATATCGTCAAGGGTACCTTTGAAGGCTCACTTGCAACTCAACGTCAGCTCCTTGCGGATTACAAGGAAGACATTCGCAAGTACGCAGAAGGCATGGATCAAACCCGAATTCTCAACGTCTTCAATCATATTCCGCCTCAGCTGGCCAAAGACAACAAGAAGTTTCAGATTTCCAAAGTTGCCCCCGGTGCTCGCTTCAAGGATTACCGTGGATGCATCGAATGGTTAAACGATGCCGGTATGACCAACATCTGCTACTGCCTAAACTACCCCGAGCTTCCCCTGAAGGGAAACTATGATGAGTCCAAATACAAGCTCTACTTTGCAGACAGCGGTCTCTTGGTGGCTATGCTGGACGAGGAGGCACAGGACGATCTCCGGGTCGGCAAGAATCTCGGAATATACAAGGGTGCACTGTATGAAAATATTGTAGGCGAAGCACTTGTTAAAAGTGGCTATCACCTGTACTATTTCAAACGCGAAGATTCCACACTGGAGGAAGATTTCTTCCTACGCACCGCTTCCCACCTTATTCCCGTGGAGGTGAAGGCCACCAACGGAAGGTCCAAATCTCTGCGCACCCTCATTGACAGCCCCGCATATCCCGACATTTCCTATGGAATCAAATTAACCGGCGGCAATCTTGGCTTTTCGGACAACGTCTATACATTTCCGTACTTCTGTGCATTTCTACTGAAACGATATCTGAAGGGATAAAACCTTGAACATCTGCAGATAATCAAAGAGGCGCCGTGCTACGTTGCATGACGCCTCCTCTTATTACCCCCCAGGTACTTACGATGCTCTCCCCTATACCGCTACCGTCAGTCGTTCAATGGATCTGCCCTGAGACCACAGGTCGTAATAGACGCGGCTGCATTTTTCGTACTTTGCGAAGGTCTTTCTAGCCTTCTCCACATCGCCGTATACCTTCCAACTGCCCACACATTTGCTGCCGCCGGCACGATTTTCGATAAATCCCCGCACATCCTCCGGCGGATACCCGAGAAACAACCCGATTTCATGAGGGAATTCTCCGCTCTGTTGCAGACGCCGAATCAACTCCGCCACGCACTGAATAGGACTGGCACCATGATAGCCGAAATGCGCCAGCAACGCTTCTGCACCATCGTCCCGCAGATCACGCTCCAAGCGACTGGGACGATAGATATAGATGAGCCCCACGCCTTCACGGTATCGCAACGGAAGCACGCGCAAACCCTTGCTAATCAGCCGTTTGTTCAACAGACGAATCTCCCGGTTCATCTCCTGTGCGGACGCGAATCGGCACGTGAACATATTTGCTGTCTTGAGGCCCGCCAACGTAGGCGAGCAATGTCTGATAACCAATTCCTCCGGCATGATACACCATCCTCTCTTTCCGAGCGTTAGCGAGGAACCGCAAGCGAAATTCGCGCAGGCGATTTCGGTTGTCGGATAATAGTGCAAATTTGCGACGCTCCGGCGCAAATTGCGGTGCGACGAATCAGCACATCAGTGTGATTCGTCACACTATCCTCTCTTTCCGAGCGTTAGCGCGGTATTCTTAGTGTCCCCGACACAAGCTGCGATTATGCTACGTGCTCATCCAAAATGCTCTTCAACGCCGCCATGGAACTGGAATGGGACCGTACAATTACCGTATCCTGTCCTTTCACTTCGCTCAAGGCACAACGCACCATTTTATGAGACATGGTGCTTGTGAATAACACAAGCAAGTCAGGACTTCCGATCTGATTTCGAAGTCCACTCTTCATCTGCGTAAATACTTTGGCGCGACATTTGTACTCCTCACAGAGATTCTTATACTGACGCACCATGCAATCATTTCCCCCGATAATTAATACACTCATAAATCCTCCTACGTTATCGACCATCAATAGTTAGCGTATGCTAACTATCATGTAAAAATGAATTGCCCTTCGGCATGTAATTATGTATATTCCGAAAGACAATCTCCTCTGCCTTCTTGTTGGTTAGCTCGTGCTAACTGCGTACATTCTAAAGGATTTCGTTTCATTTGTCAATTGTTTTTTATTTTTTTGTCCATGCCAATTTCTACAACTCCGAGCGGAACAATTGCCCTGTCGTTTTATTTGCATCTTCTGCAAAAATATCTTATAGTAAATGCAGAACCTATGTAAGGAGGACTTTCCCATGAATGCTTGGTTGAAAGACGCTGTGTTTTATGAAATCTATCCCCAATCCTTTCGCGACACAAATGGTGACGGAATCGGGGATTTTAACGGAATTATCGAGAAATTGGACTACATTAAGGACTTGGGTTGCAACGCCATTTGGTTGAATCCCTGCTTTGATTCGCCCTTTGGCGATGCGGGCTATGACGTGCGGGACTACAAACTGGTGGCACCCCGCTACGGCACCAACGAAGACCTGGTGCGTTTGTTTGACGAGGCCCACAAACGGGGCATGCACGTGCTTCTGGACTTGGTTCCCGGCCACACCTCCGTGGAACATGCTTGGTTCCGTGAGTCCATGAAAGCAGAGGAAAATGAGTATTCCCACCGCTACATCTGGTCGGATTCCATCTGGACCTCCACCGATCCCTATCTCCCCTGCATTCGCGGCATCAGCGACCGTGACGGCAGTGCAGCGGTGAATTTCTTCTCTACACAGCCTGCGCTGAATTACGGCTTTCTGAATCCTACGGAGAGCTGGCAGCAACCTATGGACGCACCGGGTCCCATGGCCACAAGAGAAGCCATTAAAGACGTCATGCGCTTCTGGCTCAGCAATGGCTGCGACGGTTTCCGCGTAGACATGGCCGGCTCTCTTGTAAAGGGAGACGACGAAACAAGCACCGGAACCATTGCGTTATGGCAGGATTTTCGCGCATTTCTCGAAGAAGAATTTCCGAATGCGGTGATGGTATCCGAGTGGGGCGAGCCGGACAAATCCTTGGCCGCAGGTTTCCACATGGACTTTCTTCTGCATTTCGGTCCCTCTCATTACAACGACCTGTTCCGCTGTGAGGAGCCTTACTTCTCTTCCCGGGGAAGAGGAGACTGCAGTGCATTTGTGAAGCGTTACTTGGAGAGCTACAAGAAGGCTTCCGCCGGGGAAGGACTTATCTGCATTCCCTCCGGCAACCACGATATGGACCGCCTGGCGCGAACCCTCAGTCCCGAGGAAATCAAACTGGCATTTGCCTTTCTCTATACCATGCCCGGCGCGCCGTTTTTGTACTACGGGGACGAAATCGGCATGCGCTACGTAGAAGGCCTGACCTCTAAGGAAGGCGGTTACGGTCGCACCGGTGCTCGCACGCCCATGCAGTGGGACAATAGTGCAAATGCGGGATTCTCTACAGCAGAACCCGAAGCACTGTATCTTCCCGTTGATTCGACCCCTGACCGCCCGGATGCAGAGTCCCAGACAAATGACCCGCAGTCCATTCGAAGCGAGCTTCAGCGCATCATCGCACTACGCAAGGCACATCCGGCTCTGGGCAACTGCGGTACCATCGAATTCCTTCAGTCCCAGGGCTACCCGCTATGCTACTTACGCGAGGCAGAAGGCGAGCGCCTCTTAGTATGCGTGAACCCGTCGGCAAATGCGGCGAAGATGACCTTCGAGCTACCGGAAGGAACCACGCCGAAGCTCATCTGGCAACAGGTGAAGGGTATAGAACAGACGGTTGAGGGCTGTTCCTATACCGGTGAGATTGCAGGGCAGACGGTGCTGATCTATCAGGTGTAGAAACAACAAAGAGGCTTGTCACCGATTACGGGACAAGCCTCTGTTAATTATTCTTCCTCGTATACCAACGCTTCCTCTAATGTCACCTTCTGAGGTGCGTGGACAATGGTTTCGCCACCGTCGTCACTAATCTTTACATATGCTTCTGCCGTGTACTTGCAATCGGCAACATACAACCATTCATCATTTTGCGCAATTACATAGACCTTGTTCCCTGCCGGAATGTAGGCATCCAATTCCTTTGTATATTCATTGTATGAAAATACATCTGTCTGAACTGTTGCAAATCGCCCTACCGGTTGCATGCCATCGGGAACCGCAAATATCTGTGCATAATAGCATTTGCTCTCTTGCCATGACACATCTTCTTGCCATGTCATATACATATATTGCTGTCCATTAGAAGAGAAACTGCATCCCTCACAATTCCCCTCCCATCCCTCCGGCGAGAAGGAGAGTCCGACAAGCTCACTGGTTTCATAATCCGACATCCAGCCACCCCAGCAAGTGTCTTGCTCTTGTTGTCTGTATACGTACATCGAATATATATATCCCTTTGGCCACTGTTCATCATACATATCTGTGTATTCCACTACCACAAGAAACTGATTGTCATGGGTTTGCAAACATACTCCATACACATTTCCCGTAAACCACAGCCCATACCTAGTTGTATACGAAAATGGACCGACACAGAACTCGGCCCTGTCCTTTTCAGATCCGAAGCGAATCTCTTCTCTTGTCCCGTTTCCATCAAGGTCAATCTCTACGCCACTTTTGAGCAACACGGCCTCTCCACTCAGAATTTGCTCTTCCATAGAATTTGGATTCTCTCGTTCTCCTGTCGCAACAGTGTCTGTCAACTCTTCCGTGGAACCGTCACCTCTTCTTATTGCCGGTGGGGAAATGGTAAACCCATTTTTCACAACCGCTTCCAGCCAGGTCCGCCGAATTCCACAATACGGGTCTGCTGTCGGCGTTGGCGTTGGAGTCGGTGTCTCTATCACTACATTCGGAATCATTACCGTAGGCGTGGCAGAAGGTTCGGGCGTCGGTTGGTTCTGTTCTCTGGCACTGCAGGCGGTCAGACAAAGTAGTGCTACCAATATCGGTATGGCAAGTCTTCGCTTAGGTCCTCTTTTCTTCATAATCATTTCCCTCCTCCTCAGATGAATTATATTCCGGCTTCACCTGCAAATGTAACCACGTAACCCCGTTGCGTGGCATCGTTTCGATCTCATATCCCTTAGAATTGCCCACACTTCTTTTTGTTCTCCAAAACCCGTATGGCAACGCACACCGGAATGATCCGGAGTAGTTTCTCCATTACAAAATTCCTCATATACGGCAGAATATAGTGTTGTTCCATGATGATCGGAATCAATATCGTAGGCACGCCCTCTCATATGAAAGCTCCTATCCCAACTTCCTGATAACCCTTTGTTATATCCCCAAGAGCGAAACGCACAAGACACTGTCAAACTCTCGTCAGCTCTATAATAATGCCTTACCGCCTCCAAAGAATCCAGCAAGGATACTGCAATCTTCAACTGCCGATATCCAGAATAACTGCTATTCTTACTGTACACCTCGCTAATCTTAAAATGCGGTGCAATATACGTGCTTGCTATCGTATTCCAATTTGTCATCCACGTACCACCAACAATGTAGGTATTCGTATCGGTCAAAGGAGTGCTCCCATTTACGCAAAAGTCATATATAGTATACTTAGAATCATATGTTCCTACAATCAACGCACCTAACTGCATGGCAACCATCTCCGCGGGAACATATTTGTACCCATCCGTATGTACAAAGGGAGCGGCCGGAAGTACCGACTGCTACTGAAAACTATATGATACCATGGCGCCGGTCTGGTAATTCTTCACAAAATAACCGATGTTCGTCTCCATTGCGGTACTCCCCACCGTCAACTCAACGATCTGCCCATTTCGCTGGATTACAATTGCATTGCCGCCTCCGGTCAATGTGCAGCCCAGATAATCTCTTAGGTCATTCACTTTCACAAATACAACCGAATTTTCTTTCAATCCACTTACATCGACATAGTCTTTGTGTGTCGGCAAAGACCCCGTTCCGCCACCTACATTAGAAAAACGTACAGTACAACTCGTTACAGCCATAATTCTGCCTCCTCCCATTATCTTCTGTCTCTTCGGACAATAAACCCTCACATAATTAGCAACACTTTTACGACTTACTTTCCTACTTCAACGGAATCACTTCTTTCTTTTTACAAATCCAGATTATCATATTTTCAGTCACAAGTCAATCATCCTCCCTGTTTTGTTTGAAAATATAATATTTGTGTAATAATTAATTGCATTTTTCATGTCGAAAACAAAGTAGTTCAAATATTCTGCTTTCTTTCCCGAAGGAAACGGCTTTTCGACCGTATCTTCTACGGCGAGTTATGCCAATTAGCAGAGCAAAAAAAGAGGCTTGTCACCGATTACGGGACAAGCCTCTATTAATTATTCTTCCTCGTATACCAACGCTTCCTCTAATGTCACCTTCTGAGGTGCGTGGACAATGGTTTCGCCACCGTCGTCACTAATCTTTACATATGCTTCTGCCGTGTACTTGCAATCAGCAACATACAACCATTCATCATTTTGCGCAATTACATAGACCTTGTTCCCTGCCGGAATGTAGGCATCCAATTCCTTTGTATATTCATTGTATGAAAATACATCTGTCTGAACTGTTGCAAATCGCCCTACCGGGTGCATGCCCTGACGAAAATGAAACAGTACCGGATACTGTTCTCCGTCTTCTTCCCAAGTGTCAATCAAGAAAATATCCTTGCCACAAGTTATCGCCTTCCCGTCATACATCGTATCCCATGTCTCCGGCTGAATCGGCATTTCTTCCGACCAGAAATGACGTTCAACCTTGTATCCGTAGATACCATCAACCTGATAATAATGGAAAACCGTATATAAAAAAGACCTATCAGAGTAAGAGCCCTCAAATGTATTTGTCTGCTCTATTAGAAGAGTAATCCTCTTGCCCTCATCGAGACACACTCCATATATATTTCCGGTGAAAAGACAATCGTATTCCGTAGTCAAGTGCTCCATGAACCCGATTTTCAAAGGTGAATTCACTGTCTTTTGATTCTCGTCAAAAACAATTCGCTCTCTCCTCCCATTACCGTCTAGGTCAAGCTCAATGCCACTCTCCAAACGCACCAACTCTCCACTTAGTATACGTTCTTCCACCGAATTCAGTTCTCCACGTGTACCCGTGGCTTGTGGATCAGTGGACCAGTCTTCTTTTACAGAACTACGGCCAGTTACAGTATATATAATCTCGTACCCCTCCAATCGCTCCTCCAACCAATTTTTCCGTATTCCACAATACGGATCGATTGTCGGCGTTGGAGTCGGTGTCTCTATCATTATATTCGGAATCATTACTGTTGGCGTAGCCGAAGGGGCCGGTGTCGGCTGGTTCTGTTCTCTGGCACTGCAAGCGACGAACAGAAACAGGCTTGCTAATATTAGCACTACATATTTTCCTTTGTTATTCATTCTCATTTGTCTTCCCCCGGAACACTATATCCCTTACATTACCTGCAAATGAAACGCTATGCGTCTAACCCTTCATCACTAGGGGCTCTACTCATAACTTTCATCGAATCAACAGCCTCCTCTAATTCCAAATTATCACACTTCTTGCTACGAGTCAAGTAGATTTCGTGTGGCACGGAGTTTTATCCGAAAAATTTCTTATGTTGTCCTAGGGTGTACTTCAAACACAGTAGCGCATCACGTAAAATGCGCGAATCTCCGATGTGCGACTGCCACTTCCGCCTCATTTGCCATATCCAAGCGACGGTTGCGGATGTAAATCACAATATTCAGCGATACCATTGCCAAGTTCAGAAGGTACACAATCAATACATAGTTAAATGCTCCGGAGAGTAGCTTCGCCCCGATTCCCGCAATATAGCCGGAGATAATCAGTAGCGTGAAGGATAGGCTCATACCCTTGGCCGTTCTTGCCTTATAATTCTTCGCCACGTTCATAGGCCAAGATATGCCGAAGCACACCAACATCAAAGTTTCCATAATTTCTTCCATAGTCTTGTCTCCTTGTTCACTCATTTTCTCTTTGCACCTTTACAATAGCATTGACTTTTCATAATTTCAAATATATAATATTTATGTTTTTAATAATATGTGCAATATGATTTTTACAAGTTACAACCAATCAATAACACATATCCATCATTTTCAATAACTTCGATATTATATATTGCTATATTCACAAAGGAGTTAACGTATGGAGTTCACACAACTTCGCTATTTTCTTGCGGTAGCAGAGAGTCAGAAGGTGACGGCAACTGCCCGCAAATTAAACATTGCCCAACCGGCACTGACACAATCCATCCATCGCTTGGAGAAGGAGCTGGGCGTGCCCTTATTCGTACAACGGGGCCGAAACATCGCCATCACCGAATACGGCAAGTATCTGCAAGCACAGCTCCTGCCGGTTATGGACACTTTGGAAGGGCTACCGGAGCGCTTACGCGCCATGGCACATCTGGAAAATGAAACCATTCACATCAACGTGCTAGCCGCTTCCACCGCCATTACGGACGCAATTATTCGGTACAAACAGGCGCACCCCTCGGTAAACTTCCAGCTGCTACAGAGCGAGAACGAGGAGATGTATGATATCTGCGTCAGCACGAAACTGTTCTTCCAAAATGATGCCACCCCCTCGGCCTGCTCATTTCACGAAGAAATCTTTCTTGCCGTGCCACGAAACAGTCAGTTCGGTCGCCTGAAATTTATCAATTTGGAAGACGTGGCGGAGGAAGGGTTCATCAGCCTTGGAGGCTCCAAGCAATTCCGTGCCATTTGCGACCGCTTCTGCAAGCAGGCAGGCTTCGCTCCGAAGATCATTTTCGAAAGTGACAATCCCACTTCGGTTCGAAACCTCATCGCCGCCAACTTAGGCATTGGCTTCTGGCCGGAGTATACTTGGGGCAAGTTAGAGAGTGATGATGTTGTACTGCTTCCTATCGCCAACCCCGTATGTCGCCGTGATATTGTTATTACCAAGCTTGAAAATAAGGCCGACAATAAGAACGTCAACGATTTCTACGAATTTCTGCAACGCTCTATGGCAGAACTACTGAATCACGATGTTGAAAATGAATCCTCGGGAGGTACGATTGTATGAAACTACTGATTGCATCCGATATCCACGGCTCCGCCTCGGCTTGCCGTGCGCTACTGGCCCGTTTCCAAGAGGAACGTGCTGACAAGCTTCTGCTTCTCGGGGACATTCTGTACCACGGCCCGCGAAATGACCTGCCCCGGGAGTACGCACCGAAAGAGGTCATTTCCCTTCTGAACGCCAAGAAAGATAAGATTTTCTGCGTCCGCGGTAATTGCGACTGCGAAGTAGATCAGATGGTGCTTCATTTCCCCATTCTTGCGGACTATGCCCTGCTGCCACTGGAATCCTGCACGGTATATGCAACCCACGGACATCATAATGATGCCCTGCTGCCACTGCTACAGGGCACCGACACCATTCTTCTGCATGGGCACACCCACATTCCCACTTGGAACACGGTGGACGGCGTGCGCATCTTCAATCCCGGCTCCACCTCCATTCCCAAGGAGGGTAGCAAGAAGAGCTACATGGTGTACGAGGACGGGACCTTTGCGTGGAAGGAGCTTATGAGCGGCGAGACGTACCATGTGGAGAGTATCTGTCCTTAGATATGTGCACTATTTATTAATAAGACCAAGCAAAAATGACCGGCCACCGCAGTTTCCTGCGACAGTCGGTCATTTATTCATCTTCCTATCCGCATGTTCATACTTACAGCAAGAATGTGGCGTACAACGGCACCGAAATCACTTCCTCCGCCTTGCCGAAATTCTTCGTGGAGAGACGTATTGCTCTTGTCGGTTCGTACTTCTTTACAAACATTCCGAGACTCCGGGAACGTACGTGTTCTCCTGCTTTCACCTCTATGCAGAACATTTCCTCCCGCCTCTGTACAAGAAAATCAAGCTCCGCCTGAGAATTCTCCGGTGCCCAATAATAGAGCGCATCACCCTTAGCCGCTAACTGCTGTGCCACGTAGTTCTCCGTGATGGCACCCATGTACAAATTGTTCTCTCCCATAAGCACTGCGCCGGGCATCATACCGGATTTGTTCACAAGCAGACCCACATCGGACATATATACCTTAAATGCGGTCTGATCCGCATATGCAGGCAGGGGTTGCAATCCTTGCTCCACACGCTGGCATTCGAGGATTACACCCGCTTGCTTCAACCATTCAAGAGAAGCTCCGAAGATTGTGGCGGAACCGCCCTTCTGAACTACCTTGTACTGAAATTTCTTATTGTCCTTGGCAAGCTGTGCGGGAATCGAATTGTAACATGCTCGAATCTTCACCGCTTCCGAATTGGTTGCATACTTTGCCATATCTGCCACATAGTTATCCAGTATCTCCGACTGCGCCAGAGACGCTTCGATGTATGACCCACTCTGTACATATCGCTTTACTGCCTCCGGCATTCCGCCTACGATTAGGTACTCTCGATATCGTTCCAACGCTCTCCGGTGCAAGGTCTCGTGCATCGGTGTCAAAGTCTCACCATGTGCACGAATCTCTTCCCACAGAAGTTCCTCCCCAACCGCCCATAGATACTCTTCGAAATCCAACGGGTGCAACGTATATGTCGTAACCTTTCCCACAGGAAATGAGCCTCCACCGTGATGCAGTGCAACGCCCAACAGACTTCCTGCCGCCACTACGTGATACTCCGAAGCCTCCTCGCAGAAATACTTAAGGGAAGTAACTGCCCTCTCGCATGCCTGAACCTCATCCAATATAATCAGAGTCTCCCCCGGAATAATTCTCTGCGCCGTAGCAGCCTCTAGATATCGAAGCAGACGTGTCGGAGTAATATCATCATCAAATAAGCGTGCTATCTCGTGATTACTCTCGAGATTCACATATAAAACATCGGCAAAATGTTCTCTACCGAATTCTCGGAGCAAATACGTCTTACCCACTTGTCGCGCACCGTTAAGAATCAACGGTTTCCTTTCGGTTTCTTCTTTCCATTGGATTAACCACTGCATTGCTCTTCGTTTCATATCACACCTCCTATCGACTTTCTAAAGTTAGTATAGCATCTCTCTGATTTTTAAGTCAAGAAAAATCTATGAATTTCAGATTTTTTCGGACTTAAAAATCTGCTTTTCCATATTTTATATCATCTATCATCTGTTCGTGGATGCTCTTTCGCATCCCATAAGACCAAGCAAAAATGACCGGCTACCGCAGTTTCCTGCGACAGTCGGTCATCTTCTTATATCTCAATCTTCTACTTGTCCCACAGCACCACACTGCCGGTCTCTAGGGTCTTCGGCATGTCAATGAGACGCTGATTGGAGGAGCCTCGGAAGCGTAAGCGAATGTCCTTCAGGTAGTGAACAAATCGCCCGTCCACCAGCACGTCAATGAGGGACAGGAACTCGTCCGTCACCTCGCAACGAGGGTAGGAACCGTCCTTCCACAATTCATCCTCCAGTACGAATCCTGTAAAACACCAAATGGTCTTGCCGGGACACTCTCTGCGCACTCGCTTCAGAAAGGGGAATAGCGCACGCTGATTTGCGGGTTCCATAGGCTCGCCGCCGAGCAATGTCAAACCATTGATATAGTAGGGCTTCAACGAATCGATAACCCTCTGCTCCACCTCTCCGGTAAAAGGTTCTCCATACGCAAAATCCCAAGTCTCCGGCTGAAAGCATTCCTCGCAGTGGTTGGTACACCCCGATACAAACAGCGTTGTACGGACGCCCTCTCCATTTGCAATGTCGCATGTCTTAATATTGCAGTAATTCATGGTTTACCTCCCATCGAATTCGGCATTACGTCCTTATTACAGGTGCAATACGCGCTCACGAATCTCTTGGGTTCTACCTTGATTCCAGAACTGGGTACCGATATAACCGCAAGTACGACGTGCTACATTCATCTTATTCTGATCGGTGTTGCCGCACTTCGGACACTTCCAGATCAACTTGCCGTCTTCCTCGACAATGTCAATCTCGCCGTCCCAACCGCATTCCTGACAGTAGTCAGACTTGGTGTTCAACTCGGCGTACATAATATTTTCATAGATAAATTTCATTACCTGCAACACCGCTTCGAGATTGTTCTGCATGTTCGGTACTTCCACGTAGCTGATGGCACCGCCGGGGGAAAGTGCCTGGAACTGTGCCTCAAATGCCAGCTTCGCAAAGGCATCGATTTCTTCTGTTACGTGAATATGATAACTGTTTGTAATATAGCCCTTATCCGTAATGCCCGGAATTACGCCGAAACGCTTCTGCAGGCATTTTGCGAACTTGTAAGTAGTGGACTCCAGGGGCGTACCATACAAACTGAAATCGATGGTATGCTCTGCCTTCCACTTCTTGCAGGCATCGTTCATATACTGCATCACCTTCAATGCAAATGGCGTCGCACTGGGATCGGTGTGGCTCTTACCCGTCATATACTTCACACATTCATAGAGTCCGGCATACCCAAGGGAAATGGTGGAGTATCCGCCGAACAACAGCTTATCAATGGGTTCTCCCTTCTCAAGACGTGCCAATGCACCATGTTGCCACAGGATAGGCGCCGCATCGGACAATGTGCCCTTCAGACGTTCGTGACGACACATCAACGCCTTATGGCAGAGCTCCAGACGCTCGTCGAAGGTGGCCCAGAACTTATCGATATTTCCGCCGGAACTGAGGGCAACGTCCACCAAATTAATGGTTACTACGCCTTGGTTGAAACGTCCGTAGTACTTGGGCTGACCATTTTCATCTACATAAGGAGTCAAGAAGCTGCGGCAACCCATACAGGTATAGCAATGGCCGTCGCCGTTCTTGTCCACCTTCAGCTCCAGCATCTTCTTCTCGGAGATGTAGTCCGGAACCATACGCTTCGCGGTACACTTAGCCGCAAGGCGAGTTAAGTAATAGAACTCGGAATCCTCGTGAATATTCTGCTCCTCTAGCACGTAAATGAGCTTCGGAAATGCCGGTGTTACGAACACACCGTCCTCATTCTTCACGCCCTCCAAGCGCTGAAGCAAGGTCTCCTCAATGATAATCGCAAGGTCCTTCTTCTCCTGCTCATTTTTCGCCTCGCCCAGGTACATAAATACCGTAACAAAGGGAGCCTGTCCGTTGGTGGTCAGAAGCGTTACCACTTGATACTGAATGGTCTGCACGCCACGGTTAATCTCCTCTCGCAGACGGCGCTCCACAATGGCACTGAACTGCTCTTCCGTCACCGGCACTCCCGCCAATTCCTCACGGAGATTCTTCTGAATCTTCTCTCGGCTCACCTGCACAAAGGGAGCAAGATGGGTCAGGGAAATGCTCTGTCCGCCGTACTGGTTACTTGCCACCTGTGCAATAATCTGAGTGGCAATGTTACAAGCGGTAGAGAAGCTGTGAGGTCGTTCAATCATAGTTCCGGAGATTACGGTACCATTTTGCAACATATCCTCCAAATTCACCAAATCACAGTTGTGCATATGCTGTGCGTAATAATCGGTATCGTGGAAATGAATAATCCCCTCTTCGTGTGCCTGTACAATATCCTGGGGCAACAACAGACGGCTGGTCAAATCGCGGCTTACCTCTCCCGCCATATAGTCACGCTGTACACTGTTCACGGTAGGATTCTTGTTGGCATTTTCCTGCTTTGCCTCCTCGTTGCAGCACTCAATCAAACTGAGAATGCGGTCGTCGGTGGTATTACTGCGGCGCACCAAGTTACGCACGTAACGATAGGTGATGTACTTCTTCGCCACCTCATAGGCACCATGAGCCATAATCTGCGACTCTACCAAGTCCTGAATCTCCTCCACCCCAGGGGCACGATTCATACGAATGCAGTTCAACTCTACCGCCTCTGCAATACGCTTAATCTGCATGGGAGTCATACGCGCCTCTTCCTCTACGGCTTCATTTGCCCGAGTGATGGCGGTAATAATCTTCGTAATATCGAAGATAACTTCCGAACCGTTTCTCTTAATAACCTTCATGTCATACCTCCTCCAAAATACACAAACCACCCTCGAAAAGGGAGGGTGGTTCTAGTATACCATATCTAGTTGTTTTGTCAATGAGGAAATACAAGATGTATGAAAGAAATTTTCTTTCCGGAAGCACCCTACTCCACCACACCAAAGGCAAGAATATTGAACTTCTTCCCTTCCTCGCCTTCCTTCATGCGAATCTCCACGGTATGTTCCCCGCCCTGCTTCACCCGAAGCAGACGCTCCGTCACAGGATTGTTCCAGCCGTCCTGGGAATTGCCGTAGATGCTCAGACAATACTCGCCGTCGATGTAGACCTCCGCCGTACCGTAGGTAGAGTCCGTGGTGTCCTTGTACACAATGTACAGAGCACTGCCCGTAAATGTGAATGCAAATGCTTCATTGCCCTCACCGTTCTTCAGCCAGCTATTCGGAAATGCGTTGTGTCCGCGATTCTCTCCGAAGCTTCCGGTGGACGTAATGGTAATCAAGTCCGCATTTTCCACCCGGTCTACCATCTTCAGTGCGGAATGGTCGAAGCCCTTAATGAACTTCTCCGGCACAGTGAACCCGTTGTCCGGCTCTTCCGCATCCAGCGTGTTCATCAGATTGATAATAAACTTGGAATACAGGAGCATACCGTCCTTGTTGGGGTGAGAACCGTCATTGGACCAATTCTTCCAAGTATATTCGCCCTTTTCAATGAAGGGCCAGATGGCATTCTTCACGCTAACCGTAGGAATTCCATAGTGAAATGCCATGACGTTCATATTGTCCTGACAGGTGTACCCGTTCTCCGTTACAGAGTACAGGAGAATGACCGCGGGCTCATTTTCCTGAGTAAGCCCCTTGTAAATGAGGCTCTCGAGACCGGTGTTGTCAATGTTGGACTGACCGTCATTTACGGCAAATTCAATGAACAAAAGATCCGGCTCGTACCGAAAGATGTCACGGTCCGAACGAATCAACCCAAGAATGGACGGAGTTCCGCTGAGTCCTGCATTGACATAATTCACTTCGCCGCCGGCACCGTAATTGGTCTTAATGTAGTCCGTCACCAACTTAGCATAGATCTCCGTCGTTCCGGCGTTGTAGCCCTCGGTAATGGAACCGCCGAGGAATGCCACCGTCACGTCCTCACCGGCACGCACCTTCTCCAAAAACTTCTTAAAACGAGTGTTGTTACCCGTGGACATCAAAGAATCGGCAATCATCTGCTCCTCCATGGTCTTCGGAGCCTCCGTAGGGGTTGCTTCCGGCGTACTCGTGGCCTCCGGAGTCGGTGTGGACTGTGGCGTCTCCTTCTTCTCTTCGCCACAAGCCACCAGTCCAAGCAGGGCAAGACCTATCATACACAATAACCATAATTTCTTCTTAACGCACTTCATCGGTACATCCTCCGCAATATATAAATTGATGTTATCCCTAATTATACCACACATGAATCCCCCTTGCAACCAACCACCGCTTTCTCATGTGCTTAACATAAACCATTTACTTTGGTAAGATTGTGCATTATAATTATTCATGCAGGTCATGAAAATGTCCTGCGTGTACTACACTAATCACACATAGGGAGGTTTACTTATGACGAAACATAACACACGGTCGCTTCGCATCGGTACCGCAGTTCTTCTATCGGCACTGATGATATGTGCGGCCATGATACTCATTTTCCCCAAATCCGCCGATGCTTCGGACAACAAGGCTTTGACAGGTCTGTCCGCTGCTGAAATCGTGGAAATGATGGGCTTTGGCTGGAACTTGGGCAACACCTTTGATGCTACCGGCGGTAATGCTGCCGACATCTACAGCCAGGAGAAGTCTTGGGGCAACCCTCAGGTAACGAAGGAGCAGATTGACGCCGTCGCCCAGGCGGGCTTCAAGACCATTCGCATTCCCGTGACTTGGAACAACCACATTATTAAAGACGGCACCGACACCTTGAACCCGAAGTTCCTTGCACGTGTCGAGGAGGTTGTGAACTACGCCTTTGAAAACGGCCTCTTTGTCATCCTGAACGTGCACCACGAGAGCTGGGTGAATGTGAAGGACCTGGAGACCAGTTATCCTACCGTTGCCAAGCGTCTGAATAATGTATGGACGCAGCTGGCAGAGCATTTTGCCAACTACGATCAGCATTTGATCTTCGAGGGCATGAATGAGCCTCGTAAGGCCGGTACCGCTCAAGAGTGGAACGGCAATACCGAGGCCTACGCAGCAGTCAACTACTTGAATCAAGTATTTGTCAATGCAGTTCGTAGCGTAGACAACGGTTTCAACTGGGAGCGTTGCTTGATGATTCCCGGTTATGCGGCTTCTTCCTCTTCCGCCATTATGGAAAGTGTATCTCTTCCTACCTATAACGGTGAGGTTGCGTATAATTTGATTGCTTCCGTTCACTGCTATTCTCCCTATGACTTCTGTCTCAGCGACAAGCAGATGGACTTCGACCCTACCAACAGCTCTCATACCGCTTCCATTGATCAGGTATTTGCCGCAGTGAAATCGGTATATCTGGACAACGGCATTCCCGTAGTTATCGGCGAGACCGGTGTCACCAACAAGGACAACACCGAGGCTCGTGAGCGTTGGGCGGCTTACATGGGTAACATCGCTGCTTCCTACGGCGTTCCCATCGTTCTCTGGGACAATGGTGCCGGTGGCAACTCCGGCGGTGAATGCCACGCACATATGAACCGTCGCGAAGCAACCTGGAACTATCCTACGATTTTGGAGGCTCTGCTGGCTCCTCTGAAGACGGTAGAATGGGGCTCTGCATTGAAGAATAGCGGTTCCGGTGATTCCTACACCTCTCTCATTGACGCTACGCCCATTTGGTATAACACCGAGGGTAAGAAAAATGCGGCACAGTGGGACGCTTCCTACATTTCGAACCCCGCCAAGGCTTCCTATTTTGCATCGGGTCGTGATATTGCCATCATTTACACCGGCGATGGCGAGCCCAAGCTGATCCTGGACAGCGAGGCCAAGAGTGCTTGGTGGATTCCCGTGGACATTACAAGCAGAGACACCGTAGGCAATAAGAAGATTGCATACTTCAGCTACGATGCTTGCATGGCTGCCATGAAGGCAAATGGCGTGGACAACCCCGCCGACCTTCGCAACATGAGCGTTGTTGCTACCAATGGTGATATTACTACTTACGAAATCTCCGCCACCGGTAACGGTGCAGGGCTTGCCACCTATAAGGCAAATGGTATTTCCTTGGGAACCTTAGCTTCTAAACCGGAAGATCCTACATTCCCCGGCTTGATCTTCGAAGGATGGTATACGACGAAGAATTACCTTCCCGGCACGGAATTTGATGGTAATGCTACCGGCGATATGACGGTGTACGCCAAGTTCTCCTTGGATCCTAAGGGAATCGAAAGCGAAGAAGAGGTAACCCCCACTCCCACCAAGAAGCCCGAAGCAACTCCCACCACGGCTCCCGCAGAGCCTACGGAAGCTCCTTCCGAGGATGCGCCGACACAAGCTCCTACGCAGGCTCCTACAGACGATAAAGGAGACGATGATGGCGGTTTCCCCGCAGGTATTATCTTTGCCATTGCCGCAGGTGCCATTGCTATAATCGGCGGCGGTATCGCATTTGCGAAGCGTAAGAGATAAGGAACCTTACGATCTTTCGAATTCTTTCGCAAGATTCCTTGGAAAGATTCGAAAAAAGTATTGCATTTCCCATAATCAATACGATATACTAAGCAGGATTGCATCTTATGTGCAGTCCTGCTTTTTTGTGCGTTGCACAAGTACTATCATGGAATGAAATGAGGTTACTATTATGTCGGATATCTCCGCAGAAATAAAGAAAAGAAGAACATTTGCGATTATCTCTCACCCCGACGCCGGTAAGACGACGCTTACGGAGAAATTTCTCCTCTACGGCGGTGCCATCAATCTGGCGGGCTCCGTAAAGGGCCGCAAGACCGCACGCCACGCCGTGTCGGACTGGATGGAGATCGAGAAGGAGCGTGGTATCTCCGTTACCTCCTCCGTAATGCAGTTTAACTACGACGGTTATTGTATCAACATCTTGGACACCCCGGGTCACGAGGACTTCTCCGAGGACACTTACCGTACCTTAATGGCGGCAGACTCCGCGGTTATGGTTATCGACGCTTCCAAGGGTGTGGAGAAGCAGACCATTAAGCTCTTTAAGGTCTGCGTTATGCGCCACATCCCCATCTTCACATTTATCAATAAGATGGACCGAGAGGCAAATGACCCCTACGAGCTCTTAAGCGACATCGAAAATGTCCTTGGCATCGCCACCTGTCCCATCAATTGGCCCATCGGCTCCGGCAAAGGCTTCAAGGGTGTATACGACCGTAACACGAAAGAGGTTGCCCTCTTCACCGCGGCCATGAACGGTCAAAAAGAGGTTGCTACCGAGTATATGTCCGCTGACGATCCGGCTCTGGAGTCTCACATCGGCTTCGATTTCTACGGCAAATTGCAGGAAGACATCGAGCTTCTGGACGGCGCCAGCGCAGAATTTGATCAAGAACTTGTCAATGCAGGGGAATTGTCCCCCGTATTCTTCGGTTCCGCTCTTACGAACTTCGGTGTAGAGACCTTCTTGCAGCATTTCCTGAAGATGACCTCTTCCCCGCTTCCAAGAAAATGCGACACCGGTATTGTGGACCCCTTCAAGGAGGATTTCTCCGCATTTGTATTTAAGATTCAGGCCAATATGAACAAGGCACACAGAGACCGTATTGCATTTATGCGTATCTGCTCCGGCAAATTTGAAGCCGGTATGGAAGTGAACCACGTACAGGGCGGCAAGAAAATAAAACTCGCGCAGTCCACGCAAATGATGGCACAGGAGCGTCACATCGTAGAAGAGGCCTTCGCCGGCGATATTATCGGCGTCTTCGACCCCGGCATCTTCTCCATCGGCGATACGCTCTGCCTGTCCAATCAAAAATTCCGCTTCGAAGGAATTCCCACCTTCGCACCGGAGCATTTTGCCCGGGTACGTCAGGTGGACACCATGAAGCGTAAACAGTTTATGAAGGGCATCACCCAGATTGCTCAGGAAGGCGCCATCCAGATCTTCCAAGAGTTCAATACCGGTATGGAGGAGATTATCGTAGGCGTTGTGGGCACGCTTCAATTTGACGTACTGAAGTTCCGCCTCCAGAGCGAATACAATGTAGAGATTCGTATGGAGCCCTTGCCGTATGAACACATTCGTTGGGTCACCAACCCCGAAGAGTGCCCTGTGGACAAGATCGTGGGCACCAGCGATATGAAGCGCATCAAGGACTTGAAGGACAACCCGCTACTCCTCTTCATCAACGCTTGGTCCGTCGGTATGGTGCAGGAGCGTAACAAGAATCTGAAACTGGCAGAGTTCCGGGTGGATTAAATCTTAGAAAACAAAAAACAGGTACGGCGTCCGACGCTGTACCTGTTTTCTATATCTCTTCTGCTTGAAATTCATTTTTAGAACTCCTCTCCCCCACAAATTCATGCTATTTCTCTGTTTCCCCATACTTCTTATACGCCACATACGAGTATACCGTAGCAATCACCGTCACCGCCAGCACCACTGCCAGCGAAGCGAAGATTACCGCCATCTCTTCTAATAGAAATGCCAACAAAACAATTACTACACCCGCAACGCACAGCAGCATGCCGCCCACACGGTTGCTGGCAAGCCAAGTGCGGTCGTTTGCCATACTCCAAGACGTGCGTAGCCCGAAGAGACCGTTTCGCTTAGCCTTGGGCATGATATTTCCCATAATCACAAGGGCAAGTCCCATGGCGGCAAATTCTATGGAGATTACGTCCACTGACATCTTCGCTGCATCCGCAGTATGCTTCATAGCATTGTAGATTGACACCGCCTGCAACACCAGAAATACTCCCATCATCACCAAAGAGGCTACGAACAGCACCTTTCGATTCACGCGGGTCTCCTGTAGCACCTTCTCGTCCCCGTTACCGGCAAGCTTCTTATCATAGTGCGCTAGAAGAAGCGACCAAACGACTGCAAAGAGAAGGACAACTCCCGGAAAAATGAACAACTCATATTTTGACCCATAGCGATCAATCTCTCCGGCAAAATTATAGTGCATCGGCACCTTCTCCGGAAGATGCTTCATGGCCACCGCCGTAATAATCAGCGACAATGCCACAAGCAGCCAAAGTATCTTATTCTTCATAATTCTTCCCTCCCAACTGCTTCACCCACAAGACCATCTCATCGAATACGCTTGTGTTCAGCTCATAATAGATATAGTTCTTCTCCTTGTATTCCATCACCAGATCGGCATTCTTCAAAAGTTTTAAATGATAGGACAATGCTGCCGGCATAATGCCCAGCCGCTCCGCAATCTCTCCGGCATTCAGACGACCGTAACGCAGAAGCATAAGTAGCTCCCTCCGCTGTCCATCCGCCAGTGCCTTAAATGTCTCCGCAAGCCCCATCTCCTCACCTCTATTTAAAATTTTTCTTAAATAGATTTTATCACTCGTCCCCTGCTACGTCAAGTAGTATTTAAAAATAATTTGAAATAGCATTCTCTTGGAAATGACTATGTAGTACGTAAGAGAATGCACATGAAGATTCTTCTCCTTGCAACCATTGCATTTTCATGGCATAATAAATAGCAACATTAAAAAGACAATATTCCGAAGGAGGTGAATTTCATGAAGATAGCCATCTGCGAAGACAATGGGGTGTTTGCAGCACAGTTGCAGACCCTTGTACAACAGTTTTTCCGGGCAAAGGAGGTTGCCGTCACGTTCGACACCTTCGAAACAGGCACACAGTTCCTCCAACACATTTCCGCCGGCGGTGCGTACGATGCCGTCTTCATGGACATTGATCTGGGGGAAGCCTCTGACGGAATTGAAATGATTGCTCGGCTTCGAGAGACGGACACAAGTGTGCCGGTCATTTTCGTGACCAGCTTAGAGAATCGAGCCATTGATGGGTATGATGTACATGCCTTCGGTTTTGTGTCCAAGAAAAATGCGGCCGAGAAGCTCCCCAAGGTATTGGAGAAACTGTGGAAGGAATTATTCTTCCGAAGAACCATGGCCATTCAAGAAAAGGATGGCACAAGAATTATTCCCGTTGACAGTATCACATGGGTAGAATCTCTGGGACGCATCAGTCTTGTTCACACCGCAGAGGGAGATTTGACAGACACCCGAGCCATCGGAACATTTTCCGCCCTGCTGCCACCGGAGGACTTTGTAGAGGTACACAAATCCGTGTTTGTGAATATCGGCGAAATAAAACGTGTCTCCACCGATACGGTACTTCTCGCCGACGATACCCCTGTTCCCCTCAGCCGACGAAACCGTAAGAAAGTTATGCTGGCGGTTATGAGAAAGGTGGGTGGCCGATGAAGACATTTCTACGAACCTCCGCATTTCCCGCTCTTCTTATGGTAGCACTCATCATCATCAACGGATTTGCCTACCGCAATAACGTCTGTACTACAGAAAAGCTTACTACACAAAACGTATATGGCATCCGTTATTCCACCACAGGCGCCGTAGAACGGAAATACCAGCGGTTTATCGATAACCTTACCGGTGACTACGATACAGACGTTGCTACCTTAGAAAATCGACTTGCCACTCTAAATGCCTACTACCACGGTGTACAATATAAGTTCAGCGATACCCCTGCTTATGCCCTGAATTACTGGGATCTCCCTTCCGAAGAGGAGCGGATAGCAGCTGCCGAAGATGCTTACGCCGCTTGTATTGCAGAATTCGGCACGGAGAAGAACGCTATTCTTCAGGCAATCGAAACCGAACAGGAGGCCCTGTCTCGGACGCTGGATTACCTGAATTACTTGCAAGGTTACCCGGATTACATCCAGGAAATCAACCGTCAGACCGACTCCCTTGCCGACATTTCCATCTTTCACGAGAACAGCAATACCGTGCGGAATCTCGTAAAGACCCAAAAAGATTTCTACGGCCTAGAAAACATCCTGCTTACCCCGGTACCCCAAGCCGGTTTTCTCGCGTTTCTCAACTTTCACCTTACGGACTACTTTGCGATAATGATTGCCCTTGTGTCCCTTATCGCATTTCGCAGTCACGGAGAAACATACCGACGCAGAAAAATGTTTGCGCCCATCCTTCTGACAACCTTGGGTGTTCTTGCCCTATATGTCAGCAATCTGGTTATGACACAACAACATCTCAATCTGCCCAAAGGAGATGCTTTGCTTCCGTCTATGGAAGCGTTTCAGCATTGTCCCTATGTAATCTCCGTAGGAATGCTGACGGTTATCACCGTGTTATTCAAGTTAGGTGGCTGTCTCGTTATATTATTTGCCGCCATTACAATTCTCGCAACACGCGGTAAGAAACGCATTCTGCCCGCTATACTCTTCGGCGGGTTCGCAATTGCGGAAATCGCATGTGCCACTCTGCCCGATGCACCTGCGATTTTGCAAGAGATTAATGTACTGTCGCTTTTCTCTTTCGAGCGTTTCTATATCCGGTATATGAATCTTTGCATTTTCGGCGGAGTCTTTTCAAGGCTCCCGTTGTTTCTGGGATTTGCAGCAGTGGTCTTTCTTGCTACTGCATATACCGCAGGACGCGGAGTTTCTCGCTATACATCGGAACTTATTCGCGAAAATGAACTGCTCTATTACGACGAGATCAACCACCGCTATATGGAATCCCGCAAGATTCGGCACGATATCCACAATCATTTGCTGGCACTTCGCGCATTAATCGAGGAGGGCGAGCTGGAGGAAGCCAAACGTTATATTCGGGACGTGTCGGAGCAGACGGAGCTGGCGGCCATGCCGGTGAACACGGGGTCCAACGTGCTGAATGCTCTTCTGTTCAAGAAGACCGAACAAGCCAAAGAGATGGGCATCCTCTTGTCCTTCGAGGTTCATTGTCCCGTCTCCGATAGCGGAATCTCCGACTACGACCTGTGTACCATTTTCGGTAATATGATTGACAATGCCTTAGAAGCAGTGACGGCAGGACAAAGCATCGCCCTAACCATCGACAAACAGATGGACATGCTGTACATTTCCTGCGAGAACCCTTACACCGGCGAGCTACGGAAGCTGGGAGACAAGATCCTGACTACCAAGAAGGACGTGACTGCCCACGGCTATGGAATCTCCCGTGTGCGAGAAGTTGCAGGGCGATACGACGGTGAAGTAAATATTACTGCCAAGGAGGGCATTTTCCTCATTGAGATTCTCTTAAATACTGAAAAATGACCGCTTCTGCGTGAAAATCAACCGCTCCTGCGTGGGTGGTTGATTTTTTATATTTGCTTTGCTAAAACTGGGTCAAGGGGAAATTATTATTTCGAATTTCTTACCGTTCCACACTATCGGAAAGGAGCTTATACTATGAAGAAGATGACTCTTTTACTCTTACTTCTTGCCTCCCTCTGCCTTATGGGCGGCTGTGGCAAAGAAAAAATCAATTACGAGGACTACATCTCCTCCAATCGTCCTACGAACACTTGGAATTCCATTATGGAGACCGAGAACGGTTACTACACCACCCATATGTTACATAGCACAAGTCTCACCCTGCGATACTTCGATAAATCCACACAGAAGTGCATTTATCTCTGTAGTAAACCGGAATGTGCTCACGACGGTAACGAGTACTGCGTTGCAACCAACCGCAACTTATCCGTCCTTCACTCTTATATGCGGGGAGAATACATTTACTTAAATACCGTCCAATTTACCGACGAGGGTAGGGAATATGCGTTGTATCGTGCGAAAATCGACGGCACGGAATTGTCGGAAGTCTGCGTCTACAAGTCCATGAAAGGGGAAGACCGTAGAATCACAAGCAGTGATTGTGCATACGGAAGAAATTTAATTATTCACGGCAACAAGGCCATTGTTCCGTATACGAATGAAAGTGAAACCTTTGTTAATCTAGGGGCCGTATCCAAGACCATTATTGTGGACTTGGATTCCAAGGAAAATTATGAGCTCCCGCTTATGGACTATCGCGGCGTGGATACCGCGTACGGAGCCGGCTGGTTCTTCCCTTACGAAGAATGGCTTTACTACACATTGACTCCGGAATATTCTGCGAAGAAGTATCTCTACCGCCATAACCTCGAAACCGAGAAGACAGAGCGCATTGACTTGCCTTCGAATCTGGCCGGCTATGCAGTCATCGATGGGCGTATCTACTACACCGTTACCGTAACCGAAGAGACAGCGGCGGGGATGTATGTATACGATCCGAAATCGGGCACAACGGAAGATCTCTCCGCAGAGCTTCTTCTGGGTGAGACCGCCCTTGTAAATCCCCAACTCGGCTGGGACGGGACTTATCTACTTATCAAGGACTCCGGTCTCTATGTGGAAGAAACCCGCACCTCTTACTCTGCCCCATATCCCACTCGCTATCTTCTTATGACCACAGACGGCACGGCAGTTGCGGAATTCGACCTACCCATGGATATCGGAGCACTGGATGGTTCGATTCAACTGGTAAATGGAATGCTGTATATCCAAGCATTTGCTCAATGGGAAGAATCCGTAACCTTCCAGGACTTCTATGATCTTCAAGCCATTTTCGCCTGCCCTGTGGAAGATGTCATTGCCGGACAGCCGGAATGGACGGATCTCTGTAATTTCAGTATCGTGGAGGTCCGGAATGATTGAACTACAGAACCTCACAAAACGATACGGCGAACACACGGTTCTCGACAACCTGAATCTCACCTTTGACAAGGGCGTGTACGGGCTACTTGGCGCAAATGGTGCCGGCAAGTCCACCCTAATGAACCTCATTACCGACAACATCCCTCGTACCGACGGCAAGATTCTGTACAACGGGACAGACATTTTACAGCTGGGCGCCCGCTACCGTAAGAAGGTAGGCTATACGCCACAACTACAAGGCATGTACGAAGATTTCAGTGCGCGGGCATTTCTTCACTACATTGGCACCCTAAAGGGCATGAAGACCATGGAATGTAAGCGACAGACCGAGGAATTTCTCGGTGTTGTAGGCTTGGGCGCCGTGGCTCACAAGAAGCTTGGAAGCTTCTCCGGCGGTATGCGCCAGCGCGTGCTCATTGCTGCGGCAATGTTAGACCGCCCCGAGATACTGATTCTGGACGAGCCCACGGCGGGTCTTGATCCGGAGGAGCGCATTCGCCTGCGTAACTACATTTCCGATTTGGCACGTGACCGTACTGTGCTTTTGGCAACTCATGTTGTCAGCGATATCGAATCCATTGCCGACAGCGTTATTATGCTGAGCAAAGGAACTATCGTTGCCATGGGCAGCCCTTCGGAGCTTATTGCGGATATCGCCGACAAGGTATTTGAATCCCGTGGTACCTACGAAGAAATCGCCGCTCGCAAAACATCCTTCGGAAATGGCCAGATCTCTCAGACCCGAACCGGCTATGTCCTCCGTATCGTCAGCGACCAATGCCCGGAAGGCTTTGCCCCGGTGCAAAGCGGTTGTAATCTGGAGGATGTATACTTGTACTATGCGGAGGGTCGAAAATGAGTGAACTAAGACGAGTCCTTCTCTCCGGGCGAACCATTTTACTCTTGGTTCTTACCGTGTTCTTAAGTAGCATGTTCTTCATGTACGACTGTCTCTCTTCCAAAGAAATCACCTTAGAGGGTCAGGAACTGACGGACTACATCGAGTCTTACCCCGGTTTTCTGGCCTCCGTGCAGGAAAATGCGGACACCATGGGTACTCTAGCCACTCTGGCCGGGGGATTCTCTGCGAAAAATATCGCAAAGACCAAGGAAGACTACGAGAAGCTCCAAAACGTGCAACCCATTTATGGAGAAAATCGAGGCGTTGTACTGTATTCCGAATACCTCACCGGCGATCTTCTCATTATGGCAGTTGTTCTGCTGACCGTCACATTCTTTGGCGAAGAACGACGAAAAGGACTGAATTATCTTGTACGTAGTACCCAAAATGGGCGGCGACTCCTATCCCTGCAGCGAACCGGGATTGTTGCCATTCTGTCCTTTGTAACCAGCCTTCTTGTAACCTTATGTTGCATGATTACCGCCGGCTTGACCTGTGGTGACCTAGAACTTCTGCGCCCGATTCAGTCAGTGCCGGAATTCGTACGATGTCCATTTGCCATTTCAATTCTTGAATACCTCTGGGCATCGGTACTTCTAAAAACACTGGCTGCAACGCTGATGGGGCTGGCTCTGTACCTGCTGTCCGCCCTGTTCGAATCGGTAATTGCCATTTTGCTCTGCGGAGCGGGCTTCGTAGCGGAATACCTGCTCTACTCCTTGATTCTACCTACCGATCAGCTAGCAGCGCTCAAATTTTGCAACCTCTGCGCGCTCCTGCGTACCGACCGGTTCTTCAGGCAATACCAAAACCTGAATTTCTTCGAGCATGCCGTGGGATTCCTAAGCGGAGCCTTGGCACTGGCACTCATTTTACTGCTTCTACTGGCTGTATCGTGCACGCTCTTCACATCCCGTGGAGGAACGACTCGCTTAGGTAGCGGTCTGTGGCAGAGAGTGTGTGCATGGTTTAGCAAGCGGGCGCTTCCCCTTCCCCTTCCTGCGTGGGAGGTGAAGAAAGTGTTTCTCAATCAAAAAGGCCTGCTAATCCTTGTGGGGGTTGTCTATATAGCAACTTCCTCTGCTCTGCAGTATGAATACGTTCTGCCGTCCTATCATGTCTACGAGGACGTGTATTATCAGAAGTACGGCGGCCCCATTACCCCGGAGCTTGTAAATGAGATGCAGGCGGAAGTCACCGGTTTGCATCAAGAACAGGCAGCGGTAGAAGCTGAGATTACTAAGGCACGGGAAAATGAAGCCCCGCCGACGCTGATCCAAGCCCTGTTCGAAAGACTAAGCGGTATTCAGACCATACTCAAAACCCTGGAACCCCTCTATGCCCGTGCGGGAGAAGGGCTGGCATATTCCCAAACCAGTGGAATCGACATTTCCCTAATCAAGCCCGACACGTACAACCTGTTACTTGTGGGCGACAACGCCACCACCGATAAAAATGCCATCTACATTTTGCTGGCCATTATTGGTATCTTTGCAGGCATCTGCGCCTACGAAAATAACAGCAACATGCGCCCCGCCCTTCGTTCCACAAAGCGCGGCCGCCTGCTTATCAATGCAGTGAAGCTGGGCATTATCGCCCTCACCTGCATCTTCGTCACATGGGCAGTCTACCGCACACAACTGACGCAAATCGGAGCCAATGGCTACAACGACCTCAGCGCCCCGGCCCAGAGCCTAGAACTCCTTCGGTTCCTTCCCATGCAAATGAGCATCGAAGGTTACCTCCGCCTCATGTTCGTTGTTCGCATGATCGGCGCATTTGCCGTAGGCGCTTTTGTCATGTTGGTAAGTCGCTTCTGCCGAAGCTCGGTAGCCACTGCCAGCATCAGCTTGGCAGTCTTGGTCATTCCGGTGGTGCTGGCAAGCACCGGCGTGCTGAGTATCCCTACGGTGGCGAACCTGGTGGGATTTCGGGTGCCGTAGAGGCAAGGGGCTTGCTGAGTTTGTAGGGTTTTCGGGAAGTTTGGCACTCGGTGAAACACCGTTTGAGGATTTTATAAAGGAAACATATATTGTTTATAAGGGATAACAACCATAAACACAAAAGGCAAAGAGGAACACTCTTTGCCTTTTGTGTTTATTTTGTTATTAATAGCTCAAAACCCAAGTAATTATTTGTGATTTTGCATCTGGAAAGTGTTCGATTCTGCTCTTTCGTGAATTTCTCTGCTTCAATGACTTTTCGTAGGATGGTGGCAGAGTATAAAGCAGCACGATTCAGTGATGTTTTCCATATTTACTGTGGATTGGATCTTTTCCAAAAAGATATTGCCTAAGACAGTTTTTTTAATTCCCATTTCCATCTGCCATCAAAATCATGGGTTACCTCGTCTTGCTCATTCATGCATCGTATTTTGTATGAAAGCGATGTTCATTTTACGAAAAAGTTTTTGGTCTGTCATCTTCGATTGAATACTTTATAAAATCGAATTTTCCCTTATTGTTCTTGTAATAGTCCTCTGCCGCCGTGCAAAGGATGTAACACAAGTGGGATATATGTACTTTCAGTTCTCTCCGCACTATGTTCATATCTTTGCCATAGGCAACCATGCTCAGATCACCGTTAGCACCATCTTCTCCGGTTATGACAAGCTCGAATTTATCAACCTTACACCGAGATTCGTGAATTTTTGATTGCTCCACGTTGGGTGTGCTTTGGTGAAGCAGACAATTACGCAAACTATAAATCATTTCCTCGTTCAGATATGGCATATCATATCAGTAGGGGGAATCGCATCTATCCGTAATGACATATTGGCTGCACCAGTTTTTATAGCGCACGTTGTTACGCTTTTCGTTTGGATATTCAGCTCTGCCACAAGTGTCTGGCAAATCACCTCATTTCAGCCAGTTATTTATCTACCAATGGTATTTACTAATTTTGAAGAAATCTTTTCTTGATATTATCTTCCATGAGCAGTTGTGCGTCGGTTAAGTAGTAGTCTTCCCACTTCTTGGTTGCATTACATCGCAAACATATCATTTCCAACCCGTACATACCACTTTGTTTAAGCCGCATGCCGCATTTTGAACAGACTGGATGAAGATTAGAAATAGTGTATTTCCCATCGTAAGTCTTTCTATACTCCCATTCCCAGTCTAAGCCCAGCACAGACCTTTGAGAATGACCGGAGTAATATAGTTCAATTTGATGTCTTCTTCGGACATCTGCTTTTTACCCAAGATCACTGTTAGACCTCCTTCGTTATTTCCTCTTAATCATCTACAAATTTCGCACCAATAGCGCCAATGAATATGGGCTTGAGGAAAAGATATATGCGGGATAATAAGTTTTAGACTCTTGCGACTTATACCCAAATTTCCCATTTGCCGTGGCGTTTGCCACCTTCACGACGGATATAATTTTTATCCTGCAGCGATTTCATAATTCGCTTGATGGTTGCAATCGATTTTCCGGTTGCTCCAACGAGCTCTTGCTGTTTTATCGTCGGGTTCTTTGCAACCAATTCTAAAACTGCAAGTTCTTCTAAAGTACAGTCTAAAGTATCAAATTGATACTTTGGAACTTTGGAATTGATACTTTGGGAAGCATTTTCATCCACGAAATCGACGTGCATATAACGATTTTTCAATTCATGGCTTGTACCGAGCAGAAGATTTGCGAAAAACAATTCCAAAAACTTTGTGGTGGAATGAATGCCTTTTTGCAAATCGTTGTAGTTTGCTCGAACCAATGCGTTTCGGAAATACCAAGAGTTTTCACGGAACGCATCGTTATTGACACGGAACCCGAAGGTTTTCATATACTTAATCATAAACACGGCGGTGGCTCTTGTGTTGCCCTCGCCGAAAGGATGAATCTGCCAAATATCCGATGCAAATTTTGCAAGATGCTTTACCGATGCTTCAACTGACAGCCCCTCATAAGAGAACTGTTTTTCGGTGGCAAAATCATAATCCAAAGTGTCTTTTATGCTGTTAAAATCAGCGTAGATAACCGTTTCGCCGTTCAGTATCCATTCTTTTTTCGAAATGTTATACTGGCGGATCTGTCCGGCGTGGCTGAATACGCCCTCAAATAATCTGCGGTGAATGGTAATCCACTCGGCAGGAGAAAACTGAAATGCCTTCTCGCCCAAAAGTTTTGTTATTCTTGCAGATACGATATCTGCTTCTTTCGTGTTGTCCTCAACCTCGGTGCGGGTAGTTCTCTGCTCGTAATAGCTGTGGATACGCTTTTGAGCCTCGTCAATGGTGATTTTGCCCTCAATGTGATCCTTTGCGGTATCCAGCAGATATTCGGAGGTCTTCAGTCCATCAACTGCCTGCAAGCCGATAGCGGTTTGCCAAGCTTCGCTTTTTTCGACTCTTTCGGGTTCGCCCTGCTTTATATATTCTTCAAGTTCAAATTGCCAATTCTTATCGGGCATATTTGCACCTCATTTCGTTATCATAATTCTTCCGTCTTGAAGGTCGTATATCCCTCATAACAGTAGCTATAATCAATGCCTTTCCTATGTGCCTCACAACTATCCACCTCATCGGTAAGAGCACCCTTAAGGATATGCTTAATTTCAATCGTCCCAATTACAAAATATAGTATAGCGCATTTAGTGACATAATTCAAGTTTTAATAAGGGTTTATTCGGGATTCTTCCGAAAGAACACGAATCCAGCGAGTCGATGCACATTGAGACTTGCACAAACCCAAAGCGGGCAACCTCCCCTCCCCGGAAGATTGCCCGCTTATTGCTACACCCAATTAGTTAGTTATTTGCATTGCTCCAAATCTTATAATCTACGTTAGGATTCACTCCCTTGTATGCGAAGAGTTCGCTCATGGTCACGAAGGTATACCCCTGTGCCAACAGGCCCTCGATGATCTGAGGAAGTGCCTGAACGGTCTGGTAATTGCCCTGAAAATCATGCAGAAGGACGATGGAACCGTCGGACACGCTGCTCAGTACCGTGTTGACACGCTGAGAAACGGAAGTGCTGTTGTCCCAGTCATTGCACATGATGCCCTGCACAAATGCCATATCGATGGCGCTGTACATGGTGCTGTTCACAGAAATGTACGGCGGACGGAAGAACTTCGGCGTCTGGCCGGTCAAGCTCTTAATCAGATTGTTGGTCTGATTAATTTCGTTCTGAATTGCACTCCAGCTCATGCCGGTCATATCGCTGTGCGTGTACGAATGATTCGCAAGCTCATGACCCGCATTGGCCGTACGCTGTACGATGGACTGATTGCTGCCAATCTGGTTACCGATCAAGAAAAATGTTGCCTTGACATTGTACTTTGCCAGAATGTCCAGCACCTGAGAAGTGGTGGAGGACGGGCCGTCGTCAAATGTCAGTGCAATCAGCTTGGTAGGCGTCGTAGTGGTTCCACTATTGCCGGTACTTGTGCCGGAGTTGCCGGAACTAGAGTTGCTACCGGTTCCCGAGCCTGCGGCACTGATGGTCAACTTATCCACATAAGCATCCCAACTACCATCGTCCGAGGTAACTACCAACTGAATGGTCTGGCTACCGGTACCGTGAGACACGTTAGAAATGGTATACTCCGCCGGATACTGATCTCCGAAATAGAAGGTTCCCACCTTGCTTCCGCCGATGACAAGATCGACTTTGGCCATTTTGCTGTTATTCGACGCACCTCGGAGGGTGAAATCGTGCGTACCATTTGCAAAGTACTGTGTATACGAGCAGGATTCGTTGTTGGCATAGAGCGCCACTCCGGAGAACGGAGAACTGATCTTACCGGCGTACTGTCCGCTAATGGACATTGCTTCACACTCTTTGCTATTGTCGGTGCTGACGCTTCCACCGGTACTACCACCCGTGCTGCCGGTGCTACCACCCGTACTGCCGGAACTGCTAGAACCGCCTACGGTGATGGTATTCTTATACACATTTGCAGAGCCACTGCTCTGATAACCCTCCACAGTAAGGGCAACCTCATACATTACGCCCAGCTTCATACCCATCTGCTCCCAAGCCTTAAAATGCTCGGTTACGGAAATGGTGCCGCTGGTACGCTTCGAAGTACGCACACTCCAGTACTGCTGAAATGTCTTCGTGCCCTCGATAGAAGGCTGCTGTACACGCGTGGTTTCATAGATTTCGTAAGTACCGCCGTCAATGGTAACGGTCCCCTTGGAGGTTGCTCCCGGCGGACGCCAGGTACCCCAGCTCTCTACGATGTAAAACTCCACAAGAGGGTTCTTAGACCAACCATACACACATAGGTACGAATTGCCCGAAGGCTGATAATTGCATCCGTAGTCTACCGTAATCCCGCCCAACTGAGAGTAGGTCTTGGTAGAATCAAACTTGATGCCCTTACGGAAAAGTGCATTTCCGATGTTGCTCCACTGACAGCTAAATGTTCCGCCGGAATTCAGCGTCATGCTGGTGGTGCCGTAATCTTTCCACAGTTCATAATCATACCCATCCTGATTCCCTGTGGCATTGTCGTACAGCGTTGTGGCAGCTTCTACGGTGCTAATCGGCAGAAGCAGTTGCAGACACAAAGCCAACGACAGCAGCAAACCAATAATCTTTTTCTTGTTCACTGCATTTACCTCCTTGCATTATACAGTAGTAGTGATTAACGTCCCTCTCCAAGGACGTTATACGAAGCTCCCGCGCCGTCACACTTCTCACCGTACCCAATAAGAGGTGCTCCGTCACCGTCGCTTAGTATCATTTTTGCATATCCCCATAAACCCACAAGTTATTTCGGAGCCAAATGACCCACAACAAAAAGGCGAGCCCGTGTCACTGTGGAAATTTCCCAACAGAAACAACAGACCCGCCCTATGTACGCCCGTCTTATACATTTCTATCTTCGATTCACACACAATCACACAATATCCAAGATTCGTCCACGAGCCCATTACTCGTGACAAATTAAAATAACTTGGAAGTTACAATAACACATATCCTCGCAAAAGAAAAGGTAATTTCATTACCTCTTTCAAGAAATTCATAAATTCTTCGCCTTTTTTCGACCGAAAATGACCTGTCGAACGTCAGAATGAATCAACTGAGTATATTTCGGTGCTCTTTTTGCCCTCCTTTTCTTCAAATGGACAAAAACAGGCACCCGGATATCCGAGTGCCTGCAGTTCATTCTATTCTTATTACATTTGCCCTGGCTCTTACCGATCCCACTTATTCGCCAGCTCATTGATCTGGTCTGCGAACTTGCCGAGATCCTTATTGGCTCCGCCCTTGTTGCGCTCGATAACGGACAGCAAGCGACGGCCTGCCTGCAACAGACGCTCAAATGCGGCGCTAACGCCGGAGCTCTGCTTACCACCGCCACTCGTGGTCTTCTGAATGCGCTTCTTGTTGCCCTCCTCAAGGCACGTGCAGGTATTCAGATCGTAAATGGCACCATTATAAGGTGCGACTGCTTCCATGCCAAGACGCTCCTTAATGGTGACTGCGAAATCGTCACACGTACTGTCCTCACCGTGATTCACAAATACCATGCGAGGCTTCTCGTCCTTCATGGCGCCCAGCCAGTCAAGCATAATCTCCATATCCGCGTGGCCACTGATACCATCCATCTGCGCCAGACGTGCGTGTACGGACACTTCCTCACCGAAGAGCTTCACAGTCTCTGCACCGTCCAGCAAGGAACGACCAAGGGTACCCTCCGACTGATAACCGACGAACAAAACGGTACTCTCCGGTCTCCACAAATTGTGCTTCAGATGGTGTCTGATACGACCTGCCTCACACATGCCGCTGGCAGACAAGATTACCTTGGGAGTCTCATCGAAGTTAATCGCCTTGGAATCGTCACTGGTAATGGACAAAGTCACGCCCGGAAAACGAATGGGGTTGATGCCCGCATCCAACAGCGCCTTGGTCTCGTCATCACAAAATGCATAGATATCGCTGGCGTACACATTGGTCGCCTCTACCGCCAAAGGACTGTCCACGTATACCGGGAAATTGCCGTGCCCCTTAATACGACCTTGATTCTTAATCTCACGAATCAGATATAGCATCTCTTGGGTACGTCCCACTGCAAAACAGGGAACCACCACATTTCCCCCCTTGTCGAGGGTGCTCTGTATAATCTCCGCAAGCTGTGTCGCATAATCACTACGCTCGCCGTGTACACGATTGCCGTAGGTAGACTCAATCACCACATAATCCGTAGGACGCGGAGGCTGCGGATCCTTAATCAACGGACGATCCACATTGCCCAAGTCACCCGAGAACAAAATCGTCTTCTTCTGTCCATCCTCCGTCACCGTTACTTCAATGCTGGCAGAGCCCAGCAAATGACCTGCATCCCGCAGATGAATGGACACGCCCTCAAGCACCTCAATGTCCTTCTCATACTCACAAGGAACCAACATCTGAAGGGTCTTCATAGCATCCTCAGTGGTGTAGAGCGGCGGCTCCGCCGGCTTCCCGGCACGCTTCGCCTTACGGCTCTTCCACTCTGCCTCGGATTCCTGAATATGTGCGGAATCCAACAACATAATATTCAATAATTTCTTCGTGGGAATCGACGTATAGATCTTACCCTTAAACCCGCCTGCTACCAACGCAGGTAATCTGCCCGAATGATCAATATGGGCATGGGTCACCAGCACACACTCAATGTCGCCCGGAATCACCGGCAAATCCATATTCTCATACAGATCCTTGCCCTGCTCCAGACCGCAATCAATCAATATCTTATGTCCCCCCGCCTGCAACAACGTACAGGACCCCGTCACCTCATGGGCAGCGCCCAAAAACTGAATACGCATAATTATATACCTCTCCTTTCGCTCCGAAAGAGATTAATCTCAATACAATAATTATAATAAATACGGTTTGAGAATGCAATAAAAAATGATGGAGTTTAGAGAAGGTTAAGAAGTGGCGGGCTAGATTGACAACCGCTTAGCGTGCTCGAAAGAAATCACTGCCCGCATGGGTGTCTTCTTATATGCCTCCTCTTGGTGCATCGCCTGCACAATCTCATCCTTAGAACGACTGCCAAATGCCCGAATCACGTCGTCGAGAATCGCTATATCCTCAACCGAAAGGCTCTTATATTCTATACTCTCATCTCCGCAGAAGAAATAGGCCGTTCCGTTTCCCATATCAATTTCTTCGTAATTGACGCCACGAAGCTCTATGATGGAATCATGCCCCACCGGCACCGCCCCCATCGGCAACGCTTGATATACAAGTCCTGTGATGGCATGGCCTCTGCGCTTGTATGAAAGCGCATCCGCGTACCATAAGAGCTTCATAAGCTTTACCTTGTAGAGACTTAAGACTTGCTTTGCATTTGAAAAATAGCGAATCACATCTACGACTCTATCCAATGAAAGATTTCTTCTGCCGTTCTTCATAGAATCCCCGTTATACCCGGCATACTGTGCATGAATCGCCTTTCTTAGATACATGTCATAGCACTCCTCGTAGAGTCCGGTTGCAATGGTCACATACCGTCTGTACGCATCTTCAGGCAATGTGGCTCTCGTCGTCTCCAAGAGTGTCAAGAACCACTCCGGATCCCCATCCAGCTTTCTTAGAATCGTGTCGTGTGCGGCATCCTGCACTTGATGTCCCTCGTATCTGGTTATCGTCTTACCTCCCCACCCTAGCAGGAGGCATAGGTCTCCTTGACTGATACCATACTTCGCACGAACTCCACATATATCTTCCGTCGTCAGAAGACCAACCTTCCGGCGATATGCGTTCTTCATCGCCACATCATTTGCATTCATCTGCTCCGCATCGGCGTAGAACTCCTCTGCCGCACCACAGTAGAAATATTCTGCTTGGTACTCGACCTTGACTTCCTTAAAAATATTCTCCTCCGTAATGCGCACATGCTCCACTTCATGCTCTTCCATACAGCACAGACAAAGCATCTTCTTACGATTCAATATGGTTCTGTTCATCATGCATCCTCCTCTACTTTTGGTATGGAAACATCTCCTTCGAAAACTTCTGTGTTGAAAAATGAAACGACATCACAAATGTAGTTGGCTGACCTCCCATCGGTAACAGCTCAACCCTAATCTTAATATACACATCATCGGTACCATTGTATACCTTGCCGAACTCGCGCATCTCGCTCCGTTTCGGAAATCTCAAATCCTGTACTGTGCGAATGTAATCCTCCACCGTTAAACGCATTCACTCCCTGCGAAAAATATCTTCCGGCGCTTCATTCGGAAATAGCACACCGATTGTATACTTGTTCGTATATCGCACATCCCGCACCCTATCCACCTGTCGGTCTTCCTGAAACGTAATTCGTGCACCACTCTCCAGTGCATATCTCAGATTCTGTAGATACGCACGTACCTCCGGCTCGCTCTCAACTCTTGTCTTCGTATCCCCCACATTGCAACCTCCTCTTAGGTATCATTTGATACCTATATTGTGTTGAATGAGCCACTGATTGTCAAGTACAAAAAACCAGGCACCCGGATATCCGAGTGCCTGTCATCAATTCTATTCTTATAATTCGCGCTCGCCCAAATGCGCGCAGGCAGGAAAACGATAGGAGGCCAGAGGGAACAACTAAACCGCAATCACATACTGCTCCTTCAGATGATTCAATTCCGCATAACTTATCAACTGTTCGCGCTGCATCCTTCCTACAACAATGCCTGGCGCAATTCCTTGCTCAGCTGCGAATAAACGCACGCTACGCTCAGAATAATCTCCTCTACTTCGAAAACGATTAAAGTCTTCTATGCAGATTAATGCCTCTCCGGCCCACACATCCGCTTGCTTCTCGTCATGTTCCGAGGTACCTCCTACCTGTCCAACATGGCCGAGAAGGATATGTGCTAGTTCATGAAACAAACTGAACCAAAACTTATCCGCATCCTTTCCTCTTGCGGTAAGTCCCACAACAATCTTGCGCCCATCCGCGAATGTTGCTCCCTGCAAGAAAGAGCCTTTCAGATGCGGGAGAAATACCAGCGCAATCCCGCAGCTTGCCAACAGTTCAACCAATCTAGGGCAAAATTCGTTCGGCTTCTTCACCGTCATGCTTCTAACTTCGGGTACTGCATCTCTTAATTCCCTTAGATTAATCGGTGCAGTGTTCCTCTCTCTCGCCAAAAGCTTCGCCTTCTGTGCCCATGCCATCAACGCCAGGTCACTCTTCTCCGTTACCGCCAAGCGTCTACATGCAATTCCCATCACCTGCTGATGCTCTATTAATGGTAGGGACGTAACTTCGAAATATTTTCTTGTATTAAATACCTTCTCATGACTGTCTCGTGTCTTTGGAATCCAGCCGAACTCAGCCATCTCCTTGTAGGGAAGCTTCTTAATCAGCTCAACCTCGATATCCATAGTGTTCTCGGCCTCGACCTTGATAAGCTTCTCGCGATAAATAGCCTCGAGATTGCTCCAAAACCTCGCCGGAACGCCCAGTACCATCTCCAGTCTCATCGCCACCTCCGGCGTAAGCTGGACATCTCCATTGATTAGATGACTGATATGTTTCTCCGACATGTCCATTCTGAATGCAAATTCCTTCTGACTCATGCCCCTGTCATCCAACTGTTCTCTAATTGTTGCCCCGGGTGGCGTTGCAATATAAGTGCGACTCCTTGCCATAGTGCTCCCTCCTGTCTGACCTCTAATTCAACCCTCTAATGATAATCCACAATTTCTATTATATGTGCAACCTGAATAACCTCTCCGTTCTTCTCGAACACCAAGCGATATGGATGAACCAAATCCACCGCATACTGGCCTTTTCGATTCTGTGTTAACGCATGGCACCTCCCAATACGCCACTGAATCATCTCCTCTACTGTATCAGCGGACGCAATCTGATCGATACGCATATGTATCTTATCCGCCATCTCTCGACCGTATTCCCTCTCCGCACACTTAGCATTCGTACAAACCCGCTCAATCTTTTTGCTTCTGTACGTAATCTCCACCCCGAACTCCTTTCCGATAATTAACCTCTAAGGTAAATATAGAATAGCATGACACTTGCCTAATGTCAATAGCAAATTAACCTGACAGGTAAATTGCTAGCCGCACTTTCTCTGTTCACAAAAATGATATATACACAAAAAACCAGGCACCCGGATATCCGAGTGCCTGGCACTAACCCTATTCTTGCTCTATTTGCATCATTTGCGCGCACGCGCTGACGCCGCTATCCTCGGATGCTCGCCACGAACTCCCGAATCAACGCCAAGTACCGCTCCGGCACCTGCATCCACGTCATATGGGCGCTGCCTTCGAGAACCACCACCTGCCCCCGGGGTGCATACCGGGCAAAATACGCCTGCTGATCCTCTCCGCAGGTCATGTCGTACTCGCCCACCATCAACAAGGACGGCTTGTGGATCTCCGCCAGACACGGCAAATAATCCTCATAGTAATCCGCCTCGCCCATGAGCTTCTGCGTAAATGACCGGTACCGATACCAGCACTCCTCCGGAACCGCCGGCTCCGCAATGTACGTATTCAGGTACTGCATGTACTCCTCGTCCGGAATCACATGGCAGAAAGCCTTCAGCTCCTGGGTCATCTCCAGTGAAATCGCCTTCGCAAATGCCTCATCCGCCGAGATTCCCTCACTAAGAATCTCCTGACAAATGCGCATTTGCTCGGTCATACCCTGCCCCCGATAATACGGAAGCGTGGCCGTGGCAATAGCTCTAGAGGTCCGAAGCACGCTCCACATGGGGCAATCGTAAATGACCGCCTCCACCCGTTCCGGATAGAGATATGCGTACAGGCACGCCAACATTCCTCCGAAGGAATGCCCCAACGGAATCAACCGATCAATGCCAAGCGCCGCCCGCATCTCGTCGATGAGCTTCACATGATCCCGCACACCCATGGACTGCTCCTCAGGAATCGCATCCGACCGAAACACGCCATATTGATCAAAGCTAATTACATGAAAATGCTCTCCGAGAACCGCCGCCTGGTGCGTATACGTCAAGCAACTCTCTCCCGGCCCGCCATGCAGGTAGAGAAGCGTCGGGCATTTGCCGATGCCGTACTCCTCGTAGTAAATGGATTTGTTGTCTATTGTAATGTAGGGCATGGGGCCTCCTTGGGGTGGGTAGTTTAGTTGGAATGGAAAGGTAGGCGAGCAAATAAGCTCATGCCCTCTACACTCTCTTAGTAATTGAGAGGGCGAATTTCCAATAAAATTAAATAGATATGATTGCAACGGACGTAAAAGCGAACGCATGCAAAAGCACGTATTTTACGTCAAAAAAATAACCGTCATTACGCTACTAATTATCCTTGTAACTCTTTATCATACCAGACGCCACCAGATATTCTATGGAATACTTATGTTGCTTTTTCCCACTTAACATGTATCGAAACGAAGACAGCAAATTATACTCCGACTCTAATAACGCCATCGGGATAATCTGAGTTAAAAACTTCTTATAGGTGTACAAGGCCGTCCATTTTCTTTTATTATCGAAACCACTCATCTTACTTGTTTCCCAACCGGTAAACCCAGGCGACCAAATCACCTCGTGATATCCCTCTACTTTGTTCAAATTAATGCACGCATATACTCCTGCCCCTTCCTCCTTATATAAGTTTTGTTGCAGATCAATTTTATTATCATTGTGTGCATATAAATGAAATATGTTTTTACCTTCCCTAATCGTTTCTGGGCAATTATATTGATGATTTTTCATATAAGAGCGCAAGACACCAAGCACATCATTACGAATTGCAAAGAGAAGATAAGAGCCCTTATCCCTTTTTTCGAAGCATCCTGCACCCAGTATATCAGTGATAATTGTATCTTGCAAAATGTATTCATCATACAGCGCGTCACATATTTTAGCCATTTGGATGGTGGCCGTATGCGAAACGTAATGTTTTACGTTTGGCAAATTAATCTCGTAGACATTTTCTCCAATAGGACTATAATCGTTATACCACAACCGTTTCTTTTGCTCAAGTTCAGTATGGTATCCACTAAATAAGTACTGTTTTATATCTTTCTCACATAACGTGATAAACATATCTGCTTGATATGCCTTTTTCAAAAGAATAAGACAACTCATTTCCCCCTCATATGACGCAGGAAGAAACGCGTCAATACGCACTTCACCAAGTCCATATTTAAAACTGCTTTGATCCATAAACCGACTGACACTTTTAGCGCAACTCAAGCTACTATCTGAAACCTCAGGGTATCTTTCAGAACCAGAAGAGTTCATTTTTGACACACTATCAATTTCAAACCTATACTTCTCCCACTTGTTCGCGACTTTTAATGCATGTCTGCAAACATACTCATGGAAAAAACGCAAATTCGAAGCCGAAAAAGGCCTATTGCCCTTCTTTTTGTTACAGTCCGAACAGCATAGTGCATAATTTTCAATCGAATTTTTCTCAAACTTCTGTTCTTCAAGTTCTTTGATATAGCATTGCAAATCGGGGTCGGTTGTCTTTTTGATAAGTTCTTCGCCTTGTGGCATTATATGATCGATCTCCATATGTCGCACTTCTAGTGCGATGCCGCAATATAGACACCTTTTATATGTTTCCCATATGGCACGGCGTAAGAATATATCTCTTTTATCAGCTATGTGATACTTCATGATTCTTCTCCTGTTCTTTTGATCATGCTGTTTATATACATCGTAGGTAGCCCTGCCATCATCCGTTCAATCCGCTAATATAACCACTCAATCTCATCAAGTTTCTTTAGATAAGTGCTCCCCTTTTCTTTATCAATCATTATAAAGAAATACGCCATTCCGTATAAATGCTCTTTATAAAAAGTTCTATTGCATTCAATCCGGTTCATGTGTTCTTGAACGCCATACTTCTTACAATAATATATTGCATTTTCAAGTTCGCGAATCTTTGTCTTGGGCAACGAAACTTTTTTATTCACGGTTAACCCCGTGACTTCTTGTCTTTGATTTGAATACTGAAAGCGGACTTTCTTTTGATTTATTTTGAACCCTTCTTCGTTAATTATCTTACATATTAGTGGCATCGCAGAACTTATGTACTCACTCCCCGAAAAGGTAATATCATCTGCATACCTTGTATATGCACAATTCATCTTCTTCGCCAGTTCACCGAGTCTTCTATCCAACTTTAACATTACAATATTAGAAATGACCGGACTTGTTGGTGCCCCTTGCGGAAGAACACCTTTTGCATTTGTACACATTTTTGTCAACAAGTGCGATACCTGTTTCGTATAACCCAAGTATACAAATATTTTAAATACTTTCTTATATGGAATGCTCGGAAAGAAGTCTTTTATGTCCACATTCATTACCAACGCTTTATTCACATGCGGTAATGCATTGTCGTAAATAGAAGTATTACATCTAAACCCCATTGCATGACTAGAAACATGTACTTTATCAAGTATATTTTCTTTGATCCAAGTCTGTCTTACCTTTAGTTCATCCTCTGGGGCTTCTATTTCTCTCCACCCACCAGCCTTTTTAGGTATTCGAAATGCTCGATATAATTCTGTCTTTTGGTTCCCAAAGTATTTGTTTTGATCTTTCTTTTTAATTCTCAATATTTTTCTTAAATGCCGCAAATTAAAAATCACTGCCACATTGTTCTTTCGAAGTCGTTCAACATATATTTGAATCAACTCATGCGCCTTTGGGCTAATTACTCTTTTTTTCAATTCATCTTCAAACATAGTCACCCTTATTAATAAAAAATACCGGTGCTTACTAGCTTGCTAATACTGTCATTAGAATATGTGCAAGCGGGCGAGAAAACAGCTGCACATGTTTACGAGGCCGCTTGTACATAATTCTATATTGGTAATTACGCTTAGGCGGAGCCTAGCGCTATATATATAGCTAGGCAACAGCGCAAAGCCGTGGCGCGCTGGCCGCTATATATATAGGGATACAAGTACCCTTAATTGAGAGAAAAGCTACTTGCTTTTCATTTTCTAAGCACCGGTATTATTTATTCAGTTTTATATCCTGTAAAATTATTTTCGAACCCTATCGGAACATACTTTTTCTCAGAAAAGGCAACCGGATCTTCATACGAATCCATATTGTCTAACACATTTATTTTGGTTACTTTAATTTGCTCTTTTAATAATTTAGTCGGCCGGAACTTCCCGTTTTTTACTTCAACGTATTTTTCCACCATCAAATAATTGAGTGCTTCATCTAATTGATCGCCTGTCATGCCAAACTCTTCTCGGGCTTGACCATAGTTAAAATCTTTATCTTTATTCACCAAGTAAGCCATTAAAAGCGAATAGTTTTCGCTTTCCTCGTGCCTCTTTAGTACCCTCTCTTTTCTCTGCAATTTTCTTCTCCTTGCATCCTTTTGCATTTCGGACAAAGAAGTATTTTTCTTTTTGTGTCGTCTGAAAAGAGAAAAAAAAGACTCTTTTTCATGCCAGAACAAACCCAGTGTGTTATTTGGAGTGTTATACTCGAATGCAATCAACGCCTGTGTTTGTTGGTAACCGAACACATAGTCTTTATCGACACTGCAACGCTTACTAATCTCTTCGTAACATCTCATCAAAGCTTCCGCTTTATTCTTATCAAAATAATTGTTCTCTACAAATACTTTATCAGACTTATCTAGTGCAAGAGTAGTGATTCTTAATTCGTTTTCCCTTGCAAACTTTTGAATCTTTTCTTCTGCCATGCGCGAAATCACAGTGGTTAAAACATAAAAAAGAGTTCTTTTGCAAGATGCATTTGCTTCAATACATTTATTTATGGTTGAACAAATAGTCTTACCTGTTCCGCTATAATCGTCAACAACGACTATTATCTCAAATTGATTCCCTTCTTGCAATAAAGAATAAACATTCTTCTCCGTATAATCGTATAAACAATTCATTGTCCAAAACGTACTAAAAAAAACATCTGAAAACCCCACTCCATACTCCTTATACGGCGGAATGAATACCATCGTTTGATGATCTATATCCACTATATACGTATCGATAAACTTCCTATACAATTCAACCACACGTTTATTAAGTTTTCTATTTGTGTAGTACTCAAAATGCATCAACAATGCCAAAATCACATCTCGCTCGCCTTCTTCAAATTGAGCGATCCATTTATCTATCTTTTCGTCAAAGTCAGTACAGACCTCCTTTCCTCCCCACCTATTTGTAATGTTCAAATATTTAAACTCTTCTTTCGTCATTGCTTCCTTTATCCTCTTCGCCGCTTACTTCTGTCCCATCAGCTTCTCCAATATCTCCACATCTGCCGGACAGAACTCGTAGTTCGGAATCTCCTCGGGCGTAATCCAGCGGATATCGTTGTGCTCCAACATCTGCGGCTCACCCCGCAGGATATGGGCGTTGTACAACGTCAAATGCACGCACATATCGGGGTACTCATGGACCACCACGGTAAATACGCCGTCCACAGCGACTTCCACCGCAATCTCCTCCATGCACTCCCGCACCAGAGCCTCCTCGCCCGTCTCACCGGGCTCCACCTTGCCCCCGACAAACTCCCACAGAAGCCCACGGGTCTTGTGAGCAGGGCGCTGGCAGATCATGAATTTGTTATCAGCCCAAATGAGGGCAGCCGAGACATGGGTCATTATATATTCCCTTTCTTATAATTCGACATAATTCAAAGTACTATATCGCTAACACATCTACCATTCCTACTTGCCGATCTACCGAAAACAATTCTCTTATTCTCGCATGCGATATCGGATGCTCATTCTGACGTTCTACTAATCGAATCACATTTGAAACAGTAATTGCCGAACCATGTACACCCGTTGCATCAACAATTGCCTTGATCTGCTTATCTATCTGTGTTGCAAATCCTCCTGCAATATAAGAGAAAAAGCCTATCGGCTGACCACAACTACTATAACTTGCAATATTGCCAATATAGTTATGTACCATGCGATTATGATGATCTCCTGTGATCGAATATCTGCTATACGCTTTGTTATCTATTATTGCTTGATAACCGTCCTCATCCGAAAGTAGCAATACATCGGGCGTTGACTTACTTCCCGTCTGTCCGAGATGTGTTGCCTCAAATCCGAAAATATCTCTAAACAGCTCTGTTGTTGCAACTTCGAACTGTACAGCATCCTCTTTCCCTTTGAACGCCATTTCGAAATACTCAGTCATAAAGCCACTAACCGCTCCATTCGGATATTCCTTCTCTAGTGTAAACTCCACGAGTTTACTATCTGCACCTGTTGCATATGCCACTTGATTAACCACATCTGGGGTAATCTTCTTTATTGGCTTATGAATAGACATTGCAATAAAGGCCTGTCGTATTCGTTGCTCTTCTATCGTTCGCGCTGTAATAATTTTAGTTTTCGCCAAGTTGCGCGTGTCCTTCTGGTGCCAAGGGTCTAGTCCATACTTTCTCTGAAAATACTCTTGTTCATTGGGCCGATCAATCATTACTGACTTATCATGTAATATGTCCTGAACCTCTTGTTGCTTATCAGCCAATAACCGTACTTTCCTCTCCTCACGACAAATAAACTGCGTATACTCTAACCAATTAACAAAAGTATTTGCAATGTCCGTGAGATGACTAAACGGATGGTCCGGATTCACTTTCCCCGTACTCGGAGCATATAAAACAAAAAAGTCATCTGCAAGAACTTCGTCACCATATTCTCTAAAAGCCAAAATCCGTTTCACAATATACTCGTAGCATTTTTCTGACTCATTCTCTGCTTCCACAAGTACAATCTTTGCGATCTCATCATTTGTCAAATACTCAATACGGGAATCGCTCAACAAACGCAACAGAAATCGAAACGGCCGTATTTTAAAACGCTCGTCAACACGAGTTTTGGATGTTGCGGGAGACAGTGAAAACGGTGATGGAAATTGATACTTTAACACTTGAGCCTTTAAAATTTCAACAGGTGACTTCCCTTGCATAATTGCCTCTCCTGCAAGTGTCAAAAATGTTTTTCCTGTACTCTCTTGTGTAAAGACTAATCCTAGCGATGCCAACCATGCGTAATATGTGCGTCCACCGCTTCCGCGTGCATCACGTCTCTCTCCTACACGTTTTAAACCTGCGCTTTCAAGGTTGTCCTCAAACAAACGATGCAAACTAACATCTCCCTGCCATTGTGCATCAAGAGAGACCGTAGAGAACACGGCCAATATCTCCGGGATAGGATTCAATTTTCTTTTCGGACGTGTTACCCACCAATAGTTTATCATTTGCTTCTCCTATTCAGACAACTTTGCTTCAACAGACGGGTACTCTCGACCTGCAAAGGTATTCAATATGGCCTCAAAAATTATCTTTGCTCCTCTGGACGGTACCGCCATTCCTATCTGCTTACGCACAGACTCTTTCGACCCCTCAAATACATAATCATCAGGGAATGTTTGCAATCGAGCTCGCTCTCTGTTAGTCAATGCACGCGGCTCATCATAATGATAAATATGTGTCCCTCCACCACCAGAACCGGTAACAGTATAGGCCGGTTTATTGGGGTCAAGACGCTTGTAAATTTGACTAATCTTTGCACCCTTCACATTTAGCTTCAGTTCTTCCGGCAAATCCGCTGTAAACGCGTTCTGTCCCGGTTTGATATGCTTTAGTCTCTCGACAACAACCTTCGATTGTGCTGTTCGCTCATGATTAGGTGCATCACTTGCAATAGGAGGAACCTCTATTGCAGTTCTACATGTAACGTCAATATCTCTATATGGTTCAGTACTTGGAACCTTAAATTCGTACGGTAGGTCTTCACGAATTCCTACGATTATCATCCTGTGACGTGCCTGTGGCACCCCGTATTGCTCAAACTTGTACAGATTAGGGTAGACTCTATAGCCCGCCTCTTTTAGATCACTAAGAATCTTTTCAAATGCTTTTCCCTCGTTCGCACTCTTTAGTCCACCTACGTTTTCAGCCAAAAACCAATATGGCTTATACTTCTTAAGAACTTTCACGCCATAAGAATAAAGGGGACCAAATTTTCCGTCAAACCCCTTCTGCTCGCCAACCACGGAAAAATCGTTGCACGGAAATCCAAAGGCAAACGCATCAATTTCACCCAAAGTATCAATGTCAAGTTCACGTACGTCCCCACATATCACGCTGTCTCGTTGGTCTGGACAGATATTTCGGCGATATGTCTCGCACGTATCTGCATCATAATCATTCGCCCATTTGTGCGTAATTTTATATTTTGGATCATCAATATTTGCCGTTACAGCTCCTAACGCAAGCCCTCCCGGTCCGCAGAACAATTCACCCAAACGAAATGTAGTTATCTCTTGTTTCATAGTTTTCTCCTATTACAAACAACAAGTATAATTTTGCGCCATCCATTGAACTCAGCGCAATTATATCCTTCAGCACGTAAAGCAACACTTATTGCATCTCTTTACGCTATATTTCTTAGTATAAACTTATTGAATTGTAAAGTCAAAACTATTTTACTCCCAATCATGTACCGCCTTGCTATAGTTATAGCACTGGCTCATACTCATATTCCCTCGCCAATGGTCTCAACACCTGCTTATATGCCTTATATCCTTTCCTGCTGCAAATTCTTAAAACCTTTTCCTCGCTCGTCTTTGAAATATTCATCCCCATATATACTGCTGTGATCAAGGGAAACGAAATCTTATTCTCCTTGCCTTGTGGCAATACAATTCTCCATTCTTCTTCGTATCGGTATTCTTCACGTTTATAAAGCAATTGCTTGTTTACTTCTTGCTCATATTCGGATATATCCGATAATGGTTTTCCTATCATCTTTTCGTGCTGATACTCCAACAATGGTTCTAAACTGACGCGCGGAATTCTCTTATAGTATCTTACCGGGAACAGTTGGCACAAGGCGTATTTAGTCTCATCAGTTTGGGCAAGCATATCCTCTAAACTATACTCTATACAAATACCCTTATGCTTACACGCATAGTTTTCCCATAGTGCATGATTATTCAAATTTTTAGTCAAACAACATACCTTCTTGGTCTTACGAAAATAATCCTGAAATTCTTCAACGCTATTCTGTAACTTTTCAAACCACTCGTCTTGAAATTCCCCACTTTCAAGTTTCTTATAAAAATTCAAAACCTCCTCTTTTTGTTTATGCGATAGCGTTCCCATCTCTACTGCCAAACGTTTGTTTAATTCTTTCATTCGCACTCTGCCATCTTCTGTTAAGTATTCATTGCACATTGCTTCAATATCTTCGAGTGTATACCTTCCCTTTTTTCTCTTTTCCAGTCCCTTTGGGGGAAGCCAATAGAATACCCACTCACATATACGTTTACTTAACCATTGCTTAATTGCTTTGTATCCTTGTTTGATTCTCAGGTGAATCTTTGCATCAAAATGATCAAGGAAATTACACGGCGCTGAGGCCCATAAATATTCTTCTCGCAACATGTCAAAGGTATCCTCATTGCAAGGTCTGTATTTATACAGACGCTTTGGATGATAGACAATGCTTTCTTTCAAAATTTCATCCATTATTTCCGATGTTATTGATGCACGACTCGTTGTAATCAACTTCGCGATTACCTTATTGTAGTACTCCCTCTTTGCTCGTTCATTCACACAATTATTCCTCCATATCTCATTGTAGCAACTTTTTCAACCTATTTTAGCAGTTTAGAATGTCATGAGCATCTCTTGTATTTCCCCTTCACATTCGACAAAAACCTCTCTTGTAAGCAGATGATTTGGCTCATTTTGTAAACATATGATTTCCACATCATCAATGCCTTTTGCAATGTCTTGTCCCGCAATGGAAGCAACAATAATTTGATTTTCCGTTTTGTTCCACATTAACAAGCTTTTTAGAATAGTTTCTAAATGACCAATATCCTGTTCACGCACATTAGGTGAATCAATCACAACCGGAAATGAAATCGTTTCTGGTGATTCACTTTGTTTTGTCTGTAAAAATGCAAAGATTTGCGCCAGTTTACCTCTCGGACCATATGCTCCGCTCGCTACTAACGTTCCCCCGGGCTCCCCTTCCGAATCCATTTCAGAAGCCGGAATATCCATTACAGTGCAAAAATCAGTTAAGTTATTCTGGTATTCCCGTTTCACCTTGGCATGTTCCTCTATATATGTACCAAGTCGTTTACTAATTGCCACATTACCTCTGCGTAGCTCATCAATTTCTTGATTATCAATCTTGATTTGTTGCCTATACTCAGTTAACATCTGATTAGTTGCTCGTGATCTTATGTACATATCATAGACATTCCTATCAGCTACCAGGCTTTCTTCATACTGTTGGAGCACTCTTTGCTTCTCTTCAAACTCAAGCTTTATTTTATTAATTCTTCTTTCTTGCAGTACTATTTCGCCTGACAATTTAACATAATCATCATGTAACGACCCTTTAAGATACATCTTCTCTAGTTGTTCAGCCATGTTTCTTTCAAAGAAAAAACCACATTGTGGACACTCTATTTTTTCAAAACTAATCTCCTCTTTTTGAACAACTCGTCGGCCTAGATATTTTCCAATAATTGATTTCTCGTATTCCTTCTGCACTAAAACATCTTCTTCCTCGACCAGACGATTACGCGCCTTTGTCAAACTCTCGAGAATTTCACTCATTTCCTCTTTTCGATTTTCGATAGATTTCTCTAGGGCTTGAATATCAAATGAAAGCAAGGTCTCTTCCATTCCATCTTTTAAAATATCAATAACAGTGGATAATCTGTGTGTCTCTCTTTCCAAATAACCTATTCGTTTTTCATTCACTTTCTTTTGTTTTGACGCTTCAACATATGTTCGATCAAATACTCCCAGATGAAAAAAATAACTATTCTTTCTTTGTGGTAAATCGAACTGTGCCAACCGTGCAAATGATTGCGAACCATTATCCCATCCATTTTCTTGATCGATGTAATAGGGAAGAAAGTAAAATGCGGGCGGACACTTTACAATGTTTTTCTCGTCATCTTTCCCTACCAGGTCGATTTCAAAATCAAAAATCTCTGACAACTTCTCACCAAAGCTCGCAACAGAGTGATACCTCTCAATAAATTCACCATTACAAAATAAGCAGAAGCGATCTTTAAGGCGGCACACTCGATAGTCGGTTCCATTTAATGAAAAATCCACATACGTAAACAAGGAAATTTTTCTGATTGGCATAGAAAAAAACACCTCTGCACCAAGTGTATAAAACAATGACTTCATGATTAGAGACTTGCCGAGATGATTTTTTGTACTAGTGAGCAAAGTCTTTTTAGCAGAAAAAGAAACATAACGTGCCTCTTTATTCGACAAATCTACTATCATAATCCGGTTAAACTTAAACATCATCATAAATCACTCCCATTACAATATCTATATGTCATAATCATTATTAGCATTTTAATATAGCTCTCTGAACTATATGCCTCTGGTATTTTAATTTCTGCTGTTACCCTTTCATATACATTTGTTAAAATTTCCGGCATGTCATCAATCCCCTCCTCATTAACTCTTTTTATGAGCATCACAATTTGTCTCCTAAGCTCAGAGAATAGATGTATATTCGCGTACATATCCGTCTTAATTTGAGTGTAGAATTTAGACAGCCTCCTTCTTTCGGAAACAGACACAACATTAAATTCATCGAATATTTTTTCTTTCGCGGGTATCTGTAATGACAAACCACAAGAAATGACCTCTTTAACGTGTTTTGCACTTAACCCCTTTTTCAAATATATTTCATTAATATCTGTACACTCCTCATCAACCTCATTTCCAAAACAAATATCTAGCTTCTTATACAACATATCGTATATTGCTTTGACTGCAGCCACCTGAACTTCACTTTCTCTTTCTAAAAGAAAGTTTCCAAACCGATACTCCATCTCATCTCTATGCCCTTTTGTAGAAAGAGCGGTTCGAACAAAATAATATCTACTTAAGTCAACTGCGTTAATATCAATTCCTTCATATTTTGCAATTGCACTCTTTAACCTACCCACATTCTCTTCAATACTTTTTTCTACCAAACAGGTCCTTTCATTAGGAAAAACACTTTTCTTCTTCTCCACTACATCAGTATTGCATACAACTTCAGCGCTCTCAACATAGCCAGCATAATTTCTTGCCTCATGAAATAACTTCTGATACCATTCATCTTTTATAACTGTCGCAAAAGAGTACTGTTTATCCGCTGATTTCGTTTTAATCTGATATAAACGTAATCCCGTCGGATTTTCCGGGTCTGTAACAATTGATATATCTTCAATATAATCCATTAATACAATAAAATCATGTTCATAGAAGTCCATGATTAGTTGAATTGCATAGCTCACCTGCACCGTAAGTCGATTTTTGGTCCTTGACCCTGCAATGCTTTTCTTCGCTTGTGATATGAGTACCTCTAATGACATTTTTCTTTTCTAATAACTTTTCTCCCTCAAACACGCCTGATAGAAAATTATTAGTCTACCCCCTTCTGTTTTTTGTGCGTACCTCAAGTTCCACCGTATTAACAGTTCTTCAAAAAGTCAAATATTGTTCTATAATCCAAACTCATTCTTCAATAGCTGTACTAAAAACGTCGCTGCTTCTCGATTCAGCTGAATTGACTGCGACAGTGCCCCTTTTTTTCACGTGTAGATCGTCCATACGTATCTATCTGGAGATATCGCTCTCCACCTTGCTCGAAAATCGAATAAGTAGCACTCACACTATCGTGTACTGTATTTCTTTCTTTTTCGATTCTCTCCAACTTATTTATATTAATTTGCGCCATATTATCGTCCCCTTTGTTATTAGATTTGCATAGAACAAAAATATTATCTTATAATATTATATTTTATGATATCATATTTCGACAATTATTTCAATGTACTTTTTCCCTTTTTCACTTATATTCTATCCAGTTCTTCTTTCTCTTCCCTCCGACGTCCCACACGTCATCTCTCCCGATTTTCCCAACCATCTTATATTCCTCCCCATCCCTCCACAACTTATATCAGACTTTCCCCTTCCCATATGTTATACTCCTCTTATCAGCAGCACAATCTCTCGTCAGAGGTTCTGTGCAGATCCAAGTGAGGTAATGCGGAATGAACGAATGAGCATCTTCGATTCAGAGGATGGTGGATTGGTGGAGGAGCATTTGGCGTGGAATTACGACCCCTCCGTTCACGAATTTGCTTGGAACGAGGATTGCTGCCAGGACTACCAGCGCCACTATCCCGAGGGCATCGGCTATGAGGTGCTGAGACCAGTACGAAAACTCTAGCACCACAACAACAAGGGACTCCCACACAGGAAGTCCCTCTCTTAATCTACTCTCTTACACTCTACTCTTTTCTCTTCGCTTACATCCCTCTACACCCTTCTCCGATCCATCACCTTCACACTCACCAAGGTACACGCCACCACCAGCGCCACCGTTACCGCTATGGCCTTCACGTAATCTCCGGGTTCGCCCACGCCATTGAGTAGGGTCCCCGAGTTCATTAGGTAGGCAGGGCTGTACATGTCCACCTTCGGGAAGAGCGACACTAGGTAGGCCGCTACGTATGCTCCGGCGGTGCCTAGGAGAACGCCGGTTCCTGTGGAGCAGATGCTCGAAAAGAGCACCATCAGCGCCACCACCAGCACGCCCACCAACCACTGGCAGGTGCATGCGAACCACAGGTGGCGGGCGATTCCGTTGTCCCAGAAGTACGCATTGTAGCTGTAGGTGATTCCGAAGCACATCCAGAAGCAGATGCTCCACATAAGGAGCATCATCAGCGCCTTGGCCGCCAACACCTTGTGGCGAGCCAAACCCTTGGTCAGCACCGGAATTAAGGTGCCGGATTGGTACTCCTTGGTGAAGAGGTTCCCCTTAATCAGTACGAATACGATGAGTCCCAAGGGGAGATTTTTGAAGAACTGTGTCCAGGAGGTCAGGGCATTTACCGTCACATTCGTTACGGTAAGACCGCTGTCCTTAAGGGTCTCCGCCATCATTTCCATCATCCAAGGGGTCAGCTTGGCGATGGCGGGATTCATAATGCCCAGCAAGGAAAATACGATCAGCAGAATCGTCAATCGTCCGGAGCGCACCAGCTCCATCCATTCCTTTCGGACGAATGCCGCAAATGTCTTCATAGCATTTCCCCCTTTCCTGCACCGGTCACGTCCAGAAACAGCGACTCCAAGGTGGGTTCGATTCGCTCCAGCCGAACTACCTCCATGCGAGTCTGGGCCAAGTATCCCATGACGGCGTGCATGTCTCCTTGGCTACTGCCGAAGATCACTCGAGTCTCCCCCTCCGGTACGCCCTTCATCGCCGCGGCTAACCGTCTTGCATCCTCTGCATTTCGCAGTTCCACCGCGAATTCTTCGGTCATGTGCTGCTCTCGAATGTCTGCCAGCGGACCCGCCGTGACAATCTGCCCCTCATGGAGAAATGCAATGTCACTACAGATGCGCTCCACATCCGACAGGATGTGGGTGGAGAACAGCGCCGTTGTCTGCTCTCTGGCCGCATGTAGGATGTCCAGAATCTCCTTACGTCCCACCGGATCCAGAGCCGAGGTGGGCTCGTCACAGATCAGAAGCTTCGGGCGATTTAACAGTGCCTGTGCGATGCCCAGACGCTGCTTCATTCCCCGGGAATATCCCCGGATGCGATGCTTCTCTCCCGCCAGTCCCACCAAGGACAGCAGCTCCTGACTACGCCCTCGTATGTCCTTTGCCTCCATGCCCGTAATCTCTCCGCAGAAGCGCAGATACTCCGTGGCGGTCATATACGGATAGAACTCCGGCACGTCCGGCAGATAACCGATGTGGCGGTTGGTGGCATTTGCCCCATAGGTCACCCGCTCTCCGGCCACAGTAATCTCACCCTGGTCCGCGGCCAGAAGACCCAACACAGTCTTCATGGTAGTGGTCTTGCCGGCTCCGTTTTTTCCGATGAATCCGAACACGCTTCCCTCCGGCACCGTCAAGCTCACGCCCTTCAGTACTTCCTTCTCCCCGAAGCGCTTTCTCAGATTTGTTATGGTCAACATACCCATCTACTCATCCTCTTTTCCCAAGACAAAATACAGTATCGGTCCCCAAAATTGCATCCCCACAATGGCCACCACCGTCCACAGCATCCGCGTGCCTCTCTTGTACGTCTCGTGGGTGAAAATGTGGTGCAACGTGTACGCCAACAGACCGAACTCCGCAATGATAAGCGGAATCAGAAACGGTAATAATTCGTTCCATTCGTCCATACGATACTCCTTTCTCTAAGTGAATCTAAGGCTTCACGCCTTCGGTTCCAATTGCCCTCCGTAGGTCTCCACGCAGAAACCCTTGAAACCACATTTGCTACAAGTCAACTTCCGCGTACGAGGTGTATGCCGTGCCCATAGCACTTCCCAGTACCCCGGTCGAAAGACCTCATGGCACTCCGGACAGATATACGCCACCCGCGCTACATAATAACGCACGATCAACAGACCCACTACCAGACTTAGCGCAAATGCCGCCACCGGCAGCCACCAGCGTCCCGTCAGAATGGCGACAACCAACGCGGCAAGCTCTATCAGCTCCATTGCGATGCCTCCTGCCAAGATCACGCCACGCAGCTTCTTCATTTTCTTCTTATTCTCCATCAGATACGCGATGTCCCCGATTGCCTGCACGGAGAAATGCTCCACGCCCTTCAATTCCTTTCGTAGCTCCGACACCTTTCCAAGCTTCTCTCGCCGCTCTCTAAGCTCCTCGCCCAGAGTCCGCTCCTGCTGTTCCAACAACAGGTCGATGACCCGCTCCGGATGCTCTTCTCGCAATAGGTCTCCGATACTGTTAATCGGAATATCCAGCTCTCGCAGAAAGCAAATGATCTTCATTTTCTTCAGATCTTCTTCCGAATACAGTCGCCGTCCGCCTTCACTGAGCTCGCTGGGAATTAGAATTTCTCTGGTATCGTAATATTGTACGGTTCGCACGGACACGCCGCACAATTTTGCAATTTCTCCGGTTGTATACTTCGACATCGTCTACCTCCTTCCCTCTTGGTATGGCCCTACTTTACTACATGACGTGGCGTCACAAGCAATACCTTACGTCGGGGGATTTTTTATTAAAAATCATTTTTTTTAGTATAACACATCGGTTGCTCTGTTGTCATCGCCTCAAAGAATGCCATATGCTACAGAAACACAATTTACATGAATACTCCTCGTATTCTTTTCCCTTCCTTCGGTTATCCTATCTCCGAGAGCATGTTGCATCCGTTCGCATGCTAACGCAATATTTGTTTGAATACGGAGGGTAATTATGAAGAAGAAAATGATCATTTTCACGCTACTTGTACTGACGATGTGTTTCGGTACACTTACCGGTTGTGGCAACGGATCCCATATCAATTCCGCCACCCATCCCGGTGGGGATAAGGATTCCGACAAAGATTCTGCCATGGGTGGCATTCTCCACCTCAACGGCGACTCGGAATTCGCCATTACCTACGACAAAGACGGCAAAGTTACTGCAGTAACCGCTCGCAACGAAAAGGGCAAGGATGTTCTTGCAAAATACACCGGCTATGTAGGTAAGGAAGTACGCCAGGTCGTGTCCGGACTGGTGGGCGCCATGGGTGCCGCAGGTCATTTTACCGCAGAGGCCACCGGCGAGACCAAGAAGCTGGCTATGGAGATTCAGAAAGACTCGAAGCTCCCTCACGACTCTTTTTTGGACGATCTGGTAAATGACGTGCGCTCCGGTCTAAAGACCGGCAAGTGGGACATTCCCTTCACCATCAGCGGTGCTTCTCACTACGGTCTCTCCGATGACAAGTACAATAACAGCGCTACCAACCAAAACGGAACGGACAAGACCAACAACACCGAGAACGGGAACAACCAGAACAACAATGGGAACGCCGGCACCGGTGATCGCAACAACCAGAACCGTGACGACGATTATGACGACGGCATCTTCGACGATGATCGCTACGATGATGATATGTTCGACGATGACCGTAATAACAATAACCGAGACAACAATCGAACCGAATCAAGCACAACAAGATAGTACAGACAAAAAATGCGCTTCCACCCGATTACAGGCGGAAGCGCTTGTTGTGTGTATGATTCAATTATCTCGACACTATTCTATGCGTGAGTTACCAGGCATCTACCACAGTGCTCTATGCCTGTGTACACATAACCTCGTCCATAATCTCCTTCAGACGCTCCGGGGAGATCTGTCGGATAGAATTCTTTACAACCTCGTAAGGCACACCGTTTCCCAAAAGGCTTCTTGCGCTTTCCTCCATCTCGTCCACATATCTCTCTCTTGCCCATTCCTCTAATACTTTGTTCATCTCATTCGCTCCTTTCTCCTCTTCCTTGAAGCACTTCATCTTCTCACTCAATCGCGGAAAATGCTCATTGTCCACCTCTGTCTGCAAGAAACACTTCATAAGCTCAGATACTCTGGTCCCGTCATCTACCTCAGCATTTACATAGATAAATCGTTGTCCATCCTCCACCGATTCTCCGGTCTCCCGCACCGCGTTCTTCACGTGGTACATTGTGCGCCCTGCCTTAAGGACATCCTTCTCCGTAATGTACACCACTGTAACGTCCGCCACGTCGGAGAACTCCACGCTCTTAGGCGTATGATACGCCGTTACCAGTGCCGCGTGGTATCTGGCCCTCCGAAAATGATCCACCTTGTCCGCTCGCTGTACTTCGATGTTCACCTTCCGCTTGTCGGCCAGCGTGCACAATGCGTCCAGCACTACCGAACGCCCTACTAGGTTCTTCAGACTATCCTGAACTATCACCTGCTCCACAACCAACTCCGAATGTCCCGTCATCACACGAAGAATCTCCTCGCACACACGAGGGTCCTCCAACAACTTGTGCAGTAGCGCATCGTCTATGGGACGCAGTGCGGCCACAACTTCTCTTGCCTCTTTTGCCATGCTTCATCACCCTTCTCTCGTATAATTCTGTGATATTCGCATGTTTGGCATCCACTCCGTGTCATAATCGGAATCTAATTACATTTTCATTGTAGCATAGCCCCACGAGAATATCAATGGTATTTTCTCTCTCCACGGGTTTACTATAGCACAGATTGGTCTCTTGCGTCCATTCGCCGAATCACCAAGAATGCCACATCGGATTATACCGATTGCACATGGGTAACGCCACGGTCTCTCGGCATATTGTCGGTTTTAGGTATGCAGATTTGTATGGTTTGTATAGGACACCTTATACACCTACAACTTACTCTGAATCGCCAACCACACCGTGAACACCGCCATTCCCATACATAACACCGTATACAATATTACCGCTACACTGCTTAGGCAGCATTTCAAGGCCTTCCAATCAACCTCTCGCCACAGCAATTCATTTCGCCACTTCTCCCCCCGACGCAACACACTTATAGCAACCGCTACGAATCCCAGAACCCCAACGGCAACCTCCACATACACACCATACTGCTCATATCCCCGGATATAAGGCAACAATACGCTTACGGCGTTATTTGCGAAATGAAGTATCATACAATACACGATCCTCCCCGTCTGTTCATATACCAAGCACAGAATCATTCCCATGCCAAATGCGAACACCAACTGTATGAAATTCTGGTGCATAAGTCCGAACATGGCGGAAGAGAACATGGTCGCCACGAAGAATCCGTGAGGTCTCATCACCCCGAAGATCACCTTTCGAAATGCAAACTCCTCTACAAGCGCCGGAAATACCGCCACCAGCAGTAACATGGGCAATGCATTCATCGTCTGTTGTCCCATAGGCACCCCGAGAAAATGCCCCGTCGCCACGTCAACACTTGATATCATCGCGTTCCACAGTAGTAAGCAAACCAAGGCGCCTCCTACCACCGGAAAAGCACTTGCACCGGTATCTTGTGACGCTCTGTTCTCCGCCTGCACAATCTTCTTTCTCTTAACCAGCCAGTATCCCCCCATCAAAATTCCATTTGCAAATAAACTCCCTAGGTCCGCCCCCACATACTGCCCCAGACCACCATGCCCGGCGAAGGTAAATACCAACACCACTGCGAAGGTAATCCCATAGAAGAACACTTGCCCGATGATTAACCAGAGGGCAAGAATGCCCGCATCTCTCTTCATCTGTTTCATTTTCCGCACCTACCTATCGCAAACCAAACATAGCCAGACTATCTGCAACTTTCTCAGCCAAGACTTCGTCCTTCTTATCTTCAAGAAACCACGTTCCCTCTTCCTCTGCAAATGCTCCGGTCACATCGTACACCGCTACGTAGTACTCCTCCGATCCGTTGTCCACGAACATGATCTCCACCATAGGCTTATCATACACCATAGCATCTGCACCGATTGCATTCAGTGTCATGATTTCTCCGTAGCTAATGGTCAATTGATAATCTACTTTCTTAAATGCATCCGCCACATCGGGATCGTAATTTGAAATCATCACAACATTGCTTTCTTTCTCTTCTTCTATGTAGCCCTCTCCGAGATAGTAACCTTTCTTGGTGAGATCGTATTGCTGCAAAGCTGCATTTACCGACTCCCAATCCACAGACATGGGATTCTCCGTGGTAGGCTCCTCTGCCCGGTGGGAACCACACCCCATACCTACCAACATCATTGCTACCAGCATTACAACTAACATCCATTTTCTCTTGTTCATATCAGAACCTCCGTTTTGTATAAATGATATTTCGCAAGTGTTCCCTTGCGTCGTCATTACCCTAACACGTTCACGCCGGATATAACAAGAAACGTGCCATAGCAACTATGACACGTTCTGTAGCATTTCTTATTTTGTTTATTTTTGAACCTTGTAAGTAGCCTTCGTGTAACTGTAATCTCCGATTTCAAACTTATCGGTGTTGACTACCTTGGAAAGCACTCTGGATTCCATAAAATCATCGGTAACAATTACGAAGATCTGTTTGCCTTCTTGCTCCACCAAGTAGTACGAATTCTTCATATCCGCAAGGGAATTGTACACTTCATCGGTTCCGAACGGTGCGTCCGTAAACCACCCCAGCAATTCCGCAAATACCTTCTGACCCTTAGTACTCTTCTTCTTTGCAAGAAGCGGGAAAATGTCTGCATCGGGATACTTCGTATACACCGCCGCATCTTTCTTGCTTCGGAGTTTCCCTTCCTTCGTATAATCATCCAAGCGAATCTGCTCTCGAATAACGGTCTTATCCAGTGTTTCTTCGTCGTCCAGAAGAAAATCAATACTGACATCCAACGCCTTGGATATCATACGAAGATTATCCACATCCGGAATTCCCTTCCCGGATTCCCATTTCGTAATTGCCTGTCTTGATACGCACAACCGCTCTGCCAACTCTGCCTGAGTAAATCCTGCATTCTTTCTTGCCTCTTTTAATTTGTCTGCTAATGTCATGTTCGTTCCTCCATATTGTATTCCTGCTGAACTTGGCTTCCGCCTGTAAGTCCACCATATCCCGAATCACGAAAATGTGCAAGAAATGTACTGTAGCAAGGGCGCAACGATGCGTAGCATGCCGTATATGCCGAGAAATTCACCGAATTCTCATTACTGTTCTACACTCTCAAACTCGAACTCACCCTCCGGAATCTTCTCACCGTTTAGCACGCGGGCCATAAGCTCTGCCGCCCCGTACACGGACTCTTCCTTCAGGATACATACCGACAAAGGACTTCCGCTGTAAGATGCACAATACTCATTTCGATAACTTCCTGCGGTAGCATAGGAAGTGAAATGCCACTCTGCCTGATCCTGCAACTGCATGGACACCAAGGCTGCAATCTGCGCCGTAGAGATGTCCGTCTGGAAGTTATCCGATACCGTTGCCATTAAGCTCTGGTAGTTCATCAAAATGGAGGTGTCCGTCACTTTCTCGAACAAGCCCTTCACAAGCTCTACATGATGCTTGCCACGGGTGGTGTCGCCTCCGGTAACGGTCTTACGCTCTCTGGCAAAGGACAGTGCCTGAGAACCGTTCATGTGGTTGTAACCCTTCTCAAAACGGTATTTGCCATGGCGTGCCACAAATGTATAGTGTGAGTAGACATCTACGCCACCAAGCAAGTCTACGATATCCTCCATACTGGTGAAATTCACACGGATGAAGTAGTCGATGTCAACGCCGTACACATTCTCAAGGGTCGCCATGGAATATGCCACGCCGTAGTTGCCTGCATGGGTCAGCTTGTCACGACGGTTCCTTGTCTTACCCGGAATCTCCACATAAGCGTCACGGGGTGTAGTCACCAGGGCAATTTCTTTGGTCTGAGGATTCACCACCATCAACACGTTCACGTCGCTTCGACTCTTTGTGGTGATATTCCCATATACGTCAATACCACTGATATATACTACGAAGGGTTCAATGGTCAGGTCCGCATTTTCCGATACGTTACCGCCGGGTCTTCCTACCGGGTCGTCCTCCACTTCCACCTTAAACTCTACATTTACCGAAGCGATGACCTTAGTAAGCTCCGTGAAGATATATTCGTCGTCAATCAACTCAATCTCAGCGTCGATATCCTCTGCCGTAGCACGATCCAAGAATGCGCCGGGAATGGTTTCGTTGTAAAATGCATTTCCCAATTCCGAAAGGTTCTCATATTCTACGAAATTTAATTTCTTACCGGCCAAGTCCTCCAGCTTGGACATAGCCTCCTTCATATCCTCTTCATTTCCCTCATAATGCACGCCGATAACATAATCCTTAGCATCGGAAATGTTCTCTGCCTTGTCGGTCTTCAATACATACAGACCGTAATCCACCAAAGTCGTTGCCTGTTCCTTGTCTACACCAAAGGAGCCTTCTGCCTCTGCTTCAATGCCGCCCACAATTCCGTAAGCCGACACAATGATGCACATAAATGCTACCGCCACCATCTTGCCGACTACGCGAAATTGGCCCAGCAACTGCAATACAAATGCCACCATCAATAACATCACCAACAGAACCATAACAAGAGACAGCAACTGCTCCGTGGTCTTCTGAGGAATCAGCTCGGAAGTAATGCTAAGTATATGCTTCGAGTGATTCAGACGATAAAATACTACCAAAGACACAACAGCCTGCGCCGCAATCAATAACGCCGATGCCACATTTCCGTAGAAATTGGAGCCCCAGATATACAGGCACAGCACTGTTGCCATCAACACGTACATTACGATGACTCTGGCCGGAGAGAACAACTCATTTTTGTACACTAGGGACGCAATAATGCTAATCACCACCTGGGAGAGCACGAAACCGGTCATCACCGGGTTCCACAACTGCTCATCCATGCCTACATGCACTACGAAGAATGCAGCCAAAAGTGCAAACATTACGAAGAACAGCAGGTAATCGCCGAATCCCAATATGCCCGTGAGCCCCATGCGGTACACAATAATGCCCCACATAATCAGTACCAAACTGCAAGCTCCGCCCGTCAGCAACGTGTCATTGACGATGTGGTTCCGCTCCGTTCGGCTAATGATCAAAAACATGGCCATGAGCACCACAAAGAGAAATACCATCAACGCCACCTGCAACTTCGCAATGGGCAACAACGTATCTATAATATCTACGCCACCGGTGATGATCATGTCTGCGCAGAGAACGATAATCGTAATCTGAAACAGCAAGAGCATGGCCGCCAGCATGGCGCGTTTCTTCTTCTCAAACATACACTACCTCCATATCGGTTTTATTTATTCGTCCGCGAGACCTTCCACTCCCCACAACATTGAAGTCTCCTACAGTCAGTACAAACAACGTTATTATAGGACAAATGCGGGCAATAATCAAGTAATTAATTGCCAAATCGAAAAATATCATAATTTTTTCACTTCTTTGCCGTGCACATCATTTCCACCATCTCACTAAGCCTTTCCACCCCCAAGGAAATGGTCGAAAAATGCCGCCAATGTCACAAAAAAATCACGACTTTTCCGCATGCAAACTCTTGTTTTTCATACGGATATATAGTAAATTAAAAATAACAAATCAGAATCGAGGTACTCTCTATGGGTAAATATTTCGGAACCGATGGTTTCCGTGGCGAGGCAAATGTTGTGCTCACCGTGGACCATGCTTATAAAACCGGTCGTTTCATCGGCTGGTACTACTGCAATCGCAACAAGGACGGACGCTGTAAGATCGTTATCGGCAAGGACACCCGTCGTAGCGGATACATGTACGAAAGTGCTCTGCAAGCCGGTTTGACCGCTTCCGGTGCGGACGTGTACTTAATGCATGTAACAACTACCCCCAGCGTTTCTTACATTACGCGAACCGAGGATTTTGACTGTGGTATTATGATTACCGCCAGCCACAACCCTTATTACGATAATGGCATCAAATTGTTGAACGGAAATGGCGAGAAGATGGAGGAAGAGCTTCTGCTGGAGGTAGAGCGCTACATTGACGGCGAGCTTCCGGAGCCTCCCTATGCCACCAAGGATTCCTTGGGTGTTACCATTGACTATGTAGCAGGAAGAAACCGATACATGGGGTATCTCATTTCCCTGGCAACCCAGACGTTCAAAGGTCTGCGCATCGGCCTCGATTGTGCCAACGGTGCGTCCTATATGATTGCCAAGAGTGTATTTGATGCACTGGGGGCTAAGACATACGAGATTCACAACGAGCCCAACGGTACCAACATCAACATGAACTGTGGCTCTACCCACATGGAAGACTTGGTAGCTCTGGTGAAGAAAGAGAAATTGGATATGGGCTTCGCTTTCGATGGCGATGCAGACCGCTGTCTGTGCGTGGATGAGAACGGCGATATCGTCAACGGTGATCACATCATGTACATTTACGGTTGCTTTATGAAGGAGCGGGGTAAGTTACTGAACAACACCGTAGTTACTACGGTTATGTCCAACTTGGGATTGTTCAAGGCATTTGACGCAGCGGGTATTGATTACGAGCGCACTAAGGTGGGCGACAAATACGTATACGAGTCCATGCAGAAGAATGGTCACCGTCTGGGCGGCGAGCAGTCCGGTCACATTATTTTCAAGAAGTATGCTACCACCGGTGATGGTATTCTGACTGCATTGAAGATGATGGAGGTTATGCTGGAGAAGAAGATGACTTTGAGTGAGCTGGCAGC
>JAZQDC010000012.1:0-303515 GCA_045546575.1 Lachnospiraceae bacterium | reverse complement strand
TAGCATAAGGAAATTAGATGACGAAAGGAAGAAAACAAACATGAAAAAGTGGGTGTATTCATTTAGCGAAGGCGACATGAGCATGCGTAATCTTCTTGGTGGTAAGGGTGCTAACCTTGCAGAGATGACCAGCATTGGCCTTCCTGTTCCTCAGGGCTTCACCATTACAACAGAAGCTTGTACTCAGTACTATGAGGATGGACGTAAGATCAACGACGAAATCATGGCTCAGGCTATGGAAGGCGTTAAGAAGATGGAGGAAATCAACGGCAAGAAGTTTGGCGATTTGAAGAATCCTCTGTTAGTTTCAGTTCGTTCCGGTGCTAGAGCTTCTATTCCTGGTATGATGGACACCATTCTGAACCTTGGTTTGAATGATGAAGTAGTAGCTGCAATGATCGCAGGTAACCCTGACCCTACATTTGAGCGTTTCGTATATGACTCTTACAGACGTTTCATTCAGATGTTCTCTGACGTTGTAATGGAAGTTGGTAAGAAGTACTTTGAGCAGTTGATCGACAAGATGAAAGAAGAGAAGGGTGTTCAGTACGATGTTGAGCTTACCGCTGCTGATTTGAAAGAACTTGCTGAGCAGTTTAAGGCTGAGTACAAGAATCAGTTGGGTACCGATTTCCCTTCCGATCCCGTAGAGCAGTTGAAGCTGGCTATCGAGGCTGTATTCCGTTCTTGGGACAATCCTCGTGCAAACGTATATCGTCGTGACAATGATATCCCTTATTCCTGGGGTACCGCAGTTAACGTAATGCCCATGGTATTCGGTAACTTGAATAACGAGTCCGGTACCGGTGTTGCATTTACCCGTGATCCCGGAACCGGCGAGAAGAAGTTGATGGGTGAGTTCCTGATTAATGCACAGGGCGAGGACGTAGTAGCAGGTGTACGTACACCGCAGAAGATTGCTCAGCTCCAGGAGGTTATGCCTGAGGTATACGAGCAGTTTACGAACATTTGCAGTATTCTTGAGAATCACTATAGAGACATGCAGGACATGGAGTTCACCATCGAGGATAAGAAGTTGTACATGCTTCAGACCCGTAATGGTAAGAGAACTGCACAGGCTGCATTGAAGATTGCATGCGATCTTGTTGATGAAGGTATGATTACTGAAGAGAAGGCCGTTCTTATGATCGACCCCAGAAACCTTGATACTTTGCTTCATCCCCAGTTTGACGCTAAGGCATTGAAGGCTGCCACTCCGGTAGCTAAGGCTCTTGCTGCATCTCCGGGTGCTGCTTGCGGTAAGATTGTATTTACGGCAAATGATGCGAAGGCATGGAAGGCAAATGGCGAGAAGGTTGTTCTCGTTCGTCTTGAGACCTCTCCCGAGGATATCGAGGGTATGAAGGCCGCTCAGGGTATCTTGACCGTACGTGGTGGTATGACCTCTCACGCAGCCGTAGTTGCTCGTGGTATGGGTACTTGCTGTGTATCCGGTTGCTCCGAGATTAACATGGACGAAGAGAACAAGAAGTTCGTACTTGCAGGTAAGGAGTACCACGAGGGAGATTGGATCTCCATCGATGGTTCCACCGGTTGCATTTACGATGGTATTATTCCTACCGTTGACGCTACTATCGCAGGTGAGTTCGGTCGTATCATGGGCTGGGCAGACAAGTTCCGTCGCTTGAAGGTTCGTACCAACGCAGATACTCCTAAGGATGCAGCTAAGGCTCGCGAGCTTGGTGCTGAGGGTATCGGTCTCTGCCGTACCGAGCATATGTTCTTCGAGGGTGATCGTATCGGCGCATTCCGTGAGATGATCTGCTCCGACACCGTAGAAGAGAGAGAAGAAGCTCTTGAGAAGATTCTTCCTATGCAGCAGGGTGACTTCGAGAAGTTGTATGAGGCACTTGAGGGTAACCCGGTTACTATCCGTTTCCTTGACCCGCCGCTCCATGAGTTTGTTCCGACTGACGAGGCAGATATCGCAGCACTTGCAGCTAAGAAGGGCAAGACCGTTGCTGACATTAAGGCAATCATTGAGTCTCTCCATGAGTTTAACCCTATGATGGGTCACAGAGGCTGTCGTCTCGCTGTAACCTATCCGGAGATCGCTAAGATGCAGACCCGTGCCGTAATCCGTGCAGCTATCAATGTGAAGAAGGCTCATCCGGATTGGAACGTTCATCCCGAGATTATGATTCCTCTCGCTTGTGAAGTGAAGGAGTTGAAGTACGTTAAGGATATCGTTGTTAAGACCGCTGACGAAGAAATCGCAGCAGCAGGCGTAGAGCTTGCGTATGAGGTTGGTACGATGATCGAGATTCCTCGTGCTGCTCTGACTGCTGACGCAATCGCTAAGGAAGCTGAGTTCTTCTGCTTCGGTACCAACGACCTTACTCAGATGACTTACGGTTTCTCCCGTGACGATGCAGGTAAGTTCTTGGATGCTTACTACGATGCTAAGATCTTCGAAAATGACCCGTTCGCTAAGTTGGACCAGACCGGTGTCGGCAAGTTGATGGAGATGTCCATTGCCCTTGGCAAGCCGGTACGTCCTGAACTTCACGTAGGTATCTGTGGTGAGCACGGTGGTGACCCGACTTCCGTAGAGTTCTGCCACAAGATCGGTCTTGACTATGTATCCTGCTCGCCGTTCCGTGTGCCGATTGCAAGACTTGCAGCAGCACAGGCGGCTATCAGCAATAAGTAATTAGAATCACAATGTAATCCCTCTGCTGAGATTTCGGCAGAGGGATTTTTAATGGAGCTACCTTTTTATTCGAAGTGCATTGTGATATAATAAAACGAAGCTAAAGACACAAATTTCACGGAGAACTATTATGACTATCAAACTATTCATTCAAGCAATTACAAAGTTCCTGCTGGGCATTGTTCTGGTGGGAGTGTTAATCTTCTTACCGGCGGGGACGTTTTCTTTCTTTAACGGTTGGCTGTTTATGGGCGTTTTATTTGTACCCATGTTCCTTGCAGGGGTTGTGTTGATGATCAAGAATCCCGACCTGCTAAAAAAGCGCCTTGTTGCGAAGGAGCAGCAACGAGAACAGGATCTGGTTATAAAAATGAGCGGTCTTATGTTTTTGGCGGGATTCATTGTTGCCGGCCTTGGCTTCCGATTCGGCTGGTACACCTTGCCCCGAATTGTCGTAATCGTTGCTGCAGTAGTATTTCTCGTCGCATATGGCCTCTACGCAGAGGTGTTAAGAGAAAATACATATCTTAGCCGTACCATTGAAGTGCAAGAAGAGCAAAAGGTAATCGACACAGGACTATATGGCATCGTAAGACACCCGATGTATAGTGTCACGTTGCTGTTGTTTTTGTCGATGCCCATTGTGCTGGGTTCCGTATATTCATTTTGCATTTTTCTTGCGTATCCTTTTATCATTGCCAAGAGAATCAAAGGCGAAGAAGAATTTCTTGAGAGAGAACTCAAGGGGTATCGGGAGTATAAGCAGAAGGTCAAATATCGCTTGGTGCCATTCATTTGGTAAGGGTGGATTGGGTTCAAGGGTGAACAATAGACGATAGCGAAATTAGTTATGTTGGCTTGTCGTAAAATAAGCCACAATCTTGTAAAGATGAATGGTGATGCACAGCCCTAGGGTGTAGAGATGCAAGTGACTCATTTTCCGTCAGTTGCACCGAAAACAGCACAGAAAACTTCCTTTTCTGCACTCCTGAGAGACCGCGGAAGGTTGGCGGTTCTGAAACAGATGATGTATACTAAGGTCAGTTTGAAGAGTACACGAACGAAGGAGATAATTGATAGGAAGATACAATGGACGCATTTTACTGATGGAGAATGCCGCGGAGACCACTACATGCTACTTGGTGGCACAGTATGAGACTGTGGAGATTACCACGGAGAATTTCTATGAGTATTTTGAATACAAGGAGGAAATCGTAGAGCAAGAAAATGCATTTGGCGAGCTGACCCGTGTGGTATCGAACAGAGGATTTGTGTTGCGAGAAGATTATAAGGAGCGCCTTAATATACTCTTGAGTGAAGCTGCTGTTGAATATAAGTATACCTCGTATGCGAAAGATGACGGACAATATATTTCGGACGGACAACAATTTGTCTGGGGCGAAATCAGTTTTATGTATGAAAGTAGCGAAGTTGCATCGCTTTCGAATGCATATGCTTTGGCGGGTAGTCCGTATGGAATGCCGGTGCGCGGTTCGTCATTTGGGATAGGAGAGAAGAGCAGTATATGGATTGAGATAGGGGAATTGTTGCGTGTGCAGGGAACGCTATTCTTGTATAAGGGGTGATGGAAGACGTGATGAAGATGCAGGGGGTCCGTAAGGGCTCCCTGTAAGACTGTAAATGAACATTTATTGAAGCCTCTGTCACCGATTTCGGTGGCAGAGGCTTTCTGTTTACTCATCAATCACCATGACCATAGGCGGCGTACAATTTTCCGCATAAAAATCTCCCTTTTCCACTGCTTCCTTGATGACTGCCATGGGAAGAGCGTAGCACTTGTACTTTCGAAACTCTGCCACACGATTCTCAAGGTGTTTCGGAAGAGTATGTTTCAGTGCGGGCATTATCTCGCGGAGAAGTGGTTCGAACCTATCCGCAAATTCATACATTTTCTCAATACGCAACTTATCAATCTCATGGTATTTCTGCTTAGAAACCACGGGAATATCAAGTTGTGGTGTGTCATCTTCAGTGCGAAGCACTCCGCACTCCACGAGGTGAGGAACTTGGTGCAGATACATGGGGTCGATGCCTGTATAGTTGAAGGGTATGCCCTTATAGATCACGTACAACATCTTCATAAAGATATCGTCACCAAGCTCCACTTCGCCGTGCTGATATTTGTTGAGATCCGGCTGTGTGTCGTAGATGTGTAGGTCTACGGATTTGGAACTGAAGAAATTATCTTCGTAGGAGCGTCTCTCGCCGCCATAGCAGTATTTTGAGAACTTGTAATTCTCAAAGTCAAAGTCCAGAGGATATCGGTTGCCGAAGGCTATCCATCGTCCGCCATCGGGGCGAAGAGGGTATTCCTCCTTGGACGGAACAATTCGCTGTATCGTCTGGTAAATGCCAGAGGAGAGTAGATGCAATACGAAGAAATATTCCAACTTGCGCTGTTCATTTTCCGTAAGGGCCACATTTTTTGTGGCTTCCTTTATTTCGGAGATAAATGCACGGAGCATCCCCCAGATAACATCATAATGTTTCCTAGAGCATTCAATCTGAGCCTCCAGCCCTTTTAGAACCTGTTCGGGGGTGATAATCATAAAATCTGTAAAGACCTTATCGCCTACTCTTCGCATAAGTTCGGATGATACAAGGTCATTCACTGCATTTTCAATATAAGCGGTGGGGATACCGAGAGCCAGAGCAATGTCAACGGGGGTAACCGGTTGGTCATAGGCGGCAATCAGGATGTTCTGTTTCATCATATCCCCGTCAACCAGCGACCAAGGTTCCCCGTTCAGCCCCAAACTGCCGTTGCAGGTAATATCCAGACGCTCCGGTTGATAACTTTGCTGTTCATATCGTTTCATAGAATCAAATCCTTTCCTCATATGTTCTCTGCCGGTGGATAGCCTGGAAAGTACGGTACCTTTGGGGATGCCTAGAACCTCGGCAATGCGCTGCACTTTCTCGCCATTTAGGTAATGTCGGACAATCACCTCGCGGTATTTCTCGGAGAGATAGGCGACCTCGCGGCGAATCTCCTCTGCACTAGGGGCGTCTGTTATATCTCCATTGTCTATGGGAAGGGCCTCCTCCGCAACCAAATGAATACTTACCGTGGGCAATTTGTATTTGCGTCGGAGCAGATCATAGTACTTGTGGTTAAGGACCGATGACAGCCACTTTCTCATATCTTCAATGGGTTTCGGATATTGCAAGGCGGCAAGGAGAGTTTCGCCGGTCAGATCTTCGGCGTCTTCAAAGTTTCCGCATTTCTTTAGGGCCACAGAGAATAAATAATCCATGTGTTGTTCAATGTTATTCATGTGTATCATACACCTCATTTGAAAGCTTTCACTTATAAGTCGCGTTTTTTGAATTTGATTCGGTGAATGTATTATTTTTTGTCGAAAATGATGCTATGGGCGGGCACACTGTACGTGTTATCGCCAACCGTCCTCTTGTCTATGGGTATCGAAGAAATGCTTACTCATGAAGAAGCCGATAATCGATACGATCCCGTCGGTCACGGGGTAGGTAAGCCAGAAATACCGAAGACCGAAGCGGGAGAAGAGATATGCCAGCGGTACGAACAGAAACACGGTTCTTATAACCGTCAGCAGTGAACTCTTGAAACTGGCCCCAACCGCTTGAAACAGTACAGGGTATGTCAGGGATGTGACAAGAGGAATAAAACTTAGGCCGATGATACGAAACGCGATAATTCCGATTCGGATCACTTCTTCGTCTGAGGAGAAGAAGCGAAGCATCGGCTCGGGAATGATTCCAAAACAAAGGGTTCCGGAGAACATCAGTGCCGCACCGAAAATGATGGCGGTATTGAGTGTCTTCTTGCAACGTTCTGTATTGTGTGTGGCATAGTTATAGCTTATCATGGGAACGATGCAGGTCTGCATTGCCCCAAGAGGAATAAAGAAAAATGTTTGCCATTTGTAATACAGACCAAGTACCGTAACAGCGGCATCGGAAAAGGTTGCAAGTATCATATTCAGACCAAAGATGTACAAGGTGTACGCCGATTGCATGAGGATGTTCGGTGTACCCAGGTAGAAAATCTTCTTGATATTGTGGGGATATTTTTTGAATGAAGGAGAGGTGTAGAAGCCTTTCTTCATGACAACAAGGGCGGCTATCGCTTGTCCCACAACCGTTGCAATGGCCGCACCGGCGATGCCCATTTCGGGAAAACCGAACATTCCGAAGATCAGCAAGGGGTCAAGTACGATGTTCGTTATGGCTCCTGCAATCTGTGCAAGCATGGGAACCTTCATGTCGCCCCGGGCTTGTATGATCTTGGTCCAGATACTCTCCAGAAACAGACCGAAACTAAATACGCAGACAATTCTCCCGTAGGTGATAACGTCGGCAATTGCCTGAGGGGAAGAAGTCTGCATTCTTGCATACAGGGGCATAATGCAATAGCATATGGCCGCAAAGATTGCCCATAGAGCGATGGCAAGGGGAGTTCCGATGCCGGCATATTCATCTGCTTTCTTCTCCTGACCAAGTCCCAGCTTGGAGGCCATTACGGTGTTGATTCCTACTCCCGTGCCCACGGACAGAGCAATCATAAGAAGCTGCAACGGGTAGACAATGGAGAGAGCAGTAAGTCCGGATTCGGAGTAGCGACCCACAAATACGCTATCAATTATATTGTAGAGTGCCTGGATGAGCTGTGCGAGCATTATAGGCGGTGCCATCTTAAATAGAATCTTGCTAATCTTCTCAGTGCCAAAATAATCACTGTTTTGCTTGATGTTCTCCATACGTATCCTCGTGTCATGTTATACGATTTTATTGTATAATCAACATTCCGTCCCGCACGGGAGGAATTACATTTGCAATGCGCATGTTGGTCTGGGGCAAATCTCGTATATCAATAGTGCTACCATCCGCATACAGTACGGAAGTATAATCGGTTCCGGCTAAGGACGAAGTGCGGATGTATTCCGCCTCTCCAACCTGCCATACGACTTCATAGGTGTAGAGGGAAAAGTCTTCTCCGGAGTGGTACGCCATCTCTGCCTCGGTAATCGTTTGCAACCCCTTTAGAAATGCATTGATTCGGTCAAGGTCAGCGGAGGTGTAGTCTCTGGATATACAGAACAAAAAATGCTTAGGGGCATTGTATTGCTCAGACTTGCGAACATCCGTAAAGCCGTATTGCTCCATCAGTGAGAGAACTTCATCTTCGTAGTAGAGCGCCACACGGTCGGCGTAATTGTCTATGATGTAGAAGTCACCTGTGTAACCGAAATTGCTTCCGTCAATGTTCAGTGTGGAGGCAACGGAGCGCACTTCGAAGGTGAGAACGCGTTCTTTGGAGGAGAAGGTGTAGACATTTTCTTCGGTTTCCTCCATGAGTTCAACTTCTTCGCCATCGGCTACGTTCTCGGCGTGTTCAATGATCTGCTCCTTGGTGGCGTGCTTCTCCGTGCAAGCGGTTAGAGCTAACAGGCACGCAAACAGAGCAAGGATCAGTTTTATTCTATCGTATTTCATTGGTGAGTCTCCTTCTGCTTTCGATATTCTTCCTACATATGCATTATACCACAGGAACCGAGAGAAGCAATACGCAATCGGCAAGGACATAATGGGAAAGGATAGCGGAGAAAAGGGCACGAATCCATCTCTCACAGATAGTTTACAAACCGCAACTATTGCACAATTGGACCACGACGACAGCAATAATTGAAGAGCTAGCAATGTCTAAGTACTACTGCTGTCGAAAAAAAGATAGAAAAATAATATTTTTTGACGAGAAAACGCCTTGACAATTAGAAAATGGAAATGTATGATGAGTTTACCAGTAGTATGTGATAATATCACGAGTGGCTTATTTTAAGGAGGTAACAGATGAACATTTCCAAAAAAGTGCTTGCAACGGTTATGAGTTTAACGGTTGCATTAGCATTGGTTGTTGGGGCTGTGGGGTCCGGCGCGAACACAGACACAACCGCTAAGAATGATGTGACGGCAACGAATCCTGTTGTCGATGGCAGCACCGCTGGAATTGGGGTCAACACAAGTACCAATACAAGTGCTATTACTGTCCCGGACTATTTGGACAGTGAAAAAACTTATGAAATTCCTGTATTGTCCAATAATGCGGACAATGAGGTAGCAATTAAGAAATTGATCGGTGTCGATTATGATGCTGAGGGCAACGAGATTGAATATTATCTCGGAACTGCGGCATTGTTCACGGCATTTGCCGAAGATACGGTGACGATTGTGGGTGCTCCTGCGGCGAATCCGGCAGATACCGAGGGTCGTATTGCGGCGTCTACGGTTCTTAACAATGCGGGTAGATCCTATACCGTGAAGGGAAGCAATAGTAACGGTGCGGCAGACGATGGCCGTGCGATTATCATTTGCGAGAATAAGAATCAGCAGTTGATTCAGATTCATCCGATTACTGCAGGGGAAGGGGTGAACTCTGCGATTGTTGCGTCTACGGTTCTGGGAGCTACGGACAGCGACACGGCTTCGATGCTGGTGGCAATTGATAGTGTGATTGATTTCGAGGCGGAGTTTGCTGCATTGCGTGCAAAAAGCGCGGAACTTGCTGCGATTCAGTCCAATACCGGCAAGGTTGATATTTCGTATGGCACTTGCAAATTGTACGGATATAATGAGTACATCAACGTGTTCTCACTGACAGAGGACCAGTGGAATGCAGATGTTATTCGAGAATTGAAGATTTATATTCCCACCGGTTCTTATGCAGTTGTTAATGTTGCCGGAGAGAATATTGATTACTTTGTTAAAAACGGTGTGAGTGTTCATTTCTTTGATGATGCCGATAATGCGGACAATACCTCGGGAACGTCTATAGCAAGTTCTGCTCAGACGGCGGATATTCTTGCTGCCAAGACCCATGTGTTGTTTAATTTTTATGAAGCTACGAAGTTTGATACAACGGAGCAGATTAAGGGCAACATTTTGGCACCCAATGCCGAGGTTGGCGGCGGTGGCGGACATAACTACGGCCAGTTAATCGGCAAGGTTGTTCATATTGATGTAGAGCAAGACAGCGTGGCATTTACCATGCCGGCATCCTATATTGATGAGGCAGATGAGACGGTTGTAAAGTACACGGCTCACTATGTGTACCTTGGCACTGACGGACAGTATTATGAGATTGCAAATGATAGCTTTATGCCGCCGTCCGCAGCCACCGGTTTGGCAGATGCGTATGATGTAGCAGAGGTTATGAATGTTATGACTTCCGCTCAGGCATTTGCAAATGTACATATGGGAGCAGTTCCGTACAAGCAGGGCAACTATCGTCTGGTGTGGGAAGTGTATGAGGACGGCAAGGATATTTATTCCGCAACCGAAGGCTCTGCGCTTCTTGATGCGGATACTTATAAGGCATTTACGTCCAAGGGTGAGATGGCAGCAGGTGCGGATTATACCTTTGGCGCTTCTAATGTATATTTCGTGGCACGTCTGTTGACTGATGTGGAGTTGGATGTCACTTTCGTGGATGGAAATAAGACTTCGGGTCGTCCGGAGACCCTGGGAGTAACCTTGAAGGATGGTAGCGGCAATACCCTTTCTACAGGTGAGGTTGTGGTAGATGAGCTGGCCGAGAATGATACATCCTACCTGATTGGCGGTACCAAGTATGCGGCAGATGTGACAGAGACCATTGTGTTTGCAGATCTTCCTGTCTTGGATGAGAACGGTGCTGTAATCAATTACGGTACTTTGCTTCGTGACAATACGTATACGGTAGAGTATACGGTACCTACGAATTATACCGACCATGTGATTACGGACAGTTGGTCGAGAGTTACCGGAAATGATGGTACAAGCACTATTACGTATCACATTGTACTGAAACGTGATTATGATACCAGATTCTATATTGTTGATGAAGATGGCAAGGAAATTGAAGTGACTGATCAGTACAACTTCAATGGTCTTAATCGTCTTGCAGGCACCACTATTGATAATATGCCGACAGTAACGGAAGACCAGATTAATGTTCCTACCGATGCGTATGAGGTATTCTGGGTTGATAAGAAGACCGGCACCATTTATCAGCAAGGACAGAACGGATATGTGGTTCCGGCAAGAGATGTGGATTTGGTTGCACAGATTATGTTGAATGAGGCGAATCAGATTCGTCCGAGATTTGCATATGATTTGGTAACCTACAACGGTAAGTATGAAATTGCAGGCAAGACTCTGTACAGTAGAATTCAGTACGATGAGCAGACGGTATTCTATATTGGCTGTGATGAAGAGACTGTGAAGAATGATACCGAAGGAAAATACTACTACTTGACATTGATGACCGGTGCACCTCAGGATGTGAAGTCCATTTTGTTCAACATTTCCGAAGAGGCATACGATGAGAATGTAGCATTTACGTATCGATTCAATACATCCACGGATTCGGAGACCAATGAGGTTGTTCAGAATTTCTATTGCTTCGGCAAGAACACAAAGGAGAGCGAAGCAGAATCCTATGCGGATTTGTTGGCAGGTGATCAGTATCTGAATACCTATTCGGGTATGGTTATGTATCGTTTTGTTCTTCCGGCAGATTATGCAACAAAGCCGTTGTATTTGTCCACCTATTACGATTATGAGGAGCCGGATACCTATTGGGGTAGATCCGAATTTGTAATTGCAGACAAGTGGAACGTGGAGACAGCGGATGCCACCGTAGTGGAGTAGATTGGAGGAACTTTAGAATGAAGAATTCTTACGAGAGCCCTGAGTTGCAGATTATCAACTTTGAACTCGAAGATGTTATTACAACATCTTGGGGACATGATCCTGATGGAGACGAGTGGACTTAATTTTTACGTGTTACAAACGGATTACAATAAGCAGAGAGGCTTACGAGCTTCTCTGCTTTTTTATTTTGCACCGAAATATTAAGAATTCTTAACATTTTACAATTCCCTTGTCATGTTTATGCCCAGTGTGGTAAAATAGCACAAACGATAGTACGAGATGAGTTCACAAAATCATGGTGGAATCCTAAGGGAGATTGTGTTATACTGTGCGAGGTGGTGCGTGAACAGGCAAGGCAACGACGGTGCACGGAATGCCTGCGTGCCATACGATGACAGCAAAGGAATTAAGCGATGAACAGCAGTAAGACAAAGATTTTTGTGGTGACCCTGAGCATAGTTCTTGCCCTTGTGGTTATTATTAGTGTGTATAAGGCCATTGACGGAGGCAAGGGAGAACAACCCTCTGTAACGCCGACGGTAGCGGTGGATGCAACGACACCTACCCCCGGCGAAGATTCCGGAGACGGTGGCGAGGATGGTGACGGTAATGGCGCAGGTGATGATGCAGACGGTAAAGAGGAGTTCACCGGATATCCTGTGCGTGAAACAGCCACGGTGCTTGGAACCCGTCTGAGTGAACGATATAAGGATTGCTTCTATGTGGGAACCTGTATGAAGACGGAGCATTTGAATGATCCGAACTTGGTGGCACTGGTACTGGAGCAGTTCAACAGCCTCACCTGTGAAAATGAGATGAAGCCCGATGCCCTGCTGAATCAGATGGCATGTATGTCAGAAGGTGAAGTGAAGGTTATATTCCCGGCTAACACTATTAAGTTGTTGGATTGGGCCAAGGCGAATGGATTTGCCATGAGAGGTCACACCTTGGTATGGCACAGTCAGACACCGGATTGGTTCTTCCGTGAAGGATTTAAGAGCAATGGTGCCTATGTGGACCGCGAGACTATGTTGGCACGTATGGAGAGTTACATACAGCAAGTACTTGAGTACTGCAATACGAACTATCCCGGCATGTTTTATGCATGGGATGTAGCAAATGAAGTGTTTTCCGATAGCGGGGATACCTTCCGCGACAGTCCGTGGTATCGGATTATCGGTGAGGATTTTGTTAAGTATGCATTTACGTATGCAAGACAATATGCAGAAGAGGGAACGAAATTGTTTTATAATGATTTCAACTGCTATATTCCCGCCAAGCAGAACAACATTTATATGATGGCCAAGAGCTTGCAGGCGGAGGGCCTCATTGATGGAATCGGTATGCAGAGCCATTTGGACATTTCCTATCCTACGGCAGCACAGTATTTGGATACGGTAGAGCGTTTCAGCAACGGTGGATTTGAGGTGCAGATTACAGAGCTGGATATTACCACGGATGCTAACGCTGCCGGTCATGAGAAGCAGGCGCAGTTCTATAACGACATTTTCTCCAAACTGGTGATTCGTGATATGGCAACGATGATTAACGTGACCAGTGTTACCGTCTGGGGAGTAAATGACGGACGTTCTTGGCGAAGCTCCGGCGACCCGTTGTTGTTTGATGATTCTTTGAAGCCGAAGGCTGCTTACTATTCCGTGCTTCAGCAGGAAGAGTAGTGTGGTGAATGTTGACCGGTCACGGCTGAAACCGTGGCCGTTTTTTTCAATAGTAATTGATGGGAGGAGTACTTATGGATAATCGATTGGCATTGGCCCGTGTAGAGCAGGAAGTGAATCGTATCTTGGTGGGTAAGGAGGACGTTGTACGTAAGGTGTTGACTGCTATTTTGGCGGGAGGACACATTTTGTTGGAGGACGTGCCCGGCGTGGGTAAGACGACCTTGGCTTTGGCGCTATCCAAGACTCTGAATATGTCCTATAAGCGTACCCAGTTTACGCCGGATGTTATGCCCTCGGATGTAGTGGGATTCTGCGTATATAAGAAGGAGACAAATACACAGGTGTACAAGCCCGGTAGTGTTATGTGTAACCTGTACTTGGCAGACGAGATTAATCGTACTTCTTCTAAGACGCAGTCGGCATTGTTGGAGGTTATGGAGGAGGGAAATGTGACGGTAGACGGAATTACTCGTCCGGTTCCCAAGCCTTTTCATGTGATTGCAACTCAGAATCCCATTGGTTCTGCCGGTACGCAGATGTTGCCGGATTCGCAGCTGGATCGTTTTATGATTCGTGTGTCTGTGGGCTATCCGGATTTGGCGGCAGAGGTGGCTATGATGAAGGCAAGAAGTGATGAGAATCCCATGGATACGGTGCGTTCTGTCCTCACCAGAGAAGAATTGGCGCGTCTTCAAAGCGAGACCCGAGAGGTATATGTACATACGGAGATTTATGAATACGTTGCTTCTCTGGCGCAACTGAGCAGGAAGAATGAGTTCCTATCTGCCGGTATCAGTCCTCGAGGCTCGCTGGCCATCATAGCCATGGCCAAGGCAAATGCCTATATAGAGGGCAGAAACTATGTATTGCCCCAGGATGTATCGGCGGTATTTGTGTGCACTGCGGCACATCGTCTGCAATTGACACCTATGGCTCGGGTCAATAAGATGGATGTTAATATGCTGGCAGTAGAGATGTTGCGGAGCATAACGCCGCCGAAGATTAACGTGAAGTAAGTGCATATTGGATTTGTAATGGGAACGTGACAAGGGGAAGAGAATTATGTGGTTACGTCGAGGGTTGTACCTCATTTATCTGGCCAGTGTTATATTTGTGTCGATTTTGTATGTGGAATATGCTCTGGGAATCTTAGTTGTATTAGGTCTGTTGTTGCCGGTATTCAGTCTTGGATATCTGTTCTTTTTGCGCAAAAAAGTTCGGATATCCTTGGCTAGGAGTGGGCATTCTGCGTCGGAGGAGAATGCCACAATTGTACGGGTGCGGATGGAGAATACAAGTGTGGTTCCTACGGGCATTTTTTGTTTTCGAGTAGTGATTAAGGATGTGTATCTGGGGACCAAGGAGCGACATATATACCATACTTCCTTGTCATCGAAGGAACATAGAGTAGAGGAATTGATGATAGGTCTCGGACACTGCGGCCGTGTGGAAGTGAGTTTGCAGGGATGCAAGGTGTGCGATCCGTTGGGATTGTTTGCTGTTGCGGCATGTTATCGTAGGGAACCTTTGGAATGTGTAATATATCCGAAGCTCCACCCGGTGGCGTGGCTTCCGGGAGAATCGGCGGAGTCGGTGGCATCCAAGGGCAGTACAAGACCGTGTCGGCGTCTGGGAGATGATCCGGCAGAGTTGTATGACGTAAGGGAATACCGAGAAGGCGACAAATTAAACCGCATCCATTGGAGCCTCAGCGCATCTAAGGATGAGATGTATGTGAAAGAACTGGGGATGCCTCCGGTAGTATCGGCGGTGATATTCGTAGAATTGTGCAGAAGCGGCGCGTCCAATGTGGCGGCTTGTTACAATGCGCTTTTGGAGACGGTGTATTCCCTATCTTTTGCTTGGCAACAGCAGTCCAAGGCTCATTTTCTTGTATGGTATGATACGAAGCGAAAGCAACCCATGCGAGTAACGGTGGAAGCGGAAGAAGACTTGTATGAGGCATTTGAATATTTGCTTTGTGTGGAGAACTACGATGTGACGACAGGTGGCGTGTTGGATGGCTATTTTCAGAAATATGCCGAAGAACGTTACCATACGTTGTGCTACGTGGCACCGGACGGAAAAGGGGAGCAGTGTCACAAACTGCTGGCGGGTAGTGGAAATGCACTGTGTAATTATTTCGCCATTTGTGATACTGAGATGTCAACCGAGCCGAAGAGCGAAACGGAAGTCGTGAAGTGGCCGGTTGTGGCTACGAAAGTGGCGGAATCCCTAGCCGGTTATGTGGTGGAAGGAGGGCTTGTATGAAGGTAACGATTTGTACACGTCCTGCGGAAGTAAAACGAGAGAAGAATGTGTTTGCCAATATAATTCGTGATATTCTCGTGGGCGGTTTGGTTTGGTTTGTGACGCATTTTATCATTCGAGCATTTTATACGGGCTGGGATGTACCGTATAATTCAAAGGTGACGATATGGATTCCGGTGATTGCACTGGTGTTGTCTTTTGTACTTGCGGAGGCACCTTGGCGTAGATGGGCATGCATCGGTTATATGGTGGTTTTTGCGGGACAGGTGCTTCTGTTCTTCGGACGAATTAAGCAGGGTGTAAGTGTCTTGTGGAATATTATTATCGTGTGGGTACAGAAGGAATATGGTGTGGTGCTTGCACCTATGACACTGGATTCGGAGCTGCCGCAGGAAGAAACCTATCTTGTGTTGATTGTTGTACAGGTGCTGTGCGTGTGGTTGCTGTTGGGACTGAGGAATCGAGGCTTTTGGATTCTGTGGATGTTCCTTTCCTTGGTGTTGGTGTGTAGCAGTCTTTCGGTAAATGAATGTCCGGACACCACGTGTATTATTGCATATGCGGTAGCGGTATTTGCATTGTTGGTTGTGCGAGGATTTTTGGAGGGACCGGCATCGAAGGCCTGCATTTACATGGTATGTACCGTGGTATTCTTCGCATTGATTGCTTTGGTAATTACCACGGTTGTGGGAGAAGAGAAGTATGAGAAATTCATTGAGGCGAAGGACTACCGTAAGGAACTCTATACATTTGTCAATGAAGTAGTGCTTGGTTTTGAGAAAGATTCCGACAAGTCTGACACCGGAAAGGGAAATGGGGAAGGCGACGGTACGAGTTCCATGGGTATGGCAGGAGGAAAATTGCCTACGAATTCAAGCGGTGTTGCGTCCACCGGTGAAGTACATCTGTTGGTGACATTGCCGAAGAACAGTCCCACCATGTATCTGCGTGCCTATGTAGGAAGCAAATACAGGAACAATGCGTGGCACGAAGTGACAGAGTCCGAAGGGAATTTATTTGAGAGAGCGGCAGAACGATTGAATAGCGGAATTGACGTTACGACATATACAAACCTATTGAATTATCGATTCTTTTTGACCAACTCCGAAACCGGATTCACGGCGGCACCATACGCGTTCCCTCAGTTCTATAGCAGTGTCATTGTCGAAAATGTTGCGGCAAATGAGGATTACGTGTATGCACCCTATGTGACCTTCGGAGATACCGGGATCACCGGAGATGTCAACGGGTATTGGAAACCGACAGATAACAAGTCCAAGGTGATCTATTATCAACAGATATACAATGAGGAGGGGGTCCCTTTTCATTATTCTTTTGAAAATGATGTGGCCCTTGATTTGTGGCAGTTACAAGGGGCGAGTCCGTATTATTTCTCGGAGTTTGACTCGCTGTATCGAGACTTTGTCTATGATTATTATCTACAGATTCCGGGAGAGTGCAGAGCAGTGGCACGGACATTGAGCAGTACGGGAGATTTGCGTTCGGATGTGAACCAAGTGATTGAATATCTACAGAGTCATTACCGATATACTACCTATCCCGGCAAGCTTCCCGAAGGGGAGGATGTCATTTCCTATTTCATGTGGCAGAGCAAGCAGGGGTACTGTATGCATTTTGCTTCCGCTGCGGTAATTATGCTTCGTGGCATGGGAATCCCGGCACGTTACGTGGAGGGATATGTGGTACGTGAACACGATATCGATAATGGCGTGGTTACGGCAGAGGCACAGGGAGTATGCTTGGGGCAGAACGGTCAGATCAGTACAATCACACAAGAGTATGTGGAAGTGGCGGTAAGAGACAGTGAAGCTCATGCTTGGGTAGAGGTCTACATTGATGGCTACGGATGGTTTCCCGTTGATGTTACTTCCGGCGATGGCAGCAGTATCTCGGGCAATATTGTACCTACACCGACTACGGGAGTGGAGCCGGGAGTAACCAATACCCCCACCCCCCGACCGACCATGAGTGTCGGCAACACCAATACGCCCACGCCTACCCCTACCAAGGGACAGACGGCAGGCGGTAATCAAGGAGGTGGCACTCCGACGATTACGCCCACGGAGAACAAGTTCCGAGGATATGAGAATACAAACCTGTTTTTCTTCGAAGAAGAATATGTTCTGGAATACGATGAAGATGCCTATGTTCGCATTCTCGGTGGGGAACTGGTAATAATACTGGACGATCCGACAGGGGTTTGTATTGAAGGTGGTTATGCATATATAGTTGAGGATGATGCGGAACAAGCGGAATTGGCGGAGATGATCGTCACGGCTACGCTGATGTATATAGGTAGTTGCACAATTACTATAAAGAACGATGTGTTAATTGTTGAATATGACACTCCTCCGGACGAGATCGTTGTCGGAGGTGATTGGGAAGATGGATATCATTCCGGTGATATCGAAATCAATGGTGGCGAGATTCCCGGTATAACTGTGGACGATCTTAATGATAATATGATTACGGGAAAGGGAGAGGCGTCCGTAGGGATATTGGAACTGTTTCTACGCATTTGCCTGTGGATCGGAGTCTTGGCAATCGTTGCAGTTCTTGTATTGTATCTTCGATATCGTTACTTGCGTGGCATTCGCTATATGCGGTGTCGAAGTAAGTATACACGTAAGGCGGTAAAGGCTTACTTTATGGAGATTCGGGGCTTGTTGCCCTATTGGGGCGTTCAACAAGAGAAATGGGAGGACGATGCCGCATTCAGTGAAAGAGCGGCGGATCATCTGCCAAAACTCTCCGATGAGTATGAGATTACCGAGGTGGCAGCCACGGCGTTGCGAGCGGCATTTTCCAAAGAGAAAGTGGAAGAAGCGGAGCGCGATGGCATTGCCAAGTATTATCGTTCGCTTAGGAGTGCCACACTACAGAAGCTTCCTACTTGGAAACGCTTCTATGTGAAGTATCTACAATGCAGATAAATGAAAGAAAGGGTGCGATTCTTGCGCTTATGATGAGAATCGTGCCCTTATAATTCGGGCATTTGCGCCACAAAAAAAGAAAACGAAAAAAGTAGTTGACTTCCCATTGTGTCTTGTGATATATTGAATAGGCTATGGAAGAGGTCTTTTTTTTATGCCTAAAATTATAACGGAGGTGGAAGTTGTGCGAGTAAAGATTACATTAGCATGTACAGAATGCAAGCAGCGTAATTACAACATGACAAAGGAAAAGAAAAACCATCCGGATAGGATGGAGACCAAGAAGTACTGCAGATTCTGCAAGCAGCACACGTTACACAAGGAAACCAAATAGTGAATGTTCACTGGTAGAAAGGATGACGAGTATGAGTGAAGTTGCTAACAAGCCTGCAAAGCAGAGCTGGTTCAAAGGACTCGTGGCTGAATTTAAGAAGATCATTTGGCCCACGAAGAAGACTCTTGCAAAAGAGTCCGCTGCAGTTGTCATCGTTACGGTTATTCTCGGAGTGATCATCACATTGGTTGACTATGTAATTAAGTACGGCCTTGATTTTCTATTGTAGGATAAGGTGACGATATGGCAGAGGCGCAGTGGTACGTTGTTCATACCTATTCCGGGTATGAGAACAAGGTAAAAGCAAATATTGAAAAGACAATTGAAAACAGAAAGCTTCAGGACGAGATTCTTGAGGTGTCCGTTCCCATGCAGGATGTCATTGAGACAAAGAACGGCGTCAGAAAGAGAGTTCAGAAGAAGATGTTCCCCGGTTATGTACTGCTTCATATGATTATGAACGACGATACTTGGTATGTAGTACGTAATACGCGTGGTGTGACGGGCTTTGTCGGTCCGGGATCCAAGCCGGTTCCCTTGACTGAGCAGGAGATGTACAACATGGGTATTAACCGCGAGAACGTAGAAGTTGATTTTGTCGAGGGTGAGAACGTAACCGTAATCAGCGGTCCGTGGATGAACACCCAAGGCGTTATTCAGTCGGTGAATACCGGTAAGCAGACCTTGATTATCAATGTTGATATGTTTGGTCGTGAGACTCCGGTGGAGCTGGCATTTAACGAAGTAAAAGTAGACAATTAAGATTGTTCGTAAAGGCAGCGAACAAGAACTGTCGGAACATTTTGTACAGAAACGTTTCGATGAGTGGGAGGAAATCTTCCGATAACACCACATTTTTAGGAGGTATGCTAACATGGCAAAGAAAGTTACAGGTTATATCAAATTACAGATTCCGGCTGCTAAGGCAACGCCCGCTCCTCCGGTAGGACCGGCACTTGGTCAGCACGGTGTAAACATTGTACAGTTTACAAAGGAATTCAACGCAAGAACCGCAGGACAGGAAGGTATGATTATCCCTGTTGTTATTACGGTTTATCAGGACAAGAGCTTTAGTTTTATCACTAAGACTCCTCCGGCAGCAGTTCTTCTTAAGAAGGCTTGCAAGCTTGAGAGTGGCTCCGGTGTTCCTAACAAGAACAAGGTTGCTACGATTAAGAGAGCAGAAGTACAGAAGATCGCTGAGCTTAAGATGCCTGACCTTAATGCGGCAAGCATTGAAGCAGCAACCAGCATGATCGCAGGTACTGCACGTAGTATGGGTATCGTTGTTGAAGACTAATTTGTAGATTGAAGAGTGGGAGGGAATCGAATTCTCCCGACATTACCACTAGGAGGTTAATTTTATGAAACATGGAAAGAAATATGTAGAGGCTGCAAAGCTTATTGACAGAAGCGTTCAGTACGATGTTGCTGAGGCTGTAAGCCTTGTAAAGAAGTCTGCTACTGCAAAGTTTGATGAGACAATTGAAGCACACATTCGTCTTGGTGTAGATGGTCGTCACGCTGACCAGCAGGTTCGTGGTGCCGTTGTACTTCCTCACGGAACCGGTAAGCAGGTACGTGTATTGGTATTTGCTAAGGGACCGAAGGTTGATGAGGCACTTGCTGCCGGCGCTGATTACGCAGGTGGTGAGGAACTTGTTCCTAGAATCCAGAAGGATGGCTGGTTTGAGTTTGACGTAGTAGTTGCTACTCCTGACATGATGGGTGTTGTAGGTCGTCTCGGTCGTGTACTTGGTCCTAAGGGATTGATGCCGAATCCGAAGGCAGGTACCGTTACCATGGATGTAACTAAGGCTGTAAACGAGATCAAGGCAGGTAAGATTGAGTACCGTCTTGACAAGACTAACATTATTCACGTTCCGGTAGGTAAGGCTTCCTTTACCGAGGAACAGCTCGCAGACAACTTCCAAGCATTGATGGGAGCAATCATTAAGGCTAAGCCGGCTGCTGCTAAGGGTCAGTACCTTAAGAGCGTAACGCTTACCTCTACTATGGGCCCTGGTATCAAGTTGAATACCACGAAGCTTGCATAGTGTGGATTGCATCGCATAGAGCGAATCCGAGTAATACACAACCACTCCGAAAGAGATTTCGGAGTGGTTTTTTCTTTTCATTTGTGTGGAAAGGTGATATACTAAGAACAAGAGAATACGAAGACACAAACTAGGTAGTGGTGGTGTCCGGGCAAATGAGGTGAATGGATATGAAGATGGTACTTCTAACCGCCGTGGGTGTGGGCGGTGCTACGATAATCGGTGCGGTTATCGGTTTTTTGTTTAAGAAGATTTCTCATCGTTTTAGTGATATTGTATTAGCATTTGCTGCTGGCGTTATGTTGGCGGCTGCTGTACTGGGTTTAATTTTGCCGTCCTTGGAATACGGTGGAAAGTATGGATTGATAGTAACGATTGCCGGCATCTTTGCGGGAGCGGTTTGCTTGAACCTCATGGATAAGCTGGTTCCCCATCTGCATAAGCTGGTGGGCGTAGATGGTGAGGAGCATCAAGGAAATGCGAATCTCAGCAAGGTTCTCTTGTTTGTCATGGCCATTGCGATTCATAATCTTCCCGAGGGAATTGCAGCCGGTGTCGGATTCGGTTCCGGCAACACTTCGGAAGCCCTGATGATTGCAGGTGGTATCGCGTTGCAAAATGTGCCTGAGGGTATGGTCATCATCGGTCCCATGTTGGCGGCAGGGATATCGCCGAAGAAGACCTTTGTGTGCGCTATGGCTACGGGGCTGGTGGAAGTGGTCGGTACGCTGCTTGGCTATGGCGTGGTAAGTATTGCTTCGGCGATTCTGCCATTTGCGTTGGCATTTGCGGGAGGAACGATGCTCTATGTAATCAGTGATGAGATGATCCCCGAGACTCACGCCCATGGTAGCGAACGAGGTGCAACATATGCATTGTTGGTGGGTTTCTGTATTATGCTGGTGTCTGATGTATTGTTGGGATAAAGCGATTGTGAGAATATAATATGAGAGATTGTTTGCGTTATGTAGAGTTGGCGCAAACAATCTCTTTTTTATTGCGAGCGATTGGAAAGAACGGCGTAAAAAACACTTGTGAAATTAACAGTTCAAAAACATTTTGTTAGTATTCTTAAAACATTTGAGCGGTATAGTACAGACAGAAACAATACAACAGCCACTCGGAAAGGGAAATTTACATGAATAAGAATGATCAGAGTTTTGTAGCACAGAAGATTCGCACGCAGTATATGGAGCAGGAGAGCACCGAGCTTGACGAGCTTCGCGCCTTGGATGCAGAGGTGAAGCGTCCCGCCAATACATTTGCATATGTGTTCGGTACCATTGGTGCACTTGTGATGGGAGCAGGCATGAGCCTTGCCATGGAGGTGATTGAACCGGGTACATATTTCGGTGTTACGATTGGAGAGAATACAATGGTGCCGGGAATTATTATCGGCGTTTTGGGTATGGGAATGGCCATCGCCAATTACCCCATTTATAAAAACATCTTAGCTTCTCGCAAGAAGAAGTATGCAGCACGAATTCTTGAACTCAGCGAGAAGATTATCGAAAATGAGCAGTGATAATAGATTACTGTAACACAATGAAATAATAACAAATAAAAAGGAGATATGAATTATGTTTGAATTTTTTAAGAAGGCATTTCGGGATATGAAGGAAAGCACTAAGGCACAGCATGAAGTGGATAAAGCGAACTTTGCTGCGGCAAAAGCAGAGTCTAAGGCACAGTGGGAAGAAGCGAAGGCAATGAGCAGACCGGAGGCTCGCAAGGCAATGATGCAGGCACAGCGTGATGCACAGATCGTAGAGGCAAATGAGAGAATTGCCGCAGCCCAAGATCGCATCAACGCAGCCAAGGGCAACAAGTAAGTAGTAAAAGAATATGAGAAGCGAGACGCGCAGAACGAAAACTTCGAGGTCGAATCAGTCGAGATTTGGGGAAATGTTCGGGGCGTCCTTTCGCTTTTTTATGAAATGGGGATAGTGTCATGAAGAGAACGTATCAGTACTATGTAAATGAAAAACTCGTGGAGCGGGAGGTAAACTACATTCCGGTTCGGTATATCATTGCTATGACGATTACCATATTGGAGATTCTTGCGGTTATCGGAGTTGTAATTGCTTGCTGTTATTATATTCCGTATTTCTATTTGGCAGCATGGGCGACGGAGATTGGTTGCGTTATTCGAATCGTTGCTTCGGACGATAATCCGGATTACAAGATTCCGTGGCTTCTGTTCGTTTTGATAATGCCCATTGCCGGCTTCATGTTGTATTTCATGTTCTATTCACGTACCTTGAAGAAAAAATACATCAAGCGGTTAAATGACTTAAAGAACAGTGCATACACCAAGGAAGACGATGCTCTTTTGGAGAAAATGCTAGAAGAAAGTCCGGTTGCCCATGGTCAGGCGAAGATGCTGTGCACGGTATCTGAGGCGCATCTGTTCGGTAATACGAAGCAGACGTATTTCTCTTTGGGTGAAGACATGTATATGAGTATGTTGGAAGATCTGCGTAAGGCGGAGAAGTTCATTTTCATGGAGTACTTCATCATTGAAGAGGGATTGTTTTGGAACTCCATTCTTGATATTCTGAAGGAGAAGGCGAAACTGGGGGTAGAGGTAAGGGTTGTCTACGATGATGTGGGATGTATGTCTACCTTGCCCGGCGATTACGCCAAGCAGCTGAAGGAGTTCGGAATTCTTGCAACTCCTTTTGCGAGACTTCGGGGAAATGCGGACAGTGAGTTCAACAATCGAAGCCACCGCAAGATTACGGTGATTGACGGAACCGTGGGATATACCGGTGGCGTGAATATCGCCGACGAATACATCAATGAAATCGATCGTTTCGGACACTGGAAGGATACAGCTATCCGCTTGGAGGGCGAAGCGGTGTGGGAGTTGACGAAGCTCTTCTCGATTGATTACGGTATCAATGTAAGAAAGATGCCGGAAGCAAAGGAAAACTATTTTCCTACGGGTACCGTGAACGAAGAGAAAGGATATGTAATTCCCTTCGGTGATGGGCCGAATCCCCTATACAAATGGCGTGTGGGGAAGAGTGTGTTGCAGAACATGCTGGCGGGCGCCAATCGTTATATGTACATGACCTCGCCTTACTTAATCATTGATAACGACCTGTGTCAAGATATTGAAAATACCGCCATGCGCGGCGTGGATATTCGTATTGTCGTTCCGCACATTCCCGACAAGAAGCTGGTGTTTGGCATGACTAGAAGTTTCTATGCGAGATTGATGGCAGCAGGGGTGAAAATCTACGAATACGAGCCCGGATTTATTCATGCCAAGAGCTACATTGTCGATGATGAGATTGCTATGATCGGTACGATTAATTTGGATTATCGTAGTTTGGTGCATCATTTTGAAAATGGCGTGTGGATGTACGGCTGTGAGAGCATTAAGGATTTGAAGGCGGATATTGAGGATACGATTTCAAAGAGCATTTTGGTAATGCCGGAGATGCAGAAGACAACGTTGTTGCAACGATTTGTTCGCTCTGTGGTACGTATTTTTGCTCCAATGCTATAGAAGTATGAAAAACGGAAACAAAACGTTAACATTTGTGTGTTATAATACAAGCAGGATCGCTATGGAGGTTAAGATCAATGTTTCAGATATTGGTTGTGGAAGATGACAGAGATTTGAATCGTACGGTATGCTCTTTTTTGAATCATAGTGGGTATGAGGCCACGGGATGCTTGAATGCCGAGGACGCTTACGACACCATGTATGACAAGGTATTTGACTTAATTGTTTCGGATATTATGATGCCGGGAATCGATGGGTTTGAGTTCGTTAAGACAGTTCGCAGCTTGAATGAGAATATTCCGATTTTGTTTATGACGGCTAGGGATGATTTTGCTTCGAAGCAACGGGGATTTCGTGTAGGGATTGACGATTATATGACGAAGCCCATTGATTTGGATGAACTGTTTCTGCGTATCGGGGCTCTTCTGCGTCGTGCGAAGATCGCCTCCAGTCGGAGATTAACCGTAGGAAACTTTACGATGGATGCCGACGAGCATACTGCGTACTTGGATGATGAAGAGATTTCGTTGACGGCAAGAGAGTTCAGCTTGCTGTACAAGCTACTGTCATATCCTAAGAAGACATTTACCCGCTCACAATTGATGGACGAGTTCTGGGATGCGGATACTACGTCGGGAACGCGTACGGTGGACGTGTATATGACAAAGCTGCGCGGTAAGTTGGCGGATTGTGATGCGTTTGAGATTGTAACGGTACATGGACTGGGATATAAGGCGGTGATCAAATGAAAAAACGAAAGAATATGTGGCAAGAGTTTGCATTTGGATTGGGTTCCTTCTTGCTGTTCTTTGTCATGGTTTCTTTTGTGGTTACATGTTCTTTCTTGGCTTTCTTTGCGATTGTAGATTTGCCGGAAGAGGACGTGCGTGCCTTTGCTCCTCTTGTGTTCGGGAATACGCTTGCGTTGGCGGCATTGTTTTTTGTATTTGATTCGATACGCCGAAAGTACATGGTAAAGCAACCGGCAGAAAAGATTTTGAAGGTCTTAAAACAATTGATGAGCGGAGAGTTTGAAGCTAGGGTAGAGGATTCTTTTTCGGTAAATCACGAAACAAGATTTAAGGACATAGCGGAAAATGTGAATCGGTTGGCGGAAGAATTGGCAAGTGTGGAGACGTTGCGAACCGATTTCATCTCCAATGTGTCCCATGAGTTAAAGACACCGTTGGCAGTGATGCAGAACTACGGAACGTTGCTTCAGCGTCCGGACTTGTCCGAGGCCAAGAGAATCGAATATGCCAAGGCTATTACCGATGCGTCGCGGAGATTGGCGAATTTGATTACGAATATTTTGAAGTTAAACAAGCTGGAAAACCAGCAGATATTCCCCGATGTAGAGGAGTATAATCTTGGTGAGCAGTTGTGCGAGTGTTTGCTTCGGTTTGAGGATGTATGGGAACGAAAAGGGATTCGGATTGAAACAAATGTAGAAGACGATGTTATGATTCAGTCGGATGCGGAGCTTCTAAACCTTGTATGGAACAATCTCATTTCCAATGCAATGAAGTTTACCGAGAAAGACGGTACGGTATTTGTAGGTTTGAAATGTGCGGGAGACTGGGTTGAGGTGTCGGTCCGGGATACCGGATGTGGAATGTCGCCGGAAGTAGGAGCGCATATTTTTGAAAAGTTCTATCAAGGGGATACCTCCCACGCGACGCAGGGCAATGGTTTGGGACTTGCGTTGGTAAAGCGTGTTGTGGATATTATGCGGGGCGAAATCAATGTAGAGAGTGCAAAAGGAGAGGGAAGCACATTTACAGTAAGAATTCGGAGGCAGTGGCATGAGAGACTGGAAAGGCATATGTAAGAAGCTTTTATTTCCGCCGATTTGGGTGACGGTTCTTATGACTGTGTTATGTACGGTGGCATTGGTAAGTGTATTCGTCAAAGAGATGGAGGCACATCCGGTGGCGTATGTGGTGTATGTGTTGTCCTTCTATACGTTGTCGGTCATTTGTGTTGCATGTTATTTTACGTTGCCCGGATATTACAAAGCTGTTAAGAGGAAGATGTATGAGGGGAAGTATACCGGCCGATATATGACGGATGCGGTTTACAAGACACAGGTGTCCTTATATTGTTCTCTGGGATTCAACTTGTTGTATGTGGCCTTTCATACGGTTTCGGCCATATGGTATCATACTGCGTGGTTTGGTATATTAGCGGGATACTACGCCATTTTGGCGATTATGCGTTTCTTGTTGGTACGGTATGTGAATCGCCATCCCATTGGACAGAATCGTTTGGAGGAATTGAAGCGTGCGCGTCTCTGTGCAATCATTTTGCTTCTGGTGAATCTGTCCCTGTCTTCGGTTGTGTTGATGATTATGTATCAAGACAGAGGATACGAGTATCATGGAATCTTTATCTATGTAATGGCGGCGTACACGTTTTATATTACGACATCGGCGATTATTCATTTGGTTAAATACAGAAAGTACAAGAGTCCCATCATGTCTATGACCAAGGTGATTAAGTTTGCGGCGGCGTTGGTATCTATGCTGGCGTTAGAGACTGCCATGTTCGCTCAGTTTGGTCAGGACATGTCGCCGGAGAACCAGAGGATTATGGTGGCAGCTACCGGTGCGGGCATCAGTATTACGGTGGTGGCTATGGCCATTTATATGATTGTTCGTTGCGCGTCGGAATTGAAAACGTGGAAGATTAACAATACGTAAACAAATTATTATTGAATTTATAACAACGACAGTGTATTCTACATATGCAAATCGGTAAGGAGGAAAGAATACGTGGAGAACGAAAAGGAAATGTTTCGATATACATATTCCGCAAAACAGCAAGAGGAGATACGTCGAATTCGTGAACGATACGTGCCGAAGGAAGAGGACAAATTGGAACAGCTTCGTAAGCTGGATGCGAGTGTTACGAAGAAAGGAACACTGGTGTCCTTGGTTGTGGGTATACTCAGTGCCTTGGTTCTTGGCGTAGGAATGTGTTGTACGATGGTGTGGGCAGAGGATTTCTTCGTGCTGGGCATCATAGTCGGAGTGATTGGTTTGATAGGAGTAGGATTGGCATACCCGTTGTATGCGGGTATTACAAAGAAAGAGCGGGAGAGGGTTGCTCCGGAGATTATGCGACTGACAGATGAGTTGATGAAATAACTCGACCATCGAAAAAAATGAAAAAAGGGGTTGACATACCGGTGCGGTTATGGTATAAAAGTACGTGACTGCCGAAGACAGTAGGTGCCGAAAGGCGTAAGCGTAGCCGCCTACCGAGGATATGTCAGCTCATTTGAAACGTTCATTGTGCTGCCTTTCATTTCGGTGAAGGGCAGTTTTTTAATTCTCTTGCATCAGTAAGAGTATAGATTATCAAATGTGCCGACACATCGGCGTTATAATTTGATAAGGAGGTAACCCCAGATGGCAAAGGTTGAATTAAAGCAGCCGATTCTCGATGAGATCGCTAAGTACACCGCTGATTCTAAGGCAATTGTACTTGTTGACTATCGTGGATTGACCGTAGAACAGGATACCAAGCTTCGTAAGTCCTTGAGAGAGGGCGGTGTTGTATACAAGGTATACAAGAACACTTACCTTAAGAGAGTATTTGCAGGTACCGTATATGAAGAGCTTTCTAAGCATCTTGATGGTCCTACCGCAGTAGCTTTCGGTCTTGAGGATGCTACCGCTCCCGCTCGTATTCTTGCTGACAACATGAAGACAGCAGACAAGTTGGAGTTCAAGGGTGGCGTTGTAGACGGAACTTACTATGATGCTAAGGGATGTGAAGTTGTTGCTACCATTCCTTCCAGAGAGGTTCTCATTTCCAAGCTTCTTGGAAGTCTGCAGTCTCCCATTACCAATCTTGCTCGCGTTCTCAAGCAGATCGCAGAGAAGGATTCCGCAGCAGCTTAATTGCGTTGCACAATATCGCCGCATAGCGGCATAACCGTGGCAGAGCCACACAACAATATTAGATTACAATATTTTATGGAGGAATTAATCATGACTAATCAGGAATTTATTGATGCTATCAAGGCTATGAGCGTTCTTGAGTTGAACGAGCTTGTTAAGGCATGTGAGGAAGAGTTTGGCGTAAGCGCAGCTGCAGGTGTTGTAGTTGCTGCTCCGGGTGCTGCTGCAGCAGCTGAGGAAGAGAAGACTGAGTTCGATGTAGAGCTTACCGATGTAGGTCCGAACAAGGTTAAGGTTATCAAGGTTGTACGTGAGATCACCGGTCTTGGTCTTAAGGAAGCAAAGGACGTTGTAGACAACGCTCCTAAGATGCTCAAGGAAGCTGCTTCTAAGGAAGAGGCTGAGGATATCAAGAAGAAGCTTGAAGAGGAAGGCGCTAAGGTTACCCTTAAGTAAGATCCGAAACAAACGAGTACGAAACAAAGAGCTTGCGCAACGACTGCATGCAGTCGAGAGCGCAAGCTCTTTTTGTTTCGTTGAGTGTCAAACGAACGAGCAGACCGCAAAGTGCGGGCTGCGAGTGCTCGTTTGTTTCGGATTTGTACCGCATTTCTCCTCTTGCATTTTATATAACACATTGTTATAATAGGCGAGATTTCGTATTTGTTGACTTGGGAGGGGCAGATGTTTTCTTGTGTTCTCATTATCATATATCTTGCGTTTATCAGCCTGGGCTTGCCTGACCCATTATTGGGTTCGGTATGGCCGATTATGCATGGTGAACTGGGTGTTCCATTGTCGTATATGGGGATTTTGTCGATGATTATCGCTATGGGCACTGTGGTTTCCAGTTTTATGACCGGTGTCTTAGTGCGGAAGATGGGAACCGGCCGATTGACTGCTATAAGTGTTCTGCTGACGGCAGTTGCTATGTTTGGATTTTGCACATCGGATTCGTTTCTTATGCTTTGCGCATGGGGAATACCGTATGGTCTGGGAGCCGGTGCGGTGGACGCGGCTCTGAATAATTATGTGGCGGTCAATTACGCGGCGAAACATATGAGCTGGTTGCATTGTTTCTGGGGTGTCGGAACTATGGCAAGTCCGTACATCATGGGCTACGTGCTGATGCAAGGGCAGTCGTGGAATCACGGGTATTTTGCCGTGGCGGTGCTACAAGTGGTGTTAGCGATGATCATTTTCGGCAGTATACCTAAGTGGAAGAAGGACAATGCTTCTGCAGAAGATGAGGAAATGACGACTCATTTGAAAATGAAAGAGGTCTTGAAGATAGCAGGGGTGCCGTATATGCTCATGGCGTTTTTTTGTTATTGTGCATTGGAAGCCACTGCGGGAATGTGGGCAAGTAGTTATTTGTGCGTCTACAAAGGGGTAGCAGAAGAACGTGCGGCAACTTATGCGGCTATGTTCTATATGGGAATTACCTTCGGAAGATTGGTCAGTGGATTTGTGACAGACCGCTTGGGCGATAAGCGCTTGATTCGAATCGGACTGTGTATACTGTCCGGGGCAATTGTATTGATTGCAGTGGAACGAAGCGGATATGTACTGTCTCTTGTGGGCATTTTTCTGGTGGGGCTTGGATGCGCACCGATCTATCCGTCGCTGATTCATGCCACGCCGGACTGCTTCGGCAGAGAGGTGTCCGCTTCTCTGGTGGGGATGCAACTCGCCAGTGCTTATCTGGGTGTGAATCTAATGCCTACCTTGTTCGGTTTTCTGAGTGATAATCTGTGGAACGGTCTCTATCCGTTTTATTTGATGCTCTTTGCGATCTTACTGATTGTGATGCTGGAATGTACGTTGCATATTGCTGAAAAAAAGAAGCATACAGTGATGAAATGAAAATGAGAGAAGCCGTGCAGCCGGTAAGTGGTGTGCGGGCTTTTCTTTTTTTGTATGAGAAATGGATGTAGAAATAAAAAACGAAAAGAAAACAAAAAAGAACTTGTTTCTTTTCGAAAAAAGGGAGTTGACAGTTTGCGAATATTGTGCTACTATGAAAAATGCACTATTGTGGTGTGATGTGCCTATTTGTTTCTATTATACCATATGAGACATGGAAAAGCAATAGTATTTACATATCTTGTGGAGATACGGCGCGCAAGGCACAAATTACGGGATGCAGCCCTCGGGCGGCCCTCGTAAACGGGTAAAATTATGAATCAAGGGGTGAAAACGTCAATGGATAAAAACAGAATTTGTCCGGTAAAGGTTGGAAAAGGCGTAAGAATGAGCTACTCGAAGCAGAAGGATATCCTGGAGATGCCGAACTTGATTGAGGTTCAAAAGGATTCCTATCGTTGGTTCCTTGAGAAGGGACTTTACGAAGTATTCGAGGACATTTCTCCCATTGTAGATCACAATGGCCATTTGAGCTTGGAATTTGTGGATTACCAGCTCTGTGAAGACGATGTGAAGTACACGATTGAGGAATGCAAGGAGCGTGATGCTACATTTGCAGCACCTTTGAAGGTGAAAGTGCGTCTTCATAACAGCGAGACCGGCGAAATTAACGAACACGACATTTTCATGGGTGATCTGCCTTTGATGACCGAGACCGGTACCTTTGTTATTAACGGTGCTGAGCGAGTAATCGTTAGCCAGTTGGTACGTTCTCCGGGCATTTACTATGCAATCGGCCATGATAAGATCGGTAAGAAGTTGTACTCCTCTACCGTTATTCCGAATCGTGGTGCTTGGCTTGAGTACGAGACCGATTCCAACGACGTTTTCTATGTACGTGTAGATAGAAATCGTAAAGTGCCGATTACCGTATTGGTTCGTGCAATGGGTGTTGGTACTAATGCAGAGATTCGTGCATTGTTCGGTGACGAGCCGAAGCTGGAAGCAAGCTTTTTGAAGGACCCTTCTGAGAATTATCAGGATGGTCTCCTTGAGCTGTACAAAAAGCTTCGTCCCGGTGAGCCTCTTTCTGTTGAGAGCGCAGAATCTTTGATTAATGGTATGTTCTTCGATGCAAAGAGATACGATTTGGCGAAGGTTGGACGTTACAAGTTCAATAAGAAGCTGATGCTTAAGAATCGTATTACAGGACACTGCTTGGCAGAGGATGTTGTGGATGCAACTACCGGCGAAGTATTGGCAAGTGCCGGAACGATTGTAACCGAGGAGTTGGCAGACAGCATTCAGAATGCAGCGATTCCTTATGTTATGATTCAGGCGGAAGAGCGCAATACCAAGGTTCTCTCCAACCTTATGGTTGATTTGAACTCATTTGTAGACTGTGATAAGGAAGCCCTTGGTGTAACCGAGTTGGTATACTATCCGGTTTTGAAGACGATTCTCGAGGAGTGCTCCACGGATGCTGAGATCCAGGATGCAATCCGCAGAAATATTAACGAATTGATTCCGAAGCACATTACCAAGGAAGATATCTTTGCTTCCATTAACTATAATATGCATTTGGAATATGGTATCGGTAACGATGATGATATCGACCACTTGGGCAACCGTCGTATTCGTGCGGTTGGTGAGTTGTTGCAGAATCAGTATCGCATCGGTATGTCTAGAATGGAGCGTGTGGTTAGAGAGCGTATGACCACACAGGATCAGGAGAGCGTTAGCCCGCAGTCCCTGATTAACATTAAGCCTGTTACAGCTGCAATTAAGGAGTTCTTCGGAAGCTCCCAGCTGTCTCAGTTTATGGACCAGAACAATCCTCTGGGTGAGTTGACTCACAAGAGACGTTTGTCCGCATTGGGTCCCGGTGGTCTCTCCAGAGATCGTGCCGGATTCGAGGTTCGAGACGTTCACTATACACACTATGGTAGAATGTGTCCTATCGAGACTCCCGAAGGTCCTAATATCGGTTTGATTAACTCTCTTGCATCTTATGCAAGAATTAATGAATATGGTTTTGTTGAGGCACCTTATCGTTGCTTGGATAAGTCCGACGCTGAGAATCCTCGCGTAACGGATGAGGTAGTTTACCTTACCGCCGACGAAGAGGATAGATACGTAGTAGCACAGGCAAATGAGCCTCTTGATGAGAACGGTTGCTTTGTGAATGCTAATGTTTCCGGTCGTTATCGTGCGGAGATTTCTCAGTACGAGAAGTCCAGAATTGATTTGATGGATGTATCCCCGAAGATGGTATTCTCCGTTGCTACGGCCATGATTCCGTTCCTTCAGAACGACGATGCTAACCGTGCCCTCATGGGTTCCAACATGCAGCGTCAGGCCGTGCCGCTTCTCTTTACCGATGCACCTGCAGTAGGTACCGGTATGGAGATGAAGACAGCAATCGACTCCGGTGTATGCGTTGTTGCTAAGAACGACGGTGTTGTAGAGCGTTCCGAATCCAACCGTATTATCATTCGCACGGAAGAAGGACACAAGGACGAGTACAGACTTCAGAAGTTCGCTAGAAGCAATCAGGGTACCAGCATTAATCAGCGACCTATCGTTAAGAAGGGTGAGAAGGTTGTTGCAGGTCAGGTTATCGCAGATGGTCCTTCTACCAGCGGTGGCGAGCTTGCTCTCGGTAAGAATCCGTTGATCGGTTTCATGACTTGGGAAGGTTACAACTACGAGGACGCAGTTCTTCTTAGTGAGCGTTTGGTTCAGGATGATGTATATACTTCTGTTCATATCGAGGAGTATGAGTCCGAAGCAAGAGATACCAAGCTTGGACCGGAAGAGATTACAAGAGACATTCCGGGTGTCGGTGATGAGGCTCTGAAGGATTTGGATGAGAGAGGTATTATCCGCATCGGTGCTGAGGTTCGTGCGGGAGATATCTTGGTAGGTAAGGTTACTCCTAAGGGAGAGACAGAGCTTACTGCGGAAGAGCGTCTTCTTCGTGCCATTTTCGGTGAGAAGGCGAAGGAAGTCCGTGATACTTCTCTTCGTGTACCCCACGGTGAGTTCGGTATTATTGTAGATGTTAAGGTATTTACCAGAGAGAACGGCGACGAGCTTCCTCCGGGAGTAAATGAGAACGTTCGCGTATATATTGCACAGAAGAGAAAGATTCAGGTGGGCGATAAGATGGCGGGTCGTCACGGTAACAAGGGTGTCGTTTCCCGTGTATTGCCGGTGGAAGATATGCCGTTCCTTCCTAACGGACGTCCTCTTGATATCGTATTGAATCCTCTGGGCGTACCGTCTCGAATGAATATCGGACAGGTATTGGAGATTCATTTGAGTCTCGCAGCTAAAGTGCTGGGCTTCAATGTATCGACTCCTGTATTTGACGGTGCTAACGAGTACGATATTATGGATACTCTCCAGTTGGCAAATGATTATGTCAATACACCACTGGATGAGTTCAAAGCAAAATACGAAGATAAGTTGAATCCTGAGGTTATGGAATACCTTTTGACCAACGAAGAGTACCGCAAGGAGTGGGAAGGTGTTCCCATTAAGGCGGACGGTAAGGTTCAGCTCCGTGACGGACGTACCGGTGAACCCTTCGACGGTGAAGTAACGGTGGGCTTCATGCACTACCTGAAGTTGCATCACTTGGTAGACGACAAGATTCATGCTCGTTCTACCGGTCCTTACTCCTTAGTAACGCAGCAGCCTCTGGGCGGTAAAGCTCAGTTTGGTGGTCAGCGTTTTGGTGAGATGGAGGTTTGGGCACTGGAGGCATACGGTGCTGCGCACATCCTTCAGGAGATCTTGACCGTGAAGTCCGATGACGTTGACGGTCGTGATAAGACCTACAAGGCAATCACTAAGGGTGAGAATATTTCCGAACCCGGAATTCCGGAGTCCTTCAAGGTATTGCTTAAGGAATTGCAGGCATTGGCACTGGATGTTACTGTTCTTGATGAGGACGGTAATGAAGTGGAGATGACTGAGCGCTTCGAGAGCAGTGATGAAGATTTCACTGAATTGATTGAAGGCGACAACACATTCCGCAATTACGATGGCTTGGAAGAGGCAGGATATCAGGAAGTTATTCCGAACGAAGATGGTGATTTGTTCGGTGACTATGCAAGCGGCGCTGACTTGTCGGAGGAAGGCGATTACGCTGACGATTATGCAGATGATTTTGCAGATGACGACGAGTTTTAATTGATATCCGAAATCAAAAAGTCTTGACTGAATACATGGAAGGAGCACCAGCTAATGTCAATCGAAATGTTTAATGAAGACGTGAAAGAAATTACGTATGACGCTATTAAGATCGGTCTGGCTTCCCCCGAGAAGATTAGAGAGTGGGCGAAGGCCGGTAGACCTGGTGACGTTACGGATTATGAAGTAAAGAAGCCGGAGACCATCAACTATAGAACACTGAAGCCCGAACGTGACGGTCTCTTCTGCGAGAAGATCTTCGGACCTACGAAGAAGTACGAGTGCCATTGCGGTAAGTACAGAAAGCAGAAGGTACGTGGCAAGGGATTTGTGTGTGATCGTTGTGGCGTTGAAGTTACCGATGCTAAGGTACGTCGTGAGCGCATGGGTTATATTGAGCTTGCGGCACCGGTATCTCATATTTGGTACTTCAAGGGTATCCCCAGCCGTATGGGACTTATCTTGGACCTGTCCCCCAGAGTTCTTGAGAAGGTTCTTTACTTTGCAAGTTATATTGTATTGGATGCAGGCAACACCGCTCTTCACGTAAAGGATGTTCTTACTGAGATGGAATATCATAAGGCGTGCGAGGAGTACGGTGCAGATGCATTCCGCGTAGGTATGGGTGCCGAGGCAATTATGGAATTGCTTCAGGCAATCGACTTGGAGAAGGAGTCCGCGGAGCTGAAGGCTGAACTTAACGAGAGCAATGGTCAGAAGCGTGCAAGAATTATTAAGAGACTTGAGGTTGTGGAAGCATTCCGCGAGTCCGGCAATCGTCCGGAGTGGATGATTCTCACTTGTATCCCGGTAATTCCCCCGGATCTTCGTCCTATGGTTCAGTTGGACGGTGGCCGTTTTGCTACCTCTGATTTGAACGATTTGTATCGTAGAATTATTAACCGTAATAATCGTTTGAAGAGACTTCTTGAGTTGGGCGCTCCCGATATTATTGTTCGCAATGAGAAGAGAATGCTTCAGGAAGCTGTAGATGCCTTGAACGATAACGGTAGACGTGGTAGACCGGTAACCGGTCCGGGAAATCGTGCTCTTAAGTCCCTTTCCGATATGCTGAAGGGTAAGCAGGGACGTTTCCGTCAGAACTTGCTTGGTAAGCGTGTTGACTACTCCGGACGTTCCGTAATCGTAGTTGGCCCTGAACTTAAGATTTATCAGTGTGGTCTCCCTAAGGAGATGGCCATTGAGTTGTTTAAGCCTTTTGTAATGAAGGAGTTGATTGCTCGTGGAATCGCACACAACATTAAGTCTGCCAAGAAGATGGTTGAACGCCTTCAAAGTGAGGTATGGGACGTTCTCGAGGACGTTATTCGTGAACATCCGGTAATGTTGAACCGTGCACCTACACTCCACAGACTCGGTATTCAGGCATTTGAGCCGATTCTCGTAGAGGGTAAGGCAATTAAACTTCATCCACTTGTATGTACCGCATTTAACGCGGACTTCGACGGTGACCAGATGGCTGTGCATTTGCCGCTGTCTGTAGAAGCTCAGGCAGAGTGCCGTTTCCTTCTTCTGTCCCCCAACAACTTGTTGAAGCCTTCCGATGGTGGTCCGGTAGCGGTTCCGTCTCAGGATATGGTTCTCGGTATCTACTACTTGACGTTGGAGAAGCCGGGTGACAAGGGCGAAGGTAAGTATTTTAAGAATGAGAACGAAGCCATCTTGGCTTATGAAAATGGTGCTATTACTCTTCAGGCAAGAATCAAGGTTCGTAGAACCGGTATCAATGCCGAGGGTAAGGAAGAGAGCCGTGTAATTGAGTCTACCTTGGGACGTTTCATTTTCAATGAAATTATCAGTCAGGATCTTGGTTTTGTAGATCGTACCAGACCTGAGAACTTCTTGAAGCTTGAAGTTGACTTCCTCGTTAAGAAGAAGGAATTGAAGAGCATTCTTGAGAAGTGTATCAATACCCATGGTGCAACTATGACGGCTGAGACCCTGGATGCAATTAAGGCTATCGGTTACAAGTACTCTACAAGAGCTGCTATGACCGTATCCATTTCCGACATGACCGTGCCGGATGAGAAGAAGAGCATTATCAAAGACGCTGAGGCTACCGTTGAGGAGATTGGCGAAGCATACAGAGAGGGTCTTATGACCGAGGATGAGCGTTATCATGCAGTTATCGACACTTGGAAAGAGGCCGATAAGGAGATTACCAATAAGCTGTTGTCCGGACTTGATCCGTACAATAACATCCGCATGATGGCTGACTCCGGTGCCCGTGGTTCCGACAAGCAGATTAAGCAGCTTGCAGGTATGCGTGGTTTGATGGCCGATACATCCGGTAAGGCTATCGAGTTGCCGATTAAGGCGAACTTGCGTGAAGGTCTTGATGTACTGGAGTACTTCATTTCCGCACATGGTGCCCGTAAGGGTCTGTCCGATACCGCACTTCGTACCGCTGACTCCGGTTACTTGACCAGACGTCTTGTAGATGTATCTCAGGATTTGATTATCCGTGAGATTGATTGTTGTGAGAACCGTGATGAGATTTCCGGTATGGAAGTGAAGGCATTCATGGATGGCAAGGAGATGATCGAGAGTCTCAAGGATCGTATCACCGGCAGATATGCTTGTGAAGATTACTATGATGACAACGGTGATCTCATCGTAAAGAAGAATCATATGATTACGCCGAAGCGTGCGGCTAGAATTATGGCTACGAAGGCTATTTCCGAGGCAGGCGCTGACGCTAAGATTAAGATCCGTACCGTACTGAGCTGTAAGTCTCATTTGGGCGTATGTGCGAAGTGTTATGGTGCAAACATGGCAACAGGCGAACCTGTTCAGGTAGGTGAAGCTGTCGGTATTATTGCCGCTCAGTCTATCGGTGAGCCGGGTACCCAGTTGACCATGAGAACCTTCCATACCGGTGGTGTGGCAGGTGACGATATCACACAGGGTCTTCCTCGAGTAGAGGAGCTCTTCGAGGCAAGAAAGCCGAAGGGTCTTGCAATTATCTCTGAGTTCGCAGGTAAAGCAACGATTAGCGATACCAAGAAGAAGAGAGAGGTTATCGTTACAAATGACGAAACCGGTGAGGCTAAGGCATACTTGATTCCTTACGGCTCTCGTCTGAAGGTTACCGACGGACAGATGCTTGAAGCAGGTGACGAGCTTACCGAAGGTTCTGTAAATCCTCACGATATCCTGAAGATTAAGGGTGTACGTGCGGTACAGGATTACATGACTCAGGAAGTACAGAGAGTATACCGCTTGCAGGGTGTAGATATCAACGACAAGCACATTGAAGTAATCGTTCGCCAGATGTTGAAGAAGGTTCGCATCGAGGAGAACGGTGATTCTGAGTTCTTGCCGGGAACAATGGTAGATATTTTGGATTACGAAGATACAAATGCAAGATTAATTGCAGAAGGCAAGAGACCGGCAGATGGTAAGCAGGTAATGCTTGGTATCACCAAGGCTTCCTTGGCAACCAACTCCTTCTTGTCCGCAGCTTCCTTCCAGGAGACTACCAAGGTTCTTACGGATGCAGCAATCAAGGGTAAGGTTGACCCGTTGATCGGTTTGAAGGAAAATGTTATCATCGGTAAGCTGATTCCTGCCGGAACCGGTATGAAGCAGTACCGCAACATTAAGCTGGATACCGATAATCAGGTACCGGATACTGCAGAGGAATTTGAAGAAGAATTCCGTGAGAGCATTGCTGCAGAGCAGACCTCTACAGATGAGGAAGTTATTATGGATACCGAACTCGTTTATGAGGATGATGTATATTATGAAGATGGTGTATATTACGAGGATGAAGTATACTACGAAGACGATGTTGTCTACGAAGATGACATTGAGATTGTAGACGAAACCGAGGAATAACAGTAGATTCTTATAGGGGGCGAAGTCCTTCGCCCCCATTTTTTCTAATGATATGAGTATGGCCTTATTCTGAGGCAACAGTTCCCCAAGAGATAATTAGAGTAATACAAATACCCGAAACAGTAACAGCAGAGGTAATATATGAGTATTGAATATGATAAATTATCCATTGTTCAGTTAAGAGCAATAGCAAAAGAGAAGAAGATTAGTGGTTATAGCACATTGAAGAAGCAGGAGCTCGTGGAGCTGTTGCGTGAAGAAGCTGGAGTAGATGCAGAACAGCCTCAGAAGGAAGAGCAGTCTCAGAAGGCGGGAACTGCAGAAAACTCTGTGGTACACGGTGAGGAGGCTTTCGAAGCAACAGCGTCAAACAGAGGTGAGAATACCACCTCGCGATTCATTTCCGGAGAGCGAAGAAATTCGGAATATGCAGAACGTCGTGTGGTATCTAGAGAATATATGGGCGCAGAAGGTGCAGAGCGCCGCATGGTATCCAGAGAATATGCAGGCACCGAAGGTACGGAGCGTCGTATGATGCCTAGGGACAGATACGGTATGCAGAACTTGGAGCGAAATGGCGCACAGACGGTGAGACGTGTTGTACGTCCCATGGGTCAGCAAGAGGGACAGCCGGTACCGGCTCGTGCCGTTCAGGACGGAACACGCCCCGTGGGAACAGAGCGAAGAGAGTATGTACCTACAGAGCCCAGACGTCCTATGAGCCCCGCAGAACAAGCGGAATTGGACAGTGGAATTACCAGAGAGGGAATTTTGGAGATTTGTACGGACCAAAACTACGGATTTATTCGAAATGAGAATTATCTACCCAGTTCGGAGGATGTGTATGTATCGCCACAACTAATCAAACGCTACAATTTGTCCACCGGTGATGTGATTTGCGGCAATTTGAAGATTAAAGCACCGACGGACAAGTTTACGCCTCTTCTCTATATTACGAAGGTAAATGGCAGAGATCCGGAGTTGGCAAGCAAGCGTCCTCGCTTCGACAAATTGACGCCTATCTTCCCTCATGAACGACTTCACCTGGAGACGCCCGCATGCGGACCTTCCATGCGAATTGTGGATTTGTTGTCCCCCATCGGTAAGGGGCAGCGTGGTATGATTGTTGCACAGCCCAAGGCAGGTAAGACCACATTGTTGAAGCAGATTGCCAAGGCAGTGACGAAGAACCACCCGGATGTACATTTGATCATTCTTTTGATTGATGAGCGTCCCGAGGAAGTAACGGATATGAAAGAGTCCATCGTCGGTAAGAATGTGGAGGTTATCTACTCTACCTTCGACGAGGAACCCAATCGTCATAAGAGGGTTTCGGAGATGACCATCGAGCGTGCGAAGCGTCTTGTGGAGCACGGAGATGATGTTGTGGTTCTTCTGGACAGTATTACGCGTCTGGCCAGAGCGTATAATCTTACTTGTCAGTCCAGCGGACGTACGTTGTCCGGTGGTTTGGATCCGGCGGCATTGTATATGCCTAAGCGATTCTTCGGTGCGGCAAGATGTATGCGTGAAGGTGGAAGTTTGACAATCTTGGCAACGGCCTTGGTGGATACGGGAAGCCGAATGGACGACGTGGTCTTCGAAGAGTTTAAGGGAACCGGCAATATGGAATTGGTGTTGGATCGCGCGTTGTCGGAGAAGCGCATTTTCCCGGCCATCGATCTTCCGAAGTCCAGTACAAGACGAGAAGACCTTCTGTTGACTCCCTTGGAGATGGAGGCAAATTTTGCAATGCGACGTGCATTTAACAGTGCGAAATCCGAAGAAGCCGTGGAGCAGATTATTAATATGTTTGCAAGGACCAAGGACAATCAAGAGTTTATTCAGACCATAAAGAAGACCAGACTCATCTGAATGGACGAAAAAAACAGAAAATGTCCATAAAAATGGTGTTGCAATCTTGAAAATGCTATGATATAATATAAAAGCTGTTTTATAGAGTGTTAGGTCGACTGGTTTCGACCGGCCGATTATTAATGATAAGATTTTAGAGAGGTGAAAGTCATGCAGGAAGCAATTCAGCCCAAGTACTATCAGGCAAAGGTTACATGTAACTGTGGTAACGAGTTCGTTACCGGTTCTACTAAGGAAGAGATTCACGTAGAGATCTGTTCTAAGTGCCACGCTTTCTATACCGGTCAGAAGAAGGCTGCTAAGGCTCGTGGAGCAATTGAGAAGTTCAACAAGAAGTACGGCTTCTAATTTGGTGGCTTCCCCTGGAAGACGGGGACAATGGAATAGGAGTAAAAAAGGGGTTGAGGTGTTGCATAATATCTCAACCTATTTTTTCAGTTAGAGACAGCCGTTCCGGGTAGGATGAGAAGGTCCCGAGGGAGACTCTGGGTGTCCGTTTGTTGAAGATTTGGAGGTAGTCATGAAGCCGTCAGGTGTTGGTGGTCAGGCAGTAATGGAAGGCGTAATGATGCGCAATAAGGGCAGATACGCCGTAGCCGTTCGCAAGCCGGACAAGGAGATTATTATTGATGTGAAGGAATGGCACAGCATCAGTGAGAAGATTAAGTTTCTGGGTTGGCCGTTTATCCGTGGAACTGTGAATTTGATTGAGTCCATGGTGGTAGGGATGCAGACGTTGACCTACTCTGCGAATTTCTTCGAGGTAGAGGAAGAGCCTAAGAAGGAGAAGCCTAAGAAGAATAAGAAGGACAAGAAAGCGGAAGAAGTGAAGAATACCGTAGAAGCAAAGTCTGAAGAAGGTTGCGAGACGCGTGACGAGAAGGCAGAGCCCAAGAAGGAGCAAGAGGAGGCATTGACTCCCATGATGATCTTCTTCACAGTTGTTTTGTCTTTGGTCTTGTCCTTGGGATTGTTTTTCTTCTTGCCGTTGTTGATTACGGAACTTTTGCAGAGCGTGTTGAAGGTAGAGTCCGCGCTGCTAATTAGCATTATTGAGGGTATTGTACGAATCGGCATTTTCGTGGGATACGTTGCGGCAATTAGTTTAATGCCGGACATTCAGCGGGTATTTCAATACCACGGTGCGGAGCATAAGACCATCAACTGTATCGAACATGGTCTTCCGCTTACGGTGGAAAATGTACGTGCGTCTTCCAAGGAGCATAAGCGTTGCGGTACCAGCTTTATGATTATTGTTATGGTGATAAGTATCTTGGTATTTTCGGTGGTGAATATTTTCCCGCTGTATACCGGAACATCTAAGATTCTTCGCGTCCTGGTTCGTTTCGGTGTTCGTTTGTTGTTGTTGCCCATAGTAGCGGGAATCAGTTACGAATTTCTTCGTCTTGCAGGTCGTAAGGAAAATGCATTGATGAACATTCTCAGTCGTCCCGGTATGTGGATGCAGATGCTGACCACGAAGGAGCCCGATGATTCCATGATGGAAGTGGCAATTGCTTCGGTGGAAGCAGTATTTGACTGGGAAGCATTTCAGGCAGGAGAGACGGGGGAATTGTACCCTACGTGCTGTTTCGCTCAGGAGGCAGAATCGTAGTGTCTCTTGGAAACGGAGAAGATATGACCTATCAGGAAGCAATGGCGAAGGCTACGGCCAGGTTGGAAGCTCATGAGGTGCCGGAGGCTACGCTACAGGCAAAGTATTTATTGTGGCATGTTACTCACATGGATGCGACGTCTTGGTTGATGCGTCGGAGCGAGACGATATCTGAGGAAGAACAGGAGCAGTATGAGGCGTTGGTAGCAAGACGCTGTACCAGAGAGCCTCTGCAGCAGATTACCGGGGAGCAAGAATTCATGGGAATTCCTTTCATGGTAACCAAGGACGTATTGATTCCGAGGCAAGACACGGAGCATTTGGTGATGTTAGCGCTGGAACAGTGCAAGGGGGCTCGGGTGCTTGATATGTGTACCGGGTCGGGATGTATCGCCATTAGCCTTGCGATGCTTGGGGCACCTGCGGAGGTAACTGCGGTGGACATATCTCTTGCGGCGCTTCATGTGGCGGAGGAAAATGCACGACGTTTGGAAGCGAAGGTGCATTTTATTCAGAGTAATATGTTTGAGAATATACAGGGACAGTACGATATTATTGTGTCCAATCCTCCCTACATTCCCCCGGAGCAGCTTCGTCAGTTGATGCCGGAGGTGTTGGAATACGAACCGCATTTGGCGTTATACGGAGGAGAGGACGGACTGGACTTCTATCGGATTCTCACCAAGGAGGCGAAGCGATTCCTTTGTTCCGGTGAGCAGAATGCATCTGTGGACGAGATCGGTAGAGGGGGACATCTTATGGTGGAGATCGGCTATGATCAAGGGGAGAGCGTTTCTGCGCTGTTTCATGAAGCCGGGTTCACGGAGGTGTGTGTACACAAGGATTATGCGGGGCTTGACCGTGTGGTAACCGGGCATTTGTAGTTCAGACGGTAGGAACCGTGATAGATATATGAGAAAGTGAGAGTGAAACCATGTTTGACAAATTGGAAGATTTATTGAAACGTTATGAAGAGCTTCAGCTCGAGTTGACGGACCCTATGGTGGCATCGGACCAGACAAGGTTTCGTAAGCTCATGAAGGAGCAAAGTGACTGTGCTCCCATTGTAGAAGCATATCGTGCCTACAAGGCAGCGAAGCAGAGTATCGAAGACAGTTTGGAGATGCTGGATACAGAGACCGATGAGGAACTTCGCGAGTTGGCAAAGGAAGAACTGGCGGAGAGTAAGGCTGAGGTAGAGCGACTGGAAGGCGAACTGAAGATTCTCTTGTTGCCCAAGGATCCCATGGATGAGAAGAACGTAGTGGTGGAGATTCGTGGTGGTGCCGGCGGGGATGAGGCGGCTTTGTTTGCGGCAGAGTTGTACCGTATGTATTGCAAATATGCTGAGACGAAGCGCTGGAAGACAGAACTTATGAGTTTGAGTGAAAGCGGTATCGGCGGTGTAAAAGAAGTCGTATTTATGATTAACGGGCAGGGTGCATACTCGAAGTTGAAGTTTGAGAGTGGTGTGCACCGAGTACAGCGTATTCCGGTAACGGAGTCCGGCGGTCGTATCCACACGTCTACAGCCACCGTGGCAATTATGCCGGAAGCAGAAGATGTGGATGTTCAGATTGATCCCAACGATTGCCGTATCGACGTATTCCGTTCCTCCGGTAACGGTGGTCAGTGCGTTAACACAACCGACTCTGCTGTTCGTTTGACGCACATTCCTACGGGTATCGTAATTTCGTGTCAGGACGAGAAGTCTCAGTTGAAGAACCGCGATAAGGCATTTAAGGTTCTTCGCGCGAAATTGTATGATTTGGAACTTGAGAAGAAGCAGAAGGAAGAGGCGGCAAATCGTAAGAATCAGGTAGGTACCGGCGATCGTTCCGAGAAGATTCGTACGTACAATTTCCCGCAGGGACGTTGCACAGATCATCGAATTCATTTTACTTCTTATCGATTGGACGACATTATGAATGGCGACATTCAGGAGATTGTGGACAATCTGGTAGGAGCGGACCAGGCTGCAAAGCTTGCAAATATGAGCGAAGAATAATCGTGTGCCCCCACCTGCCCATTGGCGGGACGGGGGCTATTTTGAATTGTTGGTTCCGGTAGAGACTCCGTCTGCGGCAGATGTCGCATCGGTGATTGCAGGTCGAAATTAAGCACTTAATAAGTTATAGGAAGAGCAGGTGAAGAGATGATTACCGCTAAGAACAATGCACAATTAAAGCAGATTACTGCACTTCTGAAGAAACGAAGTGAGCGTGAGGCGACACAGGCATTTGTCTGCGAAGGACGAAAGATGTTTTTTGAGGTGCTTCGGCAAGCCCCGGAGCTATTGAAGAAAGCCTATTGGTCACAGAAGGGGTTAGTGAGCCTTACCGTGGAAGAGAGGGAGGAAATCGAAGGGTGTCCTTATGAAGTTGTGGCAGATGATGTATTCGATCATATTGCAGAGACGGTAACTCCGCAAGGTGTCATTGCCATTGTGAAGATGCCGCATTATACCATCGAGCAGATGCTGACTGAGTCAGGAGCACGTTTGCTTCTGCCGGAGAGCTTAAGAGACCCCGGTAACTTGGGAACGTTAATTCGCACTGCTGAGGCGGCAGGAATGACCGGAGTGATATTGTCGGCGGATTCCGTGGATATCTTTAATCCTAAGGTCGTACGTGCTACTATGGGAGGAATTTTGCGTGTGCCATTTGTCTATACAGAGGATTATGTGGCTACGTTGCGACACCTGAAAGAGCAAGGGATAACGTTGTATGCTGCGCATTTGCAAGGGTCCGTACCTTATACGGAGCCGGAGTACGGGGAACGTTACGGTATCATGATCGGAAATGAAGCCAATGGGCTCAGTGACGAGGCAACAGAACAAGCGCAGGTGCGAGTACGCATTCCCATGGAGGGGCAAGTGGAATCGTTGAATGCGGCGGTGGCAGCAGCAGTGCTGATGTTCCATGCCAAGAATCGATAACGAAGAAAAGAGGATATACCAACGAGTGTATTTCTGAGCAAACTCACAGAGGTAAATGGAGTAATTAACGAATTCGTATGGGTTAAGATCGGATTGATATTGTTGGTCGGAACAGGTATCCGGATGACGGCACTTACTTATATCCGGTGCAATGATGACATCCTCCATTGCGTGGGACATTTCCGATACATTCAACGGATTGATGATGGTTCCTAACTTAATCGGCGTACTGGCATTATCGCCCCTTGTAATGAAGATTACAAGGAACTATGTGGCGCGTAAGTTGAAGCATCAAGATGTGGAACCGATGTTGTCCTATGATTCGGAGTTCCAAAGGGCACATGCAGAGGCCGTGAGAAACGGGGAAGAGTAAGAATAACGAAACAATAGAAATAAGGCGTCGTGAATGGGAAATGTCTCGGATTCACGGCGCCTTATGTTTGTGTTATGTGCAATGAGAAAATGTTATTGTGCGATAGACTCCGGTGATTCCTGCGGCTCCGACGTAGGACTCGGTTCAGGAGTGGGCTCCTGCGGCTCCGGTGTAGGGCTAGGTTCGTGGGTCGGTTCCGGAGGAAGGGTAGGTACTGGCGTAGGAGTAGTTTCTGGAGTAATCTCCGGTGAAATTTCGGGTGTGACATCGGGAGAGATCTCCGGGGTAATGTCAGGGGAAATCTCGGGTGTGACACCGGGAGTAAGTTCCGGTGTAAGCTCCGGGGAAATCTCGGGTGTGACATCAGGAGTGATCTCCGGTGTCGGGGTTGCGGAAATGTCGGGCATCTGTGTGGGCGTAGCAGTAGGAGCCTTGGTGGGCTTGGGTGTTACGGGCTTTGTAGGGTAAGGCGTAATATCTGCACCATTTAGGTACGCAATATACTCTTCCAAACAGAAGCCCATGTCGTGCATAGCGGTAGCCGCATCTACACCAACATAACGGTAGTGCCACTGCTCATAAATGATTCCCGTATAGGAAACCTTGTTAGCAGGATAACGAAGAATAAATCCATATCGATGACAATTCTCGTGCAACCAAGCGTAGTCATACTCTAACAGCCAAATGTCAAACCCAAGACCCGTACGATGCTCACTGGCATTGCCGGGGACAGTACGAGGCGGATCGTTGTAGGGATCCGCACCGTAATTGGGATCTTCCTTCAAATGATTCTGCCAGAAACCATCCTGTGTCTCGTATGTACGATAAGCTCCGGTGGTAGAAATCTTAACCTTGGAGCAACCGGCGGCTCTGGCATCCTTGCACATCTGATCCAGAGCAAGGAGGGCAGTTTCATTTCCCATGTTGGTATTCGGGTTCTGAATAATGTATTCGTCGGAATCCAATATGCTGGTCAGCAACACCAAGCCTTCCGGGTTACCGGAATACTTCAGGCGATTGTTCCAATTCACAAGCATCAAGTAGTCAATCTCCCAGTCGTCCATGGGAATCGGCGTAGCACCTACGTCGGTGGTGGTACTGTCACAGGAACCGTAGATGACGGAAGGCGTGGCGGTAGGCGACGGCTCTGCCATGGTGGGAGAAGGCGTCGCGGGCTCCGGGGTAGGGGAAATGGTGGCCGTAGGAGTCGTACTGGCCGGTGGGGTATCGGTCTCCTTCGGATCATCCTTGGTGCAACTGAATACAAGAAGTGCAATCAAAGAAACCAATATAATAAGAATAACAATGCACTGCGGTTTGCAATAGCGCCACAGGCGTCTGAGAATACGTTTTAACTTTCTAAGATTCATACAACATCTCCATTACATCTGATAATACGCGATACGAAGTACAGTATACCATATCTTCCGCGGAAAACATAGCGTAAGTTTTTTATAATTAGCGGAAACCCGGTGAAGGGCATTTCACTAAAAACAGCCGATACTGCAATTCTGTGTCGAACGAATTCCGTAAGGATGCAGGGGAATTGTCTTTTCAAATGACGAACAATCCATTATAATGATGTAAAATCTTGTAAAGGAGGAAGGACATGCTGTTGGATATGTTTTTGGACCGCAGAGTCCCCTATGTATTCGCCGTGGTGGCAACCTTGGGAGTAGTGTTTGCCGCAATGCTAACCGGTGTATACCAAAGATATTTGAGCCAAATGCTCCGTGAAAAAGAGAACGGAAGAGGATGGTACGCGAAAATGCGCAATCGATTTGAGGACTACTACAAGCAGAAATTAGGCGTTGCTGATGTGGAGTTGTTTGTTAAATGTCAAATGGAGGCGAAGCGCTATGGAATTCTTCGCTTGCGTACATGGGAACGAGTGGTTATGAGAATTCCGGTTCTCTGCATCGGTGGAGGAGTACTTGCTGCGTTGTATGCATCGGCACAGCATTTTCCGGTGGACTACTGTATGGAGCTTCTGGGATATGGTGTAGTGTCTGCGGTGGTATGCCATTGCTTACAACAGTTATTTCATGTTGGTGGCAATCGGTATCGTGTGGAGGTGACATACACGGAGCAGTTCACTAACGTATTGCGACCGATTTTGGAACGTCAGTACCGCGAGAAGCGTTTGGCAAATACATCAATCTCAACACTTACATCACGTACAAACCGGGAAGAAAAGCGAAGTGCGGCAGAATATGCGGCACTTACAGAGGACGTGTCAAATGTGGAAAGTAAGAAAGGAAACGCTCAAGAGAATAATGGTTCTACTAGCGTAGAATATAACGAAAAAAAAGACTCTGAAAATGCAATAAATATGGCAGAGGAGGCGCGACTGGAAGAACAGCGTATTGCCCGTTTGGAGGAGATTCGCATTCGACAGGAGAAGCGTAGACAAGCCCGTATGGAGAAGGAGGAAAAGGAACGTCAGTTACAGGCCGCTAAGGAGGAGAAGGAGCGTCAGCATCAGCAACAGAAGTTTATGGAGAAACGGCGCAAGGAAGAGGCACGAGCAAGAGAGAAGCAAGCGGCCTTGCAGAGTGAATACGAGGAGAAGCAAAGGAAACTTCGCGAGAAATATTTAAGCAAAATGAAGGACGAATGTGCGGTGAGTTCGGAAGCGACAATTACGGGAGAACCGGATTTTATCGAGGATGTACTAAAGGAGTTTTTGCCGTAGACAAGTCTTGAAACGTATATGAGTTGGGGGTTGAATTGTGCCGTGAGGTTTGCTATAATCATCTTCGGTGGGCTTCGGCCCAACCTAAGAGCTACATACTATGGTATAAAGAGAGGTTTCGGTTATGGCAAACGTAACATTTGATTATTCCTACGCTTCCAAGTTTATGAGCGAGGAAGAGGTAGCATTAGTAAAGAAGCAGGCAGAGGCTGCCAAGGCAGAACTCTTGTCCAGAGAGGGTGCGGGCAATGATTTCCTTGGTTGGATTGACCTTCCCGTTGCATATGACAAGGAAGAGTTTGCACGCATTAAGAAGGCGGCAGCTAAGATTCAGAGTGATTCCGAAGTTCTTTTGGTAATCGGTATCGGCGGTTCTTATCTTGGCGCACGTGCTGCGATTGAGTTCCTTCGTCACAGTTTCTACAACAGTGTATCCAAGGAAGTTCGTAAGACTCCCGAGATTTATTATGTAGGTAACAGCATCAGCTCCACTTACATTGCACATTTGAAGCAGGTAATCGGTGATCGTGATTTCTCCATCAATATGATTAGTAAGTCCGGTACTACTACAGAGCCGGCAATCGCATTCCGTGTATTTAAGAAGATGTTGATCGAGAAGTACGGCAAGGAAGAGGCAAATAAGCGTATCTACGCTACCACGGATAAGGCGAGAGGAGCCCTGAAGAAGGTTGCTAACGAAGAGGGCTATGAAAGCTTCATCGTTCCGGATGATGTAGGCGGACGTTTCTCCGTTCTCACCGCAGTAGGTCTCCTTCCTATCGCAGTTAGTGGCGCAGACATCGATGCGTTGATGGCAGGCGCGGCAAGCATGCGTGAGTTGTGCATTAACAATGCATTTGAGGAAAATGATGCTGTGAAGTACGCAGCGGTTCGTAACATTCTCTACCGTAAGGGCAAGAGCACTGAGGTTCTTGCTAACTATGAGCCTTCCATGCATTTCATCAGCGAGTGGTGGAAGCAGTTGTACGGTGAGAGTGAGGGTAAGGATCAGAAGGGAATCTTCCCGGCAAGCGTAGATCTCACTACCGACCTTCATTCTATGGGACAGTTCATTCAGGACGGCGCTCGTATTCTCTTCGAGACCGTTATGGAGCTTGAAAATAGCCCGGAGGAGATTGTTCTTGAGGCAGAAGAGGTTGACCTTGATGGTATGAACTACTTGGCAGGTAAGACCGTAGACTTCGTAAACAAGAGTGCAATGAAGGGAACACAGCTTGCCCATATCGACGGCGGTGTACCGAACTTGTTGATTCGTGTACCTGAGCAGAATGAGTATTCTCTCGGTCAGTTGTTCTATTTCTTCGAGTTTGCATGTGGTGTTAGTGGATATATGCTTGCAGTGAATCCGTTCAACCAGCCCGGCGTAGAGAGCTATAAGAAGAACATGTTCGCATTGCTTGGTAAGCCCGGTTATGAGGAGCTGAGAGCAGAGCTTATGGAGAGACTGTAAGCCCCGAGCATTGGTTTGTAGGAGTTCGGCACAGAACCCAAGAACTATCATATAGATATGTTGCAGAGTCACTTTCGATTGTTTCGGGAGTGACTTTGTTTATGATACACCATTGACTTTTCGGCGGATGATGATATTATGTAAATTAGTCTTAGAATTTTGGGCATTTGCGTGAGATTCCAAGGCAGATGTGGTTATGTTGTAGCGAATACTCGGCGGGGATCCAAGGAAATGGTAGCCCCTTGGTATTTGGTGTAACAACGCTTAGATTTCGTAAGAAGGAGACTTGATATGAGAAGATGGAAACTTAGTTTGCTGGCTATGCTAATGGCAGTGGTTCTGTTGGCATGTGGAGCACAGAAGGACGAGCCGGCAGGAGAGCCGGGGATTACGCTGACTCCTACGGTGGAAGCTACGAAGGCACCGGAACAGACGCCGACTCCGGAAGCAACGAATACGCCGGAGGGGACACTGTCTCCGGAAGCAACGAATACGCCGGAGGGGACCCCGACACCGGAAGTGACTGACGAACCGGAGGTGACTCTTACACCGGAGGTAACTCCTACGGAGAGACCTGTGAAGGCAACGGCAACTCCGAAGCCTACCAATACCCCGAAGGCAACGGCAACTCCCAAGCCTACCAATACTCCGAAGCCTACGGCAACGCCCACGCCTACACAGATTGTAGTGTCTAAGGGCTTAAAGGATGTGTATGCCGAGTACGGTTTGAAGGCCGGTACTTGTCTTACGGATTCGATGTTGAATAACGCTAAGTGCTTAGAGATTATTAAGGCGAACTTCAACAGCATTACATTTGAAAATCATATGAAGCCGGATTATATCTTGAATCAGCAGGCCAGCATCTCTACGGGAGATATTGTGGTGCAGTACGGTTCTACGGCTAAGAAACTTCTAAAATGGTGCAAGGACAATGATATGGCAGTCCGCGGACATGTGCTTGTATGGTACAGTCAGACACCTCAGTGGATCTTCTATGATAACTTCAAGACTAGTGGTAACTTGGTAAGCAGAGAAGTCATGCTGGCGCGTATGGAGAGTTACATAAAGCAGTCCTTTGAGCAGTTGGATGACTTGGGATATCTGGATTTGTTCTATGCCTTTGATATTGTAAATGAGGCGTGGATGGAAGATGGTACTCTGCGTGACAACTTGTGGTTGCAGACCATCGGCGAGGACTACCAGTGGTACGCATTTTACTATGCTGACAAGTACGCACCAAGCGATATTGATTTGTATTATAACGATTACAATGAGCAGTATAAGACCGAAGCTCTCTACAAGTTTGTGAAGACCTTAGTAGATGAGAACGGGAAGTACTTGATTGACGGTATCGGTTTGCAGGCACATCTGTACACCGAGGATGATTTGGACGATTACCTGAAGACTGTGAAGAAGCTGGGAACCACCGGTTTGAAGGTAAACCTTACGGAATTGGATGTATGCTTGGGGTCTTGGATGAACATTAAGTCCGCAACCGACGCCAATCTGAAGGTACAAGGACAGTACTATTACAACCTGATCAGCGGAATTTTGAAACTGGTGAAGGACGGAACGGTGAAGATGGATTCTTTGACCTTCTGGGGATTTGCAGACAATCTTTCGTGGAGATCGGAACGTAGTCCGTTGTTATTCAATTCGTCCTATAAGGCGAAATATGCATATTACGGTGCATTGTTGATGAAAGAGTACGCAGGTTTCAATTAAATCGGTACAAGAGTATTTAGAAGATAAAGATACCGCAGTTCGATGGTTCCTAACCCAAAGAACTGCGGTATTATTGTTATGAATTATCGCTTGCCGTTGATAAGGAAGAGTCCGAAGAAACCTCCGCAGGTACCACCGATAATGTGTCCCAATTGAGATATGTTATCTTGCTTAAATGCCGCCAACAACTCGCCGCCGATGTAGAAGATGCAGATTAAGATAAATGTAATCGGAATCTCGCCCTTCTTTACATTTGCGATGGAGGACAATACGATGAGCATAAATGCGATTCCGCTGGCACCCAGAAGAGCTACGCCGGGGAAGAATACATTGTGAATTACTGCGGTTACCACTGCGGTAATGGCAATCATCTCAACGATGACCTTACTGCCGTACTTCTCCTCCAGCATAGGTCCTAACAAGAGAACCATCAGCATGTTGCTCATGTAGTGATTCCAGCCACTGTGTCCCAGGACATGACCGAAGAGTCGAACGTACATCAAAGGATCCGTAAGGGAATCACGATAAGTAGAAAACAAATTGGTATTTGCCCAACCGCCGGTGAGGGTATTGAGCCCAAGAGCCAATGCACTGATTAATGCAAAGGTCAGTATTGCGGGGGAATTGTAACGAAATTTGATTGTCATAGGTACCTCCTAAATCCATTCATAAGTACATTACGCAAAAGGGAAATAAAACTTCAAGGTGATTACTTGTCAAGCAGCAGGTCATTTTCCTTAATCCAACCAATCTTGCGGAATAGACCACCCAGTACCCAGCAGAGAACTGCGGGAAGGACAAAACTGATAAGTACGAGGCCGAGCCAGTCGAAGCCGGTGATGGTGTGTCCGGAATTGACCCAACCGGTGTATACGCCAATCTGTCCTACGAGACCGCAGGTGCCCATGCCGCCGGCAACGGGAGCACCGTTCATCTCCAGCTTGAAGAGACAGGTGGCCAGGGGACCGGTAATGGCAGATGCGATAATCGGGGGAAGCCAAATCTTCGGATTCTTAATGATGTTACTCATCTGCAACATGCTGGTTCCAATGCCTTGGGATACCAAACCGCCGACGCCGTTCTCCTTGAAACTCATAACAGCGAAGCCTACCATTTGTGCGCAACAGCCTGCCACGGCAGCACCGCCTGCAAGACCGGTAATACCGATGGCAGCGCAAATGGCCGCACTACTGATAGGAAGGGTCAGAGCAATACCGATAACCACGGAAATCAACACGCCCATGAGGAAAGGTTGCATAGTCGTTGCCCAGTTGATAAAATCACCTACGGAGCTGGCTGCTTTGCCGATGTAGGGGGCAATCAAAATGGACAAGATTCCGCCCACTACGATGGTAACGAAGGGCGTCACCAAGATATCTACTTTCGTCTCCTTGGACACGGCCTTGCCGAACTCTACTGCGATGATAGCGATTACCAACACGGCCAGAGGACCGCCTGCACCGCCTTCGGCATTTGCCGCATAACCGACGGCAAGGGAGGAGAACAGTACAAGGGGTGGTGCCTGTAAGGCAAATGCAATGGATACCGCCATGGCGGGACCGGCAACGGCCTTAGCGTATCCGCCGATGGTGACGAACCAATCGCACAGATCCTTCACTGCGGACCAGCTCTCGGGAACCCGCGTTCCTACCTGCTCCCCAAGGGTGGCAATAATGGTACCGATTAAGAGGGAGGCAAACAGACCCTGTGCCATAGCACTCAGGGCATCGATGCCGTACCGCTTACCGGTAATTACGATGTTTTTCTTCTTCAAAAATTCTTTCATGCGTTTCATACACTCCATCGTTATAATATTGAAATGCAAAGGAATCGTATTCGCCTTCCTAATTATATATTCGGTGGTGAGCCAATTCCTGCTACCAAATTAGCACAGAAGAGCGAAAAATACAAGAGGCAAATCGGGTTTTATGCATTTTCGATGATTATATACTGATAAACGTGCATAAATATACACAGAACAATAAAAAATATTCACTGAAAATGAAAAAAGACTATTGACTTCCTGTTTTAAATATGTTATAACTATGCAAAACCAAAGAAAAGCAAGCGTGCATTTTTCGCATGGTGTGCTATATAGAAATGAAGTAGAAAGTGAGGACATGTATTATGAAGAAGATGTTGAGTTTTGTACTGGTGATGTGTCTGCTGGTGTCCGCATGTGTAATGCTTACCGGTTGTGGCGAGGATGATAAGCTGACTATGGCAACCAATGCGGCATTCCCTCCATACGAGTATTATGAGGATGGTAAGATTGTGGGTATTGATGCAGAGATTGCGGCTGCAATTGCAGAGAAGCTTGGTATGGAGCTGGAGATTGTAGATGTTGAGTTTAACGCCATTGTGCCCGGTGTTGCTTCTAAGAAGTACGATATGGGTATGGCGGGACTGACGGTAACCGATGAGCGTAAGGAGAGTGTAGATTTCTCCGATTCCTATGCTACCGGTATTCAGGCGATTATCGTTAAGGAAGATTCTCCGATTACCAGTGTAGATGATCTCTATGTTGAGGGTGCTACATACGTGGTAGGTGTTCAGGATGCAACCACCGGTGATATCTACTGTACCGATGATTTCGGTGAAGAGCGTGTGAAGCGTTACAGCAAGGGTGCAGACGCAGTACAGGCGTTGGCAACCGATAAGGTAGACTGTGTTATTATTGATAATGAGCCTGCAAAGTCTTTTGTTGCGGCAAATGAAGGACTTAAGATTCTGGAAACCGAGTATGTGGTTGAGGATTATGCAATTTGCTTTGCTAAGGACAGCGAGTTGACCGAGAAGGTGAATACTGCACTGAAGGAGCTGATTGCGGACGGTACCGTTCAGAAGATCGTTGATAAGTATATTCCCGCAGAATAATTGTGTGGAAAGCAATATTGTTGTTGCTTTTGTTTCGGAATTTTGATAAGATGAAATGGCTGTTACCGATAAGGTTGCAGCCATTTTTCATTACCTATTTGTGTATGCTCTCCGGGTTCCGTAAGTGACTTGGGGACGGTATCGTTAAGAAATGAGGGGAACTATGATATTTTTGACATTACAGGAGACATGGTCGGATTGGAAGAGACAATTCGAACTGAATTTTATTGAAGACGATCGCTGGAAGTACCTTGTGGACGGTTTGGGCGTTACGCTTCAGATTACCGTATTTGCATTGCTTATCGGTATTGTTCTCGGTCTGGTTGTAGCGGCCATTCGCTCTACCTATGACAAGAACGCAGAGGAGTACCGCAGACGTCGGACGGCGGGCAATGTATGTTTGGCGATTTTGAATTGGTTGTGCAAGGTATACCTGACGATTATTCGAGGAACGCCTATGGTTGTACAGTTGATGATTGCGTATTATATTATCTTCGCTTCTTCAAGAAACGGCGTTATGATTGCGATTATTGCCTTCGGTGTGAATTCCGGTGCTTACGTTGCGGAGATCTTTCGAAGCGGTATTATGGCCATTGACGAGGGACAGTTCGAAGCCGGACGTTCTCTTGGATTCAATTACTTACAGACTATGCGCTATGTCATCATTCCGCAGGTATTCAAAGTAGTATTGCCTACATTGATGAACGAGTTTATCGTGCTTGTGAAGGAGACTTCCGTTGCGGGCTACGTTGCAGTAACTGATCTTACCAAGGCAGGAGACATTATTCGTAGCAGAACATTTTCACCGTTTATGCCGTTGATTGCAGTGGCGTTGATTTATTTGATTATTGTTATGCTGTTGACGAAACTTGAGAGTGTGATCGAGAGGAGGTTGCGTAAGAATGAGCGATAATGTATTGGTTCGTGTAACTGACCTGAAGAAACACTATAACGATGGTAAGATTCGTGCATTGGATGGAATTAACGCAGAGATTCGCCGTGGAGAAGTTGTGGTTGTAATCGGACCTTCCGGTAGCGGTAAGTCCACGTTCCTTCGTTCGCTGAATCTGTTGGAAATGCCTACAAGTGGTACGATTCTCTTTGATGGGGTGGATATCACCGATCCGAAGACCAACATCAATTTGCATCGTCAGAAGATGGGCATGGTGTTCCAGCATTTTAACTTGTTCCCTAACATGACGATTTTAAAGAACATGACCATTGCTCCTATGAAATTAAAGGGAGTTACAAAGGAAGACGCAGAGAAGAAGGCTATGGACCTACTGAAGCGTGTCGGTCTTGAGGACCGTGCAAATGCATATCCCAGTCAACTCTCCGGTGGACAGAAGCAGCGTATCGCCATTGTACGTGCATTGTGCATGGAACCTGAAGTGATGCTTTTCGATGAGCCCACCAGTGCTTTGGACCCTGAGATGGTGGGAGAAGTTTTGGATGTTATGAAGGCTCTTGCAAATGAGGGAACCACCATGGTGGTAGTAACGCATGAGATGGGATTTGCCAAAGAAGTAGGAAGTCGCGTAGTGTTTATGGACGGTGGATGTATTGTGGAAGAAGGAACGCCCGAGGAGATATTCTCCGCACCTAAGAGTGAGCGTTTGCAGAGCTTCTTAGCGAAGGTTCTTTCCTAAGAACATTCGGTGATAAGAGCGTGGTATCCGCAGTAATATCCCCGAAACATAAGAAAAAATGAATTTGCACAGCGGAAAGTGGTTGACAGACTCCTTTCCCTGTGCTATTATTTCGGCATGGCTACTTTAGTATGGTAATACAATCAAGTAGCAAGAATATATCGGGCAGGGCATTTGCCTACATAACCGAAAGGAAGGTTGAATTATATGAAGAAGTTAATTGCATTGGCAATGATGCTGATTATGTGCGTAACGATGTTTACCGCATGCGGCGAGGAGAAGTCTGACAGCGATTTGGAGTACGTGAAGGGCAATAAGAAGTTGGTAATCGGTATTACCGAATATGCTCCTATGAACTATTATGACGAGGATGGTACTTTGATCGGTTTTGATACCGAGTTTGCACAGTTGGTGTGCAAGAAGTTGGGCGTAGAGGCAGAGTTCCAGGTAATCGACTGGAAGGCTAAGGAGTCCATGTTGAAGGCAAAGAACATCGATTGTATTTGGAACGGTCTGACCGTTACCGAAGATCGTAAGGAGAACATGGATTTTACAACAACTTATCTTACCAACAAGCAGGTAGTTGTAATCAACAAGAAGGATGCAGAGAAGTTCGTAGATACGGCATCCCTTGCAAATGCTATGATTTCCGCAGAGAGCGGTTCCGCAGGCGAAACCGCAATTCTTGCAGATGCAAACTTGTCCAAGGCGAAGTTTACCGCCAGCGATAAGCAGACGGCGGCACTTCTCGGTTTGAATGCCGGCAACTTCGAGGCCGTTGTTCTCGACTACACTTTGGCAATGACCAGCTGTGGAAACGGTGATTATGCTGACCTTATGATCGTTGAAGGCATTGAACTGGCAGATGAGCTGTATGCCATCGGTTTCCGTAAGGGAAGCGATTTGACCGCAGAAGTGAACAAGATCATTGATGAGCTTGTTGCCGATGGTAGTCTTAAAAAACTTGCAGAGAAGTATGATTTGGTTGATAACTACAACAACGTAAAGAAGTAATGAGCACCGGCTCCTTTTCTGAGGAGCCGGAACTTGTTGTATAGGGCTTCTATGTAGAAGCACATGCACATGGATTCGGAATGTGCAGAGAAGGGATTCTTTCGGACAGGAGACACACATGAGTTTTTGGGAAATTACAATGGAGTTGCTTCGAGGCTTTCAGACAACGCTGGACTTGTTTTTCTTGACCCTGCTGTTTGCTTTGCCTCTGGGGCTTGTATTTGCCTTTGTGGCACGGAGTCGCATATTGCCGATTCGTTTTCTGATGCGGGCATTTATCTATATCATTCGCGGAACGCCCTTGTTGCTTCAGCTGATGATTGTTATCTATCTGCCGGGTATTGCTCTCGGTAGCCCCATCACCCGATGGGCAATCTTCGGCGGCAGTGTGGAGCGGGCGTATTTCTACGGTACGGTGTTTGCATTTATCTTGAACTACGCTTGCTATTTCGCAGAGATTTATCGTGGCGGTATCGAGAACATTCCCAGAGGGCAGTACGAAGCGGGACAGGTGCTTGGTATGACCAAGAGTCAGGTGTTCTTCCGTGTTATTCTGTTGCAGGTGATCAAGAGCATCTTGGCACCCATTAGTAACGAGGTAATCACTTTGGTGAAGGACACGTCCTTGGCAAGAACTGTAGCAGTTGCGGAAGTGCTCTTTATGGCGGATCGTATTCTCAGCTTGCATTTCCTAATCTGGCCATTGTTCTATACCGGTGCATTTTACTTGATATTTAACACGGTACTGACTTTGTTGTTCGCGTATGCGGAGAAGAAACTGAGTCGCTATCGCTTGGCGTAGAGTACGGTGGCTTGGCGTGTTGTTGTCAAATGAAACCGCCCACGTAGCATGTTTGGAGGAAGCTCATGGCAATATTAAATGTGTGCAATCTTAAGAAGTCCTTTGGTAACACGGAAGTGTTGCGGGATATTAGTTTCTCCCTGGAGAGGGGAGAGGTACTTGCGATCATCGGCTCTTCGGGAAGCGGGAAAACTACCCTGCTGCGGTGTCTGAATTTTCTTGTATCACCGGACGAAGGACAGATTATCGTAGGAGACAAGGTGATCCTGGATGCCGGTGCGAATCAGCGGATGAGTGAAGCGCAGATTCGTAAGAATCGTCTGCATTTCGGTCTGGTGTTCCAGCAGTTTAATTTGTTTCCGCAGTATACGGTGCGAGGCAACATTACCTTGGCAGCGAAATTGATGCGCAAGGAAGAATGGAAGAGGATTAAGAAGGAACAGGGCAAAGAAGCGTATCATAAGGCAAAGGAAGCCGGTTTTGCAGACATCGAAGCCAAGGCAGAAGAGCTTCTGGCACGAGTAGGGCTTCTGGACCGAGCGGAAGCATATCCTTGCGAACTGTCCGGTGGTCAGCAGCAACGAGTGGCAATTGCCAGAGCGCTTGCATTATCCCCGGATATTCTGTGTTTCGATGAGCCCACCAGTGCGCTGGATCCGGAGTTGACCGGAGAGGTGTTGTCCGTTATCCGAGGCTTGAAGTCCGGAGACAGTACTATGATCGTGGTAACTCACGAGATGGAATTTGCCCGCAACGTGGCAGACCGGGTAATCTTCATGGCCAACGGAGTCATCGAGGAGATGGGAACCCCGGAAGAACTCTTCGGCAACCCGAAGAGCGAGAAGCTGCGTAGTTTCTTGAGCAAGACCTACGATTAAATAGCAGATATGTATTGAGGGAGCATCTACGGAGGCTCCCTTTTTCGTTTGCAAACAAGTGTCTTACAGTACGCAACACGTGCGAAGAGAAGCCGATACTTCATATGGGCACTCCGTTTTCCCAGGTGTGGGAAGTAGGGTGCAATCCACAAGAGGAACCACCCCACTTTTTATCACTTGCGGGAAAACGGGGTTGCAAATGTGAAAGGTATCATGTATACTTAGTACGGCTTGACGAGCATTGTGTGATCCGGCATTTGCACGGATAGGAAAAGAACGGAGGATTTGATATGGGCGGATTTTTTGGTGTTGCATCCAAGGAAGATTGCATATTTGATTTATTTTTCGGTGTGGATTATCATTCTCATCTAGGTACGAGAAGAGCCGGAATGGCAGTATACAATAAGGAGAAGGGGTTTGAAAAGTCCATTCATAAGATTGATAATTCTCCTTTTCGCACGAAATTTGAAAAAGAGGCGAATACCATGAAGGGGAACTACGGAATCGGTTGTATTTCAGACTTTGAACCGCAACCCATCCTAATGCGTTCCCATCATGGTACCTTTGCGATTACTACCGTGGGAAAGATCAATAATACCACAGAGATTATTGATAAGATTCTCGAGAACAAAGCACATTTCTTCCAGATGAGTACCGGGGAGGTTAATCCTACGGAATTGGTGGGGGCGATTATCAATCAGAAGGACAATTTTATCGAGGGTATTCGTTATGCACAGGAGCTGATTGACGGTTCCATCTCCATGTTGATTCTCACGGAGAAAGGTGTGTATGCGGCCCGTGACCTTATGGGAAGAACTCCGGTGGTAATCGGTAAGAAGGATGGTGCCCATTGTGCGGCATTTGAAAGCTTTTCTTTTGTGAATCTCGGTTTTGAGAAAGAACGTGAGTTGGGTCCCGGAGAAATCGTTGTGTTTGATGAGAATTCGGTGAAGACATTGATGGCTCCCGGCGACAAGATGAAGATATGTACTTTCTTGTGGATATATTACGGTTATCCGTCCTCTGCTTATGAAGGAATTAGTGTAGAGAAGATGCGTTATGAGTGCGGTAAGATGCTGGCACAGCGTGACCACATTCGTCCCGACGTAGTTGTTGGTGTGCCGGATTCGGGAACACCCCATGCCATTGGATACTCCAATGCGGCACATATTCCGTTCTCCAGACCGTTGATTAAGTATACGCCTACATGGCCGCGTTCCTTTATGCCTACTATGCAGGAGAAACGCGAGATGATTGCAAAGATGAAGTTGATCGCCGTGCCGGAGTTGATTGAGGATCGCAGCATGGTAATTATCGATGACTCCATCGTACGAGGAACTCAGTTGCGTGAGACTGCGGAATTCCTTATACAGAGCGGTGCAAAAGAGGTACACGTACGTCCTGCATGCCCGCCGTTGTTGTTCGGTTGCAAATACTTGAATTTCTCCCGTTCCCGTTCCGAATTGGAATTGATTACGCGCCAGGCAATTGCAGACATTGAGGGAACATCTGAGGTCAGCGACGAGGTGCTTAGGGAGTATACCGATCCGGATTCTGAGCGTTATCAGAAGATGAACGATTGGATTTGCAAGAAGTTGAACTTCACGTCCTTGCGATTCCACCGCTTGGACGACATGATTGCGGCAGTAGGACTTCCGGCTGACAAGCTCTGTACCTATTGCTGGAGTGGTCAAGAGTAGAATATAATCCCCGATGCAAGGGGCAACCCAGAGGGGCCGTGAGCCTCCGTAATAACACGCACGTTTCCGGTGGTGCTTCTATCATTTTCTATACCGCGGCTTATGCGAACTCGCACATGCGTGCTCGGACAGCGCTAAGCTCGCGGAAATGACAGAAGCCCATCTGCGGAAACTATCACGATGTTATTACGGAGGCTCACGGCCCCTCTGGGTTGCCCCTTGCATCGGGGATTAGTTCTCCGGTGTCTCCTCCTTGGAAATGAGGTTTTCGCCCTTTGTGGCACTTCGGAAGGTAAGTTCTCCTTGCCCTGTGAAGATGCGCTTAAGGTTCGGAATGTGTTTGTAGAGGATGATTAGTGTTATCGGTAAGATAATACATACCGCCCAAATGTTATGAGTGTTGATACCGACGTAAGTGGGAAATGCAAGGACAGTTGCAGTAGTTGCCAACACAATGTAGTTGGTAATCAGCGTAATAAGGATAATGCCGATACCGATGACGATAAACAGACGCCAGTCGTAACCGAGAATAACCCCTACAACGGTTGCAAATCCCTTACCACCTTTGAAGCCTAGATAGAAGGGGAAAATGTGCCCAAGTATGCAGGCGGTACCGCTGAGAAGCCATACGGTTAGAGGCATATCCAGCAGGAAGCGGAACAGAAGTACAATGGCGGTTCCTTTCAAAATATCAATCAATCCCACCAGGACTCCCAGCTTCCAACCTAAGAGAACTGTGGTATTAGAGGCTCCTAAATTGCCGGAGCCTTTTTTTCGTAAATCAACTCCCTTGATTCGGGATATAATATATGCGGTGTTGAAGGTGCCGACAAGGTAGCCGGCGATAATGGCCAGTAAATAGTTCATATGCGTTACCTCCCTTTAACATAGTATACTATATGGCAAGGCATTTGTCGAATCCAATCGACGGAAATATAAAAAGTTTCTTAACATAGAGAAAATATCTTGACAAGAACATGAGAACGATGTAATGTAGTATTGAAAACCACATGAGAAGGAAATGAAAATCATGGAGTTATATTTGCGAGAACGAGAACTGCAAAATGACAGAGTTTTGGAGTAGGGAGGATATAAGTATGAGTTATGAAGTTATGACGGACTCCGGAAGTAATCTTACCGATGCGGAGTTGCAGAAGTACGGGATTTCTATGATTGCGTATCGCATTACGATTAACGGTGAGCCTCACGATTGTTACACTCCGGGAGAGGACGACGTAGCACTTGGCAAGGCATTTTACGACGGTATTCGAAATGGTGCGGAGACGGTAACCAGTCTTATTAATCCCGAGCGATTTGAAGCCTTCTTTGAACCGGTATTGGAGAAGGGACGAGACTTGGTATTTGTCAGTATGTCCAGCGGTATTACCGGTACTTGTCAATGCGCTATGGTGGCAGCGGCTACACTGCGGGAGAAGTATCCGGAGCGGCGTATTGAGGTGGTGGACTCCTTGGCGGCGTCTCTCGGCGAGGGCTTGCAGGTGTGTCGTATGGCGGAACTTCGCAATCAGGGAGTGAGTATGGACGACGCCATTGCATATGTGAAGAATTATCAGAAGACTCTGCGTGAGATCTTCACGGTGGAGGATTTGAAGTACCTTCGTAAGGGGGGACGTATCAGTGGTGCGGTTGCATTTGTCGGTAGCGTGCTGAGTTTGAAACCGATTCTGTACGCAACTGCCGAGGGCAAGATTGAATTATCTACGACAGTGCGAGGCAGAAAGCGTTCTCTTGCGTATTTGGCCCAGGATTGCATCGAAAATATTAAGGATCCGGAGAATCAGGAGATTGCCATTGCCCACTGCGATTGCGAAGAGGAGGCACAGCAGCTGGCAGATATGATTCGTGAGAAATGCCCTGTAAAGAATGTCATGATGCACTATTACGATCGATGCACCGGCGGTCATGTGGGACCCGGAGCAATTGCCTTATTCTATCAAAGTAAGAAGACCGTGGAGTAGTTGGAAAAATGACCTTCGCTATGTGGTTGTTCGTTGACATTTTCCCGAAAGTACACTACAATGAGGCTGTACAAGGAGGAGTAATGGCATGGCGATTCACAGAACGGAGGAGCAGGAGCAAGCATTGCGGGATGAGTTGTTGCGTGTATCCATTCGCACATTTATGAGGGATGGGTATGCAGAGACTTCCATGAAGCAACTGGCAACGGAGGCAAAGTGCAGTACCGGGAGGTTCTACGGGAATTTCACCGGCAAGCAAGAACTGTTGTATCTGATGATGGAGCGGTTTATGGATGCTACGGAGACAGAAACTCGGAGTCTGTGTACAACCGAAGATGATGCGCTGTTCCACTACTTGTACGTGTGGGCTGTTTGCATGAGAGCGGCAGGGGCAAATGAGCGTTTGGGCGAGATATATGAGCATGCATTTGCGGACACGCAGGTGATGCGGAGTCTCGCGGAACGGTACGAGAGCACGTTGGAGGAATGTCTGAGGGGACGGTATGACTTGGCGTATGTGGCGGAGAATCTGCGAGCACGTAGCTTGGCGGCGCTTGGTGTCCTGCAGAGTCTTATGAAGGCGAGGGTATCGTCTGACGGTCAAGATGGGAAACAGGAATTGTGCCTTATGGCAGAGCTGATTCTCGGTGTGTACGGTTTGTCCAGAGAAGATGTGACGATGTATGCCGGGAAGCTTGGGGAGAAGTGTGCCGCGATTAAGGAAGCGGCGTATCGGACATTAATACGTATTTTACAAAATGAAGTGTAATAGAAGACCGGTCTGTGTACAGGCCGGTCTTTCGGTCATTTTGAAATAGAAGATGAGCTTATGGAAAGGAGCCACGATGAAGGAAACAACAATTTGTTATATTGAGCATCACGGAAAGGTGTTATTGTTGCATCGAACGAAGAAAAAAGAAGATCCCAACGCAGGCAAATGGATCGGCGTTGGCGGGAAGTTGGAGTCCGGAGAGACAGTGGAGGAGTGCGTTCTCAGGGAGGTGAAGGAGGAGACAGGGCTGACTCTTACGAAATACGAGTACCGTGGAAGTATTCTCTTTCAGTCTGATTGCTGGGAACATGAGCGCATGCACTTGTATTATGCCACTGCATTTGACGGAACCTTAATCGATTGCGACGAAGGACAGTTGGCGTGGGTGCCGAAAGAGCAGATGCTTGCCTTGCCTACCTGGGAGGGGGATCGAGTATTTCTGCGTCGCATGCTACGGGATTCCGGCTTCTTTCGACTGCGACTTCGCTACGTGGGAGAGAAGTTGGTGCATACCGATCTGGCGGAGACTAAGAGAGTGAGTTGTATGAAGAGGTAAGTTCTACTTTGGTAGAACGCCGGGACACATGGCGAAATAAGAGGGGAATAACAGGCATCGGAGTCTTAGATGACAAGAAAAAGAGCTATCGAAAAATATTTCTTTGCACTATAGACAAAGGTAAAATAATTTTGTATAATCTAAATAGAAGGTTTTGATGCGAAAGAGATTCTTTTCGCATGCGTAATATTATTATGAGGGAAGCGAGGAAACGATTATGATGAAACGATTGATTTCTCTGTTGTTGGTTGCGATGATGGCAATTTCTCTGCTTGCTTGTGGCGAAGATTCCGGTAATCTCGGAGAAAATGCAGGCGACGAGTCGGGAGCACCCAAGGAAATTGAGATTAAGAAGAGTCAGAATGGTAACCCTATTGCAGGATTTAATGAGGCCGGTGAGATTACTTACGGTGGAGATCCGTCTGCACTTGTGGTAGGAGATACCTTGTATCTGTATACCGGTCATGATACGGCGGCAAACGAGTCTTATGTGATTCCGGAGTATTTGTGCTACTCCACCAAGGACATGGTGAATTGGACCTACGAGGGTGTTGTAATGAAGATGACCGACGTGAAATGGGGCGATAATAGCTCCGCATGGGCAGGTCAGGTCGTAAAGCATTACGATGAGGAAGCCGGCAAGGATATGTATTATTTCTATTTCTGTTCTTGGGATAGCACGGACAGAGGCAAGCAGTCCATCGGTGTGGCGGTTTCCGAGAGCCCTACCGGTCCTTTTGTAGACAAGGGCGAGGCTTTGGTGAAGGGTTCTTTCACAACAGATGAAACCTCCGCATGGAACGACATCGATCCTACGGTATGGATTGAGACCGATGCAAATGGCGAGGAGCACAGATATCTTGCTTGGGGTAATTCCAAAGTATATATTTGCGAACTCAATGCCGACATGGTATCTGTGAAGGATCTCGACGGCGATGGTCAGATCGTATTCAAAAATGATGTAATCAGTAAGATGGTTCCTACTTCTTATACGGAGGCGGCATGGCTCTATCGCAGACAGAATGAAAATGGTGAATACTACGGCGATTATTATATGTTCTATGCATATGGTTGGAGAGAGCAGATGGCGTATGCTACCACCGATGATTTGATTAACGGCAGATGGTATTTCGGCGATATTATCATGGATCCCTCTGTGACGTCTAATACAAATCATATGGCAGTTGTAGATTTTCTCGGTAAGACCTACTTCATTTATCACAATGGATCTTTGCCGAAGGGAAGTGGTTTCCGGCGTGTGGCATGTGTAGAGGAGGTTCAGTTCTATGATGACGGAACCGTGAAGTACATCCAAGAGACGGCAACCGGTGTCAGCGGTACAAAATCTACGATTAAGAATACCGCGGGCGAGTTGCTGGCACATGCGAAGTTCTTCAACTCTGCAGCCGACAATGCATATCCGTATACAAATGTGGCGCTGGGTAGCAACCTGGCAGGTATTACGGAAGAGGATAGCAGTTGGGAAATCGTACAAGGCAAGGCGGACAAGAGTAACGTATACTACGTATCTATTGAGTCTTACAACAAGCCCGGTTTGTACATTACCGCTACCGAAGGTGCGGTTGGTTTGTCTCAGGATGCTACCGGTACAATGGCTGATGCACAGACCTTTAAGACTATTGAGGGTCTTGCAGGCACCGGAGTTTCTTTCGAGTCCGTGGCATTTCCGGGGATGTACCTGACTTTGAGTGGCGGTGTTGCAAGCCTCACGGATGGTACCGATGTGGCAGCATGTTCCTTTGTAATTGACTAATAGAAAACATATACTTCACCACACGGCGTCCTGCTTCGGCAGGGCGCCGTTTTGTACCCCGGCAATCCCCTGTACTTCGCGTACAGGATATTGCTCGAACAGTACAAAACGGACCGAAGGAAATGGGGATAAAATTTGCTATTTCATATTGTCTGTAACGTGTTATAATGATTGTTGTAGGAAGGACAATGATGGAGGTGACAACATGAAGATTTATGATATTTCTCAGGAGGTTTACGGTTGCATGGTATTTCCCGGAGACATTGCGCCGGAGCGGGAAGTGTTGATGCGGATGTCGGAGGGCTCGCTTTACAACCTGTCGGCGCTTCGGATGTGTGTACATAATGGGACTCATGTGGATGCACCGTTTCATTTTATCAATGAGGGCAAACGAATTGATGAGTTGCCTTTGGAGCAGCTGGTGGGTATGGCTTATGTGGCGGAGCATGAGGGTACGGTAACAGCGGAAGATGCTGCAAGGATGCTTGCAAATGCAGAGGCGACGGACGCACAAGCCGCGAAGCGTATCTTGATTAAAGGTAAGGCAGTGGTATCCGTAGAGGCGGCTAGAGTATTCGGGGAGGCGGGCATTTTTCTGTTGGGAAATGAATCGCAGACGGTTGGTCCCGAGGATGCGCCCATGGAGGTACATTTGATTCTGTTGGGGGCGGAGGTTGTTCTTTTGGAGGGGATTCGCCTCGGTGAAGTTCCGGAGGGCGTATATCTGCTAAATGCGGCGCCGTTGAACTTAGGTGGTTCGGACGGGGCACCATGTCGGGCGATATTGATGGAAGTGTAGTAAGTGGCATAAGACGATAGGGATACATAAACATAAAAAAAACAGGCAAGGTATCGTGAACGCTTCCCAATGACGGAACGTAACTCGAATATACCTTGCCTGTATTAGTTCATACGTTTGTAATTATGCAGTTCTCGATGATTACTTCAACAGCTTGCCAAGCAAACCGCCGAGAAGGCCGCCGAGACCGGAGGATTTCTCTTCTTTCTTCTCCTCTTCCTTCTCATCGTTATTGGTTGCAGCCACGCTAAGAAGGGAACCGAGGTCTACGTTATCTAACAGGGAGCCGAACAATGCGCCGATGCCGGACTCTTTCTTCTCGTCCTCGTCTGCCTGCTGGCCGAGAAGGCTCATAAGAAGGGGAGCGGCCGCAGCCAAAATCGTGCCGGTGTTCTTGCTAGATACGCCCGATGCCTTAGAAACAGTGTCCTTCACGTCACTTTCGCCGGAACCCAGCAAATGACCGATAATCTTACCACCATCAATCAAATCTACATTTCCTAAGAAACTCAATAAGTTGCTGGTGTCACTCTTTGCGTGCTGAGAAAGAGCTGCGGCGAAACCCTCGGAAGTGCTCTCGTCCTTTGCCTGATTGGTAGCTCCGCTGAGGAGAGAGGGAAGTGCTGCGGTCAATACGCTGGTAACGTCTTTCTTAGAGGCACCGGTAGCGTTACTCAAACCACTGATACTGTCTGCGCTTAATAATGTGCTTGCAATCTTAGAAATATCCATAATGTCCTCCAATGTATGTATTTGTAGTAGAACTGATATCAATATTATGTGTCAAATGCGATAAGAAGTCAAGAATTTTAATAAATGTTGTGTTTGGGCTTGCGTATTGATGACGGCATATTGTATAATGTCATTATAAATTTTCTATAAATCATGCAAAGGAGAAAAATCTCATGGCAGAAAAGAAGAAAAAGAAGATCGTTGAAGCGACTTCCCCTAAGACAACTTACAAAGAGGCAGCCCCCGTAGGTAACGCTACCGGTTTGCGTATCGGTGCAGTGGCGCTTTGGTTGGTGGCTATTGGTTTGGAGGTTGTAGCGCTATTATTGCTGAACGGTACTCTGAACTGGACTTTTATGAATACGTTGACATTGATCATTATCGCTTTGGTACTTGATCTTGTATGCGTAATTATCGGTGCACAGCTCTGGAAGAAGGCGAACCATATTAAGCCCGCCAGTGAGAAGAACAAGTTTTTGTTCTGGTTGTGGAATAACATGGGGCTTATCGCATGTGCGGTGGCATTTATTCCGTTTGTTATTCTTGCCTTGACCAATAAGGAAGCGGATAAGAAGACGAAGGCAATTGCAACTGTGGTTGCGGTGATTGCTCTTTTGATTGGTGGTCTTGCAAGCTACGAGTGGAATCCGGTATCGGAGGAAGAGCAGCAGGCAGCTATCGAAGCAATTAATCAGGAAGTATATTGGAGTCCTTTTGGTAAGGTATATCACACTCATGAGGATTGTCAGGCGTTGAATCAGAGTGATACGTTGACGAAGGGCACTGTAGAGCAGGCGATTGCAGATGGTCGTACTCGTCTCTGTGCATTCTGTGCGAAGAAGGACAACATCGAGGGTGTTACCACCGATAAGAATCCGGACGATGTAGAGTTGAAAGACGACACTAACGAATCGGAAGAATAATCAATTCCTATTCTCATATAAAGGGGGCGAACCATGTGGTTCGTCCTCTTTTTGCTATGGACAGGAGAGAACGCGACTTTGTGCGGAAGGTCATTGCAAAATTAAAAACAGTCAAGTATAATACCTTATGATTATTATGGACACATACATTGTCGGAAGACAGGAACGGAGAGTGTAACAATGAAAGTTGTACTGGATAAGTTGACGAAGAAGTTTCCTAACCGCAATAAGCAGGTGAAGGAAGAAGTCATTGCGGTAAATGATTTTAGTATCGAGATTCCCGACGGCAAGCTCATCGGCTTGTTGGGACCCAGTGGGTGTGGCAAGAGTACAGTGTTGAACCTGTTGTGCGGATTGCTGACACCTACATCCGGACGTATATTTTTCGGGGAAGACGAGGTAACCAATCTTCCGGCAGAGAATCGAGGCGTGGGGATGGTATTTCAGAATTACGCCTTGTACCCGCATTTGACAGTACGAAAAAATATTCAGTTCCCTTTGGAGAATCGAAAGGGAGCAGACCGTCTTACCAAGGAAGAGATGACGGCAAAGGTACAGGAAGTGGCCAAACTGGTACAATTGGACGAACTTCTTGACCGTAAGCCCAAGGAATTGTCCGGTGGTCAGCAACAGCGAGTTGCCATTGCAAGAGCCTTGGTGAAGATGCCTCGCATTTTGTTGATGGACGAGCCCCTGTCCAACTTGGATGCCAGACTGCGTCTTCAGACAAGAGAAGAGATTAAGCGAATTCAGCGCGAGACCAAGATTACTACCATTTTCGTAACCCATGATCAAGAGGAAGCCATGAGCATCTCCGACTTAATTATCGTTATGAAGGACGGTGAATTGCTTCAGGTGGGTAAGCCGCAGGAAGTGTACGATCAGCCGGTGAACCTCTTTGTTGCCAAGTTCCTCGGCACGCCACCCATTAACGTATTCAGTGGCAAGATTGCCGGCGGTATGCTTTACATCGGTGAGGAGGCAGTTCTAAAGGTGCAGGGCTTGTCGGATCGTGATGTGGACGTTGCCATTCGACCGGAGGGATTTGTACTTGAAGACGACGGACCGCTTACCTGCCAGTTGAAGGCAGTGGAGGTCATGGGACGTGACTACAGTATTGTTTCGGGACATCCGGCATTTGTAGGTACGGATATTCGCTCGCTGATTCCTTCAGAGACGAAGGTGGACGACGAGGCAGAGTGTGTGCATTTTTCTTTGAAACCTATGAAGGTTCATGTGTTTGATAAGAACACCGGGGCTCGATTGGAGTGCACATTTGGCGAGATGGATTCGCGGAAATGAGGCAATGATGGAGAAGAATAATTGGAAAGCGTGGTTATACTTATTGCCGGCGATTTTGTTTCTCGGGGCATTTCTTGTATATCCACTGATTGATGTATTGATATATTCCTTTGAAGAAGGGTACAATTCCGCATCCCAATCGTATTACGGAATCGGGTGGTACAACTACTCTTATGTGTTGCACGACCCTTACTTCCTTCAGGCACTGAAGAATACGTTTATACTTGTTATTATTACGGTTCCGCTGTCCACCGGTTTGGCTCTTTTGATTTCGGTGGGACTTGCTTCGATTCAGAAGATTCGAGACCTGTATCAGACCATTTATTTTCTGCCCTATGTGACAAATACCTTGGCGGTTGGATTGGTATTTATGATTTTGTTCAAGCAGACGCCTTATACCAATGGTTTGGCAAATCAGGTGCTTCTGTGGTTGGGAACCGGTCCTGTAGATTTCATCGATGGACCGTATTGGGCGAAGATGTTTGTGCTGTGTTTCTATACAGTGTGGGTGGTGTTACCCTTTAAGATATTGATTCTCACAAGCGCCATTGCTTCCGTGGATAACCAGTATTACAATGCGGCACGAGTGGATGGCACATCGAAGTTTCGCATCTTCACGAGAATTACATTGCCTATGATTTCGCCCATGCTGTTTTATTTGATTATCACCGGATTTATCGGTGCATTTAAGGCGTATAGCGATGCGGTGGCACTGTTCGGCACGAACTTGAATGCGGCGGAGATGAATACCATTGTAGGTTACATATATGACATGCTCTACGGAAATAGCGGCGGATACCCGTCCTACGCTTCCGCAGCAGCCATTTTGCTATTCGTGATTGTGCTTACGATTACCTGCATCAATCTGTTGGTAAGCAAGAAGCACGTTCACTATTCATGAGGTAAGTGCTATGGAGAAGACGATTTCATATACGAAGCTGGAGCAAGCGGCCAAGCGTCGGGAGACCATTCGCAAGAGTATTGTGTATATGCTACTGACCTTGTGGGCCATTGTTGTGCTTTTCCCGTTTTATTGGATGGTGCTCAGTTCTTTGAAGAGTTACAGTGCATATAACTCCGAGTATGTGCCTAAGTTCTATACGCTGTCCCCTACATTTCAGAACTATGTAGACGCATTTACGGAGGTTCCGCTGGGAGACTATTTCGTGAACACGCTTATCTTCACTTTGGGGACTACGGTACTTATGTTAGTGGTAACTATTCTTGCGGCATTTGCCTTTGCTAGACTGGAGTTTCGCGGTAAGAATCTGTTGTTCACGCTGTTTTTGTCCTTGATGATGATTCCAAATGAGTTGGTTATCATTACAAACTTTGTTACCATTACCGATATGGACCTGCGAAATACTTTCTGGGGCTTGATATTGCCCTCGGTAACGTCGGTGTTCTACATTTACTTGCTGAAAGAGAATTTCGGGCAGGTACCGGACGAGTTATACAAGGCCGCCAAGGTGGACGGAACCTCGGATTTTCGTTATTTGTGGAAGGTACTGATTCCTATCTGCCGTCCCACGATTATTACGATAACGATTCTGAAGATTATCGAGTGTTGGAACTCTTATGTATGGCCACGATTGATTACCGACAATCAGGCGTACTTCTTGGTATCTAACGGTATTCAGGAGATTCGTGAAAATGGTTTCGGACGTGAGAACATCCCCGCTATGATGGCGGCGGTTGTGGTAATCTCTGTTCCGTTGATTGTATTGTTCCTCATTTTCCGTAAGAAGATCATGGAGGGAGTATCGAAGGGAGGTACCAAGGGATGAGAAGAAGCAGATTGTTTCTATTGGTACTCCTGTGTACGCTACTTGTGTGTGGTTGTCACGGGCAAGAGGAGCGCGAGGAGTTTGAGCTTCCGGAGGAGTTCGACATGAGTCGAGATTACGAGATCGTATTCTGGGCGAAAAATGACACAAATAAGACCCAGACCATGATCTACGAGAAGGCCATTGCAGACTTTGAGGCTCTATACCCTAATATCAAGGTGACGTTGCGTCTGTATACCGATTACGGTAAGATTTACAACGATGTTATTACGAATATGGCAACCAACACCACACCCAATGTGTGTATTACCTATCCGGACCATATTGCCACGTATTTGACAGGAGAGAATAGTGTGGTACCGGTAGGTGCATTGTTTGGGGATGCTAAGTACGGTCTGGGCGGTAGTGAGCTGAAGTACGAGACTCCCACTCAGGAAGAGATTGTGCCTCAGTTCCTTAGAGAGTGTATGATTAACGGTCAGTATTACGCAATTCCCTTCATGCGTTCCACCGAGGCTTGCTATGTCAATAAGACTTTGGTAGAGAAACTGGGATATGAGCTTCCGGAGGTCCTTACATGGGACTTTGTATGGGAAGTGTCCGAGGCTGCGGCGGTGAAGGACGAGAACGGTATCTATGCGGTAAATGGTCAGAATATCATGATTCCTTTTATCTATAAGTCCACGGACAATATGATGATTCAGTTGTTACAGCAGCATGGAGCGGGGTACTCCAACAACCAAGGTGAGATTTTGATCTTCAATGATACGACGGAAGAATTGCTGTATGATCTGGCAGAGCATGTGAAGAAAGGGGCATTTTCTACCTTCAAGATATCCAGCTATCCTGCCAACTTCCTGAATGCCGGACAGTGTATCTTCGCCATTGATTCTACGGCAGGTGCAACTTGGATGGGGTCTTATGCACCGTTATCCGATATTAGCGAAGATAAGTTTGTGGAATTTGAAACTGAGGTGCGCATGATACCCCAGGTGGATCCAAACAATCCGAAGATGATTTCTCAGGGACCTTCCGTGTGTGTATTCAACAAGGAGGACCCTCAGGAGGTGTTGGCATCGTGGTTGTTTGCCCAGTACTTATTGACAAATGAGGTGCAGATTGCCTATGCCCAGACCGAAGGGTACGTTCCGGTCACTACGAAGGCATTGAATAGTGATGTGTATCAGGATTATCTCTCCCGAGAAGGGGAGGATAACGAGACTTACTACCCGGTGAAGCTCCAAGCATCTAAGCTACTTTTGGACAATGTGGAACACACATTTGTTACGCCTGTATTCGTCGGCTCCGCCTCCCTTCGAGATGCGGCGGGACAGTTGATTGAAAATGTTACGAAGTCTGTTCGACGGAAGCAAACCATTGACGAAGCGTATATGGAGAAGCTAGTGACCGATGTGACTTCTCTATATCGTCTGAATCTCGGAGGAGACAATGCCGTGGTAGGCGGAGGCAAGATTTCCTTTGGATCGTTGCCCACGGCATCGGTTGTATTGCTTGTTACATTGGCATGTGTATGGTTGGGACTCGGTGTTTTTGTCATTTTGACGGCTGTGCGAAAGAAAAAAACATGAAATTTCGGCATAAATACAATTGATTCTTTTTGTAGGTTGTGTATAATGATGTTGATTTAACTTTTTGTTATTGTTTTAACAATGTAAAGGAGAATGATTATGAAGAAAGTATTGGCTTTAATGTTGATGTTGGTGCTTGCAATGTCTCTTATGGCATGCGGCGATGATGACAAGAAGGACGAGACTCCTTCTGCAACTCCCACGGCAACCGCTACCCCCGAGGCAACTCCTACGGCGACTGCAACTCCGGAGGCAACTCCTACTGTTGATCCCGGTGCAGGCGAGGACGTTAAGGGTGAAGGCGTTATGACCTATGATGAGTACATTGCGGCAGAGCTTGAGACAGAGGTTGTAGTTGAGACCTATGTACAGGCAAAGCAGTCTTGGTGGGATAACAAGGCTACTGTATATACGCAGGACAAGGATGGTGCATACTTCTGCTATAACATGGCTTGTTCCGAAGAGGACTATGCGAAGCTTACGGTAGGTACCAAGATTAAGGTAACCGGTTATAAGACTGAGTGGTCCGGTGAAGTTGAGATCGTTGACGCTACCTTTGAGATTCTTGAGGGTAACTACGTTGCAGAGCCCGTAGATGCTACTGCATGGCTTGGTACCGATGAGTTGGCTCTTCATCAGAATGAGCTCGTATCCTTCAAGGGTATGACCGTTGTGGCAGCAGGACAGGACGCAGATGGCAACGACGTTGCATTTTTGTATAACTGGGATGGTTCCGGTCAGGATGGTAACGACCTGTACTTTAATGTATCCTTGGATGGAAAGACTTACACATTTACAGTAGAGTCTTATCTGTGCGACAATACCACTGACGTATACGCAGCAGTTAAGAACCTGAAGATCGGTGATGTCATCGATATGGAAGGCTTCTTGTACTGGTATGAGGGTCCCAATCCCCACATTACCGCAGTAAGCGCTGCAAACTAATCTAATTTATCGAACATGACTTTGAGAGAGGCATCTGCGAGAGCAGGTGCCTTTTTGTTATGTGAGTTCAAATGTAGTTGAGAAATGACCGAAAATGTGATATAATGAGACATTAATAAATTGCCGTCATGTCGGCGGTAGGCGAAAGCGAGGAAAAGGTATGTTTCAGGTGGTTCCGAAGTTGCTGAAAAGCATTGTGACCGATGATATTCTCATATTGTTGGCGGCTGTCATAGAGTTGGTTTTGTTTATTGTGGTATGGAGAATTGCGGACGGAATCTTCGTGAAGCGCGAGAAGAAGAAAGGAGTTGTTCTGTCAAAGAAGAGCGTAACCAATAGTGGGCTTGTGATATCGTATAGCATCTTCGAATGTGGAATCTCCGTATTTCCTTTGCTGGGTATGTTAGGTACGGTGTCGGCTTTGTTGAATCTGGACCTTTCTGCAGGAGATATGGCGAATATACGGAACAATTTTTTTATGGCACTGACTTCTACGGCCTGGGGTATTATTTTCGCAGTTCTGTTTAAACTCTTGCATGCGTGGAAGGCACCGTATTTTGAAGATCGGATTGCAGAGTCCTATAAGCTGGTGGATGAATGTAAGAAGATATTCGAAGAAGCGGAGCGGTGATTGCTATGAGGAAGAAGAGAGACATTTTTCTGGACTTCACTTCGCTACTGGACGTGACGCTGATACTCATTTTCTTCTTTGTTATCTTTAGTCATATGGAAGACGCAGAAAATGCGCAGAAGACCGAGGATAAGCTGGCGGAGCTGGAGTCGGCATTGATGGATGCCGAAGAGCGCGAGGAGGCGGCCGCCGGGCTGGAGGAACTGCTGAAGTCTGAGTTGGAGATTGTTCGAGGCGAGGATGAACGTGGGGCGGATAATTTGGAGAGTATGCTGGAGTTCGCCAAAGGTGGCAACATTAAGATGCTCTTGGTCATGGATGGTGCCAAGTGGTCAATCAAAGTGTCACAAGGCGATGAGGTGTTGACAAAGATCACAAATGACGAGGAACTGGAGGCGAGGCTCCTTCAGACGTTAAAGGATGCCGGGTATACTTCGGAGGACACATTATTATGTGAGTTTATCTTCAACGGTTCAGAGGCCGGCACGGCATCGGCTTATCGGAAGATTCAGAATGCCCTCACGGGAGTGAAAGGAACGTTTGCGTATTTGTATTGTTCGGAGACAGACTTGTCTGTGGGAGAGGAGTAGATACAGATGTTAAAATGGTTGGGTATTATTTTGGCAGCGGTCTTAGTGATTGCGGTTGTGGCTTTCGGCATTGGCTTCGGAATCGGTAACGGACGTGGCAATGGCGAGGGCGATGGAACCAGTGCGGATAAGTCTCAGGAGCTGGAAGAAGAGGAAGAAGACATTGATTACTACGAGGGGGCCATTTACCCCATTACGGTAATGGAAAATGATTATTTCTACAATAACGAACGTATTGAGTTGGACGCATTTATCGATATTCTATTGAAGACCGATGACACGGTTGTAGTGGAAGTGAAGGATGATAATGCATCGTTAAGGGCTTATGAAAAACTGATTGATGTATTAAAAGAGCATCGAATCACTTATGTGGAACAATAATGAAACGGAGGGTATGTTATGAAGAAAGCAGTACCAGTGGTAGGACTTGCGGCAATTGTGGCAGCAGTATTATTGGCAACAGGCGGTGTTCCCGGGATTGATGGAGAAGGTTCGGAGAATGTTACTTTGACTCCGGTGATCACAGGAGAACAGAACAAGGACGATAGCAGTGCGCAGGGCGAAGGTGGTGGCAACCAGTACAATGATGATAACGATGGCAGTGATGCAGACGAGACCAAGGAAATCGTTGCTATTTTGATTGAAGAGGATGTGTATACCTATGGTGACGAATTGTACGATTTTGAGGGAATTATTGCACTGATTCAGTCCATCGAAGGAGAGTTCATTGTGGAACTGCGAGATGAGGATGCCACGTATAAAGCCTATTCTACTCTTGTAGACAAGTTGGCAGAGTTGGAGATTGCATACGTGGAGAAGTAGGAAGAATTATGATTTGATAAGGAGAACTTTTGCGGCGTGAATGCAATGAAATTCTCCCCGGAATAGTATAGAAGAGAGTCCGAGTCTGTGAAGATGCAGACTCGGATTTTTTGTGGCAATCCTTGAGAAAAAGATACCAAGGACATAGATATCCCTTATCAACCCAAGGAAATAATAGTTCGATATCTCTCCGGCACATACTGCAAGTTGCCGGGATGTGCATTCACCGCAGCCAAGCACACCGGATAGGTGCGATGTTCCTCGGGGATTTTGCCTAGAATGTCACATGTCAAATAGCCTGCATGATGAATTGCAGCAATACACAGTTCGTCATCCAGCAAGTGAGACGGCACATTTTCGATACGTTTGCCCCACAGTTTCACGGCACGTAGACAGACTTCTTTGGTTACGAATCGGTCTGGGATGTAGACAATGGGGCAGCCCCGTTCTGCCACGTCTAGGCACATGTCGTAGGTGATGTGTTCCATGGGAACTTCGATTAGGTCAGACGGTTCATTTTCCAGAGCTAACAGGCACAGTTCCGCTGTTCGGAACTTCTTCGGAACGTCGGACAAGTGCCGGTTGCCGTGTCTAGTGGCGGTAAGGCACATGTCATAGGTGAGTACATTTTCACTGATGTAGGGCAAGATATGCTCCGGCAGATATTCCACCATGATTTCGCACACGTCCTGCCACTGTAAGAGATGCTCCAAGGAATAGTTGCATTCCAGATAATCAAGGGCACTGCGACGCATATAGTAGTCGCTGAGATCGCAAAGGACGCCGTTGTAGAGACGAAGCCTGCGCTCAACAAAGGCAGACGTTGCAAATGCCAAACAGACCTCGTGATTATATAGCGAGACGGGCAACTGTTCTAAGAGGTTGGGATCTTTTCTTATAGCATCTGCAAGGGGAAAATCTTCGGTTGTGTATTCTCTCGGTTCGCTCATGAAATTCTCCGTGAAGTCTGCGTGGCAGGTGGTGATAAGGATGACGGACACCTGCAACGTTAGTATCGTTATTATCATATCATACGAAAACTGTCTGTGCAACCCACTGTATTTTGCGTACATGTGAAGCCGACCGACGGGTAGAAATATCTCGGGAGTTGTGATATACTAAATAGTGTTATGTTACGACTCTTCGGAAAGGGGACACGAGAACAATGATTAAGATACTTTTCGTCTGCCACGGCAACATTTGCAGATCACCTATGGCGGAGTTTGTTATGAAGGATATGGTGCAGAAGCGGGGGATTGCGCAGCATTTTGAGATTGCTTCGGCGGCCACCAGTACCGAGGAGATCGGCAATCCGGTGCATTACGGTACCCGCAATAAGTTGGCGAAGGTGGGGATCTCTACGGCGGGCAAATACGCCAGACAGATGACGAAGCGAGACTATGGATACTACGATTATCTAATCGGCATGGATACCTGGAATATTCGCAACATGAATCGTATCTGCGGAAGTGACCCCCAGGGCAAGATCGTGAAGCTACTGGACTTGACGGCACGCCCGGGAGATGTGGCAGACCCGTGGTACACCGGGGATTTTGAGGCCACGTACCGAGATGTGGTGGAAGGGTGCGAGGCACTGTTGGTGCATTTGGCGGAGAGCGGACAGTTGAAGTAGCGTATTTTTCTGTACTACCCACGCAAATCCCACATAAACTATAAAAACAGGTTTATGGAAGGGGTAGTCTTGAGAAATTATATCGAAGAGCGAACCATGGAGATAGCGAATTACATTGTGGAACGGAATGCGACGGTGCGCCAGACGGCGAAGCAGTTTGGTATCAGCAAAAGCACGGTACATAAGGACGTTTCCCAGCGTATTGTGCAGCTCAGTCCCACCCTGGCGGAGCAGGTGCGTCAGGTGCTGGATCGCAATAAATCGGAGCGGCACATCCGTGGTGGATTGGCTACCAGAGAGAAATATCGCAGCCGGCAGAATTGAAACAAGGCAGAGAAGAAGGAAAATGACTGTAGTCCCGTCAAAACGGGGGCGATTCATTTTCCTTCTTTTTTAATTGAATAAGAAATTTTCGTGAATTGGCCGGAAACTATTCATTTTCAAAAAATTATGTGCTATACTCGTTATGTTAATCAGAATTATTGTGGCGGAGTGTCGGAACTTGAACTGTCGGACAGTGATATGTGGCAGTTTCGCCGTTGGTTAGATGGAGGACAAGATGGAAGAATGTAAGGTGTGTGGGAGAGAGAATCCCATGGAGGGGGCGAATTTTTGTTATTATTGCGGAGCGTCCTTTCATGAGGATTATTTGGCGGAGCAGTTGAAGGTAATTGCGGCCAAGGAGGCACAGAAGGAAACGCAACAAGAGAACCAGACAGAGAGTGGCACATATACAAGAAGTAGTGGTGCTAAGCCCATGTCCATGTGGCGCTGGCTTGCGTTGTTTATGCTCTTTTTGATTCCGGTGTATGGGTGGATTCTCTTGGTGATTATGCTGTTTCTACATGCATTTGGCTCCAGAACCACGCCGGAGCGCAAGGAGATGGCCAAGGGACTGCTACTGTTCCTTGTGGTGTATTTTCTCTTCTTGGTGGCGGGAATGACCATGCTTATGGATGACCCGAATTTTCAAGCAATGTTGGGAAGCGGTATGGGGCAGTAGAACAGTACTACAATATGATGCGTAAGATAGGGGATTAGAAGATGATTGAACGTTGGGATTTGACAACAGAGGCTTGGGCATTTGCCATTAGTACAGAGGTGCTTGGACCGGAGAGTCCTTGTACTGACAGTATTATGTTGCCATCCACGGTGCAGCAGGAGAAGCGAACACCGATGACAGAGGAGCGAAGTGCGGGGTATTTGACGGACCCACATCGCTATGATGGGTATGCCATGTATCGCCGAAGTGTGGACCTGACGGATGCGCCCGAGGACAGTCGGTGTATGCTTGTGTTGGAGCGTACCAGAACCAGTCGGTTGTGGGTGAACGGTGTTTTCGTAGGAACGCAGAATAGTTTGTGCGGGGAGCATCGTTACGATATTACGGAATTCGCAGGGGGAGTGTGCGAACTGACCCTTGTGATCGATAATGTGAGTTGTCCGGTGCCCGGCGGTCATATGACATCACCGGATACTCAGACCAATTGGCTCGGAATCTTGGGTGATATCCGCATTGAATGGGTTGCAGGGTGTCGCTTGGAGAAGCTTCGTGTGACGCCTCATGTGGAAGAAGAAAGCATTACGGTTAGTGGTGTGCTTGTGGGGGCGGATTGTCTTACAATCACTGCGCAGGTGGTTGGGTACTCGGAGCAGACCTTTACGGTGACTGCGGATTGTCCGTCATTTTCCTATGCCATGCCCGGGGCGGTGCGTTGGAGCGAGCATCGACCGTACATCTATGAAATCTGCATTTGCTGTGGTGAGGATCGACAGTATATCTCCTTTGGTATGCGAGAATTTACTTCTGTAGGTCGGGAACTTCAGTTAAATGGCGAGAAGTTGTTCTTGCGTGGCAAGCATGACGGTATGATCTTTCCGTTGACCGGAGCAGCACCTATGGATAAGGAGAGCTGGCTTGCCGTGATGACCCAGTCCAAGTTGTATGGTATGAACCACTATCGGTTCCATACCTGTTGCCCGCCGGAAGCGGCATTTGAGGCGGCGGACGAGTTGGGTATCTTCATGGAGCCGGAGTTGCCCTTCTGGGGAACCGTAGAAGAGGAGATGACTCCGGGACAGGAGTATCTCGTGGAAGAAGGCTTCCGCATCCTAGACTCCTTCGCAAATCACCCGTCCTTCTTTGCCTTGTCTCTGGGAAATGAGCTGTGGGGCAGCAAGGAGCGCTTGAATAGCATCTTGGGTGATTACAAGGCATATGATGCAAGGCCGTTGTATACACAGGGGTCGAATAACTTTCAGTTCTGGCCCTGTATTGTGGAAAATGATGATTTCTTTGTAGGCGTGCGTTTCTCAAAAGACCGTCTCTTCCGTGGCTCTTACGCTATGTGTGATGCGCCCTTGGGACACATTCAGACCGATGCGCCTAATGCAAATTATAATTACAATGCCCACATTCGTCCTGTGGGAGCCTTGGAAGATGCGGGACAGAGCGGTACCATTGCCATTCAGTACGGTACCGGTGTGAAATACGTATCTGTAGATGCAGGCTCCGGAGAATTGATGCCTACGGTTCCGGTAATTTCGCATGAGGTGGGACAGTATTTCACATATCCCGATTACAATGAAATCGAGAAATATACCGGTGTGCTGAAACCGTATAATCTGGAGATCTTCCGTGAGCGCTTGGAAGCGGCGGGACTGGGACATTTGTCGGATGAATATTTCTGTGCCTCCGGTGCACTGGCGGTGCAGTGCTATAAGCAGGAGATTGAGACGGCCCTTCGTTCTAAGGAATTGTCCGGTTTCCAGCTCTTAGACCTACAGGATTTCACCGGACAGGGAACGGCATTGGTGGGTGTTCTCAATTCCTTCATGGAAGATAAGGGACTCATTGATGCGGAACATTGGAGATGCTTCTGCGCTGACAAAGTCCTGCTTTTATGCCTTTCTACTTTTGTAGTACAATCAGGAGAAGAGTTACGGATTCCCGTGAGTTTGTTCAATTACAGTGCCCATGCGGTATGCAATCCGAAGCTGACCGTAGAGCTTGCGGTGGATGAGAATCTTGACAAGGGTGTGACACTGTCGTGTGATGTAGAAGGAACTTTCGGACGGGGACTTCATGAACTGACTACAGTAGCGGTGAAACTTCCGAAGCTTCCGAAGCCCGGGGTAGCAACCCTTTCGGTTCGCGGTGCCGGTGTGTCAAATGAATATCGGTTGTGGATATATCCCGCAGTAGAGAGAATGGACAGTGAGGCACTTATAACGTCAAGCTTTGATGAAGCGAAGGCAGAACTTGAACGTGGCGGAAGAGTACTATTGCTGACCAACGAGATTTCGGAGAAATATTCGCTTCCGGGCACTTATTGCACGGACTTTTGGAATTATCCTATGTTTCGATCCATATCCGAATCCATGGGAAGAGCGGTGCCGGTAGGTACGCTTGGGCTGTTGATTCGCAAGGAACACCCGGCGTTGCAGGCATTTCCTACGGAGTGCTATTCCGAACCGCAGTGGTATGATGTTGTGAGCTCTTCGAGAGCGGTGATTCTGGACGGAACGGGACTTGAACCCATCGTCAGAACCATCGATAATTGTGAACGAAATCATAGTCTTGGAACAATATTCGAATGCCGATGCGGAGGAGGTTGTATGTTGGTATGCACCTCGCCTCTTGCGAATATCGATTCTCTGCCGGAGCAACAGCTTCGAAATAGTTTGGTGCAGTATGTGAACTCGCAGGAATTTGTACCAAGTGCAGAGATGGCAATGGAAGATATGGAGAAATATTTCACGGAGTAGAGTTGGAAGGAGACGATATAGAGTCAGGGGTTTGTTATGGGAAAAAAACTTAAAAATATTGCTGTGCTGATGACGGCATTAGACACAGATGGGCAAGCCAGAATGCTTCGTGGCATGGAGGAGTATGCCAGAAGACATGGTTGTAATTTGGCTTCCTTTGTGTGGTTTACCGGTGTGTTTGAAAAGGATAAGCACAATCTTGGGGAGTTGAACATTGCTTATCTGCCGGATCTGAATTTATTTGACGGTGTTATTGTTGTAAGTAATGTATTTCATATTGAGAGCAATCGGCGGGCAATTGAGAAGCTGATTGCTACATTGACATGTCCGGTGGTGTGTGTCGGTGCGAAACTCAAGGGCTGTTATTCCGTAGGTACGGACAATTATAGTGCTATGCGTCGCCTTGTGGAGCATTTTGTTGTGGATCATGGCATGCGCCAGCTTCATTTTGTAAAAGGTGTTGAGGGCAATTTGGACGCGGAAGCTCGCTTTCGTGCCTATGAGGATGTGTTGAAGGAGCACGGGATTCCGCTGGTGGCAGAACGCGTCAGCCAAGGCGATTTCTATGTGACGGGGGCGGAGAAGGCTGCTATGGAGATATTGACTTCTACGTTACCTTTTCCGGAGGCAATCATTTGCGCAAATGATGTTATGGCCATTACCATTTGTGACATCATGCAGAAGCGAGGATATCGTGTGCCTGAGGATGTGGCGGTGTCCGGCTATGATTATACCGTGGAAGGACAGCAACATTTTCCGGCTCTGACTACCGTGCGTTGCCGGTTTGACCTACAGGGCAAGGAAGCGGTGAAGATGATTCTAAATGCTCTGGAGGGAGAGGAAGTTCCCCATGAGATTTTGCTGGAAGATGAAGTTATGTTGGGCGAAAGCTGCGGTTGTCACGATTACGCTCAAGAAACGAATTCCGGGTTGCGAGGAGCGCGAGGAAAGGATGTGCTCCAACGCATGCTGATTCATCAGATGATTGAAGTGGACAAAAGCATCATGGAAGGGGATCGGTATGAGACATGGCTGGACGCCATTAGGAGCTTTATCTCCAAAGTGGAACCCAAGGAATTCTATTGTTGTGTCAATGAGAACTTCGAGCAGGCAACTTTCGAGCGAGGGATTGTAGAGCAGGAAGCCATGAGTACGGAACAGCGACTGGCTTATACGGAGCGTGTGAAGGTTCCTATTGCTTATCGGGACGGGCGATTTGTGGAGAAGGAGATGTTTCCTTCTTGCTATGCATTTGACGAGATGTTTCAAGAAGGAATGCATGGCAAATCATACATTTTCTCGCCGGTGCACTACTTGGAACATAACTTTGGATACTTTGTGTTCGCGGACAGTGATTTTCCGGTATGTAATCCCTTGTACACCAGTTGGCTGATTCGCATGGGTGATGCGATTGAGAACATTCGTAAGCAACGCTTACTGCAAAATGCCATGGAGCGTTTGGACGAGATGTACATCCGTGACTCCCTTACAGGGGGATACAATCGGTTTGGTATGGAGCGATTGTTTGAGACTCATAAGAAGAGATGCATAGCTGAGAAGCGGAAGATGTTTATAGCTTTTATCGATTTGGATGGCTTGAAGCAGATTAACGATGATAGCGGACATGCGGAGGGCGACAAAGTCATTCGAGAGGTGGCACAGATACTCGCCAAGGCAAATGAGGAATTCGGCGTTGTACGCTATGGCGGTGATGAATTCGTAGTCATTGGTGTGGCGGACGAAGATGAGGTGGTTCGCTACTGGGAATTTGTTCACAGCGCAACGGAGCGGTATAACAGTGCCGTGGATCATAAGGCGCAGATGTCCTTTAGTCACGGTCATGAATTGTTTGAAGTTACGGAAGAGACGGTATTTGCGGACTATATCGGTACGGCAGATCAGAAGATGTACGAAAGAAAACAGAAGAAAAAAGCAGCCAGACTGCAAGAATAGAACGGAAGCCCGGAAGGTGAAAGACTTTCCGGGTTTTCTGTTGGTATAGGGACATTCCACAACGAATATGATGGTGAAAACCCATTAGAATGAGGATGTTATGTGGAAGAATAGCGGACAGGAACGAGGAACAAGAGTGACATGGAGCTGGCACAAAATCATGTTGGTGTTATTGCTGTGTGGTACCATGTTGTGTATCGGACAGGGGATGAAATATTGGAAACAGAGGGGCGTTGGTGGTGATGAGGCTAAGGAATCCGATGTTGACACCGGAAGGCTTACGTATGCATCTCAGGATTGGGGACTTGGATTCGGTGCCGCAGGAGAGCAACCACGGGGAAATGCCGATGTGGAGGAGATGAAGCAGTACAATGCGTATTATATGGGCGGTGATGAGGAGAAAGTCATCTATCTGACCTTTGACTGTGGGTACGAAAATGGTTACACAGAAGCAATGTTGGATTCCCTGCAGAAGCACAACGCACCGGCTACCTTCTTCGTAGTAGGACATTATCTGGAGACCGCACCGGAGATTGTGAAACGAATGGTGGCGGAAGGACATACCGTTGGGAATCACACGTATCATCATCCGGATATGAGTAGTATCTCCGGAGAGAAGGCATTTCAGATGGAATTACAGCTTGTACGAGATGCTTACAAAGAACTGACTGGTGAGGAGATGCTCTATTATTATCGTCCCCCGCAGGGAAAGTTCACTACCGGCAATCTGGAGATGGCCAAGGGGCTCGGGTATCAGACATTTTTCTGGAGTCTGGCATATGCAGACTGGGACCAGAACAATCAGCCTAGTGTGAAATCTGCCATGGAGAAGCTGACACAACGCATTCACCCCGGAGCAGTGGTACTTCTGCACAATACTTCTTCTACCAACGCGGCCATCTTGGATGACTTATTGACAGCGTGGGAAGAGATGGGGTATACCTTCTGCCCTTTGTCCGATTTGGTGAAGAAAATGTCCTAAAGGGTGAAAATTCTACATTGTACGTCGGTTGTTTTGTGATACAATGATAGCCATGCAGATGAGGTAATATCGGAGGAAACGGCAGATGAAACAATCGTATCAACACACTATATATGCAAGCTATATCGGCTACATTACGCAGGCCATTGTGAACAATTTTGCGCCGTTGTTGTTCTTGATATTTCAGGATCGCTTCGGAATACCACTGGAGAAGATTACGTTATTAATTACGTTTAATTTTGCTGTTCAGTTATTGGTGGATTTGGCGTCGGCTGGCTTTGTAGAGCGTATCGGATACCGCGTGAGCATTGTTGCCGCGCATCTGTTTGCGACCGCAGGATTGGTGGGACTGGCGGTATTTCCGCATGTGTTTTCATCACCTTACGTAGGATTGTTAACGGCAGTGGTAATCTATGCTGTGGGCGGCGGATTGTTGGAAGTGTTGGTAAGCCCCATTGTTGAGGCGTGCCCTACGGAACATAAATCATCGGCCATGAGTTTACTTCACTCCTTCTATTGCTGGGGAACCGTGGCGGTTATCCTAATATCCGCAGGAGCCATGTGCTTGTTCGGCAAATCCTGTTGGCCGGTGTTGGCATGTATCTGGGCAATTGTGCCCTTGGCAAATGCGGTGTATTTTACGAAGGTACCCATTCGTATGCTGACGGAGCCGGAGGAAGGGATGACGGTTAAGCGGCTCATTTCCTCGAAAATGTTCTGGCTCTTCGTGGTACTTATGGTGATGGCCGGTGCATCGGAGCAGGCAATGATTCAGTGGACTTCTACATTTGCAGAAGGAGCTCTTGGTATCAGTAAAACTCTGGGAGACTTGGCGGGACCTTGTGCATTTGCAGTGCTGATGGGATGTGCCAGAGTGTTTTACGGAATCTTTCATGAGAAGGTTTCCCTACTCCCGTATATTGTAGGTAGTGGAGTGCTATGTATTCTCTCGTATTTACTGGCGGCGTTGTCACCCAGTCCGGCTCTGTCCCTGGTGGGATGTGCGCTGTGTGGTCTTTCGGTGGGAATTCTGTGGCCGGGAGTCTTCAGTTTGGCAGCAGAGGCCGGTCCTAAGGGTGGTACGGTTATGTTTGCATTGTTGGCATTGGAAGGAGATCTGGGATGCAGTGGTGGTCCTACCGTTGTTGGTTTCGTGGCAGGACATGCGGGAGATGACCTGAAGAAGGGATTGCTGGCGGCCATTGTATTTCCCGCAATCTTGATTCTGGGGGCAGTAAGCCTTGCAGGACGAAGACGACAGGGAAATGCACGGATATAGTGTGGGGAGAGCGAGGGATTCCCGGCGGGATACACAGACTGTATGAAGAAAAGTAGTTGCTTTTTTAAAATCCTATGATAAAATGAATTTCATAGTTGGAGAGATGATAATACACAAATGAAAGGAATAAGATCATGAAGAAATATTTGATGTTATTGGTGATGGTACTTACCATGAGCATGTGTTTGTGGGCTTGTGGTGACGATGAAGCGACCGAGGACAATGACAAGGAGACTGTAACGGAGACCCCCACACCTACGGAGGAAGCGGAGGCAACGGAGACCCCTACTCCTACGGAAGAACCTACTCCCACTGATGAGCCTACCCCTACGGAAGAACCTACTCCTACAGCGGAGCCTACCCCTACAGAAGAGCCGGAGCCTACTCCCACGGATGATCCCACGGAGCTTGGATTGGCGGATACTTACGTGAAGATGAGTAATGTATGGTATGACCTTGCGAATCGCTGGAACGATTACGGAGAACTCACCGGAACGAAGATATATACCCTTGATAATACGGAGACAGAGAATATCACAATCTTCGTTCAGAATGAATCGTCGTATTCAAAGGATATAATGATTGCTGCATATGAAGCAAAATTCACCGATGTATACGGAGAGAATTATACGTTAACTACCCATACGGTGGAATGTCCTGTGGACAACGAAGCGTTCTCCCCGGAGGCTTTGGAGTGGAATGTATATTCCTACGGAAGTGACAATGCTTTGGCAGACTATGCTTGTGTTGACATCTATCTGTATTCTGACGGTGCAACTACCATCTACCTTGAAAATGCGTATCTGGCTGGAACAGAACCCAGTGGTGCCGCATTGGAACTTGTAGAGTCCATCGTGAAAGAAAAATAAATAGCAAATCCCAACGCTGAGACGGAATCTCTGTCTCGGCGTTTTATTGTACGGATCGTTCTGTGGGAGATTCCAGGAAGGACGCCCGCTTCACGGAGTCCTTGCCGAAACGTCTGCGGATCTCATCAATGGTTTGGTCAAAGCGTTCCAGTTTGGAATGATCGGTAGTCTCGAAGAAAGACATCTGCCTTGCACAATCTTCGTCTTGCACACGGCTTGTCTGTATACCCAATAGCCGGATGGGGGTGCCGTCCCAGGACTCACGGAACAATTGACAGGCGTAGCGGTGCAATTCTGACGTTATGTTCGTCGGGTTCTCCAATACCATCTGATGACTGTGGTTTCGGAGGTCAAAGGTCTTGATTGTTACCGATAGAACTCCGGCCTTCACATGATTGGCACGAAGTCGTGTTGCTACACTCTCTGCCAAACCCAGAAGAACACGGTTGGCAACGGAAACCTCAGTAATATCGGATACTACTGTTGTAGAATTGCCGTATCCTTTGTTGGGCGGAGGCGTGTCCACTACAGGAGAGTCGTCAATTCCGTTGGCAAATGCCCACGCCATATCTCCCTGTTTCTTCAATACACTTCGCAAGATAGTGGGAGAGGTACCTGCCAGTTCACCGATGGTTCGAATACCGAGAGTATTCAGTTTCTTGGCGGTTGCACCACCGATGCAAAACAGATCTCGCACAGGTAACGGCCACATCTTCTTCGGTACTTCGGAAGGGAATAACGTATGTACCAGATTTGGCTTACGAAAATCCGAGGCCATCTTAGCCAAAAGTTTGTTTCGTGCAACACCGACATTCACTGTAAAGCCCAGTTCTCGATGAATCCGTTCACGAATGTCGTTGGCCAATGCCACCGGATCGGGATACATGCCTTGCATCTCTGTCATATCCATAAAGGCCTCATCAATGGAGTATTGCTCCACCAGAGGTGAATACTCGTGCAAGATGTTCATAAATGCCTGGGAACATTCATGATATAGTTTGTTGTTGGGAGGAGCCAAATATAACTCCGGACAGAGTTGTTTCGCTTCTACGATGGGCTGTGCAGTCTTCACGCCGAAGCGCGCCGCAGCCATGGACTTGGCTAGGATAATACCATGACGGGTTGCGATGTCCCCGCCGATGGCAGAGGGAATCTCTCGAAGATCTACGGTCTCACCTAGGTTGCGCAGACGATATACCGCTTCCCAACTAAGGAATGCACTGTTCACATCCACATGAAAAATCAATCGTTCCACGCCACCACCTCCGTTTTATGTTGCTGTCTCTATTATATGCGAACATCCGTTCGAAATCAAGGGCGTATTTTGCGGATTATTTCACAAAAAATGTGTCGGGATTTGTTGCAAGTTGTGTGGGAAATGTGGTATAGTGCTAGAGGATAAAAATAAGCGTTGTATGGAGCGGAAGATGAGTAGAGTAAGTGAACGTAATCATAAGATAATAGCACTGGGACTTGCCCTTGTTATGGCATTTTCTCTAGCGGGCTGCAATAATAACGATAGTAACGTATCGGGTGAGGTGACTCCTGTAGCAACGCAAGTGGTGAGTACCCCTAGCTCTACAGCGACACCGGTTGCTACCCCTACGCCCGTGGCTTCGCCTACGGAAGAACCGACGCCGGAAGCTACGGCGACTCCGACACCTACGGAGACACCTGTGCCTACGGAAACTCCGACACAGGAACCGACCGGTACGGCAACACCTACGGCTACCAATAAGCCTACCAAGGCACCCACCAAGGTTGTTACGAAGAAGCCTACCGCTACGAAGAAACCCACGGCAACGCCGATTCCTACGGGTTCCCCCACCATTACGCCGCAGGGAACACCGGCTTTGACAAATGAGAAGCATGCGTTACGTACTGAGCCGGGACGTCAGAAACAGCGCCTTGGATATATCCCTTTTCGCGGACGAGTAACCATTCAGGACACTGTAGTGACAGAGTGGAATGAGGTGTGGTATAAGGTGATTGCCAATATCGACGGAGTGGAGATGGAGGGTTACGTACAGGATGCCGGTGTTGTGGCAGGATTGACACCGCAACCTACGAAGAAAGCCACCGGATTGACACCCATTCCTACAGATGGTGCGGAGTTGACTGAACACCATGGGGCAGATAAGAACGGCGACGGTGTATACGTTGTGGTATTGGATCCGGGTCATGGCGGAATGTTTTCCGGTGCGCATCATTATGGTACCGATGAGAAAGATATTAACCTGAAGGTGGCAAGATATCTGAAGACGTATCTGGAGAGCACCTATGCCAATGTCAAAGTATATATGACGAGAACCACAGACACAGAATTTGATCCCGAAGATGCCATTGATGATCTGGAGTACCGCGTGCAGTACGCTGTGAATCGAAATGCAGATATATTGGTGAGTTGTCATTTTAATGCCAACGGGCGTCCCGGAGCTATGGCGCTGGTGCCGAGAAAAGCAAATGTGGCAGAGAAGTCGCACATCTTGGGTGTATATCTTATGGACGAAATCAGCAAGCTGGGAGTGAATAATCTCGGTTGTTTTAAGAGAATCAGCCCTAACTCTAAGTACCTTGACCGAACGCCTATGGATGGGTATTTGATTAACCGGTTGGCGGCAGAGCGGGGGATTGTAAATGTGATTATCGAGCATTGTTATATGGATGAGGCCGCAGACCGAAAGTTTTGGGACAGCGAAGCGGATCTTCAGGCATTTGCATGGGCGGATGCCAGAGCCATTGCGGCGTATTTGAATCTTCCCAAGCTTGGGGAAGTGACGCCGACACCGGTCCCTACCGCAACATCTGCACCAACGGTGACGATGACGCCTACGATAACGCTTGTTCCGACGCTAACGGTGGCCCCTACACTGACCGAGGAACCGGTAGCAACGCCGACACCGACCCAAGTGGTGACGCCGGAAGCTACAATAGTACCGGAAGTGTCTGTAACCCCTGTGGTAGAGTAAGGAGAGAGTGTGAGATCAACTAAGATATATACGGTGACCCTCACGGCGGTTATGACGGGGCTGGTATGCGTGGTTGCACCATTTTCAATTCCCTTGCCGGGAGATGTTCCGCTGTCTATGGCCAATTTCATGTTGTTGCTTACGGTGTGTCTTCTGGGAGGGCGATGTGGCAGTGTATGTTGCTTGATTTACCTGTTATTAGGTACGGCGGGAGTACCGGTGTTCGCCGGATTCGGTGCCGGCATCGGAAGATTAGTGGGACCTACCGGGGGATACTTAGTGGGGTATCTGCCTATGGTGCTTGTGGCAGGAGCCTTCTATCGTATCGGTAAGCAACGCAAATGGATGCTTGCCATGGGACTTGCGCTGGGAATCTTGGCAAGTTATGTGCCCGGAACGTTGTGGCTTTCCTATGTTACGGGGACGGACTTGCTTACAACATGTGTTGTGGGAGTACTTCCCTTCTTACCGGGAGATATGGTGAAAGTTTTGTTGCTTACGATTATTATGCCACGACTGCGTAGGGCAATTGCCGAAGCAGGTTATTTGCCTACGGAATAGATTGAGGAGAACATATGGCAACTACGTATTTTATTGCAGATATGCATTTTGGTGACAAGCGAGTGATGGAACTGGATCACCGGCCATTTTCCACAGTGGAAGAGATGGATCGGGAGTTGATTCGTCGATGGAATGCCAAAGTAAAGGCACACGACAAGGTGTACATTTTGGGTGACCTGTCCGCCTATTCTACGGAACGCACCATTGAGATATTGGAACAGTTAAATGGTAAGAAGTATTTCATTCGCGGCAATCATGATCGATGTGGCGGTGTGGAATTTGAATCGCAATTTGCGTGGCTTGAGAATTATGCGGAGCTTCAGGTGGATGGGAGGAAAGTGGTTATCAGCCATTACCCCATTGCCCATTGGAAGGGGCAACGCTACGGTACCGTCTTGGTGTACGGACATACTCACGCGGCAGAGGATGAAACACTGTTTCGACAATACGGCGAAGAATGTCGCCGACGCAAGATTATATTTTACGCACATAACGCCGGTTGTATGTTCTGGAACTATGAACCGGTGACTTTGAAGGAAATGATAGAGAGCCCCTGGGGGCAAGAGATGCATCGGCAGATGACCGAGGCACTGAAAGAAGCGTAGGTCATTTGTATTTGGACAGACATAGGAGGCTCGTATGAAGAAGATTGTGTTGAAGGACGGGTGGAAGTTTCGGATGATGTCCGGTGAGCTTGGACTGTCCGAGGAGATTGCGAAGAATATTCCGTGGGATACTTGGGTAGACGCTAGGGTGCCCAGTTCCATGATAAGCACGTTGTTCTCGGGCGGTTATATTCCGGATCCGTTCTATCGTGACAATGAGTTGGCACTGCTGCCACTGGCCGGCGGAGACTGTCGCTACCGTGTGGAATTCGCAGTGACGGAGGAGATGCTGGCCAGTGATGCGTTGCTGCTTCACTTTGACGGAATTGATACGCTGGGACGTATCTATGTAAATGATGAATTCATGGGAGAGACCGACAACATGCATCGCACCTGGGAGTATGATTTGACTTCCTATGTGAAGGTGGGCAACAACTGCCTGGAGGTGGAATTGTTATCTCCGGTACGCTATATCAAGGCTGAGCAGGAGAAGGTATATTGCGGTGGTGTTGCAGAGGCTATGGAAGGCTTTCCGCATTTGCGAAAGGCTCATTGTATGTTCGGTTGGGATTGGGGCCCGCGTATTCCCGATTGTGGAATCTTCCGGGAGGTAACAATCCTCTATGGTAACGCGGCGCGATTTGACGGAGTGCATGTGTTGCAGCAACACGAGGACGGCAAGGTGCTGTTGGACTTTGATATTACTTTGGATATCTTCGAGAGTGCGGATTCGGAAGGCTGTGAGTGCGGACGAGAAGCGGAATTTTCCGTGGAGGCTTATGTTACGGCACCGGACGGGACTTGTTACTTGCAGGACGAGGACGGTATTATCGAGATTGACAATCCGCAGTTGTGGTGGCCCAACGGATACGGCCGGCAACCGCTGTACACGGTAAGGGTAGAATTGACGGACGGAGAGGGAGCAACCCTAGACGTATGGGAGAAGCGAATCGGTCTGCGCACTATGGCACTGAATCGTGACGAAAATGCTTGGGGAGAGAACTTTGCCCACGAAGTAAACGGTCAGTTGATCTTTGCCATGGGTGCCGATTATATTCCCGAGGACAATCTTCTCAGTCGTGTGACTCCGGAGCGCACTCGGCGTCTGTTGGAAGATGCGGTACTTGCGAATTATAACGTAATCCGCGTCTGGGGTGGCGGTTATTATCCCGACGATTTCTTCTATGATATCTGTGACGAGTTGGGATTGCTGGTATGGCAGGATTTTATGTTTTCCTGCGCCAGCTATGAATTGACTCCGGAATTTGAGGAAAATATTACGGCGGAGGCTGTGGACAATCTAAAACGTATTCGTCACCATGCTTCGCTGGCGTTGATGTGCGGTAACAATGAGATGGAGACGCAGACGTTGGATAAGGCATGGAAGCCTTCCAAGAAGCAGTACTGCGATTATCTTAAGATATTTGAATACATTCTGCCTAAGGTAATGAAGGAGTATGCACCGGAGCTTCCGTATTGGCCGTCGTCTCCTTCCGCAGGCGGCAACTACGATAACCCGTGGGCAGAGAACAAGGGCGACACCCATTGTTGGGATGTGTGGCATGGGGAGCGTCCCATTACGGAATACCGCAAGCATTATTTCGCATACTTGTCTGAGTTTGGTTTTCAGTCCTTCCCGGCACTTCGTACCGTAGAGCAGTTCACGGAGCCGGAGGATCGGAACATTTTCTCGCGTGTTATGGAGATGCATCAGAGAAATGCCATGGCAAATGCCAAGATTATGCGCTACATGGGGGATACGTACTTGTACCCCAAGGATTTCGATCATCTGTTATACGCGTCTCAGTTGTTGCAGATGGATGCCATTCGTTACGGCGTGGAGCACTATCGCAGACATCGCGGTCGTTGTATGGGTACCATCGTATGGCAGTTAAATGACATTTGGCCCGTGGCGTCTTGGGCAAGTATTGATTACTACGGACGTTGGAAGGCACTGCACTACGGAGAGAAGCGCATGTTCGAGCCGATCCACATTTCTTGCGAGGAGATGGGAGAGCATCATGCGAGACCTGCGTGCGTTGCCGAACCGGCACCTATGGAGGCGTGGGCGAAGCTCCATGTGGCAAATGAAACCGCAGAGGCCTTCCGTGGAGAAGTGGTATGGAAACTGTGTGACAGCACCGGTGCGGTATTGCGTATGGGCAATATGGATGTAACGATTCCGGCATTTTCGGGATCATGGGTAGGAAATATTGACGTGACGGAGGAAAATCTTCGTGAAGTGCATCTAAGCTATGCATTGTTGAAGGATGATGCCGAGATAAGTCGTGGCAGTGTCCTCTTCGTAGCACCGAAGCACTATCGATTTGCAGACCCGAAGCTCGAGGTGTGTCGCGAGGATGATACGATTGTAGTTACTGCGGAGGCATATGCCAGGGCTGTAGAGATTTCTGCTACAGATGGAGACTTGCTCTTGTCTGATAACTATTTTGATATGGAACCCGGTGAAGTTCGGGTGAAGATTCTGCGCGGAGACGGAGAGCAACTGAAGGTGCGTTCCGTTGTGGATATTGCAGATGTGCGATAGACGTAAGGGCGGCGATGAATTGGAGGCAGAGACGATGTATGGATGCATAGAAGCAGGCGGCACTAAGATGGTATGTGCTGTATTGACGGAGGATGGGAGGGTGCTTGAACGAATCAGTATTCCTACCAGGGGGCCTGTAGAGACGATGGAAGAGGTGACGGCTTGGTTTGCGGATAAAGGCTGTAAGGCTTTCGGAGTGGCGGCTTTCGGACCGGTGGATCTGAATCCTCAGAGTGAGACTTATGGACATATCTTGGAGACTACCAAGACGGCATGGCGCTACTATGACCTGCTAAAACCTTTGCGTTCCTTTGGTGTGCCTATTGGTATAGATACCGACGTAAATGGTGCTTGCCTCGGTGAAGCAACCTATGGTGCGGCACAGGGATTGGCCGATGTGTTGTACCTTACGGTGGGCACAGGTATTGGTGCAGGAATCCTGGTGGGAGGAAAGCCGGTTCATGGCATGCAACATCCGGAGGCGGGCCATGTGAGCATTGTGCGGCGCTGGGGCGACACGGTGAAGAGCATTTGCCCGTTCCACGAGAACTGTGTGGAAGGGTTGTGTAGCGGTCCGGCGTTAAATGCCAGGTATGGCGTACCGGCAACGGAACTATACGACCGAGAGGATGTATGGGAATTGGAGGCGGATTATTTGGCACAGGCGTTGGTGCAGTATATCTTCACGGTATCGCCGCAGAGGATTGTGCTGGGTGGCGGAGTGATGCATCAGGAGAAGCTATTTCCCTTGATTCGTGAGAAAGTTATGGAGAAGCTGGGTGGTTACCTACAGACCCCGGAACTTAAGGATATGCAGAATTATATTGTACCTTCCGCACTGTGGGACAACCAAGGTGTTCTTGGGTGTCTTGTGTTGGCGAAGCAGGCAATGGGGCGTTTATAACGGAGAAATGAAGAATAAGGACGGACGAAAACAATGGCAATTTATGATTTTCATGCGCACATATACCCCGAGAAGATTGCGAGTCGTGCGGTAGAAGGAGTGGGTAATTTCTATCAGATTGAGATGGACTGTGACGGAACGGTAGGAAGTCTTCTGAATATCGGCAAGGAGGCCGGCATTACGAATTTCGTTGTACACTCTGTGGCTACCGGAGCAAAGCAGGTACAGAGCATTAACGACTTTGTATCCGCGGCAGCGAAGGAACATCCCGAGTTTGTCGGATTCGGTACGATGCATGCGGATTACGAGAACAAATGCGAAGAAATTGAGCGTATGCAGGCTCTGGGCTTGCAGGGCGTAAAGATTCATCCGGACTCACAACGATTCTTCGTAGATGATGAGAGAATGTTCCCTGTGTATGATGCAATTCGCGGCAAGATGCCGATTATTATTCACTGCGGAGATTATCGCTATGATTATGATCATCCGAGACGTATTCGTCACGTGCTGGATGAGTTTCCGGGAATTACATTGATTGCTGCACATTTCGGAGGATGGTCTCTCTATGATCTGGCCACGGAATACCTACAGGATACGGAGTGTTATTTGGACTGTAGCAGTGCCATGATGTATCTGGGAAATCGTCGCTCCAAGGAGTTGATTCGCATGTATGGCGCGGAACGTATGCTCTTCGGTTCGGACTATCCTATGTGGAATCCCGGCGCAGAACTTGCACGCCTTAGAGGACTGGGGTTGACGGAGGAAGAGCTGGAGTTGATGCTATATAAAAATGCGGAGCGGATTCTGAAGAAGTAAAGAAATCATAATTAAAAAAGACTCAAGATATTACGCCACGGGCAAGGAAAGTATCCTCTGCCCGTGGCGTTTTTTCGCTGTTAAAAATATGCAGCCAGATACCAAACTGTAGCGATATTCGACCAAATGAACAAAATGGGTTGAAAAAAATAAATAAAATGCTATGTTGAGAGTACAAGGAAAGAGATATTGTATAATGCGAAATGTTCAAAAAATGAACACAAACATTTCTTTGGGGTGAGAAATGTTGTGAAATAAATCTTATAGGAGGTCTTCTTATGAAGAAAAAAATTTTTGTTGCAACTCTAGTATTGGCAATGTGTATGCAGACGATGTTTGCTAGTGCGACATCATGGAGCCTTTGGTATACACCGTCGGCCCCTACAAACACGAATCAGCTCACCACGACAAAGGGATATTATACGTCTTATTCAACGTTGAAATTCAAAGAGTCGTGCGACTACTTCTATTTCACGCCGGAAGAAAATGGACGTGTCGTTCATGTAGAATACTATGCATACGTTGTTGAGTCTGATGGTACGATTCACAGACCGACAACAGGTACATATTATCACTATTCAACACAGGAGTCACATAATATTTTGATGAATACAACAGCTCCTGCGGACTCAACAATCTATGGATTCTTCGATTTGGTTATAACCACCAGTTCAAATGCCACGTCAATTAACGGTACAGTAGGAGAGTGATAGAATGCGTAAAAAGGGGGTATTGGCTCTTCTGATTATTGTAGTGGTAGGAGTCGTTATTATCGGAATCAGAATCTTAGGGAATGATGAGAACAGTTCTGATTTAAATGAGAGGAAGCAGCCGGTGCTAGTATTTGACACAGTAAACAATGTATTGTCCTGTGATACTGCTTCCATTGAGGATATATATCAGAATATCAATTTTGCAGAGGGTTGGGACGAACGTAGTCTAAGCGTATCAATTCCGCAGAAAGTGTACCAGTACATTTATACTTACGAGGAAGATACAGAACATGGGATGTCAAAGGAAGAATGCGTTGAGCGTATGCGATATCTACTTCTTGAAGTGTTTGGACATGAAATGGACGACAACCTGGTGGAATGTGATACTAACCGCATATATTTGACCTATAACAATGAGCTTCTGAGTGCAACCTGTTATTCGACCGGGACGTATTCGATTGTTCATCGGATCAACAATGACTGGATTCCTCAAAACCAGAAACCTATCTTAAAAAAAGTTGATTTGCGATGTGAAGGAACTACGGATGGGGTTATGGTTAGTGATTCTAAGACGCTTGCGGATGCTTTGGTACAGGTTGATAGGCTTGTGCATGAGACTTTACAATCAACGAATTTCACAGAAGAGCTGAAGGCTAGGACAGCGATTCGGTACGGGGATGCGGATGGGGGGTGTTATGTGATCCGATACGAAAGAGTACTAAATGGTTTGGCAATGGATGAGGCGGGGGATTTTCAGTATGTGTATACGGGAATAGCAAGACCGACGTATTTGAATATCATGTTAAACCAAGATGGAGATGTATGCAGGATCGCCAATAGTTATTCAATGAATCTTGTGAGCAAAACCGAACTTGAAGACAAAGTTTTAACATTGACTTCTGCATTTGAGGCGATGCAAGCACATCTCGCACCCTATGGGGTATATCGAATTGCAGACGCAGAACTAAGATATTGCTGTATGTATTATTCACGTGAATTGGAGGAAGGCGAGCAGGATTTGTTGACTTATTCCCCTATGTGGTGTTTTACCGTGAAGAGTGAAAATACAACGTACGTTAGTAATCTGGATCCTCGAATGACGATCTACGTAGATGCCCTGACGGGAGATGTGTACATGTGTGATTGTACTTCCCAGGGTACCACACCATACTTTGATTTGAGCCAAAAGGAACAATAGTTTGATTTTATGATGTGAGAGGCAGAGAATGTCTCTCGCATCATTGATGTTTTGTGGAGGGTATATGCGATTATTTGGAGCATTTCTGTGTGACATGAAGAAAATGATTATTTCCCTTCCGTTTTTTGGATGTTGCATACTGGCACTTGTTTGTTTTACAACAACTGTGGCATACAATGACTATGATATTGGCAAAAATTATACGATTTTGGAACTTATGTTTCGGGGTAAGGTTTGGTTGCTGAACACAGACTACCGACTGTCATGGCAGATGCTTATGAATCCGGCAGGAGGAACCTACTTCTATATGTTTGTTCCTTTACTCTGTGCGTTGCCGGCGATTACCATGTACTTTGCGGAAAAGGAGAGGGGGTATTATCGCCTCTCTGTAGTTCGGATTGGAGCGGGAATGTATCGCATGGCATGGTATTTGGCGGCAGTGACGGTAGGCGGGTGTTTGTTGTGCCTGTCTTATGTTGGGTACTGTGGTGTCGTTTGGTGGGTATTTCCCTCCATGTTTGAATTTGCTATGATACCGGAAATGATGCCGGTGTTGGATGAGGCATATTTTTTTAAAACTATGCTGGACTATTATATCTTCGGTGGGTTGGGGAGTAGTGTATTTCTAATCGCCATGGCAATGTTGCGAAATCGCTATCTGTGTATAAGTCTTCCATTTACGCTTTTATATTCGTATGATGTCCTCGTTACAAAATGGGGCACTGATAAGTTTTTGGGTGGTGATTTTGAGAGTGGAGCACGAATCGCAAAATGGAATATCTCCGGAGCTTCCAATTTGATACGAAGTGGAGGAGAGCGTTGGATTCTATACGTTTTAGCGGTATGTATCAGTATGTTTATGTTTGTACATATGGGACGGCGGAAGGGCGGTGACCTCGGTGCATAGTGTCAAGAAGATGTGGATTGTGGCAACGGCACAGTACCGTGAGTGGATATGTGACGGACGACACGCACTGCTACTCATTCTTATTGTGTTTGTACATGCCAATATCGTAATGCCCATGGTTGAGGTTTCGGAGGTACAGCAAGTGTCAATGAATGCTTTGGAACCGTATGTGGCACTTGTTAATTCCATGTTGCTACAAGCTGCAGTTCCGTTTGTGTACCTTATATTGCTTTCGGATTTTCCTTCACGCTTTGGTAATTCGGTATTTTATATTGTGCGTACCGGCAGAGGAGGTTGGCTTGGCGGCCAACTGTTATTTGCTTTCTTTTGTGCATTTTCCTATGTAGTGATGATCTTGGCAGTAACTATGATACTGTCGGTGGGACATTGTCATGTGAGTCTTGAATGGAGCACGGTAGTGACCGGCATTTGGGATGAAGGTACGGGAATGCTTTTGATGGAAGGAACGCCGTTGATTGAAGAAAGTACTTATTACCAAGGACAATTGATTGCCGTTGTCTTATACTCCGTGGGATTTATGTCGTTAAATCTTTTTTTTATGAATATCATTCAGATTATCCTGTACTGCGTAGGTTGGCAGAAGGTTGGTTTGTTTGTCTGCATTTCCTTGGAAATGCTCGGTGCAATTCTCTGCGACCGAACAGTATATGTGAAGTGGTTCTTTCCCACGGCGAATAGTGTGTTCGGAGAGCATTTTACAAAATATTTTCGAGAACCGATTTTCGAAGTTGTAGATTCAGCGTTGTATTATGTACTGTTGGGGGCATTGTTGATTAGCATCGCGTATGCAGCAATACAAAATGCTCGCTTGGCAGATGGAGTACCGGAGTGATGAGGAGGAACAGTTGTGATATCTGTGGAAAATGTAAGTTTGACGATCGGTAGGTATGAGATACTTAAGGATATTTCTTTTGGAGTAAAGCGAGGGACGATTCACGGACTGATTGGTCGGAACGGTTCCGGCAAGACGATGCTGATGAAATGTATCTGCGGTTTTGTGAGACCTACCGGCGGACGAATTGTCGTAGATGGTGTTGTTGTGGGGCAGGAGGTAGACTTCCCCGAACATATCGGAATTATTATTGAAACGCCCGGTTTCCTATCGATGAAGAGTGGATATCAGAATCTGGCGCTTTTGGCGGGGTTAAATCGTCGTATTGGTAAGGAACGGATTCGAGAATCTATGCAGATGGTAGGCTTGGACCCGGATTCAAAGCTTGGGGTGGGAAAATATAGCCTCGGTATGCGCCAACGTCTGGGGTTGGCACAGGCAATTATGGAAGAACCTTCTCTTCTGATTTTGGATGAGCCATTCAATGGTTTGGATCTGGACGGGGTGCAGGACATGAGAAAGTATCTGTTACAGCTTCGGGATGAAGGAAAGACAATTTTGTTGTCTTCGCACCATGCAGAGGATATTGCGGTGTTATGTGATGAGGTACTGGAGTTGGACAAAGGCAAGGTGCGATGAACGGAAATGTCGCATTTGCGTAGAAAGTGTTTCAAGATAAAAAAGTTAAAAAAATTTATTTTTCCTATTGACAACAGAGCAAATCGGGAGTACAATGAGCAAAATTCGTTTTACGAAACGAATCATATATGCAGAAAGGCTATGACGAAGACGGTGGAGTATTCCGGACTTTCAGAGAGTCGGTGGTTGGTGCGAACCGATAGTGAAGATGCTCAATGCCTATCCCTTCCGAGCTGAAGGTCTGAAACTCATGTGGATTAGTAGGAACTTCCGTAGTTGCCGCGTCAAGGCAAAGGACTTGTTGGAGTCTGAGAGTGGTGCGAAGGCACAATTTGAGTGGTACCGCGGGTAATGATGATTGCTCGTCTCAAAGAAGGTTTTTCTTTGAGGCGAGTTTTTTTATTGAGCGGACTTAATAGCGACGAAAGCATGCACGCCGCCGATGAAGGGTTCATTTCCACGAAACTTGTCGAATAGTATCTCAATCGGACACACGATATTATTTTTCTAGGAGGAAAGAAACATGAAGAATGAAACTGTGGATGTCAAATTGTTGGAAGTGGCAGGACGTATCAAGGAGATGCGTTTGATTGCCGAACTGAGCGAGGAGCAGATGGCAGAACTCACCGAAGTAACAGTGGAAGAGTATAAGGCTTTTGAAGAAGGACTTGAGGATTTTCCCTTTACCTTCATTCATAAGTGTTCCTTGGCTCTGAATGTGGAGATGTCGGCACTTCTTGAGGGTCGTACGGCGAAACTGAGTTCCTACACCGTAACAAGAAGCGGTAAGGGTCAGGTAACAGCAGAGGAAGAGGGTATTCTTATCAAGAACCTTGCACCGATGTTTAAAAATAAGTTGGCAGAGCCCTATTGGGTTCGTTATCAGTATTCCGCAGAACAGCAGAAGAAGCCTATCCATCTTACAAAGCATAGCGGACAGGAATTTGACCTTGTACTTAAGGGATGCTTGAAGGTACAGGTGGGGGATCACACCGAGATTCTTAAGGAGGGTGACAGCATCTTCTACAAGAGCTCCACACCCCACGGAATGATCGCCATCAATGAGCAGGATTGTACCTTCCTTGCGGTTGTCCTTCCCGGAACCGAAACCGAGGAGCAGGAAGTGGTTGAAACATTGGTAACCGGTAGAACCGCTAAGAGAAGCTTTGTTAGTGAGAAGTTCATCCAGACTACTGAAGATGAGAAGGGCAGATTGAAGAAGATAGATTTCGTTAACGAAGAGGAATTCAACTTTGCATTTGACGTTGTGGATGCCATTGCAAAGAAGAATCCTGAGAAGCTTGCCATGGTTCATCTCGATAAGAACAAGTTTGAGAGAAAGTTCACCTTCCTTGAGATGAGCAAGAAGAGTGCACAGTGTGCCAATTACTTCAAGGCGTTGGGAATCCAGCCGGGCGACCGTGTTATGTTGGTACTGAAGAGACATTATCAGTTCTGGATCAGTATGTTAGCGCTTCATAAGCTGGGAGCAATCGCAATTCCCGCAACCAACCAGCTGGTGGCACACGATTTTGAGTATCGTTTCCAGTCTGCGGGAGTTAAGGCAATTCTCTGTACTTCCGACGGAGATACCGCAGCACAGGCAGAGATGGCGATGGCTTCATGCCCTACCGTTGAGCATCGCATTATGGTAGGCGAGCCTCGTGAGGGCTGGAGAAACTTCGATGAAGAGTACGTAATGTATAGCTCCCACTATGAGCGTACTGCAAACTCCCCGAAGGGCTCCGATCGTATGATCATGTTCTTTACTTCCGGTACTACCGGTTATCCGAAGATTGCTTGCCATAGTTATAAGTATGCTCTCGGTCATTTTGTTACCGCAAAGTATTGGCATCAGGTAGACCCGGACGGTCTGCACTTCACTATTTCCGATACCGGTTGGGGAAAAGCACTGTGGGGCAAGTTCTATGGACAGTGGCTCAGCGAGGGTCCTGTATTTACTTATGATTTTGATCGCTTCCACGCGGAAGATATCTTGCCGTTGTTTGCACAGTATCAGATTACGACATTCTGTGCACCGCCTACCATGTATCGTATGTTGATTAAGCAGGATATCAGCCAGTACGATCTCAGCAGTATTCGCCATGCAACTACTGCAGGTGAGGCATTGAATCCTGAGGTATACAAAGTGTTTAAGGAAAATACCGGACTTCGTATTATGGAAGGCTTCGGTCAGACCGAAACCACCCTTGTTATCGGTAATCTGTATGGAGAAGAGCACAAGCTCGGTTCTATGGGTAAGCCTACTCCTCAGTACCATGTAGAGATTCTCGATCCGGACGGCAATCCCGTGCCGGTGGGTGAGAACGGTGAGATCTGTATCTACACCGATAAGAAGGTTCCTTGTGGTTTGTACCGTGGTTACTACAATTCCGAAGAACTCACCAAGGAAGCATGGCATGATGGTATCTATCATACCGGTGACGTAGCTTGGAAGGACGAGGACGGTTTCTATTGGTACGTAGGTCGTAAGGATGACGTTATCAAGTCCTCCGGCTATCGTATCGGACCCTTTGAAATCGAGAGTGTTATCATGGAGCTTCCCTACGTTCTTGAGTGTGGTGTCAGTGCAGCACCCGACCCGGTTCGCGGTCAGGTCGTAAAGGCTAGCATCGTGCTTACAAAGGGAACCGAAGGCACTGAGGAATTGAAGAAAGAGATTCAGGAATACGTGAAGAAGCATACCGCTCCTTACAAGTATCCGAGAATCGTTGTGTTCATGGATGAACTTCCGAAGACCATCAGTGGTAAGATTCAGAGAAATAAACTGTAGTTGCATTTTCGGAGCATTTGTTATATTATAGAGAAATAGCACGAAACGATGCGGGTGGGAAATGACAGAAAGGTCATTTCCCCCGATATTGTGTTAGGTGCACAAAAGGCGAATACAATAGGGGAGAATGCTATGAACTACAAGCGAGTTATATTATTGGCAGGTCATTACGGCAGCGGCAAGACCAACATTGCAGTGAATATTGCATTGAACCTTAAGGCCGAAGGCAAGGACGTTGTCATTGCGGATTTGGATATTGTGAATCCTTATTATCGTACGAAGGATAGTGAGGAAGAACTGAAGGAAGCGGGGATTCATCTAATCAGTTCGGAATACGCCAATACCAATGTGGATGTTCCGGCACTTCCTCAGGAGATGTATTCTATTATTGACAACAAGAGTACTTATGCCGTAATGGATATCGGTGGTGATGATCGAGGTGCTTTGGCACTGGGGCGTTATACACCGTATTTATTGCAGGAGAACAACTATGAGATGTTGTTCGTAGTGAATCAGTATCGTCCGCTTACCAGAGATGTGGAGAGTACAGTCGAGGTAATGCGTGAGATAGAGCAGGCAGGGGGACTTCCCTTTACCGGCATCATAAACAATTCGAATTTGGGCGTAGAGACCACGGCGGAAGATGTGTTATCTACAGATCGATACGCACAGGAGATTGCGAAGGCGACGGGGCTTGAGTTACGCGCGACTACAGTAGTAGAATCATTGCGTGACGCGGTTTCTGAGCAGCTTCCCAATGTTCTTCCTCTTCGACTCCAAAATAAGCGATTGTACAATAAGGATTAATTTTTTCCAACGTTCGCAAGTGCGATACGGAGGCAAATTTTAAGGAGGGAATCATGAGCAAAGTAACATTTAATACTGACCTTTGCAAGGGCTGCGGACTTTGTGTCGGCGCATGTCCCAAGAAACTTCTCCGGATGTCTGTTGACACCATCAATAAGAAGGGTCATCATCCGGCAGAGATCACTGACCAGTCGGCATGTATCGGCTGCGCATTTTGCGCTACCATGTGTCCGGACTGTGTAATTACGGTAGAAAGGTAGGAGAGTCCAATGGCAGATAAGGTTTTGATGAAGGGAAATGAAGCCATTGCGGAAGCAGCCATTATGGCAGGTTGCCGTCATTATTTCGGCTACCCCATTACTCCTCAGACAGAGGTTGCTGCATATATGGCAAAGCGTATGCCGAAGATTGGCGGAACATTTCTTCAGGCAGAAAGTGAGGTTGCTGCAATTAATATGTGTATCGGCGTTGCAGCTACCGGTAAGAGAGTAATGACCAGTAGTAGTAGCCCCGGAGTTTCTTTGAAGGCTGAGGGTATCAGCTACATGGCAGGTTGTGATTTGCCCGCATTGATTGTAAATGTACAGAGAGGTGGCCCGGGTCTCGGCGGTATTCAGCCCTCCCAGGCAGACTACTTCCAGGCAACCAAGGGTGGCGGACATGGTGACTATCATTTGTTCGTAGTTGCACCTGCAAGTGTACAGGAGATGGTAAGTCTTACTGCGCATGCATTTGACGTAGCTGAGAAGTATCGCGTTCCGGCAATGCTTCTTGCAGACGGTACCTTGGGTCAGATGATGGAGCCTGTAGCGCTGGACGGTGTAGAGGTCAATGAGCACGACAAGTCTTGGGCGCTTACCGGTACCAAGGGTGAGAGAAAGCGTAATATCGTAAACTCCCTTTCTTTGATGCCCGAGGAGTTGGAGCAGTGGAACTTGGAGCGTTACGAGAGATATAAGAAGATTGAAGAGAACGAAGTCATGTACGAGGAGTACATGATGGATGATGCCGAGGTATGTATCGTAGCATTCGGTATCGCTTCCCGTGTATCTCGCAATGCCATTAAGGCAGCTCGTGCACAGGGTATTAAGGTTGGTATGATTCGTCCCATTACCCTCTGGCCGTTCCCGAAGGATGTTCTCTGTAAGGCGGCAGACAAGGTAAAGGCATTTGTTACCGTTGAGCTCAATATGGGTCAGATGGTTGAGGACGTAGAATTGGCAATTCGTTGCAAGAAGCCGGTACTTATGGCGAACCGCGTGGGTGGATGTATCCCTACTCCCGAGCAGGTACTTGCACAGGTTGTGGAAGCAAACAAATTAGGAGGTGAGCAGTAATGGGTGAAGTAGTATTTCAGAAGCCGAAGGCTTTGACCGACAATCAGTTTCATTACTGTCCCGGTTGTACTCACGGTATTATTCACCGTCTTGTAGCAGAGGCGATTGACGAGCTGGGAATCATGGGTACTACCATCGGTGTTGCCAGCGTTGGTTGTTCCGTATTTACATACAACTACTTTAATGTGGATATGGTACAGGCAGCACATGGCCGTGCTCCGGCAGTAGCTACCGGTGTTAAGAGAAGTGACCCGAGCAACATCGTATTTACTTACCAAGGTGACGGTGACCTTGCTTCCATCGGTACTGCAGAGACCGTACATGCGGCAGCAAGAAATGAAAACATTACGATCATTTTCGTAAATAATGCAATCTATGGTATGACCGGTGGTCAGATGGCACCGACTTCCCTTCCGGGACAGGTAACCCAGACTTCTCCTTACGGTCGTGATGTAAACACTGTAGGTTATCCGGTTCGTATCTGTGAGATGCTCAGTGAGTTGGAGGGTCCTTCCTACCTTGAGCGTGTTGCAGTAAATAACGTGAAGAATGTAAAGGCGGCTAAGAAAGCGATTAAGAAGGCATTCCAGAACCAGATGGAAGGCAAGGGCTTCTCCCTGATCGAGGTTGTGTCTACTTGTCCTACCAACTGGGGCAAGACTCCCGAGAAGGCGTTGGAGTGGCTTGAGGAGAATATGCTTCCTTACTATCCTCTTGGTGTATATAAGGACAAATACGCAGAGAAGAAGGAGGACAAATAAATGGCACAGACGCAGATTTTGATCGCAGGTTTCGGTGGACAGGGTATCTTGTTCTCCGGTAAGTTCCTTGCGTATGATGGTTTGATTTCCGATAAGCAGGTTAGCTGGTTGCCGTCTTACGGTCCCGAGATGCGTGGTGGTACCGCAAGCTGTAGCGTTGTATTCAGTGACGAGATTATCGGTTCTCCCATTGTTGAGAAGCCGGACATCTTGGTTGTTATGAACCTTCCGTCTCTGGATAAGTATGAGAGCATGGTAGTTCCCGGCGGTAAGATTTTCTACGACTCCACCTTGATTGGAAGAGAAGTAGAGAGAACCGACGTAGAAGCTTTCGGTGTTCCGGCAACGAAGTTGGCAGCAGACAACGGTATGCCTACTCTCGCTAATATGATTCTTCTGGGCAAGATGATTAAGGAGACCGGAATTATCAACGAAGAGAATATTGCCAAGATCGTAGATAAGATTGTAAGTGCAAGACATCAGGATCTGAAGGAATTGAATATCAAAGCTCTTCAGATGGGTGCAGACTATTAGAAATATCTAAGTTCTACTTGTGTAGAACCACGCGGCGGACAGCGGAATAGTTATGAGATTTCGCTGTCCGTTTTGTAATTTGCGGTAATGTTGAAATTGTGGGTAGACGCAGAGATGAGCGGTTTTACACACGATAAAAGCAGAAGAAAGAAATGAAGGGAGAACAGGGTATGGTAAGCAGAAATACCGGAAAGGTGTCGTTGTCACCGGAGGTGCGCAAAGCCCTTGGTGAAGACCTGGCGAACTATTATGAGGATGTACGAGAGGAGCCGCTGGGAATTATCGAGCGAGAGCAGTTGATGGACTGGTTCATGGAGTCGGCGGCGCCACTCATTTACAATAAGGCGTTGGATGATACCAAAGAGTGGTACCGCAGAATGCAGGATAATCTGGATGCGGAGTTTTATGCACTGTATAAGGATGTGTAGCAACGGGATGGGGAAAGTTTGAGTATAATGAATCTTTCACTTTTATTTTTCATGAGCGGTTGATAGTATGATGACAGTCACCGGCGCCGATGGTGAATTTCATAATATGGAGGCAAATATGACGAGAGATTTATTTATCAAACAATTGTTACCAGGGGCGGTGTGTATGACACCGATGGGAAATGTGGCAGATCAGCTTACAACGGAAGAGTTTCGGGAGATGGCAGATGCATTTATTGAACGAGTTTTAGAGATTGGGAAGGCAAATATTGAAGGCTTGGTGGGTTACGGTGAGTTCGATGAGGAGAACCGACTTGAATACGATACTTGCAGAGAGTTCTTGGTAGATACCTTCTGTGACAGTAGAGAGGATTACTGGTATAACTGGCGGGAGCTGTTTCAGACAACCATGGTATCAGAACAATTTTTCAAAACGTATTACGAGAAGATGTTACAGTATTCTTCGTTCTGCGAGGGACGTCGGTATCTTGTGAACAACAATACCTTTTTTGTGAACATGATCGTTGGTGAGAGTGGCGGGGTTGGGTTTCCGGATTGGAGCAGAGCCGGAGTTGCAGACTTCCTCTTGGATTTTGCGATTATGGATCTGAATAAACCGTATCTACAGATACCGGAACGTTTGTATGTGTATTGTAAGGAGCGGGGAATTGTGATTGAGCATTTTCGTGAGCGATACTTGTGTATGGCATTTTACAAAGGACTGGATACGTTGCGTTGGCATGCTTCTATTGACGATGAGGAGTCCTGTCGGTCCATTATGAGATACTTGGAAGAACTGGAAAACAGAATTCGTAGCATTGCGTAGTGACGAGGTTGGGGATGGTGATAGTATGAAATACGAAAATGCAAAGGATGTGTTGCCTGAAGAGCTTCTAAAGCAGGTACAGGCATATGCCGCAGGGAAATTGATATACGTTCCTATCGAAAATGCGGGAAAGAGCTGGGGCGAGGTGTCCGGAATCAGACAGAAGCTACGGAAGCGTAACATGATGATTTGCAATCAATATAGGAGCGGGATGACACTTTCTGAGTTGGCTGAGGAATATTGCCTGTCATTGGACTCGATTAAGAAGATTGTCTATTGCAAGGAAGAGAAGAACTTGGTCTTCACTACTTCGGTGGAATCGGCGATTTCCTTTGCAAATGCAGGTCTGACGGAGGAATGGTTGCATATGTTCTGTGATCAGAGAGACATGACAGACCTGAGGGGACTGGAAGAGTCAATCACCTTAGGTGTACTCAAGATGCCGTTACGACTCATTTCGCACAGTGTGACAACGGATAGGTCTAAGCCTTTGGGAACAACGGCGGTACATTTGGGACAACCGGAACCATTGATTGTTCGTTATGAAGCGAATCGCTTCTTTGCAGAAGGACAAACGGAAATGCTGGAAGCGCTTCGAGTAAGGAAAATCAATGCATACCCTACGTTGATAATCGTATCAAGAGTCGAGGAGTACAAGACATTTATGAATCTCTTCGGAAGACATTTTATAAGTATGAATAAGATATAGATAAGATGACGGTGGAACCTCTGACTCTTATGAGTTGGGGGTTTTGTTGTGTAAAAGAAGGTTCTCTCAATGCCATAAAATGTTCCGCTGAGACGCAATAATGCTGGACATCCCTGTCTCGGAGTATTATTCTTAACGTAGATAAGCTTAAAAAAAGTTGTGTGATTTTTTGTAACCTAAGCGAATTCTTCGCCGTGTATTAGGATGAAAGGCCTTATCACAAATGAGTTAGGAGGGGAGTACCATGGAAGATAAGCAGATTGTGGACCTATATTGGGCGCGTTCGGAGACTGCTATCGCCGAGACCCAAACTAAGTACGGGAAGTACTGTCACTATATAGCACAGCGCATCTTGGAATCGTTTCAAGATGCAGAGGAGTGTGTCAGTGATACCTACATAAGGGCTTGGAACGCCATGCCACCCCACCGACCGGAGCGTTTGCAGACTTTTCTCGGGAAGATTACAAGACGGTTGGCACTGGACCGCTATGATTACAATACGGCGCAGAAGCGGAATTGTAACATGCAACTGGCCTTAGAAGAACTGATCGAGTGTATCCCCGACGGGTCAAATGAAGACACGCGAGTGGAGGAAGCGGTGCTACGAGATGCTATTAATGAATTCCTTGGGAATCTAACGAAGAAGAATCGCATTTTATTTGTTCGCCGGTATTGGTACTTGTGCTCTGTGAAGGAACTGGCGGAGAGCATGGGTATGTCGGAGAGCAATGTGAAGGTGACGCTTCTGCGAATGAGAAATCGTTTCAAGGAACACCTGGAGAACGAGGGCATCGTAGTATAAGATGGAGGGAGCATATGGACGATAAGAAAGAGAAGAGATTATTAGAAGCAATGCAGCTTGTGGATGAGGCGTATATTGAAGAAGCCAGTCCGGTGAAGCCGGAGAAGAGTAAGAAGGAGAAGCCGGCGCGTAAGTCCGGCAGGTCGATTTGGATTCGGTATGGTGTGATTGCAGCGTGCATCTGCTGTGTGATTCTCGGGGCGGTGTGGTTATTTGTGCCACTGAAGACGAAGAAGACGGATGTGTCGAAATATTCCGAGGGAGAGTATTATGAGATTATCGAAAAACTGGCGGAGTATTACGCGGTAGAACCTAGGTATGATAACCGTTGGGAACAGTTTACGGAGGGTGTCGGCAATCTGTTTTTCGGTGACCTGCAGGAAGGGACAATGGACGCTTCACCGGGTGACGGCGGCAATATGAGTGGCATGCCCGGAGACGGAGCGGGAGAATCCTACCAAGAGATTACGGATAACCAGGTTGACGGAATTATCGAAGGTGACTTGATGAAACGAAGTGATAAGTACATTTACTATCTCTATGACAAGACCTTGATGGTGTATAGCATTGCGGGAGAGAAGTCGGAGCTTATTGCAGAATATGAGATTGATACGAAGGGCATGGGCAAGGCCTATGTGGGAACGTGGGAAATCTTCTTGTCGCAGGATTGCGATACCATTACAGTTATTGCACCGTATTATGATGGCAAGACATCTGCGCAGGTGGCGGTCATTTCGCTAAATGTGGAGAATCCGCGGAGCATTACCGAGGAAGAACGTGTTGTTGTCAGCGGAAGCTACTTATCTTCCAGACTTGTGGACGGAGAGATTCTTCTGATGACCGGATACCGTATCTTTGATGTGGATTATGACAAGGAAGAGACCTTCTTGCCACAGATTGATTATGGAGATGGTGCACAGAGCATTGCCGCGGAGGATATCATTTGTCCGGAGGAACTGTCGGATGTATATTATACCGTGGTGATGAAGGTGGAAGAGAAGACGCTTAAGGCCTGCGGAAGCAAGGCATTTTTGTCCTATTCCGAGGATGTCTATGTGTCCGAGGATGCGGTATATGCTATGCGTAATTTTACCATGTACCAGGACAAGGAGCAGAGGTATTCCGGTTGTGCCATGACGGAAATTGCATCCATTACTTATGATGGTGCTACGCTGGAGAACGGCGGTATGATTTTGCTGGAGGGTAGAATCAAGGACCGTTACAGCATGGATGAGTATAATGGCATCCTGCGTGTAGTTACAACGACGGAACGATGGAACGGAAAGAAATACGATTGCCTAGGTAAGAAGTGGGTAGATTGTGCCAGCACGGGAACGAATGCCAGTCTGTTTTGTGTTGATACAGAGACGTGGGAAGTCGTAGCGGCAGTGGAGGATTTTGCACCGGAAGGAGAAACTGTGGAGTCGGTTCGTTTTGACGGAGAGTCCGGTTATGTATGTACCGCAGAGGTAATTTCCTTCACAGATCCGGTATTCTTCTTCAATCTCAGTGATCTGAACAATATTACGTATAAGGACACCGGAACCATCGAAGGCTATTCTACGTCTCTTGTGGATATGGGAGACGGATACCTGTTGGGAATCGGTGTCGGTGATTCGTCGGATACGGTAAAGATGGAAGTGTATATTGAGTCGGAGACAGGAGTAGACCCCTTGTGTAGCTATGAAGTTGAGAATGCTTCGTATTCTACGAACTACAAGTCCTATTACATCGACCGAGAGAATCGCCTGATTGGTCTGGGAGTGCAGAGGTACAATGAGGAGAAGGGATGTTATGTTATGCTTCTCTTCGACGGTTATGAGTTGCAGGAGCTTCTGTGCATGCCCTTGGCAGGACAACCGGAGAATCAAAGAGCGGTATGCATTGATGGGTATGCATACATGTTTGGGCATCGGGAGTTTGTAGTGCAGCAAGTGTTTGGGGAGTAAGGGAAGCGTCGTTACCCGATAAGTTAATCGTGCGTATGAGAGACCTCGGCCCATGTATGGGGCCGGGGTCCCTTTGCTTTTGCGGTGACGAACTGGCAGTGATGTTGATGAAATTGCCGTGTTAATATTCAGATTAACATTTCGTAAACAAAATATAAATGATGCTGAAACAGTGAGAAGGTATGCTCATTTTCGTAAGTGAAACATGCCAAACGAAGCAAAAGGAGAGATGATTATGAGCAACATGATTTACTTGGTAACAGGAGCAGCAGGTTTTTTGGGAAGCAATGTGTGCAGACAGTTGCTTGAACGAGGTGATAAAGTGAAGGCATTGGTTCTTCCGAATGATAAGTCTGCAAAATTTATTCCGAAGGAAGTAGAGATTTGTTACGGTGATCTCTGTGATAAGGAGTCTTTGAAAGAGTTTTTTGAAGTTCCGGAGGGTATGACCAGCGCAGTCATTCATTGCGCCAGCTTGGTTACCGTTGATCCGAAATATAGCGAGCGCTTGATGAACATCAATGTGGGCGGAACGAGAAATATTATTGAGAAATGTTTGGAGCATAAGGAATGTCAGAAGCTTGTGTATGTCAGCAGCACCGGGGCGATTCCCGAAGCACCTATGGGTACGAAGATCAAAGAGGTTGACAAGCTGGAGCCTTATGATCCGGAGAAGGTGGTAGGCGCATACAGCCAGTCCAAGGCAAAGGCATCCCAGATGGTTTTGGATGCTTCCAGAGTAATGGGTCTAAATGCTTGTGTTGTACATCCCAGTGGAATCTTGGGACCCAACGATCATGCGGTTGGTGAGACCACGGATACGTTAATTAAGATTATTAAGGGCGAGATGCCTATCGGTATGCAGGGTTCCTTTAACCTGTGTGACGTGCGAGATTTGGCAGCAGGTTGTATTGCCGCAGTGGAGAAAGGACGCAAGGGCGAGTGTTACATCTTGGCAAATGAGGAGGTTACTCTAAAGCAGTTGTGCGAGATGTTGCACGCGGAATGTGATTGCCAGAAGATTAAATTCTACCTTCCTCTTGGTTTGGCGGATAAGATTGCACAGACCTTGGAGAAGCAAGCGAAGAAGAGTGGCAAGAAGCCCATGATGACCACGTTTTCCGTATATAATCTGGCAAGAAACAATTCATTTGACTATTCTAAGGCACAGAAAGAGCTTGGCTATACCACTCGTTCTTACGAAGAGACCATACGTGACGAAGTTGCATGGTTGAAGGCCGAAGGTTTGATTGAAGCATAACAATTTCTTTGAAAATCGAAATCTCCCTCGTCGGAAGAAACTCCGGCGGGGGAGATTATTTTGCACTAATATATACTCCGGACGATTAAAAATGTTAATTTACGAAATAAGAGAATGCCAACACTGCAATGGAATTCCAGTAGATTGCAATCTCGTTGGTGGAGTAGGACTCGTATGCATCCGTGAAGCAGCGCATTCCGGGGCTACCCTCGGGAATGTCGGCGCAAGCTCTGGGATCGCAAGGATGCACATTGGGTCCGCCGGAGACATAGCCCGGAATCGGATCGTCGATACCGTCAGCATAGGTAGGGCGGTTGTGGGGATTACGGAAGGCATACTCTCCGTGACCGGTGACGTAGCTAATGTTCAGCGGGTTACGTCCCAACAGATAGTGCAGGTGCTCTTCAGCGGCAGCTGCATAGGAGCCATCGCCGGAAATCATAGTTGCTACCAAGAGGATGCAGGCATTTGTCATAACCGACAGGTTACTTCCCCAGCAAAATTCATTGTTCCGAAGGGACATGGCATAACCACTGGTTTCAGTAATGGTTCTAAGATTTTCCGCCTTATCCAAAAATGCATTGCGGAAGACGGAGACGGTGTCGGCATCAAAGGAATCTTCGGGAGCAAAAAGTACGCAAAGTCCGGCGAACCCGGCAACATTTGCCCAACCAAGGCCGGTCTTATCGATGTTTGAAGGAACCAGGCTACGGAGCATGGACAACGCGCCCGCATCGCCGGTACACAGATACATCTCGGCAGCAGCCCAGAGGCGTTCGTCCAAATCGCAGACGTCGCGGTAATCACCGGTGTGGCAGTCCGTAGGGTTCTCAAAATCGACATGCTCCGGATGTGCCAACAACCATGCAAAGGATTGCTTAGCTGCGTTTAGGAGCTTATCCGCATATGCGACGTCAAATGCGCGGTAGATACGGGACGCTAGAGCCATGGAAGCAACGAAATCCGCAGTAGCCATGGAAGAGACGGGATAAGCAATGAGGGGTTGTTCGTCTTCCTCAGGCATGATAAAAGGCGCGTGGTACGGAGTAGTTACTTTGTGGTACACACCGCCGTCCGCCTTCTGGAGCTTGAGCATCCAGTCCAGTTCGTAGCGACACTCATTTAAAATGTCCGGAATACCGTTTCCGCTTTCGGGAATATTCATGGAGCGGTCATAGGCCCGGGGGAAGAGCAGGTAAGAATAGAGCAAATGCGCTACCGTCACCGCCGCAGGTGAGATATAGCGACCGAAGTCACCGGCGTCGTGCCAGCCTCCGTTCATCTCCATAAGGACATCGGGGTTCTCGTAATCGCTAACGAGAGTGGTGTGGCAGACGTTATGAGCAAATACTCCTGCATGGGCTTGGTCCAATCCGCAACCGCAACGCTGGAAATAGAACATGCGAAGCATATCGGAAAATGCATCGCCGTAAACGCCACATCCGATTCGGAAGGAAGGCGACACGGCCCCCGAGTTGTCTACCAAATGGTAAGCGCCGTCTTCCTTGATGTGACTGAAGTCGATTTTCCATACCTCGTCTCCACTGGTAGCATCGTAGCCATGATAAGTAGCAGTAAGTTCTACTTTTGTAGAATTGTCTTCATTAATTAGTTCGCAGGCAGTGGCACCGGTCATAACGGCCAGTTTGCGCGCATCTCTGCGGTAACCAACTTGATTTACGTATACAGACATGATTCAATCTCTCCTCTTCAGATGAATTAGGTTCGCACCATACTTACAGTATAGCATTAGGATTGGGAAAATACATAGCATTTCTTATCGCATTTTATTGCGTTTTTGTAATAAAAACGCCTTGTGGACAAAAATGCAGTCGTTTTTTGCAATTCGTTGTGGAATTCGTCGTTGTTTTATGCTACAATAACTTAAATGACTTATGTGCGCGAGGAGGTAGTAGACTATGATTAAGACGAAGCTACGTATTGCACAAGGGTCCATTGTCCCGTATTTTGCGGCGTTGTTGGCCTTGATTACGGCTGCGGCATATTTTATTGATTTTCATGTGAATATGACGCAGTATCGCTGGGGGTTTGTCTTGCCTATGGAGCAAGAAACAATTATGCAGGATGTGGCGTGGATTATGCAGATGGGCGCTATGGTGTTGTTGTTCATTTTGCTGATTGTGGCTGCGAAGAAATGCTTGGCACTATTGGCGTTGCCGGTGACTTTGTATGCATTGGGCACGGTATTATTGGTGCTTGACAATAACAACAAGTACTATTACCTGTTGATTGGTGCTTTGGTATTTTTCTATTTCTTTGTATTGATGGTGCTGAATATTATGCACTCTAAGATTCCCACCATGATTGTGGAGTTTGTAGTGTTGGTGGGCATTGCTGCGTTGTGTATTCTTGAGCAGAGTCCTTTTGTCGTTCAGGATTCCCTTATGGGAACCGCTTTGGACGTGGGCGTATTGGTTCAGACGTTGGGCTATTATCTTACCATGTTAGTGTTGACATTGGCGTTGACAAAGAAGTTTGTTGCCGATGTGCCGGAAGAGAAACCGGAGAACAAGGATGCTGTTAAGGAGGAGCCCGGGGAGAAGGAAGAGGCCAACTGGTCCTTATTCCAGAGACCTTTGGAGACCTCGGAGGAAGAGAATCATTTGTTTACTGCACCGGAAGATGGAACGGAAGTGCCGGAAGAGGTAGAAACCGTGTCTACGGAAGAACCGTTCTCCGTTAGTGATTGGTTGGATCAACAGGAAGCGGAAGAAACGGACCAGCAACCGGAGCCGGCGGTGACGGTGCCTGTCAGCGGAAGTCGTCTACAGAAGTCCTTGAAAGAAGAGATTGTATATGACCGTGACCAGAAGCTGATGTACAAGAAGAAAGTGAACATTTTCTCTGTACTCGGTTTGGTGTTAAGTGTTGTGGCTATAGCTTTGGGATGCATCGGTATATTCGGATTGATGAGTATTCCCGTATTGGAAAATGAGTCCTTTAGTCTTATGTTGCTGGCTCTGGGACTGTGCATGCTCTGCATGTTCGGAACAAGAGTTACCTATAAGGAATATTATACGAAGACCGTTGTGACGGAGCGTAAGGTTGTTCGCGAAGAGAGCAACTGGGAAGAATTCATTGCAAATCGTCTGGAAGAAGACGAACGTAGCATTGCATCGCTTACGGAGAGTTACTCTAAGATGACGGAGATGTACGGACGTCTGTTGGAGACTACTGCGGAATTGTCCGGCAATATTAAGGCACTACGTATGAACCAAGACATAGTAGCGGCTATCGGCGTGGAGGAAGCGGCGGCTGAAGTTGAAAGTTTGCAGGAAGAATATGAACAGACGACAGCGGTAGAATATACAGATGCAACGGATGCAGAGTCTGAACGTTTCGAACAATCAGAATGGTCTCTGGAGAATCGTTTCGGTGTAACTTATGAAGATGATATGCAGACAGAAGAAGTAGCTGAGGAGACTCGGGACGAATATGCAGAGGAATCCGAAGAAGCATATGAAGAAACCGGAGCGACATATGAAGAGGAAGCTGTTGCAGTGGATTCGGAGATGGTTGCGGAAACATCCGAGATAAGCTCGGAAGAGGTCTACGAGGAAGTGCCGGAAGAAGTGCCGCAGGAAGATGTTTCACAGTATGAAGTTCCGGAACAAGCAACGGAAGAAGAGGAAGTTGAACCGGAGATTATCTTACCTACTTTCCGCGGTTTTGACTATGAAGATATGGATCTTGCAGAGGCCGAGGCAGAGCCCGATGATGAATTGTTCTTGAACAAGCGGTATCAGATGAAGCCGTTTACATCTAGAAGAAGCAGTGCATATTATGAGACCGATGACGACGATATGCCGAAGATGGAGATTCCGGATAGTGTTAAGGCTAAATTGTACGATGTTCTCGTAGAAGATGAGGCTGTGGAAGCCGCCATGGTAGAAGCAGACACGGAAGACTTGAGTGAGGAAGTTGCCGAGGCGGTTGAAGAGATTATCGAGCCCGTAGACGAAGAACCAAGCCTTCCTAATCAGGCAGAGGACGACGAAGTAAGCGTTCAGGCTACACCGGTTACGCAGGAGGAAGAAAGACGCAGAAAGCTTCAAGAGAAGCTGGAGATGATCTATAAGCGTAACCAAGAACAGAAGCGTGTGAAGGAAGAGTATAAGGATTTGGAAGAGGATATCATCGTAATCCGCTAGAAGAGTATACAATAATAGTTGACAGAAAAACGGTGGCAGTGCACGGGATAAGTGCATTGCCACCGTTTTTTTTAAAAGGTAGTGTTAAAAAACTTACAAAGTCTCGTTCAATCCTTCGGAAATGACGGAATCAAAGGAACCGTCTCCCGTAGTATCCGCAAGTACGGTATCCAGTTCACCGTTGCCGTCGGTATCCAACAAAATCGTATCAATCTCACCGTCACCGTCGGTATCCAGCATCACGGTATCGATATTACCGTCTCCGTCGCCGTCGGCAACTAAGATGCTGTCATCGCCGATAACAATGGTTTCGTCCTCAAAGAGTTCGTCATCCAGATCATCGGTATCCAGAGGTTCGCGGAACTTAGTCTTGTTATAAACGGTAGCTGCTGCAAAACCACCGAGGATAGCAGCACCCAATGCAATCCAAAGTACAGATGTCTTCTTCATGATATAATCCTTTCGTATATGTAATATGATGCTTACATTATAGCATATAGACGGAAGCAAATACAACCGCTTTCCACAGGAAAATGCAATAGTTTTGTTATGCATTTGCAAGTTGTATATCTTGAAGATGCCCAAGTAAGGACATACGTTAGAGGGCCTTCGTCAAAATGTTTTATTTTTTCGCGAAAAAGGGCGTTATTTTTGGGGGATTCTAATCTTGCAAATGTTCACGAAAGGGAGTACACTCCTACTGTATATGTTTTAACTATATAATTTATCGAGAAGTACGAGGAGTAAGAGATGAAAGTATTTCAACCGAAGATAACAACGATTTGGAAGAGCTACACGAAGCAGATGTTCGTGAAGGACGTTGTGGCAGGCATTATCGTGGCAATTATTGCACTTCCGTTGTCCATCGCGCTGGCGATTGCCTCCGGCGTGGCACCGGAACAGGGCTTGTACACTGCGATTGTAGCGGGATTTGTGATTTCTCTAATGGGTGGAAGTCGAGTAAACATTTCCGGCCCTACGGCTGCATTTGCCACTATCGTGGCGGGCATTGTAGCACAGTACCAATTGGCAGGTCTGGCGCTGGCAACGATTATGGCCGGTATTCTGCTGATTCTTATGGGTATCTTTCGATTTGGTTCCTTGATTAAGTATATTCCGTATACCATTACTACGGGCTTTACCGCCGGTATTGCAGTAACCATCGCCATTGGCCAGATGAAGGATTTCCTCGGACTTTCTTATCCGGACGGAACAGCCAACATTGAGACGGTGGAGAAGGTGGAAAATGTGATTCATAACATCTCCACTTGGAACTGGCAAGCACTTGTAGTAGGTGTGATTGCACTTGCGATTCTCATCGTGTGGCCTATGATAAATAAGACAATTCCCGGTTCTTTGATTGCCGTGGTTGCAGGTGTGGTGATTGTGAAGTTGGGCAAGTTGGAGGTTAACACAATCGGTGATTTGTACACTATCTCCAGAGATCTTCCTTCCTTCCGTGTGCCGGAGGTGTCTATGGGAATGGTAAAGGAGTTGCTGCCCAGTGCATTTACCATTGCTGTTTTGGCGGGAATTGAGTCGTTGTTGTCCTGTGTTGTGTCCGATAGTATGATCGGAAGTAAGCATAACTCCAATACAGAGTTGATTGCACAGGGTACCGGTAACATTCTCTCGGCATTGTTCGGAGGTATTCCGGCTACCGGTGCCATTGCAAGAACGGCGGCAAATGTGAAGAACGGCGGACGCAGTCCCATTGCGGGAATGGTACATGCCGTTACGTTGTTGCTGATTCTTGTGGCATTGATGCCTTACGCAGCATGGATTCCCATGCCTGTAATCGCAGCCATTTTGTTCGTGGTTGCTTATAATATGAGCGAGTGGAGACACTTCGTGGAGATTTGCAAGACTGCACCGAAGAGTGATATTTTCGTATTGGTAATTACGTTTGCACTTACGGTAATCTTTGATTTGGTCGTAGCCATTGAAGTGGGACTTGTATTGGCGGCATTTTTGTTCTTGAAGCGTATGGCAGATGTTACGGATGTACGTGCTTGGGTAACGGCCGGAGACGGAGAGACCGGTGCACTTCATGCCATGAAGATGGTTCCGGAGGGTGTGAATATCTGCGAGATTAACGGTCCTATGTTCTTTGCTGCGGCACATAAGTTTTTGAATATTCCCATTCATGATCAGGACAAGGTACTTATTGTACGTATGCGTAACGTTCCCGCGTTGGATGCTACGGCACTACGCAACCTTACAAGTATGTACCATCGAGCAAAGGAAGCCGGCATTACCATGGTTTTGTCTCATGTAAATGAGCAGCCTATGAAGGCTATGCAGAAGGCCGGTTTTGCTCAGTTGGTGGGGGCGGAGAATTTCCGTGCCAACATTGATGAGAGTTTGGCATATGCGAAGGAACTCATTGCGAAGAAGTAGAGGGTATGACTCATTTGGTTCTTGCGTTGAGACATGCTATGTGATAGAATGATTTTTGATGTCGTCGGCGAACGATATCGGAACACATAAGAAGAGTGAGGGTACGAAGATGGAAAAAGTAAAGGCATATTTAGTTGCGGTTGTCTTGATGATTTGCGGTGGCTTTATGCTGGTGATGGGCATCAAGGACATGAACGGAATGAAGAACCCGGTGGATTTTAACGAGTTGGCACCCGAAGATGTTGAGAAGGGTATGTACGTACAAGGCGTTACGAATTTTGTTCTCGATTATTATTGCTACGAGGAAGAGACCACGTTAGGTGTAATTAAGAACGAGACCAACCGTTGGTATCTGATTCCCTTCGGTGAGAATCTGGATTGCTATATCGGTGTTAAAGTAAGTGGTGATAAGAACTTCGAGAAGTATGAGCAGGTGTACAATGATACATGGGCATACCTTGAGGGGACTTCGGACAGTCCTAAGTATAATCTTGATGTGCGTGGCAAGGTTGCAATGTGCAGTGGTGATGTTAAGAAGAATTTAGATTCCTATATTGCTGAATTCTCTGCATTGATGGAAGAGGATTGTAGCGATATGTTCGTGGATTACTACATCGATCTCACCACAACCAACGGAAATGTGGCTCTCATCGTGGTAGGTGCGTTGATGATCGTAGGTGGCATCGGCTTCTTGGTGTTTACCTTGAATCGTGCGAAGAAAGAGGAAGAAGCAAGAGAGATGGCAGCCAGAATGCAGGCTTCGGCACAGGCATTTCAGACACCCTATACGGGCATGGCTTCCGGCACGAATGCGCAGGGCTTCTATAAGGCCAACAACGAGGATGATTTGGACCGTCTTTTGAGAGAAGAGGATGAGAAAGCCAAGAAGGATATGGACGATTGGAAATAAGAAATTGTGTAGCAGGAGCGGGGATGCCCGACTCCTGCTTTTTCTGTGCCGCAATCATTTGTTGCAAAATTCACAAAAATGAGGGCCCGCAAGGGCAGAATCTTCGCACTTTCTTATCTTGTACTGTACGAGGAATTGTGATATAATATCAAATTAAAGCGGACAAAGGACAAATGAGATGGTGTTCCGCTAACAACTAGCGGTGCATTTGGTGATGCATCGGTTACAGGAGGAGTAGCATGTATCAGATTATAGAAGCAAAAGAGCTGACAACAAACATTTTTATGATGGTTGTTAAAGCAGAGCGTGTGGCGAAGAATTGTCTTCCCGGACAGTTTGTTATTGTACGTGCAACCGAGGACGGAGAGCGTATTCCCCTTACGATTTGCGATTATGATAGAGTGGCAGGAACCGTTACTATCGTATTTCAGATTGTAGGTGCGGGAAGTTTGTGCCTGTCCAGATTGCAGAGTGGAGATTCTATTCAGGATTTTGTAGGACCGCTGGGACGTCCTTCGGAATTTTGCGAGACGCCTCTCGATGAATTGAAGCAGAAGCGTATTGTCTTTATTGCCGGTGGTGTAGGTACTGCTCCGGTATATCCTCAGGTTAAATGGTTGAAGGAACAGGGCGTGGCTGCCGACGTTATTGTTGGTGCTAAGACTAAGAGCCTGTTGATTCTCGAAGACGAGATGAAGGCGGTTGCCGGAAACCTTTATATTACTACCGATGACGGTTCCTATGGCCGTAGTGGTATGGTTACCAAGTGCATCGAAGATTTGGTCGCAGAAGGCAAGCAGTACGATGTCTGTGTTGCTATCGGACCTATGATTATGATGAAGTTCTGTTGCTTGACTACGAAGAAGTTGGGCATTTCCACAGTGGTTTCCTTGAACCCCATCATGGTTGACGGAACCGGTATGTGCGGTGCCTGTCGTGTAACTGTTGGCGGAGAAGTGAAGTTCGCCTGTGTGGATGGTCCGGAGTTTGACGGTCATTTGGTTGATTTTGATCAGGCAATGAAGCGCCAGACGCTGTACAAGACAGTAGAGGGCAGAACGTTCCTGAAGGAGCAGGAAGGTGCTACCCATCACGGCGGATGTGGCAATTGCGGAGGTGACGAGTAATGGACGTAATGAAGAAAGTACCCGTACGTGAGCAGGAAGCACAGGTGCGTGCGGCTAATTTTGATGAAGTATGTCTCGGATATAACGAGAGCGAAGCAGTAGAAGAGGCCAATCGTTGTCTCGGTTGTAAGAATGCACAGTGTGTGAAGGGATGTCCGGTATCCATTGATATTCCGGGATTTATCTCTGAAGTTAAGGCAGGCAAATTTGCTGATGCATATAAGGTAATCGGCCAGGCTAGTTCATTGCCGTCCATTTGCGGTCGCGTATGTCCTCAGGAGAATCAGTGTGAGGGAAAATGTATCCGCGGTATTAAGGGCGAGGCTGTGTCCATCGGTAAGCTGGAGCGTTTCGTTGGTGACTGGGCAAGAGCCAACGGCATTAAGCCGGAAGCACCCTCGGAGAAGCTGGGCAAGAAGGTGGCTGTAATCGGTTCCGGCCCTGCGGGATTGACTTGTGCAGGTGACCTTGCAAAGCTCGGTTATGATGTAACAATCTTCGAAGCTCTTCACGAGGCCGGTGGTGTGCTTGTATACGGCATTCCCGAGTTCCGTCTTCCTAAGGAAGATGTAGTGAAGAAGGAGATTGAGAACGTTAAGGCTCTTGGCGTTAAGCTTGAGACCAACGTAATCGTAGGCAAGTCCGTAACCATCGACGAGTTGATGGAAGAGGAAGGCTTTGAAGCAGTATTCATCGGTTCCGGTGCGGGACTCCCGAAGTTCATGGGCATTCCGGGTGAGCAGGCAAATGGCGTATTCTCCGCAAATGAATACCTCACAAGAAGTAACTTGATGAAGGCATTTAAGGAAGATTCTACGACCCCGATTATGCGTGCAAAGAAGGTGGCGGTTATTGGTGGCGGTAACGTAGCTATGGACGCTGCAAGAACGGCACTTCGTCTCGGGGCGGAGACTCACATCGTATATCGTAGAAGTGAGTCCGAACTTCCTGCAAGAGCAGAGGAAGTTCATCATGCGAAAGAAGAGGGCATCATTTTTGATATCCTCACCAATCCTGAAGAGATTACCACGGATGAGAATGGCTGGGTAAATGGTATTCGTTGTGTACGCATGGAGCTCGGTGAGCCTGATGCTTCCGGCAGAAGAAGACCGGTAGAGATCCCGGATTCTCAGTTTGTTATTGATGTAGACATGGTAATTATGGCATTGGGTACTTCCCCGAATCCCATGATTTCTTCCACCACCAAGGGTCTTGAGACCAACAAGCGAGGATGCCTTGTGGCAGACGAGGAGTTCGGTCAGACCACCAAGGAAGGTGTGTTTGCCGGTGGTGATGCGGTGACCGGAGCGGCAACTGTAATTCTTGCTATGGGTGCAGGAAAGGCAGCTGCGAAGGGTATTCATCAGTATCTTCAGAACAAATAGAAAAGAAATAGTGACCTTAGTGACCAATATCGGTGGTTAAGGTCATTTTCAATTGTATACAATAAAAAATGTATACAAAATCGGATTTTTCTATTGCATCTGCGTTTTTCTTGGGGTATAATGTGCCCATGGTTCTTTCCGAACATTTATTGGGAAGGCCGACAACATGAATCATAGGAGGATAATACAATGTCTTATGTTGAAGAGGTATTGGAGCTTGTAAAGAGAAAGAATGCAAGCGAGCCGGAATTTATTCAGGCAGTTACAGAGGTTTTGGAGTCTTTGAAGCCGGTAATTGAGAAAAATGAGGAGCTGTACAGAAGAGAAGCTCTGTTGGAGAGAATGGTTGAGCCTGAGCGTCAGTTCAAGTTCCGCGTTCCGTGGGTTGATGATAAGGGTCAGGTTCAGGTGAACACCGGATACCGTGTACAGTTCAACTCCGCAATCGGACCTTACAAGGGCGGCATTCGTTTTCATCCTTCTGTAAATATTGGTATTATTAAGTTCCTCGGTTTCGAGCAGATCTTCAAGAACTCTCTTACCAGCCTTCCTATCGGCGGTGGTAAGGGTGGTTCCGATTTCGATCCTAAGGGCAAGAGCGACCGTGAGGTTATGGCATTTTGCCAGAGCTTTATGACGGAGTTGTGCAAGTATATCGGAGCTGATACTGACGTTCCCGCAGGTGACATCGGTGTAGGTGCAAGAGAGATCGGATATATGTTCGGTCAGTACAAGAGAATTCGTGATGTATACGAAGGCGTGCTTACCGGTAAGGGTCTTTCTTACGGCGGTTCCCTTGCAAGAAAGGAAGCTACCGGTTTTGGTCTTCTCTACTTCACCAAGGAGATGCTTGCATGCAACGGTATCGATATCGCAGGTAAGACCGTAGCTGTATCCGGTGCAGGTAACGTAGCGATCTACGCAATCCAGAAGGCACAGGAGATGGGCGCTAAGGTTGTTACTTGTTCCGATTCCAACGGTTGGATTTATGATAAGGAAGGCATTGATGTGGCTCTGCTTAAGGAAGTTAAGGAAGTTAAGAGAGCACGTCTTACCGAGTATGCAGCTGCAAGACCCAGTGCTGAGTATCATGAAGGCAAGGGCGTATGGACCGCTAAGGTTGACATCGCACTTCCTTGTGCTACCCAGAATGAGTTGAATCTTGAGGATGCTAAGGCATTGGTTGCTAACGGCGTTATCGCAGTAGCGGAGGGTGCTAACATGCCTACCACGCTTGAGGCTACCAAGTACCTTCAGGACAACAAGGTTATCTTCGCACCCGGTAAGGCATCCAACGCAGGTGGTGTTGCTACCTCCGCACTTGAGATGTCTCAGAACAGCGAGAGACTTAGCTGGTCCTTCGAAGAGGTGGATGCTAAGCTTCAGAGCATCATGGTTAACATTTTCCACAACACCGATGCTGCTGCTAAGAAGTACGGTATGGAAGGCAACTATGTAGTAGGCGCTAATATCGCCGGCTTCGAGAAGGTAGTTGACGCTATGCTTGCTCAGGGCATTTGCTAATCGGTAAGGAGTTTCCGAAGATTTTATAAGTATTTTACGGCGTGGTTCTTGTGAACTGCGCCGTTTTTTTGATATAATATAAGAGCAGAGATTCTCGGCGTATAATTTTATAAAAATGAGACACTCTATTGATGGAAGTAAGTACTTGTAGGACGATAAGGAGGAAAAGCGTATGAAAAATATTACTACAGCAATGTTTGAGCAGGAAGTAATGCAGGTATCCGGGCTGGTGGTGCTGGACTTCTGGGCGGCATGGTGTGGACCTTGCAAGATGCAGGCACCGGTGTTTGAGGCAGTAGCGGACGAATATTCCGAAGTGTATTTTGCTAAGGTAAATGTGGATGAAGAACCGGAGCTTGCACAACGTTTCGGAATTATGAGCATTCCCACCATTGTGTATTTGAAGAATGGTGAAGTGTTGAAGAAGACTACCGGTTATCAAGATAGGACGACACTGGAGGCGTACGTGGAAGAGATGCGTTAAGGTAAGCGCACAGGATTTCATAAATGAGGAGTAATGATATGAAGGCTTGGAAAGTGGCCGCAGTGGGCGGTACGGTAGTGGCGGGAGCAGCATATTTGGGAGCATTGACTGCGTTTTTAGTGTTTTTTCGTAGAAAGCACTATAACGGTAGAGAGTTCGAGGATTTTTGCGGTTATATTGAGAACAGCCCTTATCGTGAGTGGGTTCCGAAGATACGAGAGGCCAGAGAGTGGATTATGGGTTTACCCCATGAGGACATTTACATTACCAGTGAAGATGGTTTGCGACTTCATGGGAAGTATTACACGAACCCAAAGGGAAATGGCAGGACAGTAATCTTTAGTCATGGTTATCAGAGCAGTTGCGAGCATGATTTCAGTATCATTTTGCCGAAGTATTGGGAGCAGGGCTATGACATGCTTTTGCCGGATCAGAGAAGCCACGGAGAGAGCGAAGGGGCATATATTTGCTTTGGTACGAAAGAAAAGCGGGATCTGGAGGCTTGGTGCCGTCTGGTAGTGGAGCGACAGGGAGACGAAGCGAAGTATGTCATTCATGGCATGTCCATGGGAGCTACGGTGGCGCTCTTGGCAGCAGGACTTCCGGAGGTCCAGAGAAATCTTCTGGGAGTTGTGGCGGACAGTGGCTTTACCAGTCCGTACAATCAGTTTGTGCATATGGCAAAGGATCAGTTGCATGTGCCTTGCTGTGTGTTGCCGGTGTTGGAGGGAATCTGCCGAAATCGCGCGGGCTTCCGCTTTCACGATGCTTCCACGGAAGAGGCTCTTGGGAAGGTGAAGGTTCCGGTGCTACTGATTCACGGAGAAGGGGACGATTTTGTACTTGCGGAAAATTCGCAGAAGAATTTCGATGCCTGCGCTTCGGAGAAGAAGTGGCTCGTAATGGTACCGGGAGCGGGACACGGTCTCGGATATTTTGGTGCGGTGGAGCGATGTGAGGAAGCATTGAAGACCTTCTGGGACAGCTTGGAATAGGCAGCGATAGTAGTTGTGATTCATATGAGTATCGCATGAATGTAATACCACATCTAGTGGCGTTAATCGAAAGAGACGCCACTGGGTGTGGTTTTTTGTGGGTTGGACCATTTTCGCTCTTTACAAATGTACTGCACTATGCTAATATCGTAACAAGGGAAAAGAATTGCTACAGTTTATGAAGGTGAGCAATTTCGCCCAAAATCACATGATACAAGGGAGGATTATATGAAACTAATTTACCAAGTTGAAGACAAGCCGAAATTCGGCGCGTTAATTGTATTTGCGATTCAGCAGTTGTTGGCAATTATGGCAGCAACACTTGTAGTACCGATGATTATCGGTAATGGAATGAGTCCCGCGGCAGCATTGTTCGGTGCCGGTGTAGGTACTCTTGTTTACATACTGTTTACCGCGAAGAAGAGCCCGGTATTCTTAGGTTCCTCCTTTGCGTTCCTGGGTTCTATGGCAGCAGCCTTTGCAGGTGGAGTGTCCGTGAACCTTGGTTATCTCGGTTTGATTATCGGTGCGGTTCTTGCCGGACTGGTATACGTTATTATCGCAATTTTGGTTAAGTTCGTAGGCGTTGAGTGGCTTAACAAGTTAATGCCTACGGTTGTTATCGGACCCACCGTAGCTATTATCGGTCTTTCGCTTGCAGGCAATGCGGTAGGAGATCTGACTACCGGTGGTGTTAAGGTGGACGGTGCTTCCGTTGCCCATCCTTTGGTTGCCCTTTTGTGTGGTTTGGTAACCTTGGCTGTGACTATGATCTGTTCTACCTATGGCAAGAAGATGGCGAAGCTGATTCCTTTTATCTACGGTATCTTGGCAGGCTATGCGGTTGCTGTGGTTCTTACCATTATCGGTAATGCGGCAGATGTGGATGCCATTAAGGTTATTAGTTTTGATGCCTTTAAGGCACTTTTGGATGATGGCAAGGTTACCTTGGCTACCTTCTTCCAACTTCCTGATTTTACTTTCCTTACAGCCATCGGTGGCTTTAAGGAGCTTGATGCGGCGTATCTCGGTACCATTGCCGTTGCATACATTCCCGTTGCATTCGTAGTATTTGCGGAGCATGTAGCAGATCACAAGAACATTTCTTCTATTATCGAAAGAGACTTGTTGGAGGATCCGGGACTTCACAGAACCTTACTTGGTGATGGTGTTGGCTCTATGGTTGGTGCATTTTTCGGTGGCTGTCCTAATACTACTTACGGTGAGTCCGTAGGCTGTGTGGCTATTACGAAGAACGCTTCCGTATATACCATTATTACGGCTGCCATTGGTGCGATTATCATTTCCTTCGTATCTCCGTTCATCGCTTTTGTTAATTCCATTCCTGCATGTGTTATGGGTGGTGTATGTATGGCTCTGTACGGATTTATTGCAGTGTCCGGTTTGAAGATGATTCAGGGTGTGGATTTGAATAAGAACAAGAACCTGTTTGTTGTATCTGTAATCCTGATTGCAGGTATCGGTGGCTTGACGTTGACCTTCGGTAAGGTTACCGTTACGTCCATTGCTACGGCATTGATTCTCGGTATTCTTGCAAATCAGCTTCTAAAGAATGCCCCCGAAGAAGAATAACCGGGGATTGATTTTAACTACAAAGGAGTATCGTACTAAGGCGGTACTCCTTTTCTATGCGGAGTGGAGTGACGTATGCTTGCAGTTGGATTGATTTGCGGATTGACATGTTTGATTATGATGGTGGCGATTGTGTGGAAGCCACAGGCGGTAGTTCGGGGGATTCACTTTGATACTTACCCTTTTATTGCGCTGGCGGGTTGCTTGGTCTTGTTGGTCAGCGGCTTGTTACCAATGGATCATTTTCTAAATGGTTTGACTGCGGATTCGGCAGTGAACCCGATTAAAATCTTGGTTTTATTCTTGTCCATGACGTTTCTGTCGGTATATTTGGACGAGGCAGGATTCTTTCACTATTTGGCGGGGATTACGCTACAGCGTGCGGGAAATGACCAGAAGAAACTGTTGCGTTCCTTGTTCTTTACGGTAGCACTTTTGACCGTCTTCACATCCAATGACATTGTGGTGCTGACCTTTACCCCTTTTATCGGGTATTTTTCTAAGGCGGCAAAGATTTGTCCCATTCCGTATTTGGTGGCGGAGTTTGTGGCCGCCAATACCTTCAGCATGATATTTATCATTGGTAACCCTACGAACATTTACTTGGCGACAGGAGCGGGAATCGGTTTTTTGGAATACTGTAAGATCATGGCGTTTCCTACGATATTTGCGGGAGTGGCGGTGTATGTGGTGATCTGCTTATTGTTCCGTAAGTCGCTGGAGAAAGAGATTTCTACAAGCGTAGAACCGAGCGAAATAAAGCATTGGCCCACGGTAGTGTTGGGATTGGCGCATTTGGGTGTATGTACGATTTTGCTGATATGCTCTTCGTACATTAATATGCCTATGTGGATTATCGCTGCAGGAACAGCGGGAAGTTTGATATTATGTACTGTGGTCGTAAATGTAGTGCAACAGCGAGGACCGCGACTGTTATTTCGAAGCGTTCATCGTTTGCCTTGGTTGCTGGCGCCCTTTGTCTTAGCTATGTTCGGTTTGGTGTTGGCTATGGAGTATTGCGGATTGACGGAGCGCATGGCAGGAGTGCTGTCCGGAGGACACCCCATTTGGTTGTATGGCATTACTTCGGCGCTTGCCGCAAATGTAATTAATAATATCCCCATGAGTGTATTGTATTCTTCCCTTTTGGGTGGTGGAACGGCGGGACAAGCGGCAGTTTACGCTTCTGTCATTGGTTCTAATCTAGGGGCGTATCTCACTCCCATTGGGGCATTGGCAGGTATCATGTGGATGTCCATACTGAAACGTCTGGATATCACATTTTCCTTTCGACAGTTCGTATGCTATGGTATGTGTATCGGCGTGCCGGCATTGTTGGCGGCATTGTGCGGTTTGATGTTATCAGCACAGTTGTTTTGGTGACGATTATTAATACATATAGGAGGTGCGCTGCGGCGCGGACCGAAGATGATAGTGATAATACTGTTAATATTGTTATTTGCGGTGCTTTCCGTATTATTTTTTCATGAACAAGGAACTTCTCTGATAACCGCATTTCGACATCTGACGGATAAGGAAAGAGAGGCCTATGACTTCCGAAAGCTTTGTCGCTTCATGGGAACAATCACAAGCCTCATTACCTTGGGCTTTGTACTCATTGCACTAAGTCAGCCTTATGGCAAGCCGTGGCTGATAAGCGTGGGAGTTGCCATTGTTGTTCTCAGTGCATTTACCGCGGTATTTGTTCCGTGTGGCTGGTTTCGACGCTAAGCATCATACCTTCTTATCAAAGGCAGGATTGAACAGGTAGAAATTCTTGGAGTCCAGATGGTCCTGTACAATACGCAAGCCCTCACCAAATCTCTGATAATGAACAATTTCCCGTTCGCGAAGGAAGCGAATAGGGTCATATACATCCGGATAATCCCGCACTAGACGCAAGATATTGTCGTAAGTAGTGCGGGCTTTTTGTTCTGCTGCCATATCCTCATGAAGATCTGTAATGGGGTCACCTTTGGATTGCAGATAGGCAGCTACAAAAGGTTCTCCGCTACTGTTTTGGGGATACAAGCCTAGGGTGTGGTTCACGTAATATTGGTCGAACCCGCACCGTTCGATTTCATCCATGGATAAGTTCTTTGTTAACTGATAGATAATGGCAGAGATGATCTCCATATGAGCAAGTTCTTCTGTGCCGATATCAGTTAGCAGGCCACTGACTTCTCTGTAAGGCATAGTATAGCGTTGGCTCAGATAGCGTAGGCTGGCTGCCAATTCACCATCGGGACCTCCCAAGGGTCTTCTTTGTCGTATGAGGTATTATTTTTAGGGAAATGCATAGGATACCTGTAGAGGCGTTAGGAGTGAATAGGATGCAAGAAGAACCAATGCGCGCAGCGGCCTACATACGAGTATCTACAGAGGATCAAGTAGAGTTTTCTCCGGAAAGTCAATACCGAGAGATATGTCGATATGCCCAGAGAGGAGGGTATGTGTTGACGGATGAGTATATCTTTCGAGATGTTGGAATCAGCGGCAGGAAGGCGGCAAATCGACCGGCATTTGTGGAGATGATTCGTCAGGCAGGGCTTCGTCCCCGTCCCTTCGACGTAATCTTGGTATGGAAGTTCTCGCGATTCTCCCGAAGTCGCAGTGACAGTATCTTGTACAAGGCAAAGCTGAAGAAGTTGGGAATTCGAGTTGTATCTGTGGCAGAACCGTTGCAGGAAGACCCTACATCTCTGCTTATGGAAGCGATGTTGGAGGCCATGGATGAATATTATTCCGTGAATCTCGGGCAAGAAGTACGACGAGGGATGGAAGAGAAGTTTCTGCGAGGTGGCGTTGTGTCCATACCTCCATTTGGTTACGCAGTGAAGGACGGAGAATTTGCGGTGGTGGAGAGGGAGGCTATCTTGGTGAGAGAAATCTTTCACAGAGCGCTATCAGGGCAGTCCCAACGGTGTATTGCGCAGTGGCTCAATGGCGTCGGAGCCCTTACGCATCGAGGGGGCGCATTTCACGCCAGAGAGGTGGGGTATATTCTCCGAAACCCCTTCTATATCGGTATTCAACGTAGAAACGGTAAGGAAGTACGGGGGCAACAAGTTCCTATTATCTTAGAAGAATTTTTTGTGCAAGTCCAGCAACTTTTGCCTCCCAAAAGGAGGAGAAAAAATAAACCTTAGTGGTATATCGTAAACTCATTTGCGTTGTTATAATTGCCTTACAAAACAACAAGAAAGGAGTTCAGAAAATGGACGAATATGAGAAAGAGGCTTGCCTGAAGGTGAGCTACGAAATTTTTGCAGAACAGAAAGAATATGAAGGCTACGGCAATGTAGTTGTGTACGGAATTCGCGGGATCGGTGAATATGAGAAGAAGGAGATTCCAGCCATTTCGACAAACTATTATTTCGTAGAGAGGCTGATGAGTGCGCTGAAGAAGTACGGTGTTTCTATCGTACATATGGCAGACGTAATAATGGATGCATTGTTTGAGCGCGAGCTTGCCTACCAATAAAATAGTATATTGATGAATTTATAAGCGGAGACGAAGGTTCCTTAATATTCACCACGTCTCCGCTTTTCTTGTGTAATAGGCGAATTATGGGGGTGCCGAAATGGGTGATGCAATAGAGCATATAAAAACAGTGTCGGAAGACGGATGCGGAGCAAATCCCGCAATGTCTGCCGACACCGCTATGAGAGAGTAAAATAACATGCCATTTATACACTGGCCAATAGACGATCTGAGTCCTGATAGAGAAGATGAATCAGCTCGGATCGGGAGGCAACGTCGTATTTATGATAAATGTTGCTTGCCAGCTTTTTTACTGTGCCGGAGGCAATCATCAATTGAACCGCAATGGCCTTGTAGGAGAGCCCTTTCATCAGCAAATTCAGAACTTCCTTTTCCCGGGTGGTGAGACGTACAGAGGAGCATTGATGTACCGGTGCATTGGTTTGGCGGAATGGCGCATGAAAATGCGAATGTGCAATTTGTGAATAACCTGCGGCCATCTCGTAAAAGCGTTCTGCAGTCAGGGTGTGTACGTTCATAATCAACTGCTGTTTCGTGTTATGTAGCGGATACAAGAAGAACAGCAGATAAGTAAAACGGTCTTCCTCTCGATAACCGTCCAAGAGGTAGGAAAGGCCGTTACGTTGCAGGCAGATATCCAATAGGAAGGTGGAACTCATCTGTTGACTGTGCCGGAAATACTCGTTCCAGCAATCTCCTGCCCGGAGGCAGAGAATTGATTCCAATGCCGCATCAATATTCTCGACGATATAGCCGTTTTCCGTTCGAGTCAGGATAATACCACCTTGATGGGTACCATAGCCGTCCATCTCCGAAGGAACTGTGCCGGTGGAAACTTGCGATACATCCCGGCGGGTACCTACAAAACGCAAGAGACGATTGGTATAGGTGGCCTCCACCTCCCACAGAGAACCATCGGACAATTCCCTGAGAAAATGACAGGGAATGGCCGACTTCTTCATGCGCTGAAAAATGTCGTAGTACATAAGGGCTTTATGGCGAGGAAAGACCTCTTCAATGCTTCTTCCAAGCTCGTGAGCGGTTAGAGAATGTAGGACACGAGCGGAAGGACTGATGTAGTGTACCAACAATAATGTCTGAGTGCTGTCGGCAGCAAATGCCAACTCATAAGTGTCAAAGTAGCTCATAATGATTTTCTCCACATACATAATCAAATGAATCGCGAATATTTTAGCGATTTCGCCGGCCTTTTTTGGAAAAAGACGAGGGAAAGTATAGCACAAGTTTTTTTATTTGAAAAGGTATTTTCATTACCTTTTCGGCAAAAAATCGGTAAAGAAAGGTGGGCGAAAAACCATTGGGACCTCCGAACTGTGCCATGATGACAGAGGCAAGCTTAGCGTTGGTTTCTTTGATGTTTACGGGGTATTGTAGGCGTTTTTCATAACTCCACATAGACTCACACTCCTTCCCAAGGCATGGGGCAGTCGTTCCACATCCATGCGCATGCATTTTCGTTAGGGCAGTAAGAGGTTAATCCACCGAACTGCTCTGTGTAGTCCTGCAACAGGTGCTGACGCTTGTGTTGCATTTCGTTGAAATAGGCAATGGCTTCCTTGTTGTCGGGATGGGTATCTAAGAAGAGGCGAAGATCGTCCATGGCAAAGGATACACAGGAGATTGCATGAAGTAGTTCGATTTTATTCATTGTCTTTTCCATGTCAACCTCTCTTTCCGGCAAAGGCCAAATCCAATTCCTTGAATAATGTGCCGCGCTTCCAAGCGACGTCTGACTCATACAAGTCTCTGTATTCCTGCCAAGGGACATATGCCATGGCAAGGGAGCGATGTTCTCTGCACGGTGTTGCAGGGCGTGCGTTATCCGGCATAGGGGGTCTTCCGCCGCCACAAGGACGAGGGTTGACGGTTCCGCGATAATAATTCATATTGGCTCCGATTTTGCTTTTTCTACACTATATGACAAAGGTGACAAAAGGGTTACTAATGTGTGAATCCTTCTTGTAAATGAACTGGGATTATGGTATAAATAAAGTAGGGATGTACGAGGTATACGGAGGAATGGGTTATGGAGAAAGAGTGCTTGTCTATTGTAGTGCCCTGTTACAACGAAGAGGCAGTGCTACAGGCATTTTACGATACGATTATCGGAGTTGCGGAGCAGATTCGGGACAAGGTGGAGTGTCAGTTTTTATTTGTGGATGACGGATCGAAGGACAAAACCTTGGCAATTCTGAAGGAGCTGGCGCAGAAGGATTCCAGAGTGGCCTACGTGTCATTTTCGCGTAATTTCGGCAAGGAAGCCGGTATGTATGCGGGCTTGCAAAATGCCACCGGTGACTATGTAGTTGTGATGGATGCTGACTTACAGCACCCGCCCGAGTATATTCCCGAGATGCTTGAGAAGATTCAGAGCGGAGAGTATGACAGTGTTGCCATGCGGCGTATCGACCGTAAGGGGGAAGGCAAGATTCGGTCCTTTTTCTCCAGACAGTTCTACAAGGTGAATAAGAAGATATCCGGTGTGGATATTATCGAGGGCGCCACGGACTATCGTATGATGAGTCGCACTATGGTGGATGCGGTGCTTTCCTTGGGAGAGTACAACCGCTTTACCAAGGGGATCTTTGCATGGGTAGGTTTCCGCACACACTGGATTAGTTATCATAATGTGGAGCGTGTGGCAGGAGAGACCAAATGGTCTTTCTGGAGTCTCGTGAAGTATTCCCTGAATGGAATATTGGCATTTTCCACAGTGCCTCTGGCACTGGCATCTTTGTTGGGAATGGTCTTTTGTGTGTTGGCATTTATAATGTTGGTGTGGGTCGTGGTGAAGACCTGCGTCTGGGGAGATCCGGTGGCCGGATATCCGACATTGATTACTGTGATTTTATTTATGGGTGGTATTCAGTTGTTGATGATCGGAACCTTGGGACAGTATTTCGCCAAGGCGTACATGGAAGTTAAGAAGCGACCGATATATATTGCAAAGGAGAAGCACGGTGTTAGTTTCGGGGAGAAGGAAGCGTAACCGTGCACGGGGATTATGATACATTTTATTGTAAATGAAAATGCACAGGTGGGACGAAAGCAGAATATATGTGAATTGCTCCGGAAGGAGATGAGCAAATATTCTGTAGAATATGAATTGCATGCTACGGAGAAGGCGGGAGATGCTAAGCGATTGGCAAGAGAACTGAGTATGCAGCCCGGAGAGAAGCGAATATGGGCCATCGGTGGTGACGGAACCATCAACGAGGTAATGAACGGACTGCATTTTGATGAGACGTTGACGTTAGCGTACCTGCCTGCCGGTTCCGGAAATGATTTTGCCAGAGGCTTGGGGATTCCTACGAAATTGACGGAGTGTTTGACGCATCTTATGACTTGCAAGGGGTTCGCGACTTATGATGTAGGCGAAGTGGAGACCTTTGATGGTGACGGTAGTTTCCGATTCGCCGGTAGTTCGGGTATTGGATACGATGCTAAGGTATGCTTGGAAGTGGATAGCTCCAGATGGAAGAAACTTCTTAATAAGCTTCATATCGGAAAGTTGGCGTATATGTTTGTGGCGGTAAAGCAGGTGTTTGCTAACCCCAGATGCAATATGACGGTAATTGTGGATGGGCAATCCAGAACATTTTCTGATGTGATCTTTGCATCCTTTATGAATCATAGCTACGAAGGTGGCGGACTGAAGATGGCACCGGCGGCTAACCCGCAGGATGGCAAGGTGTCCGTGGTGATGGCGTACGGTGTAAGCCCGTGGCGCGTATTGACCATCTTGCCGCGACTGTTTAACGGAACCCATGTAAAACACCCCAATGTGTTGAGCTTCGATTGCAACAGCATTGAGGTGATTACGGACAAGAAACAATACGTGCATACGGATGGTGAGGTCATCGGTTGTTACCGTCATATCCGTATTACTTGTGGCAAGCATCGGGTTCGGATGCCTCATGCCGATTCCAAAACTGAGTAAGGGTCTCGCCCAAGGTGTCTCGGGTTACGTGGACAATGGGGTCCCACTCTCTTGGAAACATGCTTCGATAGGTCGGTGAGTGAAAGCGCTCATCCAACAACAGAATAGCACCAATGTCCTCCGTCGTTCGGATTACTCGTCCGGCCGATTGGAGGACTTTGTTCATTCCGGGGTACTGATAAGCGTAAGCGAAACCTTGGTGATTGCGTTCTTCGTAATAATCGCGGAATAATTCGCGCTCGTTGCAGACCATAGGCAGTCCGGTGCCTACGATGATGGCACCGATTAAGCGTTCGCCCCGCAGGTCGATGCCTTCGCTGAAGATTCCGCCCATAACGCAAAGCCCCAGTAGAGTGTCTTCTCCCTCCTCGGAAAATGATGTAAGGAATTCTTCTCGCTCTGCCTCTGTCATCTTTGAGGTCTGCACCAGCAGTCGGAAGCCGGGATCTTCCCCCAAATGTTCCGCAATGGTCGATAGAAAATGATACGACGGGAAGAAGGCCAAATAGTTGCCTTTTCTACCGGTGCAGAAGATTCGAATATAGTCCGCAATCTTGCGATATTCACTATCCGTACGTCTGGTATACTTGGTGCTGACGTCCTTGGCAAGAAGAACACACCGCTTCTCGGGAGAGAAGGGGGAGGGGGCATACACCGCATAATCCTCTTCCGTACCTCCCAACTGCTCCATGTAATATCGAATGGGAAGGAGCGTAGCGGAGAAGAAGATGCCGGAACGACCGGATTCCAAGCGTCGCATTAGCGACGGTGCGGGGTTCATACACTGCAATCGTAGGAAGAAATGTCCCTCCTCGTTGTAATCGCAGTAGATAGTATAGTTCTCATCCCGCAGGTCGTGCATGGCAAGGAAATGCCGAATGTCCAGATATAGCATAAGTGCTTCTTCCGGAAGCTCCACATGTCGATCCGCCAGAAGGTCTTCCAGTGCCGAAAGCGTACGAAGTAACGTTAGTACAAAGACATCCGCGTCCTCCAATACGGCAAAATGCTCATGTTGCTGCCTGAGGGTAAGCAAGGCGCGGTTGGAAGCCTCCAAGGCCTTTGTGGCCTTGTCGTGCCCCTTTAGCAGTCTCTTGCAAGCAAGAAAATCTTCCTTGGTCAGTGTGGCACTAAACATCTCTCTGGCACGGTCCACTAAGTTGTGTGCCTCGTCGATAAGGAAAATGTAATCGTGCTTCTGCTCATTTGCAAAGAAGCGACGAAAGTATACATTGGGGTCAAATACATAATTGTAGTCGCAGATAACGGCATCCGCAAATAGTGCCACGTCCAGACTCATCTCATAGGGGCATACCTGATATTCCTCCGCATATCGCAGGAGAAGTTCACGGTCGAAGAGACCACCTCCATGCGAAACTAAGTCAGATGATGATTCTACAAGAGTAGAAAGAAGTGCAAATACCGCATCGTTGACCCGGTCAAAATGCCCTCTGGCTCTGGGACAAGTAACCGGATTGCAGTCCGGCTTCTCCAGAATACAGACTTTCTCCTTGGCGGTAATGGTAATGGGAAGAAAGACAAGACCGCGGTCAATCAAAGTACGAAAGGCTTCCTCCGCTACGGTTCGGGTAATGGTCTTGGCTGTCAGGTAGAAGAGCTTCTCCGTAAGCTTCTGACCCATGGATAAGACGGCGGGGTACACCGTGGAAATGGTCTTGCCGACGCCGGTAGGAGCTTCGATGAATAGCTTCTTCTTTCGCAGAATGGTGCGGTACACATCCGTAACTAAGGACTTCTGTCCGGGGCGATAAGAAAAAGGAAACTCCAGTCCCTGCGTAGAGGTATCTCGTGCTAGGGCGTGCTCGTATTGCCATTCCGCCCATCTGCAATAGGAGAGGCAGAGTTCGTAGTACCAGGTGGCAAGCTCCTCGGCAGTATAGAATTCTGTGAAATATCGAATCCGCTCCGTCTCCATGTGGCAGTAGGTGAGTTGTACGGCAATGGAGGAGAGCCCTTGCTGTAGGGCGTAGAAGTGGGCGTAGCATTTGGCCTGAGCCAGATGCACGGGAGCGGGCTCCGTAAGACTGCTGATGTCTCGGAGGACGCATTTGATCTCGTCAATGGCGTAAGGAACATCGGAGAAGACCAGGGCCTCGTTGTCTTCTTGGAGGCGAATCTCTTGGTTGGTTAGATTCATAATGCCGTCTGCTCGGCCGTCAATGGTAAAGGAAAATGTATGAGCACCGTAGGTTACGATGCTTGTATGAGACAGAGAAACCTCGGGTGTATAGTGACTTCCCTTTCGCTTCTGAATCTTCCGATGAAGTCGGGCACCCTCCAGCATGGCCTCGGGGTCTCGGTGTCCGGAGCGGTTATCGATGTCACCGCCGCGCACGAGAAATTCCACCAGGTCCCGAACCGACATGGCAATGGGAATGGTGGTCTGGTCGTCAATGATAATGGTAGGTTCCTTCTTCGCCATGGGGCCTCCTGTGAGCGAAATATTTCGGGTTACAGACATAGTATACCACGGGATGGAGAGGGAGGCAACGCATTTTCCTATTGCACTTTGGGAATAATTGCGATACAATAAAGGCGAACCGTCGGCGGTCTGTTGCAAATGAAGAGATGGTGTGACGGTAATCAATGAAGAATACAACACACGGAGGTAGTTTGAAATGGCAGACTATAATGAAAATATTGATCACGATCAGGTGACTCTGATTCTTGATGACGGACAGGAGCTTCTGTGCGATGTAATCGCAATCTTCCCGGCACGTGACGGAGAGTACATTGCGTTGCTTCCTCAGCTTGACGAAGAGGAGCCCCCGGTATACTTGTACCGTTTCTCTCAGGGCGAGACCGATGAGGATGTGAAGCTTGACAACATCGAGACCGATGAGGAGTTTGAAGAGGTATCTGCGGCATTTGACGAGTACATGGACGAAGTGGACTTGGACGAGGAGTGGGATCTCGAGGAAGAAGAACAGTAGAGAATAATAGGATAGGGTTGAAGAAAAGCGTCTGGGTGAAACAGGCGCTTTTTTTATTTATTTGATTTATGGAGTCGGAAAAGGAAAAATAAATAAAAATACTTGACAAAAGTGAGTGCTTGAATATATACTACTTTTGAATTACATTTTTATAAAATATCAAAAGGAGAATTACAAATGAGAAAAGTTTTAGTTGCAGCGCTAAGCATGTTGTTGTCTTTGATCTTGTCTGTGGGAGAAGTGGAACAAGTCACATATGTAGAAATGAATAGTGAGATGAATCAAGATAGTATTGATCAAGAGGTCTCTTTTGCGACATCTTCGTCTGCTTCAAGCGATGAAGTGAATGTTAAGTATTGTGAGTCGATTTATTTGGTTGAGTATGGTATAGGGGACGTCTATACAAAAAAGTGGTATGGATACTCGAAAGTTAAGACACTTGATACAGAGATTAAGTTGGTGACTATTGAAGTTGTTCCGACAACTTATCGCGCAACTGTACCAGTATCAGGAACAAGCTATTTCCCTCAAATGGTGAAATTTGATGTGAATGTGATACCTCATCAGGTCAGTCAAATTAATAGCAAGGCATATGGATATCCACAATTGCTGACAATCCAAATGGGGAAGACCTATGTTGGTTCGGATAGAAAGCCGATGATAGATTTGTCGATATCTCCAGCAGGAGAAGTGACATCCAGTACATATACTGTTGCTTCTGGTTTTTCATTTTCGGGTGGAGGAACCATTGGAACGAAGGATAGCTCGTTAAATATACTTAATTGGTCAGTTGATCATTCTTCATCTTCTTCGGGCACAATGAAATCGTTGGAGATATTTACAAACCCTTGCTTAAACAATTATGCTGTCTGGGAATTCGATTATAAGACAGGTTCAAAAGCATTTAATAATTATTGTGCGAATTTTACGGAACAAAAAGGTTGCTTGTCTTTCTACTCCAAGAACAGAGATTTCACGCAATATTTCAATTTGACTGTTTCGTGTGAAGCAGGGATCTTGAAAAGAAATTCAACGGAGAGATATTATTTCAAACATGGTGACAAGTATAAACTTGAGGTTGTGGACTGGTTACTTGCGGAACATTCTGTTTCTGGGGAGAAACAAAATAAGAACGAGAATGGTAAGGGAAAGGTGTGGTTCAAATGATAAGAAGAATGATGTGCATTTTATTAATCTTGACAACCTTACTGATGATGTGCGCATGTGAGGAAGAGCCCACGGAAGAGTATAATCCGGCGAAGATATTGGCAGAAGAGTATCATGTGTTGGCGTATGTGCTTAACGGCGACGGCATTTCCTTTGATGAGGCATTTCAGTATGTGGAGTTATCGGAGATTGACCAGGATGTAATTAAGGCAGATGAGACTTATGAATATGGATGCATTATCATTTTGGACAGAGAGGGAAAATGTGAACTGACGAATGATCAGTTAGCATTTATGCGTTCTTTTGCCGATGAATATAGGTATGATGTGTTGTATTACGGAACTAAACATATACAAATGTTCGTGGAACATGGATATGAGAGAGAAGCCTATGAAACAGATTGGGGAGTGTTTTATTGTCCTTCCGGAAGGGAGGTACTTGAAGCTGACGAGTACGGGAATCCATACGCGATTCATGCCTTTTGGAGAACGACAGAGGAAGAGATAGCAAAGGACGATACGACGGGGAAATTTTATCCGAACTCTGTTTTAGACAATATTATTTATCAAGCCGACAAGACGAGAAGATTCCGAGCGGAAAGTGAAGCAAATGAAAATTAAACTAAAGAATGTATGTAAGTGTTATTCGAATTCGCAAAAAGATGCCTTGCACGACGTTACCATTGAGTTCCCCGAAAAAGGAATGTTTTTTGTGCTTGGGAATAGTGGTTCGGGAAAAACAACGTTGATTAATATTCTCAGCGGTTTGGATGTTCCGACACAGGGAGAGATGTATATTAATGAACAAGTTTTTTCACAATTGTCTGAAATGGATTGGGATAATTATCGGAATGGTAATATAGGGATCATTTTTCAAGAGTATAATATCTTTCCTGAATTAACAGTGGAAGAGAATATTGAATTAGCATTGAGTATTCAAGACATGGAGGATTCTTGTGTCGAAGAGAAATTAGCAAATGCTCTCCGTGAGTTTCGTATAGAACAATATAAGAATACAAAAGTGTCTAATCTCTCTGGTGGAGAAAAACAGAGAGTAGCAATTGCACGTTGCATGGCCAAGGATGTTAATGTGATTTTAGCAGATGAACCCACGGGAAATTTGGATTCTGAAAATGCGGAAATAGTTTTTGAATGTTTGAAGCGAGTGGCGGCAACAAGACTTGTTATTGTGATATCACATAATCGTGAGGCGGCAAATAAATATGCAGATAGCATCCTTAGACTTAATGACGGAGTAATCGTTGGGATTGAGGAAAGCGTTGGAAAGAAAGGCGTGGTGCGAGTATTTTTAGCAAATGGGAGGAGCTTGAGTATAGAAGAATGGCTGGCGATGCCCTATAGTGCAATGGCAGAGTGCGCAAATTCTGATGGTGTTGTTGGAACAATTATTCTGGAAAATTGCGTAGACGAAAAGAAGATAGAAGAGCAGGTGCCTGTGAGGAATGTACGACCAATAGAGATGTCGTGGGGGTGGAAAGTACGTTTGGCGCGCTTATGGTTACTAACGAAAAAGGCGAAATTTCTGTTGGTCTTTTTTATGCTAAGCCTCGTGAGTATGTTTTTTATTCTATTGCTATCTGTTTTAAATAATCAATTCCCTAAAGTAATTGCTGAGTACTTTGATGGTACAACAGAGCCATATGTGGCAATGGAAAGAGTGTCAGAGTCTTTGAATGATAGAGTGAATAACCAACAGGGAAAAGTGGCGTGGACAGAGTATTCAAACTGTTTTGGAACAGAACAGTTGTTGCTAGCACAGAAAAATAGAGAATTGAGCATTTATTCTTATGAGCAAAAAGAAATGATGACAGAGGATGGAGAATATATCGATGATCAATATGTAATGGCAATTGTCTGCCCTTCTGATTATGAAGTATGTGCGTACGGAAGAATGCCACTGAATGGGAATGAGATTGCAATTACTGATTATGTAGCAAAGCGAATGAACATTTCTATGGGTGAGATTGGGCAAGTTTTGTACTTAGATGACGTTCCTATGTCACTGTGTGGAGTGGTGAAGACTGGTTTTGAGGAAAGGGAAACGGAATATGTGTTATTAGAATACGAACAAGAATATTTTTATGAGACGATTTTTGTTTCTGAAAAATACTGGGATACACTTGCTGCTTCAAAGACGGAATATTTGCAATTACCATCTTCGGACATCGCTAAATCTATGTTTGCGACAGATTTTGCAACATCGTATGCGAATTATTCGTCTAGTGACTTGCTAGAGGAAGATGATATAATTGGAGAAAGACCAAAGCGCACAAATGAAGTGTTGATATCATTGCAATATGCAGAAAAAATGCACATTGAATATGATAATGGTGAGTTTGAGATGCAGACGGTAAACATGCGAGGAATAAAAGAAAATAAATTGTATGATTATAGTTCGTGTTTTGATATCTGCGAGTTCTTAGGGAACGAAATTAAGGTGGTAGGTCTAGTTCGTAATGCATACTTTGACATATATGTCATGGATGAGGTGTATGGGGAACTTCAAGAACATTACTGTAAATACTATATGTATGACACTGTATTGGTAAGGAAAGAGGCTTTTACTGAAAAGAATTCTGCTAAAGTGTTGGAATCGAAGTTTGTATTTATGTCGCCGGATATGGGAAATGTTATGTATGGAATCGAAGAAAGAGAAGAAATGAAACCATATCTCGGGGGATTAATCGTGGTGTTTGCACTTTTGGCAATATGCCTAGTAAACGTGTTTATCATTTTGAATGTTCGTGATAATCATAGAGAAATAGGTATTATGAGATCGATGGGAGTGGCCAGAAAAGATGTGATGAAGGTATTGACTATAGAAGCGGCATGGCTGGCTGTTCTTTCTTGTTTTTTAGGCATTGTAGGAGATTGTGCAGCATACCAGTTTATACATTTTCACTTTGAAAAGCAACTGATATGGAAACAATATATTAATGTGTGGATACCAAATGTAATCGTAATTGTGGGAGCATCTATCGTTTTATTTGCAAGTATTTTGCTGTTTACAATGTTTTCTTCGATGAAATTATCAAAGCGACGCATTATTACATTGTTAAAAATGGAATGAGAGATTTAGCCTATAGGCTTTTTTGATGTCATACGGAGGTGGACGACAAGTGCGTCCGCCTCCTTTTTATGAAAATGAGACTCCATTCACAGTAATCGCAGGAGTTGGTTCTCGATGCAGTATCGTAGTGACAGTGTCTTTGGCAGCAGGTGCCCATCGAAGCGTACGGTGAGGTGGTCTCCGTTCCGCTTAAGAATTGTTCCGACGCCCAGTTGCGTGTGGGACACCTTTGCACCGGGAATCAGCTTGGATGCAGGTAGTAGAATCTCTCCCAAGAAGCGGGAGGGTTCCATGGCTCGACCGAAGCGTTTCTGCACCCGGCATAGTGTCAGGTGTTCCTTGGCTCGGGTCATGGCAACATAGAACAGACGGCGCTCTTCCGCGATATGCTCCGGAAGCAGCGCCTTTTTGTGGGGCGTCAGAAGCTCGTTGCATTCGCAGATGTATACGTGGGTGAACTCAAGGCCTTTGCAACTGTGAAAGGTGGTGAGCAAGATTCCCTCCTCTTCCGGTGAGGTCTTCTGCTTGGACAGTTCGCGATAATTCTCGCGGTAGGTTCGTACATGGTCCAGAAATTCATCGATGTGCACATATTGTCTGGCGGTCTCCATGCATTCGTCCAGCAGTTCCAGTACCTCTTCGGCGTTATGGATGTTGTCTGCGATGTATTCGTTGAAGCCCACCACGTGTCGAATGTAATGAATTGCGGCGTAGGTATTCATCTTGGCAACGGAAGCCAGCTGAACTTGCAGTGTACGTAATCGTTCTCCTACGTAATCCTTGCCATTGTTGTAACAGTAGACAATAAGCTCTTCTAAGTCGATGTCCGGGTTCGAAAGCATAGTACGTTCCACATATCGATTGGGCTTATTGGCCACGGCTAAGAAGTCGGCTCGGCTGTGACTTCCTAAGGCTAACTTGAGATAGGATAGAATCATCTGCACATAGGGACTGTCATAGAGACAGGGCAAGACTCCTCGAATGGTGAAGGGGATACCGTGTTTAAATAAAACCTCACTGAAACTACGCATCTGCAAGTTGGTTCGGTACAGTATGGCAATGTCGGAAGGAAGGACGCCGTCTGCCAGAAGACCGGAGATCTCTCGAAGGAGATACGCATTTTCCTCATATACGGAATCGAATACAGGGAAGGCAACCGGGGCGCCGGGCCCTTTTGCGGGAATCAGTTGTTTCTCATAGCGTCTTGTGTTGGTGGCAATGAGATTACAGGCAGCCTCCACGATTGCCGGTCTGCAACGATAATTAATGTTCAGAAGAACGGTGCGGCAGTCCGGGTAGTCCGTGGGAAATCGAAGCATCAATTCCGAACTGGCACCGCGAAATCCGTAGATGGATTGGTCGTCGTCGCCTACCACAAATAAGTTGCGATGTTTGGCGGTTAGGAGCTGCACAATGCGATATTGCAGGGTATTAATATCCTGAAATTCGTCAATGAGCAGGTAAGGATAGCGGTCCTGCCAAAATGCCAATATGTCAGGACGAGCGGATAGTAGTTGATAGGTCAGTAGGAGCATGTCTTCGAAGTCCACCCGGTTCTGTCTGCGGAGCGTCTTCTCGTACTCGTTGTATGCCGCGAAGAACGTATCACGGTCGCAGGAGAGTGGTGAAAATGCTGCTTTTTCCTCGGGGGTACACAGTGCGTAGTTGCCCTTATATCGCATAAATTCCTGCAAAATGCTTCGCACAAGGTCACCTTCGGAGGCATAGTCCGGCGAGAACTTCATAAGAATCTCCGACAGTATGTGTTGCGCTTCGGCTTCCTTCAATATGTGAGCGGCATTGTAGTTGTAGGCTTGTTTTAGAATGTGAAAAAAGCAGGCGTGAAATGTGCCGAAATGAACCGCGCTATAGGCGTGTCTCGTAAGAGAATCGAACCGTTCCTTCATCTCCAGAGCGGCTGATTTTGAAAATGTGATAACAAGAATCTGATCCGGATGGACACCATGCTGTTCAATAAGGTGCCGCACCCGGCCGGTAATGACCGTAGTCTTACCGGAGCCGGGGCCGGCCAACACCAGCATTGGTCCCTCTCCATGACAGATTGCTTCTGTCTGGGCGGGGTTGCTGTTCATGGTTGTGTTATGCGGAGAGCTTCTGGATGCCGATGCGAATACGACGCAAGCTCTCGTCCTTTCCTAAGATGTCCATAATCTCATATGCACCGCCGGGGGTCATCTGCTTGCCGGAAACTGCGGTGCGAAGGGGCCACAGACAGATGCCGTTCTTGATCTCTTTCTCTGCTACGTAGTCCATGCAGGTCTGCTCGATAGTGGCAGTAGAGAAGTCTTCCAGTGCCTCCAGGCGTGGAAGCATATCCTGAAGTACTACCAAGGAGTTCTCGGAGTTGGTCTTCATCTTCTTGTGAGTATACATAGCGATATCGTAGTCCGGAAGCTCTTCGAAGAAATCAATCTTCTCGGCGATGTCCAGAAGCGTCTCGATACGGGTCTTCACAAGGTCTGCGATCTTGCTAAGATCATAGTCCTTATGAATAACTTCCTGAATATAGGGTAGTGCCAACTCGTAATACGGCTCGTTGTCCATGCGCTTCAAGTACTCACCGTTCATCCAGCGAAGTTTTGTCATATCAAATACGGCAGGAGACTTGCTGATGTGGTTGTAATCAAACTTCTCGATGAGCTCCTGCAACGTGAAGATTTCTTCATTTTCCGTAGGACTCCAGCCAAGCAATGCGATGAAATTCACAATTGCTTCGGTTACAAAGCCTTGATCCAAGAGGTCCTCGAAGGAAGAGTGACCGCTACGCTTGGAAAGCTTCTTGTGATCCTCATCGGTAATCAGAGGACAGTGTATATATACCGGCTCCTCCCAGCCAAATGCCTGATAGAGGCGGGTGTACTTGGGAGTGGAGGACAAGTACTCATTGCCGCGGACAACGTGGGTAATCTGCATCAAATGATCGTCGATAACATTTGCAAAATTATACGTAGGATACCCGTCGCTCTTAATAAGAATCATATCATCCAATTCGTCGTTGTTGACGGTGATGGAACCGTAGATGGCATCGGTAAATGTAGTAGTTCCCGTGGTGGGAATGTTCTGGCGAATTACAAAGGGCTCGCCGGCTGCAAGTTTGGCTGCAATCTCTTCCTTACTGAGAGAGAGACAATGCTTGTCGTACTTGGTAATCTCCTTGCCCTCGTCGCTCTCGGAAACCGTGCTCTTCAAGGACTCCAAACGCTCTTTGGTACAGAAGCAATAGTATGCCTCGCCTTTCTCAACCAATTGCTTGGCATATTCCATATAGACACCGGTGGCCATACGCTCACTCTGAACATAGGGACCGAAGCCTTTGTCCTTGTCCGGTCCTTCGTCGTGGATAAGACCGGTCTTGGCCATGGTGCGGTAAATGATGTCCACGGCACCTTCCACGTAGCGTTCCTGATCAGTATCTTCTATTCTTAAAATAAAATCGCCACCCTCGTGCTTTGCGATCAAAAACTCATAGAGAGCGGTACGCAGATTTCCGACGTGCATGCGCCCGGTAGGACTGGGGGCATATCTGGTACGAATCTTCATGGGATAACCTCTCCTTCTGCCGCATCTCGCGGCGTGTAATATAGACTGTGCATCCTTCGGATGATTTTCGAAGGTGCTTAGGAATAACTATAATTCAAGGAGAATCATTTGTCAAGAATGCAATGGAAGATGACATGTGGGCCGAAAGGAAATAAATTCTCGAAAAAAGTGCGCAAATGCGGTCAATAAGTGTTTGACATTGAGCAAAGAACAATGCTATAATTCGGAACGGTGTGCATTTTGCAGAATCAATGTATGTTTTTTGGAGGTTACTTTGAATTTGTTATTTTTCCTCACGCCGAAGAGTGAGGTTGCATCAATTACGAACGAATATACCCTTCGCCAAGTGCTGGAGAAGATGGAGTATCATCGATACACATCCATTCCTATGTTGGACAAGCACGGACATTATGTGGGCACCATCAGTGAAGGCGACTTGCTGTGGGGCATTAAGAGCGAAGCAAATATGAATCTTCGGGAAGCAGAAAACATTCCCATCACACGCATTCCGAGACGGACGCATTATCGTGCCGTAAATGTAAATGCTAAAGTGGAAGATTTGATTAATATGGCGAAGACGCAGAACTTTGTTCCTGTAACGGATGATAACGACATCTTTATCGGCATTATTCGACGTAGTGATATTATTCAGTATTTCTGCGACAAATTTATGACAAAAAAATAAAGCGAACAATTTCGCACGGAGGCTTATATTTCATGAATGAACAGATGGCAGCATTTGAAGCGAAACTGGCAGAGTTGGTGAAGCTGGGACGTGACAACAGAGATGTATTGGAGTCGGAGCAGGTAAATGAGGCTATGAAGGGCGTCTGCACAACAGATGCACAGTTGGAAAAGGTTTACGAGTATTTAGAGGCAAAGGGCATTGTGGTAATGGCGAAGATGGACGAAGATCCGGAGCCGGACGAACAGGCGCTCTTCAATATGGAAGATGAAGTGACGATCCCGCTGGATACCGAGGATTTGAACGAGATGGCGAATGCCCTTTCGGACGACCCGGTAAAGCAGTATTTGCGTGAGATCGGCGGTTACGCATTGTTAAGCGTAGATGAGGAGATTGAACTGGCAACTCGCATCGGTAACGGAGATGCACAGGCGAAGAAGACGTTGACGGAAGCGAATCTGCGTCTTGTTGTCAGCATTGCCAAGCGCTATGTGGGCAGAGGACTTTCGTTCCTTGACTTAATTCAAGAAGGTAATTTGGGACTTATCAAGGCAGTGGACAAGTTTGACCACACCAAGGGTTATAAGTTCAGTACGTATGCAACTTGGTGGATTCGTCAGGCGATTACTCGTTCCATTGCGGATCAGTCCAGAACCATTCGTATTCCGGTGCATATGTCGGAAGTGATTAATAAGACGTATCGTGTGAGTCGTACCCTGCTTCAGGAGTTGGGACGCGAACCTACCGAGACAGAATTGGCAGAGGCCATGAATATGCCGGTGGAGAAGGTGCGTGAAGTATTGAAGGTAAGTGCGGACCCGATTTCCTTAGATACGCCCATTGGTGAAGAGGACGACAGTCATTTGGGCGACTTTATTAAGGACGAGCAGATGATGGGACCGGAGGATGCGACTTCTTATATGATGCTTCAGGAGCAGATTGAAAAGTTGCTGGATACATTGACCGAGCGTGAGCGTCGCGTGTTGAAACTTCGTTTTGGTTTGATTGACGGTAGATGCCGTACTCTGGAGGAAGTAGGACGTGAGTTCGAGGTAACTCGTGAACGTATTCGTCAGATTGAAGCTAAGGCGCTTCGTAAGCTGCGTCATCCCAGCCGTGCTAAGATGCTGAAGGGCTATGAGATTGACTAGAGCGGATGCGGGTAGGATTGTCCGGTGAGACCTATTATATAATAAGAAATGAATGAAGGGACAGGCCTGTGGAGACACGATGGCCTGTCCTTTTTGTCGAATGTGATAAATGTGCACAAAAAAACTTGAAAAACTAAAAGATTTTGTTCTTGACATTGCAAAACATGCTTAGTATAATTGAAAATGCGCGTTGAGGCGTTGTTTTTTGCGCGCCCGTATAACGCGAAGGAATTTGCAGTATTTTCTGCAACCGGCAACCACAGTTTTTTAAATAAAACAGGAGGTGAAGGAATGCCTACATTTAACCAGTTAGTAAAGAAGGGTCGTCAGACAGCAGAGAAGAAGTCTACTGCTCCTGCATTGCAGAAGAGCTTTAACTCTCTCAGAAAGAAGTCCGTAAGCGCATCTGCTCCTCAGAAGAGAGGTGTGTGTACCGCTGTTCGTACCGCAACTCCTAAGAAGCCGCACTCCGCTCTTAGAAAGATTGCCAGAGTACGTCTCTCTAACGGTATTGAGGTAACAAGCTACATTCCGGGTGAAGGTCACAACCTTCAGGAGCATAGCGTTGTTCTTATCCGTGGCGGTCGTGTAAAGGACCTTCCGGGTACTCGTTACCATATCATTCGTGGTACTTTGGATACCGCAGGTGTTGCTAAGAGACGCCAGGCTAGATCCAAGTACGGTGCTAAGAGACCGAAAGACGCTAAGAAGTAATACCGTTCTCGGGTAGAAGCATTTTGCTTTAGACAGAGAAGATTTGTAACAGGAAATTTCCATTACTATAAGAATGCAAGGCAGATTTCACTTGGCGAATGGATTCGCCATACAGTCGCAGGGCTTTGTGGTTGCAGGTGCGAACTGAGATAGATATCCCAAGCATGAACACAGTAATGTGAGTACCGTAGAATTAATCGCCGGTGAAAGACCGGTAATAGTTAAGGAGGGAAGTAACGTGCCGCGTAAAGGACATATTCAGAAAAGAGACGTTCTGGCAGATCCGCTTTACAACAGCAAGGTTGTTACTAAGTTGATCAACAACATCATGCTGGATGGTAAGAAGGGAACTGCACAGAAGATCGTTTACGGCGCATTTGAGCAGGTTGCTGCGAAGAGTGGCAAGGAGGCTATGGAAGTATTTGAGGCTGCCATGAACAACCTTATGCCTGTTCTCGAAGTAAAGGCTCGCCGTATCGGTGGTGCCACTTATCAGGTACCCGTAGAAGTAAGACCCGACAGAAGACAGGCTTTGGCTCTTCGTTGGCTTACGATGTTCTCCCGCAAGAGAAGTGAGAAGACTATGGTTGATAGACTTGCTAACGAGATTATCGACGCATCTAACAACACTGGTAATGCGGTTAAGAGAAAAGAAGATATGCATAAGATGGCTGAAGCTAATAAGGCATTTGCTCACTATCGTTGGTAGTGTGCGACTGAGAAGCGCGCACACACGTAATTGATCAAAGATTAATTACGCTCCGCGAAGTTGAAAGACACTTTGATTGGTAGTGTGCGACTGAGAGGAGAGTGGTTTAATTGCACCTGTTGGTGCAATTGCTCCGCAAACCGAAACTAAGATAGGAGGTAAAAAATCTTGGCTGGAAGAGAATATCCGCTTGAGAGAACTAGAAATATCGGTATCATGGCACACATCGATGCCGGTAAGACAACTCTCACTGAGCGTATCCTGTATTACACAGGTGTAAACTACAAGATTGGTGATACTCACGAAGGAACTGCTACCATGGACTGGATGGAGCAGGAGCAGGAGAGAGGTATTACCATTACGTCTGCAGCTACTACCTGTCACTGGACCCTTGAGGAGAACAACAAGCCCAAGGCCGGTGAATTGGAACACAGAATCAACATTATCGATACTCCCGGACACGTAGACTTCACCGTAGAGGTTGAGCGTTCCTTGCGAGTTCTTGATAGTGCCGTAGGTGTATTCTGTGCAAAGGGTGGTGTTGAGCCTCAGTCCGAGACTGTATGGCGTCAGGCAGACAAGTACAACGTACCGAGAATTGCATTCGTTAACAAGATGGACATTTCCGGTGCTAACTTCTATAACGTAATCAGCATGATTAGAACCAGACTTGGTAAGAATCCTGTTGCATTGCAGTTGCCTATCGGTAAGGAAGACTTCTTCGAGGGTATCATCGACTTGATGGAGATGAAGGCTTACTACTACACCGATCAGAAGGGTGACGCAGTAGATATCCGTGAGATTCCCGCAGATATGCAGGATGAGGCGGAGGAGTATAGAGAGAAGATGGTAGAGGCTATCTGCGAGACCGACGATGAGTTGATTGAGATGTATCTTGAGGGTAATATCCCTGAGGTACCCGCACTCAAGAAGGCACTTCGTGCAGCTACCATTTCTACCGAGATTATCCCGGTACTCTGCGGTTCCGCATATAGAAACCGTGGTGTTCAGAAGCTTCTGGATGCCGTAATTGAGTACTTGCCGGCACCTACCGATATCCCGGATATCAAGGGTGTTGACGAGGATGGTAATGAAGTAACGAGAAAGTCCTCCGATGAGGAGCCTTTCGCAGCATTGGCATTTAAGATTATGACCGACCCCTTCGTTGGTAAGCTGGCATTCTTCCGCGTGTACTCCGGTACCATGAATTCCGGTTCTTATATCTTGAATGCAACGAAGAACAAGAAGGAACGTGTTGGACGTATTCTTCAGATGCACGCTAACAAGAGACAGGAGCTTGACAAGGTTTACTCCGGTGATATCGCTGCAGCAGTAGGATTTAAGGTTACTACTACCGGTGATACCATCTGTGATGAGAAGTTCCCGGTTATCCTTGAGTCTATGGAGTTCCCTGAACCCGTTATCGACGTTGCTATTGAGCCTAAGACTAAGGCAGGTCAGGACAAGATGGGCGAGGCACTTGCTAAGCTTGCAGAAGAAGATCCGACCTTCCGTGTATCCACTAACGAGGAAACCGGTCAGACCATTATCGCAGGTATGGGTGAGCTTCACCTTGAGATTATCGTAGACCGTCTCCTTCGTGAGTTTAAGGTAGAGGCTAACGTAGGTGCTCCTCAGGTAGCATACAAGGAGACTATTACCAAGGAAGTTAACATCGACAGCAAGTACAAGAAGCAGTCCGGTGGTAGCGGTCAGTATGGTCACTGTAAGGTTATCTTCTCCCCCATGGATGCAAACTCCGAGAAGGTATACGAGTTCGAGAATACCACCGTTGGTGGTTCTATTCCGAAGGAATATATCCCCGCAGTTGATGCAGGTATTCAGGACGCTATGAAAGCTGGTATCCTTGGCGGATATCCGGTACTCGGTGTTCATGCAAACTGTTACGATGGTTCCTACCATGAAGTAGACTCCAACGAAATGGCATTTAAGATTGCCGGTTCCATGGCATTTAAGGATGCTATGCGTAAGGCAGATCCTGTACTCCTTGAGCCTATCATGAGAGTAGAGGTAACTGTTCCCGAAGATTACATGGGCGACGTTATGGGTGACGTAAGTTCCCGTCGTGGTCAGATCGAAGGAACAGAGGATGTTAACGGAACGAAGCTGATTCGTGCACATGTGCCGCTCAGCGAGATGTTCGGTTACGCTACTACCCTTCGTTCCAAGACTCAGGGTCGTGGTGCATACTCCATGTTCTTCCACTCCTATGAGCGCGTTCCCAAGAGTGTTCAGGAGAAGCTTTTGAGTGCGAAGGCAGGAAAGTAATTATGTTACGAAGCGTTTCTGAAGGAAAATGAGCATTTTCCTTCGGAAACGATATAGTAAATAAAAATGTGCTTGAAAATATTTCGAAGATGAAATATAATAGGTGCATATGGTATTTAACTTTAAAAAGTATTCCAAAATTTTAAGGAGGATTCAAAAATGGCAAAGGCTAAATTTGAAAGAAACAAACCGCATTGTAATATCGGTACCATCGGTCACGTAGACCATGGTAAGACTACCTTGACCGCTGCTATTACTAAGACTCTTCATGAGAGACTTGGTACCGGTGAGGCAGTTGCATTCGAGAACATCGACAAGGCTCCCGAAGAGAGAGAAAGAGGTATTACTATTTCTACCGCACACGTTGAGTATGAGTCTAAGGCTCGTCATTACGCTCACGTTGACTGCCCTGGTCATGCTGACTACGTTAAGAACATGATCACTGGTGCTGCTCAGATGGACGGTGCTATCCTTGTAGTAGCTGCTACCGATGGTGTAATGGCTCAGACTAAGGAGCACATCCTTCTTTCCCGTCAGGTAGGTGTACCTTACATTGTTGTATTCATGAACAAGTGTGATATGGTTGATGACCCTGAGCTTCTTGAGCTCGTTGATATGGAGATTAGAGAGCTCCTCAACGAGTACGAGTTCCCGGGCGATGATACTCCTATCATTCAGGGTTCCGCTCTTAAGGCTCTTGAAGATCCCAGTGGCGAGTGGGGCGATAAGATTCTTGAGCTCTTCGACGCAGTTGATAGCTGGATTCCGGATCCTCAGCGTGATACCGACAAGCCTTTCCTTATGCCTGTAGAGGACGTATTCACCATTACCGGTCGTGGTACTGTAGCAACTGGTAGAGTAGAGCGTGGTACCCTCCACTTGAACGAGGAAGTTGAAATCGTTGGTATTAAGGAAGAGACCAGAAAGACCGTTGTAACCGGTATTGAGATGTTCCGTAAGATGCTTGACGAGGCTCAGGCTGGTGATAACATCGGTGCACTCCTTCGTGGTGTACAGAGAACCGATATCGAAAGAGGTCAGGTTCTTTCCAAGCCCGGTTCTGTAAAGTGCCATAAGAAGTTTACCGCTCAGGTTTACGTATTGACCAAGGACGAGGGTGGTCGTCATACGCCTTTCTTCAACAACTATCGTCCTCAGTTCTACTTCAGAACAACTGACGTTACTGGTGTTTGTGAGCTTCCTGCAGGTACTGAGATGTGCATGCCTGGTGATAACGTTGAGATGACCATCGAGCTCATCCATCCTATCGCTATGGAGCAGGGTCTTGGTTTCGCTATCCGTGAGGGTGGACGTACCGTAGGTTCCGGTAAGGTAGCTAAGATTGTTGAGTAATCAAGCCACTAAGTAACAACAAATATAGCGAATCGAGAACTTGTTCTCGATTCGCTTTTGTTTGTTGTTACGGGACGTGGCGCAGCCCCGTCCCAAACGAGCAACAAGGCATGGAATGCCTTTTGCGAGTGAGAGTGGCTTGATTATATGATAATCCATTGACGTAGTAATAAAATCGTAATACAATAAAGGGTACAATTACTTCGGTGATTGTACCCTTTTTATTATTCCATTTTGGAAGTGTGGTAGAGGGAGGTGTAGTATGGACGTTGTGGTCAGGGCATTTGAAGAACGCGACTTGGAGGCGATGCGTCACATATGGAATCAAGTAGTGGAAGACGGAGTGGCATTCCCGCAAGAAGAGTGTCTAACACTATTGTCTGCCCGGGATTTCTTCGAGAGCCAGACATTTACCGGCGTGGCAGTGAGTCCATTGGATGGTCGTGTAGTGGGACTGTATATCCTGCATCCCAATAATGTAGGTCGCTGTGGGCACATTTGCAATGCCAGCTATGCGGTAGATGCGGAATTTCGAGGTCGGCATATTGGCGAACAGTTGGTACGTCATTGTATTGAACAGAGTAGGAAGTGCGGATTTCGGATATTGCAGTTCAATGCTGTGGTGAGTAATAATTACGGAGCATTGCATCTGTATGAAAGATTGGGATTTGTGAGACTCGGAACGATTCCGGGTGGCTTTCGGATGGTGGACGGAACGTACCAAGATATCATACCACATTACTTGAAATTATAAAGGACGGAGGAGCACTATGATACGATTCGGAATTATGGGTGCGGGCAGAATCTCGCATAATTTTGCTGGGGCAGCACGAAAGGTAGCGGGCGCGGAGCTTGTGGCGGTGGCGGCAAAGAATGAGGAGCGTGCCAAGGCATGGGCCGAGAGTGAAGGAGTGCCTAAGTATTACGGCTCCTATGAGGAGATGCTGGCGGATTCGGAGATTGATGCTGTGTACATCGGTACTACCGGCAATTATCATTATGAGAATATTATCGCATGCCTCAATGCAGGCAAGCATGTACTCTGCGAGAAGACTATGGTGGAGACGGAGGAGCGGGCTAAGGAAGTATTCGCACTTGCCAAGGAAAAGGGATTGTTCCTTATGGAAGCTATGTGGTCTCGCTTCATGCCCAAGACGGACAAGGTGCGTCAGTGGATTGCCGAGGGGTGCATCGGTGAAGTGAAATTAATTCAAGCAACTATCGGGTATCTGGCAGACAAGGATCCGGAGGAACGGCTCTACAATCCGAAACTTGGCGGCGGAGTGCTGTACGATCTCGGCGTATATCTGGTGGACATGATTCCGTACCTTGTGAATCAGAAGATTATCGACACCGAAGCGTGGGTCCAGTGGGCATCCACGGGGATTGATGAGACGGTGCAGCTCAATATGAAGCTGGAGACCTGCATGGCATCTACGCAGGCAACATTTGCGGCAAAGGTACCGGAGGATGTATACATTTACGGTGAGAAAGGGTACATTCGTGTACCGAAGTTTCATTGGGGACACGAAGCAATTTTATTGGATACCGAAGAACGGGTAGTGGAGCATTTTCAAATGCCGGAGGAGTTCGGTTTCGTGTATGAAGTGGCGGAAGTGGTTCGCTGCATCAAGGCAGGACTTGCGGAAAGTGCCATCGCAAGTCATGAGATGACACTGGAGAGCAATCGAATCTTTGATAAGTACTTGCGAAAATGAGCATCTTATGCTATGCTCTAGCAGTGGGACAACAGATTCAGCGGTCGAACAACTCGGCCGCTGTTTTTCACAAAGAGGCAAAGGCTTCGGCGAGGGAAAACGCAGCGAAGCAGAGGACAAGGAGGTGAATCGCATGGACAGAGAAGAAGACATCAGACAGTTGGGGAATCGCTACCGTGACCTTTCGGAGCGTGCATACCGGCAGAACGTATTCACATTTACCGGCTTTCTGGGACTAAATGAACAGGACATCTTCCATACGATTCGGCGGGAACTATCAGTGGCGTACACCGCATACGGTGGTTACGAGCATGCCGACAGGAAGGTGATACGGTTCGGTAATCCCGAGGAACTGGGATACGAAGAGGAGTTCCCCGTGGTATGCCTTCGCATCAGCCCGTTGCAGGAGAAATTCTCGGACGATCTAAACCATCGCGATTACTTGGGGGCCTTGATGAATCTAGGTATCGACCGAAGTAAGGTGGGAGACATTCTTGTGGGAGATAAGCAGGCGTATGTCTTCTGTCTTACGAGCATTGCGGAGTATATATGCGAGACCTTGGAGCAGATCAAGCATACTAGGGTGCGAGCAGTAATTACAGAGCATGCGGACGATATTCCAAAGAGCGAGCCCGTGGAGGAAGAACTGTTGGTAGCTTCCGGTCGTATTGACGCTTGCATTGCGAAGCTTTGGAATATGTCCAGAAGTGATTGTGTGGAGTTGTTTCGAGCAGGCAAGGTATATGTAGACGGGCATCTGTGTGAGAACAATGCCCATGCCCTAAAGCCCGGCGAGACAGTAAATGCCAGAGGCTTTGGTAAGTTCATTTACGTGGGCGAGCCTAGGGAGTCCCGTAAGGGAAAATGGTATGTCAAAGTAAAGGTATTTCGCTGAATCCCTGCGAAACCGGATAAGGAGAGTATAGTTATGCGATATCCGAAACATTTGAGTGAGAGAGGAACCATCGGTTTTGTGGCACCGTCCTTTGGTTGTTCCATCGAACCGTATAAAAGTGCATTTGACAATGCACAGAAGATATTAAGGGAGAAGGGGCATGGCGTTGTGCTGGGTCCCAATTGCTACGAAAGCTCCGGCATCGGCATCTCCAATACACCGGAATTGTGTGCGCAGGAGTTGACGGAGGCGTACTTAAGCGGGGACAGCAATGTGTTGATCTCTTGCGGAGGCGGTGAGTTGATGTGCGAGATTCTTCCTTATGTGGACTGGGAGTCCATTTTCCAGGCAGAACCTAAGTGGTACATGGGATATTCGGATAATACAAATGCCACATTCCTGTTGGCAACCTTGTGTGACGTGGCAAGCATCTACGGACCTTGTGCGGCGGCATTCGGAATGGAGCCTTGGAATCCGGCACTCACCCATGCATACGAACTTCTGCGTGGCATGCGAGAGGAAGTTCATGAATTCCCCTTGTGGGAGAAGGAGTCCTTGAAGGACGCAGAGCATCCTCTAGTGCCCTATCACTGTACCGAGCCCACGAGGCTTCGACTGTACACACCCAATTCCACAGAGTTGCAGCAGGTGGAGAACGTGGTAATGGAAGGTCGTCTTCTCGGAGGCTGTCTCGATTGCCTTATTAATCTTGTGGGAACCCGATTCGATAAGGTTTCTACTTTTGTAGAACGGTATAAAGAAGACGGTATCGTTTGGTTCCTAGAGGCCTGTGATCTGTCTGTAATCAGCATTCGACGTGCCATGTGGCAGTTGAAGAATGCGGGATGGTTCGAAAGTACCAAGGGCTTCTTAATCGGACGTCCTCTGGCAAATGGTCAGGAGTGTATGGGATTGGATCAATACAATGCGGTGCTGGAAGTCGTGAGGGACTTCGGAGTGCCGGTAGTGATGGATGCAAATATCGGGCATTTGCCGCCCATGATGCCACTGGTATGCGGAAGCTACGCCACGGTGAAGGCACAGGGAGATGCAATCTCCATTCGAATGGAAGAACGATAGGCGAGGTAAGGAGAACGATGCAAGATTTTTTACCGATTAGTAGAGAAGATATGAGGGCAAGAGGCTGGACAGAGGTGGACTTTGTCTATGTCCTTGGGGATGCCTATGTAGATCATCCGTCCTTCGGTCCGGCCATTATCAGCCGTGTGCTGGAGTCTCATGGGTTCAAAGTGGGTATCATTGCACAACCGGACTGGAAACAGGATGATAGTATCGATGTGTTTGGCAAGCCTCGGCTTGGATTTCTGGTCAGCGGTGGTAATATGGATTCCATGGTGAATCATTATTCCGTGTCCAAGAAGCGTCGTAGTACGGATGCGTATACTCCGGGAGGGGGTATCGGCAAGCGTCCGGATCACGCCACGGTGGTGTATTGTAACTTGATTCGCAGAACTTATCATAATGTCCCCATTATTATCGGTGGCATTGAGGCAAGTCTGCGACGTCTGGCGCATTATGATTATTGGTCGGATTCCCTGAAGCGGTCCATTTTGTTGGATGCTCAGGCGGATTTGATTTCTTACGGTATGGGCGAGCACAGTATCGTGGAGATTGCGGAGGCGTTGGATAGTGGTCTGGATGTGAAGGATATTACGTTCATTGCGGGAACCGTGTATAAGACCAAATCCTTGGACAGTGTATATGACGCAGTGATGCTACCCACTTATGATGAGCTTAAGGCAGACAAATTGGCGTATGCGCGAAGTTTCTATACCCAGTACTGCAATACCGACCCGTTCACAGGAAAATGCTTGGTAGAGCCTTATGGTGATCGTTATGTGGTGCAGAATCCTCCGGCGAAGCCTCTTACAACGGCAGAGATGGATCGAGTGTACAGTTTACCCTATATGCGGACATACCATCCGTCTTATGAAGCTTTGGGAGGGGTTCCTGCCATTGCGGAGATTCGATTTAGTCTAGCCAGTTGTCGTGGTTGCTTTGGTGGCTGTAGTTTCTGTGCGCTAACGTTCCATCAAGGACGTATGATTCAGTCCAGAAGTCACGCATCGCTTCTTGCGGAAGCGGAGCAGATGACCCACGAACCGGACTTCAAGGGGTATATTCACGACGTAGGTGGTCCCAGCGCCAACTTCCGTCACCCTTCCTGCGAGAAGCAGTTGACCAAGGGTGTATGTAAGGACAAGCAATGTCTGTTCCCGAAGCCCTGCAAGAACTTAAAGGTGGACCACAAGGATTACTTGACGCTACTGCGCAAATTACGGGAGCTCCCTAAGGTAAAGAAAGTATTTGTGCGCTCGGGCATTCGATTTGATTACGTTATGGCGGATGCGGATGATACCTTTATCCACGAGTTATGTCAGTATCATGTCAGCGGTCAGCTGAAGGTGGCACCGGAGCATGTGTCCGACAAGGTATTGCGTCTCATGGGTAAGCCGGACAATTCGGTGTATCGGGCATTTATTGACAAGTATATGAAGATCAATGACAAGCTGGGTATGAAACAGTACGTGGTACCGTATCTCATGTCTTCCCACCCGGGCTCTACGCTGACAGAAGCCATTGAACTGGCGGAGTATCTGCGGGATATCGGGTATATGCCGGAGCAGGTGCAGGATTTCTACCCGACGCCTTCCACCATTTCCACGTGTATGTACTATACGGGGGTGGACCCCCGCACCATGGAACCGGTGTATGTGACCCACAATCCTCATGAGAAAGCCATGCAGCGTGCGCTGATTCAATATCGCAATCCTGCAAACTATGAGTTGGTGGCGGAGGCACTGCGCAAGGCAGGCCGGGAGGATCTCATTGGTTTCGGACCGAAGTGTCTCATTTACCCCAGAAAGAATTACGGTAAGGGAAATGAAGCTGCGAAAGGCAGAGGCGGAACTAAGGGCAAGGAAACTTCCAAAGGTAGAAGTAGTTCAAAGGACAGAAATGTTACGAAAGGGCAAGGTGCTTCTCGTGAAAATGCAAGGGATCTGACCAAGGGGCGCAGTAAGGATACAGCCAGAAGCAAGAGTGGTTTTTCACAAAGGAACACAAAGCAAAACAGCGGCCGTAACGGACGCGGTGGCAGAGGCAAGAGAGGCTAACTATGGAGCGGAAACAAGAGCAATGTATGCTATGCCCCAGAGCTTGCGGAGCCAGACGAAGCGAAGGACAGAAGGGTATGTGCGGTTGTGACGGAGAACTTATGGTTGCCAGAGCGGCCCTTCATATGTGGGAAGAACCCTGCATCAGCGGTTCTCGCGGTTCCGGGGCGGTGTTCTTCAGTGGTTGTCCCCTGCATTGTATCTTCTGTCAAAATGCCGAGATTTCGGATGGAAGAAGCGGTAAGAAGATATCCGTGGAACGATTGGCAGAGATTTTTCTGGAGCTACAAGCACAAGGAGCGGCCAATATTAATCTGGTGACGGCGGGACAATGGGCACCCCAGGTGGCGGAAGCATTGAAGATCGCCAAGGCGCGTAGCTTGGAACTGCCGGTGATTTTGAATTCCGGAGGGTATGAAACGGAAGAGACACTTGCGTTATTGTCGCCTTATATAGATGCGTATCTTCCGGATTTTAAGTATGTAACGCCGGAACTGGCTAAGGCATTTTCCCATGCAGAGAATTATCCGGAGGTGGCGAAAGCAGCCTTGGAGCGGATGGTGGTCTATGGGGGAGAGCCGGTGTTTAATTCGGAAGGATACTTGATGCGAGGCGTTATTGTTCGGCATCTGGTATTGCCGGGGCACGTGGAAGAATCGAAGAAGGTGTTGCAGTATCTCCACGAGACCTATGGGAATCGTATCTACATCAGTATATTGCAACAATATACGCCACCGCAGAAGCAGCTGAAGTATTCGGAATTGAACCGCCGGGTAACGCGATACGAGTATCAGAAGGTAGTGGATTACGCCCGTTCTATTGGTGTGGAACAAGGTTATATACAGGAACATGGGACGGCAAAGGAGAGCTTTATTCCCGCATTTGGCGGAAAAGGTGTCTGAAGATGAGTCATTTGCATAAAATTCGATGTGAATTTTGCGTGAAATGACGAAAAATACTTCCTTTTCTTCAGGCTTTGTGATAAAATAATTTGGTAAGTTCAACAAGGAGGACGAGAACGACATGAGTATTGAAAGCAGACTCGCTGCGAAGAAGAGAAGTCAGCAGGCGAGAAAGAAAGAAAAGATGGGCAAGATTATGAAGGTAGTTGCCATCATAGTTGCGCTCTGTATCATAGTGGGAGCAGTGTATGGCGTGTACTGGAATATTCAGTCCAAGAAGATTGAGTACAGCAAGTATGTCACCGCCGACGGTAACATCGTAGATGTGAATCCGAAAGACTATATCACTTTGGTGGACTACTCCAAGATGGATATCACCATGGATAAATATAAGCCTACGGATGCTGAACTTGAGGAGTACATGAAGACTTTGATGGAGACTGCCGAGAAGGAAGCAAAAGAAGACGATGAGAAGACTTCTTCTGTAGGACAGGCTACTACCACAGATGATGCGGACGACAAGAAGGAAGAGTCTATCGTGGATTCTCTGGACGATGCTTGGGTAGAGAAGTACTACAAGAAGACCTTGGAGGATGCAAAGTACGATGTAACCGCAGAGGGCTTCAAGAAGTACGCATATGATGAATTGTATGAGTCTAAGGTGGATGAGAATCTGGTTGCGGATATTACTAAGTATCTAAATGATAAGAGTACCGTGAAGGAATATCCGAAGGACTACACCAAGAACATGATTCAGATCTGCAAGAATGTGGAGAAGCAGACCTTTGAAGCATACGAAAGCTTGTATGCAATGTATGGTTATGCTAACGTATATGCAATGTATGGTGGCAAGACTGCATTCAACGAAGCTATGGAGAAGCAGGCAAAGGCATATGTGAAGGATACCTTGGTATGTCTTGCTATTTACGAAGAACTCGGTATGACTTACACCATGGATGAAGTGAAGGAATACTTCAATGAGACCTTGGAGCAGAAGTATGATGAGCAGGTTGAACTGTGCGGCGAGGGTTACTTGATTTTGAATTACAAGTGTGAGAAGGTAATCACCTACTTCGAGGATAAGATCCGCGAGGCAGGAGAAGAGGCTGACGACAAGGACGAGTCTACCGACGATACTACCACTGAGGAATAATTCGTTGATATACGAAAGATATACGCTGCAGAGGAAACTTTGCAGCGTTTTTTCTTGCATAGAATCCCTAAGTGGATGTGGAAGTTCTACAGATGTCGAATCTGCTTTGTCAATACTGAACTATGGAAAAAAGATGTTCCGAGGATTGAGGAAATGTGTTGAAAACCAATTAAAACTTAAAATAGAGGGCGAAATGACGTGTTTTGTTGCACTTTTTTAAAAGGTAAGAAATTTCTCTTTCCTATTGAAATACAAGGTGTTATACTGAAGTCGAGTGAGGAATTAGGAGGTTATTATGCCAGCAGCTTATGCACACAAAAAGATGGGAGTTCAGGTTTATCAGAGTTTGCCGCCGGAGATGAGGCGGTTGGTGAAGGCACATTTGCCTTACTTTTTGATTGGACTCCATGGACCGGACATATTGTCCTATAATCGATTTGGATTCGGAAAGGATGTGATTGCCTATGGGAAGCAATTGCATCGAGAGCCATTTGCAGAGTTTTACGACAACGCACTGATGGTGATTCGAAATTCAGAAGATGATCGAGGCTTGGTATATTTCTTCGGGGTGTTGTGCCACTTATTTTCCGACAACCTGTGTCATACGTATATCAGAGAAGCTTGCAAACAATTGGATGTCAGCCACGGCAAGCTGGAGACGGAGTATGAGCGACACTTGTTGCGAAAGGACGGGAAGCACGAGATGACGTATCCGTCAGCGGCGCATGTGGGAATCCATACGGAGTACGCCCATGTGATTGCACCTTTTTACTTGGGGGTAAGTGAAGAGGATATACTTCTTTCGCTCATTTGTATGCGAAGTGCATTTACTGCAACAAGAACCGACAGTACGCTGGTGCGTAAGGCCATGTGCAAGGTGATTCAGATGTCGGGTCATACGGATAAGGTGGCCAGTATGATTATGAGTCGACAGGAGAGTGAGATTTGCAAGCCTGCCATGAAGAAGTTGGACGCTCTGATGGGAGATGCGGTCATTTTGGCGAAGGAAGCAATCGTGGATTTTCCGAGACACTTGTATCAGACGGATGAGAGTCCGGAGTATGTGAATTATCGATTCAGCGGAACCACTCAGTAGAGGAGAAGGTATTAAGAGAAGGTCACGTAGTTGTGATCGGAAAGGGGTATGTATGGTTATTACTGTTACGATGAATCCGGCAGTGGATAAGACGGCAGAAGTAGAGTCCTACAATGTCGGTGGAACGAATGTATTGAAGAAGGTTATTATTGATGTCGGCGGCAAAGGAATTAATGTGTCCAAGACATTGCGTGTGTTGAATCGGCCAAATGTGGCCTGCGGATTGATTGGTGGCATCTCCGGACAATTGATTCGTAACGGGCTGAAGAAGCAGATGATTATGGCGGATTTCGTTCAGATTGAGGGCGAGAGTCGTACGAATCTGAAGGTGAATACTCTGTTTGGTATTACGGAGTTCAATGAGCCGGGACCGAAGGTAAGTATGGAGGAACTTCAGGAATTGATGAAGAAGCTACGCTCCCTTGCAAAGCCGGGCAATTTCTTTGTTCTTAGCGGGAGTTTACCGGAAGGGGTTCCTACGGATATCTATCAGAAGATTATTCAGATGTGTCACAGTTGCGGATGCAAGGTGTTCTTGGATACCAGTGGAGAAGCATTGAAGCAGGGCATCAAGGCGGAACCGGATTATCTGAAACCCAATCTGGGAGAACTTCTGGACTTGTATGGACATAGCGGAAGCTTCAAGAACAAGGAAGAGATGATTTCTTGGGTGAAGGAGAAGGCGTTGGATCTGTGGTCTAAGGGTGCGAAGCTTGTGACAGTATCCTTGGGAGCCGACGGAGCGGTGTTCGCAGATGGACTGGAGGCTATGTATGTTCCGGCCAAGAAGGTGGAAGTTGCTTCTACGGTAGGTGCCGGCGATGCTATGACAGCAGCCATCACATACGGTGTAGAAGCAAATATGCATTTTCGTGATATCATCCGATACGCTATGGCGGTTTCGGGTGCTGCATGCGTGACAGAAGGTACGAAACCACCGGAGAAGGACGTAATCGTGAAATTATTACGACAGGTGTAGAACTTAGAAAAATAACGAATTGTGATGACATTTAGCGCACGTGGTAAGGCGGTGCGACTACGAATATCACAGAAAAAAGGAGAACCATGGCGAAGACATACCAGGTGAGTTGTAAGAGCATAGACAGCGAAGGAAGGGGCATTGTTACATTTAACAATGCCACCTTTTGCGTTCCCTACTTGTTGGATGGAGAGAAGGCCAAGATATCTCTAACCTATGGCAAAGGGAAGACAGGAGCGAAATTGGAGGAGGTTGTGGTGGAATCTCCGAATCGTGTGAAGGTTTCTTGTCCGCAGTACGGAAAATGTGGCGGTTGCAGTTTGCTTCATATGAAGTATGAGAAGCAGTTACAGGTGAAGGAAGCACGAGTGCGTCAGTGCGTGGAGAAGCTTCGGGGCGTGGATGGGAAGAAGGTGATGCGCCCTATTATCGGACAGGTAGAAGAGGCACTTCACTACCGTAATAAGGTGCACAGCACCTTCGGAAGAGATTGCAAGGGGAAGATGATTACCGGTTTGTATCAGGAGTCTACCCATCGACTGATTCCGGTGCAGTCCTGTGCTTTGGAGGCGCCCATCGCAGGACAGATAATGAAGACGATACGGGCATTTGCCGAGAGCAATCGAATTAAGATATACGACGAAGATCGGGGCACCGGTGTGTTGAGACACGTATTGTTTCGCATTGCGAAGAACGGCGATGTCATGGTGGTGCCGGTGGTTGGCGACACGGTCTTTCCGGAGAAGCATCGGTTAGCGAAGCATTTGGTAGCGAAGCATCCGGAGATTAAGACGGTGGTGCTGAACTATAACCTCGGGAAGACTACCATGGTGCTTGGCAAGAGAGAAGAGGTTTTGTTGGGAGATGGTTATCTGGTGGACACCATCGGAGACTGTAGTTTCCGAATTTCGCCCCAGTCCTTCTTCCAGGTAAATGCCACGCAGACAGAGCGTCTGTACGAAGCGGCATTGGATGCAGCTGCCATTGCTCCCGGAGAACGAGTAGTGGATGCATATTGCGGTACGGGAACCATTACGCTTCTAGCAGCCAAAGCCCAGCCGGGGGCAATGGTGCAGGGTGTGGAGCTGAATGCCGAAGCGGTTCGGGATGCGGAGAGCAACCGTAAGAGAAACGGCATCGAAAATGTCTCATTTGTCTGTGAAGATGCGGGCAAGTACTTGACTCGGATGGCTCAGGAGAAGCAGGAACTGTCGGTATTACTGATGGATCCGCCTCGGAGTGGAAGCAGCAAGGCATTTATGGACTCTGTGAAGAAACTGGCGCCGAAGCGAATTGTGTACATCTCCTGTAATCCCGACACCATGGTGCGGGACATCGCCATGCTCGGTGGGCAGTACAAAGTAGAGATGGTGCAGCCTGTGGATATGTTCCCGGGAACGGGGCATGTCGAATGCGTAGTATGTCTGCATAGAAAATAAACGGTTTTATTCTAAGGCGGAATCTTTGTTTTTCAAGGATTCTGCCTTATATTTTCGCCCTAACCCACCATACTAAATCATAGAAATGAACGGACTTGGTTACAGAGTCCGCAAGAATCGCTTGCATATACGGCGGAAAGTGAGGAAGTATGGAGAATCATTTGAAAGATGAGGTCAGCCCTTATCTCATACAACATAAGAACAATCCGGTGGACTGGTATCCCTGGGGTGAGGAGGCATTCGCGCGGGCGAAGGAAGAGGATAAGCCTGTCTTTCTTAGTATCGGCTATAGTACTTGCCATTGGTGTCATGTCATGGCACATGAGAGCTTTGAAGACGAGAAGGTGGCAGGAGTTCTGAATCGGTACTTTGTCTCCATTAAAGTGGACAAAGAAGAGCGCCCGGACATCGACAGTATCTATATGTCGGTGTGTCAGGCGTATACCGGAAATGGTGGCTGGCCTACCAGTATCTTTATGACCCCGGATCAGAAACCTTTCTTTGCGGGGACGTATTTCCCGAAGACCACACGCTATGGGCAGGTGGGATTTGTAGAATTGCTTCTGGCCATTCGGGATAGATGGGAGCACGACCGAGAGGACTTATTGGATTCCGCAGAGGAGTTGATTGCTCAGCTGAACCGGCAGACTAAGGTACAAGGGAGTGCGGATGCAAAACTTACGGATGTGGCAGTAGAACTTTACAAGCGCACCTTTGACGACCGATTTGGTGGTTTCGGAAGAGCTCCCAAATTCCCTACGCCTCACAACCTGCTGTTCCTGATGCAGTATTATGAGAAGTTCGGAGACGAGTCCGCACTGCATATGGCAGAGATTACGCTACTACAGATGTATCGGGGTGGCTTGTTCGACCATATCGGAGGTGGCTTCAGCCGGTATTCCACGGATGCGTATTTTCTTGTGCCTCATTTTGAGAAAATGCTCTATGATAATGCTCTGCTGATACTGGCATACTGCAAGGCGTATCAAGTAACGCAGAGCCCCATCTATCGCCAAGTGGCAGAGAAGACCGCTGCATATGTCCTTGGAGAAATGACCTCACCGGAGGGGGGCTTCTACAGTGCTCAAGATGCCGATAGCGAAGGTGTGGAGGGAAAGTACTACCTGCTAAAGCCTGCGGAGATCATCAAGGTGTTGGGAGAACAGAGGGGAGAGGCATTTAACCACCATTACGATATTACCGAGCAGGGCAATTCCCAGGGCAAGAATATTCCGAATCTACTGAAGAATAGTGATGTAGATACGACCTTTGAAGATTGTCTTCCGGCAGTCTATGAGTATCGAAGAAAGCGGTATTCGCTTCATCTGGACGACAAGATATTGACTTCTTGGAATGCACTGATGATTGCGGCCATGTGCCATTTATACAGGGTAACGGGAGATGATATCTATCGGAAGGCAGCGGTGGAGGCAGAGGCATTTGTAAGCAGAACGCTCTGTGAGAAAGATACTCTATACGTCAGCTATCGGGATGGCAAGCGAAGCGGGCGAGGCTTTCTGGACGAATATGCTATGGTCATTTACGCACTGTTGGAGTTGTATGAAGCAACGTTGAAGCATGAATATTTGGAGCGCGGGATCGTTCTGTGTGACAAAGTGGTAAAAGAATTTTATGATGCGAAGCAGGGAGGGTTCTATTTCTATGGAGAGGAAAATGAGCAACTCATTTTACGCCCTAAGGAAACTTACGACGGAGCTATCTTCAGTGGCAATTCCGCTATGGCATATAACCTTGTGCGCTTGTATTATCTCACGGGTGAGGATAAATACAAGGAACTATCGGAGCGTCAACTGGCATTTATGAGTGGCGAGGCGGCACATTATCCTGCGGGATATGCCATGTTTCTGATGGCGTTATCCGATTATTTTGACCCGCCGGAATTGATAACGGTTGTTGTGAAGAGCCGAGAGGATATAGAGGAATTGCCTTGTAAGGTCACGATGAGCAGTATCCTTCGTCTAATGAAACCCTCGAAGGAATACGCCATGAAGGATGACAAGACCACATTTTATGTGTGCCGAGGTCATATGTGCTTACCGCCTACAAATGATTATTTGCTTCCTTAGCCGTATTGCCTGTGGGGCCAGCCAAGGCGACAGCTCCGCCTTGGCTTGGTTTTATGTGTTTGGATATTTGGTTAAATTACACAATATCGGGCATATACAGAATCAAATACGATATCGCGAAAATGTTCAATACGTACGTCCAACGTAGTCATAATAGAGATCAAGTCCATAACGAATTCGTAGGCGGTGGAAATATCCTGGATTTCGTCTACCACGGAAGCGTTGATTGGGTTGACGGCACGAATGCCATAGGCTTCGTATTGGAAACCATCCTCGTTAGTTATGTTGGTTTGGGTCAATTCATAGATCGGATTGTTTTTTGATTTGTTCATTTCACATCACTCCTTTAACTTGTCATTGCTTTGAAGAATCACAACAAAGCCAATTATAGACATGTAAAACAGGATAAGTCAATTTGTTTTTGGATTATAATGTGTATAAAGTTTTCCTTATGTAAAAAAATCTTGCATAAAAGAGAGGTGAATTCGTTTTTTTTACCTGGCAAGGGGATGGGAAATATAATTGACAAACGATTTGGTACACGATAGAATTGTAATAATAAAATGATACCGTAAGGTATTGCGCGTGGAGAAGAATAATGAAGAGGACAACAGAAAAAATGATTGCAAGACTGGGAGCATTTCTTCTGGCATTTGCGATGTTATGTGAGGTGTTTGTGCCAACTACCGCATTTGGCGGTTGGGGCGGCTGGGGCAATGGAATTACCCATGGAACAGCCGATGAATTGATAACGGAGGATATGCTGAATAATACTCCTCCTGCGGATTACGAGGTTGATGAAAGCGTACAGGGAGAAGCGGAGAACGGAGCGTACAATGCGTACTTTCTCAAAGACAGTATTCAAACGGTTCGGATAACAGTAGACGAGAACAATCTGAATTACTTATTGCAAAATGCCTTGGATGAGCCCTATGTAATGACGAACAGCGTGACCATCGGTGATACGACGCTGGGATATTGCGGATTGAAGACCAAGGGGGCGTATACATTGGAGCACGCTTATTGGGACAATCCCGGAAGTGACAGGTTCTCATTTACCGTGAACTTCGGTAAGTATATTACCAAGGGGGCGTATGGTTCGAAGCAGAATTTTTATGGTTGCAGTAAGATTAGTTTCAATAATTTCTTCTTTGATAAGTCCATGATGAAGGAGTTTTGCGCCTTGATGCTGATGAAGGAGATGGGACTTCCCACTCCGCAGTTTGGTTTGGCGAAGCTCTATATCAATGATGAGTACTATGGTGTGTATGCCATGATTGAGACATTTGATGAGTCTATATTGGAGCAGTATTATCATGTGGACAAGTCTCGGCTCAGTAGCTATCTGTGCAAGCCGGAGGGGACACTGTTCGATTACCGTGACATCATGGAGGATGATTCGCCATTGTGGGAGTACGATGAAGAAACCCGCAAGGATGTAGAGGATATGCTTCCCACCGTGAAGGAATGGGTGCGCAAGTTGAACTGTTTAAGCGCCGGAACAGACTTTGAGGGAAATGCCATTGAATATAACAGTGATGAGTACTTGACGCTACTAAATGAGATTTTGGATGTGGACGAAGTGCTTCGGTATTTTGCTACGCATAGCTGGCTATGTCAGTTGGATAATATGTTCGTAGGACAGAAGAATTTCGGGTTGTATGTAGATGCGGAGGGCAAAGCACTTCTTATTCCTTGGGATTATGATTTGAGCTTCGGATGTTACTACCCCAGTACGGCACAGTTGACGGCTAATTATGATATTGATGCCCTCTACATGTTAGGCAATTGGGGACAGGATATCAGTAATTTTAAGGTGCGGGAGAATTCCTATGAGAATTATCCCTTGTTCAATGTTATCTTTAAGAATACGCAATTGATGGAGACGTATCATCAGTATATGATGGATTGCTCCAAGATTGCTGCTCTTGGCGGAACTACCAAGGCTACCGGCAGATCTTATGATCCCGGGTATCTCGGTTCCTATATTACTCTCTTGGAAGAGGAACTTATTGCGGCGGCATCGGAAGAACTTGCGGACAATGTATACTATATGAATGACACCAGACAACCCAGAGATGTGGAGAGGGCATTGCCTAATCTGGCACGTATTATTTCGCTACGCGCGGTGGGAGTTATGCTACAGGTGAGTGGCTCGGAGAGCGTGGTATGTGCTGTGGGATGCAATCTCGGTACCTTGGGAAATGGAGCGGCCGGAGAGAGTACTACCAGAGGAAAGCTTGCTCTGTTGCACAGTGGAACGGGAATCTACGTTTCTGGGGAATTTGCCGGTGGAGGGCGAAATAATCTTCTGCTGGTGATTCGAGAGATTGTAGGGGGAGAGCAGGATTACGACAGTATCCGTTCGGCAGTGGAGGCCACGTCTTCGGATGTTGTGAGCATTTATAATATGAATATCAATACCGAGGCCACCGGTGTTTATACGGTGACAATTCCTCTTACCATGGAACAGATGGCCAATCGGGAGAAGATACGCATTTACTCGTATTACGATGGCGAGGCCACACTTTTGGTGCCCACTGCAAATGATAATCTCTATGAGGTAACCGTAGACAATCTAGGTACCATTGTAGTGAAGCAGGGGGTGTCTTCGGCAGAGGAGGAGGCTTTTCCTATAATGGGCTTGGTTGCTGTTATTGGAGGCTGCGTAGCAGTGGCGGTAGTGGTAGTAGTGGTTGTAATAAGAAAGAAGAAAGCACGGAGGGCTGTATGATGAAGAACAGAACGGGAATACTGTGCGTGTGTATATTGTGGATGTTGGCATTTGCGGTTGGGTGCGGACAAGAAACGAAGCAAGAGGAGAAAGCGACACCAAGTCCCATGGTAACGGTAACGGATACGGTGACGGAAGGAGTGAAGCCGGAAGCAACAACGACTCCTACGGTGACTACGGCACCGGTGACTCCTACGAAGGCGCCCACCATTACTACAGTGCCGGTGGCAGATCGAAGGGGGCCGGCGGTGAGCATTTCCCATGAAAGCGGTGTATATGCGGAGGCTTTTGAGCTGGAGTTGTCCACCGAAGGTGGTGCGGTAATTTATTATACGTTGGATGGCAGTGATCCGCTGATTAGCGATACTGCGATTTCCTATGGAGATGCGATTTTCGTAGATTTCAAAGATGGCGATTCCAATGTGGTGTCGGCGGTAGAGCCGGTGCTGATTAGTGGTAATTTCAACGAAGTGAATCGTGCGAAGAACGGTTTTACGTGCAAGATATCCGCACCCTCAGACGATGCGGTGGACAAATGCACGGTGCTTCGCGCAGTAGCCAAGACCGCGGACGGAGAAGTGGGAGCGGAGGTGTCAGCTACATACTTTATAGGAACTATGGAGGAGCATATTGACGGACTTGCTGAGGCATGTGCTGCCATGGGGCAGGAGCTGGCGGTTATGAGCATTCAAGTGAATTACGGTGATTTCTTCGACAGTTCTTTCGGTATCTATGTGAAAGGGGATATCTTCGATGCGGCATTAGCAGAGTATCTGAAGAGCAATCGCTTGCGTGATGGGGAGACGGCCCGTTCCTTAGATGCTAACTACAAGCAGAAGGGGCGAGGGTGGGAGCGTCTTGCTTCGGTAACCCTCTTTGAGTGTGATACGGAGGGGGCAACGGAAGTGTTGAATCAGCTCTGCGGGATTCGCATACAAGGCAATTACTCTCGTTCGGACTTGCAGAAGGGACTTCGATTGTACGCAAGAACCGAGTATGGCGATAATAACTTCCGCTATCCGGTGTTCGGTGAGGATTACATAAATGATGCCGGTGAGGTCATGGACAAGTTCAAAACCCTTGTGCTGAGAGCCGGCGGTAACTATGCATTTTCCGCAAAATTCAACGACCTCTACTGGCAAACGCTTGTGGAGGACAGTGCTTGCGAGACGAAGAAGGGACGTCCTTGCGTAGTATATCTCAATGGAGAGTACTGGGGACTGTACATTCTAGAGGAGGATTATACCGACGATTACATGGAGGACGTACACGGCGTTCCAAAGGAAGAGGTGGTGATCTACAAGGGAGATGCGGAAGCACTGGAGCTGGGATACAAGCTGGACGAAGGTGATTTGCCGGAGGGTGTGACGGACGAGAGTTATTATTTTGCGGATTTGCTTGAATTCTTCGAGACCCATGCCAATGCGGCTTCTCAGGAGGATTATCAAGCGCTGTGTTCCTTGGTAGACCCTGTGTCGGTACTGGATTATTTCGCAGTGCAGATCTGGGGGAATAACAAATGGGACTGGCCCGGCAAGAACTGGTCCATGTGGAAGACCAAGACAGTGGTGGACGATGAATACGGTGACGGTAGATGGCGCTTTTTGTTCTACGATATGGAGTTCTGCGGTTGCATGGGAGAGAACGGTGCCAAGACCAACACCATCAAGGAAGACAATTATAAGCCCAATGGATTGCTGGATATGGACACCGGGAACCCGGCGGTGCTGTGCTTTGCGTATCTTATGACAAATGAGGGCTTTCGTCAGGCGTTCTATGAGCGTCTGTCGGGATTGTCCCAAGGGCAGTTCGAGCAGGAACATGCCTTAGAGGTGCTTACACAGTTCCAAGCGATGTATTCGCCGTTGTATGAACAGTTTGACCGCCGTTATGAAGGTTGCGATACGTTGAATCAGGCGGGCTGGAGTATCGGAAGCATTCGAGATTTTCTTAGAATTCGAAAGAACTATATTCAAAAAATGATTGATTACTGTGAGCAGGTGCTGAACTAGAACATAAGATTGTAGGAGATAAGATGCCCCCAAGAAGGTAAGACCTCTTGGGGGTGTTTTTTAGTCATTCATTTGCTTAGAACATCGTAACGCGAAAGAACGAATCATCTACGATAAACGTTCCGCCATAGTGTAGAACTCCCAGTAGCGTCCCTTCTGTGCCATCAGTGTCTCGTGGTTGCCCTCTTCTTCGATACCGTCTTCGGTGAGTACAAGGATACGGTGAGAATCGCGGATGCTGGAGAGACGATGGGCAATGGTGATGGTAGTTCGCTGCTCGGAGAGTTTACGAAGTGATTCTGCCACCGCCCATTCACTTTCGTTGTCCAGAGCAGAGGTGGCTTCGTCCAAAATCATAATGGGCGGATTCTTCAGAAACACACGGGCAATGCTCAGACGTTGCTTCTGACCGCCGGAGAGCTTCACGCCACGCTCGCCGATGTAAGTATCGTACCCGTTCTTCAGGCCGGAGATAAATTCATGAGCTCCGGCTTTCTTTGCAGCCTCCATAGCCTCCTCTCGGGTAGCATTGGGGCGTCCGTACAGGATATTCTCCATAACCGTGCCGGAGAAGAGGTATACGTCCTGTTGTACCATGCCGATATTACTTCGCAGGCTCTTCAAGGTGTAGGAACGAATGTCCTTGCCATCCAAGAGAATCCGACCGCCGGAGAGATTGTAGAAGCGAGGAATCAAGTTGCACAACGTGGTCTTTCCACTTCCGGAAGGACCTACGATAGCCAGTTTTTCACCGGGGTGAACCGTAAGATTCAGATTGGTAAATACTTTATTGTGGTCGTCGGGGTATTCGAAGGATACATCCTCGAAAGTTATCTCGCCCGAAGGTGCTACCAGATCTACAGCATCCGGCTCATCGAAAATCTCGATGTCTGCATCCAAAATCTGAAGGAAACGCTCGATGCCCGTGAGACCGCGTTGGAACTGTTCGGCGAATTCGATAATGCGTCGAATGGTGGCAATCAGCGTGGAGACGTACATAACGTAGGCCACCAAGTCACCTGCCGTAATGTTCCCCCGAAGGAGAAACACGCCACCGGCAACGATGACTATCAAGTGCATCAGTCCGTCAAATGCTCTGGTGGAGGTCTGGAACGCCGCCATATAACGATAGGTCATACGCTTGATGCCCAGAAAGCACTGGTTATCCTCTTCGAAGCGAGCATTTTCCATCTCTTCGTTGGCAAATGCTTTTACCACTTTCTGTCCTAAGAGACTGTCCTCTATGCGGGCATTTAGCTCGCCGATTTGCTGGCGCTGTGCGGCAAATGCCTTGCGATTTCTACGGTTCAACTTGAAACAAGTGAAGGTCATAATGGGAACCAGTAGGAAGATCATCAGGGTTAAGGGAAGGTTGATACCGGCCAGAATGACGAAAGAAGTCACTGCCTTAATGCCTGCAATGAAGAACTCCTCGGGGCAGTGGTGAGCAAACTCCGTAACGTCGAATAGGTCATTTGTAATACGGCCCATGATCTGACCTACTTTGGTGTTGTTGTAGAACCGATCGGAGAGCTTCTGCAAGTGTGCGTAAGCGTCACGGCGCATATCGGTCTCCATCTCGGCACCCATCACATGCCCTCGATTGGCCATAAAATAGTTGGCGAAACAATCGATGACTTTGAGTACCAGGTACAGACCGCCCAAGCGCAACACAAAGGTTAGCGTGAGCTCGGCGGCATTATTAAGACCGGTGTTGGTCAGGGTTCGAATAATCATGGGGAGCACCAACTCACACAAGGTGGTGAGAGCGGCGCAGAGTAGGTCAGCAAGAAGAATCCAACCGTGTTTTTTATAATAGGGCAAGAACCGCTTTAGCAGCGTGCCGGTTTTGTATTCTTGATTCATAGACACCTCACAGGAAATGTTCAATCGGATTTATGGTTAGGATAATGGATGCGCAGGAATTTTTCAAGAGAAAAATGGGCAGAAAATGCGCCTGACATATTGACTTTGTGAACAAAGTGTGATAACTTTGAGTAGCAGTCAGGAAAATGTGGAGTAGGCTGTTTCGTGTCGATTTGGCACGATACGTGTTTGCGTTTGTTTGTAGGAAGTGGTTTCCGGACAAAACAAAACATACCGGAATGCATATAAAATGATTAAGGAGGTACTGGTTCATGACTGGTACAGTAAAGTGGTTCAACGCACAGAAGGGATACGGCTTCATCAGCAATGATGAGGGTGGAGAGGACGTATTCGTACATTTCTCTGCAATCCAGGTAGACGGATTCAAGACTCTTGAGGAAGGTCAGAAGGTTTCCTTCGAGACTGAGCAGGATCCTAAGGATTCCAAGAAGTTGAGAGCTATCAACGTAGTTACTCTGTAATTGAACAATTGAGTGAGAGAGCTCCGAACGGCATAAGTCGATCGGAGCTTTTTTTTGATTTTACGGGAAAATCGGTAGACAAGCAAACAAAATGAGTATATAATAATTTAGTAGACGATATATAGTCGATAGGTATGCAGTCATAGTACGGATAGTATCCGTTTACAATACATTTGTGGGTTGGTTTGATAGGAAACGTGGAGGTAAATATGTTTCATTTGAATACAGACATCGGTATCGATTTGGGAACAGCCAATGTTCTCGTATATATAAAAGGCAAGGGCGTTGTGTTAGAGGAGCCTTCGGTAGTGGCGTATGACCGTGACACCAGTCGCATTAAAGCAATCGGTGAGGAGGCTCGTCAGATGCTTGGCAGAACTCCGGGCAATATTATTGCGGTACGTCCTCTGAAGCAGGGCGTGATTTCCGATTACTCCGTTACGGAGCGTATGATTAAGTATTTTATTCAGAAGTCCATCGGTAAGCGTAGATTTCGTAAGCCTATGGTCAGCATCTGTGTGCCCAGTAGTGCCACGGAAGTGGAGAAGAAGGCCGTGGAGGACGCCACCTACGAAGCAGGTGCGCGTTATGTGAAGATTATCGAGGAGCCCATTGCTGCGGCAATCGGTGCTAATATTGATATCAGTAAGCCTTGTGGCAATATGATCGTGGATATTGGCGGAGGTACTACGGACATTGCGGTAACTTCCTTGGGAGGTGCCGTTGTCAGCAACTCCGTGAAGGTAGCAGGGGATGATTTCGACGAAGCTATTGTACGCTATATGCGTAAGAAACATAATCTTTTGATTGGTGAGCGCACGGCAGAGGAGATTAAGATTAAGATCGGTGCGTGCTATGCGCGTCCGGAGACGCTGTCTATGGAAGTGCGTGGACGTAATTTGGTAACGGGACTTCCGAAGACCATTTCCTTAACCTCGGAGGAGACGGAGGAAGCTCTGAAGGAGGCTACGGCCCAGATTATTGAGGCGATTCATAATGCTTTGGAGATGACACCTCCGGAGTTGGCAGCAGACATTGCGGACCGCGGTATTGTGCTTACCGGTGGAGGTGCGCTTCTGTATGGTCTTGAGGATTTGATTGAAGAGAAGACCGGCATCAATACTATGACCGCAGAGAATCCTATGCGTTGTGTTGCTATTGGTACCGGTAAGTATGTAGAGATGATGGGCGGACGTAAGAGAATGGGACAGAACAGCTAATACGCCGACCGCGGGGAGGAAGGCTGACATGGAGCAGCGGGAAGGCTATATCGAGAAAATTGTATATCGCAATGCCGACAATGGTTATACTGTGCTGATGTTGACCAACGAGGAACAAAATGAGGAGCTGACCTGTGTGGGCAGCTTTCCATTTATCAATGAGGGCGAGTATATACAGGTAGAGGGTAACATCACCACCCATCCCTTGTATGGGGAGCAACTGCAGATTACCCGTTGGGAACTTTGTTCTCCCAAGGATCAGTTGGCAATGGAACGATATCTTGGTTCCGGTGCCATCAAGGGAATCGGACCGGCTATGGCGGCACGAATCGTTCGGCGATTCGGAGATAAGACATTTTCCATTATTGAGCGGGAGCCGGAGCGTCTGGCAGAAGTTAAGGGAATCAGCGAGCGCATGGCTAGAGAAATCTATGGGCAGTTTCATGAGAAGCAAGGCATGCGAGATGCCATGTTGTATTTACAGAAGTACGGCATCAGCACCACATTGGCGGTGAAGATATATAAGCAATACGGGGATAATATTCGGACGGTTCTTGAGAATAATCCGTACAAGATATCCGAGGATATTCCCGGTGTCGGCTTTAAGACGGCGGATGAGTTGGCCATTCGGATGGGGGTTGCCATGAATTCGGAATACCGAGTACGTGCCGGGATTATGTACACGTTATACTTGGCCAGTCAGTCCGGCCATGTGTATCTGCCCATGGAAGAGTTGGGACGTTATGCCACGGAACTACTTAGTGTGGAGCCGGAGCAGTTGGAACGACAGGTAATGGAGCTTTCTCTGGAGAAGAAACTCATGGTAAGAGAAAGTACAGACGATACTAAGGCTGCGCAGAAGTTGGTGTATTTGTCGTCGTATTATTTTTCGGAATGTGCGGTGGCGAGAATTTTGCACGATTTGAACATATCGTATGAGATACCGCTTGTGCGAATTCAGAATAATATGCGGCATATTGCCGGAGAATTGTCCATTTCCTTGGATGAGGTGCAGGAGCAAGCGGTGTACGAGGCGGCGAGACGCGGGTTGTTCATCCTAACGGGAGGACCCGGTACCGGTAAGACCACCACCATTAATGCGATTATTCGACTCTTTGAGATGGAGGGGATGGATATCATGTTGGCGGCACCTACGGGACGGGCGGCCAAGCGTATGACGGAAGCTACGGGAATGGAGGCACGAACCATCCACCGTATGTTGGAGGTTTCCCACATGCCGGAGGGGGAGGACAGTAACCGAGGCATGTTTGGACGGAATGAAGAGCATCCTCTGGAAGCCGACGTCATTATCATCGATGAGATGTCCATGGTGGACATGCACTTGATGCTGGCACTTCTTAAAGCAGTCCCCATCGGTTGTCGATTGATTTTGGTAGGGGACAGCAATCAGCTTCCCAGCGTAGGACCCGGTAACGTGCTGAAGGATATTATGGATAGCGGTACATTTTCCGTAGTACGTCTGACGAAGATCTTCCGGCAGGCAGAAGAGAGTGACATTATTGTAAATGCCCATAAGATCAATGCGGGAGAGTCGGTTCGGTTGGACAATAAGAGCAAGGATTTTTTCTTGCTGAAGCGTTATGAGACGCAGCAGATTCAGAACGTGACTTTGCAATTGGTACGAGATAAGTTGCCGAAGTATGTAGAAGCAACGCCTTACGATGTGCAGGTGCTTACTCCTATGCGAAAGGGCGAGCTTGGCGTGGAGAATCTGAACCGCATTTTGCAGATGTACCTTAACCCTGCAGATACTTCCAAAGTGGAATATGAGACTCGTGGTATCGTATTTCGCGAAGGCGATAAAGTGATGCAAGTGCGGAACAACTATCAGTTGGAATGGGAGGTACGTAGTAAGTACGGTATTCCCACGGATTCGGGCGCAGGCATTTACAATGGAGATATGGGCGTGATTCGTAGCATCAACCGTTTTGCGGAAGAGATGGAAGTGGTATTTGATGAGAATCACGTGGTGACGTATCCCTTCGGGCAGTTGGAGGATTTGGAGCACGCCTATGCGGTAACCATTCACAAGTCTCAGGGAAGCGAATATCCGGCAGTGGTAATCCCACTATTGATGGGTCCTAAGATGTTGATGAATCGCAATCTGCTATATACGGCAGTTACGAGAGCAAGCAAGTGCGTTTCCATTGTAGGAAGCGAAGAAACGGTACTGCGTATGATTATTAACGAAAATGAACAGAAGCGGTATACCGGCTTGCGACATAGAATACAAGAGATGAGAGAACAATTATATTAGTTTCGGAGGAAGACGTATGAGTGCAACATTAGTTATCATGGCAGCAGGAATGGGAAGTCGTTTCGGCGGTGGAATCAAGCAGTTGGAGCAGATGGGACCGAGTGGTGAGATTATTATGGACTACTCTATTTACGATGCGAAGGAGGCAGGCTTTGATAAGGTTGTCTTCATTATCCGCAAGGATTTGGAGGAGGACTTCCGCAGAATTATCGGAGATCGTATTCAAAAGTACATCGATGTAGATTACGTGTTCCAGGAGCTTGACAATCTTCCGGAGGGATATACCGTACCGGAAGGACGTAATAAGCCTTGGGGAACCGGTCAAGCGGTATTGTCCTGTCTCGGACATATTAGTGAGCCCTTTGTAGTTATCAATGCCGATGATTATTACGGTAAGGAAGCATTCCATATTACATATAAGTATTTGACTGCACTTCCCGCAGACAGCAAGGCGCAGTATTGTATGGCAGGCTTTGTTCTCGGTAACACTCTCAGTGATCATGGTAAGGTAACCAGAGGTATCTGTGAGGTAAAGGACGGTATGTTGACCGCGGTAGAGGAAGGCTTCGAACTTCAGCAGGTGGGCGATGTGGTTCACGGTCAGATGTCCGATGCTCGTCCGGTGGAGCTTTCGCCTCAGACTACGGTATCCATGAATATGTGGGGCTTTACCCCGGATTTCTTGGAGGAGTTGAATCGGAACTTTGCGGCATTCCTTGATACGGAAGCCAAGGCATCCCCTATGAAGGCAGAGTATTTGCTTCCTCAGATTGTAGGTGAGATGGTGGCAGCAGGCAGAGCGCAGGTTGCGGTTCTTCCTACCAACGATAAGTGGTTTGGCGTGACCTACAAGGAGGATAAGCCGTTGTTCGTGCAGTCCTTGAATGCATTGATTGCTGCCGGCGCATATCCGGAGAAGGTATTTCAGTAAGAAGCGATTTTAATTAGGTATTACAGTCTTGGAGCGGGAAGTCTCTCGCTCCAAGCATTTCTATATTCTTGTTCATAATTCAGGAGTTAACCCAATGAGAAATTTAATTGAATATTTGTACCCTCCCCGATGTCCGATATGTGACGATGTACGTCCGTTGGGGGAATCGGTGTGTCATTTGGCATGTCGGGAGAAACTCATTTTCGTAGGGACAAATGCCTGTGTTCAGTGTGGGAAGCCTGTGCCGGATGAGTCCCGGGAGTATTGTTATGATTGTAGTGCCAAGAAGCGATCTTTTGAAGGAGGCGTATCCACTTTTGTGTACGAGGATGCGATCCGAGAGTCTATGATGAAATTCAAATATTACGGTAGAGAAGAATTCGGTCCTTGGTACGCGGAGGAGTTATGGCATGCAAATAAGGAGAAGCTGCGGACATTTGCCCCTGAGTTGATTGTTCCGGTGCCGGTTCATCCCAGAAGGTATCGGCAGAGGGGGTATAATCAGGCGGCGGTACTGGCGGAGGAGTTGGGAAAGTGTATGGGAGTGTCTGTGGATTCGGGGTATCTTCGAAGAACCCGTCATACCAAGGCACAGAAGCAGTTGAATGATCAGGAGCGTATGCGTAATTTGATGCGAGCATTCGAAATCAGTCCGGCGGCACAAAAAAGGACGACACCGAAACGGGTCGTCCTGGTTGATGATATCTATACTACCGGCAGTACGCTGGAAGCGTGTACCCGAGTCCTTAAAAATCATGGGGTGCAACACGTATTGGTTGCTACGGTGTGCATCGGTAGCGGATATGTGTAATTGGTCTTAGTTGTTCTCTGTTAAGCGAATACCGTTGTCTTCAATGACGATGAGATGTGCCTTGTAGAGGTGGCCGATGGCACGCTTAAATGCATTCTTGCCCATACCGAATCTTGCGCGGATTGCATCGGCATCGCTCTTGTCGTGAAAGGGAAGAAAGCCGCCGGCAGAGCGCAGAGAGGAGAGGATTAGGCGGGAATCGCCGTCAATCTGAACATGGGCCTTCTCGCGAATACTCAAGGTCAGTTTGCCGTCCTCTAATACATGCGCCACACGTGCTTCAATGCTCTGTCCGGGAGACAGGGGGAAGAATAATTCTTTCTTGGGAATCAAACCGGAGTAGAGGTTATCTACTGCTACAAAGGCACCGAAATTGCCGCTAACCTCATAGACTTGTCCCGTAACGCGGTCGTCTTTCTTGTACGGGGAGTCGGTGCGGAGATAGTGATAAATCTTCATGGTTGCACAGAGACGACTGCTCTTATCAATATAGGGAGCCACCAATACGGTGTCGCCCTCGCCCACGGGCTTAGTCTGCTCGCGATAGGGGAGTAAGAGATCCTTGGCAAGTCCCCAGTCAAGGAATGCTCCAATGCGGTTTACCTGGGTAACCGTAAGAGCGGCAACCTGTCCTAATTCTACATAAGGGATGACCTTAGTGGCAATGGGGCGATCCTCCGAATCCTTGTATACGAATACCGTTACCACGTCGCCTTCCTTCTCGGAACCTAATTGATTCAAAGGGAGTAGGATATGGGAGGCTTCGATGGTGGTATCTGCATCCTGTAGTATTTCAGGCAGAGGGGACAATTCCGCGCCTGCGTCTACGAGATATGCGCCGTGGGGCACCAGTTTTTCTATCTTCAGTTGTTGTACTCTTCCTAATTGCATACTTGTTCTCCGTTTCATTTGATGGATCGTCGCTTACTATTATTATACCATACAAAAGGAAAATGCAATAGGGAAAGTTTCTAAAGTGCGAAAATTCGTAATATTGACAATGCAAATGTGGCAACGTATAATAGAAGTACCTGCGAGTTAGACTAGAGGATGGAACGGAGGAGCAGATGAAGGCAACGAAGACAGTTAACTTAGTGTATCTGATTACCTTAATCATCTATCAGGTTGTAGGTGCATTTCTGTTGAGCGTGGTGAAGGATTATTTGCTTCGCTTAGTATTACTTCAGTTGGTGTTGGTGATGCCCGCGTCTGTTTATCTTCTGAATCAGAAGGTTTCCATTGGAGAGTCCATTGCGTTTCGGAGGATATCCTTCGGTACCGGAGCACTGGTATTTGTGTTTACCTTGGCAATATGGCCGTTGCTCACATTGGTCAATGCGCTGTCCATGCTGTTCAGTGATTTTACGATTACCGATACCATGTCCGAAGTGGCAACCGAGACACCTTTTGTGCTGATGTTTCTGTGCATTGCGGTAGTACCGGCCATATTGGAGGAGACGGTATATCGTGGAGTGTTCTTTCAAGAATATCGTAAGGTGTCACCTGTGGCGGGAGCAATTTTGTCCGGCTTGCTGTTTGGATTGATGCACGGCAATCTGAATCAGTTTTGCTACGCATTTATGCTGGGGACAATTTTTGCCATGGTTATTGAGGCTACGGGGTCCATTGTGTCCAGCATGATTATGCATTTGACGATTAACGGCGGATCGGTGATTATGATGTATGTATTGCCGTATTTGCAACAGATGTTGGAGAAGTTTCAGGAAACTGAGAATGCGAGAATGCAGGAGCCGGAGGTGACGTTATCGCTTTCGTTGGTATTGCAGATGTATCTTCTGCCTGCGGTAATCGGAACGGTAGTAGCGTGTGTGGTATACCGGGAGATTGTGGCGGTGTGCGGACGTCAGGAGCAAGTGAAACAGGACTTTAGGCAGCCCGGTAAGGGAAAGCATTTTATCGGTATGTTATCGACACCGTTGCTTGTTGCGGCGGCATTTTTGGTTTGGAATATGATCTTGCTGGAGATGGGGATATAACTCAGATTCAGCGATAACGATTGGAATAAATGATAGAGAGGTTAGTGGAGTATGTATGATGTAGTGATTATCGGATCCGGTCCGGCGGGAATGTCGGCTGCCATTTATGCAGCCAGAGCGGAGTTGTCCTTTGTTGTATTGGAGAAGGACATGAGCGGTGGGCAGATTCTGAATACTTCGGAGGTGGACAATTATCCCGGAATTCCCAGCGCCGGAGGCTTTGAATTGGCGGAGAAGTTCCGAGAGCATTGCGAGGCTTGCGGTGCGGAGATTATGACGGGACAAGTGCAGGATTTTGAAGCAGTTCCGGGAGGATTTTTGCTTCATTTGAACAAAGAGAAGGTGCTGGAGACGAAGACTATTTTGATTGCTACCGGCGCAAAGCCCCGCTTGCTTGGATGCAAAGGAGAAGCGGAGCTGGTGGGAGCCGGTGTTTCTTATTGTGCTACATGCGACGGAGCATTTTTCAGAAACCGTGAAGTGTTCGTTGTAGGTGGAGGGAATACGGCGGTGGAGGATGCCATTTTCTTGGCAAGAGGTTGCAAGAAGGTTACGTTGGTGCATCGCAGAGATACGCTTCGTGCTTCGAAGAATCTGTGTACGAAGCTGGAGTCTCTGGAGAATGTTGCAATTGCATACAATTCGGTGCTGGAAGAGATTCGGGGTGACGGAATGGTGCAGGAGGTTGTACTGAGGAACGTGACTACGGACGAGGTAGCCACATATAAGGCGGACGGAGTATTTATTGCGGTGGGAACCTTGCCTAATAATCTTGGATGGCAGGAGAAGATTCCGTGTGATGGTAGCGGATATTTTATTGCCGGAGAAGACTGTGCAACCCAGGTGGAGGGAATCTTTGCTGCGGGTGATGTGCGGACGAAGCCTTTGCGTCAGGTGGTGACCGCGGCGGCGGACGGAGCCAATGCAATTTATCGTATTGAACAGTATCTTGCGGAGCAGGTGTAGTGAATTAGGTATTTGATGTATAGGCGTCGAGAATCCTTATAAGGTTCTCGGCGCTTTTTGCGTATGCACACAAGGGGGAGTGCAGAGTATACAATGCGAATGCTAAAAAAATGACCATTGTTGATAAAATAATCGACTTAGGCAAGTTTTCAACAAAAATCCCACAAACTGTTGATAACTCGTTTTGTGGATAAAACAGGGAAAATGAACTGCGGTTATTTGTTGAAAATGTGTATTTTTCACAGGAGTGACGCCGGAAAGACAAAATGCCGTGGAATGCCGAGGTGCCAAACGAAGGAAGACGAAAACGCAAAAAATGCACAATTGGACGGTTCTTTCTTGCCGTTTTTTGCTATTTTCAAAAGGGAAGAAGTGAATAATCTCGCCAAAATAAAAAATAATTTTTTTTTGAAAAATGTCGTTGACAAATGAATTATTGGTCATCTTGCACAAAAACACTACAAACAATTTTCTTGTGGATAAAATCGTTTTTTGTGGATAAAACGGCTCTTGAAAAAGTTATCCACAAAAGAAGAACGCTGTTTTTGCTTAAAAACCAAGGTTATTCACAGAGTTATCAACTTTATCAACAATCCGTTTCCATTTGTGTAGTACAGTTTTTTTGTCGAAAAATCGAAAGTTTGTTTTGTGAGAAATGATAGTTTTTTTTGAAAGTACATCATTTTTCGATTCTCCTCTTGACAAAATCGATGTGCGACAAAAAACCTCATCGATGGAGAAATTGTGTGAAAATTATCGGAGCGGATGTTCTGTTTTTTGCTATGTCCGATTTTGCTGTCGCAGACAAAGTTATTATACGACCGATGGTAAAAGATGGACTGAAAAGGATGCAAATGTGCTCGGATTTTCTTGGTTTCCGAGAAGTGGCGATTCCATGAGAAATCCTTGCGTTTGCCTGGGAAATGTGATACAATGAATTGAAGTGTTGCTTACTAGTTTTAATAAGCAAAGTGATGCATTCGTCCAAAATGAGTGACGGAAGAAAGAAAGGGCAGAGAATTATGGGTTTGGTTGAGAAGATGTTCGGTTCTCACAGTGAGCGTGAGGTGAAGCGTATCACACCGTTGGTGGATAAGATTGAGGCATTGGAACCTCAGTTCGAAGCGCTGTCGGACAGTGAACTGAGATATAAGACAGAAGAATTTAAGGAGCGTTTGGCTAAGGGCGAGTCCCTGGATGATTTGTTGGTAGAAGCGTATGCCGTCGTTCGTGAAGCGGCCAAGCGTACTTTGGGACAGAGAGCATATCGCGTTCAGCTCTTAGGTGGTATTGTATTGCATCAAGGACGTATTGCAGAGATGCGTACCGGTGAAGGTAAGACCTTGGTATCCACATTTCCGGTATATCTGAATGCTCTTCTCGGTAAGGGTGTTCATGTGGTTACGGTCAATGATTACTTGGCAAAACGTGACTCGGAGTGGATGGGTCAGGTGCACGAATTCCTGGGACTTACCGTAGGCTGTATTCTGAACAACATGACAAATGATGAGCGTCGCGTGGCATATGCCTGCGATATTACGTACGGAACCAACAATGAGTTCGGTTTCGACTACTTGCGTGACAATATGGTCATTTACAAGGAGCGCTTGGTTATGCGAGGACTTCCCTTCGCGGTTATCGATGAGGTTGACTCCGTCCTTATTGACGAGGCCAGAACTCCGTTGATTATTTCCGGTCAGAGTGGTAAGTCCACGAAGCTTTACGAAGTGTGCGATATTCTTGCATGTCAATTGAAGAAGGGTAGTGAGAAGGAACTCTCCAAGATGGATATGCTTATGCGTGAAGAGGCGCAGGAAGAGGGTGACTTCGTTGTCAATGAGAAAGACAAGAATGTCAACCTGACCGAAGAAGGTGTGCGTAAGGTTGAGCAGTTCTTCAAGATTGAGAACCTTGCGGATCCGGAGAATCTGGAGATTCAGCACAATATCATTTTGGCACTGCGTGCACATTATTTGTTCCAGAAGGATCACGATTATGTGGTTAAGGACGATCAGGTATTGATCGTCGATGATTTTACGGGACGTATCTTGCCGGGACGTCGTTATTCCGATGGCCTTCATCAGGCTATTGAGGCGAAGGAGCACGTGAAGGTTAAGCGTGAGAGCAAGACTTTGGCCACGATTACCTTCCAGAACTTCTTCAACAAGTATGAGAAGAAGTGTGGTATGACCGGTACGGCACTTACCGAGGAGAAGGAGTTCCGTGAGATTTACGGTATGGACGTTGTTGCAATTCCTACCAACCGTCCGGTTCAGCGTATTGATTACGATGACGCAGTATATCGTACGAAGCGTGAGAAATTGAATGCTATCGTAAATGCAGTAGTAGAGGCACATGCCAAGGGACAGCCGGTACTGGTAGGTACCATTACCATCGAGTCTTCGGAAGAGATCAGTACGGCACTTCGTAAGCGTAACATTCCTCACAAGGTGTTAAATGCAAAGTTCCATGAGATTGAGGCAGAGATTATCGCGGATGCAGGTCAGATGGGTGCGGTTACGATTGCAACCAACATGGCCGGTCGTGGTACCGATATTAAGCTGGGCGATGGCGTATTGGACGTTGGCGGTCTAAAGATTATCGGTACGGAGCGTCATGAATCCAGACGTATCGATAACCAGTTGCGTGGTCGTGCCGGTCGTCAGGGTGACAAGGGTGAGTCTCGCTTCTACATTTCCTTGGAGGACGATTTGATGCGTCTCTTCGGCTCCGAACGTATGATGGGGCTCTTCAAGACCTTGGGTCTGGATGAGGGGCAGGAGATTCATCATAAGATGCTCAGTAGTGTTATCGAGAAAGCACAGAAGAAGATTGAGGATAACAACTTCGGCATTCGTAAGAATTTGCTGGAGTACGACCAAGTAAATAACGAACAACGTGAGTTGATCTATGAGGAGCGTCGTCGTGTATTGGACGGCGAGAATATGCGCGAGTATATCATGAATATGGCGAAGCGTACGGTAAATAATACAGTTAACGGTATCATTTCCGATGAGCTTCTTCCCGAAGAGTGGGATATGGAGGCAGTGAATCGCGAACTGCTTGAGATTGTTCCCATGGAGCCGTTGACCATTTCCCCGGAGGAGATGAAGTCCATGAAGCGTAAGGCACTGCTGGCCAAGGCAGAGGCTGCGGTTATTAAGGCTTATGAGGAAAAGGAGAGTCAGTTCCCGGATGTAGAGCAGTTCCGTGAAGTAGAGCGTATCATTTTATTGAAGGCCATTGACCGCAAATGGATGGAACACATCGACGATATGGATCAGTTGCGTCAGGGTATCGGTTTGCAGGCATACGGTCAGCGCAGTCCCATTCAGGAGTACAAGTTCCAAGGCTTTGATATGTTTGATTCTATGATCAGTGCCATTGCCGAGGATACGGTTCGTATGTTGATGCACGTTCGTGTAGAGCAGAAGTTGGAGCGTGAGGAGGTTGCCAAGGTTACCGGTACCAACAAGGATACCAGTCTTGCCAATACTCCGGTGCGTCGTGCTACGAAGAAGGTGCAACCCAACGACATCTGCCCGTGTGGATCGGGAAAGAAGTATAAGTTCTGTTGTGCAAAGAAGGGTGGAACTGTATAGACCCTAAGACAGCAACGCTATAAAGGAGTAAGTACTACTATGGTAGAATTAGACCAGATGCGATTTACTTTGCAGGGCTACGATGCCACTCTTAAGGAGGTGGGTGCTTCGTTGGATCTTGTGAATAAGTCCAGAAAGATAGAGGAGCTGGAGGGCATTATGGAAGCTCCGGGATTCTGGGATAATCCCGATCGTGCACAAGCCAGCACCCGTGAACTCAATGAGTTGAAGAGTATTGTTGAGGGCTACGATAAACTAACACAGCAGTATGAAGATATCGGCACGCTGCTGGAGATGGGGTATGAGGAAAATGACCCGGAGATGATTCCGGAGATTGAAGCCGAACTCAATGATTTTGTTGAGAAATTGGAGAACCTTCGCTTACAGACCCTGCTGTCCGGACCTTACGATAAGGAGAATGCTATTGTGACGTTGCATGCCGGTGCCGGTGGTACCGAGAGCTGCGACTGGGCCAGCATGCTTTATCGTATGTACCAGCACTGGGCGCAGAAGAAGGGATTTTCCTTTGAAGTTTTGGATTTCTTGGACGGCGATGAGGCCGGCATTAAGAACGTTACCTTCCAGGTGAACGGAACCAATGCTTACGGCTATCTAAAGTCGGAGCACGGCGTGCATCGTCTGGTGCGTATCAGCCCCTTCAATGCAGCCGGCAAGAGACAGACGTCCTTCGTATCTTGCGATGTTATGCCGGATATCGAGGACGATGTGGATGTTGAGATTAATTCGGACGATTTGCGTATCGACACGTACCGTTCCAGCGGTGCCGGTGGACAGCATGTCAATAAGACATCCTCCGCCATTCGAATTACGCATTTGCCTACGGGTATCGTTGTTCAATGTCAGAATGAACGTTCTCAGTTCCAAAACAAAGACAAGGCTATGCAGATGTTGAAGGCGAAGCTGTATTTGTTGGAGAAACAAAAGCAAGCAGATAATGCGGCCGGCATTCGCGGTGATGTGAAGGACATCAATTTCGGCTCACAGATTCGCTCCTATGTATTGCAACCGTACACCATGGTGAAGGACCATCGTACCGCTGTGGAGATCGGAAATGCACAGGCAGTGTTGGACGGTGGCTTGGATCCTTTTATCAATGGCTATCTTAGCTGGGTGGCCAATGGGTGTAAAGGGCGCAATGATATGGAGTAATCAGCGCATTGGATGAGAAAGGAATAGAAAGTGGATCGTTTCGTATTACATTCGGAGTTTGCTCCTACGGGTGATCAGCCTGAGGCAATTGACGCTCTGGTGAAGGGCTTTCAGGAAGGAAATCAGTTTCAGACCCTGTTGGGCGTAACCGGTTCCGGTAAGACTTTTACCATGGCCAATGTCATTGCGGCCTTGAATCGACCGACTCTGATCATTTCTCATAACAAGACCTTGGCGGCGCAGCTGTACGGGGAATTCAAGGAGTTCTTTCCGGACAATGCGGTAGAGTATTTTGTGTCCTACTACGACTATTATCAGCCGGAGGCCTATGTTCCTTCCACGGACACCTATATTGAGAAAGACTCTGCCATCAACGATGAGATTGATCGTCTTCGTCATTCCGCCACGGCGGCATTGACGGAGCGACGAGACGTTATCGTCATTGCCAGTGTTTCTTGCATTTACGGTCTGGGTAGCCCCATTGATTATCAGAACATGACGGTATCTCTGCGTCCCGGTATGCAACGGGAGCGAGACGAGGTACTTCATAAATTAATCGAGATTCAGTATACGCGAAATGATATGGACTTCAAGCGAGGAACCTTCCGTGTGCGTGGTGATGTTATCGAAGTGTTTCCAGTGTCCAGCGGAGAAAATGAAGCATATCGTATTGAGTTCTTTGGCGATGAAGTAGACCGTATTCAGTTGATTGATGCTTTCAAAGGACAGCCCAAGGCTAATCTGGAGCATGTGGTTATCTTCCCGGCATCCCATTACGTAGTGGAGCCGGAGCGTATGGAACAAGCGCTGGTCAACATTGAAGCGGAACTAAAGGAGCGGGTGGCGTATTTTCAGAGTGAAGAGAAGTTCTTGGAGGCACAGCGCATCTCCGAGCGGACCCATTTTGATATCGAGATGTTAAGGGAGACCGGAATTTGTTCCGGTATCGAGAACTATTCCATGCATTTGTCCGGATTGACACCGGAGGATACACCTAATACGTTGCTGGAATATTTTCCGGATGATTTTCTGATTATCGTGGATGAGTCCCACATTACGATTCCGCAGGTGCGAGGCATGTATAATGGCGACCAGGCGCGCAAGACTACACTAGTAGACTACGGATTTCGCTTACCTTCCGCCAAGTGCAACCGTCCCTTGAGCTTTGAGGAATTCGAGAGTCATATTAACCAGATGCTCTTCGTATCGGCAACGCCAAATGAATACGAAGATGCTCATGAACTCATGCGCGTGGAGCAGATTATTCGTCCTACGGGCTTGCTGGATCCGGAGATTTCCGTGCGTCCCGTGGAGAGTCAGATTGATGATTTGATTGCGGAAGTCCGCACGGAGATTGAGAAGAAGAACAAGGTGTTGGTGACAACCCTTACGAAGCGCATGGCGGAGGAATTGACGGAGTATATGCGAGATGTGGGCATTCGTGTACGTTATCTGCACTCGGACATCGATACCTTGGAGCGTACTGAAATCATTCGTGATATGCGTGTGGATGTGTTTGACGTACTTGTAGGGATTAACCTGTTGCGAGAAGGCTTGGACATTCCGGAGATCGGTCTGGTGGCGATTCTGGATGCGGACAAGGAAGGCTTCCTTCGTTCTAAGACTTCCTTGGTGCAGACCATCGGACGTGCCGCACGAAATGCGGACGGACACGTGATTATGTATGCGGATACCTTGACGGATTCCATGCGAGGTGCCATTGAAGAGACAGAGCGACGTAGAGCAATTCAGGACGCTTACAATAAGACTCACGGAATTACGCCGCAGACCATTCGTAAGAAGGTGCGAGACTTGATCAGTATCTCCAAGAAGGCGGAGAAGATTACAAACCGTGTGGAGAAGGATTACGAGTCCATGAGTCGCAAGGAGTTGGAGGACGTAACCTCCAAGCTCACCAAGAAGATGCACAGTGCGGCTGCGGAATTGGATTTTGAGACGGCGGCGAGACTTCGTGATGAGATTATTTCTTTGAAGAAGATGATGGAAGCGTAGAACGCGAAGTAATAAGATATTATGGCCTGACGATTTGACACGTCTCTATAAGGAGAACGTATGAGTGAGAAGAAATATATTCGCATTCGAGGTGCGAAGGAGAATAATTTGAAGAATATCGGCTTGGATATTCCCCGAGACGAGCTGGTTGTGTTAACCGGTCTTAGCGGCTCGGGAAAATCCTCGCTGGCATTTGATACAATTTACGCGGAAGGTCAGAGACGCTATATGGAGTCTCTGTCTTCGTATGCCCGCATGTTTCTGGGGCAGATGGAGAAGCCCAATGTGGAGAGTATTGAGGGACTTCCTCCCGCCATTTCCATTGATCAGAAATCGACGAATCGCAATCCTAGATCCACTGTGGGAACGGTGACAGAGGTCTATGATCATTTTCGTCTTCTGTATGCACGTATCGGTGTGCCTCATTGTCCGGACTGCGGAAGAGAGATTCGCAAGCAGACCGTAGACCAGATGGTTGACGAGATTCTGACCCTCCCGGAGGGCACCAGAATTCAGTTGTTGGCACCGGTGGTACGTGGTAAGAAAGGTGAGCACGTGAAAGTGCTGGATCAGGCAAAGCGCAGCGGTTATGTGCGTGTTCGTATCGACGGCAATCTTTATGAACTCTCGGAAGAGATTAAGCTAGAGAAGAACATTAAGCACAACATTGAGATTGTGGTGGATCGATTGGTAGTGAAGCCGGGAATCGAGTCGCGTATGACGGATTCCATGGAAAATGCGCTGCATCTTGGGGACGGTCTTATGTTTGTCGATGTAATCGGCGGAGAGACTAAGCGATTCTCGCAGAACTTTGCCTGCCCGGACTGTGGCATCAGTATTGAAGAGATGGAGCCTCGTTCCTTTTCCTTCAATAATCCCTTCGGCGCCTGTCCGGTATGTCATGGCTTAGGCTACAAGATGGAATTTACCGAGAAGATGATGATTCCCGACGACAGCCTAAGCATTAATGAGGGCGCCATTGCCGTTACCGGCTGGCAGTCAGCAACGGAGAAGGGAAGCTTTACCCACGCTATATTGGAGGCGTTAGTGAAGGAATATCATTTTTCTTTGGATACTCCTTTTCGGGAACTTCCGAAGGAGATTCGCCGCATGTTGATTCACGGAACCGACGGCAAGAAAGTGGATGTTCACTACCGTAGCCAGAGGGGGCAGGGCGTTTACGATGTGGCATTTGAGGGAATCCTTCGTAATGTGGAGCGCAGGTACCGAGAGACTTCTTCGGAGTTGATGCGTCAGGAGTACGAGTCCTACATGGAGATTTCTCCGTGTACGGAATGTGGCGGTCATCGTCTACGCAGAGAATCCTTGGCGGTTACCGTAGGAGACAAGAACATTTCCGAGGTCTGTGAGATGCCCATTCGACAGTTGCAGGAGTTTATGCAGAATCTGCAATTGCCACCTGTGAAGGCACAGATCGGTGAGATGGTTCTGAAGGAGATTAACGCACGGGTTGGTTTCCTTGTGGACGTTGGGTTGGAATATTTGACACTTTCGAGACCAACATCGTCTTTGTCCGGAGGCGAAGCGCAGCGAATTCGCCTTGCAACGCAGATTGGATCCGGTCTTGTTGGCGTGGCGTATATCTTGGACGAGCCCAGCATTGGTTTGCATCAGAGAGACAACGATCGTTTGTTAAAGTCTCTAAAGGGCTTACGAGATTTAGGCAACACCCTGATTGTTGTGGAGCATGACGAGGATACGATGCTGGCAGCGGACTGGATTATTGATATCGGTCCGGGGGCAGGACAGCATGGAGGCGAAGTAGTGGCACAGGGTACGGCCCGGGATCTCATGGCAAATGAGAACTCCATCACAGGAGCGTATCTGTCCGGTCGCTATATGATTCCCGTTCCTACCACCAGACAGCAGCCCGCCGGGTATCTAACGGTGAAAGGTGCCAGAGAGCACAACTTGAAGAATATCGATGTACAATTACCCCTTGGCGTATTTACATGTATCACGGGTGTGTCCGGTTCCGGTAAGAGCTCCTTGATTAACGAGATTCTATATAAGAGCTTGGCACGTAAGCTGAACCATGCAAGAGTGCTGGTGCCGGGAGATCATGATGAGATTCTCGGAACGGAACAGTTAGATAAGGTAATCAACATTGATCAGTCCCCCATCGGTCGTACACCGAGGTCGAATCCTGCCACGTATACCGGTGTGTTTGACCAGATTCGAGACCTCTTTGCCGCAACGCCGGAGGCGAAGATGCGAGGCTACGGCAAGGGGCGATTTAGCTTCAACGTGAAGGGCGGACGATGTGAAGCGTGTAGCGGTGACGGTATTGTGAAGATTGAGATGAACTTCCTGCCGGACATTTACGTGCCTTGTGAGGTATGTGGCGGTAAGCGCTACAATCGTGAGACGTTGGAAGCAACCTACAAAGGAAAGAGCATATTTGACGTGTTGGACATGACGGTAGAGGAAGCCGTGCATTTCTTTGACAATGTACCGTCCATTCGACGCAAGATTCAGACTCTGGCGGACGTGGGGTTGACCTACCTGAAATTAGGTCATCCGTCAACATCCCTGTCCGGAGGAGAAGCACAGCGAATTAAGCTGGCAACAGAACTGTCCAAGCGAAGCACCGGCAAGACCATCTATATCTTGGATGAACCTACAACAGGCTTGCATTTTGCCGATGTACAGAAGCTGATCGATATTCTGAAACGGTTGGCAGAGGGTGGTAATACGGTTGTTGTTATCGAGCATAATTTGGATGTGATAAAAACAGCGGATTATATTATCGATATGGGACCGGAAGGTGGCGATGGTGGTGGTACCGTTGTGGCACAGGGAACTCCCGAAGAGGTTATGGAGATCGCAGATTCCTATACCGGACAGTATCTGAAGATGCAGTTGGAACGACAGAAAAAACAGTACGGAGCTAATCATGAGTAATTTCTATGCAATGATGTCGCGAATGAAATACATTGAGCGGTGGGCACTGATGCGTAATTCCGAGCCGGAGAACATCAGTGAGCACTCCCTCGAAGTCAGTATGCTTGCCCACTGTCTGGCGGTGCTTGGTAACCGCCGATTGGGACGGAGCTACAATGCGGAACGGGCGGCAGTTATCGGTTTGTATCACGATAGTAATGAGATCATTACCGGCGACATGCCTACGCCCATTAAGTATTACAACGCTCAGATGCAGAGCATTTTCCACAGCATTGAGGACAACGCTTCCAATGCTTTGCTTGCCATGCTTCCGGAGGACATTCGCGAGGATTACGAGAGCCTGTTCTTCCCGAAGGAGGATGAACGGGAATTGTGGCGCCTTGTGAAGGCGGCGGATAAGCTGTCTGCGTTAATCAAATGCATAGAAGAGGGCAAGGCGGGAAACCGTGAATTTGAAAGTGCGAAGAAGACTTTGACGGAGTCCATTGTGAAGATGGAGCTTCCGGAGGCAGATATCTTCGTGGAAGAATTTTTGCCCGCGTACTATAAGACGTTGGATGAACTCAGTGTGAACTATTAATATGTGCAAGGGATGGGTGAACCATCGGGAAGTGCTGACGGGCTTCCGCAACAAAATACCGAAAATGAGGTAAGTATGAAGAGAATATTATATATTGATTTTGAAAATGTAAGCACCATGGGGCTCCGTGGTGTGGATGCATTGACAAAGCATGACCACGTCAAGATTTTCTTGGGACCTAAGTGCTCAAAGATGTCTCTAATTGACGCGGATGTGATCTTCCACAGTGATGCCACGGTGGAATTAATTAAGAATGACCAGATTGGCAAGAATGCGCTGGACTTCATCATCATGGTACATATGGGCTATGACATTGCAAAGAAGGCGGGAGATGCATTCTTTATCATCTCCAACGATAAGGGGTATGATCCGGCCATTCACGAGATGCTGTCCATGACCGGTGGAACCATTGAGCGTCTGCCTAGCATTCGGACGGTATTAGATCGTAAGGAAGAGAAGACCGGAATTTTTGCGGGACTCTTCGGTAAGAAGACCACAAATGTGGACAATACGACACAGCATGAGGTTATCGGCAAAAACGGAAAGAACAAAAACAAGAACAACGGTAACAACAGAAACCGCGGCGGTCGCAGTGATGAAGATAATAAGAAGAACGGCAATCGAAATGACAACGCACGGGGGCGCAACTCCCAAGAGCGTAATGGGCGTGACGATAAGAAGCCGGAGCGTAATGGCAGAGACCGTAGAGGTTCCAATCAGACCGGACGTGGTTTTGAAAAGGACAAGGGCCGACACAGTGACAACGCAAACATTCGTAACGAACGTGGTAATTCTCAGAATAAGTGTCAGGAGAAGAGTCGCACCGAATCTTTGAAGCACACGAAGAATCATAAGGAAAATGATGCACAGAAGACAGGGCAGACGACTTCTGCAACGGTGGTGCGTAAAGTCGTAGTGACTGATAAGAAGGTCAGTGCTTCGACAGAGCCTAAGGCAGACGCTAATGTTGTAGAGAAGAAAACAGAGCCCAAGACAGAAGTTAAGACGGAAGTTAAAGCAGAGAAGAGACAGCCTAGGCCTAAGGCAGAAGAGCCTATTAAGGTATCGGAGCCCAAGCATGAAAGACCGGAGATTAAGATTGTTGTCCACGATGAGGCGAAGGGTGCATCGGAGGTGAAGGTTGTTCCTCTTGAGGAGAAGAAGCCGGTTCCGTCTGTGAATGAAGTGGCAGAGAAGGTTGTGAAGCCGGTGCAAGAAGTTGTGGAGGCGAAGGAAGAGAACTCTCAGACCCGTGCAGACATTTCAACGCTAGACCCGGACTCCAAACAGTATATGCAAGAATTGCTTCTTCGTACCATGGATGAGCCGGAGGAAGAGTTGCCCCGTATTCCAAAGAAGAAGGATTCTACTAGAGTAGAACAGAGTAAACAGCCGAAGGCGAAGCAGGCAAACCCTGTGCAGAAGGAGGTTGAGAAGACTCCTGAAGAGGCGACAATTATCCAACAGGCATTGGAGGAGTGTATCGGCAAGGAGGAGTTTCATAACTATCTGTCTCAGCGACTCCGAGACAATGACCGTGTGGCACTTTTGTATAAGTCGGAGAAGAAGAATGTCTTTGACGTTACTGCGGAAGAGAAACAGGTAATTAGCGTGGCAATGGAACGATGCAACACTGAGGCAGGCTTGTATGGCTATCTCATGAGTGAGATTAAGAACAGTGAACGAGCAGCGGCAATCTATCAGAGAGAGCGCAAGCATTTGCCTAAGAATAAGTAATGTGGGTTATGAACGAGGTGCGTATGTAAGTGCGTGCCTCGTTTTGTTGTGGCAAGTCTTTGGGGAAGCCTGGAATAACGAAGTCCGACCTTGCATAAGAAATTGCCGAGAAGGACAAATTAGTGGTTGAGAATCTACACCCCATATATTATAATATTTCTATTCAGGAACTATACACATGCAAGGAGGACATAGAATGGCAAAGACAGCAGAAGACATTATGAAGTTAATTCAGGAGCAGGACATCAAGATGGTGGATTTCAAGATCGTTGACATCAATGGACAGTTCCGCCATGTAACGATTCCCGCATCGCAGTTCACACCGGATACTATGAAGGACGGTATCGGTTTCGATGCGTCTAACTATGGGTATGCGGTAGTGGAGAAGAGCGATATGGTATTTATTCCGGATTTGGACACAGCAATTATGGACCCGTACTGTGAGGTTCCGACCCTATCCATTTCGGGAAATGCAATGATTATCGATTATCCGGAGAATCGTCCTTTGGATCAGTATCCGAGAAATATTGTAAAGGCTGCGGAGCAGTACATGAAGGACTGTGGTGTTGCGGATACCATGCTGATTCTTCCGGAATTTGAATTCCATATGTTCGATCAGGTTGGTTGGTCGGTACAGCCCAATTCCATCGGTGTGTCGGTGGATGCGAACCAAGCGTACTGGAACAGCGACGCAGAGGGAAGAGGCTGTGTTGTGGCACATCAGAAGAACTACCACATTGCAAAGCCCTTTGACGCAACATACGAGTGTCGTTCCGAGATGTGCTTGGAGCTTGAGAAGATGGGCATTGCGATCAAGTACCATCATCCCGAGGTAGGTGCTGCAGGCCAGTTCGAGATTGAGCCGATGCTTGGTCAGATGTCCAAGATGGCAGACGCCTCTATGATGATTAAGTATGTAATTCACAATACTGCCATGAAGTACGGTAAGGTTGCAACCTTCATGCCGAAACCGGTATATGGCGAAGCCGGAAATGGTATGCATGTGCATATGCTCCTTCTAAAGGACGGCGAGCCTGTATTCTCCGATGACGAGGGCTACTCCCACTTGAGTAAGACCGCACACTATTTCATGGGTGGTTTGTTGAAGCATATTGCTTCGCTGTGTGCCATTACGAACCCCAGTACCAACTCATTTAAGCGATTGGTGCCCGGCTTTGAGGCACCGGTAACGGTAGGTTATGCAACATCTAACCGTAGTGCGGTTATCCGCATTCCCGCATATGCCAAGACTCCGAACCTCCGTCGCTTTGAGATTCGTAACCCTGACGCTACCTGCAATCCGTACTTGTGCTATGCAGCACTTCTGATGGCAGGTCTCGATGGTATCAAGAACAAGATTGATCCTCACGAAAATGGCTGGGGACCGTATGACATGAACCTGTACAAGCTGTCCGATGAGGAGAAGGCGAAGCTGACCTCCCTGCCCACACGCTTGGAGGATGCTCTGGATGCACTGGAGGCAGATCACGATTATCTGACCGCCGGCGGCGTATTCCCCGAGCATTTGATCAAGAACTTCATCGCACTTAAGAGAAAGGAATGCTTAGATATGTCTAAGATTCCTCATCCGGCGGAGTTCGATAAGTATTTTAATCTGTAAGTTGGATGGTAACAAAAGAAAGGGTGCTCACTTATGTGGGCACCCTTTAAATGTTGTTCCAATGTGTATTCATCACGTACTTTACTCTAAGCCAAACTCCTTCGCGAATTCTTCAAGTTTCTCTTCCGCAAAGGGAAGTTCATCCATACGTCCTGACTCCACCAAATGACGAATTACACTTCCGACCAAGGCGCGTCCTTCCGCACGTCCTTCTGCACGTCCTTCTGCACGTCCTTCCGCATGTCCTTCTGCGCGTCCGTCATTATAGTAGTCGTCTAATTTCTCTTGAAGCGTCATATATTCTCGCCTCCATCTTGCATTGCTTCGAACAATACGAATCTCATTGTCTAATGCACATGTGTATTCCGACGATGCTTCCCCAGTGTTCATATAGTGAATTAGTTTCTGTAATTCCACCGACTCACCGTCTGGGGAACCCTTGAGATTCAAAAAGACTTTCAGCGTCCCATCCTCTAGCGGAATCTCCGGATTACTTGTGCGACGATTCTCATAAGAATAGAGCATCTGATTGTCCTTGAATGGGTCAAAATCACACACGAAAATGACGATATTGTCGGGGAGTTCTGAGTAGTCATGGCCCTTATCAAGAAGATTCAGGTCGATTAGATCTTGATAATACCGTGCCCGTTTCGGAAGATTATTGCGAGGTTGAACTTGCATCTCTACGTTGTATACGGTACCTTTCTCGTCGCCGGCATACACATCCATGCGAATGCTTCTGGCGTCCCTAACAATGTCCACCGTCATCTGCTTCTCCGCATATCGAAGCTCGCGGATAGATATTCCGAGAATCATCTCCAGAAGAGGTTTGCAGAATTCCGCCTTTCGCATCACGGTGCAAAACATAAAATCATTTTTTAGACCAATCTCGTCAAATGAGAATTCGTGTTTGTTTGTCTTCATAAGTTACATCTCCAGTATAAGAAATTATAGAATGCTTGTCAACAGTTTCTGCCTATAATGACAATAATAAAATGTCATGCGGATTGTATAAGAAACTCTTAAAAAGCATATACAGAAGCGCCGAGGCGCAACAGATTTAAAGTGCTATTATCATAGCATTTGGAACGCTGAAAAACTATTGACAAAAGATACGAAAAATGAATGATGAATTCACATGGTTGCACAAGGAAGGAAGAGGGAGTGGTCGGCAGAATGGACAAGTTGAGGGGGCGTATTTTGTGCAGAATGCTGTTAGGATAGTTACACATTAGATATACCGAAAGAATATGTCCTAAGATATAGATAAAGTATTAGGGTGCTCACTGTGTGGGCACCTTTTTTTATTGAGAAAAATAGTAGCAGAACAATTAGGATGCAAAAATACCGAATTAATTTTTAGCCGAAGAATCATCCTTTTTCATATTGTTCTAGGAATGGTGAGAGAAATCTTACCTTCTTTTCTGCAAACGCATGACGAGGGAATGTAAGGAAATACGTCACTGTTCGCTAAAATATATTATTATGTTTATGTAATATAATTAAAATAAGAGAGCGAAGATTGAAGATAGACTTCGATTGTGATAGTATATGAATATAGTTATATGGGTTTATCACACATATAGCAACAATATATTTACTAAAAATATATTTCATCAAATCATTTAGAGACGGGATGGCGAGAACGACATAAGGGAGGAAATGAAAATGAAACAACTAATTGAAAAATTTAAGAATTCATCGGGCAAGATAAAAAAGTCGGGAGCGGCAATAGTTACTGCGTGTATGTCGGCGTATCCGATATCGGCAGCTGCGCATAGCTTATTACATAAAAGTGATTGTCAACAATTTTACGGAATTCCTAGGAGATATTTTGGCGATGGTGAGTTTGAGTATCTGATTTTATACTTTGTGTTAATTGTACTTTTGGTGGCTTGGATTATAGGAGCGATTTTGGTTACGAAGTATTTGTCAAATGCAGGAACCTGGAAAATGGTGAATAAGATTTTTGGGATGTTTATGGTGCTTGCGGTTGGCTTGACATTAGGGTTGGTCAATTTGGATAACTTTACAGAAGTGATTCGTTCGTGGGAATCAAGTTCATTTTTTAATAAATGGATAGGAGGTTTAATAGTCAGTGGCATAGAAGTAGTAGCATGGACCATTTTACTATCAGGCGTTGTTTGCGTAGTGGGTCTCGTACTAAGCGATAAGATTAATGACCTTAAGTGGAAGTGGGTTTCCGGAGTTTTGAAAGGTATTATCATAGCTTCTTTTACAATTAGTGCGTTGTTACTAGTTTGGGGGACGATGGAGAGGCTTGATTATTCGATTGAAGATAAGATTAATTATGAAATCGCAAGATATGAAGGGGATGAATACATTGTTCTAAATGAAACAGACGAAAAGATTTTGGTAGTTAAATACCGTGAAGAAGATGGCCGATGTGCATTTTTGACGTATGAGTATTTTTTCTTAGATAAGTATAGTTGTACATATGATTATGTTACATTTAACATGCCACCCTTAGTGATAAAATCGAGGCAAGAAGGACAGTAGAGGGGCAAGATATTGTTAAATTGATATAGCCAGAGATAAGTGCGATTTAAGGAGTGTGGGAAGAAGACAAAACGCATATTAAGGCGAAGCACTTTTAAATGAAGCGTCACTTATTTGTTAGAAGAATGCTGTATGCATAGAAATTTTAGGACATATGAATTAAGGAGATTGGGATGAAAAGAAAGAGACTGTTTATTGCAGTTGTGATAATTATAGTTTTTGGGGTCATTTATAGTTGTGCACATGGAAAAGTAAATGGAAGCATGCTGTATGAGTATTGGGTAAGGATGGTGTCACAAATTGGCATGCCATTACTAGCTACTATTTCAGCTTGTCTATGCGCCGTTTTGGGAATAGTGATGTGTATATTGGGCGCAAAAAGAATTGATCGGACAAAACATGATGTAGCATATTTGAACTTATCCTTTCAGGAAAGACACCCGCGGTTAAATACTTTAATCGCCTTGTTGGTCTTAGTCATCTTTGGAAGTATAATATATGGTGTGTTCTATTACACAGTGAGAACTTTGGGGATGGGCATATCGAGGTTAGTTCAATGGATGACAGGTGTGGCTTCCAAGTTGGATGCAGTAATAATAGTGGCCTTAATCACAGGTACAGTTTCGATTGTTGGTGTCATAATTAGTTCTATTGTCTCAAAAATTATAGACTATAAAAAGAGCCGACAAGAATATTTGGCAATGAAAAGAGAAGTACCATATGGAGAGTTTGTTGAGATGGTCTACAAGATTCGTGAAAATGGTATTAAAAAAAACACTTATACTGAGCAAATGATGCTTGATGATTTGTCTAAATTTTCAAAACAAATAACCCTTTGGGGATCATCGAAAGTAGTGAAAAAGTGGGTTGAGTTTAGAAATAGCACATCGAAAATAGATGACGGAACAGGAAAACTGTTTCTTATGGAAGATATCATGAATGAAATGCGCAGGGATTTGGGACTTAAGAGGGTGAAAAAAGGAGAACTCCTTGCGTTTTTTGTGAATAATATAAAGGCAGTTAAGCGGGTAAAAAAATAGAGCTGAAGAAATTGTTCGTATAATACTAGGTGGTTAAGTATTGACAACTTTTTTGTAAAATTCAATTATGCAATGCGTCGATCCCGATAGTGAAGAAAATTGATAAGCCACAGTTATTTTATACGGCTTAAATTTGACGGCATATACGCAAGATATGCCGTCATTATTTTTCGTGAAAATAATTATCATAGCAAGATTCCCGTCGTCTTCCCCTCCCAACCACCTCTCTTCAAATTGATTTTTCTCTTCCTCTGTGCTACACTGTAATGTAACATAACACTGGTGTGGCGTCCTACATGGACGCGGTTTTTCTTACTCTTAGAGGAGAGTTCATCATGAAAGATACATGTGGTATTAAGAAAAATGATAGAGCGGCTCGCACCTACGACGATAACTTGTTGATTACTTATGATTGTGCCAGCGGTGCATTTTCATATCCGAACGAGATGGGTGACATGCTGGTGGGCACCTACGACCTACGTCCTTTGTGGCAGATTATGATTGAAGATGATGTGGCATCCGAAGAGACTGCCATGCAGTTTTGTTTCAAATGCCAAGAGATTGCCACAGCGCAGACACCGAAGGCGTATTACGAAGAGTATGTCATGAAGAGTATTACAGGCGAAGACAAATGGTTCCGTGTGGGTTTTATCAGTCCGATTCCCGGCACCACTGTAAGCCTGACATTTACCGATATTAGCCATGAGGTGGCATCAGATTGTTCACTTACACATAAGACCGAGTATGACGAGCTGACGGGGCTACTGAACAAGGAGGCGTTTGATCGAGCGGTGGATGCCATCATGTGTGCCGATGAGGCAGGCGTGGCAACAGGCGACTATGCTCTTGTATATTTTGATGTGCTTCGATTCAAGGCTATCAATGATTTGTTCGGAATGGCGGACGGGGATCGATTGCTTCAATATATTGCAGATGTGATTCGTGCGGTATTGGTGGAAGATGAGCCCGTGTGCCGTATCGGTTCTGACCGATTTGTGTTCTTCACCCATACCGTGGGAGAGGCATTGGAACGATTGCTGGAGCGAATGATTCATGCAATAACGAAGTTTGAACTCCCGTTTGAGATTACTTGCAATGCAGGAGTGTATGTAACTGCAGGAAGCCCGCTTCTTGTGGACTCAATGATTGACCGTGCGGTGCTGGCACAGTCGCAGATTAAGGGGAGCTATACGGAGCACTACAATTTTTATACCGAATCCTTGCGAAATGATATGTTGGGCGAGCAGGAGATTGTGGGCATGATGGCCACAGCTTTGGAGGAGAAGCATTTTCTTGTCTATTATCAACCCCAGTACAATCATACTACCGGTATGCTGGTAGGCGCAGAGGCGTTGGTACGATGGAATCATCCTGAAAAAGGAGTGATTTCGCCCGGAATCTTTATTCCGATTTTCGAAAAGAATGGCTTTATTACGAAACTTGACTTATATGTGTTTGAGCACGTGTGCGATTTTTTGAGACGATGCATGGACAACGGTGTACATATGGTACCCGTATCTACGAATTTCTCGCGTCACGATATCTTCAAGAAGCATTTTGTGGAGACGTTAGAGGAGATTCGAATGCGTTACGGTGTTCCTGCTAAGTTTCTGCGTGTAGAGATTACCGAGTCCGCCATTGTGGGCGGCAGTCAACATGTCAGTGATGTGGTTCGTCGATTGCACGAGTGCGGTTATGTGGTAGAGATGGACGATTTCGGTAGCGGATATTCGTCGCTAAATGTTCTAAAGGACATCGAGTTGGATGTAATTAAACTGGATATGCTGTTCCTGTCTCAAGATTCGGACAGCAATCGTGGCGGTACGATTTTAAGTTCGGTAGTTCGTATGGCAAAATGGTTGGGGATGCCGGTCATTGCCGAAGGCGTGGAGCACGTGGAACAAGCGGATTTCCTGCGAAGCATCGGTTGCGACTATATTCAGGGATACTTGTACTCCAAACCATTGCCGGAAGAGCAGTACGAGAAGCTAATCAGCGGTAGTACCATCGGTGCCACGGTTCCGCAGATGAACCTCATTGATACGTTGAATGCCTGTGATTTCTGGAATCCGCAGTCCCAAGAGACACTCATTTTCAGCAATTATGTGGGTGGTGCGGCAATCTTTGAATATCACAATGGTAAGGTTGAGGTTCTTCGAGTGAATCAGAAGTACTTGCAGGAACTCTGTATGAACCTAACGGAGCGTGACCTTATTGAGGAAGACCCTATGCGATTCTTTGACGAGGCGAATAAGAAGATATACACTGAGATGCTGGAGCGTGCAATCCTCTCCGGCGAGGAGCAGGAATGTGAGACTTGGAGAACGATCACTTCGGAGTGTTGCGGCGATGAGCGCATTTGCGTACGGACAAATGCCCGAATGATCGGCAAGACCGGTGAGAGTTACTTATTCTACGCAATGATTCGAAATATTACGACGGAGAGAAATCACTATACGGATATTCTCGATAGCGAACGTCGCTTTAAAGTCGTGAGTGAGCAGGTGAACGTCTACTTCTGGGAGTACACCATTGCTACCAAAGAGATGCGCCCTTGCTTCCGTTGTATGCGGGATCTCGGCTTTCCGCCGGTAATGACAAATTATCCGGAGAGTGCCATTGAGCGAGGTGTATTTCCGCCGGATTACGCGGACATGTACAGAGACTGGCATAAGCAGATTGCGGAGGGTGTGAAGGAGTTAGAGGCAGTCATTCCGCTGACGGCGGGTCGAGTTCCTTTTCATGTGCGTTACACAACGGAATTTGATGAGAACGGCAATCCGGTGAAGGCATACGGTTCCGCCACCTTGGTAGTGTAAGAATTATAAGTTGAAGAGCGGGCCGGACACTCCTCGGAGCATCCGGCTCCGGTTTTAGAATAGTGCTTACGAGCGATATTATGGGAGGAGAAGATATTTATGAGAAATCACGAAGTGACGAAGAAACAGTACCTGTTAAATAATCAAGGCAGTATTGCGGAACCCGGTTGGGCAAGGTCTCTTGTGTGGATATACGACAGGAGTAGAATCAAAGCGCCTAAGTTCCGAATCAAGGAATGGGACTATTATCTTGTGTTAAATGAAGACTTCGCCGGAGCGTTTACCGTTTCCGATGACGGATACATCGGGTTGCAGTCGGTGTCTCTTCTGAACTTCAAGGAAGGTTGGGAGCATACGGAGACGATTTTGAATCCGTTTCCTATGGGTAAGTTGAAGCTTCCTACCACCTCGGAGCAGGGGGACACGGTATACAAGGACAAGCGTCTGCAGTTGGAGTTTTTGAAGGGGGACGGGACAAGGCGAATTCGCTGTCATTATGAGAAATTCTATGAGGGGAAGCCCTTTGACTGTGATATCTTGCTCCACCAACCGCCGATGGACACCATGGTCATAGCAACGCCGTGGAAGGAGAAGAAGACCGCGTTTTACTACAATCAGAAGATTAATTGTATGGCAGCAGAGGGGAGTATGACTTACGACGGTAAGACGTACACCTTCTCGAAGGAAACGGACTTTGGAACCTTGGACTGGGGTAGAGGTGTGTGGACCTATGACAATCGTTGGTATTGGGGCTCGGGAAATGGTCGAGTGAACGGCAAGGCATTTGGCTTCAACATTGGGTATGGGTTCGGAGATACGAGTGCTGCAACGGAAAATATTCTGTTCTACGACGGCAAAGCGCATAAATTGGATGATATAACATTTCACATACCGAAAGATGATTATATGAAGCCTTGGACATTCACTTCTTCGGACGGGCGCTTCGAAATGGACTTTCAGCCGGTGTTAGACCGTGCGGCAAGAACAGCAGCGGTTATCATTGAAACAGATCAACATCAAGTTTTCGGGCGTATGACCGGGAAGGCGGTGCTTGATGATGGCACTGTCATTGAACTGAAGGATTTTATGTGTTTCGCAGAGGATGTGCATAATCGATATTAGCTTATATAACAGCCGATTTTCTTGACATTTGTAAGGTTTGTGATACAATGAAGACGTTAGAAACATGAGGATACTGACGACACAAAGAGGAACGTTGGAGGATAAGCGCGTGAAGAGACGTATTGTCACAGGTTTAATATACATGTTACTATTGCTGAGTGTGATGAGCACCTCAGCATTTGCCGCAGAGGACGAAGATGAGATGGGATATGTGGCGGTCCATGTTACTGCCAGAGAGAAGGATACGGGCAAGAAGGTTGATATGGAAGGAGCTACAGTGTTTTTGTACATTGGAAGCGAAGTTCGCAGAACTGCAGTGACTGACAGTACGGGAACGGCGTTGATTGCAGTGACCGACTTGACTGAGGAAGAGTTGGCAATTGCAACAGTATCGGCATTGGCAGAGGTTTCTCACGGGACAGCCAGTTACAATAACCAGCGAACTGCGTTGTATCAGTATTATCCGATTCATGAAGACGATGGAGAATACTATCGTTACAAGATGGAACTCCACTCGGAGACCATCGATGCTCAAGGCAACTGGTGTGGTGAGGCGTTGGAGATATCCGATACCAACAACAAGGCGGATGTTGTGTTTGTTATTGATACAACCCAGTCCATGTCTGCAGAGATTGAACGGGTAAAGGAGAATCTTGTGCAATTTGCGGAGACCTTTGACCGTGTAGGCATGAGTGTACGTTTTGCAATTGTGGAGTATGGCGACATCACGTACGGAGAGAACACTATTGTTCACGGCGTGGACGGTTCCAACTGGTTTACAAGTGTTGAGGATGCCGCTATCATATTGGACAGTCTTATACTAAATGACGGTGGAGACGATGAAGAGACTTTGCTTGACGCGTTGGGATACGTTGCGGATGACGCAACTATGAAGTGGCGTAGTGATGCACATAAGCTGGTATTTGTTCTTACGGACACCGGATATAAGAATGACAACGTACATGGTTACATTGATATGGAAGAGATGACAGATACCCTTGTGTCGAAGAATATCAAGACGTCCGTTATTACCACCAACTACTATAGTCAGATATACAAGAGCTTGTATGAAGGAACCGGCGGAACCTGTGCCAACATTTACGCAGAAGATTTTGAAGATGAGATGATGGGACTTGCGGAAGCAACCATTGAGTTGCTGACCGAGAAGGTTGAACTTGTATTGAGTGAGCCTCGTCTCCTCTTGAATGTGGCAGTATGTTACCTCGTAGAAAGCGCAGCGGATCAGACCAATGATTACGTTGCTGGGGTTAAGAACGTGCTAAATGAGTACGCAAATCGTATCGCTGAGGCTACGGACGGCCATGTATTGATTGATAAGATCATATTGTATTCCACCGATGATGTGCTGAATTTCTATACGGAGGGACATATTGCGGCTATGGCGGATATCCGTATTGAGTCCAGTGCGTATAGTTCTACAAGAATTCATTCCAATGCACATATAGGCGGATTCTTTATTGGAAATGTCACATACGACTCAACCTATGGTACTAGGAAGACGTATCTTAGAGTGCAGATGAGTGGCGTGGAAGGTGCCGGATGGAATTATAGTATGCTTACAGGGGCGGCAAAATATTCTACTACCCTTGCCCATGAGAGTGGTCATTATCTTTTTGCATTTTGGGATGAATACCTTGATTCGCATGGGGACTCTTGGTCATCAAGACCGAGCGGAAAATATGGACTAATGGATAATAACCATTATGACATTGAGATGTCCAAGGCAAGTGTTGATTATGCATATATTACGAAATCATCAACATTTGCAGCGGCAGATCGAGAACTTCATACGTTTCACTCTTGGAACTATAAAGAATCCTGCGAGGATTCCTTAGCAGATTTGTTAACATATAGAGAAGATAAAATCGGCTATCGATCTATGTCGGAAGAAAGTGCAGATTTTCATAGAACTGGTGATTACGTAGGTACCTACACCAAAGCACCGGGAGCTGACCGTACCGCGACTTATGAGTATGCGGACTTGGATAGCACGGACTTTGTGATGTTGGATTCCATCATTTCGAGTACTTCCGCATCAACCTCCGACGTGATGGTGCAGAAGGTTGAAGAAGAGAACACGGCACATAAGTGTGTTGCGTTGGGAATCATGGGACAGAAGCGTTCGCCGATTTTGTCCAGGATAGGTTAATAACATAGTCAAGAGAACAGAAGACGGTATGGCATCTTAGAATATTGAGGTGTGATGCCGTCTTTTTTTATTATGAGGGATAAAAGATTGGTTTGTACTTGGTCGGAGTCAATTGCTTGACATTCTTTTGAATTATGGTAAACTGAAGAAAATGTATTGCGCGTATTTCAACAAGAGATTGAACTCGGAGGATTAGATACGAATGAAGCGATTGGGTATTATGATATTGTGTGTACTGTGGATGGTAGGAATGTTGTGCACACAGAGTTTTGCGGCAGATGAAGATATTACAGGTGTAGAGATTCACGTTACCGCAGAGGACAAGGACACCGGAGAGATGGTGGATATTGCCGATGCAGAGGTGTCCCTGTATATCGGTTCGGCGCTACGAAGAACCGTCGTGACCAATAGTGAGGGTATTGCAATCCTGTCCATTGCCGATTTGACAGACGAGGAACTGGCTAAGGCTACGGTATCTGCCAAGGCAGAAGTATCCCATGGAATGGCTAGTTACAAAAATGTCCGCACCAAGTTGTACGATTACTATCCCATACATGAGGATGACAGCGAGCCGTACCGTTATCGTATGGAATTACACTCGTCTTGGATTGATGAGCAGGGCAATTGGTGTGGCGAAGAATTGAACATTAGCGACCAGAGAGACAAGGTTGATGTGGTATTTGCCATTGATACCACAGCATCCATGTCTGCGGAGATCGCACGCGTTAGAGAGAATCTTGCCACATTTACGGAGGCGATTCGCGGACGAGGAATCAGTGTAAGATTTGCCATTGTGGAGTATGGAGACATTACTTATGGAGACAATACCATTGTTCATGGTAAGGACGGCTCCAATTGGTTTACCGATGTCGAAGAGGTGACAGAAGTACTGGATGCACTGGTACTCGGTGATGGCGGCGATGACGATGAGACGTTAATTGATGCCTTAGGTTACATTGCTGACGAGACCACCATGAAGTGGCGTAGCGACGCATATCGGCTTGTATTTGTAGTTACCGATACCGGATATAAGGTGGATAACAATCACGGCTATGTTGATATGGAGGAGATTACGGGTGTCCTTGCAGACAAAGAGATTGTGACATCGGTAATAACGACGAATTATTACGGAGCAGTCTATAAGTCATTGTGCGAAGGTACCGGTGGGTGCTTGGCTAATATATATGCGCAGGATTTTCAAGATGAGATGCTGGGGTTGGCGGAAGAAGTCGTAGAACTGTTAACAGCTAGATTGGAACTGGTTTTGACTGAGCCTCGTATGTACATGAATCTGTCGGTGTGCTATCTTATTGAGAGTGAGAAGGATGAGACAGAGGAATATTTGAAGGCCATGACCGACATGGTGGATGAACTTGCTAACTGTATGGCAGAGACCACAGACGCACATGTAGTTATTGAACATGTGGTGTTGTACTCCACGGACGATGTGTTGAATTTTTATACTTCAGACCATATTGCTGCCATGGCAGATATTCGGGTTGAATCCAGTGCATACAATACGGCTACCAGCTATTCAAACGCCCATGTTGCCGGATTTTATCGGGGGTATCGAATTAGCGTAGAACGCGAAGAAACCGTGCGCCCCACTTTCTGCCGTGTGCAGATAAGCGGTACTTGGGCAGGCGATTCCGAGATTTCCATTTTGGGAGATGTGGAGTGGTATGCAGCTATTTTGTCACATGAATGCGGTCATTACCTGTTCGGATTTCGCGATGAATATATAAATGGAGAGGGGGAGTATTGGAATCCCAGATTGAATGAGAATTACGGTCTGATGGACCAAGCACAATGGGATATCGAGATTTCGAAGACCAGTGTAGATTATACGTATATCACTGATGAAACTACGTTTGAATTGGCAGACAAGTCCATTCACTCAAAGCAGTCTTGGATATACAAGGAATCCTGTGAGGATACCTTGGCAGATCTGTTGACACTGGATAGCGATTCTACGGAAGTTCAGATGTTCGGAAAATCTTATACGCCGGAAGCAATGGATTATTATAATACCGGTGATTATGTAGGTACGTATACAAAAGCTCCGGGAGCAGATCGAAGAGTTACTTATGATTTTGCCGGATTGGATAGTGGTGATATTACTGTGATTTCAACGGATGGTTCAATAGAAAATGCAGCGGAAAGTGCAAGTACAGGTTCGAAGACCTACGAGGCAAGCACGTCGAATACCATAGAAGCGGAACGAAGCTTAGAACGTCTTGTGGAGGTTTCCTTTGCTTCGCAGGGCGAGGAGGTGTTGTGCACCATTGAACCATTAATAGGGTATAATTATCGTGTCAATGTTCGTGTGGCAGGGGACAGTGAGCGTAAAGAGATTGCGGGTGACGGAACATATGTATTGCCCATTGGTTACGGTGATTTGGCAGAGGTGCGGATTATCGTAGAGAAGGACGGTGTAGCACAGTACAATTTCTATTACGTGGATCGCTCCCAGTTGTGTGAGAAGGGATACATATACTATTCCATCGGAAATAACGTGTCGGTGACGGCGGAAGCGGAAGAACCCGCATATTACACCTTTGTGGCGGATAACTACTCCTACACCAATGGAGAGTATATTTCGGTGAATCAAGCCACGGTAGTAATGGTGGATGGTGATTTGACGGTGTCAGGTGGGGAGATTACGTCCGCAACGGATAGTGCCGCGGAGATTGATTATTCGACGCTAAGTTGGTTTGTGTGCAAGGATGGTACATGGAAGGCCTTGGAGACTACCGTGACCCGAGAACAGAACATGACACTTAGTGCCACCGCTTCGTTGAGCGGAGAAGGCCTCTATGTATTGATGGCAAAGAACGCCGAAGTTGGCTCGGCGAAGAAAGCGGAGAAGGTTACCTATGAACAATCCGCTACCAGAGCCGGAGTGGTGACACTTTCCTTTGACGATCCAAATGAAGATAGTATGTACTATCACGTCTACTATAATGACAAACCATTTACCGAAACAGAGAAGTGTGATGTGGCCAGAGACGTTCATGATGCCTCTCGCGGTACAGATCTGGTTCTAAATCTATTGAAAGAGAATCAGACAGTATATGTAGCAATTGATATTATCTCGAAGGACGGTTCCCATTCGGGACTAACGGAATTGATGGAAGTTACCGTCGGAGAACTGGATTCTGACGGGGACGGTATTCCGGACTGGTACTGTAACAAGTATTTGTTGTGGGGTGACGGCATCACTCCCAAGAATATTGCAGAGAGTGATGATGACGGTGATGGACTGACGAATCTGGAGGAGTATCTCGGAGGAAGTGATCCCACCAATCCAAATGATCCGAAACACACCACCAACATTCCAGTGGATAGTATTACGGCCAATAAGAAAGAGATTGCAATTCATGTGGGGGAGAGTGACAGCTTTGAGGTTTCGTTGCTTCCGGAAGATGCAAGCAACCGAGAGGTAACTTGGTATATTGAAGATAAGAGCATTGTATCAATTGAGACCAATGGATATATCTGTACTGTTACCGGACTTGCTCTCGGAGAGACAAAGGTGTGTGGCGTATCCATGGATGGGGGCTATTCGGCAGTAGTGGTTGTTACCGTATACGAGAGTGTAGAAGTTTCCTTTCACGGAAATGGTGGAACGCCCACAATGACAAAACTTTTGACTGACAAGGATGGTCATATTGCCTCGTTACCACAGGTGGTTAGTGATAAGGCTGACTACGAATTTTCCGGTTGGTATACAGCAGAGGACGGAGGCGTACAAGTAACGGAAAGTACAGTGTTCACAGAAGCTACGGACGTGTATGCACAATGGGAATCGATACCGACGGACACAGAGTCAGAGGATGATAGCAAGTCGGAGAATGCGAAGGATGAGCAGGCACTGAACGAAGACCGAATGCCTTGGTGGTATATAGGAATTGCCGTTGGAATGGTTGCAATTGTTATAGTAATTGTGTTGGTGATTAATAAGAAAAAAACTCCGAAGGTGACGGACGAAAAGGAAGAATGATACCTTTGGAACAGAAATGAAAAATAAGCACCGAAAGATATCAAGACAATCTTGGATATCCTTCGGTGCATGTTATTTGTAACGTTATGATTTTCGAATACCTCTTGCCAGAGCAATTAGATGATCCAATTGTTCACCCGACAGACCACGAACAGCGTGCACAAGTTCATTTACCTTAGGGGGATCGGGAGTGTCAAGGGCGAAGAATTCCTCCGGAGTTACATTGAGGAATTCGCATATGTAGAAGAACATGTGAAAGGACGGAAGGTTCTTTCCGTTTTCAATGTTGTTGATGTAGCTTGGGCTTTGACCCAGTGATAGGCTCATGTCACGTGCAGAAGCACCCGTAAGCATTCGCAGTTCCACCAATCGTTTTGTGAAATAATCGTTGTTCATCATTTGCACCTCACCTTTTCATAATTTTACCATATAAAAAGTTTGAAATGACTACTCGGACTAGTAATTTGCGCGGGAGTATCAAGTGCGAGTAGAGATTTCGGAATCAATTATTTTAAAGGTAAAGATTTCGAGAGAACAGGAAGTGAAGGGGCTGATTTTAGCGAGGATTTCGGATGTTAACTTCCGGTTGACGTAATGTACGCAAAATGCGGAATGAAATCGTTGCATTCCTTGACATTTTCTTTGAAAAATGTCATACTGAGATGAGAAAATAATCCGTTGATATATAGAGATGCAGAGGAGGCGAAGAAGATGAAATACAAGAGGATAACCGCATGGCTTTTGATGATGATGTTCACATGTGTTGCATGTGCAGAAGGACTGTTGGGAGTATCCTTTGTCAGAACGGCACAGGCAGAAGAAACCTACTATGCATCGTATTCCGGTGTGAATGAGGGGTATAACGATTATCAGGGCTATGCCCAACGGTGGGCAACGCCGATCACATCTTATCTTGTGGATGTGGGCAATCGGTTGATGCGTGTTCAGGCAGGGGCTGCCAATGGTGCATTGGTAGTGGAGTATTATGACAGTAGTTTCAACTGTAAAGATATCGTTACGGTGTCTTTGGAACTCCCCATTTTCGGTGGCTTCTATGCGTCGGGAGATTACTATTATGTGGTGACGGGACAGACCAATACAGAAGAGAGTGCTACCGTGGAGTGTTTCCGGATTACGAAGTACAGTACCGATTGGGAGAAGATTGCGCATGCGTCTCTTACGGATTGCAATACGACGGTCCCTTTTGATGCTTCCAGTCTTCGTTTTGCGGAGTATGGAGATTACCTGCTGATTCGTACCGGTCATGAGATGTATACATCCTCTGACGGATACAATCATCAGGCAAATGTAACAATACAGGTTGATACAACTTCTATGACGATTACCGATTCTTATACCGGTATTATGAACAATCGTTACGGATATGTGTCACATTCCTTTAATCAGTTCATTGCAGTGGATGGCAAGAATATTGTGGCGGTGGATCACGGCGATGCGCACCCCCGTTCCGTTGTGTTGATTATGTATAACTCGGATGTGTCGGACGGTACATTTGTGCCTACGTACAATACGCAGTGTGATGTGGTGGATTTGTTTACGATTGCGGGTAGTACCGGAGACAATGAAACCGGCGTGTGCATCGGAGGATTTGTTGTTACTGAGGATACGTATATGGTGGCCTTTCATTCAGTTGTGCAGGATGATAATTTTGCAAGCTATGAGACAAGAAATATTTATCTCTCGGTCTATGACAAGTCTACGAGAACCGTAACGAATAAGCAGATGACTACTCTTAGTGAGGGAGAAGGGACTGCAACGACCCCTCATTTGATTGACCTTCAGAACGGCAATTACATGTTGTTGTATTCCATCGGAGAGACCGTATATTATCAAGTGGTGAATAGTGCGGGAGAATCATTGGGACTGTATACAATGGAAGGTAGTTTGTCTGACTGCGTGCCGATTGCATCGGATGGCAAAGTGATGTGGTATACGATGAATGACACCGAGAATGCCTTTTATCAGATTAATCTTAGGGATTACTCCGCGGAGGAGCCGGTGATGGTGGAAAACGGGGAATTGTATAGTTTTGTCGTGAAAGATGCGACCACCGGTCTCTGTGAGAGAACCTGTATTGACGGGACTGTAGAAGAGGTGTATGGTCCTGTGAGTTATAGCGCTTGGTGGAAGATGGATGGTAGCAATTATTATTCCAGCGCAGTGGGAACCATGTATTGTGACACACCGAAGGAAGTCTGGATTTCGTTATCCGGAAGTGACAATAACGAAAATGCAATCGAAGAATATACGGTAACCATCGAAGATTCCACGGTGCTTTCGTATGCAATTACTTCTAAGAATAGCAATGGTGTATTCGGGACATTTACTCCACGGAAGGCCGGAACGACAAAGGTGACAATTACTCCGGTGTACAATCCCGCCGTTTCCAAGACGTATACCATAACCGTGAAACACGAAATGGTTGACGGATGCTGTACCCGTTGCGGGGAGTTTGAAGATGGTGTTGGTGCACATTTGGCCGGATATTCGCTGAGTCTGTCGGGTAATATCGGAGTGAATTTTTATATGTCTTTGGATGCAGATGTATTGGCGGATAAGAATGCATATATGCAATTTGCATTGCCGAATGGAGATACACAGAAGATTTTCGTTAGTGATGCCAAGGTGGCAGCAGTAGAGGAGGCGGTGTATTTCATATTCTCTTGTGAGGTTGCGGCCAAGGAGATGAGGCAAGATATCAAGGCACAGATGGTATTGGGCGACGGTACAAAGGGAACGGAATATGCGTACACTGTCAGTGACTACGCTGATTATATTCTGGAAAATGAAACGGCATATTCCGAGGAAACCATTGCTTTGGTGGAGGCACTGATGACATATGGCACTTGTGCGGAAGCGTATTTTGATGATGCGGTAACCTTGGATACTGTAACCGACGAAGCTGTAGATACGTCCTTTGATAATACGGAAATCACGGGGACGGTGGCACAGATGACCGGGGGTTTGCCGAACGGAATTACGTATTACGGAACAAGCTTATTACTTAAGACGTGTACAACTCTACGTCATTATTTTGTTCTGGAAGAGGGTATGAGTATTACGGATTACGAATTTACATTTGACGGTACTGCGGTAACTCCTGTTGCGAAAGGGGAGTATTACTATGTGGAACTTCAGGGAATCAACGCAGCCGATCTTGGACAGAGTTATGAATTGAGTGTTGATGACGGTACTTGGGCGTACCGATATTCCGTGCTGAATTATGTGACGGATATACTGAGCAACAGTAACAGTGGTGCGGAGCTTCAGAGTCTTGTGAAGGCACTGATGTTGTTCCATGTAGCAGCTTCGGCATATGCGGGTTGAGCACGATTATAATGAATCAACGTACACTTGGTGTCACCATGGTGTGCAGTAGGAGATATAAAGGATGAGTAAGGACTTTTGGACCATTGTATTGATAGCGATTATAGCAACAGTGCTTGCGGGAGTGGTATATCTGCTGGGCAGAGGAAGTGCAGCGGGCAAGCAGAAGAATTATGATGATGCGAAGGAGTTGGTTCGTTTGCAAGGATGCAAGTATGCTCTGTTGACTATGATTATATACGCATTGAGTGTTGTGTTAGCGGAGAGTGTCTTTGACCGACGCATTCTATGTCTTGACGGAGAAATGAAACTTCTATTAGGAACTTTGTTGGGAGTGGGAGTTTATGGTTGCTACTGCATTTGGCTGGACGGGTACTATGCTTTCATAGATCAAGCAAAGCATTGCTTGATTGGACTTAGTATGTTGGCGGTTGTGTGCCTATACATGGGAGTTATGTACTGGCTGGAAGGTCAGATGTTACAAGCAGGAATGTTTACCGGAAAGTGCGCATACCTATTGGCGGGAGCACTGTTCTTATCACTGGATGTGACGCTGTTGCTTCGGAAGTATTGGAAAGAAGAGACCAAATGATTGTATGCCCCTTGTCCGTGTGAGGATAAGGGGCATAGTTATATTATTGATGACTCTGTAGGCGTAAGGAGAATACATTTCGCATTGACGAATTCCCTTTTGACGTGTATTATGATATATGGCTTATTGTGTGCTCCAATACAATGTGCAAAAGTCAATCGGTGCGATGCACCTTATACGGAGGATTGTTATGGATATGGAATTTATACGGAAACTGCCGGTTCCTGCGGAGTTGAAGGCAGAGTTTCCGGTAAGTGCAGAGATTGCGCAGACCAAAGCGAAGAGAGATGCGGAGATTCGAGATATTTTCGAGGGAAAGAGTGACAAGTTGATTCTGGTCATCGGGCCTTGCTCGGCGGATAATGAGGATGCGGTAATCGATTACATCAGTCGTTTGCAGAGCGTGCAGGAGAAGGTGGAAGACAAGCTCTTCATCATTCCGCGCATTTATACAAATAAACCTCGTACTGTGGGTACCGGTTACAAGGGAATGCTCCATCAGCCCAATCCGGAACAGGGAGAGGATATGCTAAAGGGTATTATTGCGATTCGTGAGTTACATACTCGAGCGGTGGCTGAGACCGGATTCACGTGTGCCGACGAGATGCTCTATCCGGAGAATTTCCGGTACTTGTCCGACTTGCTTTCTTATGTTGCGGTAGGTGCACGTTCTGTGGAGGACCAGCAGCATCGTTTGACTGCCAGTGGTCTTGGAGTACCTGCGGGTATGAAGAACCCTACCGGTGGTGACATTACCATTATGATGAATTCTATTATTGCGGCACAGAGTTCCCATACATTTATCTATCGAGGATGGGAAGTGAAGACCCATGGAAATCCTCACGCACATGCTATTTTGCGAGGTTATGTGGATAAGTTCGGAAGAAATATTCCCAACTACCATTACGAGGATTTGCAGCATTTGCTGGAGTCCTACGGGGAACGTGAGTATCAGAATCCTGCGGTAATTATTGATACCAATCATTCCAATTCCGGCAAGAAGTACTTGGAGCAGATTCGTATCTGTAAGGATATCATGCATAGTTGTCATGTGTCCTCGGACATTCGCAAGCTGGTGAAGGGACTGATGATTGAGAGCTATATTGAGGACGGTGCTCAGAAGATTGGTGAAGGCTGTTACGGCAAGTCCATTACAGATCCGTGTCTCGGCTGGGAGAAGAGCGAGAGATTGATTTATGATTTGGCTGAGTTATGGTAAATTAGGAGGAAGAGGCGCATGAGTGGATATGCTTATGAAGCCAAAAGGAAAGCGTACTTGAAAAAGAAACGTTTTCGTAGGAAGATGCGGCGCATTTTGTATTTGATTGCGCTGTTGGCAATTATTTTGATTATCGGTATTGTGGCATGGCGACTACTGTCCGGTGGAAATGCGGGCGATGATCACGGTACTGGGGCAACGCCTAAGCCCGGAGCGACACAAGGTGCGGAGCCTAAGGCTACAAGTACTCCTACATTAACCCCTAGCCCCACCAATTCGCCGACACCAACACCGACGCCAAATGTGGTGAGCATGGTTGCGGTGGGCGATAATTTGCTGGATTGGTATATGTTGGAGGATGCACAGCAGGACGATGGTAGTTTTGATTTCAGCGGTTATTATACCAACATTGAAAAATACATTGCCTTGGGTGATTTCGCAGTAGTGAATCAAGAGACACCTCTGGGTGGCGACGAAGGATATAAGGGGTCCGGTGTGGAATTTGATTACATCGGCAGTCGTACGCGCTGGGGATCTTATCACGGGTATAGCACCTTTAATTCTCCGGATGAAATCGGTCATCAATTAGTGAAGTCCGGATTTAACGTAGTGACTTCCGCTACGAATCACATTTCCGATTACGGAATTACGGCGTTACACAATACCATTGCATTTTGGAAGCAGTACCCCGAGGTGACCATGATCGGAATCAACGAAAGCGCGGAAGCAGAGCAGGAGATTACCGTAGTGGAGAAGTACGGCATTAAGTTGGCACTATTGAATTACACCTACGGATTGAATATTCGCTCTGCATTGGATGAGGAGATATTCAGTGTTAACCTGTTATCCGAATCTCGCGTTAAGCGTGATGTGGCGAAGGCCAAGGAGCTGGCGGATTTTGTTATTGTATTTCCGCATTGGGGAACCGAGTATCAGATGACGGCAAATTCTTATCAGAAGAATTACACGAAGCTTTTTCTGGAGTGCGGTGTCGATGCAGTGGTCGGTGCGCATCCCCATATCAGCCAGCCGATGGAGTGGTTGGAGAGAGAAGACGGTCACCGTATGGTGGTATACTACTCTCTGGGCAATTTCATTTCCATGTTCAAAAATGCAAAATGTGAGTTGGAGGGTATGGCGTATCTGGAGTTCTATAAGGATGAGGACGAGTGCTATATCAAAGAAGGAACCATCATTCCATTGGTAAATCATTGGACCTATGACGAGAATGTGTTCGGTAAGCGAAAAGATTTTACGGTCTATGCCTTGCAGGATTACACCCCGGAATTGGCGGGAAATCACGGCTGTTTGAACTATTCCGAGGGTAAGAAGTTCGGCTATGATTTCATTAATGATTTGGCTATGGATTTGTGGGGTGAAAATATGAAACACATTGAATGGTAAACGGACGGAGAAAATCCGTCTGTGGCGTACATTTTATCAAAATGCCCGTCTGGGAGGGAAGTCTTGCGGAAATGCTTGACTTCCCCTTTTTTCGCGCATATAATGGTATGCAAGGCGGCCACGGAAGATAGTTTCTCCCCAAGGCCATAAGAAGCCTTCGCCTGCACGGCAGGCACACAACGATATATTCTAATTAAGGAGGGCACTTACTATGAGTAGAGTGTACAATTTTTCTGCAGGTCCGGCTGTATTACCGGAAGAAGTATTGCAGGAGGCAGCAGCAGAGATGCTGGATTATCAGGGCAGTGGTATGTCCGTTATGGAGATGAGCCACCGCTCCAAAGTGTATGACAAGATTATCAAGGATGCTGAGCAGGATCTTCGCGATTTGATGAACATCCCGGATAACTACAAGGTACTGTTCCTTCAGGGCGGTGCACATTTGCAGTTCGCTATGGTACCTATGAATCTTATGAAGAACAAGGTTGCAGACTATATCGTGACCGGTCAGTGGGCTAAGAGAGCATTTAAGGAAGCACAGAAGTTCGGTGATGCAAGATGCATCGCTTCCAGTGAAGATAAGATTTTCTCCTATATTCCCGATTGCTCTGACCTTCCGATTTCCGAGGATGCAGACTACGTATATATTTGCGAGAACAATACCATCTACGGTACGAAGTTTAAGGAGCTTCCCAACACAAAGGGTAAGGACCTTATTGCCGACGTATCTTCCTGTTTCTTGAGTGAGCCCATGGACGTATCTAAGTATGCGGTAATCTACGGTGGAGCACAGAAGAACATCGGACCCGCAGGTGTTGTTATTTGTATTATTCGTGAGGACTTGATTACCGAAGATGTCCTTCCGGGAACCCCTACCATGCTTCAGTACAAGACTCATGCAGATAACGATTCCCTTTACAATACCCCTCCTTGCTACGGCATTTACATGTGCGGCAAGGTCTTCAAATGGTTGAAGAAGCAGGGCGGTCTTGAGGCTATGAAGGTTTACAATGAGAAGAAGGCAGCAATCCTGTACGACTTCCTTGATAGCAGCAAGCTTTTCAAGGGAACGGTTGAGAAAGAGTCCCGTTCTTTGATGAACGTTCCTTTTGTTACCGGTGATGCAGATCTTGATGCGAAGTTCATCAAGGAGGCATCCGCAGCAGGTTTTGTGAACCTTAAGGGACACAGAAGTGTTGGTGGTATGCGTGCATCTATCTACAACGCTATGCCTATTGAGGGTGTTGAAGCATTGGTAGCATTTATGAAGAAGTTCGAAGAAGAGAACGCACAGTAATCAGGGACTCGGAGGTAGACGACAATGAAATATAATTGCTTGAATCCGATTGCGCAGATCGGTTTGGATGTATTTGATTCCACATATGAGAAAGTAGATAATTTGGCAGATGCAGATGTTGCGCTTGTTCGTAGTGCGGCTATGCACGATTTGGAGATTCCGGATGGCTTGATGGCCGTTGCAAGAGCCGGTGCCGGTGTCAACAATATTCCCCTTGACAAGATGGCTGAGAAGGGTGTTGTTGTATTTAACACTCCCGGAGCAAATGCCAACGGTGTTAAGGAGCTTGTAATCGCAGGACTTATGATGGCATCTCGTGATATCGTAGGCGGTGTGAACTGGGTTCAGACTGTGAAGGACGATGAGAACGTTGCTAAGCTTGTAGAGAAAGGCAAGTCTAAGTTTGCCGGCAATGAGATCGCAGGCAAGAAGTTGGGCGTTATCGGTCTCGGTGCTATCGGTGTGTTGGTGGCGAATGCTGCACATGCACTTGGTATGACTGTATATGGATGTGACCCGTTCATTTCCGTAGAAAATGCTTGGAAGCTTAGTCGCGGTGTTGTTCATGTGAATACTCGTGAGGAGATTTTCCAGGAGTGTGATTATATTACCGTGCATGTACCGCTTCTTGATGATACTAAGAAGATGATTAACAAGGATACCATAGCTATGATGAAGGACGGTGTTGTTATTTTGAACTTCGCCCGTGACCTGTTGGTTGATGATGAAGCTATGGAAGAAGCTTTGGCATCCGGTAAGGTTGCCAGATATGTGACGGATTTCCCGAATGCGAAGACTGCCGGTATGGCAGGTGTTATCGCACTTCCTCATTTGGGAGCTTCTACGCAGGAGTCCGAGGACAACTGTGCGAAGATGGCTGTACAGCAGCTTCGCAATTATGTTGAGAACGGTAACATTATCAACTCCGTGAACTTTCCTATGGTTGATGCGGGTGTGTGCCGTACTGCTGCTCGTGTATGTATCTTGCACAAGAACATTCCGAATATGTTGAGTCAGTTTACTTCGGCATTTGCGAAGTTTGATATTAACATTGAGAATATGTACAATAAGAGCCGTGGCGATTTCGCTTACAGCGTACTTGATGTGTGTGATGAGGTATATGATTCCACCGCAGAGAAGCTGGCGGCAATTGACGGTGTATTGAAGGTTCGTGTATTGCAGTAAAGAACGGAGGATTCTCCAGTGGAAAAGACATTATCCGAATTACTTGAGATTTGTAATTCCATTTGTTTGACCATCAGTAGATTAAATATAGGCGGCGTGCTTGCTCTAAGCATGCCGCTTAGAGTGTTATTGCGCACAGAACTTCTGGAATACGCTCTGTACATTGCAGATGCAGACGGGAACGTTACAGAAGAGGAGCGTCAATTTATTGGAGATACTATCGGTCGCGTAAAGGAAGATGAAATTGGGGAGATACGTTTTAAACTGCACAACATGGGCGGTAATTACGGTTCCACAAGACCTCGTGCATTGAAGTATTTCATTTTGGCGGATGCCGGACGCAAGATTGGTAGTGATCCTTACAAGTGTCAAAATGCACAGATTCTCGTGGATACGTACAAACTCATGGGACAGCAGTTGTTGGCTGTTTTGAAGGAAGCCGATGCTAAGGCGGTAAATCGTATGAGCCAGTATATTTTAATGCTGGAGACCTTCTTGAAGGAGTACGGTGTCTTCTATACGAACAATATGAAGGTTGTAAAGGCGAAGCCTTTTGTATCTCAGAAATCTGCGGATTTAGATAATTCTACTACTGTAGATAAGATTCTTGAAGAACTAAATGCCTTGGTGGGGCTTGAGAATGTTAAGCAAGAGATTTCCGGTCTTGTGGACTTACTTCGTGTGCAGAAGATGCGTGAGGATATGGGAATGAAGACGGCAGACATCAGCAAGCACATGGTGTTCTTCGGCAACCCCGGAACCGGTAAGACTACGGTGGCGCGTATGTTGGCAAAGATATTCCGTGGCTTAGGTGTATTGAACAGCGGACATCTGGTGGAAGTGGATCGTGGTGGACTGGTTTGCGGATACGTAGGTCAGACGGCCATTAAGACGCAGGAAGTCATTGATAAGGCCATGGATGGCGTGTTGTTCATTGATGAGGCGTATACTTTGAATGTGGGCAAAGGCGAGAATGATTTCGGTCAAGAGGCGGTAGATACTCTGTTGAAAGCTATGGAGGATAATCGTGATCGTTTGATTGTAATTGTTGCCGGATATGATGAGCCCATGGAAGAATTCTTAGATTCCAACCCCGGCCTTAAGTCTCGTTTCAATAAGTACATTCATTTTAATGACTATACTCCGGATCAGTTGATGAACATCTTGGAAGGCATGTGCAAGAGCAAGGATTATGTTCTTTCTGCCGGTGCGAAACAAGCATCTCTGAAATATTTTCTGGAGCGGACGAAGGAGAGAGAGGACAACTTCGCAAATGCGCGTGAAGTTCGAAACTTCCTAGAGAAGGCTATCACGAACCATGCGACTCGTGTTGTGAAGATTGAGAATCCGGACAAGGAAGTTCTGTGTACTTTGTTGCCGCAGGATGTGGTTGGCATTGCACCAAATGAGATTGGTGAGGAGTAGACCGGATTTTAATAAGATGATACTAGGCGGTGCCATTGGTACCGCCTGTTTGTGTATGTGAAGTAATTTTTTCGTCACGATGGGGTAGAGAAGGTATGGTTTTGGTCCATTTGACTGTAAAAATGATAGTTGCAACTGCCGGTTGACAAATTTCCAAGCGCACTTGGTGGTTGTCAACCGATGAAAATGCTATGATTCTACCTGTAAGAAGCAACGAGAGTGTTGCAAACCTACGATTCGCGAACAGTGGGACTACAGAGAAAGGAAAGAAGAAACGATGATTTTAGCAGACAAGATTATTTTATTGAGAAAGCAGAGCGGTTGGTCTCAAGAACAGTTGGCAGAGCAACTTGGCATCTCCAGACAGTCCGTATCGAAGTGGGAGTCCGGGATGTCGGTTCCGGATTTGGATAAGATTGTGAAGATGAGTGCATTGTTCGGTGTAAGTACTGATTATTTATTAAAGGATGAGGTGGAAGAGATTTCGGCGTCCGAAGTGCAGGAACAGGCTGACGAGTGTCGTGTAGTGACGGCAGAGGAAGCACATGGATATATGAGTACGGTACAGAGCTTGGCGAAGAAGATGGCCTTGGCTATCGCACTGTTTGTGTTTTCGCCGGTACCGTTGTTATTCTTGGGAGGTCTGTCAGAGTTAGAGGGTACGATTTCTGAAAATGTTGCCGGAGGTGTTGGCGTGAGCATTTTATTGGTGCTCATTGTTCTCGGTGTATTGCCCTTAATTAATTATGGTATGCAATTGTCGAAGTATGAGTATCTTGAGAAAGAGACTATTTCCCTACAGTATGGAGTGAAAGGGATTGTTGAGAAGCGAAAAGCAGAGTACGAAGGAACTTTCCGCACCGGAATTATTGTCGGTGTTGCATTGTGTGTCCTCGGTGTAATTCCGGTGATCCTTAATGCCTTCTTTGAGGGAAGCGTCTACGAAGAATTTATCGGCGCATGCACGATATGTGTGTTGCTGATCTTTGTAGCAATCGGCGTATTTTTCTTCGCAAGTTGTGGAATGGTACAGGATAGCTTTAACAAGCTGTTGCAGTTGGAGGACTACAGTGTAGAGAAGAAGCGCCACGGGCAGACCATGGAGGCAATCAGCGGTGTGTATTGGTGTCTTGCTATTGCGGTGTACCTTGCTATTAGCTTCATCTGGGATGCTTGGGGGACCAGTTGGATCGTATGGCCTGTGGCCGGTGTACTGTACGCAGTGGTAATCGGAATCGCAAGTATTGTATTGAATAATAGAAAATAATAACCGACGGTGATTCACGAATGCGTTAAAAAGCACCTGTGGAAACATGAACTCTTCTTTGAGGAGTGGCTTGTCCCACAGGTGCGTTTTTTTTGTATGAATCCAAATTCCTATGGCAGGATTAACGATTCAAAATCAGCTTGGTAAGTTCTACGGGCTCAACAATCTGGTCACCCTTGTATACACGCATATTGCCGGAAGCAATCTCGTCAATAAGAATAACTTCGTCGTTGTTGTAACCGAACTCGAACTTAATATCCCACAGATCAAGGCCGATGGACTTCAGATCATCTGCAACGATCTTAGTGATCTTCAAGGTCTGTTCCTTCATGCTCTCGAACATGGCGGGAGTCATAATACCCAGGGCTGCAAGACCTTCGCCGGTAACCAACGGATCGCCCAACGCGTCGTTCTTAAATGTACACTCTACATAGCCACCTTCAAGAGCGGTACCGTTCTCGATGTACTCGCCGTATCTGCGGATGAAGCTACCGGTAGCAACGAGACGACAGATGACTTCAAGACCATGACCGAATACGGTTGCAGGAAGTACTTCCATCGTAGCGTTGTCGATATCAGCACCTACATAGTGGGTCTTAATACCAGCCTTCTTCAAAAGTTCAAAATAGTGAATGGATGTTTCGAGATTTGCCTTGCCGATACCTTCGATGGTCAAGCCAACCGTATTCTCACCGGGATCGAAGACACCATCCTTACCGGTACAGTCATCCTTGAACTTCAGCATTACATTACCATTGTCCAAGCTGTACACATCTTTGGTTTTTCCTTCATAAATCTTCTTCATTGAAAAAATCTCCTTAGGGTATAGATTTTTATTACAGAGATACTTTAGCACAAACCATATCAAAATGAAATATTTTTTTTAAAAAAAACGAAAAAATTTTGCGTCAGCCTTTGTTGCAAAGAATATAGAAGGGAAATGAGTAGACAGTTACGCATTTTACCGGGAGAAATGCAATATTATCTGTACAGCAAAACAAAATGAAACGAAATATACGAAAAACGGGTGATATAATTCCTAGTCACCGAGACGGAAATGTGATACAATGAATATAAGGACTACAATGCGATGAGTACAATGTGATTTTTAAGTGCAGCAGGTAGGGTTATACGATTGAATTTGGAGGGTTTGATATGAAGAAATTCGGATTTGGATTGATGCGATTGCCGCTAATTAACGGGGAAGATCCGACATCCATTGATTTGGAACGTGTGAAGGGTATGGTAGACTCTTTCATGGAGCAGGGGTTCACTTATTTTGATACAGCGGCACCTTATCATAAGGGAGCAAGTGAGACTGCATTTCGTGAGGCGGTGGTAAAGCGCTATCCAAGAGAGGCATATACCATTACGGACAAGCTTAGTCTGTTTATGATTAATGATGCAGCGGAGATTCCCGGCTTCTTTGACAAGCAGTTGGAGCAGTTGGGCGTGGACTATCTGGATTATTATTTGCTTCATGCCTTGGGCAGAGATTCCTATCGAAAGGCACAGGAGATGAAGGCATTTGAATTTGCCGCACAGAAGAAAGCAGAAGGGAAGATTCGCCACGTAGGCTTTTCATTTCACGACAGTGCCGAAGTGTTGGAGCAGATTCTGACGGAGCATCCCGAGGTGGAATATGTGCAGCTCCAGATTAATTATTTGGACTGGGAAGATGAGAATGTTCAATCGCGTAGATGTTATGAGGTTGCAACGAAGCACGGCAAACCGGTGATTGTAATGGAGCCGGTGAAGGGTGGTGCTCTGGCAAATGTGGCTCCGTCTGTAGAGCAGCTACTTCGTTCGTACGCGCCGGATGCATCTCCGGCATCTTGGGCGATTCGCTATGCGGCAAGCCTTGATAATGTTATGATGGTTCTGTCCGGTATGAGCAACGAGGAACAGGTGGCAGATAATCTTAGTTATATGCGAGAGTTTCAGGCGTTGAATGCAGAGGAACAGGCAATTCTGGTGCAGGCCGCGGAGAAGATTCGATTTGGCATCACCGTACCTTGTACGGCATGTCAGTATTGTGTAGACGACTGCCCGATGAAGATTGCGATTCCGGATTATTTTGCGATTTTGAATGACTGGAAACGTTCCGAAGGCAAGGATACGGAGAAGGCTAAGGCATTGTATAATGAATTGGCGAACAATCACGGTAAGGCTTCTGAATGCATTGAATGTGGTATGTGTGAGGAGCATTGTCCCCAGCATATTAAGATTCGCAAGCAGCTGGTAGCAGTTGCGGAGGCATTGGAATAGAAGTGGTCAAGTATATATGTTCTCCTTGAAACAGCGGGAACCCTCTGGGGTAAGACTCAGAGGGTTCCTGTTTGTCTAGATAGATATTCGATCTACTTGAACTACGGTATAGTAGTTGCTACCGATAACCGTAGTCACTTGCGTCTGAAGTTGTTCCATTAGAGCTTCCTCGGTTGTGGGATATTCATAGGGCAACACGATATCGAATATCAGGTTCGTGTGGGAAGGCCCTGTAACTAAGCGAAAATCATGCATGGAGATGGAGGAGTCCAATTCGGCCAGAATGCTACGAATTTTGCTGTGAATCTCGTCAATCATAGGGTCCTGTGTGATGACCGGATCCATGTGTATGGTGGAAGAGCAGCCGAGTTCTGCGGCCAAATGGCGTTCTAGGTTGTCGATAATATCATGAAGCTCCAGTATATTTCCTTCAGCGGGTACTTCCGCGTGCAGGGAAATGATGCGACGTCCCGGACCATAGTCGTGCACAAGAAGATCATGAACGCCGATAATCTGTTCGTGGAAGTTCAATACGTATTGCTCAATCTTCTCCACGTATTCTTTCTCCGGAGGCTGACCAAGCAGGGGATTCAACGTAGACTTGGCAGCAGTGAAGCCTGCGGCGAATACGAAAATGGCCACAACTAAGCCACAATAACCGTCAATGTGCAGAGAAGTAAAGTGCCCCAGTACGGTAGAGAGCAGAACAACCCCGGTAGAGATGCAATCGCATAAACTATCGGTTCCTGTAGCTCGTAGCGTGGCAGAATCAATCTTCTTGCCTATGCGGTAATTGTAGAACGCCATGTAGCATTTGACCAAAATAGAGGCCAGTAAAATGCAGAAGATCACAAGGGACGCTTCCGTTGCCACCGGATGAAGGATCTTATTCACCGAGGTCTTCAAAAGTTCAAAGGCCATAAGCAAGATAACTAGGGAGATAAAGAGCCCCGAGATATACTCCACTCGTCCGTGACCATAGGGATGCTTGGCATCCGGTTTTTGTTCCGCAAGACGAAAACCTACCAGTGCCACCAGGGACGAACCGGCATCGGATAAGTTGTTAATAGCATCGGCAGTGATAGCAATGGAATTGCTGATAAGTCCGGCGAAGAATTTGCCGGCGAAGAGTAGTAGGTTCAATAAGATGCCTGCAAGTCCGCAGAGCTTGCCGTAAGCGCTCCGTGTGGCATCCGGCGGTAGGTCCGGTTTGATAAACAATCTGGCCAATAATGATATCATAAGTACCCCCAAAGAGTGTATTGATACTATTATACGAAAAAAAGCCGCGAATTGGTATAGTATTTCGCGGCTTTTTGAATTATTTCTTCGGTGTGTTTATTTCACCATCTCAATCAGCGTAGGAATCGCTGTCTCGAAATTAACGCCATACCAGCAGCCGTCCGGAGCTTCTACGGTGATGCGAATGCACTCTCTGGTGTAGTCCGCGGCTATGCGCACAGCATCCTTCCAGTTGTAGCCCTTCATCATAGCGCCTACGCAGGTACTGGAGAATACGTCGCCGGTGCCGTGAAAGTTTACATCGATATGTTCGTTGGAGTAATAGTAAAATTCTTTGGTATCACGGTCGTAACCCATAACACCTGTGGTTCCCTCGGTGAAGCTAACGCCGGTGAGGATGCTGATGCGTGCTCCCAATTCCGAAAGACGCAGAAGCATCTCTTCGATATAAGCGCGGTCGTAGCTCTCCTTATATTCCATACCGGTCATAAAGGAAGCTTCGGTAATGTTAGGCACAATGATATCCGCCTTGCCACATAGTGTTGCCATCTTGGCGGCAAATGCTTCGTCAAATGCGGGGTAGAGCTTGCCATTATCCGCCATAACCGGATCTACGAAGATGAGATTGCTTTCGGTCTTGAAACGGTCAAACAAGTCTGCTACCAAATCAATCTGTTCAAAAGAACCGAGATAGCCGGTATAAATAGCGTCAAAGGTAAGCCCTTCTGCTTGCCAGTGGTCGGCAATGGGACTTATCTGGTCCGTAAGGTCCTTAAAGGTGAAATTCTGAAACATGGTATGAGTAGACAATACCGCTGTCGGCAAAATGGCCGTTTCTACGCCCATAGCAGAGATAATGGGAAGTGCTACGGTGAGAGAGCATTTTCCTACACAAGAGATATCTTGCACAGTTACGATTCGTTTCATAGGTGGGTTCCTCCGAAAAATAATATTGCAACCGCAAAAATGCGGAGTTTGCTCTTTACAAATGGTATGTAAATCATTATACTGAAAATTGACCATATTGAAATACTCAAAAATAAAAAAAATAATATGGTCAGATTGGGGCGCAACATGCTTACTTATTCATTTGAAAACCGAGGAAACGACAGTCTCTACGAATATTTGTACAAGCAGATGAAAGAGGACATTATCAGTTTTAAACTGGCACCGGACGAGAAGCTTCCGTCCAAACGGGCCTTTGCTAAGCATTTGAACATCAGTACCATTACCGTAGAAAATGCATATAGCCAGTTGATGGCGGAAGGATACATCTATTCGGTGCCTAAGAGCGGATTCTATGTGGCACATATTACAGCCACTAAGGCAGCGCGAGGGGATCGAAGAACCATGCCTAAGGCGGGGGCAGCAGAGCGAACAGAGCTCTTGGCGGATTTCGTGAACAATTCCACGGCGCGAGATGCCTTTCCTTTTGTAACTTGGGCGAAACTGATGCGGGAAACCATGTCAGAGGATGCGGAGAAGCTTATGGTCAGACCTCCTTCCGCAGGGGTGTGGGAATTGCGCAATGCCATTGCAGAACACCTGTATCAATTCCGTGGCATGGAGGTGGAGCCGGAGCAAATCGTAGTAGGAGCGGGGACGGAGTATTTATACGGAATGATCATTCAGTTGCTGGGACGGGATCGGCATTATGCAGTAGAGGACCCGGGATATCAGAAGATTTCACACATTTACGAATCTAATGATGTGATATGCTCGCATATTCCCATGGACGGCAGCGGGGTAAATGTGGCACGATTGGAGCAGGAAGGGGTGGATGTTATGCATATCTCCCCGTCACATCATTTTCCTACGGGAATTGTTATGCCCATCAGTAGACGGTATGAGTTGTTGTCTTGGGCCTCCCGTTCTCCCAGGCGATATATTATCGAGGACGATTACGACAGTGAGTTTCGTTTGCTGGGTAAGCCCATACCGTCCTTGCAGAGCATTGATGTGTTGGAGAAGGTTATCTACATCAATACATTTTCTAAGAGTTTGACGTCTACCATTCGAATCGGATATATGGTACTGCCTAAGAGCCTGCTTCGAAAGTACGAGAGGGAGCTGAACTTCTATTCCTGTACCGTGTCTACCTTTGAGCAATATACGCTGGCACGATTTATGGAGCGAGGGTACCTGGAGAAGCACATTAACCGTATGCGCAATTATTATCGCACCTTGCGGGATGCGTTGCTCGGGTGCATTCGAAGACAGCCGGAGTTTTGCGATATGGAGATACGAGAGGAAGATGCGGGGTTGCATTTTCTTCTGGATGTGAAGACGACGAAGTCCGATGAAGAACTGATTGCCCAAGCCAGAGAGCAGGGCATCTCCATATCCTGTCTCAGTCAATATTATTATGAGAAAGAACATGCAAAAGAGCATACGCTGGTGTTGAATTATTCCGGAATTGGAAGAGAGTGTATGGAAGAAGCGATAACGAAGTTGTTTGGACTACTGTAGTAGAATTGCGAAAAATAAGAAAACCCTTGCGGTGCATTGCACTGCAAGGGTTCTGTAATTCTTATCAATCGGTAAAGTTATCGAAATAACCCTGTACAAGGATAATCGGAGTTCCCTTGTCACCGGAACCGCTGGTCAAGTCCCAGAGAGAACCGATAAGGTCGGTGAGCTGTCTCGGGGTCGTACCCTGAGATGCCATGTTACCAACCAAGTTGGCATCCTTAGCCTTGATGCTGCTGGAGATTGCCTCCTTCAGAGCGTCTCCGCTGAGATTCTTGAAATCGTTGTCCGCAAGATACTTGAGTTTCAATTCGTTGGGAGTACCGATGAGGCAGTCGGTAAATGCGGGAGACACTACGGGGTCAGCAAGTTCCCAAATCTTACCCTGAGGATCCTTGAATGCACCGTCGCCGTATACCATAACTTCTACATGCTTGCCGGTCTTCTTCTTAAGCTCGTCCTGAATTGCAACGACAAGATCCTTACACTCCTTGGGGAAGAGCTTAATCTTGTCCTCTGTGGACTTGTTGGAGCCCAAAAGACCGTAACGCTCGTTGTAACCGCTGCCATTTACGGAGCTGGTCAGGATGTCGTCCAAGCTACATACAACCTTAGCACCATTTGCAAGGAGGATACGCTTCGTTCTTGCTCTGGTGTGAATGTCGCAGTTAATGATGCAGTCTGCGTAATTCAAAATTGTCTTCGCCTGATTTGCAAATACGATCTCTACCTCAGCGCCTGCTTCGCGAATAATATTGGAATAGTACTCTACATAATCTACGCCGGTAAATTCGTGCTTGTTCTCACCGAACAGTTCACGATATTTCTCAAGAGAAAGTACGTCACTGTAAGGATTGATCTCTGCCTCGTCCAACTGGTCGTAGGTCAGAAGTGCGTTACCAACCTCGTCGCTGGGGTAGCTGAGCATCAAAACCACTTTCTTGGCACCCATTGCGATACCCTTCAAGCAAATTGCAAAACGGTTACGGGACAAAATCGGGAAAATGACGCCGATGGTTCCACCGCCAAGCTTAGCTCTCACGTCGTCTGCAATGTCTTGAACCGAAGCGTAATTGCCCTGAGCACGTGCTACGATAGACTCGGTCAATGCAACAACGTCGCGATCTCTCAAAGCGAAGCCTTCGCTCTCTGCCGCTTCCAAAACACTGGTTACTGCGATGTCAACCAAATTGTCACCCTCGCGAATGATGGGACAACGGATTCCTCTAGATACAGTTCCAACTTTTCTTTCCATGGTGTATTACCTCACCTCATTATAAATTGTGTGACACGAAAAAACACTCTTCCGTAGAAACACCAAAACATATTATACATGGAAAGTCACCATCATGCAAGAAAAATGAATAAAAAAACCAAAAAAATTTTTGCTTCTATGAAAGAAAATAATTGATTTCTGCAGATTCATTGATTATAATATGCCGTGTAGTAATAAATGTATGGGAATAGAAAGGCAGAAGTATTTTCATTATCAGGAGGATTTTAAGATGGATTCTAACAAGAGACCGGATACGATGGAACGTATCACTACCCCCGAACTGGCAGAGAAGTTTATTGAAGAACAGGTAGCGGCTGTGCGTGCACAGGTTGGCGACAAGAAGGTGTTGCTTGCATTGTCCGGTGGCGTGGATAGCTCTGTAGTTGCTGCGCTTTTGATTAAGGCAATCGGCAAGCAGTTGGTGAATGTTCATGTGAACCATGGTTTGATGCGTAAGGGTGAGAGTGAGCAGGTTATCGAAGTATTCCGTAATCAGTTGGATGCGAACTTAATTTATATTGATGCAACGGATCGTTTCTTGGACAAGCTGGCAGGCGTAGAGGCTCCGGAGACGAAGCGTAAGATTATCGGCGGTGAGTTTATCCGTGTATTTGAGGAAGAGGCTCGTAAGCTTGAGGGCATTTCCTTCCTTGCACAGGGAACTATCTACCCTGACATTCTGGAGAGTGACGGCGTAAAGGCTCATCATAACGTAGGCGGACTTCCGGAGGACATGCAGTTCGAGGGTCTCGTTGAGCCTGTGAAGCTTCTCTATAAGGATGAGGTTCGCGTAGTAGGTAAGGCGCTTGGCCTTCCTGCAAGCATGGTAGATCGTCAGCCGTTCCCGGGTCCGGGACTGGGCGTACGTTGTCTCGGTGCCATCACTCGTGATCGTCTCCACGCACTTCGCGAGGCAGACGCAATTCTCCGTGAGGAATTCGACCTTGCAGGTCTCAACAAGACCGTATGGCAGTATTTTATCGCAGTGCCGGATATGAAGAGTGTCGGTGTGAAGGACGGCAAGCGTTACGAAGGATGGCCGGCAATCATCCGTGCGGTGAACACCACCGATGCCATGAGCGCAACCATCGAAGAGATTCCTTATGAACTGCTTCACAAGATTACCGACCGTATCACTGCGGAGGTAGACGGAATTAACAGAGTGTTGTATGATCTGACTCCGAAGCCGATCGGAACGATTGAGTGGGAATAATAACAGACCCCATACAAACGGCTTAACTGCGTTGCTTTCTGTTATCAGGACAGCAAAATGGCAACCTTTTGGCAACATTTGAATTATTCTAAAAATTAAGGGCTGTAAAAAAACAACCCCAAAGAGAAAAACTGCGGTGATACCGAAAGGTAACACCGTAGTTTTTCTGCTTCTAGACAATTCTTTTTCTAAAAATGGCGTCTCCTATTAAGCCTGTCTTAAAACAGGCCTATTTTAGTCCATATCAGACGTAGGGTTACGCTAAGGTGCTTGATTTCATTGAGAAACTTAATCTCACAAAGCAGTTGCAGGAGTTTTTGAAGCCGAGAAAGCATACACTGCATAGGTAAACTACTATTGTCAAGGCGGTATTTAATATCGCCTTGATTTACTTAAAGAAAATCTAACGACATCGTGAGATTTCTTGACTTTTCTCTTAAAATTTGATATAATTCAGATAAACCATAGAATGAAGCACATTATTTCGAAGGGAGTAGATTACTTGGCAGTAACATACAACAAGCTTTGGAAACTATTAATAGATAAGAATATGAATAAAACTGATTTAAAAGAAGCTGCGGGTATTAGTTTTAATGTTATGGCTCGTATGGGTAAAAATGAGGCTATTTCCTTTGACAGCATTGAAAAGATATGTATTGCACTTGATTGCAATATCGGAGATATTCTTGATATCAATACAGAAATTGAGAGTGAGCCCCAAAAAAGAAAATTCACATCTATTGAGCTTTTTGCTGGTGCAGGAGGTCTGGCTCTTGGTATTGAGAAAGCTGGTTTCAATACACTCGGTCTTGTTGAAATAGATAAAGATGCCTCTGATACATTAAGAACCAACAGGCCAGAATGGAGAGTTATTAACGAGGATATATCAAAACTCACCTGTCTAGACCTCAAGGCTTATTTCGGTTTGGAAAGTGGCGAACTTGATTTGCTCTCTGGTGGAGCGCCCTGTCAATCATTCTCCTATGCGGGAAAAAGATTAGGTTTGGAGGATGCTCGTGGTACACTGTTTTATCACTACGCAAAGTTCTTGGAACAGTTGCAACCTAAGATGTTCTTATTCGAGAATGTAAAAGGCTTGCTGACCCACGATAGGGGCAGAACATACAAGACCATAGTAGATATTTTTGAAAGTACAGGATATGTAATTCAAAAACAGGTGTTGAACGCTTGGGATTTTGGAGTAGCTCAAAAGCGAGAACGTCTTATTACCATCGGTATCAGAAAAGACCTTACAGATAAGATTTCCTTTGATTTCCCTACACCCCACGAATATAAACCAGTATTAAGAGACATTCTTCTCGATTGTCCAAAAAGCGAAGGCTCGCCTTACTCTGAATACAAGAAAAAGATTTTTGAGCTTGTTCCTCCCGGTGGTTATTGGAGAGATATTCCCGAAGATATTGCAAAGGAATACATGAAAAGCTGCTGGTATATGGAGGGCGGTCGAACAGGTATATTACGCAGATTAAATCTGGACGAGCCTTCCTTAGCTGTTTTAACATCACCCAGCCAAAAACAGACAGATAGATGTCACCCGATTGAAGCTCGCCCGTTTACAATAAGAGAGAATGCCCGCTGTCAAAGTTTCCCTGATGATTGGCAGTTCTGTGGTAGTATCGGACAGCAATACAAACAGGTAGGTAACGCAGTCCCAGTTAATTTAGCCTATGAAATCGCTCTTAAAATCAAAGACGCATTGGAGGAAGAATAATGTGGACATTAACATTTATAAGTGAAGAAGATTTTACTAATCACGTTAAGGCAACTATTGAAAAGTATGGTGAAAAGCTCGAATCATTTGATTTAAAGCGTTTCAACAAGAATATCATTGACCCTATCAAGCTGATTTTTGATAAGACTGTTTATCAAGCCTCTTGGGAAGAAATCGTTAGCAACGAGATTTTCAGACAGAGAGATAAATCAAACAATAATGACATAGGATACTTTCATCAACGTATCTTCAACTACATAGATAAATGCCGCGTTCCCGACAACGGAAAAGAAGGCGGTTGGGATGTAATATATGAAAACCCAGATGGAATCTCCTTACCTGACGGCAGCGTTGTTCATACAGTTTATGTAGAAATGAAAAACAAGCATAACACTATGAACTCTGCGTCTGCTGGCAAGACATTTATTAAAATGCAGAATCAGCTTTTAAAAGATGATGATTGTGCGTGTTTCCTTGTAGAAGCTATTGCACAGTGCTCACAAAATATCAAATGGGAAACAACTGTTGATAAGAATAAAGTTGGACATAAGCTGATACGCAGAGTAAGCCTCGACCAGTTCTATGCTCTTGTTACAGGACAGGAAAATGCATTTTATCAGATGTGTATGGTTCTGCCCGAGATAATCAAAAAGGCAGTAGACGAGCTTTCGGGTTCTATTGTTCCTCACGATACTGTCATTGACGAGCTGAAAGAGCTTGCTAAGAAGCAGAACATTGATGACGAGAATCTCGCTGTGGCTATGGCGGTGTATATGCTGGGGTTTGGGAGTTATAAAGGTTTTTAATGCGAAACAAATAATCGAGTTTTGAGGTAGAAGTATTAGGAGAGTTTTTTATGCGAATAAACGTTTTTGAAAGTGGCTATTTCAGAGATTATGCAATTACAAATCTTAATTCAGCAAGATCCAAGGTGATAACTGAGTCATATCAATTTGCACATATTTCAACTACTGTATTTATTTCTCACAAACATGATGATTTGGAGAATCTAAAAGATATAATAGGTTTCTTAGAAAAAGAATATGCTGTTAAAGCTTATATAGATAGTGAAGATCCACAAATGCCTAAAATAACTTCAGCAGAAACAGCAGCAAATATAAAAGCCAGAATAAAAGAGTGCCGTAAGTTTATTCTTCTTGCGACTGAAAACGCAATTAATTCAAAATGGTGTAATTGGGAACTTGGTTATGGCGATTCAGTAAAATTTCCAAACAATATAGCTTTGTTTCCATTTAAGTCAAAGGGAACTTCTGACGCACAGTATATTGGTTCAGAGTATATGAAATTATATCCTTATATTGTATATCGTTCCGCAGGAGAAAAATATGAAAATGGCAAACCAATACAAGAAGGTTACTATATACGAACCGAAAATAGTAATGGCAATACAATTGTTCCACTATCAGAATGGCTTTCAAAGTAAAGGAGGTTTATTATGTCTCGTAAAGTATTCTTTAGTTTTCATTATCAGAATGATATCAGTAGATCAATGGTCGTCAGAAACAGTTGGGTAACACAAGGAAAGGAAGCTGCGGGCTTTACAGATAAAGCAGAATTTGAAAAGCTCAAAAGAACAGGTGATTCTGCTGTAAAAAGGTGGATAGATTCACAGTTATATGGCACGTCAGTTACCGTCGTACTTATTGGACGTGAAACACTAAATCGCCCTTTTGTTAAATATGAAATATGCGAAAGCATTAATAGAGGAAATGCGGTCATCGGTGTATTCATTCATAACGTGAAGGATATGGTAACTAAAAGCACCTCACTTAAAGGGAACGCACACACTATAATCGGCTCAAGAAATGGACGTTCCATTTATTTTGATGAGATTTGCGATGGATTATATGACTACGTCGCTCAAGATGGTTATAACAATCTCGGAAGTTGGATTGAAGCAGCCGCCCAAAAGCATAATAAATAACGCAGGAGGTTATTATGGCAGTTACAAAAGAAGAACTTATACGAGAGTATACCAGGGCTATTCAGGAAGGTAATGCTGCTATATTTGCCGGAGCTGGATTATCAAGGCCATCAGGTTTTGTGGATTGGAAAGGTTTGCTCAAACCGCTTGCATCGGATATTAAACTTGATATTGACAAAGAGCATGATTTGTTGTCGGTTGCCCAATACTATAGAAATCAAAGGAGAACTCGATCTGGTATAAATCAAGCAATTATGGATGCTTTTTCAAAAGATGTAGCTACTAATGAAAACGCACAGATTATCACAAGATTACCAATATTTACTTATTGGACAACTAATTACGATGATGTAATTGAAAATGGAATAAAAGAAGCAAATAGAAATCCTGATGTTAAGTGTGAATCTGATCAACTTTCTGTAATGAAAAGAGATCGAGATGCAATAGTTTATAAAATGCACGGAGATGTTAATCATCCTGCTAATGCTGTGCTTACAAAAGAAGATTATGAATTATACGAATATCGCAGACCATTATTCAGAACCGCATTAAAAGGAGATCTAGTTTCTAAAGTATTCCTTTTTATGGGATTCAGTTTTGAAGATCCCAATCTTGATTATATCCTAAGTCAGATTCATTCTCTGCTTGGCGAAAATGTTCACGATCATTACTGCTTTTTTAAGCGTGTACAAGAGAAAGACTATTCTGATACGAAAGAATATGGCTATGATAGAGCAAAACAGGATATGCAGGAAGAAAATCTTCGTAATTACGGTATTCAAACTGTCTTTGTGGATGATTACACGGAAATAACAGTGATTCTTCATGAAATTGAAAGAGTATCCAAGATGAAGAACATTTTTGTTTCTGGAAGTGCTGAAGAATATTCCTTGCCTTGGAATCAAGTAAGTGCTGAAGAGTTAGCTGGAAAACTATCTGGAGAGTTAGTTAAACAAAATTGTAGAATTACTTCTGGGTTTGGACTTGGAATTGGATCAGCTGTTATTAACGGAGCGTTGGATGTGATATACGCAGAGAAATATAGACACATTGATGAGCATCTGTGCCTTCGCCCGTTTCCTCAAAATATTAGTAATCCAACTGAACGAGCTGAAAAGTGGAAAAAGTATAGAGAAGAAATGTTAGCGGAAACAGGAGTATCTATCTTTATGTTTGGAAACAAAAAAGATGCAAAAACTGGAAGTATAATTGAAGCTAATGGATGTATGCAAGAATTTGAAATTGCAAAATCAAAAGGGAATATTATTATTCCAATTGGTTCTACCGGGTACGCAGCTAAGACAATTTTAGAGAACGTAAAAAAAGATATGGCTAACTATGATTATTTGTCAAAATACATTGATATATTAGAAACAGAAACTGATATAGACAAATTAATACGATGCGTGATAGAGATAATACAAAGTAACCTATATTAAGGAGTGAGTTCGATGGGCAGAAAGATATTCGTCTCTTACAAGTATAAAGACAGCGATGTAAAAGAATTGTCGGGAGTCACCTCACCAACTTGGCCTTGTGATTACGTTAACTTCATTAAGGATGCGGTTCTTGCTGACGATGACATATATAAAGGCGAAGAGAGTGACGAAGATATTTCAAGTTGGAGTGATGATGCAATATGGAATCACTTAAAAGATAAGATTTATGATAGCACAATTACCATTGTTCTAATATCTCCAAACATGAAGGAACCAAATAGATGGCAAAAATCTCAATGGATTCCTTGGGAGATATCCTACTCACTTAAAGAAACAACCCGGAATGATAGAACCAGTCATAGCAATGCTGTTCTTTCTGTTGTTCTTCCTGATAAGAACGGTTCGTACTCGTACTATAACAAAAATGATTTATTTCCAATATTAAAAAGCAATATTGAAAATGATTACATTTACGTTGTAACATGGGATGATTTTATAACGTATCCGCAAGTAGATATACAGATAGCATTCGAACATAAAAACGAAACACCTACATACAAAATAGTCAATTCCTTATAACATTGTAGAAATAGTTTTTGTGAATACCCTAAATTTTGATAAGAACAAATAAATCTCTTGAATTTATTTGAATATTGTGGTATGCTAACTTTGTTATCAAAGGTGATAACACAATGATAACAGGAGTCGAAACACTCCGGATAATACAGACAATCTGTATAAAAGAAAGCAAAAGTTGATACAGATTCTAAACAAATCTGTTTAGAACCGAACAACCGTTGCAGAGTGGGAATAATCGCGAAGCTACAAGCTAAGTTTAGAATAAGAAGCGAGGCTACGGCACAGTATGTGTCAAGAGCCTCGCTTTCTTATGAAACATACATTCTCTCGGTCTGTGAACCATCCAGTATGTAAAAGTAAGATCGATAAATGCTTTCATCGGTGCGGAAGCTTTCATACAGTAGGTAGGTGTAGTGAAAATCTACAAGTCGGCCTGCTCTTGTAGTGCTTATAAAGGGAGGATGCCTTGATGCCGACAGCCTCGGCTATTTGGGCTACTAACACATTTGCATAACCTTTTTCTGAAAAAGAGTAAGAGCTTCATCAGGTATTCGCTTCTTCGTGTTCATTCTATCACCCCTTTGGCTAATTTCTATTAGCTACATTACAGACCAATAAAAATTAACCGTCAAGAGGCAATATTGAATCATGGTTTACGAGTTCCTAACATCGTATTTCCTTACAGCTTCTTTTGTGCTATAATACCCACATCGCGTGATTACATCCGCTATGTATGTGAAACCATTAACCGAACCTCGAAAGGAGATTTTTCTATGAACAACATTACCTCTCGCCCTTTCAGCATCCTTGCTGACTGTGGTAAAGTATATCAATTTTTATTGGGCATCTACGAGCGTGACTGGCGAAATGGTGTGGCGGCGCCGTTCTTTGAATATGCCTATGCATCATTCGCGTATTGGATGGACATTTCGTATTCGTACAAGAATCGCATCTGGGAGGAGAATGGCGAGATTGTTGCATTTTGCTTTTACGAGTCTCCGGTGTCGGACATTTATTTCTGTTTGAAGCCCGGGTACGAGGAACTGGCCGGGGAGATGGTGGCGTATGCCGATGAGTACATGCCCGTCAAGGGTGCTCCGATACAAATGATTCTCTTCGGTGGTCAGGATGCTTTGATGCAGGCCGCAGCGGAGCATGGGTATCGTCAGGTGTGGGAGCGCTTTGAACGGCAGCTTGATTATGAAGAAGAACTGGATTACCCATTGCCGGAAGGGTTTCATTTTGTGAAACCGGAAGAGTACGATATGGCAAAAGGGAACAAGTGTTGCTGGAAGGGATTTGACCATGAAGCCACCGACGGTCCTTGGAGTTTTCAATACGAGCAGTGTGACTACCAGCTGGCTGTTGCGCCCCATGCCACGCCGGAGCTGGATGTAGTCATTGCCGACGAAGCAGGGGAGTACGCATGCTTTGCGGGGATGTGGTGGACACCGGACAATCATTTGGCGTATATGGAGCCGCTATGCACGATTCCGGAGTACCGTGGCAAGGGCTTGGCAGCCGCCGCTCTGTCGGAGCTGTACCGCAGAACCAAGCGGCTGGGAGCAACCCACATGACCGGCGGCGACAATGAGTTCTACGCGAAGATCGGGTTCAAACCGGTGGTGAGATGGACCCACTGGCAGAAGGAAATGTAGCATAGTGTATATGGGGAAGCCCTTATGCAAGCTGAGAGTTGCAGAGGGCTTTTTCCTATGCTTGGAGTTATGCGAGGACGTTGAAAACGTGTCTCCATCGAGCTACCCCGGTTCACTTACACTAAACTTAAAATTTATTTTATTTTACTATTGCATTCTGCGGGAAAATGTGTATAATGTGAGTTGTCGCATGTAAAATAAAAAGTTTGGTATTACTAAACTTCTGTGCTTTACAATGCCAAAATCGACAAAAGGGCATCTGCCGGAAGGGAGCTATGTATGAGTATCGGTAAGAAGATAAAAGAGCTAAGGCTCCAAAATGAACTGACGCTTGAGGATCTTGCCTCCCGTAGTGAGTTGACCAAGGGATTCTTATCTCAGCTGGAAAGAGACCTGACCAGCCCAAGCATTTCTACTCTTGAAGATATCCTTGAGGCTCTGGGGACCAATCTGTCGGACTTCTTCCACGAGGAGGCGGAGGAGCAGATTGTATTTACGGACAAGGACGCTTTTGTAGATGAGCAGGAAGAATACAAGATCGAATGGATTGTACCAAATGCTCAGAAGAACGAGATGGAACCTATCGTGCTTACCTTGGCACCTCACGGCAAGAGTCACGAGATGATTTCCCACAGAGGAGAAGAATTCGGTTACGTACTGAAAGGGAGCATAACCCTGGTACGAGACAATAAGAAGTACAAACTGAAGACGCGGGAGACCTTCTACATAAGCGGTAGAAAGGGACATTACCTGTACAATCACACAAATAACGAAGCTGTGGTGTTGTGGATTACGACACCCCCCATGTTCTAGAGTAGGAGGACGAGATGGATAAGAAGAAATTGATTGAGTTTCGAAACATTGTAAAGAGTTTTGACGGACAGATTGTGTTGAAGGGTGTGAACTTGGACATTTACGAAAATGAATTTGTAACCCTTCTTGGCCCCAGTGGTTGTGGTAAGACTACCCTTCTTCGTATTCTTGGTGGTTTCTTGGATGCCGATGAGGGAAGTGTTATGTTTGACGGCGAGGAGATTGGTAGTAAGCCCCCGTATGAGCGTGAGCTGAATACCGTATTCCAGAAGTATGCTCTGTTCCCGCATCTCAGTGTATATGAAAATATTGCATTTGGCTTGAAGATCAAGAAGATGAGCAAGGACGTTATCGAGCAGAAGGTTATGAAGATGCTGAAACTCATCGGTCTGGAAGGATACGAGAACAAGAATACCACCCTTTTGTCCGGTGGACAGCAGCAGCGAGTTGCCATTGCCCGTGCCCTAGTAAATGAGCCGAAGGTGCTTCTGTTGGATGAGCCACTGGCAGCGCTGGATCTGAAGCTTCGCAAGGAGATGCAGTATGAGTTGAAGCGTATTCAGAAAGAGGTCGGCATTACCTTTATCTTCGTAACTCACGATCAGGAAGAGGCACTTACGATGTCCGATAAGATTGTAGTTATGAAGAGCGGTGAGATCCAGCAGGTCGGTACTCCGGAAGAGATCTACAACGAGCCGGCCAATAGTTACGTTGCGAATTTCATCGGCGAGAGTAACATCATTCCGGCTGTCATGCTAGACGATTACAAGGTTCGTTTTGACGATATCACCTTTGATTGTGTGGACTTTGGCTTCAAGAAGAATGAGAAGGTGGATGTGGTAATTCGCCCCGAGGATATTGATATTGTGGATGTCTCTAAGGGTAAGATGACCGGAGAGGTTCTTAGCGTTCTCTTCAAGGGCGTTCATTATGAGATCATTGTGGAGACGGTGCCCGGTACCACTGTGTCCGTAAATATGCACGTGATTCGCAATCATGACGTAACCAGTGAGGATGGTAAAGAGAAGATCAGTGCCAACGATTTCTATGTAGACATTGAGGATGTGGCGAATCTGGATGACAAGGAGATTATCGCTCTTTCCAATGCACAGGCATGGAATCCGGAGACGGACGAGTACACTTCCATCGCAAAGATCGAATACGATTTGCAGGAAGAGTTGGGCGAGTATCCGGTGAAGTTCTACACAGCGGGAGGTACCTGCATCGAGAGTACCATTTTCGTTGTAAATCAGCCTTTTGTTAAGAATGAGAAGGCCGGCGAGGCAATTATGGCCTTCAACTTCTTCAAGACCGTGGATGAGATTATGGAGTCTCAGGCGCTGGACACCGATATTAAGACTTGGGCAAATGCACAGGGCTGGAAGCTCAGCGACGAGAACACCAGCGTGGACATTAGTGTTGACTACGATTTCGACCCCAGTGACGTGAAGGTCGGAGTATATAAGGTAACCTTCTGGACAACCGGTCGCGAGTTTAAGATTCATACAACAGATTACACGCAGGTAGGGCAAGAGGTTGGCTTGACCTTCTTCCCTGAGGATATTCATGTTATGTCAAAGGTGGTATTCGAATGAAACGATTTTCTCATTTAGCAATCCCGTACATTGTGTGGGCTGTGCTGATGCTGGTGCTTCCCATGGCGTTGATTGCGTTATATTCTTTTACCCAGCAGGGAAATGAAATCATTTCTTTTTCTCTGACACTGGACCACTACATAAAGTTTTTCTCGGATCCGGATTTCCTGTTGGTTTTGTGGCGTTCTCTCTGGATCGCTGTTAAGACAACCATCATTTGCTTGTTGATTGGATATCCGGTGGCATACTTTATTGCCCGCAGTTCCGAACGTTTGCAGAATACTCTTGTGCTGGCAATTACCCTTCCTATGTGGATTAATATGCTGGTGCGTACCTATGCATGGATCGGTATTCTCAGTGAGGGTGGAATTATTCAGAAGCTTCTCAGCCTCATTGGTTTGGGCGAGGTGGAGCTTCTGTATACGGAGGGAGCTGTACTTCTGGGTATGGTGTACAATTTCCTTCCCTTTATGATTTTGCAGATTAATACGTCCCTCTGTAAGATGGACAACTCCCTGTTGGAGGCAAGCTCGGACCTTGGTGCAAATCGGTTCCAAACCTTTCGCCGTGTAACGCTTCCCTTGTCTCTTCCCGGAGTGATTAACGGGATTACCCTTGTATTCTTGCCGGCTGTTAGCTCCTTCTTTATTCCGAAGCTCTTGGGCGGTGGTAAGTACTTCCTCGTGGGTAACTTGATTGAAAACCAGTTCATTACCGCGGGCGAGTGGAATTTCGGTAGTGCGATTTCTATGATTATGGCTATCATTATGATGCTTTTGATGCTGGCCGTAAGCAAGGTAGAGAAGCACAACAATGGCGGAAAGGAGGAGTAGCAGATGAAGAAAAAGTCCCGTCCCTTTGGACGACTCCTTATGATTCTTATGTTGGTGTTTTTCTATGCACCCATATTGTATATGATCATTTTCTCCTTCAATGAAGGAAAATCCCTGACTGCCTTTACCGGCTTTTCGCTTCGGTGGTATCGCCACATGTTAGAGTCCCGCGATATGATGGAGGCGTTGTATACTACCTTTAGTGTGGCAATTCTGGCGACGGCAATCTCTACGGTGGTGGGAACCATTGCGGCCATCGGTCTCAGTAAGTCGCGGAAAGTTATCCGACGCATTATGGAGCAGATTAATAACCTGCCCATGATGAATCCGGAGATTGTAACGGCCATCGGTTTCATGCTTCTCTTCATTACCTTTCAGGTACAGAAGGGATATGCAACTATGTTATTGGCGCACATTGCGTTTTGTATTCCCTATGTAATGCTTTCCGTAATGCCCAAGGTTCGTTCCTTGGACCCCAATCTTGCGGATGCAGCCATGGATCTCGGTGCTACTCCGTTGCAGGCACTTACCAAAGTAATCGTTCCTCAGATTACCCCCGGTATTATCAGCGGTGCCTTGATTGCCTTTACCATGTCTGTGGATGATTTTATCATTTCCTACTTTGTAACAGGTCATGGTGTGAAGAACCTGAGTATTATGGTGTACACCATGAGTAAGCGTGTGAACCCCAGTATTAATGCCATTTCCACATTGATGGTTGTGATTATCACCGTGGTTCTGTTGGTAATTAACCTGCTTCCCGCATATTTGGCGAAGAAAGAGAAGAAAGCAGAGCTTAAGAAGAAAAACATTGTGATTCCCGGTGTGGCGGTAGCGTTGGCAATTGTATTGATTGTTGCGCTTGTCAATCGCGGAGAGAATCAGAACCGTCCTTACGAGGGACAGGTGCTCCATGTGTACAACTGGGGAGAATATACCGGAGAGAATTGTATCGGTGAGTTTGAAGAGCTTACCGGCTGTACGGTTATCATGGAGACTTTCGATTCCAACGAGCAGATGTACATTAAGGTGGCAAATGGTGAGCCTTATGATGTGCTGGTTCCCAGCGATTATATGATTCAGCGTCTCATTGAAGAAGAGTTGATTCAGAAGTTGGATCACACGAAGATTGATTGCCTCGGAGAACTGACGGATTCCGTGCTCGGAAAGGCGTATGACCCGGAAAATGAGTATTCCGTACCGTACTTCTGGGGAACCGTGGGAATCGTGTACGATACGACAAAGGTGGATGTTGCCGACCTTGAGAAGGACGGATTTGCAATCTTCTTAAATGAAAAATATAAGGGCGACATTTACCTGTATGACTCCGAACGAGACTCCTTTATGATGGCTCTGAAGTCCCTTGGATATTCCATGAATACCGAAGATGAGGGAGAGCTTCAAGAGGCATACGATTGGCTGATACAGTGTGTGGAGACTATGGATCCGGAGATTGTAACGGATGAGATCATTGACAATATGGCGCAGGGTCGTAAGGCTTTGGGACTCATTTATTCCGGTGATGCCACCTATGTCATGAGTGAAAATGAGAACATGGGCTTCTACTTGCCTGAAGAAGGTACCAACCAGTGGTGTGATGCCATGGTAATTCCGAAAAATGCAGAGAATCCGGATCTCGCTCACGAGTTCATCAATTTCATGGTTTCTTATGAGGCGGCATACGATAATTCCTCGTATGTAGGTTACACCTCTCCCAATATGGAGGTTATGTTAGAGTTGTCCTCCGAGGGTGGCGACTATGAGGGAATTGATGCGTATATTCCTCGTACAGACAACGAGTTGGACGAAGTCTTTGTGTACAACGAAGAGACAAAGAAGATACTCAGCAACCTCTGGAGCAAAGTGAAGATTGCAGCAAGTAACGTCAGTGACTAGTTCTTTCCTGTGAAAGAATAGAATGCAGGTTCATGAAAGAATAAATAAAAGTGCCGGTCTATGTAGAACGGCACTTTTTATATGTGTGAATATTTAGATTATCCTCTCCCGTACTGCCCGGTTGTGGGGTCTTGAAATAAGGGGATCCGGGGCGGAAACCATGTGAGCAGTATAAAGGCAATTGCCAACAAGAACAGCAGAGCATATGCCACCGTGGGGGATTTGCAAGAGCATTTGCCGCGACTCATAAGATAGGTTTCCGGCAGGTACGAAAGAGCAGCCGCAACGAAGAAGATGGCAATATTAATCCAATCCACCGACCGCCCAAAGATTCCGGTATAAGTGTAGAACAGAACGGGAATAGAAACTACGCCTGTTACTATGCCTGCTAATTTTACACACCAATAGTTCGGGTACTGGTCTTCAAGAAAATGTGCTTCTACCAAGGCAAAGAGAAACATAGGGAAGAAGAGCAGTTTCATGTGCTCCCAAGTGGATTCATTTACCGCAGAAAAGATGGCAACGAGGGAATTCTCTCCGCTCCAATCGTAAGCAAAATGAAGCAATGTTCCGGCAATGCCGGTAAACACAAAGCCTAGAAGCTGTAGGCGTGAAAGTGCATTTTTCATGTAGATACCTCCGGAGGTGTTTACTGAGAAGTATATGCCGTTTGGGAGGTGCTTATTCGGATCGTGGCAGGAGATTGTTTGCCTAAAACAATATCTAGCCAAAAGTCATGCTTTCAAAAAAACAATATAGAAGACCAGGGAAGCTCGCGGACTTCCCTGGTCACATACATTCGATATCTTACTTCAAGATAACCTTCTTGAAGTTCTTCTTGCCGCGACGTACAACTACGCCGGCAGTCATTTGTTCCTTGGTGAAGGTGGCCTTAAAATCGGTAACCTTCTCGCCGTCTACCAAGACACCGCCCTGCTCGATATTTCTTCTTGCTTCAGAACGTGTAGGTGCAAGACCTGCCTTAACCAATACGGACACAAGATCGATGGTGTCCTCAGTAAAATCTTCTGCAGACAACGGTGCTTCCGGAGCATCATCGAGAGAGCCTGCGCCGAAGAGAGACTTGGCGGATTCCTGAGCCTTTGCGGCCTCATCCTCACCATGTACCAGCTTGGTGAGCTCGTATGCCAAAATCTCCTTAGCCTTGTTCAGCTGGCTGCCCTCCCAATCTGCCATCTTCTCGATTTCCTCGATGGGCAGGAAGGTAAGCATGCGGATGCATTTGAGTACATCGGCATCGGCAACATTTCTCCAGTACTGGTAGAACTCAAAAGGACTGGTTTTGTTGGGGTCAAGCCACACGGCACCCTTCTCCGTCTTACCCATCTTCTTACCCTCAGAATTGAGGAGAAGGGTGATGGTCATAGCGGAAGCGTCCTTACCAAGCTTACGACGAATCAACTCGGTACCGCCCAGCATGTTACTCCACTGGTCGTCACCACCGAACTGAAGATTACAGCCGTAATCTTGGAACAGGCGGTAGAAGTCGTAGCTCTGCATAATCATGTAGTTAAATTCAAGGAAGGTCAGACCGCGCTCCATACGCTGCTTATAGCACTCTGCCGTCAACATACGATTGACAGAGAAATGAGCACCAACCTCGCGAAGCAGGTCTACATAATTAAGGTTCATGAGCCAGTCGGCGTTATTTACGATAATGGCCTTGCCCTCGGAAAAATCAATGAAGCGGCTCATCTGCTTCTTGAAGCACTCGATGTTGTGTGCAATGTCCTCGGGAGTCAGCATCTTACGCATGTCGGTCTTGCCGGAAGGGTCACCGATCATACCGGTACCACCGCCCAGAAGAGCAATGGGCTTGTTGCCTGCCATCTGAAGACGCTTCATCAGGCAAAGGGCCATAAAGTGTCCTACGTGCAAACTATCTGCGGTAGGGTCGAAGCCGATGTAGAAGGTTGCTTTTCCTTCATTGATCAGTTCACTGATCAGCTTCTCGTCCGTAACCTGTGCAATGAGGCCGCGGGCTTTCAGTTCGTCATACAGTTTCATCTTGAAATCCTCCTAAATGTTTTGTGGTATCTTCGGCAATGAACGCAAATGTTTCGATAACAGGTGCGGGAGGAGCCGAAGAGAGTTGCGAACTCGTGGGTTAGGGGCTCTGCTAAGGTGAAGAGTCGCTTGCGACTCTGTGGCGCCCGAGCGGAATTGCGAAGCAATTAAATACCGTGCCGCGAGGTGTGCATATTATTATTTGTTATGGATGCTGGCCATAACAAAAAACTCCCGTCCTGTAAAAGGACGAGAGATTATCTCGTGTTACCACCTTTCTTCATGGTGAACTCACGCTCACCACCTCAAGAAGTACGAGAACGCTTCGGGCTTGTGAACGTAGTCACGGCAAGCGGTTCCATATACTCCGGCACTGTAACGGGTGCGTCCGTCGCAGCCTACTGCGGAAATCTCCGGTTCGGTGCGCAGCTTGGAGAGGTATTCCTCCTAGTCTTTCCCCGCGCCTCTCATCCACCGGCTACTTTCTGTTGGTTCCCTCTAGAAGTACTTGTTCTCGTCATTGCATTTCTCATTTCGGTCATTATAAGAGAGTTCGGGGGAAAAGTCAATAGAAATTTCTGAAAGAGTGATACTGGGCATTTTCTTTTGACAAAATGTATGATAAAATGAGTTTGGGTGTACCAATGAACTGCATGGAGGGCAAATGATGGCAGAGGAGAAGAAGGGACAAGAAGTTGTTAGTGCGGGACAAGGGAAATCGCAAGGCGCAAGCTGCGTAGCTCACACGGAAGGTGAATACACAAAATTATTACGACGCCAGAAGACGGTATGGCAGGTGACGACTTGGGTCTTGGTGGGCATTTTGCTGGTGTTGGTAATTGTGGCACTGGGACAGAGAAGAGAGGCCAACAAGGCAAAGGAAACGGTGGCGAATTCGGTAGTTCGTACGGTGAAAGTGTGCGAGAATCTGGAGGAGCGGTTGGCGACGTGGGAGAGTTCTGCGGATTCCAACGGATATGATGCGTCCTTGGAAGACGTGGGTGGTTTGGAATATTTGAGACTTAGCGGCGGTGAGGGAGAAGAAGCATTTGCTCTGTATTACCGCAATGAGAACTACGAGGACGAAGCTTACAAAACCCCGACAGACATGGGACTACTCTTGTCGAATGGAGAGAAGACCGTGGAACTTTTGATACCGTATGACCTGGAGGGGGATTTGGCGAGACTGTGTCCGGAGCAGGTGGAGTTCGGCGGAGAGAAATATCTAATGTTTTATGGTTACACCGGAGACACAGTAACCGGTGTTGTACTTGTGCATTTGGCAAGCCTGCAAGAATACGAACTTCGCAGTTATAGCGATATTATAAATGACTGGTTCACGTTAACGCCGGGCAAAGATGAGGATACCGTGGTATTGAAGACCGGCAATGGTGCCACATATGAGTACTGGGCAGAACCCACGGTAGTGGAGATGGCCGAAACCTTGGGTGCCGAAGCCCTGCTGGCAGATGAGTATTTGACTTGGGTTCCGGGGGAAGCCGGAATTGATTTTTCGGCGGCAATTTATGCGGTAAGCGGTGCATATTACGGAGAGTTGAAGGGAACCATGGTGCCGAAGGGCAACGGTCTGGCTGTGGAGGCTTCCGTATACGGTGCGTATGTGGAGCCGGACTATGACGACCAGAATGGGGACAAGATTAATGCCCCTTCGGCAGTTTATCTGGAAGAACCGGTGATATTGTCTGCCGGAACGAAGGAACGTTTGTATTTGGCTCGTTATGAGAAGGTGGGCAATCATGACTACGATTTTAGCGGTCTTGTGGAGGAAGCGGGAGAGTTTCGTTATGTCAAGGACGCGGAAGGAAACGTAATCTCCAAATTGGGCATCGACGTTTCCAAGCACCAAGGAGAGATTGATTGGAAACAGGTGGCGGATGCCGGCATTGAATTTGCATTTGTACGCGTAGGATATCGCGGTAGCCGGGAAGGCTCATTGTACATAGATGAATATAAGGATGCGAATCTACAGGGCGCTATTGAAAATGGAATTCCCGTAGGAGTGTACTTTTATTCTCAGGCCATTACCGTGGAAGAGGCGATTGAGGAAGCCGAGCTTGTATTGGAAGCCATCGAAGGTTATGATATCGCATATCCGGTTGTGTTCGATACGGAATATTACGAATCGGAGATTGCCAGAGGTAACGCCACAAGCAGAGTGGACAGAACCGCCATTGCCAAAGCGTTTTGCGAGACCATTGAGGAGGCGGGATATCAGCCTATGGTATATGCAAGCACTCGCTGGTCCATTATGAATATCGACCGAGACGAACTGGCGGACTATCCGTTCTGGTTTGCGTACTATGGTGATACTGTGAGCTATCGTTATGATTTTGAAATCTGGCAGTACAGTGCTTCCGGAACGGTGCCGGGAGTCAGAGGAGACTGCGACATGAATCTCCTGTTGGGAGAATGGTAAATGAAGATGTAAAGCTTACCCTCGTGAGTTTTGACTTGCGAGGGTATTGTTATAGTGGGAATGGGGAAAATAAATTTATAAAATGTACTTGCATTTTTGAATTCCATGTGTTATATATGTAATAGAACAAATGAGGTGTAGTTGCACTACTGAGACCGGAGGATCGTATTATAGGCATAATACATACGGTGATCGGTAATCAGAAAGGGAGGAGTTATATATGAATATTAATAAGTTCACGCAGAAGTCTATGGAGGCCATTCAGTCTTGTGAGAAGGTAGCTTATGATTTCGGCAATCAAGAATTGCAGCCGGAGCATTTGCTGTATGCGCTTATGTCTGACGGGGAAGGCTTGATTCCCGGTCTGGTGACGAAGATGGGGATACAGAAGGAAGTGTTTGAAGCACAGGTGCGCGGTTTGATTGAGAAACTTCCGAAGGTACAGGGTGGTGAGTTGCGCATTTCTCAGAACCTGAATAAGGTACTGATCTATGCCGAGGACGAGGCTAAGAGCATGGGAGATTCCTATGTCAGTGTGGAGCATCTGTTTCTTAGTATGTTGAAGCAAGCAGGTGCCGGACTAATGCAGGTGTTCCGAGATTTCGGTGTTACAAGAGAGCGGTTTCTACAGGCTTTGGCAGAGGTGCGAGGGAATCAGCGAGTGACTACAGATAATCCGGAGGCGACCTACGATACCCTTGCGAAGTACGGTTATGATTTGGTGGAGCGGGCGAAGCAGCAGAAGTTAGATCCGGTAATCGGACGTGACAGTGAGATTCGAAATGTAATACGGATTCTTTCCCGTAAGACCAAGAACAACCCGGTGCTGATTGGTGAGCCGGGTGTTGGTAAGACTGCTGTTGTGGAAGGCTTGGCACAGCGAATTGTGCAAGGAGACGTGCCGGAAGGGTTGAAGGATAAGGTATTATTTGCGCTGGATATGGGAGCGCTGGTGGCGGGAGCCAAGTATCGCGGTGAGTTTGAAGAACGCTTAAAGGCAGTACTTGAGGAGGTTAAGAAGAGCGACGGGAAGATCATCCTCTTCATTGATGAGTTGCATACCATTGTAGGTGCGGGGAAGACCGACGGAGCTATGGATGCGGGCAATATGCTGAAGCCTATGCTTGCCAGAGGCGAACTTCATTGTATTGGTGCTACGACGCTAAATGAGTACCGACAGTACGTGGAGAAGGATGCCGCACTGGAGAGAAGATTTCAACCGGTTATGGTGGATGAACCCAGTGTGGAGGATACCATCAGCATTTTACGTGGATTGAAAGAGCGGTATGAGGTGTTCCATGGAGTGAAGATTTCCGACAGTGCTCTTGTGAATGCGGCGGTGTTGTCCAATCGGTACATTTCCGATCGGTTTCTTCCCGATAAGGCCATAGACTTAGTGGACGAGGCCTGTGCTTTGATTAAGACAGAGTTGGATTCCATGCCTACAGAGTTGGACGATGCGAAACGTGCCATTATGCAGTTGGAGATTGAAGAGGCAGCGCTGAAGAAGGAAGAGGATGCACTGAGCCAAGAACGCCTTGTGAAATTACAGAAGGAGCTTGCAGATGCCAGAGATCGTTTCAATACAGCGAAGGCACAGTGGGACAACGAAAAGGCCGATTTGGAGCAGGTACGTCGCATCAAAGAAGAATTGGAGAACGTAAATCACGAGATTACCGATGCAGAACGTAGTTACAATCTAGAGAAGGCAGCGGAACTGAAGTATGGTCGTTTGCCTCAACTTCGGCAGGAATTGCAAGTGGCAGAGGAAGCTTTGCGTGCCAAGGGAAATGTTATGGTACATGAAACTGTGGACGAAGATGAGATTGCCCGTATTGTGTCCCGTTGGACGGGAATTCCTGTGGCTAAGTTGACAGAGGGTGAGCGCAATAAGACCTTACGTTTGGATGAAGAATTGCATCGTCGTGTTTTGGGGCAGGAGGAAGCAGTGTCTAAAGTGACGGAGGCGATTATTCGCTCCAAGGCGGGAATTAAGGACCCCACTCGTCCCATTGGCTCCTTCTTGTTCCTTGGACCTACCGGTGTGGGTAAGACCGAGCTGGCTAAGGCATTGGCAGAAGCGTTGTTTGATAACGAACAGAACATGGTTCGAATCGATATGAGTGAGTACATGGAGAAACATTCCGTAGCACGTTTGATCGGTGCACCTCCCGGATATGTAGGATATGATGAAGGTGGGCAGTTGACGGAGGCAGTACGCAGAAAGCCCTATTCGGTTGTGCTATTCGATGAGGTGGAGAAGGCGCATCCCGATGTGTTTCATGTACTTCTGCAAGTGCTTGATGACGGACGCATCACAGATTCCCAAGGACGAACGGTGGACTTTAAGAATACCATTCTAATTTTGACATCGAATCTCGGTTCGGAGTACTTGCTGGATGGAATTTTGCCGGATGGCAGCATTTCCGAGAGTTGTGAGACGGCGGTAAATGAGCGTCTGCGGATGCATTTTCGACCGGAATTCCTTAACCGTTTGGATGAGATTCTTATGTTTAAGCCATTGACCAAAGAAAATATTCGTGGCATCATTTCTCTATTGATGGAGGAATTGAATCGGCGTTTGCACGAGAAGCGAGTTACCATTGAACTGACAGAGCGTGCGAAGGATTATGCAGTGGAGGAAGCCTATGATCCGATCTATGGCGCGAGACCTTTGAAACGCTATCTACAGAAGCACGTGGAGACGGTCAGCGCAAGGTTATTGCTGCGGGACGAAGTTAAGGCCGGCGATACCATTGTGGTAGATGTAGTAGACGGACAATTTCTTGCCACAGTACGATAAACGATTGGTTCGAATATAAAATCGGAAGAAAGGAACTGTTTTACCGGAAGTACAGTTCCTTTTTTGCTTGAACGGGTTTACAAAATTGCTGAAAAATGTTATCCTATTAGCATGGTTTTTTTGTGCCGGTGTGCGTAGGATAAGGAGGCAATTATGCGAATTGCGGTTTGCGATGATGACGTATTTATGTTGAATCAGGTGGCGGAGATTATGCTTTCGCTATGCAGTGAAGAAGAGAATGCGACAGTGGATCGCTTTACAGACAGTTTGAATCTTCTGCAAGCACACCAAAAACAACCTTACGAGATATTATTTAGTGATATTCAGATGCCGCAGATGGATGGATTTGATCTGTCACAAGAACTTGCAAAGATATCCCAAAATATAATTGTTGTGTATATTACGAATCATGATCATTTGGTCTTTTCTTCTCTAAAGTTTCATCCTACATATTTTGTGCGAAAAGAAAAACTGAAAGAAGATATGAAGTATGCTTTCGATGAAGTTAAGAAAGAGTACCGTGCACGTTTCGGAAAGGTGTGTTTTGATCAACGTGTGGGGAAGGGGCGAGGTGCTGTGTGCCTTCCTTTGGAACAGATTCGATATGTGATGAGTGAGGTGCGTAAAGTATATGTTGTGACAGAGACAGAGCAATATCTGACCTGTGAGGGACTGTCTTGTTGGAAAGAAAAGCTGGAAGGGCTTGGGTTTGCGCAATGTCATAGTCGTTACTTGGTGAACATATCGAAGGTGTTAGGTCTCGCGGGAGACAGTATCATTTTAGAGGGTGATGAACGAATTCCTTTGAGTCGCCGCCGTATGCAAGAGATAAAAGCGCAGATTGTAGAAAGAGGAGTTATACAGATTTGAGACAAGAGGTTGTAGAAGTAGGGTTTAATATATTAAGTAGTGCACTGATGGTCATTTTGGTCATATCCACAGGTGTCCCGAAGATGGAATCGAAGCGCTTGATTCGGGTATCCGGTTTGTTTGCCCTTATCTATGCTGTGGTGGTGACCGCATTTAATCATATGACTATTTATGAAGGGGTGGCGGGTATTGCAATTTATTCCGTGCTGGTCATATTATTTTCCATTATGCTTGTGCGCTGTGCGTGGTGGAAGCGTCTCTTTGTTGCGGGGTATTGGCAGTTGGTTTTGCTGAGTTCCAGTATCGGAACCGTTGCTTTGATTCGGTTATTGAATGGTGACGAAGCCTTGGAGATGATGAATTCGAATTACGAATGGCGCATCTATGTATTAATTCTGGCGTTCGGACTTAAGATGTTAGGGTGTTGGTTCTTTGTGTTTCTTCAACGGAGACGAATGCTTGATGTGAAGAAGTACGATGGGATTGTACTGAGCATGTTCTTCATGATTATTGCAGTCATTTTGTTGGTACTGTTTTCTCATGCATTGGGGTATCTGGAGAAGAGCAGTCTGAGTCTAACTGCGGTATTGTGGATTTTGTTTCTTGTTGTGTGTGCTGCGGTATTATTACGCATCAGTATTTTATCGGAGATGACGCGCCGCCAAGAGAAGATACTAAATTTGCTTCAGGAGAAGAAATCGCAAAGTGTGGACATTCAAGAACTCAAGCAGAAGGTAGGGGTATTGCAGCACGATATGAAGAAGCACGTGAATATGGCGGCGCTTCTTTTGGAGGGCGGCAATAATGAGCAGGCATTAGCATATTTGGAAGAACTGCGGGCTGAAGGAAATGAGTTGGCGGGTAAGATTGAACTCGGAGAGATTGGTCTGGTAGAGGCCACTTTAAACCGGAGCAGGAGAAGGATGGAGAGAGCGCAGATTGCATTTTATACACGGATTCAAGGAGAGATTGATGCAATTGTTGACGAGAAGGATATGTGTATCTTATTGGCCAATCTGTTGGATAATGCAGAAGAGGCGGCACAGCAGTGTGAAGAAGAACGAAGTGTAATGTTGGAAGTGGAGGGAAATTCTCATGCACTCCGAATCTGTGTAAAGAACACAGTGACAAATCCGGTTTTGAATTCGAATCCGCAACTAAAGACAACAAAGACAGATGTAGAGAATCATGGTTGGGGGATGAAGAGTATTCGTGAAACAATCAAAAAGTATAAAGGTGTGCTTCGGCATCGTGATGAAGATGGATGGTTTATTTCAGAAGTTTCAATCACAAAAGACGTGAAATAGCGCTGTTTTTGCAAGAAAAAAATGGTAGCCAGATACCAAATGAGCACGATTCTCGACCAAATGAACAAAATGGGTTGTTTATTTTTTTAAATGTGTTATATATAAGTTATCAGTGATCGACGAACGATACTGATACATTGGAAAGCCAAGTGTGACATTACCAGTGTTCATCACACTTGGCTGTCCTCCTTTTTGGGGGTGGATATATTGCCTTGATTGTGGAAGAAAAAGCGAGGGTGATGATGCTGAGTAAGATTGCAGGTCTAATGGTGGATAAGATGATTGCAGCAGAGAGTATCTCGGAAGAAGAGCGAGAGTATTGCCAATACGGAATGGAGATTTCCTTGGCCAATCTGGTGAATTTTCTTATTGTTGTTGTAGTGGCTATTCTAAGTGGCCTGTACGCTGCCATGGCAATCTTTTATTTTGTTTTTGTTGTGACTCGAGTATATTCCGGAGGGTATCACACCAATCACTATTATTCTTGTTTTCTTAGTTTTCTTGTGATTAATCTAGTATGTGCAGTTACAATTGGATTTTTTAGTATACCCGATGAAATATGGATGATGGTATTGATGATTTGTTTTTTAGGATATGGACTCTGTCTCTATTTGTGGGCTCCCATTATACATCCTTGTAAGCCTTTAACGTCGGAGGAACAGCGGAGATATCGGAATATTTCCTTGGGAAGTTACCCGATACTCTTTCTACTTGGGATTATACTTTTGGAGACTACGGAGACGTGCGGGAAGGGCTTAGTGTGTGCTATTGGGGCCGTTACTGTATTGATGGTGCTCGGTCAAGTGGGGACACCGAAGACAAGCTTAGATTGTGAGATATCATCGGAAGGAAGAACTGAAATGTGAGTCTTAGAACGAGTGTGGGTTTCTAAGATATATGCAAGTAAGATGCGCGTATGCGTAATATATATACGATAAGGAGGTGAAAGGAATGAAGAAGCTTTGGAATGCACTTGCACAGATGAGCCGTAACGCTGCGAAGAGAGCAAACGGTACTGCATCGGAGTATGGGGTATATCAGCCGAAGAGAGTGAAGAGATAGGTTGATATTGTAGTTGTGTACGGGCATCGTAAGGTGCCCGTATACTCTTTTTGAGATACTGTGAAGCTATTAGGAAATTAGGAAGTAAGAAAGCGGACGGGGGAAGCACATGATTTTTCGTATGTTAAGGCAAGAGATGGGAAAAAGTCTTCACGGACCGTTTTTTTTCATTGGTTGTTTGGGGACTTGGGTGTTGTGTCTATTGGGCACATGTTATTTCGATATGGAGGGACAGGCATATTCTGCTCTGCAAGTGCTCATCTTATGGAGTCCTGAGCGAATAGCAGCAGAAGGGATTGCGGTTACGGATATGTTTACTGCATCAACAAATGTGTGGTTTCGAATGTTTGTTCCGATTGTGTTATTGATGGGATATATGCTTACCGTAGATGTTGAGCGTTCCACAGGGAATCTAATGTTGCAACGTGTACGAACGAATATCACTGCTACCTGCATTGCAAAGGTAGTTAGTCCTGCATTCGTCTGTGGCTTCATGGCGGCATGCGGTTTTATTTTGTACATGACGACGGTGCTTGTTCGGTTTCCGATACAAGAAGAGTCAGAGACGATTCGGTGGGTTTTGCAGGTCTACGGTGTTGGCTCGATCTTAGAGTATGTAGTAATGCGCACTATAGGCGTATTCTTATACGGTGTGGCATGTGGAGTGTTTGGTGTGGTGGTAAGTATTTTCTTCAGAGATCGCTATTTACTAACGTGTCTGCCGATGTTATTGATGTATTTATATTCTCGTATGTTTGAAAAGTATAAGTATGCAACCTTATATGTGGGCAAGGAGGAGCATCCTTTGATGCATGCCATCAACATGGAAAATTTGCTCTATGACGTAGGTGAGAATACGAATTGGTATTCTATTGCATTTGTGATCGTCTTATATGTCTTTGTATTGTGTCTATATGTTTGTGTGGAGACTGGGCGAAGAAAACGAGGTGTACTATGAGACGTGAATCAATAAAAGAACGTGTGACTGGCGACTGGCGGATCGCATATGTCGAACTGGGACGTTGGATGAGAAATTCTCGTTTGATTGTAATGTTAGTTTTGTTGGTATTTATACGGGAATTTGTTGGTGCTCCGTTGATACGATGTAGTGAGGAGATGCAGGGGGCGCTGAATCTTTTTGAACCGATGATTGCAATTGTGAATTCGGATTTGTTGATGCTGTTGATGCCTATAACATTTTTGGTGTTAATGGCGGATTATCCACAAAATGGGGCGATAGGGGCATTTTATCATATACGTACGACAAAACGTACTTGGGTGTTGGGGCAGATACTGTTTGCTGGATTAGCTGCCATTGTGTTTACATTATTCGTTGTATTGTATTCTTGTCTAATGGTGATTCCGCACATAGAGTTGTCAGGAAGTTTTAGTAGCGCAGTCATGCAATATGGAACTAGGTTTCCGGAGCAAAGTAATGGTGTGGTAGCACGTCTGTTGCCGAGGAATATATTTAATCAGATGTCCCTCTGGGAAGCGTTGTTTCATTCCATTGCGTTGTTGTTTCTATTCCTATGGATGATTAGTATGGTGCTGTTGCTGTGCGGTTTGTTCCATAAGAGAGTACTCGGAATACTACTTGCATTGGCGTTGATTGTGGGAGGAGCTTCTATGGCAATTGTTCAAGCGAAAGTAATGTGGGCATTGCCGGTGGCAAATGCGATTGGATGGTTGCATTTCAGAGAGTATCTGAGGGCGCCGATATTTCCATTATGGGGATCCTATCTGTACTTTGGTGGGACGATTGGGGGATTGGCAGTGGCGTCTTGGTGGATAGCGCGTCGATATCAGCCGGGAAGGAATTAGGTGGAGTAATGCTAAAGGTAGAGAATGTATGTTTGAGGTTGAATAAGAAGGATATATTGCAGGACATATGTATGGAGATGATTCCGGGACAGATCTATGGTTTGGTAGGAAACAACGGCTGCGGAAAGACTATGCTGATGAAGGTGATCTGCGGCTTGATTGTACCCACCTCGGGAAGAGTTACAGTGGACGGAGTGGAAGTGGGAGAAGATGCGGATTATCTTCCGAACACGGGAATTATTATTGAGACACCAGGATTCTTGCCATACTACAGTGGTAGAAAGAACCTTCGTTTGCTGGCAGGAATACGCGGGAAGATTTCAAAAGATGAAATTGATAAGTATATGCGAATTGTCGGATTGGAACCGGAATCGCGTCTGCCGGTACGGAAGTACAGTCTCGGAATGAGACAGCGTCTCGGAATTGCGCAAGCTCTTATGGAGGGACAGAAGATATTAATCCTCGATGAACCCATGAATGGTCTGGACAAGTCGGGCGTTGCAGATGTTCGTCGTCTGCTTCTTGAAAAGAGAGAGGAAGAATGCTTGATTATCCTGGCGAGTCACAACCGAGAAGATATCGAGGTGTTGTGTGATACGGTGTACGAAATGGACGCGGGACGGATTGTTTCGGTGAGGTAGGGAGGGGCGATATAGAAGGAATCGCCCCACAAAGAAGACGTATGAGTCAAGATAAGTGCCAAATCCAAGATTATGTACTAAGGAGGTATTTAAAAACTATGGTAAAGAAAATGATATTAGTAACACTGCTTGTTGGTGTATTGCTGGGTAATTTTGCGGAAGCTGCTTCCCGGGATGATTGGGATATTTACTATATGAGTGGTGCGCCTAGTAGTGTAAGCGTGCAGTTGGATCAATTGTATGTGTCATACTATTCGGATGGATTTTATTCGTATTGCACCAGCATTAGCGGAGGAAATGATCGCTATTTGACCATTAATTCTACTGATGCCGGTGGCATGAGCCAAATAATGGTAACTACGACAGGGCGCTCTCTTGTATGGGAGATGAATGGAAGTACGACCGCAGAGGTAGAATTTAAGGTAAGAGGTGTATCTGCGTCTACGGTCAATTCAAAAGGTTACATTAGCATCAATCAGTAATTAATATAAGCACTTATCTTGACTTGTACACATATGATGAAATTATGGAGGGGTACTATGCGAAAAATATTTGTGGTGATGACTTGTGTTATACTTATGATACAACTCACCGCTTGTAAAAGCGAGGAAGACGAAGTTCTTAAACTAACACCGATTGAAGAGGTACGAGCGTCGTATGAGGCGGAATGTGAACAGTTACGCACGGAAAGTGCAGGAGGCTTCTGTGAGTTTGAGGACTGTGTGTTTGCACCGTTTCCGGAGTTTGATGAATTCTATCGTTTGGATATGAAGATTCGAAATGTCACGGTACAGGAAGGATGGGACACAATTGTTAACTATGTGACGCAGTGTGGATTCGCAGATGTGACGGATTTTGATAATGAGATTCGAGATGCTTCGGGGCAATTCGCAACGTTGAATTCCGATGGTAGTCGTGAATTCGCAAAAGTAAAGGAACATTTTGAACAATTGGATGCAGGATGGGGTTTTTATCTTAATACGTCAAAGTGCTATATTCAGATGGCGGGAGACGGAATATATGGATGTAGTGACGGAAGAATTACTCGTTATGTGAAATCGGAGTCAAAACCTGCGGCGGATTCGTTTGGTAGCAACCAAGAGGACATTGTGGCAACATACAAAAAGGGAACCTGGGACGGTGTTTCTTATGAGTTAATGGATGGAATCTATACTATTTCAGAAGCTGTAGAGATGGCGGAAGCGTACTTTGATGCAGGAACACCGTTTCCGGTGGCAGATGGTGTCCGCAATGAAGTGGTTCAGGTGGAAGTGTTCCGTATGACCGAAGACAAGTATGGGTATACATTTATCTTTCGTCGCCGATATGAGGATATTCCGATTATTCATGGCTTCTACGGTTCTTTTGGAGATGACGGGAGAGAACCTGAAGTGAGAGAAGACCGCAAGATGGCTTACATGGTGGATGGTGCCGGAGTATGCGCATATACGGGTTTTAATCCAAGTCAGCCAATTACACCGGTGGGGACGAGATATGATTCCTTACTAACTCTAAGCGAAGCTAAACAATATCTTGTAGATCAATTGGCGAGTCGCCTTGTCTTCTCTGTTAGGGACGTGGAGTTAGCATATATGCGGTACAGAACCTATGAAAATGAAGAGGAGATGTATCATGCAGATTTGTGCTGGAGATTCAGTGGAATCTGTCTTAATGAGGAGCGAAGCATCGACGTGTACATCAATGCGGTAACCGGAGAACTGCGCTATACGCTTCATAAATGGTATCTACCATTGGAAGATTCGGCAGAGGAGTAATGCGGCAGATTGCAATAGGTATGAAATTGTAGTATTCCAAATTGCTTTGCGATTTGCGAGTTGAAAGATGGAAAACCCCGAAAGTAGGGTGGCAGATTGCCGAACTACTTTCGGGGTTTTTGTTTATATGTTATAATGTGGCTTTCTGCCCCTTGGCACCGCGCTTGCGGTTGCGGATCTTCTTGGCGTGGTATACCTTGCCGTCGAAGGTAAATTCGTCGGTGTTCTGGTCTACGGAAGAACCGTAGATGAGAAAATCCTTGCCCTCTAGGGTAATGGCTTTGACACCCTTGCTGGTCTTCTTCTGTTCGGGAACTTCCTCTAGAGGGAAACCTAGAGATAGTTTCTTGTCCGTCAGCAAGATGACTTTCTGATGTCCGGACAATACTTCTTTGGCGGAGAGAGCAGTAACCCCAACAAGGCAGTCGCCTTCGTCTAGTTTTGTGGCGGCAACCACTGCTCGATTGGTATCGAATTCAATGCCGGAGACTTGCTTAATAAAGCCGTTCTTCGTGACAAAGAGAAGCTGCGCATCAAACATGGTGTCAAATGCGGTGATAAATAGTGCATTTTCCTGGCCGATCTTCGTGAGTACTTGGAGCAGAGTACCTTTCTCCTTCACACGACAGCGGGGAATTGAGGAAACTTTCAACTGGTACATGTTGCCCTCAGCTGTGAAGATACACAGCTTGTCGTTAGAACGAATCTTGATCTTGTGAACGAATTCTTTCAACGTCTCTTCGGCGGTCTTTTGGTATGCGCCGGTATCTACGGCCTTGGTATAGCCGAAGCGATCAATTAGAACATATAGATCTTCAATCTTTTCTTCTACCACATATTCCCTGGTGGTTAATTCCGTAATGGCGGTGCGACGTTCCTGCGCAAAGCGCTCGCGGAAGATAAGAAGTTGTTGTTCAATAACCTTATACAGCTCGCTACGTTTGCCGAGAATCTTTTGATAGCGTTTAATCTCTTTCAAAAGTGCTTCTTGTTCTTCGTGAAGTTTGAGAATCTCAAGACCGATAAGCTTCTGTAATTGCATGGCGAGAATGGCGTCTGCTTGACGTTCTGTAAAATCAAACTTAGCGGCGGCAACGCGGGCCTCTTCGGTGCGGAACTTGATATCGGTAATATTACCGGTGGTCAAGCATTCTCTTGCCTGCTTCACGGAAGCGGAACCACGAAGAACCTCGATAATATAGTCGATGACATCCACGGCACGAATAAGACCGCCTACGATTTCTAGACGTTTCTCGGCCTTGTCCAGTAAGAACTCATATTCCTTGGTGTAGAGTTCTTCCTGAAAATCAATGAATTCTTGTAATAGAGACTTCAGGTTGAACAGTATTGGCTGCTTGTCCTTAACTGCAAGGAAGTTGGCACCATAGGTGTCTTCCATGGCGGTCTTCTTATACAGACCATTCAGCAAGTTCTCTGCGTCACGGTCTTTCTTAACCTCAATGACGATGCGGATACCTTCCTTGGAGGATTCGTCTCGTACATCACTGATTTCTTCGAATACCTTGTCTTTCATGGCCGCAACCAAAGACTCCACTAGGCGAGTCTTATTGCCGGCTACGGTGTAGGGAATCTCGGTAATAACGATGTTCTTCTTACCATATTCGGCAGGTTCAATCTCTGCCTTGGCACGAATGCGAATACGCCCCTCTCCGGTGTCATACAGGGCTCGAAGGTCGGATGCATTTACAATGGTGCCGCCCGTAGGGAAATCAGGGCCGGGAATCAACTGCATCAACTCATCGGTACCGATAAAAGGATCGTGCATTACAGCGATGGCACCATCAATGACCTCCACCGGATTGTGGGGAGGAATGTTAGTTGCCATACCTACTGCGATACCGGTGGTACCGTTAATGAGCAGGTTGGGGAGCATGGCGGGAAGTACCGTGGGCTCCTTTTCGCTGTCGTCGAAGTTGGGCATGAAGGTGACGAGACCTTTGTCCAAGTGCTCTAGCATTGTCATGGCGCCTTCGGAGAGGCGTGCTTCGGTATATCGCATGGCAGCGGCACCATCACCGTCGATAGAACCGAAATTGCCGTGTCCGTCTACAAGGGGGATGGCTAGGGAATAATCCTCTGTCATATGTACGAGAGCATCATAGATAGAAGAGTCACCGTGGGGGTGATATTTACCCATGGTATCACCGACAATACGAGCACTCTTACGGTGTGGTTTCTTGGGGTCCAATCCAAGCTCGTTCATGGCGTATAGAATACGACGCTGAACCGGTTTTAAACCATCCCTTACATCCGGAAGGGCACGTGCAATAATTACGCTTACGGCGTAGTCGCGGAACGAGGTCTTCATCTCTTCCGCAAAATCCAACTGTATAATAGAACCCTTGTCAGTCTGCATAGTGTCCTCCTTTCTTAGATGTCAAGTGTTGCGTATTGTGCTTCTTCCATGATAAATGCACGTCTGGGGGGGACGTTATTACTCATGAGAAGTGTAGTAACTTCATCTGCTTCTACGGTGTCGGCAATGGACACCTGTGCCAGTACCCGAGATTCCGGGTCTAGGGTGGTTTCCCATAATTGGTTGGCATCCATCTCACCAAGACCCTTGTAGCGTTGTACGCCGAGGATCTTGGACTTGCCTTCATGCTCCTTGCGGAAACGCTCTAGCTCGAAGTCGTTCATTAGGTAGACGCTTTCCTTCTTGCGCTTCTTCGTACCGTTACTTTCATAATCCACCTTGTACAACGGGGGAAGACCGCGATATACCTTGCCTGCCATAATCAATTCCGGCATGAACCGATAGAAGAAAGTAAGCAATAAGGTACTGATATGGTCACCATCTACGTCCGCATCGGTTAGAATAATAATCTTGTCGTAGCGGAGCTTGGTAATATCGAATTCATCGCCGATTCCGCAACCAAATGCGGCAATCATAGACTTAATCTCGTTGTTCTGAAGAATCTTCTCAAGGGTGGCCTTCTCTACGTTGAGAATCTTGCCGCGGAGAGGAAGAACCGCTTGAGTCTTACGATTTCTTGCGGTCTTCACGGTACCGCCTGCGGAATCACCTTCGACGATATATACTTCGCATTCTGCGGGTTTCTTGCTAGAGCAGGCAGCCAGCTTGCTCTTGGTGTCCACGTCATTTAGCTGTTTAAGTACCGCACTTCGTGCCTTGTCACTTGCTTGACGTGCATGGAAGGAGCGAAGAGAGTTCTCGAGAATCTTCTTGAGGATCTCTACGTTCTTGTCGAAATAGCGAGTTACCTCTGCGGCAAATACGTCGTCCACCGCTACTTTGGCATCGGTGTTGCCTAGTTTTGTCTTGGTCTGACCTTCGGACTGCGGGTCCGGATGCTTGATGGAGACAATGGAGACAAGACCGTTTCGAATGTCCTTGCCGTCGAAGTTTTCATCCTTGTCTTTGAGAACTCCCAATTCTCTTGCATAGGAGTTCATAACACGGGTCAGAGCAGTTTTAAAGCCGGTGACCAAAGTACCGCCATCCACAACATTAATTCGATTACAATAAGCGTTAATCTGCTCGGTGTAGGCGTCAATGTATTGGAAAGCAACTTCTACTTCAATGTCCCCCTTGGAACCGGAGATGTAGATGGGTTCCGGGTGTAGCGGATTGGCATCACGATTGATGTAAGAAATAAAACTTTTGATGCCTTCTTCCTCGTAATAGGTCTTAGTTTCACCGGCCTTCTCATCGGTAAAGGTAATGGTCAATCCTTTGTTCAGGTATGCAATCTCTTTCAAGCGCTTGCAGATGGTGTCTGCCTTGAATTCCACTGTCTCGAAAATGTTTGCATCGGGGTAGAAGGTAACCTTCGTTCCGGTATCGGATTTCTTACATGTGCCTACAACGGGAAGCAGCCCATCTACCAGCTTGATTACCGGATGTCCGCCTTTCTCGTATTCGTCACGGTAAATGTTACCCCCACGCTTAATCTCCACAATCATACGACTGGAGAGTGCATTTACAACCGATGCACCTACGCCGTGAAGACCGCCGGAAACTTTGTAGACGGAGTTTCCGAACTTACCGCCTGCGTGCAACACCGTATAAACAACTCGGGCAGTGGGAATCTTCTTGGTGGGGTGAATGTCCACCGGGACTCCTCGTCCGTGGTCGGTAATGGTAATGCCGCCGTCTTTCTGTAAGGTGATATTTATCTCTGAACAGTAGCCTGCCAAATGCTCATCAATGCCGTTGTCGAGAATCTCCCATATCAAGTGGTGTAAGCCACGGGTACCGGTGGAGCCGATATACATACCGGGGCGTTTGCGAACGGCCTCTAAGCCTTCCAGGATAACTATTTGACTGCCATCATATTCTGCCATGTGTTCCTCCTTCATTGTCTACACTGATGCACTGAGTACATGCAGTGCTTAGGTGGATTGCCTCTTACTGTATTTTGTATATGCAACAAATGAATCATACCATATTTTGAGTTGCAATGCAAGAAAATTTGTTCGGTTTCTCTAGAAAGAGAATCGAAAAAAATGAGGCGAAAGGGCGGAAAAAAAGTGCATTTGCATATTGAATTCGAAAAGTGTCTATGATACAATGGGGTAGGTTTTGCGAAGAAGACAGGACCGTAGAGATTTCGAGTAAGGAGGACCAACATTAATGAAGATTCCATTTGTAACCAAGGAACAGGTTGAAGCAATTGTGAAGACCTATCCGACACCATTTCACATCTACGACGAGAAGGCGATTCGTCAGAATGCTAAGCGGCTGAATCAGGCATTCGCGTGGAATAAGGGTTATAAGGAATTTTTTGCGGTGAAGGCGACTCCCAATCCGTATCTGCTTCAGATTTTGCGCGAGGAAGGCTGTGGTGTGGACTGTTCCTCTATGGCAGAGCTGGAGATGGCAGACGCAGTCGGTTTTGGCGACGGCGAGATTATGTTTTCTTCCAACGAAACTCCTTTCGGTGAGTTTACCAAGGCGAAAGGGCTCGGAGCGTATATTAATCTGGATGATATTACGCATATTCCTTTTCTTGAGAAGGAGTGTGGGGTACCGAAGACGGTGTGTATGCGGTACAATCCCGGTGGCGTGTACGAGCTGAAGAACGGAATTATGGACAACCCCGGAGATGCCAAGTACGGCTGCACGAAGGAGCAGATGATTGAAGGTTATCGTCAGCTCATGGCATTGGGTGTAGAGCATTTCGGTATTCATTCATTCTTGGTGAGCAATACAACAGCAGATGATTATTACCCTACCTTGGCTAGAACTTTGTTCGGATTGGCGGTGGATCTGAAGAAGGCGACCGGAGCTCATGTGGCATTTATCAACCTTTCCGGTGGAATCGGTATTCCTTACCGTCCGGAGCAGAAAGAAGTGGATATTATGGCAGTGGGTGAGGGCGTACGCAGAGCGTATGAAGAGATCCTTGTGCCGGAAGGAATGGGCGACGTAGCTATTTTTACAGAGCTGGGTCGTTATATGATGGGACCTTATGGAGCCCTTGTTACGAAGGCTATCCATGAGAAACACATTTACAAAGAGTATATCGGAGTGGACGCCTGCGCAGTTAATTTGATGCGCCCCGCTATGTATGGTGCATACCACCATATTACGGTGCTTGGCAAGGAGGATGCTCCGAAGGATCACGTATATGACGTGGTTGGTTCTCTGTGTGAGAACAACGATAAGTTTGCGATCGATCGCGAACTCCCTGAGATTGTTCCCGGTGATTATTTGGTGATTCATGACACCGGTGCTCATGGCTTTGCCATGGGATATAACTACAATGGCAAATTAAAATCTGCGGAACTGCTTCTACAGGAAGACGGTAATGTGAAGCTGATACGGCGTGCCGAGACGACGAAGGATTATTTTGCAACCTTTGATTTCGGTGATATTATGAAGAAGTACCTGTAGGAGAACCGACACCTAGCGTTGTAGTCGGTAGTTCGAAGATAAGAGCTTGGGAGGATTGACATGGGTCGCAGTATGGCGAGAATTATTTTTGGCGTATTGTTTGCATTTGCGGCGCTGGTTGTTATCTTGGCGATGAGTCAGATGGATACCGAAGCACCGATGATTACGATTTCCGATGAAGAGATCACGTACTATGAGGGAACGGATACAAGTGTCCTTTTGGTTGGAGTGACTGCTTACGACGACGAAGAGGGAGATGTAAGCGACTCTCTTTTTGTGGCGAAGGTGGCTCCTTTTGGTGATAATACAGAGGCGGTTGTAACATACGCGGCGAGAGATTCTCATAATAATATTTCAAAAGCAAAGCGAACTGTGAATTATGTAGCGAAGCAGTCAGAGGAGGATGGCGAGGTTAGTGGTGACATCACAGATGCCCCTACCCCTACCCCAACAGTAGCAGTAACACCCGAGCCTACGGAGACCCCGAGCATTACGCCCACTCCGGAGCTGAGTGCAACGCCTACGGACGAGCCGACTCCGGAACCTACGAAGGAAGCAACAAAAGCCCCGACGAAGGCTCCGACCAAGAGTCCTACCAAGGCTCCGACCGGAAAGCCTACAGCTACGCCCACCAACAGACCTACCAGTACGCCTACGGCGACTCCTGAGGTAACCGTACCTACAGATACGCCTACGCCTACCATTAGTCTTGAGGTGACGCCGACTCCTAACCCTACGGAGACCCCTGAGGTGACCCCGACGGAGAGTCCCAGTGTACCGGATGAGTCTACGCCCACTCCGACACCGGAACCGACATCCACGCCGGTATCTACAGAGACACCTACTCCTGCACCGACAACGGTACCGGAGACCGGTGGTGACGAAGGGACTGAATAGCACGATAGACGAGGTGTTTCCACGGATATCGGATACATATTGTATGACATAAAGCACAGGATTCCTATGGAATGCTGTGTTTTTTTCTTTGTATGTTGCCTATATGACAACGTACGATTTTGGAGGAACTGGTTATGAAGATGAAGAAGAACGCTTCGGCCCGGGAAGTAAGCCGGCTCGGTATGCTTCCGAAGGAGCTGGAGCAGATGTTATTGGCACAAGGAGTTGCCACCTCGGATATTCTTCTGGCGGTAACTACGGATATGAACATGGAATGTGCATTTACAAAAGGGTACGTGCTTATGACCAAGGATACGTTGTATTCTGCAGTGTCTGAAGCAGTGCCGGGGGAAGTGCATTTCTTTAAGGGTGTGGAGAGTCTGCACCGTATGGCGGCGGGTACCGCGAGAGAGTGGACAGTGGAGGCATTTTCCCTGAAGGATATGAAGAAACTGCAGATCGAGCGTACCGTAGGCGGCGGTTTTCTGGTGTTGATTCATAAGGACCCGGAGGATGAGGCGGCGGAAGGTCTTGTGGAGACTGTGGTTGCATTTTCGAACAAATGCATGGGAAATATGACCCGGGTGGAGAAAGTGGCAGATGCCATCTGCGAAGACAAGGAGATTGACGAGGACTTGTTGAAGGACAAGTCGGCGGAAGCGTATTGCCCCACCTGCGGAACTATGTATCCCGATGCGGAACGTAAGATATGTCCGAAGTGTATGGATAAGAAGTCGATTTTCTTTCGTACGCTGGGGTACCTGAAACCGTATCGTGGCAAGTTGGCATTGATGATCGGATGCTTTATGATGACAGCATTGCTGAACTTGGCATGGCCGGTATTGAACGGTACGGTACTCTACGACAACGTATTGAAGAAGAACGACAGTTTTGTTGAATTTCTAAATCTCCCTGCAGGAGAGTATATTACGGCACTGCTTCTTGTGGTGCTTACCATGATTCTTACGAAGCTGACATTGCAGGCGGTAGGAATTCTGCAAGGTGTACTGGCGGCAAAGATTGTGCCGGATTTGGTACGTGCACTGAAGACGGACGTATTTACTTCTATGGGTAAGCTGTCCATCGGATTTTTCACAAGCAAGCAGACGGGTTCTCTTATGACCCGAGTTATGTACGATGCGGATGAAGTGACCGGCTTCTTTATTGATGGTTTGCCGTATTTCATCATCAACGTGTTTACCATCATTTCCACGGCAGTGATTATGTTTACCATGAGTCCAGTTCTGGCAGTTGCGGGACTGATCTTCATGCCTATTACATTTATCATCAGTTGGATTATGATGCCGCGACTGTGGCACCGTTACGGGAAGCAACATCGTGCAAACCGCAGTCTAAATTCCAAGGTAAATGATAACCTTACCGGTGCTCGTGTGGTGAAGGCCTTCGGACAGGAGGACAGCGAAGTGGCACGCTTTGATAAGAGCAATGAGCGTGTGAGAAGTGCAGACATGGCGGTTGTGGATTATGACAATCGTTTTTGGGCCATGTATACGGCGGCGGAGAACTTTGCTTCCTTGCTCGTATATATTGTAGGTGCGATTCTCGTATTGAAGACCAAGAGCATTTCACTGGGAACGCTGATTACCTTTACCGGTTTTGTGTCCCAACTCAACGGTCCTATGGACTTTATGTCTTTCTTCTTCCGTTGGTTTACCAACTGTATGAACTGTGCACAGCGTATGTTCGAGATTATCGACGCAGTGCCGGAGATTACCGAGAAGGAAGATGCCGTACATCTTTCGGAGATTCACGGTACGGTGGAGATGAAGAACGTAACCTTCGGTTACGAGAAGCACAAACCGGTACTTAAGAACGTGAACATGAAGGTGGAAGGTGGTCAGATGTTAGGTATTGTCGGACGTTCCGGTGCAGGCAAGACCACCATCGTCAATTTGATTTCACGTTTGTACGATCCGCAGGAGGGCGCGGTGTACTTGGATGGTGTGAATCTGAAGGACTTGTCCTTTCAGACGCTCCGTGGAAATGTGGCAATGGTTTCGCAGGAGACTTATGTGTTCATGGGAACTGTAGCGGAGAACATTGCGTATGCCAAGAAGGATGCTACCCGTGCGGAGATTATACGTGCGGCAGTGCTTGCCAGTGCCCACGATTTTATATGCAAGATGCCGGATGGTTATGATACGATGATCGGTTCGTCGGGCAGAACTCTGTCCGGTGGTGAGCGTCAGCGAATCTCCATTGCCAGAGCGATTTTGGCGAATCCGAAGATTTTGATTCTGGATGAGGCCACAGCGGCGGTGGATACGGAGACGGAGCAGGCAATTCAACGCTCTATCAATCTGTTGATTAAAGGGCGTACCACCATTTCCATTGCACATCGATTGTCTACGCTACGAGATGCCAATCATTTGATCGTTATTGACGACGGTAAGGTAGTAGAGCAGGGAACTCACGAAGAGCTTGTTGCGCAGAAGGGAGTTTATTATAAGCTGAAAGAGCTTCAGACCAAGGCACTTGCCCTGAAGGGTCTGGAGTAGAAAGGAATACATATGGGTATTAAGAATTTTGAGACGGCAGACGAAGAATTCAACTTAGAACAGATGGAAGCGGAGACGGAGGAGATGCTGAGACTTCGCTATATTGATAAGAACAATGCTACATTTGCGCGCACGTCGGGTGGGTTTGTGTCACTGGATATTGAGGATGAGCATTACTCCCGTGTACGTGTGGTGCGTAGTTTCCCGTTTACGGATCCGGATAAGTACATTTCCATTCGTATGGCGGATGAGAAGTCCAAGGAAATCGGTATGATTAAGGACTTGAATACGGATGTGACGGCAGAAACTAAGGCAATGCTTATGGAGCAAATGAACCTTCGTTACTTTACGCCGATTATTACGAAGATTAATGATATTAAGGATGAGTACGGTCATGCTTATTTCGATGTGGAGACTACTGAAGGACCGTGCAAATTTGTGATCTACATGAACTCCAGCTCCGTAGTAAACCTGTCGGATGTACGGTTGCTGATTACGGACTTGGACGGAAATCGTTTTGAGATTCCCGATTATACCAAGCTAACCGCAGGAGAGTTGAAGAAGCTGGATTTGTTCTTGTAGTCTAGCCCGTGGCATTGCTACGGAGAGAATTATGAGGTAATGTATGAACTTGAAGTTCGATTTGCCTAAGGCACAATCGGATGCACTTGCATTGGAGACACAGGAGAGTATCTTCTACTGTTCTCCGTACGATATCGGGGACGACGGCCGTTATCAAAACGGCTCTTATATCGTCGTTACCGACCGCCGGTTGGTGCTTATAGAAGGCACAAGGATAAAGGAAACGTTTCCGCTTGGGGCGTTTCAGAATTTAAAATGTGAACCCTTAGTAAACAACGGAATTCTCATTGCCACCATGGAAGATGGGGAAGAGCGTATCCTGGCACGCTTCACTATGAAGCATGTGTCCAGAGTTGCTTTTGTTGCAAAGGGCGCACTATTGTTAAGAGACGGCAGTCGTAAGACCGTGGTAAGTCGCGAATATGAGAAGACTTGCCCGCTGTGCGGACGGGCACTGCGAGGTACCAGAGAGTGTCCCAAGTGCTCCGGCAAGCCCTCGGTATTGTGGAAGTTTGTTCGTATGTGCGGCAAGTATAAGGGACGGTTGTTCTTGATTGCCACCTTCATGTTGGTAGCGTCCGGTTTCAGCTTGTTGATTCCTAAGGTGCAACAGATATTTATTGATGAATATTTGGACAAAGGAAGAGGCGGACTTAAGGAGATTGCAATCTATGCTCTGATTATGATAGTGATTACTATCGTAAATATCTTGGTTATGATTCGCCGCTACTGGTTGTGTACCTCCATGGGAACGCAGATCAGCAAGGACCTGAGGCAGATGTTGTATCACAAGGTACAGGTACTGTCGCTGTCCTTCATTCAAGATCGTAAGCCGGGGGCGTTGATGAACCGAATCACCGGTGACACGAAGCAGATACGACGTTTTATGGAGGACGCATTTGCCGGTATGTTCTCTTGTATCGTAACTATGGTTGCGACCGTTGCAATCATGGTGACTATGGATTGGAAGCTGACGATTCTTGCGATTGTGTTCGTACCGATTGCGCTTGGAATCTCCATCGCATTTCGTAAGAATATTCACCGTCGTTTTCACATGCAGTGGCACAAGAGCGATAAGACAAATGCGAATCTACAGGACGTACTGTCCGGTATGCGTGTGGTGAAGTCCTTCGGTACGGAGGAGCAGGAAGCCAAGCATTTTCAACAGCTGACCAAGGAATTTTCCGTGATCCAGAAGCGAAATGAAGTGTTCTGGGCCATGCTGTTCCCTATGGTGAACTTCATCATGGGTCTTGGTGTGTATGCGGTAACCTTCTTGGGAGGACGGAGCGTTATTCTCGGAGATATGACCGTAGGTGAACTGACACAGTTTATTAGTTATGCATGGGTACTCTACGGACCGTTGAACTGGATGACATTCTTGCCTCGTCAGATTACGCAGCTCATTACGAGTCTGGAGCGAATCTACGATATCTTGGATGAGGAGCCGCAGATTCAAAATCGCAAGAACCCGGTGGAGAAGGATATCGAAGGCGCAGTGGAATTTCGCAATGTTACTTTCGGTTATCGTTCCTACGAGCCGGTGCTTGACAAGATTAACTTGAAGGTAAAGCCCGGGGAAATGATTGGTCTCGTAGGTGCATCCGGCACCGGTAAGTCTACCATGATTAATCTAATCATGCGGTTGTACGAGGTGGATGACGGTGAGATTCTCATTGACGGTGTGAATATTAACGATCTGAAGATTGATCATTTTCATTCCCAGATCGGTGTGGTATTGCAGGAGAATTTCCTCTTTGCCGGTACCATTTACAACAACTTGAAGTTTGCGAAGCCCGACGCCACGGAGGAAGAGATTATCCGGGCGGCGAAGATGGCAAATGCCCATGATTTCATTGTAAAGACTCCTGACGGTTATAACACCTACGTAGGTGAGCATGGATTCAATCTGTCCGGCGGAGAGCGTCAGCGACTTGCTATTGCAAGAGCGATTCTCAACAAGCCGAAGCTACTGATTCTTGATGAGGCCACTTCGGCACTGGATACGGAGAGTGAGTACCTGATTCAGAAGGCGCTGGAGCGTCTGACCGCAGGTTGTACTACATTTGCCATTGCCCATCGTCTGTCCACCTTGAAGGACGCTGACCGCTTGGTTGTTATCGACGGTCACAACATTGCCGAGGTAGGTACGCACAATGAGCTGATGGAGAAGCAGGGCATTTACTATGGTTTGGTGACGGCACAGCTGCAGATGCAGGCGTTGCCGGAGGAAGCGAGTGCATAATCATGTGTGAAGAAGAAATGATGTACAAGGAGGCGGTTCCATACCTTCTGGATTGGTACGATTATAACGCCAGAGTACTACCGTGGCGACAGGAACCGACCCCCTACCACGTGTGGGTCTCGGAGATTATGCTCCAGCAGACCCGCGTGGAAGCGGTACGCGGCTACTATACGCGTTTTCTCGCAGAGCTGCCTAAGGTCTCGGACCTTGCGGCAGCGGACGAGGAACGTCTGTTGAAGCTATGGGAAGGTCTCGGGTATTACAGTCGTGTGCGGAATATGCAGAAGGCGGCGAAGGTGATCTGCGAGAAGTATGAAGGGAAGATTCCGCATCAAGTGGACCTTCTGCTGGAGCTTCCGGGCATCGGTACTTATACGGCGGGTGCCATTGCCTCCATTGCGTACCGTGAGCCTGTACCGGCGGTGGATGGCAACGTGTTGCGAGTGATGAGCAGACTTACCGGTAGTCGCGAAGATATCGCCAAGGAGAGCGTTAAGAAGCGCATGGCCGAGCAGTTGCGGAAGGTGATGCCGGGAGAGCGTTCCGGCCAGTTGAACCAAGCGATTATGGACATCGGTGCTACGGTGTGTATTCCTAACGGGGAGCCCCATTGTCAGGACTGCCCGCTGATGCACATGTGTCGCGCTTATGCGGAGGAAGCAACAGCGGAGATTCCGGTGAAGACAGGGAAGAAGGCGCGGAAGATCGTGAAACGCACTGTGTTCTTGGTGAAGAACAATGGACGTATCCTTCTACGCAAGAGGTCGAAGAGTGGGTTACTTGCAGGGCTGTGGGAATTTCCCGGAGTGGAAGAGACACTAGGGCCGGAGGATGTGGCGGGAGCAGTAAGTGAAGTGTTGGGTGTACCCGTTCTATCGGTGGAAAAAGGACCGGATGCAAAGCATATCTTCTCCCATGTGGAGTGGCACATGAGCAGCTACATTGCAGAAGTACGAGGTAGTGTGACACTGCCCGATGGCTACGTCTGGGCGAGACCTGAGGAATTGGAGCAGGTGTACTCAATTCCGGGGGCGTTCGCAAAGTATCGGGAGTGGGTACTGAAAACTCTGTGAAATACAATATAGAAAGGACATCTTCATGGAACGTTTGACGAAATATCTTAGTATTGCCGAAGTGATTTCGGTAGTTATCTTCTTGCTATGCCTGTTAGGAGGCTTATTTCTGGATACCGGCTTCTGGCTTCGCAAGGTGTGTGAAGTAGTGGCAAATGTCTGTTGGGTTACCACGGAGATCAGTATTGTGGGATTGATTGTGGTGTTGCTTTTCTATTCCCTTCAGTTGTTCACGAAACTGATACGCAATCCGGGTGGGTTGGATGGTTATGGGATGCTACAGCCACCGGAAGAGGAGAAGAAGCACAAGATGCCGTGGTTTTGGGTGGTGCTGGCATTTGCATGGTTCTTTGTATTTTGGGTGATTGTCATGCCACTGATGGCAGCAGGGGCATAATAGGATTCATACCAAAGAGAATACGGTATTAACATTCCGCAAATGAATTTTCAACGTTTCGCAAACATCGATTCGGTATACAATAGAAGATGAGATGATAATTGTGCAATGTGCGCGAATAGAAAATGATGCGGGAGGCTTACGTATGAATTGGTGGTATGATTTGCTTGAGAATCCGTTGTTAATTGCGGGAATCTCTTCGTGGTTTGTTGCACAGCTCTTGAAGACGGTGATTCATTCCGTGATTAACAGACGGTTGGAGATTTCACGCCTCTGGGGTGACGGAGGGATGCCCAGTGGTCATTCGGCTACCGTTACGGCGGTAGCTATTATGAGCGCACTTAGGTACGGAACCGGGAGCGCGGAATTTGCCATAAGCGGCATTATGGCGATTATCGTATGTCATGATGCCATGGGTGTTCGGTTGGAAACCGGTAAGCAGGCCGTGGTTATTAACGAGTTGGTGAAGGCGTATAGTGGCTTGGCATCCAGGGAGATTCGAAATGAGACACTGAAGGAGTTTGTAGGTCACACTCCGGTTCAAGTGGTGGCGGGAATTGCCGTAGGTATTGCAAATGCATTTGTAATGTATTATATTATATTTTAGTACAAGACGTCGGCGGCTTGTACGTACAGTGGGGATAATGTGTAGTGGGCGCGAGGAGAATCGGGTCTATAGGAGAATAAGATCATTGATGAAAGAGAAGTTCAAAAAGGTAGTTCGGTTTATTACGAATCCACGCTTGTTGCTGTGTCTTGGCATTGCGTGGGGAATTACAAATGGTTGGGCGTACATCTTATTGTTAATCGGCTCATTGCTTGAGATTGGGTGGATGATTGCGGTTGCCAGCGCATATCTTGCATTTTTGTGGATTCCGGCGACACCGGAGAAGTTGGTCACTATCGTGATTGCTATGGTGTTAATGAAGTTTCTGTTTCCGGAGGATGAGAAGACATTGGGAACGTTGAAGGGTCTGCATACTAAGGTGATGAACAAGTTGCGTCTGCGACGTAAGAAACGAGACGAGAAGGGCGAAGATGAAGTGTCTCGAAGTGAGATGGAGACATCGCTGTAGGACACATAGAAAGAATACAAAAAGGAGTATTGCTTACACGGGGGTTATCTCATGCAGGCGATACTCCTTTTTGCAGTATATTTAAGGGGTTATACAGGTGGTGAATATAAGCTTAGTTATTGAAATACAAGCTGTGCGAAATTGAAGAAGCCCAGGTACCATACGCGGAAATCGTGTACGCCGGGAATCTCCTGCCAGGTGAAGTTCTCTCCATCCACAACCTTGTTCGTGTAGATGGGGAGCAACTTCAAGGCACCTGATGCACTGGAGTAAGCAATCTGGTCCTCCGTGCCACACAAGCTGTATAGATAGTGAATATTCTCGTCTGCAAAAGCCTTGGCCAGGATATCGCCGATCTTGGAAGATGCATATGAGGTGGGGGCTGCGGAAAATGCGCCAAAGTAACTAATGATATCGAGACATTCGCACATCCCGATATTGATGGTTTGCATACCACCCATAGACAATCCCGCCATGGCGCGGTGGTCCCTAGTTGCAGCCATGTCATATCCGTCCGCAGAGTATTCTGCGTAGGTTGCAAAGTTGGCTTCGATGTAAGGAATCAAATCGTTGCGAAGCTCCTGTCCGAAACTATAAAATGTGTTGAAATCCGCATTGGTATTGGCGTAATCCGCACCGGAGCGTCCATTGGGGGTCACGACGATAAATGGTTCAATAATGCCTTCGGCAATCAAGTTGTCCATAATACATTTAACTTTAGAAGCATTGCTTGTCATGCCCCACTCACGTTCATTTCCCCCGATTCCGTGCATCAAGTAGAGAACGTTGTACTGTTTGGTCTCATCGTATCCATGGGGAAGATATACGAAAGCAGGCTTAGTCAGGGGCGACTTATCCCCATAATAATCGTATGTAGGATATTCGATCTCTACCAAGGTGCCGGCCTCATCTGCCCGGATGCCGGTGAAGAAACCGGGGAGGGAAGTGCTGAACTTCAGATCCGGAATGGGAGTGGTAGTAGGAGAGGGTGTTGCCGTGGGAGTTGTGGTAGGAGTCATGGTAGGCTCTGCCGTTGGTGTGGTTTCGATAGTAGGAGTATTCATGGAGTTATCCTCGTTGTTATTGTCTTGACAGCCGGCGACAAAGCAGATGACAAGTAATAGGATGATAAAAATTGTCCGTTTCATAGTTGTTCCTCGTGTTCGCATAAAATCTTAAGGTTGTGCTCCATCTGCTGGAATTGCAGAAGGAGGTGATGCTTCTCTGCGTCAGAAAATCCGTCAAAACAAGCACGTTCGGCCTTCTGCGTAACGAGAACGACTTTCTCGGCTAGAATACGTCCGTGGTCGCTGAGATAAATGGCATATGCTCGTTTGCCGCCGGACACGGTAATCTTCTCCTTGGTAATCAGAGAAGCGGCTTCCATGTTTCGTAGAAGTACTGTCATAGTGGCAGGTTCTACATGGCATCGCTCCGCCAAATCCTTCTGACAGATGCCCTCGTGCGTACGGAGAATGGATAATACCTTGGGTTGTCCCAGCGTAAGTCCCAACTCAGAGAAACGTTTGGTACAGTAGTCTTTGTGGGCTCCGGAAAGGCCTAGCAATGCTTGATAAAAATGTTCGTAGTGTTGTTGTAACATACACACCTCACAATGGTTGAATTAGAGTTCTAATTAGAATTATAACAGACTGTACAATCAAATGCAAGAGGAAAATAAAAATACGGCACATTTGGTTGTTACCGCCTTTGTCAAATGAGAGAGGACGGTAGTAACTTTCATGTGCCGTATAACATTTCGATGAACTGTCGTATTATTTTATATGTCGAATTTCTTAAACAAGGCATCCAATTTGCTGCGATTGCGGTCAATACTATTCATGGTTCTTGCAGCATTTGCTGCGGACAAAGCTTTGTCGAGATCCTGTCGAATGCGTCTTGCCTTCTCCTCGGGAGTTGCAGGAAAACCAAGGGTTCTACGCTCGTAGAATTCGATGGTTCGCAACGTATCGTAGAAGCCCATCTCCATGCGATACTTGGCATTTCGCCCGTCGAAATCTAAGGTGCCGTCCAGAAGCTGACCGATGTTGCCGCTGGGACTAATCTCGATTAAGGTGTCAGCCTGTGAAGCCAAGATGACGTCGTATTCCGCATCGGCATTTAGCTTAACCAAAATGAGATTCTTCAGTCCGTCCTCCAACAATGGACGCATGGGCATGCTGTCAAACAGGCCGCCGTCGCGGTAGTATTTGTCTCCAATCTTAACGGGAGCGTATACAACGGGAAGAGCAGTACTGGCCAGAAGAATCTGCGTAATCTCTTGGGGAGTCTTGCCATTCAACAGACAGTACTCTCCCTCAAATTCCTCTTGCGCCGCGCAAGCCAGTGCGGCATCCAATTGATTGGTGGCGGCCGTTACGGGAGCGCATTCGGCAATGGCAGCATAGGTACGAATGCTAGCATTGGACACGAAGGAAAGGTCGATTTCTTGGCTTACAATCTTCTGAAGACCTTCGCGAGAGCACACCCCGTCCGGAGTGATGTCCAGAAATTGAATGGGACGAATGGACTGCCATACCTTCTCTGCAACAGCAAAATCACCATGGGCAAATAAAACGGCATTCAATGCTCCCACCGAATCACCGGAAACCCCTTTGATCCAGGTGTCCATCCGCAAGTGTCGCAACGCCTTCCATACACCGATCTGGTATGCGCCTTTTCCACCGCCTCCGGCGAAGACCAATCCAAAATCCTTCTGTTCCATAACAAATCCTCCTCCACAATCATTGGATATTACATACTTGATGTAATTATATCATGGGTACGAGAAAAACTCAAAGGAAAATGTAATGTAACATATGTGCCGGAAATGGGAAAAAATATGTTATGAATTTTGTATAAAATCTAAGTTGTCTAGGAATTTAAGTTGCCTTTGCTTTATTTCCATGATATAATAAAACCGACTATGGCGTTTTTTGCAGAACAACTTCGGGGGATGCGGCAAAAGATGCATCATCCGGCGGAATTCCGCGGAAATAAAGGATTTTGAGGTGACAGATGAGCGGTTCGGGTATTTTCAGCGCTGATAACAGATTTTTTTCTGCTATGAACAAGGTGGCAGATCTTTTGATTTTGAATATTCTTTTTCTTTTTACGGTATTGATCGGAATCGGTCCGGCGTGTACGGCACTTTACTATGCAACCATGAAGAATATCAGACGAAGTCGCGGATATGCGTGGAAGGAGTATTTGCACTCCTTTAAACTGAACTTCAAGCAGGGATTTTGTTTGGGTATTATTCAGGCAATTTTGGCGGTTCTTCTGTGCGGTTGCTACTGGTTGTCTATGCAGATGAATGCGGAAGAGACCTTTGCGCAGGTGTATTACACCGGTTCGTTGATTATGATTATTGCATTTGCCTTGGTGAGTATGTTTGTGTATCCGATATTGTCCCGTTTTACGTTGAGTTTCGGACAGTGGCTGAAGATGTCATTGATGCTCTCCATGCGTCACTTGCCTACGTCATTTATTTTGTTGGTGTTTTTCGTGGCAATGGTTTTGGCAATTTACGTATTGCCGCTGTTGTTGTTCTGTCTTCCGGCACTTTACTGTCTCGGTTCTACGTTCTTGATTGAGAGAGTGTTTAAGAGATATATGCCGAAACAGGAAGAGGGCGATGAGACAAGTAGAGATGCTTGGTATTTGGATTAGTAGTTGATTTTACACATATAACAAATGATAGGAGGTGCCAATATGAAAGAGGCTTTGTATCAGATGTTGAATTTGCAGGAGATTCAAGCTCTTGTTCAATCCGAACACGACAATCCCCACCAGATTCTCGGTCCCCATATGACAAGAGAAGGTGTATGGGTGGGGGCATTCGATCCTATGGCGGAGAAGGTTTATCTTCGGTATGACAAGAACGAGAAAGAGGTTCCTATGGAACCTGTGGAAGGTGGGTACTATGCTTGTCTGTTGCCTGTTAAGTCGATACCGGCGTATAGCCTGCGCTATGTGTATTCGGAAGGACAGCGTATCGTCAAGGATCCGTACGCCTTTGAGGCACTGATAACGGAAGGGGATTGCCGTGCATTTAACGCCGGTATTCACTATTCCATCTATGAGAAGTTAGGAGCACATCCCATGACTATGGACGGTGTGGTTGGCACATATTTTGCAGTGTGGGCGCCCAACGCTATGCGTGTCAGCGTAGTAGGTGACTTTAATCACTGGGATGGCAGATTGCATCCTATGCGTCGTTTGAAGAGCAGCGGAATCTTTGAATTGTTCGTTCCCGGTATCGGGGAAGGTGAATTGTATAAGTTTGAATTAAAGGCGCAGGGAGGACTTACTTATCTCAAGGCAGATCCATATGCTTGTGCATCCGAGCTTCGTCCGGGCACGGCATCCCGCGTAGCGGATCTTAGGAAGTTTGAATGGACTGACGTGGCGTATTGTGCTCAGAGGGATGCAAGTCGAAAGCAATCACGCCCCATGTCTGTTTATGAAGTACATCCGGGGTCTTGGAAGAAGACTGCCCAAGGAGAAGAGGGCTTCCACGGATACCGTGAACTGGCACATCAGTTGGCCGAGTACGTAACGGAGATGGGCTATACCCATGTGCAGCTTATGCCTGTCATGGAACATCCTTTGGATGCTTCTTGGGGATATCAGATTACCGGATATTATAGTGTGACATCCAGGTATGGTGCGCCGGAGGATTTCATGTACTTTGTGAATTATATGCACGAGCACGGTATCGGTGTTATTTTGGATACGGTGTTTGGTCATTTTCCGAAGGATGCCTTCGGATTATCGGCATTTGACGGTACTTGTCTGTATGAACATTTGGACCCGAAGCAGGCAAATCATCCTCAGTACGGAACATTGATGTTCAATTATGGACGGAAGGAAGTCTCCAATTTCCTAATTGCATGTGCGCTGTTTTGGTTGAAAACCTATCATGTGGATGGTTTGCGTATGGACGTGGAGGCTGCTACGTTGTATCTGGATTACGGTCGCGGGGACAAAGAATGGGTACCTAACCTGTACGGTGGCAATGAGAACTTGGATGCCATTGAGTTTCTAAAGCATCTGAATTCCATCGTTCATAAGAAATGTCCGTGGGCGATGACCATTGCAGAGGAATCTACGGGGTGGCCATGTCTCACGGGACCTTTGGACGAAGATGGTCTGGGCTTTGATTATAAGTGGAATATCGGATGGAGACATGATTTTATTACGTATATGAGACAGGATCCTTTGTTCCGACGGGGCTGTCATGGTGCGTTAACGTTTAGTATGATTTATGCATACAGCGAGAATTTTATATTGGCGTTACCTCATGATGAGGTGGTGCATGGCAAAGGTAATCTCTTAGAGAAGATGCCGGGAACCATGGAAGAACGATTTGCGAATCTTCGCGTGGCGTACGGATTCCAGTTCGGACACCCGGGGAAGAAGCTTCTGTTCATGGGACAGGATATGGCACAGACGGAAGAATGGAACGAGAAGACCGCGCTTGCTTGGGAAGCATTGGAGAAGAGCAAGAGTGCACAAGGCGGTGTAGAGGCACTTGCGGCACAATTGAATCGTTATATTCGCGACTGGAATCACCTATATAAGGAGTCTCCGGCAATGTATACGTTGGACCACGATCCGGATGGATTTGAATGGATGAGCTGTCTGGATGCCGACCATAGTATCGTGACATTTGTTCGTAAGACGGACAAGCCGGAGGAGACGTTGTTCTTTGTATGCAATTTCACACCGGTGGCCTATGAGAAGCAGTCGGTGGGTGTTCCGTTTGCGGGAAAATACAAAGAGATTTTCAACAGCGATGCTACGATTTACGGTGGTAAGGGATATACGAATCCGAGACTGCGACAGTCTAAGGAGGAGCGTGTGGATGGAAGGGATGAGTCCATTACTATTACCATTCCTCCCTTGGGATGTGCGGTATTTTCTTGCACCCCCATACACAAAGAAAGATAAAACATATATTGATGAACGATAAGAATGAAAAAGAGGTTGAATTATGAAAGAATTTATTAAAAGTTTGTCGAATGGCGATGTCGGCGAGGCTTTTTTGGCATTGGTTCCCTTTTTCGAGAGGATTATTTTTGCCCTTATTGTTTGGTACATCGGACGCATTTTGGTTAAGTGGGCAGTTCGTTTGTTGAAGAGAATATGCGAAAAGCATTTTGATGCAGGTGTGACAAACTTTCTTACAACTCTGGTGAATATCGGACTGAATGTATTACTGCTATTAGTGGTGGTTGATCGAATCGGTATTTCTACGTCGTCATTCATTGCAGTTTTGACTTCTGCGGGTTTGGCTGTCGGCTTGGCTCTACAAGGAAGCCTTTCGAATTTTGCGGGAGGAGTGCTAATCCTAGTTACGAAGCCTTTTGTTGTCGGTGACTACATTGCCGTGGGTGGATTAGAAGGAACCGTCACAGAGGTGGGAATCTGTTATACTAGATTGTTGACCACCGATAATCGTGTGGTTGTACTTCCCAATGGGGGCTTGTCCAACAGCAATCTTATAAATGTATCCGCAGAACCTATTCGTCGTGTGGATATGGTAGTTCCGATGTCCTATGACGACGATATTCGTAGTGTAAAGGCGATGCTTTCCCGCCTGGTAGAGGGAAGAGCGGGAATTTTGCCCGAGAAGGAAGTGGACATTTTTGTTAAAGAATTTGCTGACAGCAGTGTGAATATCGGATTCCGTTTCTGGGTTAAGAAGGAACAGTATTGGGACATGCTCTTTGAGATGCAAGAAGAGGTACGTTATGCAATGCAGGAGAACGGGTTCTCAATTCCTTATCGCCAGCTGGATGTGGCAATTAAGTCCGAAACAAAATAATATTCCGGTACTTGGACGGTACCTGCAGGGAGTTAGAAGAGTATGATTGAAAAATTGACAGACATTTTCGGAATGGATGTGTTTAACGAGACGGTAATGGCAGAGCGTCTGCCGGAGGAGACGTTTCAGGAATGGAAGAAGAACATGGCATGTGGTGAGCCCTTGAGCCCTCAAGTGGCTGAGGTAATTGCCGGGGCCATGAAGGATTGGGCAATTGAAAGAGGTGCAACTCACTATTCGCATTGGTTTCAGCCGCTTACCGGAATCACAGCGGAGAAGCATGATTCTTTCATTACTCCGGCACCCGGAGGCAAAGTTATTATGGAGTTCTCCGGCAAAGAGTTGATTAAGGGGGAACCGGATGCGTCGTCATTTCCAAGCGGTGGTTTGCGTGCAACCTTCGAGGCACGTGGCTATACGGCATGGGACTGCACTTCTCCCGCATTTTTGCGCGAGGATGCTGCGGGAGTGACCTTGTGCATTCCGACAGCATTTTGCTCCTATACCGGTGAGGCGTTGGATATGAAGACTCCATTGCTTCGGTCTATGGAAGCTATCAATAAGCAGGCACTTCGTATTGTGCATCTGTTCGGTCACACGGAGGTATCTCATGTGGACTGTTCGGTAGGTCCGGAGCAGGAATATTTCTTGGTGGATCATAATACATACATGAGACGTGAAGACTTGATCTTCACCGGCAGAACCCTGTTTGGTGCTAAGCCGCCCAAAGGACAGGAGATGGATGACCACTATTTCGGAAGTTTGAAGGAACGTGTGGCGGCATACATGAAGGAGTTAAATCGCGAGTTGTGGAAGCTGGGTATCTTGGCTAAGACCCAGCACAATGAAGCAGCTCCCGCACAGCATGAGTTGGCTCCAATCTATACTACTGCCAATATTGCCACGGATCACAATCAGTTGATTATGGAGTGCATGAAGAAGGTGGCAAAGCGTCATGGGTTGGAATGTTTGTTGCATGAGAAGCCTTTTGCCGGTGTAAACGGTTCCGGTAAGCATAACAACTGGTCCTTGGTAACGGATACCGGCAAGAACCTGTTGAATCCCGGCAAGACGCCTAACGAAAATATTCAGTTCTTGTTGTTCCTTTCTGCGGTGTTGGAAGCGGTAGATAAGCACGGAGATTTGCTTCGTCTGTCTGCGGCGAATCCGGGCAATGATCATCGTCTTGGTGCAAATGAGGCACCGCCGGCCATCATTTCCGTATTTCTTGGTGAGCAGTTGGAGGACGTGGTTGCTCAGCTTATTGAGACCGGTGAAGCAAAGCATCTGAAGAAGGAAGGAAGACTGCATACCGGTGTATCCACACTTCCCTCTATTGGTAGAGATGCGACGGATCGCAACCGTACGTCACCTTTCGCATTTACCGGTAATAAGTTCGAGTTCCGTTCGGTGGCTTCCTCTATGTCCATCGCGGATGCAAATACGACGATTAATACTATTGTTGCGGAGACTTTGGAGGAGTTTGCGGATTGTTTGGAGGCTGCAGAGGACTTTGAGCAGGCCGTACATGATTTGATTAAGAAATCCTTGTCGGAGCATGAGCGTATCATCTTCAATGGCAATGGTTACTCTCAGGCGTGGGTGGAAGAGGCAGAACGTCGTGGACTACCGAATTTGCGTTCTATGGTTGATGCAATTCCCAGTTTGCTCACGGAGAAGTCGATTCGTCTATTCAGTGGTCAGGGCGTCTTCACGGAGACAGAGCTTAAGAGCCGTGCGGAGATTAATTACGAGATTTATGCCAAGGCCATTAATATCGAGGCCAGAACGATGATTTCCATGGCGGGACGTAAGTACATTCCCGCGGTGATTCAATATGCGACTCGACTTGCAGAGTCCATCAATGCAATACGGAGCGCATGCCCCGGTGTGGATGTCAGTGTACAGGAGGAGCTTCTTCGTAAGACCTCGCAGTTATTGGCTGAGGCGCAGAATGCATTGGCAGACTTGCGCACGAAAGATGCCATTGCCGTTGATAAGGCAGAAGGCAGAGAGATGGCGGTTTATTTTCACGAAGAAGTAGTACCGGCCATGGAGGCTTTGAGAAAGCCTGTGGATGAACTGGAGATGCTTGTGGATAGCGACCTGTGGCCGGTACCCACATATGCGGAGATGTTGTTTGAGGTATAGTAAAACTATACGGGAGAGGGGATTATAATGAATGCAGAACAGTTAGTACAGATGTTACTTTCCGAAGAATATCATATTGCAACGGCAGAGTCTTGTACCGGAGGAATGGTGGTATCTATGATTGTAGGTGTTCCTGATGCATCCAAAGTTCTGGATATGAGTTTCGTCACATATAGCGAAGAGGCGAAGCAACAGTATGCGGGTGTGTCTGCAGAAACGTTAGATACTTACGGTGTTGTAAGCGAAGAAGTGGCGCTGGAGATGGCAACCGGTGTTGCGAGACGTAGCGGTGCCCAGGTCGGAGTTGCAACTACAGGCATTGCCGGACCCACCGGAGGAACGGAAGAGCTTCCGGTAGGTACTGTGTGCTTCGGCGTGTGTATCCAAGACAGAACGTACTCTTGTGTTCATCATTTTCCCAATATGGAGAGAGATAAGGTGCAACAAACCGCAAGCGAAACATTGATTGCTTGGGTCGGTGAGTTGCTGGCGGAAGAAGCTGAGGCAAGAAGACGGTGGGCGCAAGAAGAAAAGCGCAGACTCGATGAACTTGAGAAAATAAGCAATAAGGAGATTAGATCAATGAAGAAAGTAAATAAAACGTGGCAAATTGAGAACAATGGCGGTGGTTTCTATCAGTGGATGACCGAATACAGAGGTCTGGATAATTCGGATAGCTTGAGATTTGTTTCTTCGATATATCTTATGGAGAAGTACGCTACGGAACATCAGTTGGGCAACGGTAAGCTCTTTGAAACCGAGCGCTATAACGCGCAGACAACACTTCGTGCACTCTTGGAAGATCAAGACTTCTTGGCGTATGACAAGCAGGAAAATGAGCGTTTTCAGACGGCAGCTGTTCTGCTGAAGCAGTATCTGAAGATTGATAAGGAAACGACCAGCAGAGACCCGTTCATTGATGCAATTGTGGCGAACAACAGTAGAAGTGAGTACAGAACAGTAGAGAACAATGCGTCAGCATTTTATGAGTGGTTGGGACGCAACATAGAAGACAGTGCTATGTGCCTTAAGTATGTTTCCTCGATTTACACCATGGAGAAGTATGCAGAGAAGGCATGTATGTCCAGCATACGTATCTACGGAGTAGATAAGTATGGTGCAGAGAGTACATTTCGACAGTTGTTGAACAATGAAGATTTTCTGGCTTATGATGAAGAGAATGACAAACGCTTCACTAAGGCGGCTACCTTGATGATGAATTATCTCGGAATTAAGAGATAATATCGGTGGAATAGTAAGAGAATAGGCGTAGGGATGCGCGGAAATGAGGTTATATATTTATGATTCAGGCATGTAATGTGACCTTGCGAATCGGCAAGAAAGCATTGTTTGAGGACGTAAACATTAAGTTTACCGAAGGAAATTGTTACGGATTGATCGGTGCAAATGGTGCCGGTAAGTCTACATTTTTGAAGATTTTGAATGGCCAGTTGGAGCCCAGTAAGGGAGAGGTGGTAATCACTCCGGGGCAGCGTCTGTCCTTCTTGCAGCAGGACCACTTCAAATACGATGCCTTTGATGTTCTTAATACGGTTATTATGGGCAATCAGAGATTGTATGACATTATGCAGGAGAAGGAGGCCATCTATTCCAAGGAAGATTTCACGGAGGAAGATGGTATTAAGGCCAGTGAGTTAGAGGCTGAATTTGACCAGATGAACGGTTGGGAAGCGGAGTCCGATGCGGCCAATCTATTGAATGGTCTCGGTATTGAGACAGAGCTTCATGACAAGCTTATGAGTGAATTGAACGGTAGCCAGAAGGTGAAGGTATTGCTTGCTCAAGCCTTGTTCGGTAATCCGGACATTTTGCTTCTGGACGAGCCCACCAACCATTTGGATTTGGAAGCAATTCGTTGGTTGGAGGAGTTCCTTATTAACTTTGAGAACACTGTGATTGTAGTATCCCATGACCGTTACTTCTTGAACAAGGTATGTACCCACATTGCGGATATCGACTATGCGAAGATTCAGCTGTACGCAGGTAACTACGACTTTTGGTATGAGTCCAGTCAGTTGATGATTAAGCAGATGAAGGAAGCTAACCGTAAGAAGGAAGAGAAGATTAAGGAGTTGCAGGAGTTTATCCAGCGATTCTCCGCAAATGCATCCAAGTCTAAGCAGGCAACTTCTCGTAAGCGTGCTTTGGAGAAGATTGAGCTGGATGACATTCGTCCTTCCAGCAGAAAGTATCCCTACATTGATTTCCGTCCCGCCAGAGAGATTGGAAATGAAGTGCTGACCGTATCGCATTTGTCTAAGACTATCGACGGCGAGAAGGTGTTGGATGACATTTCTTTCGTTGTAGGACGCGAAGATAAGATTGCTTTTGTCGGTAGCAATACCTTGGCAACTACCGTGCTTTTTAAGATTCTTGCAGGTGAGATGGAGCCCGACGAGGGTGAGGTGAAGTGGGGGATTACCACGACACAGGCATATTTCCCTAAGGATAACACGGCATTGTTTGCCGGAAGCGAAACTATTGTAGATTTCTTGATGCCCTTTTCTCCGGAGAAGGATGTCACTTATGTTCGTGGTTTCCTCGGCCGTATGCTCTTTGCCGGAGATGACGGTGTGAAGTCCGTTAATGTATTGTCCGGTGGTGAGCGCGTGCGCGTTATGCTTTCTAAGATGATGATTATGGGGGCAAATGTATTGCTCCTTGACGAGCCCACCAACCATTTGGATATGGAGTCTATTACGGCTTTGAACAATGGTTTGATTAAGTTCCCGGGCGTGGCATTATTCACGTCTCAGGACCATCAGTTTATCCAGACGGTGGCAAATCGTATTATGGAGATTATTCCGGACGGTACTTTGATTGATAAGGTAACGACTTACGATGAGTACTTGGATAGCGATATTATGGCAAGAAAGCGTCAGAAGTTAGTTGTAAATGCAGAGATTGACGATTAATCGTTGTTTCATTTATGGGAGAGTCCGATATGAGGATTATGGGTGACGAGAGGCTGTTAACAAGAACGGGCGATTTTACGACGCTGGGGGTTACTGCGTACGGAAGATGGACGAATTTTGCGGTGGTGGTACCCGGAGCGGAGGAAGTGATACTGCATGTGTACGATGAAGTCGAGAATGAGCCGTTGTATTCTGTTGTTATGGGAGAGACGGAGCGTGAAGGCGATATCTATGCCGTACAAGTGCAAGAATCCCCAGAGGCTCGTTATTATCGGTACGAGGCAGATGGAGTGCATTTTGTAGATCCGTGTGCCAAGCTGATAACCGGTACCGGAGTGTACGGACAGTGTCCCACTGAAGAGGAACTTCGTGGACGCAAGGGCGTAATAAGAACCGAAAGTTTCGCGTGGCGTGGAGACAAGGCACCCGGAATATCTCCCGAAGATATGGTGTTGTATGAACTGCATATTCGAGGCTTTTCCATGTTGGCAGGTGGCAGTGGTCAGGGAACTTATCTCGGGGTAGCCGGTAAGGCTGCTTATCTTAGGGATTTGGGAGTAAATGCGGTGCTCCTTATGCCGTGCATGGAGTTTGAAGAGTGTGAAAGAGGGATATGTAACTATTGGGGCTATGCCTCTCGGTATTATTTCTTTGCGCCCAAACGGACGTATGCAAGTGACTCTTCTCGAGCTGATATTGAGTTTAAGACCATGGTACGGAAACTCCATAGCTATGGAATCGAAGTACTTATGGATGTGCATGTTCCGGCGAGAAGTAACCGAACTTTGGTGATGGAGGCACTTCGTTATTGGGTGCGGGAGTACCATGTAGATGGTTTCCGAGTGAATCATGATCAGTTGGATGCGGGGCATGTGGCGGATGACCCTTATCTGTCCAAAGTAAAGTTCCTTGGTGTGCACTGGAATACGGACGATATTTATTCGAGAGAGTATGTGCCCAAGGTGCCGAGGCTTCTTGAATGTAATGATGGATATGCCATGGATGTTCGCGGATTTTTGAAGGGCGATGAAGGTATGGCAGGTGCATTTGCAGAACGTGTCATTTGTGGTTTGGACAAATGCGCGGTGGTGAATTACATTACGGAACATAATGGATTTACTCTTGCGGATCTGTATTCTTATGATAGGAAGCACAATGAGGAGAATGGAGAAGGTGGCAAGGACGGCAGAGTTCATAACCGAAGCTGGAATTGCGGCGCCGAAGGTCCGGACCGAAGAAAACGTGTGCGAGAACTGCGAATGAAGATGCGGAAGAATGCTATGGCTACCCTTTTGTTGTCCAGAGGAATTCCCATGCTCTTAGCAGGAGATGAGTTCGGCAATTCTCAGGGGGGCAATAACAATGCATATTGTCAGGACAATGCCATAAGTTGGCTGGATTGGAAGGATATACGGCGTGACGCGGAGTTCTTAAACTTCGTAAAAGAGGTGCTGGCCTTGAGAAGAGAGCACCCGGTGCTTCGAGGAATCGGACCGACAAAAGGAACGGATGTATTATCTTGCGGGCTTCCGGATGTGTCGGTGCATAGCAAAGAAGCATGGCAACCGGATACGGGTTTGTATAATCGAAGTGTGGGCATTTTGCTATGCGGAGACTACGCAAAGCGAGAGAATGGAAGTGCCGACAATTCCTTTTATGTGATGTATCATATGCATTGGGAGGAGCAAGAGTTTGCAGTTCCAATGCTTCCGGAGGGGCAGGTGTGGAAACAGGTTCTTTGTACGGATAAAGAGTGGTGTGCGAACGTGTCCGAGGAACGGACAATTTCCATAGCACCCAGGAGCGTTGTTGTATTAATGAGCGTAGAGGAGCATGCATAAGCTTGCTACGAGAGAGGAAGTTAGCGGATGTTTGGATTGAAGGCAAAGGAACCGAGTGTGGATAGTTGGAGATATTCCGAGCCGGTGAAGAAAACGGAGAATTCGGAGAAACCTGTGGGGAGTCCATATGGAAAAGGAATGAACAGCATCCACTTGAAGGTGGCGATATGTATTTCTATGCTGCTGGATCATTTTGCTTTGTTGTTCTTGCCGTTGGGATCCATGGGATATACCATTTGTCGTAGTGCCGGAAGAATTGCATTTCCTTTGGTTTGTCTTCTGTTGGTGGAAGGTTTTTTTAAGACTCGCAGTCGCAAAGGATATGCGCTTCGTTTGTTCGGTTTTGCATTGATGGCGGAGATGCCTTGGATTGCTATCGTAATGAAGCAGATGGAGGAACTCTCTGTGCATTTGGCAGAGCTTGGTGAAGAAGCTGTTGAGGCTTTGAGTGATGCTGAACTTCAGTTGTTAGCGGACCGTTTGTTGCCGATGTTGAATGTATTATTTACTTTACTGATAGGGCTGGCGCTGTTGTGGGCGTTGGATAAGATAAAGAAATACTACGGCGGATACGACCCTACCAATGGTTTTCACAATATCAAATACATCTTTTCGTTGGCAGGAGTAGTAATCCTTGCATATGCCATAACAATTGTGTTGCAAATGGATTATGCTGAGGCGGCACCGTTGTATTTGCTTGTCTTCTATTTTTGGTACGAGGATTCCAATACAAAATTGGTGATTTGCGCTCTTATTGTATTAATTATGGGCGGGGATCTGCTATATTGCATCGGAGGTGCGCTAGCTTTGATCTTCATCAAGTGTTATGACGGTACTCTGGGGTATGAGAAAGAGAAGCATCCGTACTTGCAGTATGGTTTTTATTTGTTCTATCCGATGCATTTGGCGATATTGTTTTTTGTTCGATATGTGATTATGGGATAATGAAAATGCAGTTGTTATGAGGGAGAGCCCACATAACAACTGCTTTTCTTGTAATAAGGAGATATTATTTCTTCAGATTGTGATTAGCAACGATTGCATCATACAAGTCGATATCACAATATTCGTCCTTGGTAAAATGCTTGCAGGTTGAGCAAGATACCTTTTCCTCAGCGGAGGAGTTCTTTGCACCGGAGTTTTTGGGAGCATAAGAACTACATCTTACTGCAACTTCTTCGTACATTTTCTTGCTGTCTCTCATAATCAGTCTCCATTTCTGTGCCGCATATATGCTGAGATACGGAGTGTCCGCATTTCTTGTTTGTAAATGATGGCGGCACAGTTATAGTATGCAATGAAAGAGATAGAATTATGCGAGAGATGTGTGCGTGTAAGTAATCCTTTATTTGAAAAAAAGTTATGGACGGAGAGAAGAAAGTCTAAAATAATTCTTTCGCGTTTCTAAAGAATAGGAAAAATGTTAGCACTCGATGCGGTTGAGTGCTAATTTTGGGTTGACATTTGTTTGACAGAAGGGTATACTAAGGAACGTAGCAGGGCTACAAGTGGAAAGACAGTGAAAAGGAGTGAAGTTAGTATGTCAATGGAACAAGGTAGTTTATCTATTAATTCTGAGAACATATTCCCGATTATTAAGAAGTGGTTGTATTCGGACCACGATATTTTCGTTAGAGAGTTGGTGTCCAATGGTTGTGACGCGATTACGAAGTTGAAGAAGCTGGCACTCATCGGCGAGGCGGAGATTGCTGAGGATAATTGTTGGAAGATTATTGTTCGCACCAATCCGGAGGAGAAGACGTTGACCTTTATTGATAACGGTATCGGTATGACTGCGGATGAGGTGAAGGAATACATTAACCAGATTGCATTTTCCGGAGCAACGGATTTCTTGGAGAAATATAAGAACAAGGCAAGTGAGGACCAGATTATCGGTCATTTCGGTTTGGGCTTCTATAGTGCATTTATGGTGGCACATAAGGTGACCATTGATACACTTTCGTATCAGCCGGGAGCGGAAGCAGTTTATTGGGAGTCGGAAGAAGGCATGGAGTATTCCATGGAACCCAGTGATCGTACGGAGCGCGGTACGGAGATTACGTTGTACCTTAATGAAGACAGTTATGAGTTTTCCAATGAGTATCGCCTGAAAGAGGTTCTAAACAAGTATTGTTCCTTCATGCCGGTGGAGATCTTTTTTGAAGATGAGACGAAACCCGTTGAAACGAAGGAAGAGGTGGTAGATGCCGAAGTAAGTGAAGACGGAACCGTAGAGGAGAAGAAGCCTTGGGAACCCAAGGCAATCAATGATATCAGTCCGCTATTTACTCACAATCCCAGTGAGTGTACGGAAGAGCAGTACAAGGAATTTTATCGTAATGTGTTTCATGACTACAAGGAGCCGCTTTTTTGGATTCATTTGAACATGGATTACCCGTTCAACCTGAAGGGAATCTTGTATTTCCCGAAGATTAATACGGAGTATGACAGTATCGAAGGTACGATTAAGTTATACAACAACCAGGTATTTATTGCGGACAATATCAAAGAGGTAATTCCGGAATTTTTGATGCTTCTTAAGGGTGTAATTGATTGTCCGGATATCCCGTTGAATGTATCTCGTAGCGCACTTCAGAACGACGGTTTTGTGAAGAAGATCAGTGACTACATTTCTAAGAAGGTGGCGGATAAGCTGTCGGGAATGTATAAGGTTGATCGTGAGAATTACGAAAAGTGCTGGGATGACATTTGTCCGTTCATCAAGTTCGGTTGTCTTAAGGACAATAAGTTCCGTGAGAAGATGAAGGACTATATCATCTATAAGAACTTGGAGGGCAAATATATTACTCTTCCGGAGTATATCGCGAATGCTAAGCCGGAAGAAATCGCAGAGAATGAGAGTGCGGATGGCGAGAGCAAGGAAGCACCTAAGACGGTTGTATACTATGTAACCGATGAGAAGCAGCAGAGCCAGTATATCAACATGTTTAAGGAGGCGGGTCTTGATGCGTTGATTATGACCCACAATATTGATCAACCCTTCATTACGCAATTGGAGCAGGAAAATGAAACTGCACGTTTCCAGCGTATTGATGCAGATCTTACGGAGACGTTTAAGGAAGAAGTATCTGAGGAAGAACTTGCTGCGCAGAAAGATACGCTTACCGAGTTGTTCCGTAAGAACTTAGAGAAGGACAAGTTGGAAGTTCGCGTTGAGAAGCTTAAGAATAGCGGAGTGTCTGCAGTCATCACCTTATCGGAAGAAACTCGTCGTATGCAGGATATGATGAAGATGTATGGCATGGGCGGAATGGACTTCGGCGGAGAGGAAACTTTGGTGCTCAATGTAAGTAATGCATTGGTACAGTACGTATTTGCCAATCCGGAGGGCGAGCACACTGCGATGATTTGTCAGCAGCTGTACGATTTGGCGATGTTGGCACATAAGCCTTTGGAACCGGAGGCAATGACCAGATTCATGGAGAGAAGCAATGCAATTATGAATCTATTGATTCAGTAATGTATGAAGAAGCAAGAGATATGGCCGGAGGGCTCCCGCAGAATAACGGGAGCCCTCCGGCTTGTACTATAAGATAAAAGATTAGGGGTGTTGGGGACTTATTCGTAGGTTCTCTTTCGAATTACCGATACGACGATAAAGAGAATGAGCGATACGGTAAGAACGCCTAGAAGAACAAGAGGAGCACCGGAATCGCCGGTGGGTAACACTGCCATAGCCATTTGATTGTTGAGTGTGATGTCTTTGACTTCACCATTGATGGGGGCAATGAATTCTACGGGATCGGCAAGGTAGTATCCTTCCGGAGCTTGAAGTTCCTTTAGAATATACGCTTCTCCGGCAATCAGTGTAGCATTAATCTCGTGGGCGGTTCCGTCGCTTATCCATTGGTCAACTACACTGCCGGAACTGGTAGTCACCTGAAGCGTTGCTCCGGAGAGTGGTTGATTGTCGGATTTGGATACTTTGTTAATCTTGACCTGTGTGTATTGGTTGGTCATAGTCACTCGGTCTACAGTACCATTCGTAGAGACGGTAAATGTGATATCGTCTGCCAACACATATCCTGCGGGAGCACTCAGCTCGTGAAGGGTATAAGTTTCGCCGGCCTTTAACAGCGCAGTGATGGAGTGGACCGTTCCGTCGGTTGTCCATTGGTCGATGATAGTTCCGTTTCTGTCGATAACCTGTAAAACAGCGCCCGTCAGCATATTTCCGTCCAAAGCAGAACGCTTTGTGAATTCTACCTTCGTATAAGAATCCATAAGCTGAACTTCGTCGATGCTGCCATCTAGGGATACCGCAAAATGAACGTCTCCCGCTACGACATATCCTTCGGGGGCTGCAACCTCGTGTAGTGTATAGTCTTCTCCGGCTATCAACAGGGCTTCCAAATGAAGAATGGAACCATCGGTGGTCCATTCATAGATGACCTTACCTGCAGAGTCAAGAATCTGTAGATGGGCACCGGAAATCAGACTACCGTCCAGAGCAGATACTTTTGATAATTCTACTTTAGTAGTATCATCTTCCATAAGGATTTCGTCGATGGAACCATCCTCGGAAACCGTAAAGGATACATCTTCCGCAAGGATATAACCGGCAGGGGCGGATACTTCGTGTAATGTATATGTCTCTCCGGCGATGAGAAGTCCGTTGATCACATATTCCGTGCCATCGGTGGTCCATTCTTGCACCACAGTACCTTGGGAGTCCAAGATCTGCAATCTGGCACCTGCCAGTGCCTGCCCGGCTGTATCGTAATTCACAATGGTGTACTTGGGAGAAGCGTCGTCATTGACAATGGGGGCGGTAAGCTCTTGTTCAATTTCGGGAGAAGGAATGGCAGTGATGGACGTGGAGTACACGGTGCTATCTCCGGAGAAAAAGGAGGGCTCATAGGGGGACAGATAATCAGTCAGCAATCCATTTTCCGTTGGCTGTGTGTTGTGACTTGCAAATGCATGAAGCGGAGAGCAAGTCAATAATAAAAGCAATAAAAAAAATGAGGTTAATAATTTCTTATGTTTCATGTTTGATTCTCCTTTGAGATAAGTGATATTTTCTTAATACGAACCTTAGTGTAATCATCGGTCATGACGACACGGGTAATATTCCCATCAGTATCAACGGTGAAGGTTACCGATTCGGCACATATATAACCATGGGGAGCCACGGATTCAATCAGGGTGTAAGTTTCGCCGGGGTTGAGGACACCTGTAAGCAAAGTCTTTGTACCATCGGTTATCCACTGATGTATAACTGTGCCTTCGGCATCCACAATCTGAAGGTGGGCCCCTGCAAGTTCAGAACCATCCACCAGTGATGTTTTTGAAAATTCGACTCGAGAGGGTGTGTTCCGAACATCATAAGAGAAGGTCTGCTGATCTTCGGATAGGACGAATGCCTGTTCCCACCCACTATTCTCGTATCCATACGGCGCGGCAGTTTCTCTGACTATGAAGCGTCCTTGGTTTTGGGGTGTCCAAGGAAGGTCAGTTATCTGATAAAACCCATGGTCGTCAATATAGGGCGCAGTATCGTAATGTTCGTAGGAATCGGTAGTCACGTTATATTGAAAGACGGTAAATACGGCATCGGAAAGTGACTCGGAGGTGTCAAAATCGGTTTTGACAATGGTCAGTGTCCCTGTCCAATTGGAATTAACAATCCGGTTGTTATTCCCTGCCCATTGGGTTGTACCGGCTATAACCGTGACGGGGTAATAAGTCTTTGAATCAGTGACAAAGCCTTGGCGTCCCACAATCTCTCTGACGTAGTAGGTTATGGAATCTCGTAGATACAGAGTTTCACCATTGAAAAATGCTGTGCCGTTTTCATCGGTACTTGTCCTAGACAGTTCTACATATTCGCTGCCGACTTTGGAATAGAGTGCAAATGAAATGTCTTGGATGACATTATCATAGGAGTCCACTTTCTGCACACCAATATTGCCGTAGGGAATACCGATGACGGGGACTAAGATGCCGTAAACTGAACCGGTGTAATCCTTGCCGTAAGGGTTGTTGTTGATGCTGACACCGGTTGTGTTGTTCAGGGAGTCGATTTGCCATACCGGGTTGTAGAAGGTACCGAGCGCCTCGGATATGTCTGCTCTTGTTCGGCACTCCCAGACGGATTCATGTCCGTATACGTTGTTGATGCCACCCGGGGCCAGAAGAGTGGTGAGATTGTTACTGATGCAATACTTGTTTGAAGTAAATGATGTGGAAGTAACGCGATCTGCATATTGAGCTATAAGAGAAGTTCGAACTGCCTCTTCCGTTGCAGCGGCATTGCCTTGCCATTCGTAAGCCCCTAGAGAGACGGACATATGTCCCGAGGTCTGCCCTTTCTTCATCTTGAGAAGAATTGTACCGGGAGTAGAGAAGTAGGTGCGTAGGATGTCTTCGTCCATCAAGTTTTCGAAGGTAGAGGAACTACTTTTGAATACTTGATATTGAATAATGGTTCCGTCGGACAAGGTATAAGAGAGAATCTCACCGTTGGTGCGAGATGCAAACCAGTCATGCCAATCGATGGTCTTCCCCCAGACATCCCAGTCCCAAGTGGACCGTATGGAAAGGCCGGGGCAAGGTACGCCCAGAGCCTCCAGTGAATCGGCGATTAGGCCGGAACAGTCGAAATACTGTCCGGTGTCCAGAGAATAGGAATGTCCGCCTCCGGTATAATAACCGCGACCCATTCGCGCCAAACATTCGGCCACGAATTGTTGTGTGAATTCTAATGTATTGTCGGTATAATCCGCCGCATTGCCACTGGGGATATAGGGAGTCATCGACCCGGCGATTAAGACCACAGTGAGTAACCCGACAAGCCATCGGTTTTTGTTGTTCATTGTTGTATGCTGCCTCCTTGTGTTGTGGTTCAAGGGGAAAGTTTTTTAACTTACCTATTGAACAATTTTGAAATTATGCTATAATGACCACGGAAGCGAGAACTTCCATTTGTGTGCACTTGTAGCTCAGTGGATAGAGTAGTGGCTTCCGAAGCCAATGGTCGGGGGTTCGAATCCCTTCAGGTGCATAATGAGACCTACTGTGATACAGTAGGTCTTTTTTTGCATAGTTTTTCTATGCAAAAAAAGACTTAGTAGGCCCACCATTTTCGTTAAGGTGATATGAGTGCATCGTGTTGAGGATTTCAGGAGGAAGTTCATTTCGGAACTCGGAATAGAGGTATACGTCGTCGGATAAGAATTCTTGCTCCGGCACTTGTGACTCATTGATTTCTCGTACCATCTCCTGAAGACGTTGGCGTCCCGGAGATTTGCTTACCGGTACGAGAATGGCCTCGTGAACGCTGGAGGGAAGGATATAGAAGTCTTCTTTCAGCGCATTGTGAAAATCATCCAAAAATGGTATTGCCATGAGAGAAGAAGCTCCATAGTTTCCGTATTGGTTGGAGAGTACGTACATGGGAATCGATTCTTGATCTTGCTTATGAAGCAGTAGTCTAAGTAGTTCATCTACTTGGTCGCGAGTGGCAGGTTGGTCGGATTCTTCTGCATAACGGCGGAGACTATCCCAGAGAATGTCCTCAATCACATCTTCGATTGGGCGAAGCGTAGGAGAGATTAATTGCAGGCTGCTTCTAGCCGTCAGTTCCGTTAGTGTACTCAAAGAAATACCCCACATATCACAGTGCTCCCAAGCGACTCGTAGCGTTCCCATACGTTCTTCGTCGCAGAACATCATACAATGAAATACTAAGGCGAAGGAACCGACGTCAATATGAGGAATGGTTGAAAGAAGTTCTTCGTTCTTGGTTTTGCTGATAATACGAAAGAAGAACTTGTCCTTGATGTCCTCATAGGAAAAGGATATCTCTCTTTGGCAATCCTCGTGATGTGTTTCGTATAACTGCAAAATCTCTTTGATAATGTCGTCCAATTCTCGCCCGTTGCAAAATTCATCGTAAAAAGAATTGAGATAGATGGAAGGCATAACAACGGCATTGCGCTTGCGAATAATAAGGCTATCCATCTTAATGTTGTTATATTTGACTACCGCATGAACGGAAACTTCGAATTCATTTCCCATGCGTTGCATAACGGTTTCGCGCACTGTTTCGCAAAATGCGCAGTATTGTTCTGTTTTGTTCATAAAATGACCCACGAACCCCTTGGTGTTCTGTCCTTTCTTTGCTTATTTCGTCGGTCTCTTTTATAGCGCGCTGTTTGGTATCTGTGATAATTCTTCGCCGGTGGCGAAGTCCGGATATAAGTTAAGATATCAAGACAAAAGAGTTTACCGTGATTTCGGTAGTTATGATTCTAGCAGTGTGTCCATGGAAATGCAAGAGAAAAGAGCGGGAGAGAAGTTAGAAAAGAAGCGGGGAATTTTGTGCAGATGTTCTTATGAAAAATGTACAGAACATCCGTTTTGTTATGCTGCAAAGCCTTGCTGTGCTTGATGTTCAGATGTAGAGAGAGCGTGGGAGAGAGTATGCAGGGCGAAAACAAAAAAAGAGAGAAACGTAAGTTTCTCTCTTCAGTCGAGGCGACGTGACTTGAACACGCGACCCCTGCGTCCCTAACACAGTGCTCTACCAAACTGAGCCACGCCTCGAAATATAAAATTAAAATAGTAGTGCGGTGCACGACTAAGAGCTGGAAATCAGATTCGAACTGACGACCCCTTCATTACGAGTGAAGTGCTCTACCGGCTGAGCTATTCCAGCAAGCACGTAAAATCGAGGCGACGTGATTCGAACACGCGGCCTCTGCGTCCCGAACGCAGCGCTCTACCAAACTGAGCCACGCCTCGACATCTATTAAATTTTTTGTTTTGCTAAAGTTTTAACTTTTGATTTCACCGCGCTGCTACTCCGCTTACTCTTGCGGTGCCCGACGACTCGAAACATCCGTTTCTCGCTTGTCGACCGCTGCGCCTTTTCGCCTTCGCTTAATCATCCACAGGATGCGCTCAGGCTCAAAGCTACCAAACTGAGCCACGCCTCGACGTATAATATTAAATTTTTAGTTAAATTGTGCTGATAATATCTCCGCGCTGCTACTCCGCTTACTCTTGCGGTGCCCGACGACTCGAAGCATCCGCTTCTCGCTTGTCGACCGCTGCGCCTTTTCGCCCTCGCTTAATCATCCACAGGATGCGCTCAGGCTCAAAGCTACCAAACTGAGCCACGCCTCGACATATAATATTAAATTATTGAAAATTAGTCAGCCATATTATTATATATATTTAAGCGGCGTTTGTCAAGAAATTTCGGCAATTGACAATTATTTTTTCGGCATTTATAATAGGTTTAGTAAATCTATAAAAAAGGGGAGTTGAATATGCCAAAACCGCTAAAGCAAAACATTAAAATGCTTATTTTGGCGGCGCTTTTCACGGCTGTTATTTGCATTTTTTCGCAAATTGCTATTCCTTCTCCCATTTTGCCGATAACATTGCAAATTTTTGGTATATGCCTTTGCGGGTATTTGCTAGGTGCAAGGTTTTCACTTTTATCGGTCTTGTGTTATATTGCTTTGGGGGCTATAGGGCTTCCCGTTTTTTATGGCTTTCAGGGTGGTGTGCATCATCTTATAAATTTAACGGGCGGCTTTATTTTCGGTTTTTTGCCGCTTGCATTTTGCTGCGGTGTTTCACATAAATTTAAAAAGAATATTTTTAAAATTTTATTTGGTTTAATTGGTGTTTTAATTTGTCACATAATTGGAGTTATACAGTTTTCGTTAGTTTCATCGAACGGTATAGCAGCCAGCTTTTTGGTGGCTTCACTTCCTTATTTAATAAAGGATATACCACTTTGTATAGCCGCATTTTACGTTGCAAGGGTTATAAATAAAAGAATAAATTAAGAACGGCGCAAGCCGTTTTTTTATTTTGCTGTAATAAATATAATATTATTATAAAAAATGAATTTCGATAAAAAAAGGTATGAAGCTTTTACCAAGAAAAAGCAATGTAAAAATGGTTAAATAGGATATAAGGAGGGAGTTGAATGAAAATTATATTAAAAAACATTTTACTTATTTCACTTTCAATAATTCTTGCAGTATCGCTTTGTTTTTGCGCCGATTCTGATACGAATTCGGTTGTAAGCGACAGCAATAATGAGATTGAAAGTGATAACACTACAAGTGAAAATAATTCGTCTGAAGATGTGACCGGCAGTGAGAATTCAAGTGTTATAGGCACCACTTCAAGTGAAAACGGTGATACCACCATTTCCACAACAAGTCCCTCTATACCGACCACAAGTGAAACCGTAAATAATAACGGAAATCACACCATAACCGCCACTTATGAATGGCATCCGGGTCTACCAAACGAGGATGTATTTTACGATTTATCTGTTCGGGTTGATAACAGTCCCGTTAATGTAAGCAGCTATACAATTACATCAAAGGTTGCAGGGGTTAAAGTAACAAATCATACCGGCCGAGTTACCTTGCCGTATAGCGTTCGCGCTGCAGGAAAGCCTGTTGTTGTTACGGTTAAGCACGAATCGGGCGCAAGCTGTGATGTAAGCATTCCTTGCTTTAAATGGACACAAACCTTTAATGATGACTTTAACGGTACCGAGCTTGACCGAACCAAATGGAAGGAGCATTGGTATTTAACTAATGTCGCACCGGCGGATGCATCAAGCTACCAAGTTATTGATCGCGCAAAGCCTGCAAAGGATTGCTATACCGTGAGTGACGGCAAGCTTAATATGCTTATTAAAGCCGAGCCTACATATGATACCGCAAACAAGATAAAATACCTTTACAGTGAATGCTGTCTTGACACAGCGGGCCGTTTTGAACAAACATTTGGGCTGTTTCAGGCAAGAGTGGCATCAGCTAAATTCAGTGGTATAAATACTGCCTTTTGGCTTCTTCCTAAGGGTTCGTATTCTAAATTTTATACCAACTTTTTGACTGAAGATCCATGTTACGGTCTTGCTGAAATTGATATATATGAATCCTCTGTGGCGTTTGGAAGCTATAACCGCCGCACATTTGCAATATCTGAGCATTTTTATGATTATACAAATAACTATAAGGCAGGGCACAAGCGCTCGGCTTATTATAAGCTTAACGATGATATAACAAATTTCCATACATATTCATGTGTATGGACACCCGATGCGCTTTATTATTATGTTGATAATAAGCATATAAGAAGCTCTGCAGGGCTTCAGACCGAAAGTGCTGACGGAAGGGAAATTACCCCCGCCTATATGATAGTTGATGTTTCGCTTTACTTAGATAATGGATGGGTTGGTAAACGTGATTTTACGGATTCCGATTTACCAATTGCCGGCTATGTCGATTGGGTACGTGCATATCAATTTAATTAATATTTTTAAAGACGCTTCTTGTGAAGCGTCTTTTTTGTTTGAAAATGTCGAAATATTATTTGTAAAAAATACCCAATACGTCACCGCTGATATTATGAAATGACATATATTTTAACTAAAAATATGAAGAATTTCTCGTAAAAACTGAAGATTTTACCAAGTGGTATATTAGTGAAAATGGTATGATAATAATGTATTCGGGATATAGTGCCCGTTATCATTTCATATAACTTGCGAAATTTACTTTCGGCGTAATATTTAAGAGAGGGTAGTAAATTATGAAATCTACTAAAAAATTGTTGGCAATAGTTTGTGCGTTGGCGCTAATAATGACAACTGTGGCAGTATCTATCAGCGTTTTTGCAGATGATAGTGTGGTAATGCCTAAAAAAATGATTGTTATTGATGATTTTGACGGTGGCGTTACACATTGGCGCGAACAGGACAGTTCAACTGACAATGTTGAATTTTCTTCCGTTACCGATCATGTATATGGCTTGTCAGGAAAAAGCTTAAAGGCTGTTCTAACTGACAAGTGGGACGGCGTTAAAACCTATGGTAAGTCCGCTAACATAAAATATACAGGTCTTGCTTTTTGGTTATACTTGCCGGCGGATTTAGGCGTTGGCTTAATAGTTAAGGTAACCCTTAAAACTGATGCAAGCGCTACAACGGTTAACCATGAATACACCATTCCTGCCACACAGCTCAAAGCGGGCGAGCAGGCTGTTTTGGTTCCATGGGAATCTTTCCCCGATGCTTCTTCAAAAGCAATTCATTTTGGGACCGAGGGTGCTTATGTTTCGCAAATAACACTTTTACTTGCAGATAAACCCTCTACATCAAAAACCTTGTATCTAGATAGCGTTGGTGTATATCGTGATGATAACGCACCTGTAGAAATGGTGCCAAGCACCAAAACTATGCCTGAAAATTATCTTTTAATTGATGATTTTAACGCAGAAAGTAATCTTGGTTGGGTTGCTCATCATTACCCCGCAACTGCAACAACTACTTTTGAATATTCTGCTGAATATGGCTATGGCACATCGGGTAAGAGTGCTTACGTTAATTGGACTGCTTCGGGTTACGGCGGCATTAAAACCAAAACCACATCAAGTATTAACTTAGACCTTAAGGGCGATGGTCTTGCTTTCTGGGCGTATAACGAAGGCGCAGAATTAAAAGATTTTATAATTGCAATTATGCAAAACGGTGTTAAGTATGAAGCAAAAATCACCGTAACTGCAGGTGAAGGTGTTTATAAGGTTCCATACACCGCATTTGTTAAGAATAATGTTGCTGTAGATGTTAATGTTGCGGCATATCAAATTGAATTTACCAAAAATGCCGCATCGGCAACATATTATATTGACGAACTTGCATTTTATAAGGAGGACGGCAGTTGCGTAGAGCATAAATATGACGGTCGCAATGATGCCGACTGTAATGTATGCGGTGATACTCGTGATGTTGGTCCAATTAAGAGCACATTATCATTACCTAAGGGCTATTTATTGATTGATAACTTCAATTCAGCAAGCGATCTCGCTTGGAAATCTCACCATTATCCATCAACGGCTACTACTTCTTTTGAATACTCGGAAAATGCTATTTACGGCACAAAGGGCAAGAGTGCTTATGTAACCTGGACCGAATCGGGTTATGGTGGTATAAAAACCAAAGACACTTCAAGCATTGATTTGGAACTTAAGGGTGACGGCCTTACCTTCTGGGCATATAACGAAGGCTCACAACTTAACGATTTCATTGTTGTAATTCTTCAAGCTGGTGTTAAGTACGAAGCGAAAATTACTTTAGCCGCAGGCGAAGGTGTTTATAAAATTCCGTACACTGCATTTGTGAAGAATAATGTTGCGGTAAGCAAGGATGTAAAGGTACATCAGATTGAATTTACCAAAAGCGGTGCATCGGTTGCTTATTACATAGATGAACTTGCATTTTATAATGAAGACGGAAGTTGCTTAGCACATACCTACGATAATAACCGCGATACAGACTGTAACGATTGCGGTCATATTCGCGAAATCGAACGTGTTAACAGTACTGTAAAAATGCCGAAAAATTATGTTTTAATTGAAGGCTTTGAAGATAATACACGCGGCTGGAATGCTCACAGTGCAACTCTTGAATTTACCGATATTTGCGGTTACGGTACGCAAGGCAAATGTGCTTATGTTTCTTGGGGTACTTCTGCTTGGGGTGGCTTTAAATCAAAAAGCGGTCTTAACCTTAAACTTCAGGGCGACGGCTTTGCATTCTGGGCTTATAACGAAGAAGCCGCTATGAATGACTTTGTTGTTGTACTTCTTCAGGACAACGTCAAGTATGAAGCAAAAATAACACTTGAAACCGAAGAAGCGGTTTATAAAATCCCGTGGACCGACTTTGTAGATTCAAATGGCAAGGCTATTGATAAGTCAAAGGCTGTTTCTCAAATCGATTTTACAAAGAGCGCTGCCAAAGCATCTTACTTTATTGATGAAATAAGTTTTTATTCTAATCCTAAAAAACCTGCAAAAGCTACTGTAGTATTTGATACCAGCACAAAATCTTCTGCTTCTGCAATTGGTGGTGGCGGTAACGGCGCTAAGGGCGGTATGGATACAGTAAGATGGAAACTTTACGACATTGAAAACGACCCACGTTTTGTTCGTGCGGGTTGGTTTATTGCTGATGATGTTACATCTGGTATTTTCCAATTTGCAAACGTTACACAATACGGTACGGTTGAATCGGCCGATATTTCTTCGGCTTATGATTTTGGTAATCTTGTTTTCTGGATTAAGAGCGAAGCTGCAAATCGCAGTTTAAAGGTTTGTTTGCGCAACTCTGAAACGGGCGGATCTTCTGATTATGTAAAATTCACTGTTACAAAAGCGAATAAGTGGCAACAGGTTGTTATCCCGATTAAGGAGGATATGTTAAAGACTGAAACCATCTTGCTTGAAAATCCTGATTTCTTATCGTCTATCAGTGCGGTTGCTTTTACAGGTCAGGGTCTTGATGATAGTTTCAAATATGGCGAAAACTTTAAAATTGCAGGTCTTCGAATTTATGATTCTGATGTTCCTGATTATAGTAAATATGCAAATCTTGATACCGAACCCACACAGCCTGATGATGATGGCAAATATGCTACTGACAGTGAACTTATAGGTCGTGTTTCATTTGAAATGGATAGTTATTCGGGCAACTCAAACTTTGGTGAAGTAACTAAAGAAAAATATAGTGAATTTGCTCAAGAACTTGCCGGTGTTAAGATTGTGGCCGGCGCGGGAATTAAGGATAAAACAATGGCTACTAAGGGTCTTTCAATATGGTTTGGTGATGAAAAAGGCACCTTTGCCATTGACGCTTCAACCTTGGAAAATGGCTATTTCAGTATGTGGGTGCGTTCAAACCGTGCAGGAATGACCTTTTACTGGTTTATTATGGACGATACTGACAACGATGCAAAGACCACTATGACACAGACTTATACCATTAAAAAGGCAAATCAGTGGGAAGAAGTTCGTGTAAGACTTACTGATATAACCGCTAAAGGTATGTTAGACCTTGAATATCTTAACAAGCTTCAGATTCGTACAGGTTACGGTGCATTTAACTGGAGTGCCGCTTATGAAGATGCTAAGTGGTTTAATACAGGCGATATTTTGGAAATTACCGCTGCCAGAATCACTGAAGGCAAACCGGTTGACCCGTTTGTTACTGTTCTGAATTATCCTGTCGATGAAGATGAGCCTGAAAACGACACAACCGAAGACGGTACAACCCCCGATAATGAAACTGATAATGAAACCGACAATAATAAAGCCGATTCCGATAATCAAAATAATGAAAAGCCGTTTAATGTATGGCTCATTGTTATAGGTATAGCAGCAGGCGTTGTAGGTCTTGCAGTTTTGGTTATTGTAATTGTTTTAATTGCAAAGAAAAAGAAGGCTTAAAAGGCATTTGCTTATATAGATTTTAAAAGTTTGTAATGCCGCTTGAATTTTAATAAAATTTTGTAAATATGCGGGTGCAACTTCAATATTTTTAAACAGTATTGGGTTGCGCCCAATTTACAATTTTTGGGGTATGTATTTTGTACCTATTTTGTTTTATAATAAGTGTTAAAAAATAAATTTACGGAATGAAATAAATGTTAAATACAAACAATTTAAGCTATTGGACGCTTCAAAAATTTCAATATATACTTACTCCTATAAGTTATATGATGCTTTTGGGGTTAGATGCAGAAAAAACCACTTCGGTTTCAACTGCAAATCACACCTTTTGCTATGTTAAAAGCGGAAGTGTTGGCGTAACGGTTGAAAATTTTGAATCATCTGCTAGAAGTGAAAGAATCACAATTTCGGCGGGCACACTGGTTGAATGGAGCGGTAAAGGTTTTGCAGAATTTATGGGTCTTGAAAATGACACACGCGTGTTAATTTTTGACTTTAAAATTTTGCGTCCAAGCCAACTTGACCGTGATGAAATTTTAAATGCAATAAGTTATAATCTGCCAATTAATATGCAGGCGCTTACGATTGAAATGCCACATACGCTTGAACTTGAAGTTGCCTCAACCGAACGCAGATTACTAGAAAGTATGTGCGTTGAAGCTGCGAAACGCCCTGCAGGTTATTTAAATAAGGTGCAGTCATTACTTAGTCAGTTAGTGGTTGAAATTGTAAGAAAGCATCCAATGTTGCCCCGTTATATCGATGCGGTTGCTATTACAAGTTACACAGATAATGACCGACCGCTTGCAGCAAACCGTGAAGTGTATGTCCAAGATGTTGAAATATGGTGTAACGACCCTGAAGAAGACGGTGCATATATTATTCGCACAATGCGTGCAGATAATTATTTCGTTTCTAATAATGGTGCTAACATAATCGACAAAATTAATTATGAGATTGTGACACAAAATTCTTCTCATAAATATGGCAGAATTTGGGCGGGGGAAAATCCGTCTCTCTATAAGGTGCTTTTTTGGGCGGATAAGGGTATAAAACCTTTTGATACCGAACAATTTTCACAGAAGTGGATATATATTAAAACCCGTGTTAAAAGCAATATGTCGGGTGAAGTTGGTATCGCAATTTACAGCACTAAGGGTCATCATTGGTTTGGAAGCCCTGTAATGATTGATGAACCCGATGTTTGGCAAGAAATTACGGTACCTGTAATGTTTGTACAGTCGAACCGTGAAACTTCACCGATTGTGGCAAGGGCTATACGCTATATACACGACAATTATTCACAAAAGATTACTCTGAAAACGGTGGCTGAGGCGATTTATACTAATCCCAATTATCTTTCTACCGTTTTCAGCCGTGAAAAAGAAACGACATTTTCGGCATATATTCGCAGTTACAGACTGTCGGTGTCCCAAAAGTTGCTTATAGAAACCGATATGTCGGCAGAAGAAATTGCGTTATCGGTTGGCTTTTATGACATACATCATTTTTCAAAACTTTTCAAAAAAGAATATGGCGTTTCGCCTTATGATTTTAGAAAATCAAATAAGCTTTTAAATAGGTGATTTTAAATAGTTTATTTGTGAAACTTATACCAAGTAATATTTGTTTTTATATTATAAAATCAGTTAAAGGGGAGTGTTAATTTATGAAAAACATTTTTAAAAAAATGCTTTTAATGGTTATGGTATTGTCAATGGTATTATCGCTTTGTTGTTGTGGTGATAAACCAAATGATACATCAAAACCCACATCTGAACCGGATGAGAATAGCAGTGTTACAAGCAATGTTGGTACCGAATCGGTTTTAGAAGTACAATATGATTGGCATCCCGGTCTCGTTGATAAGGATGTTTCCTATATATTGAATGTGCTTGTTGACGGTTCGCCGGTTAATGTCGATGAAATAACCTTTGAATGTGCGACTGCAGGTGTTAAATTTGCCAAGAATAAAATCACACTTCCTTATAGTGTGCGTTCTGCCGGTAAAGATGTTGTAGTTGATATTGAACACAAATCGGGCGCAAAAGGACAGGTGTCAATACCTTGCTTTGCGTATAAACTAACATTCAATGACGATTTTAACGGTACTCAACTTGACCGCACAAAATGGTCAGACCATAGCGGCGCATCACTAACTGCACCTAGTGACGCCGATACATACGAAGTTATTGACCGTGCGAAAGCGGCTAAAGATTCTTATGAAGTGAAAAATGGTAAGCTTTATATGCTTATAAAAAAGCAAAATGTTTATGATGGCGCTAATAAAAAGACATATATTTACAGCGAGTGTTGTTTAGATACCAGGGAATCCTTTAAGCAGAAATACGGACTTTTTGAAGCGAGAATTGCTTGTGCGAAATTTGGTGGTATCAACACCGCTTTCTGGTTATTGCCTAATGGTGGTTATTCTACTCAATATACGAATTTTAAGGAGTCTAATCCTGAATGGGGCCTTGCCGAAATCGATATCTTAGAAGCATCGGTTGCATTCGGTAAAAGTGACCGCCGTACTTTCTGTGTAACTGAACATTATTACAATTATAAGAAAAATTTGGAGCATTTGCAGGAAGCAAAGTATTACAAAGTTAGCGATACTATAACAAACTTCCACACCTATTCTTGTGTATGGACAAAGGATGCGCTTTATTATTATCTTGATGGCGAGTTGATAAGGGTTGCCGATGGTCTTTCTGATAAGAGTACGGGTGATAAATCTGTTCAGCGTGCCTATATGATTATTGATAATTCGCTTTATCTTGATAATTCTTGGGTAGGTAAGCGCGACTTTACCGAAAAGGATCTTCCTATTGCAAGTACAGTTGACTGGGTAAGGGCTTACAAGTTTTAATGTTTGAGGGTTTTATAAATGGGTAGTATTTTTAATAAAAAAGAATATTCTAACAAAGGCATTCTTTATACAACGGTAAGGGTCGAAAAGGATGTTAGTCTTCGTACCGAATATTATTGGCATCCGGGTGTTCCGGGGTTTGACCTTAAATATTGTTTTAATATAACAATGAATCATGGTGAAATAGCCAACGAAAACCTTACAGTCACTTGTAATGATGAGCGTGTGATGGTTGATAAAACAGATATTATAATTCCCGAAGCGGTACGCAACTCTACACCGGAAATAGTGATTAATGTTGCTTACAAAAACGGTGATGATGAGTTAGATTGCGATATTACTGTTCCGCTTAAGGGTTGGGAAATCACCTTTAATGACGATTTTGAAGGTGATAGCCTTAATACTGATGTGTGGAAGTCACACCGAAATCATTTGACTTATGACAAGCCGGATGATGCCGATACATATAAAGTAATTGACCGCGCTCAAATAGCGCCTAACTGTTATACCGTTTCGGACAGTATGCTTAATATGCTTATCACAGATGATGTGATTTATGACCCGATAAATAAGGAAACATATCTTTACAGCGAATGTTGTTTGGATACACGCGACTCCTTCTTGCAAAAATACGGTTGTTTTACGGCGCGTATTTCTTGTGCAAAGTTTGGCGGATTAAACACAGCATTTTGGCTTTTACCGCTCGGTAAATACAGTACAAAATATACCAACTTTAAGTCAGATGATGCTAAATGGGGTCTTTCAGAAATTGACATTCTCGAAACTTCGGCGGCTTGGGGTGACGGTAATCGTTTTGCTATAACCGAACATTATTATGATTACACCAATAACTACGCCCACATTCAGGAAGGTGAATATTTTGAAGTTGAAGACAAAATGACCGACTTCCATGTTTTTACCTGCGTGTGGTTTGAAGATTCAATTTATTATTATGTTGACGATAAGTTGCTCCGTGCAACATTTGGTCTTCAGGCAGACGGTGTAGAAGGCGAAACCATGACCGAAGCATACATAATTGTGGATGTTTCCTGCTATCTTGACAACAGTTGGGTTGGCAAACGCAATTTCACTAAAGAAGATTTGCCGATAAAGGCTCAGGTTGACTGGGTTAGGGCTTATAAATAATTTTAATGAGGTGCTTTAAATGAATAACTTATTTAAAAAGACTTTGGCGTTTTTAATGGTTGCGGTTTTATGCTTTGTTCTTGCTGCGTGTGGCGGTGAACAAGGTGACAATAAAGGTGATGACGCTAATACAAACAGCGGTCTTTCAAATTCCGACATCAAAATTGAAGTTAAAGATATGCAAAGTAGAGAATTTACATTTGCGGCCCCTTCATGGGATAACACAGTTGAAACCGATTTAGACTGGGTAAAAGAACTTGAAACCAAGTATAACTGCAAATTTAAAAACTTGAATCTTAATAACGATTATACAACCCTTTATTCATCAATCCTTGCAGGTAACCCGATTGCAGATGTTGTTGTATTTAATAACTCTAACTTCTATCCTGCAGTTAAAAAGGGCCTTTTAAAGGAAATGAAGTCTTCTGATATTATCAATTATCAGGATTCAGGTTGCTTTATTCCCAAGGCACAGGAAAAATTGACAACTGTTAACGGCAAGCTTTACGGTGCAATTGATACCTATGCTTTCCGCCATCTTTTGGTTTATAACCGTTCAATCATAAAGGGCGATGATGACCTTTTAACCCTTTACAATAAAGGTCAACTCACTTGGGATAAGCTTTATGAAATATTACAAAAGGTTGTAAAAGCTGGTAAATACGGTATTTCGGGTAAGCAGAACGAAGAAGGTATCATGCAAATCTTCATTTTGGCAAACGGCAGCAGCTTCTATAAGCGCGATGGCATTAACTTTACATACTGCCTTGAAAACCAAAACACTCGTGATGCTATTGAGTTTGTAAGAAAACTTAAAGCGGGTGGTTTAACAATGCCACTTGACGGCGGTAACTATCTCTATCCGCAGGCACAGTTTGTTAAGGGCCGTGTTGCAATGATGATTGCTGATGGTTGGAACCTTGACTATTTTGCGAAAAATGCTAAGTTTGACTACGGCGTTGTTATGATTCCAAGCAAAAACGACCCCAAAAGTGGTCTTGTTGACTTAACAGAATTTGAATGCTACAGCATTCCCGCAAGTGTTAAGAACCCCGACGATGTTGAACTTATTTTTGCAGCTTGGAAGCAGGCTGAAGAAGCAAGCAATAATGGTAAAAATTATTCGCTTACCAAAAAGAGCGATGCTCTTGATACTAAGGACGCGGCAATTATAAAGAAATATGCTGAAGCTATTGAGAAAGGTCAAGGTATTGTTGACTATCGTAACACATTGACCGATTATTATGCAGATGACCTTTATAATGCAGAACGCAACTGTCTCTATGGCGCAAGCAGTGTTCAGGAATATCTTGAAAAGGTTGGCGCGGTTTATAAAGCAAAGGCAAACAGTTTTAATAAAGGCTAATTTTTAAAGTGTGGCAGGCAAACTGCCTGCCACACACTAAACGAGGTGAACGGCAGTGAAAGGACTAAAAAACAAGTACACAAAAATGCAGATACGCGAAATGAAAACGGGCTATATTTTTGTGTTGCCATTTATTATTGGCATTGTTTTCTTCCTTGCATTGCCGATTTTTGATTCATTACGCATAAGTCTCGGCGATATCAATACCTTTAACGGTTATGATATTGTGGTTAAGGGCTTCGGACATTATCGCGACGCCCTTGAAGACGTCGATTATATTAAATATTTATCACAGTCATTAAAGGATACTGCAATTAACACACCGCTTATCGTGGTGGTTTCGTTTGTTATTGCAATGCTTCTTAAAAAAGAATTTATTGGTCGTACGGCTTACCGTATAGTTTTCTTTTTACCCGTAATTTTAAGCTCGGGTGTTATGGTTGAAATAATGGTTGATGCGTTGATTCAATCAATTATTGACCCCACTACCGCATCGGATATGTCGGCGGGGGTTTTGTCGGGCGGGCAGGAATTTGTAACAAAGCTTTTGCTTAGCTCTGATATATCGGCAGATATTTCAAACTTTATTCTTTACGCACAGGACAACATTTCGGTTGTTTTAAGCCATTCGGGTATTCAAATTCTGATTTTCTTGGCGGCTTTACAGTCAATTTCACCTTCGCTTTACGAGGCGTCGGCGATAGAGGGTGCAACCGCTTGGGAAAACTTCTGGAAAATCACCTTGCCAATGGTAAGTCCTCAACTTTTGGTTGTTGTTTTGTTTACGGTTATCGACCGTTTTACCGATATGAGCACAAAAATTATGAAATCAATTTATGATATCGGCTTTATTGATTTGCAATTTGGACGTTCATCTGCTCAAGCGTGGCTCTACTGCGCGATAATCGGTGTTATTGTTGCAATTTTATATGCCGTTTTAAAACGCACGGTGTTTACTTATGAAGAACGTTAGAAGGGTGG